>JAUMUM010000002.1 GCA_030530685.1 Actinomycetaceae bacterium | reverse complement strand
GCGAGCACGCAGGCGAATGCGCGCGGCGGCGTCGCCGAGGAATCCGAACTCGCCAAGACGAAGACGCTTCCCACGGTGCGCATCCCCATTGCCGAGCGCTGGACGATGGACGAGGACGAGGGTCAGGCCAACCTCGTCGAAACGGGATACGAGTCGTCGATTTTCAGCGGCTCGATCGGTGCCGAAAGGCGCGCCAAGGAATTCTCCGGCCCCGGCGAAGCAGCCATGCGCGAGCGTGAGGAGGCCGCCCGCAAGCGGGAGGCCGAGTACGCCTCCGACGTCGACGACGAATGGCAAGACGAGCATGACGGCGAACGCTAGGCCGGCCGCGTGTCGATCAGTCCCGCTGGTGCGCGGCGCTGCTTGAGGCGTGGTGTTGGCCGGGTACTGCCTGAGTTCGGCCCTCCCGGCGCGCAGCGGTTCGGGTCCGATGCGCAAAGGCCCAGGGCGAGCGACACGGCCGGCGCGCCGGCAGCACTCTCGGGCCCTGTGCCGCAAGGTTCCGGGCCCGTCGTCCCCTCAGCCTCAAAGGCGCGGGGGAGTGGACACCTCTGCCGTCAGGCGCGAGGATGTAGGCGTGAGTGACAACCTTCTTCCCCAGACCGAGGCCGAGTGGCGCGCCGTCCTGACGCCAGCCGAGTTCCACGTGCTGCGCGAGGCGGGCACGGAGCGGCCGTGGACGGGCGAGCTCCTGGACGAGACGCGCGAGGGCATTTACCGCTGCCGCGCATGCGGCGTCGAACTCTTCCGTTCCGAGACGAAGTTCGATTCCGGCTGCGGGTGGCCGAGTTTCTACGACCCGTCGTCGAGCGACGCCGTCACGACGGCGACCGACTACAAGCTGGGGTACGCGCGCACGGAGGTCCGCTGCGCCACGTGCGACAGCCACCTCGGCCACGTCTTCCCCGACGCGCCTCACACGCCGACGGGCCTGCGTTACTGCATGAACTCGGTGTGCATGACCTTCGAGGAGCGATGACATGCGGGTCATGACACTCAACCTTCAAAGCGGCCTTCCCAATGAGTCGTGGAACGCCGACGACGCCTACTTCGGCCTGGACGAAAGGCTCGGTGGTCGGCCGCAGCGGGCCGCGGACGTCGGCCAAGGCACCACGGGCCAGGGCACCGCGGGCGCCACCGGCCAGGACTCCGCCGCGGACCTCGAGGTCGACGCGAGCGTCGCACGGGAGATTATCGCGCTGAAGGCGGCGGGCGCCGAGGTCGGGCGGTTCCTGGCGCTCGCGTCCAGCGCGGCGAAGGTCGCGCAGACCGCCCCCGATATCCTGGCCATGCAGGAGGTGCGCGAGACGCCTCAGCGGTCGATGATCGAGGCCTTCGCCGCCCAGTGCAACATGCCGCACACCAGGTTCGCCGCGGCCCGGCGGGCTCACAGCCAGCTTCTCATGAGGGTGCGCGGCCAGGCGTCGATCGGCTACGGCATCGCGCTGCTCAGCCGCCACCCCATTGAGGCAGCGAAGACCCTGCGCCTGCCTTCATGGAAGAATCCCTTCCGCCGCGACCCCAAGCGCCAAAAGGGGATCGCCGGCTTCTACTTCCGCACGGAAGAGCAGCGGATGGCGATCCTGGCGCTCGTGCGGACGCCCGAGCCCATAGTCGTCGCCTCCGCGCACCTGACGGCAAGGCGGGAGCAGAACCTCGAGCAGCTCGAATACCTCGAAAGGAAGATGCGTGCGTTCGCCTCCAAGCACGGTGTGCCCGATGCCCCGCTCCTTCTGCTCGGCGACCTGAACCTCAAGCTCGACAGCGTGCGGCAGGCCACCGGACTCGACGTCCTGGCCGAGGCCCTCACCTTTCCGGAAAGCAAACCGAGGACGCAGATCGACCACGTCCTCGGACGGGGCCTTCGCTCCGAGGGTGAGGCCGACGTCGTGCGCCTGCCGATCGCCGACCATCTCGGGCTCATCACCCAGGTCCAGCCGACTGCGTGACATGCGCGCTGACCTTCTCTACCAGCCGGACCTTGCGGCCTACTAACCCATCGTCAAGAATTTAGCTCCTTCGTCTCATTTATTGGGGTAAAAGGAAACAAGTTGCGAAAGTCGCTTTCTCCGACGGGTGAAAACGCATAAGCTGAACTTTGCCGTGCCCTGAGGTCCCCGAAGGTTACGGCATCACCTCATCACCGGGCGGCTTTCTGCGGGAGGCTGCCCTCGATTGCGACGGAGGAATCGATATGGAAGCCGATACGATCCTAGAGGTCGAGCGGCAGTTCAATCTGCCGCGAAGCGTACTGTTTCGTGCTTTCACCGAGCCGGCCGCGCTAGCCCAGTGGTTTGCCCCGAAGGGCTGGCACGTCGTCCCGGATTCCGTGGAGCTGGATCCCCAGCTCGGCGGACGTCTTCGCCACACGAAGGTGCGCGATGACGACCCCTCGAAGATTTGGGTGGTCGATGGAATCTACACCGAAGTCTTCTACCCCGATGTCTTCGTGACGCGTCAGCGCATCACCGGCATTGAAGGCATCGACCCGTCCAAGCCCGTCGAGCTCCGCGTGGAGTTCTCCAGGCTGGGCCAAGACAAAACGCTCGTACGGATCGTGCAGGGTCCGTATACTCCCGACGCCGCCGTGGACTACTCGGACGGCTGGGAGTCGATCCTCGAAAACCTGCAGGCATACCTGGACGCCAACCAGAGCGGCGCCACCTCATAGAACGGCATCTCATGAGTTCAACAACTACGGTCATCCGGCATAAGCCAATGATGACGATGAAGTCGATTCTCCTCATGAACTTCGGCTTCTTCGGCATCCAATACTCCTTCGGCATGCAGCAGACGGCCATCAACCCCATCTACAACATGCTCGGCGCGGATGAGGCCCAGCTGCCTCTGCTCAACATGGCGGGGCCGGTCACGGGCCTCCTCATCCAGCCGATCATCGGAGCCCTCTCCGATCGAACATGGAGCGAGAAGTACGGAAGGCGAAAGCCCTTCTTCCTCATCGGCGCCATCGGCTGTTCGATCTGCCTCTTCCTCTTCCCGATGGTGTCGGCACTGTGGATGGCAGTGCTGCTGCTGTGGCTGCTCGACGCCTCCAATAACACGGCCATGGAGCCCTACCGAGCCTTCATCGCCGACCGCCTCCCCCCGAGCCAGACGGCCAAGGGCTTCCTCGCCCAGTCCTTCTTCACCGGCTTCGGCATCACCCTGGCCAATGTGTCGATGTGGGTCTTCGAGCGGTTCCTCTCGTCCTCCGCGGGCGGCGGTCTGCCGTACTACGTCTTTGCGGCTTTCTGGCTCGGCGCCATCTGCTCGATCGGCTCGGTGCTCGTCTCGGTTCTTTCCACCGATGAGATTCCGCCGACGCCGGAGGAGCTGGAGAGGCTGCGCTCGAAGCAGGACCGCGAGCGCTTTGGCGCGATCAAGGACATCGGGGTCGCCATCGTCGAAATGCCGAGGGAACTGCGCAAGCTCGCACTGGTCTACCTCTTCCAGTGGTACGCGCTCTTCGTGTACTGGCAGTACGTCTCCCTGTCGATTGCCAAGTCCGTCTTCAACACGAATGCGCAGTCGGACGTGTACACCGAGCAAGTGGTGCCCTTCACAGGTCTGGTCAATGGCTTCTACAACGTCGTGACTTTCACGGTGGCCTTCGCCCTCGTGGGCATTGCGAAGAAGCGCGGCGCCAAGTGGGTGCACATCGCCTGCCTGCTGTGCGCCACCGTTGGCCTGCTCATCTTCCCGCACATTACGAACCGGTGGTTGCTGTTCCTGCCGATGATCGGCTTCGGCATTGCCTGGGCCTCCATCATGGGCGTGCCGTACATCATGGCCGTGCGCATGGTGCCATCCAACCGCTACGGCGTGTACATGGGCATCATCAACATGATGATCGTCATCCCGCAGCTGTTTGAGACGTTCACCTTCGGTCTTGTCTACAGGCATCTGCTGGGCGGCAATCCGACGAATGCCATGACCTTCGCCGGCGTGCTCTTGGCGCTCGCGGCCATCTCGATGACGTGGATCAAGGAGCCGCCCATCGTGCGCGACATGGATGACGTCACCGCACCGCCCAAGGTCGAAGTGAAGGGAGCCTTCAGTGACTGATGCACAGGTCCAGGGTTACGGCCGGATCCTCGTTGGCACCGACGGCAGCTCGCTCGCGGGCCCGACGGTGGTCCGCGCTGCGACGCTCGCCAAGGCCCACGGGGCCGACGTCGTCATCATCTGCGCCTACACCACTCTGAGCTCGCGCGACAGCGCCAGCCAGGAGGGCAGCCCGGCGCAGGTGGCCACGCTCGGCCAGGTGCCGGGCTCGGCAACCGCCACGAAGGCGCTCGAGGAGGCCGTGGCTATCGTCGAATCCCACGGCGTCAAGGTCGCGGCGGCGCTGCTCGTCGACGGCGAGCCCGCCTCCGCCCTTCTCGAATCGGCCAAGCAGTACGAGGTCGACGCCCTCGTGCTCGGGGCCATCCGCGACACCTCGATCGCCGGGCGCCTGCTAGGCACCGTAGCGTCCGAGGTCGTGCGGCGGGCGCATCGCGACGTGCTCATTGTGCGTCCGGTCGAGGGCGCCGCCGAGCCGAACGTAGCCGAGGATGTCGCCGGGCTGAAGGTCGAAGGCGCCGCCGAGTCGGCGGATGCGGGGGCCTGACATGGCGCTCGACGCGACGACCAAGCGCGACTTCGACCTGAGGTGGGCCCGCTACGTCCCGCTGATCTCCAGTTCGCTCGAGGTGCTCTACCCCGGCCGGGCAGACGAGGTGCAGGCGAGGCTGGCCGAGATCATCCAGGAGGCCATGGCGGCGCGATCCGAGGAACTCAAGCACCTCGACGACGAGCGCATCCTGCGCCCGGACTGGCTCCAGCAGCCCGAGATGATTGGCTATGTCTGCTATGCGGACCGCTTCGCCGGCGACTTCGCCGGGGTGCGCGAGCATATCGATTACCTCAAGGGCCTGGGCGTGCGCTACCTGCATCTCATGCCGTTCCTCCAGCCGCGCGAGGGCGCCAACGACGGCGGATACGCCGTACAGGACTACCGCAAGATCCGCGGTGACCTCGGCACGATGGAGGACCTCGAGGACCTGACGGCCTCGCTGCGCGAGGAGGGCATCTCGCTGGAGATGGACCTCGTGCTCAACCACGTGGCCAAGGAGCACGAGTGGGCCGTCAAGGCCCGCGCGGGCGACCCGAAGTACCGCGAGTACTTCCTCATGTTCCCCGACCGCGAGGTGCCCGATCAGTACGAGCAGACTCTTCCGGAGATCTTCCCGGACTTCGCGCCGGGCAACTTCACCTGGAACGAGGAAGCCGGGCAGTGGGTGTGGACGACGTTCAACGACTACCAGTGGGACCTCAACTGGGCCAACCCGAATGTCCTCTACGAGTTCGTCGAGCTCATCTGCTGGCTGGCCAATAAGGGCGTCGAGATTTTCCGGCTGGACGCGATCGCGTTCATTTGGAAGCGGCTCGGCACCAACTGCCAGAACCAGCCCGAGGTCCACGACATGACCCAGGTCCTGCGCGCGTGCCTGCGCATTGCGGCGCCGGCCGTGGCCTTCAAGGCCGAGGCCATCGTCGCGCCCGAGGACCTCATGCCGTACCTCGGAGTGGGCAAGCACTACGGGCTGGTTTCGGACATGGCCTACCACAACGAGCTCATGGTCCAGCTGTGGAACTCGCTGGCCACGGGTGGTGCGGAGATGGCGCAGGTCGCGCTCGCGGAGATGCCCAGCAAGCCGGGAACGGCGACGTGGGCCACCTACGTGCGCTGCCACGACGACATCGGATGGGCGATCTCGGACCACGACGCCCAGATGGTGGGCGTCACCGGGCCGGGCCACCGCGCCTACCTGTCCGATTTCTACTCGGGCAAGCATCCCGGATCCTTCTCGCGCGGTCTCATCTTCCAGGAGAACCCCGCCACTGGCGACAGCCGCATCTCCGGCAGCTGCGCCAGCCTCGCGGGCCTGGAGAAGGCGGTCGAGGAGGGCGACGAGCAGGAAATCGACCTGGCCATCAAGCGCATCTCGCTCATGTACGCGGTGATCGCCGGCTATGGCGGCGTCCCGCTGCTGTACATGGGCGACGAGCTCGGCATGTTCAACGACATGAACTATGTGGACGACCCGGCTCACGCCGAGGACAACCGCTGGGCGCACCGCCCGTTCATGGACTGGGAACTGGCCAAGCGCGTGGAGACGGATACGGAGAGCCCGGCTGGGCGCGTCAACGCCGCGATCAGGCACATTCTCACTGTGCGTGCGGCGACGACGCAGATCCACGCCGCGACCGCCTCGGATCCTGTGGAAAGCCCTGAGCACCGGCTGCTCGTCCTGGAGCGCAAGCATCCGCTCGGGAACATGGTCCAGGTCTACAACTTCACGAGCGAAACCGTCTCGCTCAGGCACGACGTGCTGGCCAAGCGCGTGGGCATGAAGGCCCGCGAGCTCCTGGGCGGCTACGAGTGGGACCTGAGCCTGCCGCGGATCGACTTCGCGCCATACCAGGCCGCGTGGTTCGTCGCAGCCGAGACATAGCGCCTGATGCAGCTGCCCGCCGATGGGTGCGGCCGCTTGTCGATGCGGCTGCCTTCCGGTTGGCGCAGTTGAAAGCTGAGAGGCCCGGTGCCGATGAGGCGCCGGGCCTCTCGGCGTCCCGGCCGACGGTGCTTGGTGCTTGTGGCCAGCCCGCGGTGCTTGGTGTTGCGGCTGGCCAGCGGTTCTTGCGTCGTTGTGTCTGGTACTGCCGGACGCGGTACCGTCCGGCGGAGTGGTACTGCCGGACGCGAGTGGTACTGCTCGACGCGAGTGGCGCTCGCTCGCCCGGCTCTTCGGGAATCGCCCGACGCCTCGGGACTTAGGGCCGCGGGCCTCGGGCGGTTGAAAGGAACGCAGCGGGCGAGTGGGCACCCTGCCTGGCAGATGATTGTCCCGTTGTGGCCCGATAGATAGGTTGAAACGACATCGGAGCAAGAAGATTCTGTTAAACTGGATTCGTTCAAGTTAATGAGTACCGGCGGTGCACAGCACCGGCAGGAAAGAGGAGGAAACATGACTCTGGAACCGTCGCCCGTTGTGGCCAAGGCATTGCAGCAGGCAACCGTTGATCTGACCGACCTCGCCCTTCTCGGCAAGCAGGCCCACTGGAATATTCAGGGCTCGCGCTTCCGGGCGCTTCACCTCCAGCTCGACGAGATCGTCGACGAGGTCCGCGCGGCCTCGGACGAGGTCGCCGAGCGTCTTGCCGCCATCGGCGGATTCCCCGATGCGCGCGCCGCCACGGTCGCGCAGCAGAGCGGCCTCAAGCAGGTCGACGCCGGAGCCCTGCGAGTCGACGAGGTCTACCCGCAGTTCGAGGAGCTCCTCCTCGTCGTATCCGATCGGATCAAGGCCAGCCTTGACGCCGTCGACGAGGAGGACCATCTGACCGCCGACATCCTCATCGGCATTGCCACGGGCCTGGAGAAGCAGGCGTGGATGCTTCGTTCCGCGGCGCAGGGCTGAGGTCTGGCGCAGGAGGCACGTGGAACCGAGGAGTCGGTCAGCCCCGCAGCGCGGGGTAGCGACTCGTGGCGGTCCGACGGCGACGCCAGAGGCGGGCATCGTCGTTGGACCGCTCGCGGGCGCGGGCACAGCCGTATAAGGCTAGAGACACAGCCGTGAGGGCTGGAAAACAGACCGAGGGGTGGTCACCGAAGAATCGGTGGCCACCCCTTTGCGTAGGCCCGGTGGGATTCGAACCCACAACCTACGGATTAAAAGTCCGCGGCTCTGCCGTTGAGCTACAGGCCCACGACGATTCTAACGCCTTCACGCTGCGGCGTCGAAGTCCATTTCCTCACGTGGGTGTAGGTCTGGTCTGCCGCCGCTCGCCCTACGAGCCGCCATCCGTCTGGCCGGGTCGCGCTCGGCCGCCGCTTCAGGCCTTGCGGACGGTGATCGTCCAGGTGGCCTCGTCGAGCTGGCGGAAATCGGTGACTGCGTGGCCGTTGTCGGCGGCCCATGCCGGAATGGAGTCCGTTGCCTGGGTGCAGTCGAAGTCGATCTTCAACTCGTCGCCGGAATTCAGTGGCTCAATGGCGCGCTTGGCTTCAACGAGGGGGAAGGGGCACACCTGGCCGATCGTGTCGAGCACGTACTTGCTGCCGGTGCCCGGCTCGGTTTCGACGGCGACAGGCTCGGGCTTGTCCTTGCGCTTGAGCTTGATGAAGTTCATGGGTGGTCCTTTCTTGCGGCGGACTGCCTGTTTGTGGCGGACTGCCTGGTCTATCTGGTCTATGTGTTGTGTTGGAGCACTCCGGCGGGCGCCGGCTCAGCGCCCACCGTTCGCAGGTGCAGTGTCTAGGGGCGAGGTCTCGCGCCAGCCTGCGCTCGATGACGGCCGGCCGGCAATCCGTCTTGGTTGGCCTTTCGCGCATGACTCGGCCTACCGGTCAGGCTCACTGCGAGGCACCGACCGGCTGGGCATCGGATGCCGACGAGACCTGAATCGCCTCGGCGCCCGCGCGTCGGTGGGTCTGGATGAAGAGCTTCACGCCCGCGCCCACACCGAGGAAGGTGAAGAGGAAGGCGACCCACCCCTGCCACGAGAACAGCGCGGTCTGAACGAGCGAGTTGCCGATGGTGCAGCCGCCCGCGACGGACGCGCCGAGGCCCATGAGAAGTCCGCCCCAGACGGCGCGCACGGCGGTGGCGGCGTCGGGCGCCCGCAGGCGGAACTCGCCGGAGGCCTTGGCCGCGATGTAGGAGCCGGGGATGAGGCCGAGGACGAACCACACGCCCCAGTCGATGTACTCGGTGGCGTTGCCGGTGGTCAGGAAGGAAACGATGTTGGCCGACGGCGTCGTGATGCCCAGGCCGGAGTTGCGGCCTGTTGCCTGGGAGAGCGGGTAGGCCAGCGCGGCGAGCAGGCCGATGAGCGTGGCCGTGAAGTTGGGCGTCCACTTCTTTTCGAAGAGGAAGTGGGCGATGCCGCTGCGCTTGGGAGGCAGCGTGGCGATTGGCGTCAGCCGCTTTTGGCTCTGACGGATAAGCAGGTAGCCGACGAAGCCAGCGAATAGCAGCGTGGGAACCCAACCGGAAATGTTGAGTGTGTCCTGCACGGTAGTCGCCTGCTGTGTCTGATCCTGAAGGGCGTCGGTTACCGATGAGCCAATTCCGTACTTCATGACCGAGGAAGTGATCGCGTACAGGGCCAGGGCGATCCAAGAGCCGATGAGTCCCTCGCCGCTTCGGTAGTAGGTGCCCGTGGCGCAGCCGCCGGCCAGGACGATACCGATGCCGAAGATGAACGAGCCGAGCGTCACGGCGATCACGGCGAGCGTTGGGATCTTCGGGTCAATCCACCCGAGTCCGATCATGGTCTGAACGAGCACCGCCTGGATGGCAATGGCGAGGAGGAACGCGGTGATCCAGCGCGTGGAGCGGCTGAGCCACACGTCGCGGAACGCTCCGGTAACGCAGAATCTACCGCGTTGGAAGATGAATCCGAGGACGATTCCCAGGGCGAAGCCTGTCAATAGCATAGTGGTGTCTCCATTATCTGTGCTGTGGACGAAGCGAGGTTGGGTGGTGGCGGAGCATGCGATCCAATTGCCGCAATCGGCCGCGGTGCGGCTGAGCTTTGCGCGGTGTCCGAGGGCTATTCGCGAAGCGGTTGCCCGCGAGGCCGGTAGGCTGCCCGCTACGCAATGGGCCGACGGCGGGATGAGCCTGTGGCGGGCATCCCCGTGCTTGCGCGGCCAACGCCGCGGGGCGCTGTCGATGCCGCTGGTCGAGCGGGACGGGAGCGGCCTTCGAAGTGCCGCGCTGTCTTCGATGCGTCGGGCGCCAGCCTCAAGCCCAGTGGCTGATGGCGCAGACGCGCCGAGAACGGGCCGGAAGATTGACTGCGAGTCGAAGGAAGCGTCCCTATGCACTCATCGGTGCGGCCGGACGTGGCGAGCGATTGGATCGGCGAGCATTACCGATCAACACATCCGGCCGTGCATCGAGCCGCACGACATACACGCAATGCCTGCCGTCGACGACGGGGCTGCGATGACGGTGCGGAAGGATTCCATGGTGGTTTCCTCTGACTCGATGGGTAGGTGAAGTTTCGCCTAAGCGATGAGGCCAAGCTACCAGCGCGAGGTGTGCGGCGAAAGGAGGTCTCACGATATGTGACCGACGTGGCAGTTGCGTCGAGGGAGCGGCAGGTGCGCCGTGAGGCATGCGCGAAGCCTGGCGCTAACGCGAAACTCCGGGCACGGCGACCGCGTCCAGTTCCCTCCGAAGCTTGATCTGAGTCACAATAGACGTGACAAAAGGAGGTTCGCCATGAACACAAGGCCCCGCCGTCCGGCGCAGCTCGATGACGCCCAGATCGAAGCGATCGAGGGGGATGCCGACGTCGCCTACAATTCGGAACTCGCTCACACGTCCGCTCAGGCGCTCGTGCCGATGGGCCGCCGATTCCGAGAAACGGACAGGGCCGCCGTCGCCCGCGTCCTCGACCTCGTTGATTCCGAGGGCGTTGATGTGCTCGCCGAAACGTGGGTGCGCTCCCCGCAAGACAGCCTGCCGGGCGTTCTCTGGCGCGGATACCTCCTGCGGGAATGGATACGGCGCGAGGGCGACGACGTCGCCAAGCGCTACCAGGCCGTTGCCGAGTTCCTCGCCGCGAGGGGAGGCGAGGAGGCAGACTCGGCCGACATCCCCAAGCCCGGCGTGCTGCGCCAGGAGTGGGACAGGGTCTTCGCCGGCGCTTACGAAGGCGACTTCGCCGAGCTGCTCGACGACTCCGCGCGCTTCACGGGGCTGCTGGGCAGGCTCGAGGCGGTGTGGATCGAGGCCGACTCCCATCCACTGGCCACGGCGGTCACACGGCGCGATTCGGCGCTACTGGCGACGTCGCGCGAGTTGGCGGCGGCCGGTGAACTCTTCCGGCAGGGACGCCTGGAGTAGCAACGGCACAGCACCTCGAGTAGGTAGGCCGGCGGCCTTGGGTAGGGCCGCCTGGGGTTGGGCAGTGCCCGACGTAGGCCACGCTTGAAATGGCTTCGCTCGGAGTCGACGATTCGCCCAGAGTCGACGAGCCGGCAGCCGTCTTAGAAGAACACGCTCTCCAGAATCCAGGTGGCCAGGGCGCCGACGAGGCCGGCCGCAGGCAGCGTCACAACCCACGCGACGACGATATTGCCGGCGATGCCCCACCGCACGGCGGATCGGCGCTTGGTCGCCCCCACGCCCATGATCGCGCAGGTGATCGTGTGCGTCGTCGAAATGGGGGCGTGAATGAGGAAGGCGGTCGCGTACAGCACGCTGGCCCCGACGGACTCGGCCACGAAACCGCGGGCCGGATCGAGGTCAATGATCTTTTGCCCGAGTGTCTTCATGATGCGCCAGCCGCCGGAATACGTGCCTGCGGAGATCGCGGCTGCGGCGCCCACCTGGACCCACAGGGGAATGTGGGTATCGGCGGCACTCTGGTACCCGCCCGCGGTCAGGGCGATGACGATGACGCCCATGGTCTTCTGGGCGTCCTGGAGGCCGTGCCCCAGAGCGATCGCGGCGGCCGAGAACATCTGGCAGCGCCGGAAGCCGCGCATCGTCTTGCGGTACGGCGCATTTACCAGGATCCGCAAGAGCATCTTCATGAGGATGTAGGCGAGTGTGAAGCCCACGAGGGGGGAGAGGACCATCGGGACGATGACCTTGTCCCAGATGACGGTCCAATGCACGGAGAACGACGCCGCGATGCCCGCGCCCGCGAGGGAGCCGATGAGGGCGTGCGATGATGATGACGGCAGCCCGTACCACCAGGTGATGATGTTCCATGTGATGGCGCCTATGAGGGCGCCGAACACAACTATGAGGCCTAAATTCCCCGATTCTGGCGTCACCTCGACGATGCCGCCTCCGATGGTCTTGGCGACCTCCGTCCCAAGGAGTGCGCCAACGAAGTTCATTATCGCTGCCATCGTCAGGGCCGTGCGGGGCGATAACGCCCGTGTGGCCACCGAGGTCGCGATGGCATTGGCGGCGTCATGAAAGCCGTTCGTGTAGTCGAATACGAAAGCGACGACGACGATCGTGATGACCAGCAGAAGGGTCGTGTCCACGGGTCAGGACTCCTTGATTGCAATCGCCTCGATGGTACCGAAGAGGTGTTCGTAGGCGTCTATCGCGTCTTCGAGCGTATCGAGGACGGCCTTGACCTTGAGGACTTCGAGAGCGTCTGTCCCGCCCTCGAAAAGGTCGGCGATCATCGAGCGGTAAAGCTTGTCTCCCTGGTTTTCGAGTTTGTTGACCTCAATCCACGACTCCCGAATGGAGTCGTTGATGCGGTCGAGCCGGCCGATCGTCTGGATTGACAGCTCGGCGCAGGACTGGAGGATCTCGATCTGCGTCGCGACACCCTCGGGTAGCGCGGCCGGCTTGTAGAGGATGAAGTTGTCGCCGGCCTCGTCGGTCAAGTCAATGCAGTCGTCGACAACCGAGACGAGGCTGTAGAGATCCTCGCGGTCGAAGGGGAGGACGAAAGACTGGTTGATCTTGTTGAGGACGAGGTGGCACGCGTCGTCGGCGTTCTGCTCGACTTTGTGTAATTCCTCGTTCAGCGATGCGCGGCTCTCATTGTCGGCCGTGAGAACTTGCCCAAGGATGTCGGCCGATTGTGCCAAAAATTGCGATTGTGCTGAAAGTAGTTCGAACAGCGAGTCGGACTTCGAGAACTTAGGTGACACGAAAGCTCCTGATCTGAACGGTTGCCTTCACCGTAAAGGCAGTCCACTGGTCAGAATAAGGCATTTGGGAAAAAACTGCCCACACATTTCGGCCCCGAAGTCCTTGAGCTTTGCTTTTCCCTGGTATATCAACGAAAAAAGGGTGACGTCGGAGGGTGTTCTCCGGCTGTGTGTGGCGCCCGGGCGCGTTCGAGGAAGGTTCATCTGCCTCGCGCAGGCCCGGCGAGATTCGGTCGGCGACGGCGGGCTCGGACGGTTCGCGACAGATGTGCTTGGCGGTTCTGGGTACGGTAACGCATCGAGCCGTGGATAGGGTGGGCGGCAGGCGTCGCCCGAGGGACAAAGGTCCGGGTCGGCCGGGGTGAACGCTTATTGGCCGGGGTGAACGCTTAGCGACGCCATCCGGACGGAAAGTGCGCAAGCTTACAGCGCTAGCTATAGTTCCACCCTGTACCGTTAGGTGTGCCTAACCGCCCCCGTTGGGCTTCATTCACACTTCTTTGAAGGGAGTACCCGTGCGTACATTTCATCGGACGGCCATGGCGCTGACCGCCGTCTTCGCTTTGAGTCTGGGCGCCTGTTCCTCGGGCGACTCGGACTCCTCCGAGTCGAGCGATGCCAGCACCTCGGAGTCGGGCTCGCAGGAGACCACGGCTCAAGCCGAGACTCAGGACGTTTCGGACACCGCCTGCCAGCCCACGGAGGGTGAGGTTCAGTTCCCGCTCGAAATCGAGCACGCCTACGGCACGACGACGATCGAGAAGCAGCCCGAGCGCGTGGCCACCGTTTCGTGGGGCAATCATGAGGTTCCGCTGGCCCTCGGCGTCGTCCCGGTCGGGATGACCAAGACGACCTGGGGCGACGACGATGACAACGGCGTGCTTCCCTGGGTCGAGGACAAGCTGACGGAGCTCGGCGCCGAGACGCCCGCCCTCTTCGATGAAACCGACTCCATCCCCTACGAGGAAGTCGAGAAGACCAACCCCGACGTCATCCTCGCCTCCTCCTCGGGCCTGAGCCAGGAAGACTACGACAAGCTGTCGAAGATCGCGCCCGTCGTCGCCTACCCGGGCAAGCCGTGGCAGACCACGATGGAGTGCATGATCCGCATGAACTCCAAGGCGATCGGCAAGTCGCAGGAAGGTGAGCAGCTCATCTCCGACCTGGACGCCCGCGTCAACGAGGCGCTCGACGCCCACCCGGACATCAAGGGCAAGACCGTCCTGTTCTCCGGCTACGACAACGACGCCGACCTTTCCAAGATCAGCTTCTACACGACGGGCGACACCCGCGCCGCCTTCCTCAAGCAGTACGGCTTCGGCGTGCCCGCCATCGTCGACGAGGAGAGCAAGACGGCCGAGGAGTTCTACGTCGAGGTCAGTGCCGAGGACGCCGACCGGTTCGACGATGTCGACGTCATCGTCTCCTATGGATCGGACGACCTCGTCAAGCGGCTCCAGGACGACCCGCTCCTGTCGAACATCCCGGCCATCAAAGAGGGCCGCATCGCGCTTTTGGAGAACGAGACGCCGCAGGCCGCCATGGCCAGCCCGTCGCCCCTCGGCCTGCCGTGGGGAATCGACAACTACTTCGGTCTCATCGAAGAAGCGGCGAACAAGTCGTCCTGATGCCGGCCGATACCGGCCTGACGCGAAAAGGCAAGCACTTTGAGTGATGTCGAAGTGGCGCAGCGGGCGAGCTCGGACAGGCTCCGGGACTCGGCCGCTTTGCGCATTGTGTGGTTGGCCGTCGGATGCGCGGTGCTCGTTGCGGTGTTTTGCGCGGCGGTGGCATTCGGTGCCCGCGGCGTGTCGCTGAGCGACATCGTCGGTGCGCTCGACGGCGACGCCGCCTCGATCGGCGAGGCCAGGGTGGTCAAGCGGCTGCCGCGCGCCGTGCTGGCCATCCTCATCGGTGCGGCGCTCGCGCTGTCGGGGGCGGCCATGCAGGCCGTGACCCGCAACCCGCTGGCCGACCCCGGCATCCTCGGCGTGTCGAACGGGGCGGCCTTCGCCGTGGTGACGGGGATGGTGTTCTTCGGCCTGACCAATGCCACGACCAAGGTCTTCGTGGCGATCATCGGTGCGAGCCTGGCCGCGATATTCGTCTACTCGATAGGCTCGCTGGGGCGCGGCGGGGCGACTCCGCTCAAGCTCGCCCTGGCGGGCGCGGCGACGTCGGCGGCGACCATGTCGCTGATCAACGCGCTCATCCTGCCGCGCGCCAACGTCCTGAGTAACTTCCGGTTCTGGCAGATTGGCGACGTCGGCGGTGCCAGCTGGGGGCGGATAGGCCTCGTGGCTCCCTTCCTGGCGGCCGGCGCGCTCATCTGCCTGGCCACGGCGCGCGGCATGAACTCGTTGGCGCTGGGGGACGACGTCGCCCGGGGGCTCGGCGAGAACGTGGGCCGCACCCGCGCGCTGGCGTCGGTAGGCGCCGTCATGCTGTGCGGCGCGGCGACGGCCGTTGCGGGTCCCATTGGCTTTGTCGGTCTCGTGGTTCCGCACGTGTGCCGGCTGCTCATCGGCGTCGATCACCGGTGGCTACTGCCCTTCTCCGCGCTGCTGGGGGCGGCGCTGCTGGTTGGCGCCGACCTCGTTGGCAGGATCCTCGTCGATGGCGAGCAGCTCGACGTCGGCATCGTCACGCCGCTCATCGGAGCGCCGTTCTTCATTTGGATCGTGCGGAGGCAGAAGGTGCGTGAACTGTGAGCGAAGAGACGGTGAGCCGGGCTGGCGCGCGCGGGAAGGCCGCAGCTGTGGCTGGCCAGACCGGGCCCGGGAGCGAAGGGGCAGCCGCGGAAGCTAAACGCGCCGGTGGCGCGGCAGTGCTCGAGGGCGAGGGCGTCGCGCATGCTGGTGCCAAGGGCGAAGGCGCCGCCGCGGTGGCAGCAGAGCCTGCGGCCTCACCGCCGGGCGGCGAGGCCCGGCAGCCGGGCGCATCGCGTCGGCGTTCCATTCGGGAAGGCCGGCGCGCGAGGCAGCGGCGCCGGGCCATCGTTACGGCGATCCTCCTCGCCGCGGTCGTGGCCCTGTACGTCGTGTCCGTGACCTGCGGCTCCACGTTCTACGGACTGCCGGTGGTCTGGGACGTCATTCGCGGCGAGGACATTCCCGGCGCCACCTACGCGGTGGGGGAGATCCGCCTTCCCCGGGCGAGCCTGGCGCTCTTCGCCGGCCTGGCCTTCGGCGCCGGGGGCATCACCTTCCAGACGATGCTTCGCAACCAGCTGGCCTCGCCCGACATCATCGGCATCAGCGCGGGGGCTTCGGCCACGGGCGTGATCGGCATCCTCATGCTGCACATGGACGACGGGGACGTCTCGCTCATGGCGCTGGCCGGAGCGCTGGCCACGGCCATGGCGATCTACTTCCTCTCCTACCGGAAAGGCTTCGCCGGAACGCGCCTCATCCTTGTGGGCATTGGTGTGGCCGCCATCCTCAACAGCGTCGTGACCTACGTCGTGTCCAAGGCGGCCATGTGGGACCTGGTGGTGGCCAACCGCTGGCTGACCGGAAGCCTGCACCATGCCTCGTGGGAGCGCCTTGCCCCGCTGGCCCTGGCGTGCGCTCTCCTGCTGCCATTCATGGTGGTCCAGAGCCGTAACCTGAACATCATGCGCTTCGGCGACGACTCCGCCATGGGCCTGGGCGTGAACGTCCAATTCGCGCGGGTGAGCATGATCATCTGCGCCGTGGGGCTCGTGGCCATGGCGACGTCGGCGTGCGGGCCGATCGCCTTCGTGGCCTTCATGGCCGGCCCCATAGCCGCACGCGTCATGGGGCCGGGGGCCTCGCTGCTCATACCGTCCGCGATGATCGGGGCGATCCTCGTGATGGCGTCGGACTTTGCGGGCCAGTACTTCTTCGGCGTGCGCTACCCCGTCGGCGTGATCACCGGCGTGCTCGGCGCCCCGTACCTCATCTACCTCCTCATCAGATCCAACCGCTCGGGAAGCTCCCTATGACACACGAACTCGCAGCACGATCCGTCACGCTCGCCTACGGCGCCCACACCGTCGTCGAAGAGCTGAGCCTCGACATCGAGATCGGGAAGATCACCGTGATCGTCGGTGGCAATGGGTGTGGCAAGTCGACGCTGCTGCGCGCCTACGCCAGGCTGTTGGGGCCGCGCGAGGGCACCGTCGTCCTGGACGGCAAGGCGATAGGCGAGCGCTCCTCGAAGGAGACGGCGCGGATGCTCGGATTGCTGCCACAGGGGCCCGTGGCGCCGGAGGGCATCGTCGTGGCCGACCTCGTCGGGCGCGGGCGTCACCCCCACCAGGGGCTGCTCGGGCGCTGGACTGCCCACGATTACGAGGCCGTCGACAACGCGCTGGCCGCGACATTCACGACGGAGCTGTCCGAGCGATCCGTCGACGAGCTGTCGGGTGGCCAGCGCCAGCGCGTGTGGATCGCGATGGCCCTGGCGCAGGAGACGGACATACTCCTGCTCGACGAGCCGACCACCTTCCTGGACGTCACGCACCAGGTCGAGGTGCTCGACCTGCTCACGGACCTCAATGCCTCGCGCGGCACGACCATCGTCATGGTTCTGCACGACCTCAACCTCGCCGCGCGCTACGCGGATGTCCTCGTGGCGATGAAGGCCGGGAGCATATGCGCCGCGGGAGAGCCCGGGAAGATCCTGACGTCCGAGCTCGTCGCGCAGGTGTTCGGGATGCGCAGCCAGGTCATTGACGATCCGGTTTCTGGCAAGCCCCTGGTCCTGCCGATCGGGAGGCATCACTCCGAGTCGCCGAGCGGGGAGTGAAGACCGGCGGGAGGCGACAGCAATTAGGGGAGGGCCACATGAACATGTGGCCCTCCCCTTGAGAGGACACCGGACCTGAGAGCGCCAGTCGGCGCGAAGGCCGCTCGTAGCGGCAATAGTTGGAGCCCGGGGCTTTCATGATCCGATGCCGTGCCTCAAGCATATGGCATGTGCGGGCCCGTGTCACGTTCAAAGCCGACGTGTTTTCGCGTGTTGCGCGAGGCTCCAAAGCGCCGCATGGGAGCCGTCGACAACCCCGGAATTCCAAGGAAAATTGCGCAGTTCGCAGTTCTCGCTCTGCCGCGCGGCCAGGTACCGGAGGCTTGCGTCGCCATCGCGGATGGTGTGGAGTCCGCGGCCACGCCCCCGCGGAACGCCCGCGCCTGTTCCTCGCCGCGGGCAACAGTCCGCGCGTCCGGCACAGCGCCGCGAGCGCTCGCCGCAGGAGCTGCCCCGAGTCGCGGGCCTTAGACGATTCGCGCGCCAACCGAGTCGCGGCCCCGGCGCGCCCCGGACCTGACTTACCGGCGAGGCTCCCGCCCTGCCCTCCCACGTCGGCCTCCGGGCTCGAAGCGATAGCCGACGTTCCTCACGGTCGAAATGAGGGACTTGTGCGAGGCCCCGAGCTTGGCCCGCAGCCTGCGCACGTGAACGTCGACGGTCCGCGAGCCTCCGAAATAGTCATAGCCCCACACCTCTTCGAGCAGCGTCTCACGCGAGACCACGCGGCCCGGACGCAGGGCGAGGTAGTGGAGTAACTCGAACTCCTTGAACGTCAACTCGAGGACCTGCCCCTCGACAGTGGCCTCGAATGCGCCGGGATCGATGACGAGCTCGCCCGCGTGAACGACGAGCGACCGCTCGGCCCGGGACGCCCGTGCCTCGGCGTGCTCACGCGCGATGCGGATGCGCGCGTGGATCTCCGCGGGCGGTGCGCTGTGGAGCACGGTGTCCGCAACGCCCCACGAGGCCGAGACGACGGCGTACCCCTCCTCGTCGACGACGAGCAGAATCGGTGGCGTCTGGAGCGACCCTGCGACGGCGTCGCACGCCTCCCGCGCCGAATCCAGGTCGTGCCGTCCGTCGAGGATGATCAGCGGAGCGTCGAGGTTGGCGATGAGCGACGGCGGGCTCATCGGAGCCACCGACACATCAAGAGGCAGCGACATCAGACCGGGAAGTACGGCTTCCGGGCCGCCGCCTTCGGCAGTCAGGAGCACGGCATCCCTCATCGCTACTCCTCTCGGGCACGTGGGTATCGTCGTCAGTGGCGTCTCGTGGTGCCGGTCGTGGAGGGGTGACCGGCTGTGAAGGGGTATCGACCGAAGCCATGCTACCTGCCGGTTTGGCGGGGCGGTATGGGATGGGCCTTAGTGACCAAGTCCTTGAAAAGCACCGGGTGCTCCAGGTGTGGGACAATGGCGGCATGAGTCAGTCGTCTTCTCCCGCCGAAAGGTCGAAACGGGACAGGCCTGCGGTTGCGGGGAAGCGGGAGGTCGCCTACGCCCTGATAGCTTCGATAGTGGCCTGCCTCGCGCTCGGATGCGCGGCGTGGCTTGGGTTCCTCCTCGAGGACCGCGGTTCCGGCTGCCCCAATCCGTGCCCGGACCTGCAACCGGGGGAAGAGTGCGTGGTTCCCGACGGGTGGTGTGACACGGCACGTCCGAGTTCGCTAGCGTCAAGCATGCCGACGGTCGTGGTAGTCGCGGCGCTCGTTGTCGCCTTCATACCCGGGTGGGTCAGGGCCATGCGCTTCCCCCAGCCGCAGATCGCGAAGACCATCATGGCGGGCATCGGCGCGCTGGCGATCTTCGCGGCGTGGCACGGTGCCGTCTACGTCGTCTACGTGGCTGCCCTTGCGATTTTCGCGGCATTCATGGGCGAGATGGTGCGCAAGGACGGGCGCGAGAACCTGCTCGGCCAGGTGTCCGGCACATATCTGGGCAGCCTCGTCGTCTGCTCGGCGGCGCTGTGGGTTAGCGTCATGCGGTTCGACGGACTCGGGATAATATGGATGATCGCGGTCATGATGTTGTTCGGCTCCCTCGGCCGCTACGCCGCGAAGACGGGGCGCACGCTGTCGCGCGGCGCCTCCGCCAGGTGGGCATTGCCCGTGTGGCTGACCGCCTGCGCCCTCGTTGGGGGAATCTGCCTGATCATGACGATCGAGCCGACGTCGAATCCTGCCCCGTATGTGTGGGCCGCCTGCATCGCCCTGAGCTTTGGCGTATCGGCGTCGCTGGCGGACCTCGCCGCGAAGGACGTGTCCTCGAGGTCGGTTGCCGTGTCGCTGGCGGTGCTCCCGCACTGCGTGTTGGGCGCCATAGGCTATGCCTCGCTTCTCATCGTGCAATAGCCTAGAGGCATGGTTTTCCAGATTCCCGAGGGCCTCGCGCCCGAGACCTATCCGATGGCGTGGCTCGTCGGTTCCTGGCGCGGAGCGGGCCTCATCGACTACGAAGGCATCGAGACCGCCGCGTACGTCCACGAACTCGCCATCGACAATGACGACGACGGACCCTACCTGCGCGTGTCCTCCCGAGTCTGGCTGGCCGATGAAGACCCTGCCGTCCTCGACAAGGAGGAGCGCGGCGACGTCGCCTACGCGCGCCTGACCAAAGCGAGCCCGTGGTCATCGGTGACCGGCTACCTCCGCGCGGCGCCCGGCGTCGACCAGCGCGACGGCGCCACCATCCTCGAGGCGGTGACCTCCAACCCGGCCGGTCACGCCATTACGTGGGCGGGGCTCATCAAGGGTCCCCAGTTGCAGATGGCCGCTGACGCCATCGCCGCCACTCCGACGTCCGCCACCTTCGAGGGTGCGAGGCTCATGGCCGGGCTCGTTGAGAGCGACCTGTTCGTGGCCTACGACATCGCCGCCTTCGGCCACGAGCTCGCCAGCTACATGGCCGGCCGCCTGACGCGAGTGGGGCGGGGCTGATGCTGGACATCCAGGGCGCCGTTCCCAGCGAGGGGATCGACGCCGGCACCGCGGCCCACTACGGCGACCCCGTCGGCGAGCATCGCGCGCTCGCGAGCGGGCGGGCCTTCGTCGACCTTTCCCACTGGGACATCGTCAGCGTCGAAGGGCCCGATCGGCTCGCCTGGCTCAACTCGCTGACCTCGCAGCTCCTCCTGTCCCTGCGCGCGGGCGACTCGACCGAGACCCTGCTGCTCGATCCGGCCGGGCACGTGCAGGGCGCGGCAGGTGTTGTCGACGACGGCCAGACGACGTGGCTCCTCACCGACCCCGGATGGGGCGGAGGGTGGGTGGAATTCCTCGAGTCGATGCGCTTCATGATGCGCGTGGAGGTGCGCCTGCGCGAGGAGCTCGCGGCTATCGGCGGTTTCGCCAGCGGCGACGGCGGCATCGGTGACGGTGCCGGCGACAGCGGTAGTGCCAGCGCCAGCGGTAGCGGAGCCCTCGAGGCCGGCGCCGGCGAAAGTGCCAGCGCCAACGGTGGCGATTTGCTGCGGGCGCGCCCCGGCGGGCAGGCGAGCTCGGGCGACCAGCAGCCTCACCGCGGCCCGGTGTCCGCGCATCCCGGAGTGGGGCCGGTCTGGCGCCAGTGTGCCTACGCGCCGCGGCTTCCCATCGTATGGCAGGACCCCTGGCCCGGCGTCGTCCCCGGTGGTGCCACGTACACCGCAGATGACACCGAGCACCCGGCGGCCGGCTGGCGGCGATTCGTCGTCGTTGCCGACAGGAATGAGCTCGATGACATAGTGACGCGGTTGATGACTGCAGGACTCGTGCCGGCCGGGGCCCTGGCGTGGGAGGCGGCCCGCATCGCCGCGTGGCGCCCGCGGATCGCCGACGTCGACGCACGTGCTCTTCCGCACGAATTCGACTGGCTGCGAACGGCCGTCCACCTCGACAAAGGCTGCTACCGCGGCCAGGAAACCGTTGCAAAACTCGTGAATCTGGGCAAACCACCGCGACGTTTGACACTCCTGTACCTTGAGGGTCCGCTCGACGAGTTGCCGGCACCGGGTGATCAAATCACCAGCGCGGGACGTGCGGCTGGAAGTATAGTGGCTGCTGCAAGACATCCCGACGATGGCCCCGTCGCACTGGCCCTCATACGCCGAGCGGTCGCGGCTGACGCCGTCATCGAGACCGGCTCGTTCGTATCGGGACAGGAAATTATCGTCGATCCCCAGGGGAAGTCGAGCGCCTCACCGGCTCGGCGGCCTGGATCTGAGTTCCGCGGCATAAGGAGAAAGGAACCGCAATGACTTCCGTTGCGACGGACCCGCATATTCTTGCGTTCAGCATCTATACCTTCGTGGGATACGTGCGGTTCGTCATCTGGGTGTTGTTCGTCTTGCTCCTGGCTTGTGCGCTCCTCGCCTGCGTCCTGCGGCCGGACGACGACTTCGCCCGCGCCCGCCTGTCGAAGCGCAGGTGGCTCGTCATCCTCGGGGCGGGACTGATCGTCATGGTCTGGAACAACATCGTTGGCCTGTGGCTCCCCTTCCTATGGCTTCCCTTCGAGACCCTGCTCAGGCTCGGCGCCATCATCGCGGCGATCTACTTCCTCGGCCCGGAGATGCAGCGCATGGGGCCGCGCCGTGGCGGGCGCAGTGGCCGCAAGACTTCCGGCCAGTGGTAGGCGGAAGTCCCGGGTGGGTGGCAGTCTGATGGCCTCCGGCCGGTGGCAGCCCGATGACCTCCGGCCCGCGGTAGCCGACAGTCGTAGTTGGTGGCCCTGAAGTTGGTGGTCCGATGGCGGCCGGTCGCCTACGGCAGGCGGACCGGGCCGGTAGGGCGCCTATCCTGCTTGACGCGCCCTCTGCGTGGGCGGCCCGAGCCCTAGTGCGACGAGGGGAGTGGGCAGAGGGTGCTCGTCTCGCCGCTTCACCCGCGGCCGCAGTCACCGGCGGCCGAGGCCGTCCAGGCTTTTCGGAGGATTGGGTGTATAAGCTGCACCCAGCGGATGTGAGGCTGCCCGCCAGCGAGTCGGTCGACGATTCGGACCGAGGCCCTTCGGGTGCCTACTCCGCCAGTCTCACTGGGTGAGATTTTCCCGTGCGCCGCCAAAAGGAATCAAAAGGCAACTGAGGTGAGCGTAAACAATGGAAAGGACCGGCGGAAGGCACCCGAAAGAGTAGCAATTTGATGGCCTACGGTGCCCGTCGATGCGTTCATGTCGCCGATTTATCGAGCGCTTGTGCTTTGCTGACGGGCTTGGCCCGGTGGGGTTGCTCGATCCCCGAAAACCGGCATTATACGTTTTGATTGCTTAACGTGCGATGGGCAGGGACCGCATTCTCATGTCTGCCGCGAAAAAACACGCAAACGCCTTGGGGCACAAGCCTCTGGACGCAACGCGCCCAGGGGTTCAAACCCTTGAGCACGTCTGATATCTCCACTAGTTTGTACTCCAGTAGGACGCCCCCCTTAAGTCGTGTGCCTCGTCTACGGTGCGCGAACCAGGCCAACCTGCTTAAAAACACCCCCGAGAGATATGAGTCCACATGGCTTCAACATCTATCGTTTCTGGAAAAAGGCATCGTTTGCGCAAGATATCAAGCCTGGCCACCGCTACGGCACTGGGATTTTCCCTGTCCGTGACGGCCGGGCCTGCGATTGCGGCTGAGGATGGCTCTTCCTCGAAGACGACACACGACGAACAAGTAATCACGAAATCACAGGCGAAGCAGAGTTCCGCTGAGACTGCGAGTGCCGGCAGCGATTCGAACGAGGGCGAAGCGCCTGCCGAAAAGGACGACGTCGGCGAAGGCACGCTGTCGGTCGATCCGGCCAAGCTGAAGGAAGACGGGACCGTCACCCTGAAGGGCGAGGGCTTTGCCGAGTTCTCCGCCGAGGGCGAGTTCTCGGTCAAGTTCGAGGGCAGCCAGGCCACTGCCGAGGCTGTGCCGGACAGCGGACTTCCTGACAGCCAGCCCTGCGGGAAGGTCGACTCGTCCGGCGCGCTCACCGTGGATGAGAAGCTCCTACCCGATTCCGACGGGTCCTTCACCATCAAGGTGAAGGTGCCGGAGATCACGGTCAAGGGCGAGTACTGGGTGCGCGTCGTTGGCACGACGTCGAGCGGAGTGACGGTCTCGAAGTGGGCTTCGTTCAAGGCTTCCTCGTCGAGCTCCAGCAGTTCTAGCTCGAGCTCCTCTAGCTCGAGCTCGTCGAACTCCTCCTCGTCCGCTTCGAGCACTCCCAAGCCCTCGTCCGATTCGGCGACCAAGCCCAGCGCGACCCCGTCGGATCAGCAGGTCACGCCCATTGGCCCGTCCGCTGAGCCTTCGGAGACCGCTACGCCTTCGGAGACCGCAACGGCGTCCCCGAGCGCCGATCCTTCGGCATCGAAGGACGGTTCGGACAAGGCCGGCTCGGAGCTCGATGTCAAGGTCTCCAGGGTCAAGACCGACTCCAAGGGAGTCATCACGGCGAAGGTGGCCGGCAGCGGCTTCACCAGCAAGAGCGAGCTCACCGCGCTTCTTTCCGAGCAGAACATTTCCTGGTCCGTGGACGGCAAGACCGTCGATTCCATCAAGGTTGGTGCGGACGGAACGTTCTCCGGGACGATCAAGATCGACGCGGGCCTTGCGCTGGCGGGCAAGCAGACGATCAAGCTCACCGATTCCTCCGGCCGCGAGTACACGGCGGAGTTCTCGGCCAGCGCGGCGTTCTCCTTCTCCGCCAAGAGCACCGTGGGCTCGACGTCGACCGTCAAGGTCGTCAACGTTCCCGAGGGCGCGGTCATCACGAGCATTGGTACGGCCTCGTCCGTCTGGTACTCCGAGAACGTGACGGTCAGCGGCAGTTCCACCGTGGAGATTCCTAACGTCACGATTCCCGAGGACGCCAAGGTCGGCGAGCGGATCGTCGTCACCTACAAGATCAACGGCGAAGAATTCGCGTGCGAGACCGGCGCCGTCGTCGAGAAGAAGGATGGCAGCGACGACTCCACCAAGGATGCTTCGACGGATTCCACCGCCTCGAAGGATGCTGACTCTTCGAAGGACGCTGACAAGGGCGGTTCCACGAGTACCGACACTCCGAAGGATTCCAACACCACCGACGCATCGAAGGACGGCGGCGAGACCAACAAGGACGGCGGCGCTTCCGGCTCCTCGACGGACTCCGGCAAGTCCGATGCCTCGAACGGCAGCACTGACTCGAACGACCAGCCCACCGCCGACCCGAGCGCCCAGAGCACCGAGGGTCAGGGTGGCGACAGCGGCTCGGCTGAGGGTAACTTCGACGTCAAGTCCGGCGAGCTGCCCAAGGGGCTGTACCAGTCCGCCTACAACGAGTCGAGCAACTTCCTCTTCGTGACGACGGTTTCGGGCAAGGCCCCCAGCACGGAGACCAAGCTGCTGAAGGTCGACGCCTCGACCCTCAAGGTCGTCGCGAGCGTCACGCCCGAATCCGATGACGAGGGCGGCCTCTACGGCGTCTACGGCATCGCTCTGGACAATAGCAACGGCTACATCTGGACGACGAACACGCAGCAGGGCACCGTGGCGGTCTACGACCAGGAGACGCTCAAGCTCGTCAAGCAGTTCAAGGCCAGCGAGCAGACGACGTCGCAGGCGAGCAGCATCGTGGTGGACGAGCAGACCCACATGGCCTATGTCTCTTCCGCCAACTCCAACTACATTGACGTCTACTCGGGCGCCGACGGCACTCCGACGTACGTGACGCGCATCCAGGTTGGCACGGCCTCGCAGTCCTTCGAGGGCGTTCAGAACCTGAGCCTCGATCCGGCCACCGGAATGCTTTATACCGTGAGCCTCAAGTCTCAGGTCGCCGTTTCGATCAACGTGCGCTCCAGTTACGAGATCAACTACTTCCAGCTCGGTGACAACGTGAAGTCGGCGTCGGGCGTCGCCTTCGACTCGACGCGCAACTACCTGTACATTGCGTCGCGCCAGTCGAACAACCTGGTCGTGGTCAATACGCAGACGGGCGAGGTCGTCGCCAACATCCCGACCGGCGATCAGGCCCTGAGCGTTTCCTACGATTCGACGACCGGCCTGGTGTACGTGGTCAACCGTCGCGGCGGCAACGTTACGGTGGTCAACTCCGTCACGCTCCAGGTGGTCGGCAACGTGGCCGTGGGCACCAACCCCAACCACGTGACGACCGCTAACGGGCAGGTCTTCGTCGTCAATCGCGACACCCCGAACCTGATCTTCCGGATCACCAGCGAGGATGTCCAGGCTTCGCAGAACGACAACGGTCAGGGATCCGACACCGGCAATGCCAATGGGAACAACGGCGGCAATGCCGGTGGCTCGGATAACGGCAATGCCAATGGGAACGGTGACCGTGAGGCTGCCGCGGCCAACGACAATGGCAACGGTGGTAACGCCGGCGGTTCCGACACCGGCAATGCCAATGGGAACAACGGCGGCAATGCCGGTGGCTCGGACAACGCCAATGGCAATGGCAACCGTGACGCTGCCACGCCCAACGGCAACGGGAACAATGGTGGCAATGCCGGTGGTTCCGATAACGGCAACACCGGTGGCTCGGACAATGGCAATGCCAATGGGAACGGCGACCGTGAGGCTGCCGCGGCCAACGACAATGGCAACGGTGGCAACGCCAATGGGAACAATGGCGGCAACGCTGGTGGCTCGGACAACGGAAACGCCAATGGCAATGGCAACCGTGAGGCTGCCGCGCCGAACAACAATGGCAACGGTGGCAACGCCAATGGGAATAACGGCGGCAACGCTGGCGGTTCGGACAACGGAAACGCCAATGGCAATGGCAACCGTGAGGCTGCCACGCCGAACAACAATGGCAACGGTGGCAACGCCAACGGGAACAATGGCGGCAACGCCAACGGCAACGGCAACTCCTCCAACACCGTGAGGAGCAACTCGGGCCTGGCCAATACGGGTACCAATGTGACCATCATCGGTCTCGTTGCACTCGGTTTGGTCGCTCTGGGTGGTGCCGCACTGCGGTTCCGCTCCAGGAACGCCGAGTGAGCTTTGCTCGATAGATAAGCGGGGCCCGCGCATGCGGGCCCCGCTTTCTTATGCGATGACTGTGCAATGTGCTGGCGAGGTCGGTGCTTTCTGGCGTCGGTCAGCGTGGTGACTGCTCTTTCGTGGCGCCGCTTTCTCGCGGTGCCTCGCCGCGGTCAGCGCTCCTTCCAGGCGCGCCGGGCTTCGTCGACCAACTCGCCCATGCCGTCCTCGCCCACCTCGGCGGGGACGGCGCGACCCTCCTCGTCCGTTACCGCCAGCTTCACCTCGGAGGCCCGTGCGGCCGCGGCCTCCATGCGCGCGCTCGCCTGCCGCGCGGCAGGCTCGTCACCTTCGTGCAGCGCCACGAGGAGGTCGACGGCGGCCAGGTCGGCCTCGGCCCAGGCGGCGGTCGCTTGGAGCCACGGTTCGACGTCCGCATAGAAGCCCGCGTCGAGCGAAGCGAGCGAGGATGGGGCGTCGCTCAGCAGATTTAGGCGGGTGCGCAGGGCCGATGCCTTTGCGGCAATCGCGGCATCATCGTCGTCGTCCACAGCCTGGAGGAAGGCGTCGATGTCCCTCCACGTTTCGGTCGGCTCCCACGCCGCGAACTCCCACTGCGCGTTGACATCGACGAAGGCCCGCAGCGCCTGGCGCGCCGGTTCTGGCTCTGCTCCAAGAATCCGATCCATCGCGGCCTCGCGCACGGCCGACGCGTCATGCCCGGCGGGGTTCCACGAATAGCTGGCATACTCGGCGATGGCCAGGCGCGAGGCGTAGGGCTGGAGCATGGGGTTGGTGACGATCCCCGCGGCGGCCGCGTCCAGGTTCGCGCTGCGCTGCGGCATGGCGCCCAGGAAGAGCCGGGCCTGGTTTTCGCCGTCGTTGGCCGGGAAATTGTCCCAGATGATCAGGCTGTCCGTGCCGTAGTTCTTGGCGGCTCGGGTGGCCTGACGCGTCGTGATGTTATCGGTGACGACGTCCCGCCCGGTCCACTGGACCCTGATGCTGCTATCGAGCCGCGCGCCGAAGGCCTTCGTGTAGGACGTGGCCCGGGTGCCCGTGTAGTGCGTGGGGACGGTCCACAGGTCGGGCAGTCCGTGCGGCTCGACGTATTCGCGCTGGATCCGGTTGAGGAAGTGCGTCTGCGCACGCGCCAGTCCGGCCAGCATGTCGTCGTCGCCGAACCGGTCCTGGTCCGATTCGCAGGAGAACTCCGCGGGCAGGCCGTCGTCGCCCAGGAGATCGTCGAAGGCGATGTAGAAGTCGGTGATGCCGGCCGAGCGGAGCTGCTCGAAGACGGCCACGGCGGCGTCGTAGTCGGCCTGGGAGGAGTGGCAGATGGACTCGCCGGGGGAGAGGGCGACGACGAAGTCCACGTGCGCCGCCCGCGCGGTGGCGGCGAGCTCTTGCATCCTGGCGAGCTCGGCGGCCGGGTAGGGCTTGCGCCAGTCGGCGCGCAAGTAGGGGTCGTCCTTGGGCGCGTAGATGTAGGTGTTCATGCGCAGCTCGCCCATGTGGGTCAGCGTGTCCAGGCGCGCCTGGTGGCTCCACGGAGGGCCGTAGAAGCCTTCGACCACGCCGCGCACCTCCATTGCGGGCCAGTCGCGGATGGTCGCGCCGGGGACGGCGCCGTCGGTCGTGATCGCCTCCAGCGTGTCCGTCGCGTAGAGGGCGCCGGCTTCGTCGCGTCCCAGGGCGACGACGGTGGGCACGTCCGCCGCCGCGGTCGCCAGTGCGTAGCCGCCGGTTTGGTGCGGGACGTCGAGGGAGGGCGGGACATCGAAGGAGGATGGCAGGTGGCGCGAGGCGTGGCCGCCGTCGACGCCGACGACGATGCGGGCCTGGGCCTGGCCGCCGCTTGGGACGACGCGGCCTCCGCTGGCTGCGACGAGGTGCGCCGCCCGGGCCGCGGCGTCGCCGGACGTGGCGTCGCCTTCTGGGGCGCCATCGCCGCTGGCCCCCGGGCCGGAGACGTCGACGATCTCCACCGTCCCGCTCAGATCCACGGCAGGCCCTTCCAAGCGCGCCGACTGTGGCTCCGGGACCAGGCCGAGGTCGGCCGCATCCCCTGACGCCGCGGAGCGGCCGGGCGAGGAAGGCGAGCTTGGCGCGGCGTCGGGGCTTTCCGGGCGGTGCTGCGATACGGAGTGGACGGAAGTTAGCAGAGCAAAGACCGTGCCGGCCGAAAGTATGGCGGCGAGTACAAGGGCCGAAAAGCGACGAAGTCGGTGCGGGGATGAATCGGAAGCAGGCACGAGGAGATTGTGCCGCGATTCGGTATCAGGCCGCCAATTGTTCTCGTGAAGCGGCATGCTGGCGGAGCCGAATCGTGGGGGTCTGCCTGGCACCAGCTGTCGAATGAATGGCTTGGCAGAGGCGGAGCCGAATCGCGGGGGTCTGGCGGTGCGTTGACACGGGCAGGTGCCTGCACGGCGCTTCCGTTTGTCCGCACGGGGCGGCGGGCGGTTTGTGTCCGCGAAGGGTCGAGGTATGCCTGGCTACCGTGCGCTGATCGCGCTGACCGTGCCTGCCGGGTCGGCGCTTCCAAGCGCGCCAACCCGGGGAAACCTGCCACTGCATGCCGGACGTGGAAGCGGGAGTCAGCAACGCCCCCGAGCGTGGCACGAGAGGCAAAGAAAGGTGGCCCCGGCAGGCAATGCCGGAGCCACCTTCGAGTCGACCTCGCGCCCCGCGGCTAGCCGACGGTCGCCGGCACCGTGTCGCGGCGCTCGTCGTCCGGGGTCACCGGCCGCCCCTTAACCGTGGCGATCATGCGGTCGAATTCGGCGTCGATCTCGGGATTGGGCGTGTAGGTCATATTGCTGACCAGGAAGGCGACGAGGAAGTTGAGGAGGAAGCCGGGCACGATCTCGTACATCTGGTTGCTCAAAGCGTCGACATTGCCCCAGACAATGACGGTGACGGCGCCCGTGACCATGCCGGCGAGCGCGCCCTGGGCCGACAGCTTGCGCCAGTAGAGCGCCATGACGACGAGTGGGCCGAACGCGGCGCCGAAACCGGCCCACGCGAAGGAGACGAGATCGAGGATCGGCGAATTGGCGCTGGTGGCGAGTGCCACGGCGACGAGCGCCACGGCGAGCACGCCCGAGCGGCTGAAGACGAGCTGCGTGCGAGCAGAAGCCTTGCGGCCGGTCATCGAGTACAGGTCTTCGACGATCGCGGACGTGCACACGACCAGCTGGCTCGACATCGTCGACATGATCGCTGCGAGGACCGCCGCCAGGACGAGGCCCGCGACGAACGGGTGGAAGAATACCTGGCTCATGACCAGGAAGACGCTCTCGTTGTCGTCAAGCGGGCGGGCGGGGTTGTCCGCGAAGTAGCCGATGCCCACGAGTGCGGTGAAAATGGCGCCAGTCGCGGTGATGAGCATCCACGTCAAGCTGATGCGGCGGGCAGTTCTCGCTTCCGCGGCCGAACGCAGCGCCATGAAGCGGGTGATGATGTGGGGCTGGCCGAAGTAGCCCAGGCCCCAGGCAGCCGTCGAAATGATCGCGACGATGCCCAGGACGATTCCTTCCGTGCCGAGATTGGCGAAGAGGTTGAAGGCGCCGGGCTTGACTTCCGTGATCGAGGCCGTTGCTCCGCCCCAGCCGCCGAGCCGAAAGACCGCAACGATGGGGACGGCCACGAGTGCGGCGAACATGAGCAGGCCCTGGGCGACGTCGGTCAGGGTGGCGCCCAGGAAGCCGCCGAACATCGTGTAGCACAGGGTGATAGCCGCGACCAGGAGCATGCCGGTCATGTACGACCAGCCGAAGGTGCTGCCGAAGAACTTGCCGGCAGCGACCATTCCCGACGAGACATAGAAGGTGAAGAAGATGAGGATGACCAGCGCCGAGACGATCCGCAGCGGACGGGCCCCGGACTTGAGGCGCTTGGAGAAGAAGCTCGGGATGGTGATGGCGTTGTCGGCGATTTCGGAATAGGCACGAAGACGTGGCGCAACGAAGCGCCAGTTGAGCCACGCGCCGATGGTCAGGCCGATGGCGATCCAGGCTTCGACGAGGCCCGAGGCGTAGATCGCTCCAGGAAGGGCCATGAGCAGCCACCCGGACATGTCCGCGGCATTGGCGGACAGCGCAGCCATCATTGGACTGAGCTGGCGTTCGGCCAGCATGTAGCCGTCGATGTTCGACGTCTTACGGTACGCGTAGTATCCGATGTAGAGCATGACAGCGAAGTACAGGACGATCGCTATCATTTGGTAATTTTCTTCTGCCATGTGCGTAAATCCCTTTCTGGAAACGCTACGATTCGCCTACGATACACGGCCCAAACTCCCTCGTTCAATAGAGTCCACGGGAATGTCCAATGACTTCGGTCCCGGAAGACGGAGAATGTCCTTATGCGAATCCCATAGAAAGGGTATCGGTTTACCCAAGCGTGGCGCGCCGATCGTGTGGTGTCGAAGGACACACTGGAGTCTCCGTGTTGTGGAGTCGCAATGCCATGCGGGTCGTTCGGCGGTTCGCACGCGCCACCGTGTCCGGCTGAGCGCGGCGGGGCCCGTTCGCACATGTTCGAGGCCGGGCGGGTCATGTCATGGCGAAGAAGATGCGGCCGCCGGTCCGTTGCGGCCGGCTATTGCGACTGGGCGCCCCGCCTGTTGCGGCCGGCTATTGCGACCGGGATAGACCGCCTGTTGCGACCCGGCTGCCGCGTGGCCAAAAGGGCGCCGGGCCGGCGGGAATGGGGACACCGGCCCGGCGGGAATAGGACGTCGTGATTAGCTGAGGATCGCGGCGAGCGCCTGGAAGAGGCCTGCGCGCCACCACGCCCAGTCGTGCCCGCCGGAGACAGCCTCGACGCCGATCGAGCGATTGCCGAGCTTTGGATCCGAGGTGACTGCCTCGACAAGCGACTGGCACAGACCGAGCGCCCGGCCTTCGCTGTCCTCGTAACGCCCGGCCTGGATCGTCGCCGACTTCCAGCCGCCATTGGCCAGCAGCGCCTGCGCGACGTCGAAGCGCCACAGGGCCGGGGACTGGGCAATGGCATGGCTAATCGCGTCCTCGCCGAGCGCCAGCGCCCACAGGGCGGACAGCCCGCCCTGGCCCTGGCCGGCGACGATCGTCGCCTCGCCGCCGCGGGCGACGGGGTACTCGGCGCGCAGGCGATCGAGCAGCGAATCGAGCACGAAGTCGACCTGGCCGCCCGGCACGCCAAGGCTCTCGTGGCGCTCGTCGGCGTTGGGGGCCTCGACCATGGCCACGTGCAGCGGCGGAATCGCGCCCGAGGAAATGGCGGCCTCGAGGAGCTCGGGCAGGCCGATCTGCTCGTTCCACACCTGGCCGTCGAAGAGGATGAGCACAGGCGTGCGTTCGCCGTCGGAGGTTTGCGCGGCATCGTCCGGGTGTCCTCCGTCCGAGGAAGGGTCGCCCGGCAGGACGCCCGCGCTTAAGTGGTCGACGCCGGCCGACTGGTCTGCGCCCGGCCTCGCGCTCGGCGGGCGATAGACCCAGACCCTGCGCGCCGGCCCGTCGTCTTCGGGGAATTCGAGCGTGTCGACGTGCAATGCGGCGATGGCCTCGACGTCGAGCGAAGGCTCGCCGTCGCCCGTTCCGTCATCCGCCCGGTCGCGGCCGGCCGCGTCGCCGCCGAAGGCACCGCCGCCGTCGCCCGGCGCGTCACCGCCGCCCACCACGCCGGAGCGCCAGATCTGCTGCTGGGCCTCGGGCCCCGAGACGACGGAGAAGCGCCCGGCCGGCACGGACATGATCTCCTCGCAGCGCGGGTCGGGCAGGGCGGCGTCCAGGGCCGCGCGGGCGACCTCGTCTTGTGCGGCCGCCTTCCACGGGGGCTCCTGCTCGCCTTCCCAAACGGCGATGCGATACGAGGCGCGCCAGTCGTCGGGCATCTGCAGCGTGAGCGTCCACGCCCCCGTGCCATCCAGGCGCGCGAACTGCGACTGCTCGACGTCGGCGGGATCGAAGGCGCCGTTGGCCAGTAGCAACACCGATGAGGCGAAGGGTTCCGAGACGACCCACGTGTACTGGCGGCCCTCGGCGTCCTCACTGCCCGGCGAAACGGTCGGATTGTCGGCGAACAGAGCCTCGCGAAGCAGGCGCTCGCGGTCCGGGTCCTCCTCGTTCCATGCGAGTTCCAGCTGACCGGGGACGCGAGGGACGGACGGGGTGTTCGTGGGGGCCTGAGCGGAGAGCTCCTCGTGGGTATTACCGTAACGATCGCGCCAGGAGCGCGGCTTGCGTTCGGACGTCAATTGTTTCCTCCGATCATGAGCGCTGGATGCGCTCGCGTGCGAATGAGGGGGTGCGGCAACGCTGATCGCCGAGCGGAGATTCAACGCCCTCCAGGCTAGCACTGACTTGGCGCCTGTCTCGTGGGTACCAAATGCTGCGTGTTCGCCGAGCGATGTGTGCTAAGGCGGATAGCCCCATAGCGCGAAAAACGCCAGGTTGCGGGGAAATGGACCCAATGGGTAAAGAAACCCCCGTGGGTGTATACACGGATTTTGTCGGTTTCTGGAATCCTAATGGCTTAGCTTCGGTATTCGGATGCAGCATGTTTCCGCTCGCGGTGGCCGGTGGTGCCACCCGTTACGGATGAGCTCACTAACGCATCCCAGGGACATCTGTTCTTCCGAGTCCTCCAAAGTTGCTCGCCACGGTTGTTTTATTTGGGTACGGACAGGAGAGACATGAAACGCTCGGGAGACAAGAAGAAGGAACGTCAGGCTCACCGTCGGGCGATGGAATCGGGGGACGCGGACGCCGCCGCCCGCGCGGCGCTCGACCTTGCCGTCCTGGAGGAAGACTCCGGTAACACCGCCGAAGCGCGCGAGGCTTACAGGTGGGCGATGGACGCGCAGCACGAGGAGATATCCCCCGTCGCGGCGTTCTGCCTAGGAACCCTCGAGAGCGCGGCGGGCAATCTTGACGAGGCGCGCCGGGCTTACGAGAAGGCGGCGCAGTCAGGGCATATGGGCTCGGCGCCGCTGGCCGCATTCAATCTCGGGCTCCTGGAAGAGGAGGCTGGCAACCTCGACAAGTCGCGCGAGGCCTACCGTAAGGCGTCAGATTCGGGACACGCCGAAGCCGCTCCCCAGGCGGCGAACAAGCTGGCGATGCTTGAAGAGGAGGCCGGGAATGCCAAGGGCGCTCGCGATGCCTACGAGCGCGCGATCGCGTGGGGCCATGCCGACGTTTCCCCGCGTGCCTGCCTGCGGCTCGGAGTCCTGGAAATCGCCTGTGGGAATGTGGAAGCGGCGCGCCAGGCGTTCCGCAGGACCGTGGAGTCGGGGCATCCCGAGTCGGCGCCTTTCGCCGCCTTCAGCCTGGGCCTCCTTGAGGAAAAGGAACGCAACGTGGAGGCCGCGCGCCAGGCTTACAGCCGGGCCATGGAATCCGGCGACGTCGACGCGGCATTCCGGCTCGGCCAGCTCGAGAACTCGGCCGGCAACGATGAGGCCGCCCGCGAGGCGTACGGCTGGGTCGTTGGATCGGGCGATCCCGACGCCGCACCCTGCGCCGCGTGCAACCTCGCTCTGCTGGAAGAAAGGCACGGCAACCGGGAGCGGGCCAGGGAACTGCTGCTGTGGACCATCAACACCGGCCACGAGGCATCCGCACCGTTCGCCGCCTACAAGCTGGGAATGCTCGAGGAGCGCGAGGACAACCTGGAGGCCGCCCGCGAGGCCTACCGCTGGTCGATGGACGCCGGCGACGCCGAGGCCGCCTTCCGGCTCGGCATCCTGGAGAAGAGCGCCGGCAACCTCGACCGGGCGCGCGAGGCATTCATGTGGGTGATGGGCTCGGACGCCTCGGCCGCCGCTGCCGCCGCCGTCGAGCTGGGCCTGATCGAAAAGGACGCCGGCGACTTCAAGCGCGCTGGCGAGCTCTTCCGCTGGGCGCGGGACTCCGGCGACGGCAAGGTCGCGCCCAGGGCCGCCTTCAACCTCGCCGTCCTTGAGCGTACGGAGGGCGATATGACCAAGGCGAGGAAGAGCTACCACTGGGCCTACTGCCGCGCCATGGAGTGTGATGACCTCGATGTCGCCCAGCTCGCGGCCGCGAGGATTCGCGACATCGACGGGAGCGTGTGACGGGGACACGGGAGTCAGGGCAGACCGGAGTCAGGGGAGCACGTGGCAGGGCCGATGGGGTCTTGCGACGGGCGGGTGAGCCGGGAGCACGCCACCGGCTCATTCGCCGCCTTCGCCCGGCGGTCGGCCATCAGCTAAAACGCGGCCCGTCGCAACCGCGGCCCGGTCCGATTTCGTGGGAGAATTTGCCTACCTAACGCCGCCGACGTCGGCATGCGACTGTTTCGCGCGCCGATGTGGAGCGAACACTGCGAAACCCCTCTTCGCAGGTGACGATGGAAGACGACGAAAGGGACGTTGTGGAAGACCTCAGGGAGCTCGAACAGCAGCGTGAGGAGTTCAAGCGGCAGGCGCGTGCCGCGCTGACCCCGGAGTCGGTCCAGGCTGCACTCCAGCTCGGCAACTTGGAGCGCGAGGCCGGTAACTACCAGGAGGCCCGCGACGCCTACCGGTTTGCCATGCATTCGGCCGACGAGGTCGCGGTCCTGTGGGCGACTCTGGAGTGCGCCGCCATTGAGGAAGCCCTGGGCCACTACGAGTTGGCCCGCGAGAGCTACGGAAAGGTAGCGAATTCGGGGCACCCGGAGTTCGCTCCGCGCGCCGCCTACAGCCTGGGGATGCTGGAGGAGGAGACCGAGAACTACGAGCAGGCCCTGCGGCTGTTCCGCTCGGTCTCGCAGAGCGGGGACGAGCTGCTCGTGCCCATGGCCCTGGCCGACCTGGGCTACCTCGAAAAGGAGATCGGCAACCTCGACCAGGCGCGCGAGGCCTACAGGGCGGCCCTGGATTCCGGCGACGCTCAGGCCAAGTCGCTGGCAGGTCTGGGCCTGGGCGACCTGGAGGAAAACGACGGCAATATCGACCGGGCGCGGTCGGCCTTTCGGCTCGTCATCGACGAGGGTAAGGACTGGGCCGTTTCGGGGGCCTACTGGAGCCTGGGCCGGTTGGAGACCAGCCAGGGCGACGTCGAGGCGGCGCGTGAGGCCTTCGCCAAGGCGATCGAGACGGGCACCGGGTGGGAGGTCGGCGACGCGCAGCTTTCCCTCGGGCAGCTGGAGGCCCGGCAGGGCAACTTCGATAAGGCGCGAGGGCTCCTCCAGGCGGCCATGGAGTCGGCCTCGACCGAGGAACTGAGGGTGTGCCAGGCGGCGCTGACGCTGGGGCGCGTCGAGGAACGCTCGGGCAATCTCGATGCCGCGCGGGCGGCCCTGCGCCGCGGCATCGACGTCAGCGTGTGGCCCTTCAGCGGTGAGGCCGCGGTCGAGCTCGGGCGGCTCGAAGAGGAGGCGGGCAATGACGCCGAGTCCGCCGCGATCCGCAGGAAAATGCTCGACTCACCCAACCGGGCGCACTTCCTGTGGGCCAGCCTCGGGCTCGGCGAGCACTACGTCGAGAGCGGCGACCTCGACCGGGCGCGCAAGATTTTCGAGTTCGTGCGTCTGGAAGGCGACGTCGAGCAGTCCGTCCAGGCCATCGAGAACATCCAGGAACTCGACGAAGCCGAGGCCGACGAAGTCGGCGACGTTGGCGAGGGGCCTTTCGAGTTCGGTGAGGAACCTTTCGAGGCCGGTGGCGGGCTTTCCAGTGCCGGTGACGGGCCTGCCGATGCCGGAGGCACGGGTGCTGTGGATGACGGTGCTGGCGCCGGGGATGCCGAGGCCAACGGGGAAATCGAGGCCGATGAGGATATCGAGACCGATGGGGACCTGGCCGAGGCGGACATGCGTGCACGTGAGGCCGCGAGTGCCGGCGAAGGTGACGGGTCGCTGAGCGACGACGCGGCCCCGGGCGGTTCGGATGACGAGGCCGCAACGGACACTGGGGCCGACGTTGACGGCGATGCCCAGGCCGGCTTGCCCGATGCCGATGCTGCGGGAGATGAGGCTGGCGCTGGAGATGACGCTGCGGCCGGTGTCGGCGTCGCTGACGGTGACACCGACGCCAGCGAGCCCGGTGATGGCGACTTAGAAGGCGAGCCCAGCAGCGAGCCCGGTGATGGCGACTCCGGCGGTCAGCCCGCGTTGGGCGAGAACGACGAAGATACCGCCCGTGCCGACGCGGAAGGCTGGGCCAAGGAAGACGAGGGCGAGGAAGACCAGGCATAGGTCGAAGCCGCTTTGCGACCGGCGGCGGAAAGCGCGGCATCGGCGTGGCACGCCGGGCTGATGCCGCCCGCCCGGGCCTCGCAATCCTCAACTCGCGCCCGGGCCTCGCAGCGGCCAGTGCGTGGCCGCATCCCGGACGATACCTGGGCCTGACGGTGTGTGCGGCGTCGTCCTCGTTATAGTTGGTCGAAAGTCGGCACGGGCGCGAGACGCGGCTACGGCTAAGGTGATGTGACGACGGTTCACGTGCGATTGCGGCGCCGAGTGGCGGAACCGGGCCGAGTGGCGGAACCGGGCCGGTCGCCAGCTTGCGCCCTGCGGCCCGTGCCCTGCAGTTCGCGCCCGGCACCGGACGGAGCGCGGCAAGCATGCGAAAGGACGATCATGGCCTGGTCCGAGCAACGCCTCAAAGACAGATACGGCAGCTACATGGAGGCCTTCGAAAGGTACCAGGAGGCCATTGATTCGGGTGACCACCACGACGCCCTCGTCGGCATGTTCAAGATGGGCGTGCTCGATCTGCGCTTCGGCAATCACGGCGCGGCGCGGCAGGCCTTCCTGTGGGTCAAGCGCGGCGACGAGCCCTTCTATTCCGCCCAGGCGGCGTTCAATCTCGGGGCGCTGGAGCAGGAGGTCGGCAATGTGGCCGAGGCGCGGCAGGCCTACCGGGACGCCGTCTCCTCCGGGTACTACGAGGTCGGGCCCATGGCGGCCTACAACCTCGGCATTCTCGAGGCCGGCGAGGGCGACGGTGACATGGCCCGAATGGCCTTCGAGCTCGCGGCGCAATCCGGGCACCCAACGGTCGCGGATAAGGCTCGGCGGCGCCTGAGGGATATGGACGAGGCGCGGCGGGAGGCCGGCGGCGCATAGACTGGCGCTCGGCGGCATGCGGCGCGGGTACGCGCCCCGTCGCACGCCCAGAGGAATCGAAGGGAAGGAATTTTCGATGCGCGCAGTGATTCAGCGGGTGAGGCGGGCCGAGGTCCGTGTCGACGACGAGGTGGTGGGCAGCATTGGCGCGGGCCTGTGCGTCCTGGTCGGGGCGACGCACGACGACGGCCTGGCGCAGATCTCGAAGATCGCGCGGAAGATCGCCCAGCTGCGCATCCTCCGCGATGCGGATGGGGGCGACGAGGCGCGCCGCTCGGCCGAAGAGGCCGGTGCCCCGGTGCTCCTGGTCTCGCAGTTCACCCTCTACGCCGACGTGCGCAAGGGCCGCAGCCCCGGCTGGTCGCATGCCGCGCCGGGCGACGTCGCCGAGCCGATGGTCGCGGCTGTCGGTGAGGAATTGCGTGGCTACGGCCTGACGGTCGAGACCGGGCGGTTCGGCGCGTACATGGATGTTGAGCTCGTCAACGACGGCCCCTTCACGATCCTGCTCGAGGCCTGACCGGCCGCGCTCGGCCCGCCGACGCCATCCGACCGACCGGCCGTGCCCGGGTCGCGTTGCCGCGCGGTGGCACCTGACCGCGCGGTGGCACGTGGCCAGGCTCATCGGCGTGCGCGGTAGCCCGTGACTGTGGCTCCAGTCGTGCTCGTTGTGCTCCGGGCGCGCGGTTGCCCGTGGTCACGGTCGGACGCCCGGGCACACAGTAGGACCCGTCGGCGTAAACGTGCGCGGCGATATTCGGGGAGCGGTGTCCCTTTGCGAGTCTTCCGGGGCTGGAGGTCGCGTGCCTATCTTGGGGGAGTCAAAGACGATGGGACATTCGGAAGGCCCTCATGAAACTCAAGCGTGCGTTCGCGTTCGCCGCCTGCCTGGCGCTGGCGACGGCGGGATGCTCCCTGAATGTGTCGGCAAATGGGATCTCCTCCGATCCCAATATCGATGCCCAGCAAGTTGTCGACGAGTTCGTCGCGGCCGAGGGTGATGGTCCCGTACCCGCCTACGATCGGACCTACGATATGACTCTTCGCATGGACTTTGAGCAGGGCCGGGAAGAGGTGCGCGTGGAGACGGAAATCCAGGGGCAGGATTCGGCGTCTGGGGAAATGAGTAACACGGAATTTCACAGGGATAGTTACCCGTTAACGGAAGGTTTGACCGGGCGTGCACCCGAACAGGTCTGGCAGGTGATCTTCAGCGAAAAGGGTGACGAGTGGCGGGTCTACGCCAGCAGCCGCGTGCGCGACGTGTCGTGGGCGCAGGAGTTGATGTCGGCCGACGACGCGAGGCAGCTCCGTGATGCGCAGGATTATCCGACCAAGGTCAGATCCTTCGTCACCGATGCCCAAACGGTGGGGGTCCGCGAAGAAGGGGGCTCCTACGTCGTTGAGATCGTGCCGAGCGAGGACGCCATGGAGGACCTGATACGGTCGGGCGGTGGAACCCTTCCAAGGGACGTCGACGTGTCCTTGGATTCGGGATCCTTCACCGTGACGATCGACAAGAACACGCATCACCTTCAGGGGGTCGATGTGGACTACAACGTCGAGCTGACAGCGCAGGCGCAGGATTATGAATCCAGGGTGAAGGTCAGCCTGGACGGCACGTTCGATGATTCACAGACGGTGACGGTCGACCTGCCCGACGAGGCGAAGGCTGCCCCCGACGGCGACGTCGAGCGGCGGCTCGAGAACAACTCCTGATGCGGCCGGGTTGACCCAGGTGGAATGACTCTCCGCTCACACTGTTGCATGGCGAAATGCTGCGGCGGGGATTGTGGATAAGCTTGGCACGGTACAGCTCTGTGGACCCGCGAACTCCTCATCGGACCACAAGCCCGGCTATTCCACCGTTTCGCTGCTCACGCCTGTGGCGAACAGGGGAACGAAGGCGCACCCGCCCTCGTTAAAGTTGAGTGAATGCCGCTGCAGGCCGAGCGCTGCTCCACGCATGCGCACAGCTGGGTCGGGCGGCGCCACAGTTTTTCAAGGAGTGTCAATGTTCGAACGGTTCACCGACCGTGCCCGGCGAGTCATCGTCTTGGCGCAGGACGAGGCTCGTAACCTCAAGCATAACTACCTTGGCACGGAGCACATCCTCCTGGGGCTCATCCGGGAGGGGGAGGGTGTGGCGGCCAAGGCTCTGGAGGCTCTCGACATCACCATCGAAGAGGTTCGCGTCCAGGTCATCGAGATCATCGGCGAGGGACAGGAGCCGCCGTCGGGCCACATCCCATTCACGCCTCGCGCCAAGAAGGTCATCGAGTACGCCATGCGCGAGGGCCTACAGCTCGGTCACTCCTACATCGGCACCGAGCACCTGCTCCTGGGCCTCACGCGCGAGCCCGACGGTGTTGCCGCGCAGGTGCTGACCAAGCTCGGCGCCGACATGCCGCGCGTGCGCTCGCAGGTCAACCAGCTCATCTCCGGCTTCCAGGGCAAGGAGCCGGTGGGTGTGGGCGGCGGCGCTCGCGAAGGCAATAAGGCCGGGTCCACCGTGCTCGACCAGTACGGCCGCAACCTCACGCAGGCCGCCCGCGACCACAAGCTCGACCCCGTCATCGGCCGGCACCTGGAGACCGAGCGCGTCATGCAGGTCCTTTCGCGCCGCACGAAGAACAACCCGGTGCTCATCGGGGAACCCGGCGTCGGCAAGACGGCCGTTGTCGAGGGCCTGGCCCAGGCGATCGCCGGCGGCGACGTGCCCGAAACCCTCAAGGACAAGCAGCTCTACGCGCTCGACATGGGCTCGCTCGTGGCCGGCTCGCGCTACCGCGGCGACTTCGAGGAGCGCATGAAGAAGATCCTCAAGGAGATCAACACCCGCGGTGACATCGTCCTGTTCATCGACGAGATCCACTCGCTCGTCGGAGCCGGCGCGGCCGAGGGTGCCCTCGACGCCGCCTCCCTGCTCAAGCCCATGATGGCGCGCGGCGAGCTCCAGGTCATCGGCGCGACCACCCTGGACGAATACCGCAAGCACATCGAGAAGGACGCCGCACTCGAGCGCCGCTTCCAGCCGATCCAGGTCGACCAGCCGACCACGGCGCAGACCATCGAGATCCTCAAGGGCTTGCGCGACCGCTATGAGTCCTACCATCGCGTGACCATCACCGACGAGGCCCTCGAGGCGGCCGCCACCCTGGCCGACCGCTACATCAACGACCGCTTCCTGCCGGACAAGGCCATCGACCTGATCGACGAGGCCGGGGCGCGCCTGGCCATCCGCAAGATGACGGCCCCGCCGGAGTTGCGCGAGCTCGACGAGAAGATCGCCGTCGTGCGCCGTGACAAGGAGGCCTCGATCGACGGGCAGGACTTCGAGAAGGCCGCCTCCCTGCGCGACGAGGAGCAGCGCCTGGGCAAGCTGCGCGCCGAGCGCGAGCAGGCGTGGAAGGACGGCGACATGGACGTGGTGTCCGTCGTCGACGAGGACCTCGTCACCGAGGTGCTGTCGATGGCCACCGGCATCCCCGTGTTCAAGCTGACCGAGGCCGAGTCCGCCAAGCTCCTGCGCATGGAGGAGGAGCTGCACAAGCGGGTCATCGGCCAGGACGAGGCCGTCGTCGCGCTCTCGCAGGCCATCCGCCGCACGCGCGCCGGCCTGAAGGATCCCAACCGTCCCGGTGGCTCGTTCATCTTCGCCGGCCCCACGGGCGTCGGCAAGACGGAGCTGGCCAAGGCACTGGCGGAGTTCCTCTTCGGCGACGAGTCCTCGCTCATCACACTGGACATGTCGGAGTACTCGGAAAAGCACGCGGTCTCGCGGCTCTTCGGTGCCCCTCCCGGCTATGTCGGCTACGACGAGGGCGGCCAGCTCACGGAGAAGGTGCGCCGCAAGCCGTTCTCCGTCGTCCTGTTCGACGAGGTCGAAAAGGCCCACCCGGACCTGTTCAACTCGCTCCTGCAGATCCTCGAAGAGGGGCGCCTGACGGACTCGCAGGGCCGCATGGTCGACTTCAAGAACACGATCATCATCATGACGACGAACCTCGGCACCAAGGACATCGCCAAGGGCGTGACCACGGGCTTCCAGTTCGATAGCGACACGGCCACCTCCTACGAGCGCATGAAGAGCCGCGTGGGCGAGGCGCTCAAGGAGAACTTCCGCCCCGAGTTCCTCAACCGCGTCGATGACATGATCGTCTTCCCGCAGCTCAAGCGCGAGGAGATCCTCAGCATCGTCGACCTCATGATCGGCAGGCTCGACCAGCGCCTGGAGAACCAGGAGATGCGGCTGGTGCTCACGCAGTCGGCCAAGGAGCTGCTCGCGGACCGCGGCTACGACCCGGTCCTGGGCGCCCGTCCGCTGCGCCGCGCCATCCAGCGCGATATCGAGGACGTGCTGTCCGAGAAGCTGCTCTTCGGCGACTTCAAGCGCGGCCAGACCATCGTGGTCGACGTCGACACGGAGAACATCCCGGTGACCTTCACGTTCACGGGCCAGGACGCCGACGCGCCCCTGCCCGACGACGCCGTTCAGATCGCCGAGCCGGAGTCGATGGACGGTCTGACGGCCGGCGTCGACAACCGCCGCCAGGACGCCGGGACACAGCCCAGCGGGCTGTCGGCGGCCAAGTAGCCAACCGCCACTGAGAAGGCGCCCCACCGAGGCCGTGAAAGGCCGGGTGGGGCGCCTCGGCATGCGCTGCTGGGTCAGTCTTCGAGCCAGGCCATCGCGCACACCTGCGAGGAATCCACGCCCTTGATGCGCAGCGGGCCAAGGGTGATCGCCTTGATCTTCCTATCGCCCAGGGCGTCGAGCGGCATGTCCTCGATCCCGCAGATGATGTGATCGGTGTAGTTGCCGAGCAGCCAGCGGTGGGCCTCGACGCCGTAGTCGTTGGTGGGGGAGGCGATGGAAAGGAAGTCCATGCCGATGCAGTCGAGTTCCGGGAATTCCTCGTTGAGGTAGCGCGAAAGATCGGAGTGCAGGCTCACGCCCTCGGTCGTGTACCTTTCCGGCTCACTGAACTTGTAGCGCACAAAGCCCGTGCGCAGAAGCAGAAGACGCTTTCCCTTGAGCTGCTGCGCGTAGGGCTCGATGTCCTGTCTGGTGATGACCTCGCGGAAGTCGCCGCGATGCGGAAGGTCGATGAGGAGCACCTCGTCGCCTTCGTATCCGAAGTACTTTTCGGGCAGCTCATGGAAGTCCATGCCCACCGTGTTGAAGTGGTGCGGGCCGTCCATGTGCGTGCCCACGTGATTGGGAAGGACCGAAAGCGTCGAGTTGAACGGCTTGCCGTCCTCGCCGATGATCCTATCTTTGCGCACTTCGAGTGTTGCTTCGCCCGGGAACGCGAGGTCCTTGGGGTCCAGAATGTGTGCCAGATGCACGAACAACGTTGTTCTCCTTACTGGTTCGGGTGTGGCGCAAGTCCCGGGCGTCGTGTTGGCCGACCGAACGTCGTTGGCCAACCTGGCGGGAACCGGGTGACCGCCGAGCCTTGCGCTCGGGATGAATCAGGCGCCGCCGCGATGATCAGGCGCCGCCGCCTGCGCCTTCCACGTTACGCGGGACCTCTGAGGTGTAGCAAGTGCGTGTGAGCGCGGACGGTGGCGTGGCATGGGTATGTCGGCCCGCTGGCGTCGGCATGCCGTCGGCCGAGCAGTAGCGCATTGGCGCCCGCACATCGGCACAGCAACACGGCGGTTTTCGGCATGTGAAAGAGCGGGGTATGGTGGCCGTTTTTGGTCGCGCCGCGCAGTCGCCGCGACCGAGCTCGCCGGGCAGGTGCGCAGTCGGCGTCGAACGATATGCCCTGCTGAGGCGTGAAAGGGCGTGAGGCGGGCGTGGAAGGTCGCCTCGCCCGGCCAGCCGCACACCTAACGTGGGGTCAATGGGTCGTGAGTTCGCAGTCAGAATCGATGAAGGTACGGCGAAATGTATGGCAGGCAAGTATTCTCGATGGCGTGAGACGCCTGCGGCAGCCCAACTCCCCTCATCGATCGTCGAATCCCAACAGGACGAGGTGACCAGTGTCCCTTTCGACTCCGAATGAAGACGGCAAGCCTAAGCCCGAGGGCGGACCTCGAGCCAGGCGGGCCCGAATAGCCGAACATGTTATGAAGAAGGGTACCGTTTCGGTCGAGGACCTCGTCGAGTTCCTCGGTGTTTCGGCCATGACGGTCTACCGCGACATCGCCGCCCTCGAAGAGGCGGGCATGCTCCAGCGTCACTATGGCAAGGTCACGGCGAGGGCCTCGGGGCTGCACGAGGCGTCCGCGCGCTTCCGCATGGAGCAGGGCCGTGAGTTCAAACGCGAAATCGCGGCATGCGTGGCGGCGATGATCCCGCCCGGCAGCTCGGTCATGCTCGACGATTCGACGTCGGGGGTATGGGTCATCCGCGCGCTGGAGGACATCGTCACGATGTCGATCGTGACGAATTCACTGCTGGTCAGTGAGGAGGCGGAGCGCGCCGGCACGGGCCACCTCATCATCGTCGGTGGCGCCTACCAGGGGTGGGCGGAATCGCTCGTCGGGCCCCTGGCCGTCAAGATGATCGGCGAGATGCACGCGAGCTACGCGATGGTGTCGGCCTCGGGCATCGCCGACGGGAACTGCTACCACCCCTACGAGGAGGTTGTGGCCGTCAAGCGCGCCATGCTGGAGGCCTGCGACAAGAAGATCCTCCTGCTCGACCACACGAAGTTTTCGCGCATGGCCCTCTTCCGCTTCGCCGACATGACGGAGTTCGATCACGTCGTCGTCGATAGGCATACGCCCGACGACGTTCTTCGGGATCTGTCTGAGCGCGGGGTCAACGTCGTGCTCGCCCCCGGCCTCGACGCCTAGGGTCCCGGGCCGCAATGTGCGGTCGATGCGCGCGCTGCCTGCGGCGAGAATGCTTCGCCCCATAACGCGTGAAAGCCGGTGCGCGCAAGCCCGCAAGCTGGGCGAGACGTGCACCTGGCGTGCGCACAAAGTGTTCTAGGCCTTACATCCCAGTTGCCGCACGCGCGAGGCTAACGTCATCGTACCCGTTCGAAAGCTCGGCCGCGCGTGACGGGATCTTAGTCCCGGGAAACTGGATTATTTCCTAATCAGAACGGCGCCTGTGGGAATGTGTTCAACGTATACTTCTATGAGAGTCAATTAACAACTTGGGTGTTAGTCTTCTCTCGACAAGGGAGATGTTTCCAGGACGAAGATGTTTGCATCTTTCGACCTGGCAATCGAGTGTCTCGAGGAAGGGCACAGAATGGGACTGCGCATCGTTGTAGCTGCGGACATTGCGGGCTACGACTACAAAGAGGTCATCAAGAAGGATCTCGAGCAAGATGAGCGCGTCGACGAGGTCATCGACGTTGGCGTAACGGAGGGGGATACGACCCTTTACCCGCACGTCGGCGTTGCAGGCGCTCGCTTGATCGCCGAGGGGAAGGCCGACCGCGGTATCTTCTTTTGCGGGACGGGCATGGGCATGGCGATCTCGGCCAACAAGGTCCAGGGCGTCAGGGCCAGCACGGCTCACGACAGCTTCTCCGTTGAGCGCCTCATCCTCTCCAACGATGCGCATGTCCTGTGCCTCGGCCAGCGCGTGATCGGCCGGGAACTCGCCAGGCGCCTGGCGAGGGAATTCCTCGGATACACCTTCGACCCGTCGTCGCATTCCAAGGCCAACATCGACGCCCTCGTCGACTACGAAAACGGCACGGCGGCTTGCTGAATGGGGCGTTTTTCGGTTAAAGCCAGCCGACGCGCGCCAATAGCCGTAGAGTAAGGCAATGACGGTACCGCCCGGGCGACGATGACGCTCAACCCGGGCGAGACCGCCACCAACAAGACAGTCTCCAACGGCGGGACTGCGCACTGAATATGCGGATGTATCATTATCCGCCCGAACTAGAATTATAAGGAACATCGATGTTTACAGCTTCGATCGGAGTCTTTCTCTTTGGACTCATAGCCGCTATCGCCGGCGGTGCAGTGGGCGCCGCCATTGGTGGAAACTACGGCTTCGTTTTGACGGGTTTCTGCGTGCTCGCCTCGTGGGGCGTCCTCGCTGCGACCGGTAGCTCCTTCGGCCTCGACTACCTGGCCTTCGGCCCGTTCATGGGGCCGCACATCGTGTTCGCGGGTGGTGCGGCCGCCGCGATCTACGCGTACTACAAGGGGCAATGGGAAGATGGCAAGGACGTCAACGCTCCCCTGGCCGGCACCGGCCGCGCGAGCATCATGCTCGTCGGCTCGGCCTTCGGAGTCTTCGGCTACATCTTCCAGATCGGCATCACGCAGATTCCGTGGTTCGGTAGCCACACCGATTCCGTCGCCCTGACCGTCGTGACCTCCGGCATCATCGCCCGTATCCTCTTCGGCGGCAAGCCGGGCGAGGGCATTGGCCGCGGCAAGCTGCTGAGCGCGCACAACTTCGACCCGGAGGCCAAGACCTTCTTCCAGAAGATTGCTCCCGGCCCGAACGGCCGCTGGCTCGAGTGGCAGGAGCGCCCCGCGCCGCTTCTGGTCATCGGCAGCCTCTTTGGCATCTTCGCCGGTGGTGCTTCGATCTTCCTCGGCGCCGTCGTCGGATCCTCCCTGGTCGATCGCGGCCTGGCAGATGATATCGCCGACAACGTGGCTGTCAACAACGCCCAGACCTTCACCTTCGGCATCTCGGCTGTCATCATCCTGTTCCTCATCACCAACCGGAACATGCCCGTCCAGCATCACGTGACAATCACCGCCGGTCTGGCGGCCATGAAGTTCTTCCCGATCGTCAACGGCTCTTTCCAGGTCAAGGACGGCGACGTGACCCAGTGGATCGCCGACAACGCCGGTGCGGCCTCCGCGGCGCTCATTATCGCAGCGGTGGCGGGCATCTTCGCGGCCTTCCTCTGCGAATTCTTCGGTCGGCTCTGGTACGCCCGCGGACCGAGCCACATTGATCCTCCGGCCGCCGCCATCTGGATCTGCAACACGACGGTCGTCGGCCTGGCCCAGATCCTCGCCTGATCGTCCACCCCATACACGTCCCGGCCCGGGGTGTCACGCGCCACCCCGGACGGGACGGTCACATAGAACGCACCAAGGAGCGCAGCGATGCAACGCAACTCACCCGATGAGCTATTCGACGCCTACATCTTCGACATGGACGGGACCATCTATCTTGGCGATGACCTCCTTCCCGGCGCGAAGCGGCTGATCGAGGGGCTGCGCTCCCTGGGGCGCCCCGTGAGATTCCTGTCCAACAACCCGACCAAGGACCCCCAGCTCTACGTCGAGAAGCTGGAGAAGCTGGGAATCCCCACTCCGATCGAGGAGATCGCCAACACCGTGGTCACGACGGTGCGGTGGCTGAAGACCAACCATCCTGACGCCACGGTCTTCCCGATCTCGGAGGAGCCGCTCAAGAGGGCGCTGGCGCAGGCGGGGATCGCCATGAGCGAGGACCCGGAGGAGATCGACATCGTCATCGCGTCCTACGACCGCACCTTCGAATATCGCAAGCTCCAGATCGCCTTCGACGCCATCTGGTACCACAAGCGGGCTTTCCTCATCACGACCAACCCCGATCGCTACTGCCCCTTCCCGGGCGGGCGCGGCGAGCCGGACGCCGCCGCGATCGTGGGCGCCATTGAGGCCTGCACGGGAGTCAAGTGCCAGGCCAACATGGGCAAACCCGAAGCCACCATGCTTTCCGCCGCCATTGATGGGCTCGACGTTGACCCCGCCCACTGCATGATGGTGGGCGACCGGCTCATGACCGACATCGGCATGGCCATCAAGACCGGCATGGTCTCCACACTTCTCCTGACGGGGGACTCGACCCTCGAGGAGGCGCAGGCGCTCGATCCTTCCGAGCAGCCGACGTTCGTCCTCGATCGGGTCGACCACCTCGTCCCCGAGGCCATCCGCCAGGAATGGGGATGGTCCGACGCCGACGAGTGAGAGCGCCGGCAGCCAGTAACAACCGATCAATTACTGAACTTCAGCGCGGAGGTTTCCTTGACTGTCTACAACAACACCAATTCCCTGACCGGCGGCCCCTACGTCATGGGAATCGACTTCGGAACGGAGTCGTGCCGAGTCGGCATCTTCGACCTGGTGGGTTCCCCGGTGGCTTTCGCGGCCACGGCGTACAAGACGACGCACCCGGCACCGGGCTGGGCCGAGCAGTCCCCCGTGGATTGGTGGAACGCACTGCGCGCCTCCGTTCACAATGTCATGCAGCGTTCCGGACTTCAGCCCCACGAGATCGCGGGCATTTCCTACGACGCCACGACGATGACGGTGGTTGCGCTCGATCAGAACGGTGAATCCCTGCGCCCGGCGATCATGTGGATGGACGTGCGCGCCACCGAGCAGACCACCCGCATCATCGACACGAAGTCCCCCGCTCGCCGGTATACGGGAGGCGGCACGCTGCCCCCGACCGCCGAGTGGTTCCCCTTCAAGGCCGCCTGGCTCAAGGAGAACGAGCCGGAGACCTACAACAAGGCCTTCCGCCTGGTCGACGCCCCCGACTGGCTGACGTTCAAGCTGACCGGCGAGTGGACCCAGAACATCAACACGGCCGCCCACCGCATGTACTACGACCGCGACAACGGCGGCTGGCCCGTCGACCTCTACGAGGAGGTTGGCGCCGCGGATGTCTTCGACAAGCTTCCGGACGTCGTCAACGACCTTGGCACGCCCGTCGGCGGCCTGTCGAAGACGGCGGCCGAAGCCCTCGACCTCATCCCGGGCACCCCGGTGGCCCAGGGCGGCGGTGACGCGTGGCACGGCCAGATCGGCCTGAACGTGCTGCGCCCGGGCAAGATGTCGCTCGTGACGGGCTCTTCGCACGTCATGTCCGGCCAGTCGCCCGATCCCGTCTCCGGCCCCGGCTTCTTCGGCGGCTACACGGACGGCGTCGTGCCCGGCCAGTACACGGTCGAAATCTCGCTCGTTTCCTCGGGCTCGGTGCTCAAGTGGTTCAAGGACAACTTCTGCCCGGACATCAACCTCGCGGCCGAGCAGACCGGCATCAACGCCTACGACATCCTCAACCAGCGCTCGGAGGGCATTCCGATCGGCTGTGACGGCCTGGTCATCAACGAGTCGTTCCAGGGCAACCGCACGCCCTACTCGGATTCGAAGGCCCGCGGCGTGTTCACCGGCCTGTCGCTGGCACACACCCGCGAGCACGTCTACCGCGCCATCCAGGAGGCGGTGTGCTACGGCGTCGAGGCCAACCTGCGCAAGCTGCGCGAGGCCGGCTTCGAGGTCCAGGAGTTCGTCGCCTGCGGTGGTGCGACGAAGTCGAATATGTGGACCCAGATGCACTCCGACGTCACGGGCGTGCCGATCACGCTGACCGAGGTGGGCGACGCCGTCACGCTCGGCTCGTGCATCCTTGCCGCGGCGGGCGCCGGCCTGTACCCCTCCGTCCAGGAGGCTGCCGACGCCATGGTTCACGAGCGCGAGCGGCTCGAGCCCGACATGGAAAAGCACGAGGAGTACAAGTTCTACGCTGACCAGTACTGCAGGCAGTTCCCGCTAGTTCAGGACCTCATGCACGACACCGTCGACCACGTAGCCGCGGCCCACGCCGAATGATCCACGAGCCCGCTGCCTCCCTTGAGGCAGCGGGCTTGCCACAGTGAGGAGTTAACAAGCACATGTCTAGCGATCTCATCGCACAGGCCCTGAAGACGGCGACCGAAACGAAGGACATCGCCTTTGGCGACGACGTCCTGGCCCAGACCGGGCCGATGTTCGCTAAGCTCTTCCCGGGCTCCAAGGCGCTGGTGGTGGCCGACGAGAACACGTTCGCCGCGGCAGGGCAGGCGGTCGTGGACTCGCTGAAGGAATCGGGCATCGAATTCGCCGAGGACCCGTACATCTTCCCGGGCACGCCAACGCTGTACGCCGGCTACGAGAACGTCGAAATCCTGCGCGATCACATCGCGCCCCTCACCGATGCGATCGTGTGCTCGATCGGTTCGGGCACGCTCAACGATATTGCCAAACTGGCGTCCGGCGAGCTCGGCCGCCCCTACATGAACGTGTGCACGGCCGCGTCGGTGGACGGCTACGCCTCCTTCGGCGCCTCGATCGCCCGCGACGGCTTCAAGATCACGCGCTCGTGCCCCGCACCCGCAGGGCTCATCGCGGACAACGAGGTCATCAAGGACGCGCCGCAACGCCTGACGGCCACGGGCTACGGCGACCTCATCGAGAAGGTCCCCGCCGGCGCGGACTGGATCCTAGCCGACGCACTCGGCATCGAGGCGATCGACGACTACGTCTGGGGCCTCGTCCAGGGGCCGCTGCGCGATTCGCTGGCCGACCCGCAGGCCATCGGCTCGGGCGACTCGAAGGCCATCGAGGGCCTGACCGAAGGCTCGCTCATGTCGGGCCTGGCCATGCAGGCCGCGCAGTCCTCGCGCCCGGCCTCCGGCGCCGGCCACCAGTTCTCCCACACGTGGGAGATGGAGGGGCACGGCCTGGACTGGGAGCCGCCGCTGTCGCACGGCTTCAAGGTCGGCATCGGCACCATCGCCTCGTGTGCGATCTGGGAGGTGTTCCTGCGCAAGGAAGCCGAGGACTTCGACGTCGATGCGGCGCTGGCCGCCGTCAAGACGCCCGAGCACATTGAGGCCGAGGTGCGCGAGGCCCTCCAGCCGCGCATGCAGGACGAGGCCGTCAAGCATTCGCTGGCCAAGCGCGTCGAGGGCGAGCAGCTCGTCGAGCGCATCGAGTTGCTCAAGCGCAAGTGGCCGGAGCTCAAGGAGCGCTGCTCCGCCCAGCTCATGGACGCCCAGGAGGTCATGGACCGACTCAAGACGGTCGGCGCGCCGCACCATCCCGAACTCATCGACATCGATTGGGAACGGTTCCGTCAAACCCACTACAAGGCCAGGATGATCCGCGACCGCTACACGGTCCTGGACATCCTCACGGACCTCGGAATTTTCGACGAGGTCGTCGAAGAGCTGTTCTCGCCCGAAGGGTTCTGGGGACAGCACCGTCACCCCGAAGAGTAATCGACCCCCGTCAGGAGAAGACACATGTCAGACAAGAAGTACATCGTCGGCATCGACTACGGCACGCTTTCGGGCCGTGCGATCGTCGTCGACGCGGCCACGGGCGAGCAGCTCGGCACGCACGTCACCGAGTACCCGCACGCGGTCATGGATCGCACGCTGACCGCCGGCGACGGCCAGGCGCTGCCGCCCGAGTTCGCGCTGCAGAACCCGGCGGACTACATCAAGGTGCTGCGCGAGTCGGTGCCCGCGGCCGTCCAGGCCTCCGGCGTCGATCCGGCGGACATCGTCGGCGTCGGCGTCGATGCGACGTCGGCCACCGTGTTCTTCACGGACAAGGACGGCGTGCCCCTGTGCGAAAAGCCCGACTTCGAGAACAACATCCACGCCTACGTCAAGCTGTGGAAGCACCACGGCGCGCAGGACCAGGCCACCCGGCTCGTCAAGGTGGCCGAGGCCCGCCGCGAGTGGTGGCTGCCGCGCTACGGCGGCGTCCTGTCCTCCGAGCTGCTGCTGCCCAAGGTCCTCGAGGTCTTCGAGATGGCGCCCGAGGTCTACGAGGCCGCCGACTACGTCGTCAACCTGCTCGACTGGTTGACGTGGCGCCTGACCGGCAACCTGACCGGCTCGGCGGGCGACTCCGGCTACAAGCGCATGCTCCAGGACGGCAAGTATCCTTCGCACGAGTACCTCGAGGCCGTCAAGCCTGGCTTCGGCACCGTGTTCGAGGACAAGATGGACTACCCGATCCTGCCGCTGGGTGGACGCGTCGGCGGCCTGACCAAGGAAATGGCCGAGCTGACGGGCCTGCCCGAGGGCATCGCGGTGGCCTCCGGCAACATCGACGCGCACGTCGTCGTGGCCGGCGCGAACGCCGTGCGTCCCGGCCAGCTGACGGCCATCCTCGGCACGTCCTCGTGCTACATCCTCAACGGGGATGAGTACCAGGACGTCCCGGGCACGTTCGGCATCGTCGACGGCGGCGCCGTGGACGGATACTGGGGCTTCGAGGGCGGCCAGACGGCCGTTGGCGACATCTTCGCGTGGTTCGTCGACAACTGCGTGCCGGGCGAGTACAAGGCCGAGGCCGAAGAGCGCGGCATTTCCGTCCACACGCTCCTCGTGGAAAAGGCCCGCGAGCAGGAGATCGGCGAGCACGGCCTGGTGGCCCTCGACTGGCACAATGGCAACCGTTCGATCCTTGCCGACGCCCGTCTTTCGGGCCTGATCATCGGCCAGACGCTGACGACCCGCCCCGAGGAGGTCTACCGCGCGCTGCTGGAGGCCACGGCGTTCGGATGCCGCGTGATCATCGATAACTTCGAGGAGCACGGCGTCAAGGTCGACGAGATCGTCGCCGCCGGCGGCCTGCTGAAGAACGAGTACTACATGCAGATGCTCTCGACGATCACCCGCCGCCCGATCTCCGTTTCGCAGGCCGAGCAGACGGGCGCCCTGGGCTCGGCGGTCTTCGCGGCCGTGGCAGCCGGCGTCTACCCTGACGTGTTCGCCGCCGCCGAGGCCATGGCCAAGGTCGAGAAGAAGGCCTACGAGCCCAGCGAGGCCGACGCCGAGAAGTACGACGCTCTCTACGACATCTACAAGGAGCTGCACGACTTCTTCGGCCGCTACAACGGCGTCTCGCCGATGCACCGCCTCAAGGACATCCGCGCCCGTGTCTTCGAGGGCAAGCAGTGATCGTTCTTTCCGAACAATCGCCCGAGGTTCGGGCAGCGGTTCAGGCCACGAGGCAGCGGGTCGCGCAGCTCCATGCGGAGTTGCCGGCCGCGGGCCTCGTGGTCTGGACGGCCGGGAACGTCTCCGAGCGGGTTCCCGGCGCCGACCTCTTTGTCATCAAGCCGTCCGGTGTGCGCTACGGCGAGCTGGATGCGCAGACGATGGTGGTTTGCACGCTCGACGGGCAGAAGATCGACGACGGCACGCCCGCTGGGCTCACGCCGTCGTCGGACACGGCCGCGCACGCCTACGTCTACCGGCACATGGCGGACGTGGGCGGTGTCGTCCACACCCACTCGACGTACGCGACGGCCTTCGCGGCCCTGCATCGGCCCATCCCCTGCGTCCTGACGATGATGGGCGACGAGTTCGGTGGCGACATCCCCGTCGGGCCCTTCGCGATCATCGGCGACGACTCGATCGGCCGCGGCATCGTCGAAACCCTCAAGGGTTCCCGCTCACCGGCGGTCCTCATGGCCAATCACGGCCCCTTCACGATCGGTAAGGACGGTCAGGCCGCCGTCAAGGCTGCGGTCATGGTTGAAGAGGTCGCCCGCACGGTGGCCGCGGCCGAGCAGCTCGGCGAGCCCGTGCCGATCGCTCGCGAGCACGTCGATGCCCTGTACTCGCGCTACCAGAACGTCTACGGACAGCACTAATAGACCTGCCGACCGGGTCGACCCGGCCGGATCAAAACTCACGAGTCGCGCTCGCGCCCCTGCGGGCGCGCGAAAGGAAAAAACATGGCACGAATCGTTGTGCTGGGCAGCGGAATCATGGCGACTGCGCTGTCCTTCCCGGCTTCCGAGAACGGGAACGAGGTGCGCCTGGTTGGAACCTTTCTGGACCGGGAGATCATCGACTCGATCCAGTCGTCCGGCGTTCACCCCGACCTCGGCCTGAAGGTCAATGATGGCGTGACGGCCTACCAGCTCGAGCAGGCCGAGGAGGCCTTCGAGGGCGCCGACGTCGTCATGTGCGGCGTCAACTCCTTCGGCATCGAGTGGGCTGGCGAGCACCTGGCCAAGCTCATGAGCCCGGGGCAGAAGCTCCTGACGGTCACCAAGGGCATGCGCGCCGACGAGGACGGCACGATGCGCATCCTGCCCGACATCCTGCGCTCCTACTTCGACGAGGAGCTGGCCGAGCAGGTCTCGTGGAACGCGATCGTCGGCCCGTCGATCGCGGGCGAGCTCGCCGTCCACCACGACACGTGCGTGGTCTTCTGCGGCCAGAAGAAGGAGGACGTCGACTACCTGGCCGACCTGTTCCGTACGGACTACTACCACGTGTGGACGTCCACGGACTTCGTCGGGCACGAAACGGGCGCGGCCACGAAGAACGTCTACGCCTTCGCCGCGGGCTTCGCCCAGGGCCTGCTGCGCAAGGCCGGCAAGGAGAACGACCGCTACGTCATGTACAACTACGGCGCGGCCGTCTTCGCCCAGGGCCAGAAGGAGCTGCGTTCCTTCGTCGCGCTCATGGGCGGCGAGCCCACGACGGCCGACGGCCTGGGCGGCGTCGGCGACATGTTCGTCACCTCGATGGGCGGGCGCAATGTCAAGGCCGGCGGATACGTCGGCGAGGGCGTGCCGTTCTCCGAGGTGCAGGACCGCCTCATGAAGGGCGTGACGCTCGAGGGCGTGGCGGCCATCAAGGTGATCGGCAAGGCGCTCAAGCCCCTGACCGAGCGCGGTGTCATCGGCGAGGACGAGTACCCGCTGTGCCGCTTCCTCTACTCGGTCGTGGCCGAGGACGCTCCGCTGGAGATGCCGTGGGATAAGTTCTTCGCGGGCCTTAACTAGCTGCGTTCGGCCGCGCCCCGCCTGCCAGGGGCGCGGCCGGGCCTCGGTTCGGCCCGCTCGCCTGTTTCGAGGTCACGGGCGAGTGCGCCGAGCTACTGGCAGTGCACGAACGGGGCTCGCTCGAGGGGGTCGAGCCCGGACCGGGTAGGCCATTCGCGTGAGTGGTCGTGGTCGACGGCGAGCCGGCCAATCGGTTGGATCGCCGGACCTGTTGCCCGCTGGAGTCGGCCGATCGCCGGCTCACCCTTCCCTGCGCCGCCATGTGCGTGGCGCGGCAAGTCCCCGGGGCCAGACCCCGACTTCAACGATTCAACGATGAATTGAGGTATATCCGTGGAACCCAGAAAGGCCGCAGACGGCCCACTCGTCGTCGCCATCGACTCTTCGACCACCGCGACGAAGGCGATCGTCGTCGACGCCGAGGGCAGTGTCCTCGCGCTCGGCAAGCAGGACATCGCGCTGCTCTCCCCGCAGCAGGGCTTCGGCGAGCACGACCCGCGGCAGTGGTGGACCTCCACCCGCGACGCGATCGGTCAGGCGCTGGCCAAGCTCAGCCCGGCGGAAAAGAAGCGGGTCGCGGCGCTGGGCATCACCCACCAGCGCGAGTCCTTCGCCCCGTTCACGGCCGACGGCACACCGATTCGCAACGGCATCCTCTGGCTCGACATCCGCGCGGTCGACCAGGTGCGCCGCTACGGCACGCCGGAGATCCACGCGCTGTCCGGCAGGCCGGCCGACGTGACGCCGGGCCTGTACAAGATGGCCTGGCTCAAGGAGCATGAGCCCGAGTCGCTGACGAGCGCCGCCAAGGTGACGACCGTTTCGGCCTACATCGCCTTCTGCCTGACCGGGGCGTGGGTGGATTCGGCGGCGTGTACGGACTCGCTGAGCCTGTCCGACATCAAGACCCTCGATTACGATGACGGCCTGCTCGAGATCGCCGGTGTAACCCGCGAGCAGATGCCCGACCTGGTCAAGCCCGGCCAGGAACTGGGAAGGCTCAGCGGCGAGCTGGCCACCGAGTGGGGGATCGGCGAGATCCCCGTCATCGCCGGCTGTGGCGACGGCCAGGCGGCCGGCGTGGGCGCCGCCGCGGTGACGCCCGACATCGCCTTCCTCAACATGGGCACCGCGGTCGTGGCAGGCGTGCCCTCGCCCGAGTACCGCTACGAGAAGTTGTTCCGCACGGAGGCAGCGGGCGTGCCCGACACCTACATCCTGGAACTCGTGCAGAACTCCGGCGCCTACCTTTCCGGCTGGTACCGGCGGGCCTTCGGCAAGCCGGAGCTGGACGGGGCGCCCGATCCGGAGCTGGAGGCGGCCGCTGCCGCGCGTGCGCCGGGCAGTGGCGGCCTCGTGACGATGCCCTACTGGGGCGCGGTGCAGTCCCCGCACTGGGATCCGCTGGCGCGCGGGGCCGTCGTCGGCTGGCGCGGCACGCACGGGCCGGGCTCGATGTACCGCTCCATCCTCGAGGGCATCAGCCTGGAGATGGCGCGTTCGCTGCGCCAGCTGACCGAGTCGACGGGCGTTCCCCTGACGTCGGTGCGCGGCATGGGTGGCGGCCTGCGTTCGCCGCTGTGGCGCCAGATCATGACCGACGCGATCGGCCTGCCCATCACGGGCTGCAAGGAGGAGGAGATCTCCGCGCTCGGGGCGGCGATCATCGCCATGGCCTCGACCGGCACCTTCGGCAATACCTCCGTGGCCACCGCCGCCGAGCACATGGCCAAGTTCACCGACGTGACCGAGCCGGACATGGACAAGCACGCGATTTACCGCGAGCTGTCCGACATCCAGGGCCGGCTCTACACCGATCTCAAGCAGACCAACGAACTTCTCCACGAGTTCGCGCGCCGGCACCCCGACGCCGAACTGACCGGAGAGTAGAGGCGACGGGCAGTGCCGCCCGCCCGCACGAGAAAAGTACAACCTCCAACGAAGAAGGAAGAGATGATGACTGAGGCAATTGCCGATGGCCCGCTCGTCGTGGCGATCGACTCGTCGACGACGGCCACGAAGGCGATCGTCGTCGACGTGGAAGGCAGCGTCGTTTCCATCGGGAAGCGCGACATCGACCTGAAGTCGCCGCAGCAGGGCTTCGGCGAGCACGACCCGCGGCAGTGGTGGGATTCGACGCGCGAGGCGATCGGCGAGGCCGTCTCCAAGCTTGAGACCGCCGACCGCGGCCGGATCGCGGCGTTGGGCATCACGCACCAGCGCGAGTCCTTCGCGCCATTCGCGGCCGACGGCACGCCGCTGCGCAACGGCATCCTCTGGCTCGACATCCGCGCCGCCGACCAGATCAAGCGCTACGGCACGCCCGCCATCCACGAGCTGTCCGGCAAGCCGGCCGACGTGACGCCGGGCATCTACAAGATGGCCTGGGTCAAGGAGCACGAGAGCGAGCTGTGGGCCAGCGCCGCGAAGGTGACGAGCGTTTCTGCCTACCTGACCTACCGCATGACGGGGCAGTGGAAGGACTCGACGGCGTGCACCGATTCGCTCGGCCTGTTCGACATCGCCAAGCTCGACTACGACGAGTCGCTTATGGAGATCGCCGGCGTGACGCGCGCTCAGATGGCGGACCTCGTGCGCCCGGGCGAGGTGCTCGGGCACGTCCAGCGCGAGATCCTCGACGAGTGGGGGATCTCCCAGGAGCTGCCGGTCATCGCCGGCTGCGGCGACGGCCAGGCCGCGGGCATCGGCGCCGCGGCCGTCAGCCCCGACGTCGCCTACCTCAACATGGGCACGGCCGTCGTGGCGGGCGTGACCTCGCTCGACTACCAGTTCGGCCAGGTCTTCCGCACGTTGGCAGGCGGCATCCCCAGCACGTACATCCTCGAGGTCCTCCAGTCCTCCGGCGCCTTCCTGTCCGGCTGGTACCGGCGGGCTTTCGGCAAGCCGGAGCTGGCCGGGGCGCCCGATCCGGAGCTGGAGGCGGCCGCGGCTGCACGCGCGCCGGGAAGCGGTGGCCTCATCACCCTGCCGTACTGGAATGCCGTCCAGTCCCCGCACTGGGATCCGGTGGCCCGCGGGGCCGTCGTCGGCTGGCGCGGCACGCACGGGCCGGGCTCGATGTACCGTTCCATTCTCGAGGCCATCAGCCTGGAGATGGCGCGCTCGCTGCGGGCGCTGGAGGAGGCCACGGGCACCTCGCTCACGAGCATCCGCGCCATGGGTGGCGGCGTGCGCTCGCCGCTGTGGCGCCAGATCCTCACGGACGCCATCGGCATTCCGATCACGGGTTGCAAGGAGGAGGAGATCTCCGCGCTCGGGGCGGCGATCATCGCCATGGCCTCGACGGGCACCTTCGGTGACACGTCGATCGCCACGGCGGCCGAGCGCATGGCCAAGTTCACCGACGTGTCCGAGCCGGACATGGACAAGCACGAGGTCTACCGCGAGCTCGGCGAGATCCAGGGGCGCCTGTACGACAACCTGAAGGAGACGAACGAGGCGCTGCACGAGTTCGCGCGCCGCCACCCGGACGCCGAGCTTCTGGGAGCGGAGTGATATGCCGAAGGTAGCGATTCTCGGGGCCGGGGCGATGGGATCCGGCCTGGCGGCCGCGCTGACCCGGGCCGACTGGGAGGTCCGGCTGTGGGGCACGTGGCTCGACGACCACCTGCTGGACGCCATCGAGGCCGGGGTGCCGCATCCGCGCATCGACGTCGTCATCCCCGAGTCGGTGGCGACCTATCGCAGCGGGCAGCTCGAGCAGGCGCTCGACGGGGTCGACGTCGTCGTCATCTCCGTGGCATCCCAGGGCGTGCCCAAGGTGACGGAGATGGCGCTGGGCGGCATTGCCAAGGCCAAGGCCCTGTGGCTGACCTCGAAGGGCTTCATGCCCATCGACGGCAAGATCCTGCTGCTGCCCGACGGCATCCGGTCGATCGCGCAGGCCGCGGGGGTCGAGCTGCCGCCCATCGTGGCCATCGCCGGGCCGGTCAAGGCCAACGAATGCGCGGCCGGTGAGCCGACGGCAACCATCTTCGGCTGCCGGGACGCGGATGTGGCCGTCGAGTATGCGCGGCTGGCGCGCTCGGAGTGCTACTGCATCGAGCCGAGCGGCGACGAGGTGGGCGTGGAGATCTGCGCGCCCATGAAGAACGTCTACGCCATCATGCTCGGCATTGCCGACGGCCTCGAGGAGCGCTCCGGGCATCCCCACCACAACCTCAAGGCGGCGACGTTCGCCCAGGCGGTTCGTGAGATGTCGATCCTTTCGACGGCGCTCGGGGCCGATCCAGCGACGGCCTACGGGCTGCCCGGCGTTGGCGACCTCGAGGTGACCGGGCTGTCCGGGCGCAACAAGGTCTACGGCGTGCGCATCGGCCGCGGCGAGGGTGCCAAGGCGGCGCTGAAGACAATGGAAGACCTCGAGCAGACGGTCGAAGGCGTGCCGGCGCTGCCACTGGCGATTTCGCTGGTGGAGCAGTCCGCGCCGCAGGTGAGGGAGCAGATGCCACTCCTGGCCGCGGCGCAGCGGATCGTCATTGATGGCGACCCCAACTACGCCGACATCGTCGCTCGGGCGGTGCTGCCACCCATGCCGTGACGGGTGGGCCGCGCGACGCTCCCGAACGACCGTAGGGGAGGGCGTGGCGAGCACCGGAAGGGGCGGGGTTGCCGTATGGCGCCCCGCCCCTTGTGCGTCGGGGCGTTTGTGTGCGCCAGCGCGGGTGGTGCGTGGAGCCGCCCGCCCCTTGTGCGTGCGGACCTCGCAGCGATGCATTTGCGCGGCGACGCGTCCGCCCCTCGCTTCCCGTGCTGACGCCCCGGCCTACGGCCGGCCGTCCATGAATGCGCGGACCTCGTCCGAGGTGGGCATGCCGGACTGGGCGCCGAGCTTCGTCGTCGACAGCGAACCCGCGGCCGTGGCCACGGCGATGGCCTCGGCTAGGCCCCGGCCTTCGGCCAGGCAGGCGGCCAGGGCGCCGACGAAGGTGTCTCCGGCGCCCGTCGTGTCGACGACGTCGACCGAATGGGCCGGCACATCCACGACCTGGCCGGCGCCCAGACGCCGGCCGCCGCGCGCCACGCACCCCTGCCCGCCGAGCGTGACGACGACGGCGCAGCCGAAGCCCTCCGCGAGCTCGCCGGCGCGGGCGATGAGCTCGGCGCGGCCCGAAAAGTCGCCGTCGATGCTCAGCTGGATCTCCGTTTCGTTGACGACCAGGACGTCGACATCGGCAAGGAGCTCGCGTACATCGGCGGCCGGGGCCGCGTTGAGAACTGTGGTCATGGAGCGGGACTTGGCTTCGGCCAGGCCTGCCGCGACGGTCTGCCACGGGATTTCCAGCTGGGCCACGAGCACATCGCCCTCGCCGAAGTCGGCGAGCGACGGCGCCTCGACCTGCCCGTTGGCCCCGGCCACGACGACGATGGCGTTGGCCCCGGCCGCGTCCACGGTGATGGTCGCGGTCCCCGTCGGCTCCGAGCTCACGCCCACTCGCGAACGGTCAATGCCGTGCGCGTCGAAATTCGCGAGCATCGCCTCGCCCGCGGCCTCCGAGCCAACGGCGCCGATGAATGCGACGTCGGCACCCTGCCTGGCCGCGGCCACCGCCTGATTGCCCCCCTTGCCGCCGGGAAAATATGCGACGCTGTTGCCGTGCACGGTCTCGCCCAGCTGTGGGGCCCGCTCGCACGTGACGACGACATCCTGATTGATGGAACCGAGAACGATCACCTTTGACATAGCCAACCTCCGTGTTTGCGCCAAGTCTATACGGTGTGCAATGCCACTACCTGGCCGCATGCGTTTTGGCTATTCTTGTGAGCCAAGCCCTGGCGGGCACGATTCTCACGGCAAGGAAGCTCGAACGGCGAGGAGCATGCCCGGCATGAAAGTCCTGCGAATATACGGAACTCCGGTCGTGTCCGGCATGGCCTACGCCCCGGCGCTATGGGCGGCCCATCCGGGAATGCCACCCGAAGACGCGCCGTCGCTCGATGTCGGTGCTCGGCAGGGGCAGTTCCGGCAGTACGAGGCAGCCTCCCGCGCCGTATCCGGGCGTTTCGCGACGCGGGCCGAAGGCGAGGATGGGCACACGTTCGACGTGCTCACCATGCTGGCGGGCCTGGCTCGAGACCGCGGTCTGAGCAAGGAGGTCGAACGGCTCATCAGCCAGGGCATGCCAGCGCTGCAGGCCGTCATCAAGGCAACGGAGAAGTACGTCGCCGCGCTCAGGCGGGCCGGCGGACTGACGGCCGAGCGCGCGGCCGACCTTCGCGATATCAGAAACCGCATCCTCGCCGAACTCCAGGGCCTGCCGGAACCCGGGATACCCACAACCAAGGAGCCGAGCATCCTTTTGGCCGACGATCTTTCGCCGGCCGACACCGTGGGCCTGGATACGGATAAGATCCTGGCCATCGCCACGGTGCTCGGCGGGCCGACGTCGCACACGGCGATCGTCGCCAGGCAGATGGGCATCCCCTGCATCGTCGCGGCGCGCCAACTGGGCGGCATTTCCGCGGGCGACATGGTCCTCTTCGACGGCTCCATGGGGGCCCTGACCGTCAACCCGGACCCCGAGGCCGCCATGGCCGACGTCGCCCGCGACCGCGCCTGGCGCCACTCCGCGCACGACTGGAAGGGGCCGGCCCGAACCCGCGACGGCCACCGCGTCGAGATCCTCGCCAACGTCAGGAACCTCGACGAGGCCCGCAAAGCCGCCCAATCCGGCACGGCCGAAGGCATCGGAATGGTCCGCACCGAGATGAGCTTCCTCAATGCGCGCGTCGAGCCGAGCGTTGCCGAGCAGACGGAGCTGTACCGGCCGATATTCGAGACCTTTCCGCGCTCGAAGGTCGTCTTCCGCACGCTCGACGCCGGCTCGGACAAGCCGCTCGCCTTCGCGAATCTCATGGTTGAAGACAATCCGGCGCTCGGCGTGCGCGGCGTCCGCATCGACGGGCTCCACCCCGAGATCATGAAGCACCAGCTCGACGCCATCGCGGCAGCGGCCTCCGGGCACGAGGGCTCCGCGTGGGTGATGGCCCCGATGATCGCGACCCTCGCGGAGGCCGAGTGGTTCGCCCGCTCGGTTCGCGAGCGGGGCCTGACGGCCGGGATCATGGCCGAGGTCCCCTCGGTGGCGATACTCATCGAGCAGTTCTTGGAGCGGGTGGATTTCGTTTCGATAGGGACGAACGATCTCAGCCAGTACACGATGGCGGCCGACCGGCTGTCGCCCAATCTCGCCGAGTACAACGACCCGTGGCAGCCCGCCGTCCTCGCGCTCATCGCGCGCACCGCCCGCGCGGGGGTGAAGATGGGCAAGACCGTCTGCGTGTGCGGGGAGGCCGCCGCCGATCCGCTGCTGGCCTGTGTGCTCGTAGGAATGGGGGTGGTTTCGCTTTCCATTGCGCCGCCGGCCATTCCCATCGTCGGCGCCCAGTTGGCCGCCGTTTCCCTTCAGACGTGCCGGGACGCCGCGCAGGCCGTGGCTTCGGCGCGCGATGGCATGCATGCCCGCGGGCTGGCACGTCAGGCCGTCGGCGTGTGAGCAGCCGCTATCATGCCTGGTAAGGGCTCGGGAAGGGAGCGAGATGGCGAGCAAGACGGTCATGATCACGGCGTCGGTCGGGTTGCACGCGCGCCCGGCTGCGGTCGTCGCCAGCGCCGCCGGGCAGTTCGACGCCGGTGTCACGCTTCGCTACGGCGACAAGAGCGCGGACGCCGCCTCGGTCCTCGAGATCATGGGGCTCGGCGCGATGCATGGCGCCGAGGTGACGATCGAGTCCGACGACCCCGCCGCCGTCGAACGCATCGCCGCGCTCGTCGGCAGCGACCTCGACGCCTGAGGTCTCACGGGGTGTGCCCGATTCTCTCGCGGATTCGCGCCCCTTACGCCCGGTTCGCGCGTGCGCCGATCCATCGATGCCGTCCCGTCAGAGTGCCGACCCGTCGACGCTCCGATACGCTGACCCCGGCAAGCCGCCGCTGTCGCCGTCGCCCCAAGCGTCGATTTAGCATACGTAGAGGGCAATGTCTAGTATCCGAAATGCCCGTATTGACCTCTATCATGGAGGTCACGAACGCCAACGAGGGAGATGACGTGACTGTTTCGCAAGCTTTACCAATCGAAGAGCTCGCCGGCGACCTGGGCATTCCGCCGCAGCACGTGCTTAGGTATGGACACGGCAAAGCCAAAATTGACCTGGACTACCTTCGGCAGCTACCCGAACGCGACGATTCCGCACTCGTTTTGATCACCGCGATTTCGCCGACGCCGGCAGGCGAAGGCAAGACCACCACGTCCATCGGGCTGGCCGACGGGCTCAAGAGGATCGGGCGCCGCCCCGTCCTCGCCCTGCGCGAACCATCCATGGGGCCGGTTTTCGGCATCAAAGGCGGGGCGATTGGCGGCGGCCTGGCACAGGTTACGCCGGGCGACGACATTAATTTACATTTCACGGGGGACTTCGCCGCCATCGCCGAGGCCAACAACCTCCTGGCTGCGATGGTGGACAACGCCCTGCACTTCAAGACGGTCGACCTCGACCCGCGTAGCGTGACGATCCGCCGCTCCATTGACATGAACGACCGCACGCTGCGCAGCGTCGTCATTGGCCTGGGAGGGCGGACGGCCGGGGTCACGCGGGAGACAGGCTTCGATATCACCGCGGCCTCGCAGGTCATGGCGACCTTCTGCATGGCCGAATCCCTCGACGATCTGCGCGAGCGGCTCGGGCGCATCGTCGTCGGCGCATCGAGTGCGGGCGAGCCCGTCACGGCCGCTGATCTCGGCGCCGTCGGAGCCATGACGGCGATCCTGCGCGACGCCCTCGCCCCGAACCTCGTCCAGACACTCGAGGGAACGCCCGCCTTCGTCCATGGTGGACCCTTTGCCAATATCGCGCACGGCACCAATTCGGTCATTGCCACGCGAGCGGCGCTGCGGCTGGGCGATACCGTCGTCACCGAGGCCGGGTTCGGCGCGGACCTGGGCGCGGAGAAGTTCATCGACATCGTGTCGAGGCAGAGTGGGATCACCCCCGACCTCACCGTGGTCGTCGCGACGGTGCGCGCTTTGAAGTACCACGGAGGGCTGGCCCTGGCCGACCTGGAGGCGGCCAATGTCGGGGCCGTCGAAGCCGGCGCGGTCAACCTCGTGCGCCATTGCGAGAACCTCAAGGAGGTCTTCGGGCAGAGAGTCATCGTGGCCATCAACCGGTTCGCCGCGGACACTCCCGAGGAGATCGACGCCATTCGCAGGAGCGTCGAGCCGCTGGGCATCGACGTCGTCCTCGCCGAGCACTTCAGCCGGGGCAGCGAAGGCGCCGAGGCTTTGGCCCGGGCCGTCGTCGACGCGCTGGAGACCCCGAGTCGCACGAGCTGGTGTTACACCGACGATATGACGCTGGCCGACAAGGCCCGGGCCATCGTCACCCGCGTCTACCGCGGGGCGGAGGTGAGCTTCGAGCCGGCGGCCGCCCGCGAGCTCGCGCGCCTTCAGGACGAGGGGTGGGGCTCGCTTCCGGTGTGCATTGCCAAGACCCAGTTCTCGTTTTCCACCGACGCGACGATGCTGGGGGCGCCGGAGGGCTTCACGGTTCCCATCCGCGAGGTCAGGCTTTCGGCCGGAGCGGGCTTCGTCGTCCTCATCTCCGGTTCGATCATGACGCTGCCCGGGCTGCCGAGGCGTCCCTCGGCCTGCGATATCGACGTCGAGGGCGGTGAGATTCGCGGAATCCGTTAGTTAAGATCAGGTCCTTAACTGATGTGAATCAAGGCGTTAAGCTTGATCTATGTGTGTCGTGTGGAGGATCCGGTGTTCGTCGTGACCATCGATCAACGCGATTCGCGCGCCGGTGCCGATCGCGTGCCTGATCTTTTGGCGAGCCTTCGGCAGGCTCGGCCCCTCGTCGGATTCGAGCGCACGGTGGGCGACGAGGTTCAGGCCCTGTTCGACGATCCCGAGAACCTGGTCGCCGCCGTGCGCACGGTCGTGCGCGAGGGCGGGTGGCATGTCGGCATCGGAATCGGCGAGGTCGAGGCGGTGCCCGAAACCGTCAGGGAGGGCCGTGGCCCGGCCTTCGTCGCGGCGCGCCAGGCCGTCGACGCCGCAAAGAAGAGGCCCGAGTCCGTCGCGATGCGCGCCGCGCAGGAAAGCACCGAGATCTGCGCCGCGGAGGCGCTGTGCCGGCTCGTGGCGAGCATCGTCGCGGAGCGGACCGCGCCGCAGCGCGAGGTCGTCGAGGCCTTCGAGCAGGGCGTCAGCGGGCGCGAGGTGGCGGCCAGCCTGAGCGTGACGCCGCAGGCCGTCTCCCAGCGCCGCACCGCCGCCCGGCTCGACCTGGAGATGAGTGGCTGGCAGGCCATCGCGGCCCTGCTCGGGGAGGTGAGGTGATGGGAGCGCTCGTCGTTGCCGGGGCGCTCGCCGCCTCCGTGTTCGGCGGATGGGCGGCCGTCGAGCTCGTCCTCAAGGCGGCGCGCACCACCGGCACGGGCGCCCGGCCACCCGAGCATGTGGGAGGCCATGTCGCCACGGATCTTTCGACGGTGGAGCCGCGCGTTCTCAGGGGCGGCACGTGGATAGGCATCCTGGAACGGATCGCCATCACGGGGGCCATTCTCGCCGGGCGGCCCGAGCTCGTGGCGGCCGTCGTCGCCGTCAAGGGCCTGGGGCGCTGGTCGGACCTTCAGAGCAACCCGGCTCTGACGGAACGGTTCATCATCGGTACGCTCACCTCATATATCGTTGCCGCGGCATGCGCCTTCGCGGCGGTGTGGATGCTGCGCTGACGACCATAGGGAGGTTCCGGGTGGAAGAAAAAAGCGGAAGCAGAGATGGCAAGCGTGCGTACGTGCGCTTCTTCCTGGTGAGCCTGGCAATGATCGCGCTCGTGGTCTTCGTCATGTGGGAGAGGTTCACGGCCCCGGCCTCCCGGGGCGGCATGGGCGTCTCGCCGGGCGCCGTCGCGGCCGTTGCCGGTATCGCCGTGGTGGTTTCGGCGATCTCCTGCGGCGCGGGATACGCTAGGGACAGGCAGATCGAGCGGGACGCGGGCCCGGGGCGGCAGCCCGGCCCCGCGCGAGGGCGAGGTGGCGGCCCGGCCGACGGCCGCGGAGAGGGGGAGGCGTGAAGGGCTTCGACGTCAAGATGGCCGCGCTGTGCTTCGCGATTGAGATGCTGGTGATCCTCGCGGTGCTGGCCGTCATCGCCAGATTCGACGGCTCGTCCTACAGCGCCATTTTCGTCAGCTACGGGGTGCCGCTGACCGGTGCCTCGGCCGTCGGCGCCTACATGGTCGGAAAAGGGTATTTTTCTTCCGACGGCTGAGGGTGGGCCCGTGCGACGGTCTCGAACGCGGCTGAAACCCGGTGTGAAAAGGGGGAACATCGGGCCTTTCGTCACTACTCACGCTCCCTGAAACGCTCCCGTGATGCTAGCCTTGGGGTTGGCCCGCAACCGCGGATTCGAAGACGTTCCATGGAGGACTTGATGACGAAATACGTCTACTCATTCACCGAAGGCAACCGCGACATGAAGGACCTGCTCGGTGGAAAGGGCGCGAATCTCTCCGAGATGACCACCCTGGGCCTGCCCGTTCCCCCGGGCTTCACGATCACCACCGAAGCGTGTCGTGCCTACCTGGCCGCCGGCGCGGCCCCCGAAAGCCTCGACGTCGAGGTTACCAAGCACCTGCGCGAAGTCGAGCACACCATGGGGAAGAAGCTCGGCGACGCCAAGGACCCGCTGCTCGTGTCCGTGCGTTCCGGCGCGAAGTTCTCCATGCCGGGCATGATGGAGACGGTCCTGAACATCGGTCTGAATGACGAATCCGTCGAGGGACTGGCCGCCCAGTCGGGCAATGACCGCTTCGCATGGGACTCCTACCGCCGCCTCATCCAGATGTTCGGCAAGACGGTTCAGGACATCGACGGCGACCGCTTCTCCGACATCCTGCATGAGCTCCAGGAGAGCAAGGGGTACAAGGGCGACCTCGACATGACCACCGAGGACCTCAAGCACCTTGTCGAGGAGTTCAAGAAGGTCGTGCGCGAGGAGACCGGCGCCGACTTCCCGCAGGACCCCCGCAAGCAGATGGACCTGGCCATTGAGGCCGTCTTCCGCTCGTGGAACACCGAGCGCGCGCGCCTGTACCGCCGCCGCGAGCGCATCCCCAACGACCTCGGCACGGCCGTCAACGTCTGCACGATGGTCTTCGGCAATATGGGAGAGACCTCCGGAACCGGCGTCTGCTTCACCCGCGACCCCTCCACCGGCCACTCGGGAGTCTACGGCGACTACCTGGTCAACGCCCAGGGCGAGGACGTCGTGGCCGGCATCCGCAACACGCTCTCGCTGGCCGACCTCGAGGAGCTCGACAAGAAGTCCTACGACGAGCTGCGCGAGATCATGACCAAGCTCGAGACCCACTACCGCGACCTGTGCGATATCGAGTTCACGATCCAGCAGGGCAAGCTGTGGATGCTCCAGACCCGCGTGGGCAAGCGCACGGCAGCCGCCGCCTTCCGCGTGGCCACCCAGCTCGTCGACGAGCGCCTCATCACGCAGGACGAGGCCATCACTCGCGTCACGGGCGACCAGCTGACCTCGCTGCTCTTCCCGCAGTTCGACAAGGACGCCGAAAAGGTCGTCGTCACCAAGGGAATGCCCGCCTCGCCGGGCGCGGCCGTCGGCGAGATCGTGCTCAACAACGACCAGGCCATTTCGCGCACGCAGGCCGGCGCCTCCGTCATCCTCGTGCGCCGCGAGACCAATCCCGATGACCTGGCCGGCATGGTCGCCGCCTCGGGCGTGCTGACCGCGCGCGGCGGCAAGACCTCGCACGCCGCCGTCGTCGCCCGCGGAATGGGGCGCTGCTGCGTCGTGGGCGCCGAGGACCTCGTGGTCGACGAGGCCGAGGGCACCGTCTACGTCAAGTCCAAGGACCTCACGCTCAAGACCGGCGACGTCATCGCCATTGACGGCACCTCCGGCGAGGTCTTCCAGGGCAGCGTTCCCGTCGTCGACTCCCCGGTCATGACCTACATTTCCAAGGGTCTGGACGCGGCCCTGGCCGCCTCGGCCGACGCCGAGACCGAGGACCTCGTCCGCTCGGTCGACCGCATCCTCACCCGCGCCGACGAAATGCGCCGCCTAGAGGTGCGCGCCAACGCCGACACGCCCGAGGACGCCGAGCGCGCCCGCTCCTTCGGTGCGCAGGGCATTGGCCTGTGCCGCACGGAGCACATGTTCCTGGGCGACCGCCGCAAGCTCATCGAGGCCGTCATCCTGGCCGAAACCGATGACGAGCGCGAGGCCGCATTCGACGCGCTCGTCCCGCTCCAGAAGTCGGACTTCATCGGCATCTTCAAGGCTCTCGACGGCCTGCCGGTGACGGTCCGCCTCATCGACCCGCCGCTCCACGAGTTCCTGCCCGACCTCACGGAACTCACCGTCGAGCTGGCCCTCAAGGCCGAGCGCGGTCAGGAGCCGACAGATCACGAGAAGCGCCTGCTCCAGGCGGTCAAGGACAACCACGAGCAGAACCCGATGCTGGGCCTGCGCGGCGTGCGCCTCGGCCTGAAGATCAAGGGGCTGTTCGCCCTGCAGATCCGCGCGATCGCCGAGGCCGCCGTCCAGTGCAAGAAGGAAGGTCTCGACCCGCGCCCGGAGATCATGGTCCCGCTCATTGGCTCGGATCGCGAGCTGCAGATCGTGCGCGACGAGGCCCTGGAGATCATCCGCTCGGTCAGCGAGGAGTCCGGCGTGGCGCTCGACCTGCCCATCGGCAATATGATCGAGCTGCCGCGTGCGGCCCTGGGCGCTGAGCGCATCGCCGAGGAGTCGGACTTCTTCTCGTTCGGCACCAACGACCTGACGCAGACCACGTGGGGCTTCTCGCGTGACGACGTCGAGGCCTCGTTCTTCAACGAGTACTTCGACTACGGCGTCTTCGGCACCTCGCCCTTCGAGTCGCTCGACGTGCGCGGCGTCGGCCAGCTGGTCGAGACCGGCGTGCGTCGCGGACGTCGCGGCAATCCGAACCTGCACTGCGGCATCTGTGGCGAGCACGGCGGGGATCCGGCGTCGATCCACTTCTTCGATTCGATCGGCCTGGACTACGTGTCCTGCTCGCCGTTCCGGGTCCCGGTGGCGCGCCTGGAGGCCGGCAGGGCCGCGGTGAGCGCCGAGGAGTCCGCCACGGCCTGACGGCGGATTTGCCATGGCCCGGTGAGTCCGCCGCGGCTCGGCGTACGGGCCACGGCTCGGCGCCCCCGAGGGGCACATGACGGCAGCCACTGCGCGCCGCCCACGAAAAGGCATCGAATTTTGTGGGCGGCGCGCAGCTGTCACAATTGGATCCGTGGAAGATTTCGATGCCAGTGACCAGGCGCAGCGCTCACTCGTCGCCCGGCTGCGCGAGCGCATGCGCGGCGACGTCGATGCCAGCGCACGCCGCAGGGCCGAATACTCGACGGATGCCTCGAACTACCGCATCCCCCCGCGCGTGGTCGCCTTCCCCCTCGACGCCGACGACGTCGCCGCGGCGCTGTCCGTGGCCCGCGAGCTCGGCGTGCCCATCACGAGCCGCGGCGGCGGCACGTCGTGCGCGGGCAATTCGATTGGCCCGGGCATCGTCCTCGACTTCTCGCGGCACATGAACGCGATCCTGGAGATCGACCCGCAGGCCCGCACGGCGCGCGTGCAACCCGGCGTCGTCATGTCCGATCTGCAGAAGGCGGCGGCGCCCTACGGCCTGCGCTTCGGCCCGGACCCCTCGACGCTCAATCGCGCGACCTTCGGCGGGATGATCGGCAATAACGCGTGCGGACCCCACGCCGTGGCCTTCGGGCGCACGGCCGACAACGTGGCCGGCCTGGAACTGCTGATGGCCGATGGGCGCCGCGTGACGGCCGGGCCGGGCACCAGCGGCCGGATTCCGGGGCTGGACGAGCTCGTGGCCTCCAACCTCGCGCTCATTCGCACCGAGCTCGGCCGCTTCAAGCGCCAGGTCTCCGGCTACTCGCTCGAGCACCTCCTGCCGGAGCGCGGCCGCGACCTCGCCGCCTTCCTCGTCGGTAGCGAGGGCACGCTCGGCATCGTCACCGAGGCCACGCTCAAGCTCGTGCCTCTCGAGGCCGCCCCGGCGCTCGTCGTCCTCGGCTACCCGGACATGGCCAGCGCGGCCGACGACGTCGTCGGCCTCTTGGACTTCGAGCCGCTGGCGATCGAGGGCATCGACGCGCGGCTGGTCGACGTCGTGCGCCGGGCCAAGGGCTCCGTGCCCGAGCTGCCGGCCGGCGCCGGCTGGCTCTTCGTCGAGGTCGGCGCCAGGGACGGCGTGGACGCCGTCACGCGGGCGCGCCAGCTCGCCGCGGCGGCCAGCACCGAGGCCGTGGACGTGCGCGAAGCCGGCCCGCAGGCCAGCCAGCTGTGGCGCATCCGCGCCGACGGCGCCGGCCTGGGCGGCCGCACTCCCGCCGGACACCAGGCCTGGCCGGGATGGGAGGACTCCGCGGTTCCTCCCGAGCACCTGGGCGACTACATCCGCGCGCTGGAGTCCCTCCTGGCCTCCTACGGGCTTGACGGCCTGCTCTACGGCCACTTCGGCGACGGCTGCCTGCACATTCGCATCGACTTCCCACTCGAGGACGACGCGGGCCGGCCCGTTTTCCGGCGCTTCATGGAGGAGGCCGCGGACCTGGCCGCGAGCTTCGGCGGCTCGCTTTCCGGCGAGCACGGGGATGGCCGCGCGCGCTCGGAGTTGCTCGGGCGCATGTACGGCCCGCAGCTCATCGAGCTGTTTGGGCGCGTCAAGGACCTCTTCGATCCCGAGGGCCTGCTCAATCCGGGCGTGCTCGTGCGCCCCGACCCCGTCGACGCGCACCTGCGCCGCCCGCAGGCCGGGCGCATCGAGTACGCCGGCGGCTTCCACTTCGCCGACGAGGGTGGCGACATGAGCCGTGCCGTCCACCACTGCACGGGCGTGGGCAACTGCCGGGCCAGCCGCTTCGACATCGGCATGTTCATGTGCCCCTCCTACGAGGCGACGAGGGATGAAAAGGACGTCACCCGCGGCCGCGCGCGCGTGCTCCAGGAGGTGGCCAACGGCCGGCTCATCGGTTGGGATTCGCCAGAGCTGCTCGAGTCTCTCGACCTGTGCCTTTCGTGCAAGGCGTGCTCGCGCGACTGTCCCACGGGCATCGACGTCGCCCGCTACCGCTCGGAGGCCCTCTACCGCGCCTACAGAGGAAAGCTTCGGCCGGCCTCGCACTACACGCTCGGCCAGCTGCCGCGCCTGGCCGGCCTCGTCACGCGCATCCCGCTCGTGGCGCGCCTGGCCAATGCCTTCATGAAGATCGGCCCGCTGCGCCGCCTCGGCTTCGCGATTGCCGGCGTGGACGGGCGACGCAGCATGGCCGACTTCGCCACGCGGCGTTTTTCGCGGACGGCCCAGGCGCGCGCCGCCAGCCGCCTGCGGGCCGAACAGCTCGATCCGCGCCTGGCCGAAAAGCGCTATGTCATGCTGTGGGCCGACTCGTTCTCCGAGACGCTCGACACCCGCGGCGCCCGTGCCGCGGTCGAGGTGCTCCAGGAGGCTGGCTACACTGTCCTGCTTCCACCGGCCGAGGCCTGCTGCGGTCTGACGTGGATTTCCACCGGGCAGCTGGCCACCGCCAAGAAGAAGCTGGAGGGGCTGCTGGCCACGCTCGCGCCGTTCGCCGCCAACGGGGTCCCCATCGTCGGCGTCGAACCTTCGTGCACGGCCGTCCTGCGCAGCGACCTGGAAGACCTGCTCCCCGACGACGCCCGCACCGCGCTCGTGCGGGACATGACCTACACGCTGGCCGAGCTGCTCACGGCGCCCGAGCCTATCGGCCCCGGGCCATCGTGGCATATGCCGAATCTTTCCGGCCTTCAGGTCGTGGCCCAGCCGCACTGCCATCATTATTCGGTCATGGGCTGGGATGCCGATGAGAAACTCCTGGCGTCCTCTGGGGCTGATGTGACAAAGGTGACAGGGTGCTGCGGCCTGGCGGGAAATTTTGGTATGGAAAAAGGCCACTACGACGTGTCCGTCAAAGTGGCCCGCGCCCGGCTGCTGCCCGCGCTCGAGTCAGCCGGTAGCGATGCGATCTTCTTGGCCGACGGCTTTTCGTGCCGCACCCAGGCCGGGCAATTGGCGTCATCGCACGGAATTCACCTGGCCGAGCTCATACGCGACGGGCTCGGTGCCTCACGTCTCAAGGATTGAAATTGGGTGTGAGGTGGCCCCGGGTACTGGTTTCGTTTGGGTAGCTAGTGGTGGGCGGCGCGGTGGGCTACTCTAGAACCATCACGCATCAGTCCCCCGAAGGAGGTTTCGCACGATGGCGCTTTTTGCCCTCTCAAGCGGCCACATCGTGCCGGCTCGCTCCGTCGAACTGGGCGACGGGCTCGCTGCCGAAGTCCTGAGCGCGCTTCGCGAACGTGCCCTGGACATCATCGACGCCCCTCTGTTCCCGGTCGTGTGGGAGCAGTCCGACGCCAACGCCGACGAATCCTATTTGGTCACGACCGACCCGTCCGGCAACGTGGTGCTCGTCAATGTGCGTGCGAGCCTTTCCGCTTCGGGGCTGTTCGAAATGCTCAGCCGCTCCGGGCGGTACGCCAATACGAAGCGTTCCGAGATCATCGCCATGTACCCCGGCGGCGCCCAGGCTTTCGAGCCGGCATGGCAGAAATTCCACGACGCCGCACCCGCCACGACGGCGGGCGGCGCCCGGCTCGTCATCGTCACGTTGCACGCCGAGGACGACCTCTTCCCCGTCATCGACACGCTGTCGATGGGTGTGCGAGTGCTCGAGGCCCGGGTCTACGGCGGTGGAGGCGAGCGCTACCTGAGTGTCGAGGCGTGCCACAGGCGGACGGGGGTGCCAGTGGCGTCTGCTCCCGCCTCGGCGCCGAAGGCTTCCGCTCCGGCACCTTCCGGCCAGGCGCCCGCGGCTTCTGAACCCAAGCACGCACAACCCGTCGCGGCAGCGCAGGCCCCGGCCGAGGCGCAGGCGGAGACCACGAACGAAAAGCGGCGTCGCCGCGGACGCAAGCTGGCCCTGCGTGGCGAGAGCGCCGCGTCGATCCTCCAGAGGGCTCCCCGGGCCTCGAAGGGCCAGGCGGACACCGGCGCCGGCCAGGCACAGGGCGCCGCCCAGGGCGAGGCCGCAGCCTCCGGCGAGGCCGGCATTCCGACCAGCACCTTCGTGCCCGTCCAGGAGGAGGGCAACTCCGCCGAGGATGCCACGAAGATCCCCGTCGTCCCCAGCTGGAAGGTCGACGACGAGGAGGTGCCCGAGGACCCGGAGACGCCCACGTACATGTACGCAATGCGTCAGCAGCAGATCTCGCGGGTGCGCCCCGAGCAGGTCCTGTGGGAGCGTTCGGCCCCCAAGCGCGATGCCGGATACAAGCCGGAGACGATTTCGGAGTCCTACGCGGCGTCGGCCTCGTCGGATGCCGTCAAGCGCGCCGCCGAACGTGAGATCCTTTCCCCGGCCGGCCGGCTGCTCGCCATCGCCAGCCGGAACCGCACGCCCCTGAGCCTGACGCTCGACCGCGCCCCGGGCGACCAGGCCTCCGCCAAGCTCACCGCGTGGGGCACGCTCATTGTCGGGCGCGCCTCGTTCACCGACCCCTCGCAGGCCGCCTCCGAGGCCCTGGGAGGAAAGAAGGTCGATGGCTGGCGAGCCTGGACCACGTCCGACGGCCGCTCGCTCGACGAGCTCTAGGCGCGGCGGCCTGCCGGCCTACAGCACAGGCCTGCCGGCTTACAGCACGTAGGTCGCGACGAATCTTTCGATCTCGCGGAAGGCACTTTCGCGCACGCTGCGGCGCGAGAACGTGACGTCGTGGACCGCATCGCGCAGTTTGACGAGCGTGGTGTGGGCGCCGAGGTCGGGCACGCGTTTCCAGATCTGGCCGACGTCGAGCACGCAGTCGGCCGCGCGGAAATCTTCGCTCCACGTGTCGCCCGTGATCGATCGCGCCGAGGTCAGCACGAGGATCGGGCAGTCGATCGCCAGGCCGGCGCTGACCTTCGCGTGGCCGGCGAGGATGGCCGACAGCCAGCCGGGGCGTACGGGCGCGCCGGTGGGCGTGCGGAATGCGGGGTCGGGGCTCCAGCCTCCCGACCAGAACGGGTCGTCGGGGTCGGCCCCGGTAGGGGGCCAGGGGGTTTCGTCAGGCTCCCAGGCCGTGATGGAGCGCTGGTAGAAGTCGTTGGTGCTGGTCGGAATGACGGCGGTGGGGGACAGGCGGGCGAGGATGTCAACCACGGGGGTGCCGATCTGGCGGGCGATCGTCGAGCCGTGGTATTCGATCCACGGCGCGTTGAGGACGAGCCCGCCGAGCGCGCCGGGGTGGCGGTCGGCCCACAGGGCGGCGATCAGGCCGCCGGTCGAGTGGCCGTAGACGACGAGGGGCATCCCGTGGCCGTGTTCGCCGTAGATGAGGTCGGCGCACACGTGCAATTCCTCGTCGTAGTCGGCGAGGTCGCGAATGTAGCCGAAGGTCTGGTGCCCGAGCAGGGAGCGGCCGTATTTGCGCAGGTCGACGGCGTAGAAGGCTCCGCCCATGGCCGACACCGCCCGCGCCAGTTCGACCTGGTAGAAGTAGTCGTTCCAGCCGTGGATGGCCAGGAAAGCGAAGGCGGGCGTGCCGTCGACGGGCTCGCGTCCCAGGCGCCGCAGGAACGTGGGCATGGCCGGGTCCTCGCTGGGGATGTGGGCGACGACGGTGGTGACGACCTCGCCCTCCTCGTCGGGCGACAACACGACCGTCCGGCGGACGAAGCCCTCTCCCAGCAGGTCGGGCTCCCATCGACTGCGATCTTTCATGGATATATGGTGCCACCGCCGAGCCCGCGGCGCCGCCTGGTATTCGCCAGGGGCTTGCCACTGCCCGGTCTGTCCCGCCGCCTGGTATTCGCCAGGCGCTTGACCGCCGCTGGGTGCCCTACAGCGAGGCGAGAAAGCCCCTGAGGATGTCGGTGACCTGGGCGTTTTCCACGAGGAACCCGTCGTGCCCGTGGCGGGAATGGACGGTCGTAATGCCCGAGCACCCGGGCAGCGCCGCCGCCAGGGCCTTCATGTCCTCGGGGTAGAAGAGCCGGTCGGAGTCGACCTCCACGACGAGCGCGGGCATGGGCATCCGCGCCAGGACCGCGTCGGCCCCACCGCGCCCGCGGCCGATGTCGTGGGTGATGAAGGCCCGCGAGATCGCGATGTAGGAGTTGGCGTCGAAGCGCATGGCCAGCTTGTAGGCGTGGTAGTCGAGGTAGCTCTGCACGGCGTAGCGCCCGCCGTGCAGCGGGTCCTCACCCTCCTGCGGTGACCGGCCGAAGCGGGAGTCGAGCTCGGGCGCGCAGCGGTAGGAAAGGTGCGCGATCTCGCGGGCGAGCCCCAGGCCGCGGTACGGGCCCTCGCCGTCGGGCGCGTCGTAGTAGTAGCCGGCGCGCCACATCGGGTCGGTCTTGATGGCCTCGATCTGGAAGTGGGCGTAGGCCACCTGCTCCGCCGTCGACGCCGGGCCCGCCACGAGCACCGCGATGGCCCCCACGCGTTCGGGGTAGGAGGCGCCCCACTCCATGACCCGGCTGCCGCCGAAGCTCGCCCCGGCCACGAGCACCCAGCGCTTGACGCCCAGGTAGTCGGAGAGCTTGGCCTCGGCCGCGCACATATCGCGGATCGTCACCTCGGGGAAGCGAGGGCCCCACGGTTTGCCGTCCTGCGCGAGTGAGGCCGGCCCCGTCGTTCCCTGACAGCCGCCCAGGACGTTGGGGCAGACGACGAAGTACCGGTCGGTGTCGATGGCGCGGCCGGGCCCGACGATGCCGGCCCACCACCCGTCGCCCGCGCGGGTCTTGCTCGTGGCGTGCGAGTCCCCCGTCAGGGCGTGGCACAGCAGGATGGCGTTGCTGCCGTCCTCGTTGAGCGTGCCCCAGGTTTCGTAGGCCATGCGCACCTCGGCTAGCCGTCCGCCGAGCTCGAGTTCGAGCGGGCCGAGGTCCGCGAATTGTCGCTCGCCGGGGTCGTCGCCCTCGTGCCACGCCCCGCTGGCCGGTATGCCCGGCCGGGGCACCGGGCGGTATCCGGTGTCGAAGTCGCCGATCGGCTCGGCGTCCGTGACGGGGTCGAGCGCGGGATGGCCGACGAGGTGGTGGGGGGCATCGGGAGTCATCCGGGCATCTCCTCGGCTAGCGCGTTCGGTTCGACGTGGCGGCGGTCAGCGCCCGGTCGAGGTCCGCCAGGATGTCGTCGATCGATTCGAGACCGATCGACAGGCGGATCGTCCCGGCCGAGATTCCGGCGGCCGCGAGCTCCTCCTCGGTCATCTGCGAGTGCGTGGTCGAGGCCGGGTGGATGGCCAGGGAGCGCACGTCGCCCACATTCGCCAGGTGGGAGAAGAGCGTCAGCGACTCGATGAAGGTCTGGCCCGCCTCGCGGCCGCCGGCCAGTTCGAAGGTGAAGACCGAGCCGGCGCCCTTGGGCGCGTACTTCTGGGCCAGGTCGTAGTAGGGCGAGGCCACCAGGCTCGAGTACTGCACGGATTCGACGGCGTCGTGCTTGTCGAGGTACTCGGCGACGCGCTTGGCATTGGACAGGTGGCGTTCGACGCGCAGCGAGAGCGTCTCCAGGCCCTGCGCCAGAAGGAAGGCGTTGAAGGGCGAGATGACCGCGCCAATGTCCCGCAGGAGCACGGTGCGAATGCGCGTGACGTAGGCGCCCGGGCCGAGATCGGAGAAGACGATGCCGTTGTAGGACTCGTCGGGCGTCGACAGGAGCGGGAACTTGCCGTTGGCCCAGTTGAAGTCGCCCTTTTCGACGATGACGCCGCCAATTGACGTGCCGTGGCCGCCCAGGAACTTCGTTGCGGACTCGACGACGATGTCCGCGCCGTGCTCGAAGGGTCGGCAGTTGTAGGGCGTGCCCAGCGTGTTGTCGACGATGAGTGGGATGTCGTGGGCGTGGGCGAGGTCGGCCAGGGTTTCGACGTCGAGGATGTCGCCCTTCGGATTGGGGATGGTCTCGCCGTAGAGGGCCTTCGTGCGGTCGGTGATGAGCGAGCGCCAGGCGTCGGGGTCGTCGGGGTTGTCGACGAAGCGAACTTTAATGCCGAACTGGGGGAGCGTGACCTTGAAGAGGTTGTAGGTGCCGCCGTAGAGCGAGGGCGAGGCCACGATTTCGTCGCCGGGCTGGGCGATGTTGACGATCGCGTAGAACTCCGAGGCCTGCCCGGAGGACACGAGCAGGCCGGCGGCTCCGCCTTCGAGGGCGGCGATGCGGTCTTCGACGACGGCCTGGGTGGGATTGGTGATGCGGGTGTAGATGGGGCCGGCCTCGGTCAGCGCGAAACGGTTGGCTGCGGCCTCGGTGCTGGGAAAGACGTAGGAGGTCGTCTGGTAGATGGGCAGGGCGCGGGCACCGAAGTCGGTATCTGGCGTCTGCCCCGCGTGGATCTGGAGGGTATCGAATCCCCACGGCTTGTCGGTCATAGTGGTCTCCTGTAGTCGGAGCGGACTCGAATGCGCAGGGGAAGGCAACGGGGCGCGGCCACGGAAAATGGAAATCGTGACGCCTGCACTGGCGTTGCTTTGTTCTGCTGTCCCTCAAGCCCGCGAAGGTGGGTTGGGCTTGCGCGCACGTGCCCGAAGGCGTGCGCTAGTTGGGCATTCGCATGAACATGGGCTCAGCTTAGGCGCGGCACGAGGTGCCCGGTCAAATCCGGGTGGGCAATGTCTCGTTTGATGAGATCTGCAGGCGGCGGCCGGGCGGCGGGCACTGCGGAGCGCGGGCGAATGTGATGTGCCAGTCAGAAACCGCCGGCGGGTCAAGTGCCCGCCGTGGGAGTCGCGCCGTTGGTCGCGAAAGCGTGGCGGTAAGCGAACGAAGTTACGCATGTGAATGTTGTAGTCGTGTTTTAAAGTTGATGAGATTGTTATATCTTTGTGAGTGTTGTTAAGGATGTCTCGTCAAGCGTGACACGCCGACGGTGTGTCTGGGCAGTTTGGCGAGGTCCAGGAGGAACGAAGACCGGAGGACACGTGCGGACACGCAAGGCGTATCAGGCTTTCCTGGCGGCGACCGCCGTTGCGCTGACCGCGGGCAGCCCCTTGGCACCCGCGGAAGCCGGCGACGGCGACGACGGCCAGGTGGCGGCCGCCCAGGAGGCGGGGCGGCGCACCGATGCGAGCGTCGAGGACGCGGATGCGCGGTTGGCGCAGATCAGCAGTCAATCCAACGCACTTCGGCTCGAGGTCGCCCGCGCTCAGGCGAAGTCGATCGAGGCGCAGCAGGAATTGTCCACGTCGATCTCGGAGGCGATCGACGCTCAGGAGAAGGCGCAGGAAGCGGCGGACAGGGCCGATAAGGCCCACAGGAATCTCAGGCTGGTGTCGAATCTCGTCTACCGCGAGGGCTCCACCTCGCTCGGCGGGATGAAGTACCTGCTGGAGTCGAAGTCGGCAACGCAGGCAGGCAACAGGGCTCACGCGCTGCAGATCGCTAACAAGAAGGCCAACCGGGAGTACGAAAAGTACAGCGCGGCGCTCAAGGAAGCCGAGCAGCTAGCCGATCGGGCGGAGGAGAAGGCCGAGAACCAGCGGCAGGTTGCCCTGAGCGCGCAGGAGGCCGAGGCGGCGGCGTCGAAGGCTTCAACCGATGCCGACAAGAAACTCGCGAGCATCAAGGCCGAGCGCGAGACCCTCATCGAGAAGGTGGCCGAGGACAGGGGCGAGCCCGTCGAGTCCGTGCGCCAGGAGCAGGACCGGAAGGACGCCGACGGCAACGCCGAGACCCAGGCTCAGGAGCAGCAGATCGTCGACGGCGCCCGCGCGCGGGCCGAGGCGCAGGCGCAGGCCGAGGCTCAGGCGACGGCCCAGGAGCAGGCTGAAGCACAGGGTGAGGCGCAGGCCGCGGGCGAGGCGGCGGGCGGTGACGAGGTCGTCGCTGATGGCGAAGAGGCCGCTGCCGGGGAGCTGGCTGACGAGGAACAGGCTGAGGCGACCGCTCAGGACGAGGCAGCGCCGCAGGAGGAGGCCTCCGGGCAGGACGATCCCGCGCAGGGCGAGGCTTCGCGGCAGGCGGCCGGTCAGGAGGGCGAGAGCAAGTCGGCAACCGGGCAGACCGAGGCCGCCACGCCGCAGCCGGCTGAGTCGGCGCAGGCCTCGGCCGAGCCGGCCGGCGGTTCGCAGGAGCAGGCCAGGGCCGCCCAGGAGGCGCAGGCGAGGAAGGCGGCCGAGGAGCAGGCCGCGCAGCAGCGGGCCGCCGAGCAGCAGCGGGCCCAGCAGGCCGAGCGCGCCAGGCAGCAGGCCGCGGAATTGCAGCGCGCGGTGGAAGCCGAGCGCGTCCTCGAACTCCAGCGCGCGGTCGAGGCGCAGAAGGTGCTGCAGGCTCAGCAGGCGGCCCAGGCCCAGGCGGCGTCGACCTCCGGCGTCGGCGAGCAGGTGGTGGCCTACGCCCGGCAGTTCGCCGGCGTGCGCTACGTCTGGGGCGGCACGTCGCCGTCGACCGGCTGGGACTGCGTCGGATTCACCCACTACGTCTACAAGCACTTTGGGTATACGACGCCGAGGCGCACGGGAAGCTCGGTCTCGCAGTTCTGGAGCGGCTACACCATTGTGCCGGCCTCGCAGCGCCAGCCTGGCGACCTCATGTGGTGGCCGGGGCACGTGGGGATCTACACGGGCAACAACCAACACATTGCCGCGTGGAACCCGAGCATGGGAACGCAGGAGCGGGCCGTGTGGGGCAACCCGGTCTACCTGCGCATCATCGGGTAGCGGCCGGCGGCCATAGCGCGGGCTTCACACGCAAGAAGGCGGGAACCCATGAGGGCCCGCCTTCTTGCATTCCGGCGGCCGCGCCCGCGGTATCTGCGCCTGCCCTGGCGCCTACCTGGCCAGCGCTCCGCGCCTACGTGCAGTCCTAGCGCCTACCTGCCAGCGGTCCGCGAGTACCAGCGCTCCGCGCCTCCCTGCCCTCCTAGTGGCCGTGACCGCCTGCCTGCGGTCTTAGTAGCCCTGGTCGATGGCCCTCTGGTAGGAGGCGCGGATCTCTTCTTCGGCCTCCTCGCGGCCGACCCAGTGCGCGCCCTCGACGGACTTGCCGGGCTCGAGGTCCTTGTAGACCTCGAAGAAGTGCTGGATCTCGAGGCGGTGGAACTCGGAGACGTCGTCGATCTCGGTGCGCCACGAGGCCCGCTGATCGCCGGCGGGAACGCACAGGACCTTGTCGTCGCCTCCGTGCTCGTCGGCCATTCGGAACATGCCCAGGGCGCGGCAGCGGATGACGCAGCCGGGGAAGGTCGGCTCCTCGAGGAGCACCAGGGCGTCGAGCGGGTCGCCGTCCTCGCCCAGCGTTTCCTCGATGAAGCCGTAGTCGTCGGGGTAGCGGGTCGACGTGAAGAGCATCCTGTCCAGGCGAATGCGCCCGGTCTTGTGATCGAGCTCGTACTTGTTGCGGTTGCCCTTGGGGATCTCGATGGTGACATCGAATTCCATCATCTTGATACTCCTTCGTTCGCGTCGAAATGCCCGGCGTCATCGGTGGCCATCCGTGCGAAACTATTCTTGTGAAACGGTTACCGCGGATTGCGATGTCGCTGGCGCTCCTCCTCACGGGGGGATACGCCGTCGCCGATGCATACGATATTACCCCGGGCGTGCTGACGACGCGCCCACGTCAGGCAGAGCCCGAGCCGTACCCGAGCGTGTCCGGTTCGGCCGCCCCTGCCGAGGCACTGCCGACGTGGGATGCTTCCGCGCCACTGCCGTCCGCGGGGGACGTCAAGCAGGCGATGGACGCGCTCGCAGCCGACCCGCGCGTGAGTGGCCAGGCCAGCGTCACGGTGCTCGATGCCGACACGGGCCAGGAAATCGCCTCGCGCGACGCCGGCACGGGCCGCACGCCGGCCTCCAACATGAAGGTGGTCACGGCCGTGGTCGCGCTGCGCGTGCTGGGGCCGGACGCGACGCTGCCCACGAGCGCCAAGCTCGACGGCAAGACGATGTACCTCGTCGGGGGAGGCGACACGATGCTCGCGGCCGGCGAGGGCGACCCGTCCGCCGTCAAGGGGCGGGCCGGCCTGGCGGACCTGGCCGACGCCGCCGCCAAGCGCGCCAAGGAGGAGGGGGCCACGAGCATCGACCTCGTCGTCGATTCCTCGCTCTTCGACGGGCCGCTCTACCAGCCTGAGGTGCCCGAAACCGACCGTTCCTACGTCATGGAGATGCGCCCGATCGCGGTCATGCAGTCGCGCAACGCCTCCAATTCCTATACTCCCGACCCAGACCTGGCGGCCGCGCAGGCCTTCGCCGAGGCGCTCGAGCAGCGCGGGATTGCCGTGGGCTCCGTCTCCCGCGGCGAGGCGCCGGGGTCGGCCGAGGACGCCGGTGAGGTGCGGTCGGCGCCCGTGCGTGATCTCGTTGACTTCGCGCTGACCGAATCCGATAACACGACCTCCGACGCTCTCGGCCACCTCATCGCCGTGAAGAAGGGGGAGAAGGCGACATTCGAGGGCGGCGGCGCGGCGACCCTGGCCGAGCTGAAGTCCATGGGCGTACCGACCGATTCGGTCACGATTGCCGACAACTCCGGGCTTTCGCCATCCAACCGCCTGACGACGACGCTCCTGGTCAATCTGCTGCGGCGCGCCTACGACTGCGACGGGTGCGAGCTTCAGGGGCTGCCGTCCGGGCTGCCGGTGTCCGCCTTCAATGGCACGCTCGACGACCGCTACCTCGGTACCGACGCCGCCGGGAAGGTGCGCGCCAAGACCGGCACGCTCACGACGGCCACGTCGCTGTCCGGCTACCTCGTCACCTCCGGCGGACGGGTGCTCATCTTCTCGGTGATCGTTGACAATGTCCCCGAGGGGCAGTTCGCCGAAAGTCGCGCGGCTATGGACGAGTTCGTCGTCAAGCTCGAGGGCCTGGGCGCGGGGCAAAGCGGCACGGGCGGGCAGGAGACTTCGGGCGGGCAGGACGGTGACGGCGGCTCGGCTGGCGATGGTGGCTCGGCCGACGACGGGTAGCGTGGCGCTGGCGGGTAGCGTGGCGCGGGCGGCGGGCCTCGGGCGGGCCGAAGCCGTGGGCACGCCGGGCGGATCGAAGTCGGCGCCGGGGCAAGCGGTTTCGCCCTGGGAAGACGGGACTTCGCCGAGCGAGGATACGACGTCGGCGGGATAGCGCGGGTGGCTCCGCTCGGGCTAACGTAGGCCCATGGCGAGGATCAACCCGAATACGGCGCAGAAAGTGGCGCGTTGGATTTCCGGGGCCGGCCCGTCGGTCAGCCCCGAGCAGGCCCGTGCTAGCGTGGAGCAGCTTCGCGCCCAGGCCGTGCGGGCGCCCCAGATCGTGGCCGACGTGACGGGCATGGCGGATGCGGCGGCCGAGGCTGCGAAGGTGCCGGTCTACGTCGTCGATCGGGCGAACTGGGCCCGGGCGGCCGCCCAGCTCGCGGACGACGTCCTCGCCCCGCACATCGCGCCGGATGCGGGCAGGGCGGGCAATGCCGTCTCGTCGGCCGAGGTCGCCGTGGGCGTGGCGGGCTTCGCCACGCGAGTGCTCGGCCAGTACGACCCCTTCTCGCAGCGCCTCCTGCTCGTCGCCCCCAATATTGCGGCCTTCGGCGAGAAGTACGCCCTGGACCGGCGCGATCTCGCGCTGTGGGTGTGCGTCCACGAGCTCACGCACGCCGCCCAGTTCGCCGCCGCGCCGTGGCTGAAGGATTACATGCTTTCGCGCGCGAGGACGCTGCTGACCAGGGCCGAGGCCGACCCGGCGTCGTTCACGCTGGACAGCGGGCCGGGCGGTGAGCTTTCGGCGATCATGAGCCTGCTGGAGGGGCACGCCGAGTACGTCATGAACTCCATTGCGCTGGCACTCATGCCCGGCAAGAACAATCTCATCGCCGCCATGGAGCGACGCCGCAGTCAGGGCGGCCCGATTACCGCATTCGTGCGCAAGGCCGCCGGCTTCGACGCCAAGATGGCGCAGTACCGCGACGGCGCGGCCTTCGTCGGCCAGGTCGTGGACCGGGTGGGGCACGAGGGGCTGGCAGAGGTCTGGGCCGACCCGCTCAACGCGCCGAGCCCGGAGGAAATCGCCGCCCCGGCGGCCTGGATTCGCCGCGTCATCGGCTGATGGCGGGTCCGCACCGCGCGCTGGCCGCCACCCGCCGCGCCGTGGCGGCCGCCTTCCGCCACGAGCGGATCGAGGCCGGCTCGCGCGTCTTGCTCGCCGTGTCGGGGGGATCGGATTCCATGGCGCTGGCGCAGGCGGCCCTCTTCGTCGCCCGCCGCCAGGCCGTGGTCGTGGCGAGCATGACGGTGGACCACGGGTGGCGCGAGGAGTCTGCTGACGAGGCCGCCACCGTGCGCGGCTGGTTGGAGGCCATGGGCGCCGACCCCGCCATGTCCGTGCGCGTCGACGCGAGGGGCAGCGGTGGGCCTGAGGCCGCCGCGCGCGCGGCCCGCTACGAGGCGCTGGCCCGCGCCGCCCGCGACTTCGGCGGGGCCACGGTGCTCCTGGGCCACACGGCCGACGACCAGGCCGAAACCGTCCTGCTCGGGCTCGCCCGCGGATCGGGCACGCGCTCGATCGCGGGAATGCCGCCCGCCTCCCACGCACCCGGCGCGCGCGACGTCGCCACCCTGCGCCCCTTCCTCGGCCTGCGCCGCGAAACGCTGCGCCTGGCCCTGCGCTCCGAGGGCCTGGCGTGGTTCGACGACCCCACGAATGACCCCGGCACCGCGGCGGGCGGCCGACAGCACGAGCCGCACGAGCCGCAGATTCTGCACGGCCCCGCGCAGCCGAGCCGGCTGCCGCTCCGCTCGGCCCTGCGCCACCACGCCCTGCCCGCCCTCGAGGAGGACCTCGGCCCGGGCGTCGTCGAAGCCCTCGCGCGCACCGCCACGCTCGTGCGCGCCGACGCCGAGGCGCTCGACGAGATCGCCGCCGCCCACGCCGAGCGGCTCGGCCCCCACCCGCCGCTGGACGACCTGCGCGCCATGCCGCGCGCCGTGCGCACCCGCATACTGCGCTCGCTCGCCATCGCGGCCGGCGCCCGGGCGGGAGAACTCACCTCCTGGCACATCACGCACATGGACGAATTGGCAACCGGTGGAAATGGCAGGGCCAGCCTGGACCTGCCAGGCGTTAAGGTTGCCATCGGGGGCGGACGCGTGGCGTTCCAGCGCACGGGTCCGGCCGCCGGGCGATAGGCGGGCTCGGATAGGCTCGGACAGACGAAAGGACACCCATGGAAGCCAGTCAAATGGGGTCGGACCTCAAGGAGGTCTTGCTCACCGAAGAAGAAATAGATGCAAGGCTCACCCAGATGGCCGAGGAGATTGACCGGGCGTACGCGGGCAAGCGGATACTGCTCGTTGGCGTCCTGCGCGGCGCCGTCATGGTGATGGCCGACCTCGCCCGCAAGCTCCAGTCGGACGTGGAGATGGACTGGATGGCCGTCTCCTCGTACGGCTCGGGCACCAAGTCCTCCGGCGTCGTGCGCATTCTCAAGGACCTCGACACGGACCTGGTCGGCCGCGAGGTCCTCATCGTCGAGGACATCATCGACTCGGGCCTGACCCTGTCCTGGCTCAAGGCCAATCTTCTTTCGCGCGGACCTCAATCCGTGCGCATCGCCGCCATGCTGCGCAAGCCCGAGGCGGCCAAGGTGGAGATCGACGTCGACTTCGTCGGTTTCGACATTCCCAATGAGTTCGTCGTAGGCTACGGCCTCGACTACGCCGAGCGTTACCGGCACCTGCCGTTCATCGGAACGCTCGCTCCCCACGTATACGGAGGCTGAGTGTCTGCACATGACGAGGGCGCCGCGGGCGCCGAAGCTACGTCGCGCGTCGAGCGGCGCGGGGCTGACGACCGAAGGAAATCGACGCCTCCGCGGGTGCCGGATGGCCCGGGCGGCAAGGCGGGCAGGTCCGAGACCGGCGAGGACGAGCCGCGCAGGCGGCGCCCCCTGCGCCTGGTGTGGATGGCCATATTCGTCATCGTCGTCATCGGCTCGGGCCTGTGGATGGTCTTTGGCGGCGACAGGTTCGCCGACGTCAAGACCTCCGAGGGCATCGCGCTGCTCAGGGGCGGGACGGTCGAGCGCGTCCAGATCACGGAGGGCACCCAGGAGGTGCGGCTGTGGCTGAAGAGCTCCACCACGGCGATGGACGGCGACGGGCGCAAGCGCGACGTCGGCGACCGCGTCAAGTTCGAGTACGTCGACCCTCAGGCCGACCAGATCGCCGAACTCGTCGAGGCCGCCAACCCCAAGCGCGGCTACGATTCCGAGGTGCCGCGAACGTCCATCTGGTCCTCGCTGCTGACGATGATCCTGCCGATCGTCATCATCCTGGGTGCGTTCATCTTCCTCCTGCCGAGAATGCAGTCGGGCATGGGTGCCTTCGGCCGGATCCGCAATCGCAAACAGCTGGACGCAGACAAGCCGGACGTCACCTTCAACGACGTCGCCGGCGAGGACGAGGCCGTGGCCGAGCTGCGCGAGATCACGGAGTTCCTCGTCTCGCCCGAGCGCTTCCACGCCCTGGGCGCGAAGATCCCGCGCGGCGTGCTGCTCTACGGCCCGCCGGGAACCGGAAAGACCCTGCTCGCCCGCGCCGTCGCTGGCGAGGCGGGCGTGCCCTTCTACTCGATCTCAGCCTCCGAGTTCGTCGAGATGTTCGTGGGCGTGGGAGCCTCGCGGGTGCGAGACCTCTTCGCCAAGGCCAAGGAGAACGCGCCGGCGATCGTCTTCGTCGACGAGATCGACGCCGTGGGCCGCGGCCGCGGCGTGGGCATCGGCGGCGGAAATGACGAGCGCGAGCAGACCCTCAACCAGCTGCTCGTCGAACTCGACGGCTTCGACGCGCGCACGAACGTCATCCTCATCGCGGCGACCAACCGGCCCGACGTCCTCGACCCGGCGCTGCTGCGCCCGGGCCGCTTCGACCGCCAGATCTCGGTGGACGCGCCGGACCTGGCCGGACGCGCCGCCATCCTGGCCGTTCACGCCAAGGACAAGCCGATCGCCAAGGACGTCGACCTGGAGATGATCGCCCGACGCACGCCCGGCTACACCGGCGCGGACCTGGCCAATATCCTCAACGAGGCGGCCCTGCTGGCGGCGCGCTTCGGGCGCGAGGAGATCGTCGAGACGGACCTGGACGAGGCGATCGACCGCGTGATGGCCGGCCCGCAGCGGCGCTCGCGCGTCATGAACGACGCCGACAAGCTCCTGACGGCCTATCACGAGGCCGGTCACGCGCTGGCTGCGGCCGCCCTGCACGACTCCGACCCCGTTACAAAGGTAACGATCCTGCCGCGCGGGCGCGCGCTCGGCTACACGATGGTGCTGCCCACGGAGGACCGCTACTCGGTGTCCCGCAACAACCTGCTCGACCAGTTGACCTACGCCATGGGCGGGCGCGTGGCCGAGGAAATCGTCTTCCACGACCCGACGACGGGCGCCTCGAACGATATCCAGAAGGCCACGGGCATCGCGTGGAAAATGGTCACCGAGTACGGCATGAGCACGAAGGTCGGCATGGTGCGCCTGGCCACGGAAGACTCCGACCCGATGACGCGCGCCATGGGTGGGTCGGAGCAGCAGCATTCCGACCAGCTCGTTGCCGTCATCGACGCCGAGGTCCGGCTCCTCGTCGACGCCGCTCACCGCGAGGCCTGGAGCATTCTCACGGAGAACAGACGCGTGCTCGACGCCCTGGCTGCCCGCCTCATTGAGAAGGAGACCGTGCTGGAGACGGAGCTCGGCGAGATCTTTGCCGACGTCGTCAAGGCGCCGAAGAGGCAGCGCTGGTACGCCTTCGACGTGCCCGAGGACATGCTCGCCGTCACCGAGGTCCCGCCCATCGCGGTGGCCGCGCGCACCGGCGACGGCACGCGTGACGGCTCGCGCTCCGGTCAGATCGGGCAAGATGGCACACGTCCCGGACACGCGGCGAGGGAAGCAGGTGCGGCCGAGGTCACCATTGAGAACTCCGGCGGCGCCCCGTCCTGGCCGAAGAACGAACGGCCCGGCCGGGACGAGAGCGAGGGCACGGGCGCACATTCGACGGGCGCCGACGCCGCCGGCCCGGACGCTGGCCCCGACGCCGCCACTCCCGACGCTGGCTCAGACCTCAGTCCCGACGCGGCCGATGCCCAGGAGCCGGACGACGGACCCGCGGGCGGCGCCGAGCCTGACGGAGAGGAGGCCTTCGATGGGTGAGTACGACGAGCAGGGCGTGCAGCAGGCCGTGCGGGCGCTCCTCGTTGCCGTCGGTGAGGATCCGGACCGCGAGGGCCTGGTCGAGACGCCCGCACGCCTGGCCAAGGCCTACCGGGAGATGTTCTCCGGGCTCCAGGGCGACCCGTCCGATGTGCTGGACGCGCAGTTCGACGTCGGGCACCAGGAGATGGTGTTGGTCAAGGACATACCGATGTACTCCACGTGCGAGCATCACCTTCTCCCCTTCCACGGCGTGGCCCACGTGGCATATATTCCGGGGAAGAATGGTTACGTGACGGGCCTGTCCAAGGTGGCCAGGCTCGTGGAGGGATACGCGAGCAGGCCCCAGATCCAGGAGCGCCTGACCTCGCAAATTGCCGAGGCCCTGGACAAGCGCCTGGGGGCTCGCGGTGTCATAGTGGTGATCGAGGCCGAGCACATGTGCATGTCGATGCGCGGGGTGCGCAAGCCGGGTTCGCGCACCGTCACGTCGGCGGTGCGGGGTATCTTGGCCGACCCCGCCACGCGCGCCGAGGCGCTCAGCCTCATCCATTCGTGAGGGAGGGCTTATGTTCGCGGCCGATCGCACGCTCGTCATGGGCATCGTTAACGTCACGCCGGATTCGTTTTCGGACGGCGGCAGCTACGTCGACTCTGACGCCGCCATTTCGCGCGCCTATGCCCTTGTCCGCGAGGGCGCCGACATCGTTGACATCGGCGGGGAGTCCACGCGCCCGGGTGCCACGCCGCTGAGCTCGCGCGAGGAGTGGAGGCGGATCGGGGCCGTCGTGCGTGAGCTGTGCAAGGCCGGGGTCGCGGTCTCCGTCGACACCTATCACGCCGACACCGCGCGCCGGGCCGCAGACGCGGGAGCCGCCATCATCAACGACGTCACCGGCGGGCACGGCGACCCCTCAATGCTCAGTGCGATTGCCTCCAGCCGGTGCACCTACGTGCTCCAGCACGGGCGTGGCAACGCCCAGACGATGAATTCGAGGGCGACGTACGCCGACGTGGCCGCGGAGGTGGCCGACGAGCTCAAGGCGAGCATTGACCGGGCGCTGAGCGCGGGCATTGCGGCCTCGCGGATCGTCGTCGACCCGGGCTTCGGCTTCGCCAAGGTCGGCCCGAACGACTGGGACCTGGCCGCCCACATGGAGGGCGTCATGGGCCTGGGATTCCCCGTGCTCGTGGGGGTTTCGCGCAAGCGTTTCCTGGCCGAGATCGCCGCGGGAGCCGAGGGGCCGACCCGGCGCGACGACGCCACCGCGGCACTGACCGCCTACTTTGCCGAACTCGGCGTGTGGGCCGTGCGGGTGCACGAGGTCGCGGCCTCGCGCGCCGCCGTTGAGACCGTCGCCCGACTGCGCGAGGCCGGGGCCAACGTGGGTGTCGCCGGGGCTGGCGTCGGCGAGGGCGATGAGGCCCGTGGCGCCGCGGATGCCAGCGGCGGGACCGAGGAGGCTGGCGCCGCCGATGCGGATGCCGGTTCTGACGGGTCTGATGCGGCTCGCGAGGCCGGCGAGGGCTCCGGGGCTGGCGTCGGCGAGGGCGCCGATGAGGCCGGCGGTGGCGGTGGCGCGGCTGATGCGGATGCTGGTTCTGACGGGTCTGATGCGACTGGCGAGGAACAGGGGGCCGGGAATTCGAGCGTACCGCTGGCGGCCCAACCGGGCGCTGCCGGAGGGGTAGCTCAGCCAGGGGCCGCCGGAGGGGTGGTTCAGGCAGGCGCGGGAGCCGGCGACATCGTGCGGATCGCCGGAGTGCGCGCCGAGGGCTGCCACGGCGTGTACGCGGAGGAAAAGTCCCGGCCGCAGCCCTTCGTCGTCGACGTCGAGGCCGAAATCGAGCCCGCGCGCGCCGCCGCGAGTGACCACGTGGGCGACACGATTTCCTACTCCGAGATTGCCGCGGACGCCGTGGAGGCGGTCGCCGGGGCGCCGGTCGACCTGATCGAGACCCTCGCCGAGCGCGTGGCCGACCGTGTCCTTGCCCGTGGAGCGCTGCGGGTGGCCGTGACGGTCCACAAGCCCGAGGCCCCGATGGGCATCTCATTCTCCGACGCATCGGTGACCATCCGGCGCTGCGGCCCGCTCACGGCGTCGGGTACGGCCAGGCGCGTGATCCTCTCCCTGGGTTCCAACCTCGGCGATAGGCACGCCACGCTCGACGCCGCCGTCGAACAGATCCGGGCGCTCGACGTGTGCGTGAGCGCCGTCTCCGACTATGTCGTGACGAGCCCCGTTCTCGCGCCGGGCCAGGACCCGCAGCCCGACTACCTCAACGCCGTCCTGTCCCTGACGACGGCGATGGCCCCGCTCGACCTGCTCGACACCCTCCAGCGCATCGAGATCCGGCTCGGGCGCGTGCGCGGCGAGCGCTGGGCCCCGCGCACGATCGACCTCGACGTCATCGACATCGAGGGCGTGACCAGTGGCAACCCGCGCCTGACGCTGCCGCATCCGCGCGCGGCCAAGCGCGGTTTCGTCCTCGCGCCCTGGCTGGGAATCGAGCCGGGCGCCACGCTGTCCGGCACGCCTGTCGCCACCCTGCTTGCCGAGTTCGAATCCGGGGAATCGGGATGCGACTGACCACGCTCGGCCACCTGGCCTTCGCCGCGTCGTTCGGCGGCGGCCTGGCGGTCATCGCGTGCGCGTTCATGCTCGCCGACGGGCGAGCGCCCGGCCCCGTCCCGGCGACCCTCTTCCTGCCCATCCTGGCCGTGGCCCTGGGAATCTTCGCCAACGGCTGGAGGGTCAGGCGCATGCGGCAGGGCAAGGCCACGCGGATGCGGCCCCTCCAGGCGGCCCGCGTGGCGGTCTTCGCCCAGGCGTGTTCGCGCTCCGGCGCATTCTTCGTTGGCCTGGCCGGCGTGTGCGCCCTGCTCTTCTCCCGCACCGGCCGCACCGCCTACGTGCACGAGCAGGTGCTCGCGCTGGGCCTGGCCGCCATCGCCAGCCTGCTGCTGACGGGGGCCGGGTGGCTGACCGAACGCTGGTGCGCCGTCGATGAGGACGAGGACGATCCCGACGCCGACGGCCTCCAGGCCTCGGGTGCCTCGACGTGACGGGCGCGGTGTGACCGGGTGGTTCGCGACTGCTCGACATGCGGCCGCGCGGTTTGGCGTGACGGTGTAGAGTCGGCGGCGGACAGAAGAATGGCATGGCGCGGATCCGGCCGTAGTGCCCCGGCGCGGGAAGAGCGAGACTGTGCCAGGCGTTGGGAAGCGCCAGGCGCTGTGTTGGCGCCAGGCGGCTGTTGAAGGCCGATGGACGACGGGGAGGACCGCATGGACACGGAAATTGATGGCACGCGGACGCTCCCCGGTGAAAGCTCAGCGGGGTCAAGCCCGATGGCGCCGACGAGGCAGGAGCGGGCCACGCCAGCGGAACGTGGCCAAAGTGCGCCGGCTGCGCCTGGCCGGACCGCGCCCGCGGGGCAGAGTCGGACCGTGAGCTCGCCGCTGGCGCCGTCGGTGCAGTTCATGCCAATAAGTGATGCTTACGCCAAGGTCTTGCGCGTCAGGGCGCTCATCCGTGGCTTGGCCTCCGCCGCCGTTTGCGCGGGTCTGGCACTGTGGCTGAGGAACTCCTGGTGGCTGTGGGTGGTCTTGGCAGTGCTCGTCATCGCCGTTGGGTACTACGGGATGTCCCTGTGGCTGTCGCTCAGGCGCGCCAGGGCCATCGGCTACATTGAGCAGGAGGACGACCTACTCATCTGCGGGGGACTGCTGGTTCGCCACCTGACGGTGGTGCCCTACGGCCGCATGCAGCAGGTCACAGTCGAGTCCGGGCCGATCATGCGCCGATTCGGACTGGCGACGGTGACCATGGAGACAGCCTCTCCCTACACGAATGCTACGATCCCGGGCCTGGAGGTGGCCGAGGCCGAGCGCGTGCGCATCCGGCTGACCGAACTCGGCAACGCCATGCGGGAGGGACTGTGAGCCGGGCGCTCGACCAGGACGATCCGGAGGCAGGCGGCGCTGTGCCTGCCTCGGGAATGGGGACTTCTGACGCTGTATCCGGCGGCCCGACGTCGGCGCAAACTGAAGCCAACAGCCAAGTGGAGGCCAATGCCTCCGCGGGGGCCGACGAACAGTGGCACCGCGTCTCTAAGGTCACGCCCTATTCGAGTCTGCTGAAAATGTGGGGCTTCATCGCGGTCGCGATCCTGTGGTTCTTCCGCGAGAGGCTCGAAGACGATGGCAACCTGGCCTCCTTGCGCGATCACCTCTTATCGCTGGCAGCCGAATGGGCCTGGCGTATCGCCGGAATCGCGGCCCTGGTCAGCCTCGCCACGGCCGCTGTGGCTCTGGTGGTCTGGTACTTCACCTATTTTGCCGTGCTCGACGACGGCATCCACCTGCGCTCGGGCGTGCTCATCAAGAAGCGCCGCCACATGCGCTGGGACAGGGTGCAGGCGGTCAATATGGAGCGCAAGCTCCTGGCCCGAGTCTTTGGCCTGGCCGGCCTGCGCGTCGACAGTGGCAGCAAATCCATGGGAATCGGAGGAATTAAAGTCGGGCTGCTGCGCCGCAGTCAGTGCGAGGCGCTGCGCGCGTCGATCCTGGCAGCGGCAGATCAGGCCCGAGCCGGCCAGCCGGTGCACGTGGCCGATTGGCAAGGTCAAGGCCAGGTTGCCGACGGGCCTGCGCCTCTTTACGTGCTCAAACCGGGCAGGCTTATCGGATCCATGGTCTTCTCGCCGTCCGTGTTTGCGGGCGCCGGCTCGCTCGCCGGTTCGATTGCCTGGGCCGTCTGGGAAAGCGGCATGGCATTCGTCCCCTTCCTCTTCATTTTCTTGGGCTCACTGTGGACCATCGTCACAACGGTCAACGAGCGATGGGCGACGCGGGTGGTCCTCACGCGGGACGGTTTCGTGTGGCGTGCGGGCTTGGCATCCCAAGTCTCCAACACGATTCCGCCCGGCCGGATCCACGCCGTACGAATCTCGCAACCGATCATGTGGCGACCGCTGGGGTGGTGGCGCTTGTCGCTGCTGGTGGCGGGCAAAGGTGACATGGATACGCAGACCGACGACTTGGTGCCGGTGGGCCGGCGCGAGGAGATCGAGGCGGTGCTGGCCGCGATCGTCGCCGACCTCGGCGTCGACGACCCGAGTGCCCTGCTGGAGGAGGCCTTCGAAGGTTCGGGGCCCGGCCGGTATTTCGTGCCCGCGCCGCGCTCCTCACGTCTGATCGACCCCTTCGCGTGGAAGCGCAACGGCCTGTGCCTGACCGATAACTTCGCGGTCATGCGGCGGGGACGGGTGTTCGTCCGATCCGTTCGCATGCTCGACCACGCCCGCTTCCAGGGCCTGGCGCTGCGGGCGGGTCCGGTGGCGCGCGCGCTCGGCCTGGCCACGCTGCATGCGCGAACGGTGGGCACGGCGTTCGCCGTCGCGCAGCCGCGCATGGCACGCGCCGATGCCGTATGGGCGATCGAGCGGACCTCGCAGCTGGGGCGCCAGCGGCGCGCGGCAGGCGAGGCCGAGAGCATCGAGCAGTGGCGCATTCGCGTGGGGGTGGAACATGCCTGAGCCGGGACGTTTGGGTGTTGGCGTCGTCTCCGCAGGGCGCGTGGGGACGGTGCTCGCCTCGGCCCTGCGCGCGGCCGGGCACACCGTGGTGGGGGCGTGCGCACCGTCCGAGGCCAGCCGCGACAGGCTCGAATCCATGCTGCCGGGTGTGGCCGCCATGGAGCCCGACGACGTCTGCCGGGCCAGCGAACTCGTGCTCCTGGCCGTGCCCGACGACGAGCTCGCGCCCCTCGTGGGCGGCCTGGCCGCGCTCGGCGCGTTCCGGCCCGGCCAGATCGTCATCCACGTGGCGGGACGCTACGGCGCGGGAGTCCTCGCCCCGGCGGCGGGGGCCGGAGCCATGACGCTCGCGATCCATCCCGCCATGACCTTCACGGGGACGTCGCTGGATGTGGCGCGCCTGGCCGGCTGCCCCTTCGCGGTCACCGGGCCGGCCGTGCTCCTGCCTATCGGCCAAGCGCTCGTGGCCGAGATCGGCGGCACTCCCGTGGTCGTGGGCGAGGAGGACCGGGGCCTATACCATGCGGCGCTCGCGCACGCGTCGAACCACCTCGTCACGCTCGTTGGCCAGTCGATGCGCGCCCTCCAGGCGGCGGGGATCGACGATCCGGGGGCTTTCCTCACGCCGCTGCTGGAGGCCTCGCTCGATGGGACGCTGCGCTCCGGGGAGTCGGCGCTGACGGGACCAGTCTCCCGCGGCGACGCCGGGACCGTGCGCGACCACGTTGCCGCCTTCGACGCCCTAGCTGCCACCGGCGACTACGGCGACCTGCCGCCGGTCTACCGCGTCCTAGCCGAGGCCACGGCCCGGCGCGTCCAGGCGCGCACGCTCGGCTGCGGCTACGATCTGGCCGACATCCTGGATGCGCTCGGGGCAGGTGGCAGTGCCCCCGGGGCGGGCGGCGAGGCGGAGGGCGACGCGCGGGAGCCGGGCGCATAGACCTGGCGGCAGGCCACCGCGCATCCAGGCCGGGCCGCCCCGGTTGCCAGGCCTCAGTGGCGAGATGGCGGCGATCGGTCGGATAGACTGGGCCGGTGGTCAAACTTGCTCGAACCAAGGCGGAACTCTCTGAAGCCCTCGCCGGTCTTCAGGGCGAGGTCGCCCTCGTCATGACGATGGGCGCCCTGCACGACGGCCACATGACCATCGTGCGCGAGGCCAGGAAGGCCGCGCCCAACGTCGTCGTCTCAATCTTCGTCAATCCGAGGCAGTTCGCGCCGGGCGAGGACTACGAGTCCTATCCGCGCGACCTGGAGGCCGACCTCGCCCTCCTCGACGACGAGATCGTCTTCGCGCCCGAGGTCGAAGAGATCTACCCGCGCGAGCCGCTCGTGACCATCGATCCCGGCCCCGTGGCAACCATCCTCGAGGGCGCGAGCCGGCCGACGCACTTCGCCGGCGTGCTGCAGATCGTCCACAAGGTCTTCAATCTGGTGCGCCCCACATACGCCTTCTTCGGGCAGAAGGACGCCCAGCAGCTCGCCCTTGTGCGCACGATGGTAGCGGATCTCGACATGCCGGTGACCATTCGCGCCGTGCCGATCGTGCGCGACGTCGACGGCCTGGCCCTGTCCTCGCGCAATGCCTACCTGTCGGCCACCGAGCGGATTCAGGCGCTCGCCCTGTCGCAGGCGCTCTTCCTCGGCAAGGACGCCGCGGGACGCGGGCTCGACCCGCTCGAGATCGCCCGCCGGTACCTCGCCGAGGCTCCGGGGGTCACGCTGGACTACCTCGTGCTCGTCGACCCCGACACCTTCGAGGAGATCGAGCCCGGGCAGCGCGGCGAGGGCGAAGCCGCTGCTGCCGCCGACGGGGTCTCGGGCGGTTCACGCGCTGCCGGGGACGCGAGTCATCCTGTCGGGGACGCGAGTGGCGCTGCGGCCCGCCCAGCTGCCGCGAATGTCACCGGGGACGCGAGTGGCGCTGCGGCCCGCCCAGCTGCCGAGGCCGCCCCAACCGACAAGGCCGGGCGGACGGCGCTCCTAGCCCTCGCCGCGCGGGTGGGCACGACGCGGCTCCTGGACAATATGGAGATTGAGTTGCACTGAGGTGACTCAGAGTTGCGCCGGGTGACTCGGGGGTGCGCTGAGGCAGTGGCCAGCCGCCCTGCCTACTGCCAGATCACTCCATTGGTGTCAGCTGCCAGATCGCGCCTTCCGCGCCAGCGACCGGGCCACGTCCCCGACGCGAAGCCACGTTCCGGGTGCCAAGTCACGTTCCCGGCGCCAGCAGGTAGGAAAGGCGCCGCCACAGCGCCATCGTCGTGATGGGCGTGAGCACGGCCGCGTCGTCCTCGAGGTCGATGCCGAGCAGCCCCTTGGGCGTGTCGAGCAGGTAGATCGTCTCGCGCACCCGGGGAGGGTCGTGCTTGACGTCGTCGTAGGACTGGATGAGCCACGACTGCCAGCGCCCGTTGACGATCGACTCGAAGACCTCGGGCCACATCGGGCGCAGCTTGGCCGCCAAGTCCGCCCAGGGTTCGCCCTTGGTGGCGCCGGAGGGGTCGAGCAGCTCCGACACGTAGTTGACCGGGATGCGCTGAGGCTCGGTCAGCGAGGGGACCAGGCGCGGCCCCAGCCCCAGCAGGTCGATGACGGCCGGTGGCAGCATGCCGGGCTCCAGGCTCGAAAGACTCACCAGCTCGTCGCTCTGCTCGAGCAGGCTGTGGCGGTCCGGCGCGATCCAGAGCGTCGCCCTGCGCAGCGCGCGGCCGTCGTTGCCGAAGATCCTCACCGCGTAGGTGGCGTCCGCGAAGCCGCGCAACAGCTGGCGCGTGGCGGGTGCCAGCTGGAGGTTGTCCAGAACGCCCAGGTCCTGGAGCTCGCGCAAGGCCTGGCGCGACGGCGATTTCCCGTCGAGCATCGCCTGCAGGGCGTGCCAGCTTTTCTCGGGTATGCGAAGGCTCACGATTCCCCCTCAATTCTGAAGCTCGTGGCGATCTCGACAAGGGGATCGGCCAGTGTGGGGAAGTCTGCCGTCGGGCAGGTGGTCGTGATGACGTACCCCCTCGCGCGCCCCGTCCCCGGTATCTCGCCGAGCAGGGAAAACTGCATCTGCGTCAAGTTAACCCCGTCGGTCGGGAAGGAGGCCAGGTAGACGAGGGCGTCGTGGCCATCGATCGGCATGGTGGCCGTGTCGAGCACGTGGAAGGTCGGGTACTGCTGCGAGGAAAGCTCCGCCACGCCCTCGGCCCATTCGCGCAGGGGCAACTCGACGTCGTCGGCGTGGGCGACGAGCACCGTGGGAGCGCAATTGAGATAGCCGCGCGGGCCAATCGCAAGGTAGTCGGCCGCCTCCATTCCTGGGGGAAGCTGTTCTTCGGACCAGTTTCTCGGCAGCGTCACTCGCATACCTCACTTCCTATCACATGTGCCCGCGCCCGTGTGCGGCGGCGGGCGGCATCGGGCGAAATTAGGCTTGGACGACGCAGCCGCCAGATCCCTGGCCTGCACCAACCACGGCGGGCCGTTGCCTTCGCGACGTTTGGCCCTTGCTCGGCGCACGCACGCGCGGCGCCCGCTAGTCTTGTACACGTGACTTCTACGTTTGACAATGAGCATGCCGACGACCTTCCCGAGCAGATCCAGGTGCGGCTGGCCAAGCGCCAGCGGATGATCGACGAGGGCACCGACCCCTACCCGGTCGAACTGCCCATCACCACGACGATTCCCGAGATCCGCGCGGCCTACCCGGAGCTTCAGCCCGGCGAGGAACTGGCCGACGTCCACCTGGGCGTTGCGGGCCGCGTCATGCTCTCGCGCAGCGGCGGCAAGATCGCCTTCGCCACGCTCCAGGACGGCGCGGGCAACCGCATCCAGGTGCTGCTGTCCCTGGCCAATGTCGGTGAACAATCCCTGACTCGCTTCAAGGCCGACGTCGACCTAGGCGACCACCTCTTCGTCGAGGGCCACGTCGGCACGTCCAAGCGCGGCGAGCTGTCCGTGTTCGCCCACTCGTGGCGCATCGCCTCGAAGGCCATCCGCCCGCTGCCCAAGGTCTACAAGAGCGCCGAGGGCGAGGACGTGAGCCTGAGCGAGGAGGCGCGCGTGCGCATGCGCCACCTCGACCTCATCATGCGTCCGGCCGCCCGCGACATGGTCCGCCTGCGCGCCGGGGTCATGAAGTCGCTGCGGGCCAACTTCGACGAGCGCGGTTACATCGAGATCGAAACCCCTATGCTGCAGACGATGCACGGGGGTGCGGCCGCCCGGCCCTTCAAGACGCACATCAACGCCTACGACGAGGACCTCTACCTGCGCATCGCCACCGAGCTGCACCTCAAGCGCGCCGTCGTCGGCGGCGTGGACCGCGTCTTCGAAATCAACCGCAACTTCCGCAATGAGGGCGCCGACTCGACCCACTCGCCGGAGTTCACCGCGCTGGAGGCCTACCAGGCATACGGCACGTACGACACGATGGCCGAGCTGACGCAGTCGCTCGTCCAGCAGGCCTGCCTCGACACGCTGGGCACCACCGTCGTGACCCTCGAGGACGGCACGGAATACGACCTGGGCGGTCAGTGGCAGAGCATCGACCTGTACACGGCCATCTCCGAGGCCGTGGGTGAAGAGGTCAGCGTTGACACGCCGCGCGAGCGCCTGGAGGAGATCGCGCAGGCCCACGACATCGGCGTCGCGCCGTTCTGGGTGGCCGGCAAGATCGCCGAGGAGATCTTCGAGGAGCTCGTTGGCTCCAAGCTGTGGGCGCCGACCTTTGTGCGCGACTTCCCGGAGGACACCTCGCCGCTGACGCGCCCGCACCGCAGCAAGCCCGGCCTGACCGAAAAGTGGGACCTGTACGTGCGCGGTATGGAGCTCGCCACGGCGTACTCCGAGCTGGCCGACCCCGTCATCCAGCGGCAGCGGCTCGTCGCGCAGTCGCTCGAGGCGGCCAATGGCGACCCGGAGGCCATGCAGCTCGACGAGGAATTCATCGAGGCGCTCGAGCAGGGCTTCCCGCCTTCGGGTGGCATGGGCATGGGCATCGACCGCCTGCTGACGGCGATGACCGGCCTGGGCATTCGCGAGACCATCACCTTCCCCTTCATCAAGCCGCACGGCAAGTAGGAGCGACGCTGGACGCCGGGCGCTGGGTGCCGGGCGCGGTGCTCCGCGGGCGCCGGGCTGCAAGTAGTTGGCGCTGGGCGCTAGGCGCCGGGCTCAGTGGTCGAGGCCGGAGGCCTGGCGCCGACTGTACCACGCCGCCCCGACGGCGAGCGCCAGCGCGGCCACGCTGAGGATCGTGAACATGAGCGTGAAGCCTCCGGAGTAGGCCTCGATCGTGGCCTCGTCGGCGAAGGTCGCGCGATACCGGGCGATGATCCGCTCGCCCTCGGCCGAGCCCGGGGCCGCCTGGGCATCCATGAGCGCCCGGGTGACGATGGCGCGGAAGCGGCCGGCGTTGTCCTCGGCGTAGGCCCTGGCTTGCTGCGTGGCATAGGTGGCCAGCAGCGCGACGCCGAAGGACGCGCCGATCTGCTGGGACGTGTTGAGCATGGCCGAGGCGAGCCCCGCGCGCTTGGGCGGCACGCCGCGGGTTCCGGCGTCGTACGTGACGGGCATGCACAGCCCCATGCCGATCCCGAAGACGACGAGTCCGATGAGCGCGACCTGGCGATACGTCGAGTCGACCTCGACCCTGGACAGCACGAGCAGGCCCGCGGCCTCGACGGCCAGGCCCAGCGGGAAGATGAAGCGGGCGCCGAAGCGGGGGACGATCGTCGCTCCGGCGGCCATCGCCGTGACGACGATCGCCGCGACCATGGGCATGAACGCCAGGCCCGTGCGCATCGGCGAATATTCGAAGTGGTTCTGGAAATAGTAGGTGATGTAGACGATCATGCCCATTTGCGCCGCGCCCGCCATGAAGAGCGTGCCGTAGGAGGACAGGCGCACGGGCGAGGTGACGATCGACAGCGGCAGGACGGGATCGCGGGCCAGGCGCTCGCGCAGGATGAAGCCGACGACGAGGGCCAGGCCGGCGCACAGCCAGGCGACGGTCGAGGTGGCCGACCACGTGTGGCGCTGCGCCTGGTCGAGCCCGAAGACGAGCGCGAAGACGCCCGAGCATCCCAGGACAAGGCCGGCCAGGTCGCTGGTGATGCGCGCGCCGCCGCGCTCGCGCTCGTGTGGCGGCAGCCCCGGCCGCCCGACGACGAGCGCGACGGCCGCGATGAACACGTTGATGTACAGGGTCCACCGCCAGTTCAGGGCGTCGGTGATGGAACCACCGAGAATGAGGCCGACGGCCGCGCCGACGCCTCCCGTCGCGCCGAGGACGGCGAAGGCCCGGCCTCGCTCGCGAACCTCGGTGAACGTGCGGCTGATCAGGGCCAGGATTGTCGGGGCCAGGAGCGCGGCGCACGCCCCCTGGAGAACGCGAGCCGTGACGACGACGCCGAAGGATGGTGCCACTCCCGCCATGAAGCTGGCGGCGGCGAAGGCCGTCAGGCCGAAGAGGTAGGACCGGCGGATGCCGACGATCGAGCACAGGCGCCCGCCGAAGAGCACGAGCCCGCCGTACGCCAGCGAATAGGCGGTGACGACCCACGGCCGCTGCACGTCCGACATGCCCAGGCTCGACTGCATATTGGGCAGGGCAATGGCGATGATCGTCATGTCCAGCACGAGCATGAGTTGGGTGATGACGATGCTCGTCAGGGTCGCGCGCTTGGAGCGCCCGGGGGTCTTGGCTCGCTCGGCCGGCTCGGCTCGACCGACCGACTCGGCTCGCTGCGCGGAATCCGCGGCGCTGGCCGGTGCCGTCTGCTGTTCCGTGGGCTCGGCGTCGGAAGGTGTGGCTGCGGCTGGCTCGGCGTCGGCCGACGTGGCGTCGGAGTTGCGCTCTGTCATGGTGTACCCTTCTAGTCAAAACGAGCGTTTCGTTTTAGTGTTCGTTGAGCTTACTCCTCGCGCGAGGGGAAGACAACGGCAGCGAGGAGGCGACGGCCGGGTGCAGATGGTCAGGGTCGACTATCCTCGAGGCATGCCAAAAGTCAGCGCCGAGCACCAGCAGCGGCAGATCGACCGCATCCGCAGTGCCGCCATCCGCTGCTTTGCGAGCAATGGCTTTCACGCGACGTCGATGGACGCGATCATTGCCGAGGCCGGGATGTCCTCGAGCACCGTGTACTCGTACTTTCCGGGAGGCAAGCAGGAGATCATCCTGGCCGTTTCGGCGGTGCACTTCGTCCCCGTGCTCTCCGCGGTCAGGCAGCTCGTGCAGGCCGATCGGCTTGTAGGGCCGGAAGAGGCGTTTCGCACGATCATCGTCGAGGGCTGGCTCGCGCCCGATTCCGACGGCGACGCGGCTCGGCCGTCCAGGCACGCGCGCATGACGGTCAATGCCTGGAGCGAGGTCGCTCGCGATCTCGAAATGTCGCGGGTCTACCGCGAGCGGTACCTGATCCTCAAGGGAGAATTCACGAAGCTCGTCCAGCGCTGGAAGGACGCCGGCGTCATCGGACTGGACCTGACCGCCCCGGAGTTGGCGACCCTGATATGCGACATCATCTACGGGATGGTGGCCGAACAGATCATCCTCGGCGAGGTCGACTACGCCGTTTTCTTCCGGTTGGCCAAGCTGCTCGAGGCGTGAGGGGCGCCTGCGGGTGGAAGAAGCGCCGGCGGTCCCCGTGCCCGCCGGGCGCGCTGCGTCAGCCGGCGCGAGGGTGTGGCGAGCAGGCCTGCCTAGATTGGCTCAGGCGCCGCTGAGCCATCCGCGATGCCGGCCGCGCGCTGCGTCTTGCCGGCCGCGGTTCGGCCCCGTGCCCGCCGGGCGCGCTGCGTCAGCCGGCGAAGGCGCGAGTCGGCTGGCCGGTGACCTCGGCGCGCATGTGGAAGACAGCGCCGGCGCGTGGCTCGTCGGCGGTCTCGCGCGAGGTCGTGACGAAGACGTCGCGCCAGTCCTCGCCACCCAGCGCCACGGCCGTCACGCCGCGCACGGGCAGCTGCCATTCGCCCAGGATTTCGGCCTCGGGCGAATAGAGGCGCACCTTGCCCACGCGGTTCATCGCGCACCAGACATTGCCCGCCGAATCGACGGTCAGGCCGTCGGGCCGGCCGCCGTCGCCGTCGTGGAACTGGCGGCGCCTGGTGAAGCCGGCGTCGAAGACGTCGGTGCCCCCGGTGGAGGTGTCGTTGTAGTAGATGCGCGAGCCGTCCGGTGAAAAGTCCACGCCGTTGGAAACGGTCACGTGGGGGAGCACGACGGACGCTGAGCCGTCGGCCTCGATCCGGTAGAGCTTGCCCGCGCCGGGCGTGCGGTCGTAGGGCATCGAGCCGGCGTACAGGCGGCCGGCCCCGTCCACGCCGCACTCGTTCATGCGCACGTTGGCGTCGCTCCACATCTGTGGAAGGGCGCGCGGCGCGGCGAAGGCGGACTCGGCCAGGGCCAGGCCCCGCTCGACGCCGACGACGTACCCGCCGCCGGTGCGCGGCCGCACGAAGGCGGCGATCCGCGAGCCAGTGGCCAGCCGGTGGACGGAGCCGTCGTCGCCGATGGTCAGGATGTCCCCGGCCAGCATGTCGACCATGCGCAAGCCTCCCCACGAGGCGTGCCACACGGGCCCCTCTCCGTGGAAGGCGATGACATCGGTGATCTGTTCGAATTCCATCGCTTCAGATCATCTCACGCGATGACGAATCCGAGCACTCCCGCCGAGGCGAGAACGATCACCACGCCCAGCAGACACACGAGGGCCACGGAGAACGGCGCGGACTTGCGCAGGAGCTCGGACTCGGAGCCCGGCTTCTTGATCGCGGTCGCGGCGATGGCGAGGTTTTGCGGGCTGACGATCTTGCCGATGCCACCGCCGATCTCGTTGGCCGCCAGGAGCAGCTGCGTGGACAGTCCGGCGTTCGTCCCCGCCGCCGACTGCAAATTCGCGAAGAGGGCGCCGGCCGACGTCGCCGAACCGGTCACCGCCGTGCCGATCCATCCGAGCACGGGGGAGAGGAAGGCGAAGGCGGCGCCGGTCGCGGCCAGCCACGTGCCGATGGACACCGTCTGCCCCGAGAAGTTCATGACGTAGGCCAGGGCCATGACCGTGGCGATCGTCAGGATGGCGATTCGCAGGTCGACGACGGTCTTGCCCAGGGTCCTCATGCCCTGGCCGAAGGAGAACGGGTATAGCCCGCCGGAGCTTCGCGCGCTGTAGGCGATCGTGACGATTAGCCCGGTGATGAGGAGCATCGTGCCCGGTGAGGACAGCCATCTCAGGTCGAAGATCGTCGACTGCGCCACCTCGCCGTCGGCCGTCAGCAGGTTGCCGTGCAGGCCGGGCCAGTTGATGGCCACGTCGGTGGATGCCAAGCGCTCCGGCACGTCGACGCCGAGCGTCCAGAGATTGGCCACGCCGAAGATGACGACGACCAGCCAGTAGGGCAGCAGGCCGAGCGTCACGCGCCCGGCCGAAAGCCCCTCGCCGCTATCCGACGACGTCTGCCCCTGGGCGGCTGCCGGCTGCCACACCCGCATGAGCAGCGCCACGGCCACGAAGGACAGCAGCGACGCGAAGACCGCCGTCAGCTGGTAGGAGAGGAAGCCCGAGGCGATGACGTGGCCGGCGCCCATGGTCACGCCAGCCACGAGCGCGGCCGGCCACACCTGGCGCACGCCGCGCCTGCCGTCGAGGATCGCCAGCAGCACGACGGGGATCCAGAAGAGGAAGAGCGGGGTGATGCGGCCCTGGGTGGCGCCGACGGTCTCCGGCGGCTGCCCGCCAAGCGTGGCCGCCGTCGTCACGGGAATGGACATGGCGCCGAAGCACACGTTCAGTGCATTGCCGACCATCGTCACGAGCGCGGCCTTGATGGGCGGCAGGCCGAGCGCCAGGAGCATGGAGCAGGAGATCGCTACCGGTGCGCCGAAGCCCGCCAGGCCCTCGATGAGGCCGCAGAAGCAGAAGCCGATGAGCAGGGCCTGCACGCGCATGTCGCCCTTGCCGACGGCAGCGAAGACGGCGCGCACGTCGGCCGACCTGCCCGTGCGTTCCGTCAGGTTGTACAGCCACACCGCCATGATGACGATGTAGACGATGGGGAAGAGGCCGAAGGCTGCGCCCTGCGTGGCGGACAGCAGCGATAGGTTCAGCGGCATGCCGAAGCCGAGTGTTGCGATGACGAGCGCGATGACAAGCGAGGCCAGGGCGCACTTGTGGGTGGGGATCTTGAACGCACCGAGCATTGTGAAGAAGGCCGCGAGGGGGACAAGGGCCAGTAGGGCGCTCAGGGGTAGTGAGTTTGCGACGGGCGTGGTCGACGGCGTGAATGCGGCCGTCGGTGCGAATGCTGTGAGCGGCATCCTTTCTCCCAACTTTTGGTTTCGGATGAGAAGGCGTCGATCGGGCGGGGTGCCGCTTGGCAAAAATGTGAGCCACGCGACGTTTCCCGCAAGGCTACAGGTCGACCGCCGCTTTGCGATAGGGGTGGTCACGATTTCGTGGCGGGGTGAGGGAGCCGAGTTGCGGTCTGCGTTGCCGGGCTGGTCAGACGCGGCCTGCGGCGCTGGGTGTAGGGCAGCGCTTCGTCTATTCAACGAGTGTGGAGCGATGGTGACGGGGCGACCGGGCGCTGCTGGTCTGCCGGACGTGGTGCCTTTCGGCCTTGTCATTGGCGGGCGAGAACGTTGGCGTACGGTTAGGCGTATAGCAAGACACGCACGGCGCGAACCTGAGGTGAGACAGCAAGGCGTGGATAAGTTGAATTGTGGTCGAATCGGGAATTTAATTCCCGATTCGACGTGGATACTGTAGCGTGAAGGCATGTTGCTGGACTTCACGGTGAAAAACTTTCGCTGCTTCGCCGAGGAAGCGCATCTGAGCCTCGTCAAGCCGAGCCTGAAGACTCAGGTCCCTCGAGGTGACTTGACGTGGCGAGATGCCACATACCGGGTTGCCGCCGTCTACGGCGCCAATGCCTCAGGCAAGTCGACACTGCTGGAGGCGGTTTGGGCTCTGGCTGCGGCGATGAGGCTTCTGCCGGGCGTCAAGCTCCACGATCCTTATCTGCTCAGCGAGGAAAGCGCGTCGGCACCGACGTCGTATGCGGCGATCTTCACCCATGAGGGTGTCCGCTACGACTACGAGGTTCAGGCTCACTCGTGGGGCATCGGATACGAGTCCCTCCACTCCTATGCACGCGGCTCGCGCCGCCGTCTGTTCATCAGGCGCCAACTGGCAGAGGACCAGGAACTCGCCTTTTCGAAAGGCCCGAGCCTGACGGGGCCTTCGGCCGGGGTCCGTAAGTTAACGACCGCCGAGGACCTCTTCCTGGCCATCGCCTGCCGCTACGGCCATAAGATGCTAGCTCCCATCGCCCGCGCAGTGAGCGCCGGGACAACCGTCAGTGCGACCGGCCACGGCGACTTCAACCGCTCGGTCGGTGTCCTTCAGCTCCCGGGCCAGTTGGACCGCAACCCGCGTAAGCGCGAGGAGATCAACATGGCGGCGCGCATGGCGGATCTGGGGATTACCGATGTCGCGGTGCGCGAAAGGGACCTGGCGCTCGGTCAGCTTGAGCATTTACGGAGCCTGAAGCTTCCCGAGTCGGAGCTGAAGCAGATGCGGGACGAACTTGTATTCACCCACAGGGGCGTCGGGGGCAAGACGAGGCAGCTCGGCCTGAATCAGCAGAGCGATGGGACGATCAACTGGCTGGTGACGCTTGGTCCGGCGCTGGAAGCGATCCGCCACGGGCACGTGCTCGTCGTCGACGAGCTCGATGCGAGCCTCCACCCGGCGCTGGCCTCCACCCTGGTGCAGATATTCAAGGACCCTGATATCAACGTCAGCGGCGCCCAGCTGCTCTTTTCGACGCACGACACGTCGTTGCTCGGCAACTCCCCGATCAGGCTCCTCGAACCGGGCGAGGTGTGGTTCTGCCAGAAGGACGACGAGGGCGCCAGCGAGCTCTACCCCCTCTCCGATTTCGACACTCGGCCGGGCAATAACGAGCAAAAGCGCTACCTCGCCGGCAAGTTCGGTGCCATTCCGCGCGTGGACCTCTCCGAGGTGTTCGCGCTAACCCCCTCAGGCAGTGGCAATGGCTAAGAAACACCAACTCGGCAGGCCGCGGCGACGGCACGTGTCGCGGCAATGGAAAATCCCGGTGGGAAGCGATCGCAATCGCTGCCCGCCGGGATTGTCACAGGCCGCGTGGCGAAAGGCCGGCCCGCGGTTGCGCCCTAGCGGATGCTCGTTAGCTCCCTAGCGGACGTCGTCGTCGACCCAGTCGAGGGTCTTCGAGATGGCCTTCTTCCACTGGCGCAGCAGGCGCTCGCGCTCGTCGTCTTCCATCGTGGGAGCCCAGCGCTTGGACTCCTTCCAGTTGTCGACGACGTCCTGCTCGCCCTCCCAGAAGCCGACGGCGATGCCCGCCGCGTAGGCGGCGCCCAGGGCCGTGGTCTCGGCGACCTCGGGCAGAACGACATCGGTGTCGAGGATGTCGGCCTGGAACTGCATGAGCAGGTCGTTGGCCGTCATGCCGCCGTCGACGCGCAGCTGCTCGAGCTTGACACCCGAGTCGGCCTCCATGGCGTCGAGCACCTCGCGAGTCTGGAAGGCGGTGGCCTCCAGTGCCGCGCGGGCGATGTGCGCCTTGGTGTTGTAGCGTGTCATGCCGACGATCGCGCCGCGGGCGTCGCCGCGCCAATGCGGCGCGAACAGGCCGGAGAACGCGGGGACGAAGTAGACGCCGCCGTTGTCGTCGACGCTGGCGGCCAGCGACTCGACGTCGGGCGCCGTGGCCACGATCTCCAGGTTGTCGCGCAGCCACTGGATGAGCGAGCCAGTCACGGCGATCGAGCCTTCGAGGGCGTAGACCGTGGGCTGGTCGCCGATCTTGTAGCAGACCGTCGTGATGAGGCCGTTATCCGAGAGCTGCGGCTCGGTGCCCGTGTTCATGAGCATGAAGCAGCCGGTGCCGTAGGTGTTCTTGGCCATGCCGGGCTGGAAGCAGGCCTGGCCGAAGGTGGCCGCCTGCTGGTCGCCCAGGTCGCCGGCGATCGGCTTATCAGGCAGCAGGCCTTCCTTGCGGCCGTAGCCGTAGACCTCGGACGACGAGCGGATCTCGGGCAGGAGCGAGGTCGGGATGCCAGCGATCTCGCAGATGTCCTCGCGCCACTGGAGCGTCTTCAGGTCCATGAGCATCGTGCGCGAGGCGTTCGTCACATCGGTGACGTGCACGCCGCCATTGACGCCGCCCGTCATGTTCCAGATCAGCCACGTGTCGGGATTGCCGAAGGCCAACTCGCCGCGCTCGGCCCGCTCGCGCACGCCCTCGACGTTCTCCAGGATCCACATGATCTTGGTGATCGAGGCGTACGTCGACAGCGTCTCGCCGACGATCTCGCGGAAGCGGTCCGGCCCGCCGTCGGCCGCCAGGCGGTCGACGAGGTCCTGCGAGCGCGTGTCCTGCCACACGATCGCGTTGTACACGGGCTCGCCCGTCGCCCTATCCCAGATGATCGTCGTCTCACGCTGATTGGTGATGCCGACGGCGGCCACCTCGTGATGGTTGGCCTCGGCCTGCGCGAGCGCCATGCCCACGGTCTGGCGAACGTTCTCCCAGATCTCCATGGGATCGTGCTCCACCCAGCCGGCCTGCGGGAAGATCTGCTCGTGCTCGAGCTGACCGGACGAGACCACCTGGCCGCCGTGATTGAAAAGAATCGTCCGGCTCGACGTCGTGCCCTGGTCGATCGCCACGACATACTTACGCGGGGTATCAGTCATCGTTGCCTGTTCCTTACCCATTGTGTACTGAAACCGGACGGGCGGGTGCCCGTCCGGTACCGCCACGTCGAGCGTGGCGAATTCTCAGGATTCGTCAGCCTTCAATGTCCGGTGCGACGTCGAGGAACGGCGTGATGCCCTTGACCCCTTCGCGGACCTTCTGGGCCTCCGCCTCATCGAAGATGCCTTCGGCCTTGGCCTCGGCTTCGCACCTCGCGCGGTAAGCGGCGATTTCCTCCTGCTTGCGACTATCGTCCCACCCGAGGAGCTCGGCGGCAAGCTGAGCGGCCTCCTCGGCACAGTCCATGCCGCGGTCGGGGCGCTCATAGGTCAGGCGCGTCCTGCGCGCCAGCAGATCCTCCAGGTGCAAGGCGCCCTCGTGGGTGATGCCGAAGGCGATCTCGGCCCGCAGATACTCGGGTGCCCCGGCGAGTTCGCCGGCCAGGTCCGGACGCTCTTCGATGAGATCGAAGATGAGCTCGATATCCGAGCCGTAGCGATCGAGCAGGTCCTCAATGTGGTCCACCGAAAGGCCCGACTTCTTGGCCAGCGACTGCCTGCGGTTCCACATGGCGAAGTACTCGGAGCCGCCCTCCAGCGGGGTCGACGTCGTTACCGAAGGAGTGGCCTTGGCACGCTCGGCGCCCAGCGCGAAGTCGACCGCGTCCTCGGCCATCTTGCGGTAGGAGGTCAGCTTGCCGCCGGAGATGACGGTCAGGCCGGGAGCAGCCTCGGTCACCGTGTGCTCGCGGGAGACCTTGGTGGACTTGGACTTATCGCCGTCGAGCGTGCCCGGCTGCAGCAGCGGGCGCAGGCCGGCGTAGGTGCCGATGACGTCGTCCTTGGTCAGGGGCTTGTCCAGCACGGAGTTGGCCTGCTCGAGGACATACTCGATGTCCTCGCGGTCCGCCACGGGCTCGAGGCGGTCTTGCTCGTAGGGGGTGTCCGTGGTGCCGACGATCCAGTAGCGCTTCCACGGAATGATGAACAGCACCGACTTTTCGGTGCGCAGGAAGATGCCGACCTGCGAATCGATGCGATCCTTGGGGACGACGATGTGAATGCCCTTGGAGGCCAGGACCTTCAGGCCGCCCGTGGTTTCGGCCAGGGACTGCGTCTTCTCCGTCCACACGCCCGTCGCGTTGATGACGGCCTTGGCCTTGACCGTCACGTCCTTGCCGGTCTCCAGGTCGCGCAACTGCGCGCCATTGACGCGGCCGAGGGCGTCCTTCGTGTAGTCGGTGACCTGGACGCGGTTGGCCGCCACAGCGCCGTGGCGCACGGCGGAGCGCACCAGCGTGAGGACGAGGCGGGCGTCGTCGACGCGGGCATCGTAGTAGACGATGGATCCGGTCAGCGAGTCCTTCTTCAGAGCGGGGGCGAGCTTGAGGGAGCCCTTGCGGGTGTAGTGGCGCTGGATCGGCACCGAGCCGCGGTGGGCGAACTGCGCGATTGCGTCATACATGCCGACGCCGACCGCCGAATAGGTGCGCTCGATCACCGGCATCTTCAGGGGCCACAGGAACGGCTGGGCCTTGACCAGGTGCGGCGCCGTCGTGGTCAGTAGGAGGCCGCGCTCGCGCAGCGATTCCGCGACGAGTGCGAAGTTGAGCTGGTAGAGGTAGCGCAGGCCGCCATGGATGAGCTTGGAGGATCGAGACGACGTGCCCGAGGCCCAGTCCTGAGCCTCGACGATGCCCACTTTGAGCCCGCGGGTCGCGGCATCGAAGGCAATTCCTGCCCCGGTTGCGCCACCGCCGACAACGAGGAGGTCGAGGCCTTCGGGACTGGCCATTTCTTCTAGCGCACGGGCTCTATCGATCCTTGAAAGATGGCTTGCTGGCATTGCAAATATCACTCCTCGTTGATGTGTTCCCGCCCACCGGGAGCTCCGGCGATAATCGGCTTTATTTTCGCAAAGAAACTGTGAACGATTCAACGTCGGGCAACGTCCGCGCAGGAGCGGGCGGGTAACGGCGGGCGTCGGTAAACACGCCCGCTGCGGCGACCCTGAGTGCGACGAGGTTGCGGTCATTTCGTCGTCCGAGTGCTTTCACCCTAGAACGAATCGGACCTTGCGGGGAAACAAATGCTTCGACGTTCATCTAGTTCACCTTCTTTTGGGAATGCGTGCACAATAGGAGAATGGTCAGAGGGAATGGACGCAGGAATTTAGCCTATGAAGCAGCGTTGCTGTACTTCGTCGAGCAGCAGACGATGGAGGCGATTTCCAAGAAACTCGGCGTGTCACGCTCGACGGTTTCGCGTTTGATAGCGGCCGCGCGGGAGGAAGGCCTGGTGCGCATCACGCTTCACGCGCCCGAGGAGCCTGTCAACTCGCTTTCAGCGCGGTTGGAATCGCTCTTCGGGGTGCGGGTCACGGTGGTGCCGGTCTCCGAGCCGTCCTCGGAGATTAGGCGGCTGGAGCGCGTGGCTTCCGTGGCCGGCAGCGCCATCAGCGAGGCCGTCGTCAGCGGCTCGATGATCGGCATCGCCTGGGGTACGACGCTCTGGGCGATCTCCGAGCGGCTGACCCCCAAGAAGGTCGAGGACGTGACGATCGTTCAGCTCAACGGCGCCGCCAATCCGACGACGAGTGGCCTGCCGTACGCCGGCGAGATACTCGGCAAGTTCGGGCAGGTCTTCAACGCGAAGGTGCTGCCGTTTCCCGTCCCGGCGTTCTTCGATTACGCCGAGACGCGCACGGCCATGTGGCGGGAGCGGTCGATCAAGACCGTCCGAGACATCGGCCGCAACGTCGACGTGGCGGTCTTCGGCGTGGGAACTTTCGCCTCGCCCGTCGCCTCCCACGTGTACGCGGGCGGATACCTTTCCAATAGCGAGGTGCTCGCGCTGCGCAGGGACGGGGTGGTCGGCGACATCTGCACGGTGCTCATCCGGGCCGACGGGACCTATTCCGATATCGAGATCAATTCGCGCGCGACCGGGCCTTCGCCCGACGAGCTGAAGAAGATCGCCAAGAGGATCTGCGTGGTGGCCGGGCCCGCCAAGGCCCCGCCGCTGGCGGCGGCGCTGCGTTCCGGGGCGATCACCGACCTGATCGTCGACGAGGAATGCGCTCAGGTGGTCAACGAGCTCGAGACCAGGAGGCGCGCGCGGATGTAGGCCGTAGCGCGATCTCCACGGGGTGATCGTCACCGATGCCAGGAGGCGCGCGGATGTAGGCCGTGGGCAGGCTGTGGCCTGGCTGGCTTGGCTTGGCTGGATCTGTGGCCGGGCTTGACCTGGCTGGGCTGGCGCGCGGCTGAGGCTGGTGCTGCTGGCTGGTGCGAGCCGTGGTCGGCTTGGCTGGGCTGTCCCGCGCTCACAGATGCGCGCGGCCGGCCCACCACAGGCACAGCGAGCCCTGGAGGGCCAGGCCCGTCATGAGAACCACGCGCAGCACTGGCTCACCGGATGCCAGGAGTGGAGCGGCGACGAGCGTGGCCGCGCCCGAGACCAGGGCGAGCGAGCGCAGGCGCGGCGCGAGTGGCTTGGCGGCATTCGGCCGTTTGGCGGCATTCGCGGGCCGACCGCCGTCGCCGTTGGGCTCGCGCCCAGTGCCTCCTGTGCTTGCCGGGCGGGTTTCGCCCTCGCCGCGCATATTGCTCAGTGCGAGGCCGGCGCCGATGAGTAGGGCCGCGCCGGGAATCGTCGTCAGGGTTGGCAGCGCGCTGGACTGGTCGCCGGACATCGCCACGACGGCCAGCGCGGTTAGGCCGATGAGCAGGGCGGTACCGGCCAGAAGGGTGGCGGTGCGGGCGTAGGCGTTCATGGCTCCAGGGTACGTGGCTCGGGGCCGCCGATCGTCCTGTCGAACCTGGCGACGACTCGGCCAGGTGGCCTACATGGCTTCGGCTGGAGCCATGTGGCCCGCGGTGGCTTGAGCCGGAAGCAGGCGGTCTACGGAAGGGTGTAGCCGGCGTCGTCGCTGCGGGATAGCCCGTCGGCCACGAGCGAATCGAGCGCCGGGCCGAATCTCGCCTCTGGCAGGCCGGACCTTTCCCGCAGTGCGCTGCGGGAAAGGGGGTGGCGGGAGGAGCGCAGCACGCGCATGACCTTGCCGCGGGCCTCGCGATGGGTGCCGGCGTAGCCCTGCGTGCGTCGCGCGACGGCGCCGGCTGGTTTGCCCGCGGCCAGCCAGGAGCAGTGGCCGGTGAGCGGGCAGTCCTCGCACCGCGGCGAGCGGGATGTGCAGACGAGCGCGCCGAGCTCCATGAGCGCGGCGTTCCACTGCCAGGCGAGTTCGTCGTCGGTGGGAACGAGGGCTTCGGCGCGCGAGACCTCGTCCCTGCGCAGGTGCGCGGGCGGTGCCTCCTGCCCGCCGAGTCGGGCCAGCACGCGGCGGGTGTTCGTGTCGAGCACGGTCGAGCGCCGGTGGTAGGCGAAGGCGATGAGGGCGTCGGCGGTGTAGGGGCCGATGCCCGGCAGCGCTAGGAGGTCGTCGCGATCGTGCGGGAGTTGGCCGGCGTGATCGCGCGTGATGGCCACCGCGCACTCCTGTAGGCGCAGGGCCCGACGCGGGTAGCCGAGCTTGCCCCAGGCCAGGATGACATCGGCGGTGGAGGCCTCGGCCAGGTCAGCGGGCGTTGGCCACCGCTGCATCCACTGCTGCCACGCGGGCAGGACGCGGCCGACCGGGGTCTGCTGGCTCATCACCTCGCACACGAGCACGGCCCAGGCAGATGTGCCGGGTTCGCGCCACGGCAGCGGGCGCCCGTGACGCGCATACCACGCGAGCAGTTCGAAGAGCACGGGCCAAGTGTGCCTCACCGGGGCGAGGAGGTGCGAGAGGTGGGGGTGTCAGTCGCGGCAGGTGCGAGAGGTGGCCCGAGGGAAGGTGGCCCCGGGGGAACTCGTGGGGTGTCAGTGGCGGCGGTCAGTGGTTCCCGGCCGGCCCTTCCGCGGCGCCGTTCGGCCGAGTGTGGCCGTCCAAGTTTTTGATACCCGCGCCGTCAAGGCCGGATCGGTGCGCTGGCGGTGATAGCGTGGCGCCTGTGAGAGATGAGCCCAAGAATCGCCGCGGCCGTAAGCCGAGCGGCCGAGGTGCGGCCGGGAGCGGTGGTGCCGGGAAGGACGGCCAGCGCCGGAGCCGCGAGGAGCCCGGTTCGCAGTCGCGCGCTTCTTCGCCGCGTAGGGGCGGTTCGACGCGCTCGTCTGACTCGGCACGTGTGTCCGGCGTCGGCCGTGGTGACGGGGCGCGCGCTGGTCGTGGTGACGGGGCGCGTGGGCGCGGCAGGCCCGCAGGTGAAAGGCGCGACGGCGAACGATTGGGCCGCGGGTCGAGTGGTGCCGAGCGCGCGGGGCAGGCTCGCGGGTCGGCTGGCCGCGACGGACGTCCGCGGGGCGCGCGGCCGGCAGATCGGCGAGGCGGCAGGGGCGCGCGCGGCGACGGGCAGCGTTCGGCTTCCGGAGGGCGGCGCCCGGCGCGGCCGGGCCAGACCCCGCGCCGGACGGGTAGTGACCGAGTGCGGCAGAGTCGGGGGCGCGGCCCGAGTTCTGCCTCGCGCGATCGTGACGCCCTGCGCAGGCAGGCCATTCAGAGGTTAGCCCTCTATGGCGTGCTGGCGGTGGTCCTCCTCGTCGTTGTCGTGGTCGGTGTGAGGTTCGTGGTCTCGCAGATCTCCGCCAACGAGTCCGCCGTCCGACCGCAGCGGACGAACGTCTATTCGCCAGTGGCCTGCAACCCGAGCATGCTCGAGGCCAACATCACCTCCTCGGGCGGGACGGCGGGTCAGCCCGTTTCCTTCGAAATCACGCTGCACAACAAGTCGGCCGACAACCCCTGCTACGTCGACGTCGGTTGGTCCAACCTGAACGTCGACATCACGAGTGGCAGCGCGAAGACCGCGTCCTTGGCCGCGTGCAAGCAGGGCGCCGAGAACAAGAGGCTGCTGCTGGATCGCGACTACACGGCCACGGTCAAGACGACGTGGTTCGGTGGAGTCGGCGGTGACGGATGCGGCGACGCCGCCACCAATCCCGCGGGGGCCGGAACCTACGTGGCCACGCTCTCCTTTGGCGATGGCGCGGCCGGCGAGGCGACGCAGTCCTTCGTCCTCCAGTGACGAGGCGCCACGTGCCGACCTGGAGGATCGCCAGCCTTTCGGTGATGCTCGACAGGCGCCTAGGCCCCTCATGCGGCATGGACTATCGAGGCCGAATCCGCGCACTCCATCCGCCCGGGCCCCTCAGGCGGGCGGCATGGGCAGTACCGAATGCATGGCGTCGACGACGTCGGCGCAGGGGCGCAGTTCAAGGCCTACCGGTGGCTTCAGATCGCCACTTCCCGAAGGGATGATAGCCGTGGTGAATCCGAGCCGGGCGGCCTCGGCGAGCCGCTGCTGAAGGCCGGTGACCGGCCGCAGTTCGCCCGTGAGGGAGACCTCGCCGATCGCCACGATCCCCGGGGCGACGGGAAGGTCCATTTGGGCGCTGGCCAGGGCGAGCGCGGTGGCGACGTCGGCCGCGGGCTCGCTGGCGCGCGCACCCCCGATCGTTGAGACGAAGATATCGGCCCGATCCATCTCGAAGCCCAGTCGCGATTGGAGCACCGCCACGGTCATCGACACGCGCGGCGACTCCAGGCCGGAGGTGGTACGGCGGGGAGTGCCCGAGCTCGGTACGACGAGTGCCTGCACCTCGACCGGCATGGGCCGACGCCCTTCGAGGGCCATCGTCACGCATGTGCCGGGAACCGTGCGGCTGCGCGCCGAAAGGAAGAGCCCCGAAGGGTCGGCCAGGCCCACGATGCCTTCCTCACCGAGCTCGAAGCATCCGACCTCCTCCGTGGGGCCGTACCGATTCTTGACAGCGCGCACCATGCGCAGAGGCGAGTGCCTGTCCCCTTCGAACTGGCAGACGACGTCGACCAGATGCTCCAGGACGCGCGGCCCGGCGATCGACCCTTCCTTGGTGACATGTCCCACCAGGAGCACGGACAGTGCCCGAGTCTTCGCGGCCGAAACGAGCGCCGCTGTCACCGCGCGGACCTGCGCCACGCCACCCGCCGCGCCATCCACCGACGAGTCGGCGATGGTCTGCACCGAGTCGACCACCAGGAGGCTCGGCCTGGCCGCTTCCACGTGCCCGAGGATCTTCGCCAGGTCGGTCTCCGACGCCAGGTGCAGGTGAGACTCGAGCGCGCCTATGCGTTCGGCGCGCAGCCTGACCTGCGCCGCCGATTCCTCCCCGGTCGCGTAGAGCACGGGTGGACGCCCGGCGCTGGCCGCGGCCCGGGCGGCCCGTGCGGCGACATCGAGCAGTAGGGTCGACTTGCCGACGCCGGGTTCGCCCGCCAGCAGCACGACGGCGCCCGGCACGAGGCCGCCGCCGAGCACGCGGTCGAACTCGTCCACGCCCGTCGCCTGCTTGACCGAGGCCGCTGTGGCCACCTCGGTGATCGGCTGGGCGGGGCTCGTGGGCGCCAGGGCCTGCGGCGCGCGTTCCTCCGACGCGTCGAGGCTTCCCCACGCCTGGCAGCGCGAACAGCGCCCGACCCACTTGGATGTGGACCAGCCGCATTCGCTGCATGTGTAGGTGGTGCTTGCTCTTGGAGTCATGGCTCCACTCTAGGAGCGCTCTCCGACAGATTTTGACGACGCGATTGCGGGTCGCGGCGCCCGCGACCACCGAGCAGGTGCGCGGCGGCCTCCGAAGGGCAGTGCGTTCGCCCGCCGAACGGCGCTCGCCGAACGATGCTGCCAGCCGAACGGCACTCGCCGACGCCACCCACGGCCTGCGCTACCGGTCGGCGAACTCTTCGAGCAGCGTCGAATCCCCGGAGACGATGATGACGTCCTCCGGGCCAATGCGCGTTTGGAGCTGGGCGTACTCGAAGGGCTGGCCGGGGGATTTGACGCCGATGATCGTCACGCCAAAGCGCTCGCGGACCTTGGATTCGGCGAGCGTGAAGCCCTGAATGTCGCGCGGAGGACGCATCTTGATGATCGAAAAGCCGTCCTCCATCTCGATGTAGTCGAGCATCTTCCCGGAGAGCATGTGCGCCACGCGCGTGCCGGCGTCGAACTCCGGGTAGACGACGTGGTGCGCGCCGATCCTGCGCAGGATGCGGCCGTGCGAGCGCGAGGTCGCCTTGGCCCAGATCTGCCGCGTTCCGAGGTCGACGAGGTTGGCCGTGGCCAGAACGGAGGACTCCAGCACCGTGCCAATGCCGACGACGGCCACGGCGAACTCGCGTGCGCCTGCCTGCTCCAGGGCTTCGAGCTTGGTGGCGTCGGCCTCGATGATCCGGAACTTGTGCGACCACTGCTGGACGAGGCTCGGATTGCTCTCAATGGCCAGCACGTCGCGCCCCAGGCTGTCGAGGGTCGAGGCGATCGCGGTGCCGAAACGGCCCAGCCCGACCACGAGGATCGCCCCGTCGTTGTGCTTTCGTGCCATGCAAACTCCTTTCCGGTGCCGCGCGAGTTCGATGCCGCGACAGTGGCGGGCTCCGGTTTACCCCGCGGGCGCCGCGAGCAGAGAGCCTGTGGCACCGGCCCCGGTTCCGGTTCCGGTTCGAGGCGCGCCGGGCGCTCCGCCAGTTTCGGGCGGTGTCCGCCAACGCCGCCCGTGCCTGCGCTGCGCACTACCCGATGACCGGCCGCTCTTCCGGGTAGTGGATGACGCGGCGCCGTGAGCGCAGGGCCAGAGCCGCGGCCAGCGTCATGGTGCCCGTCCTCCCCGCAAACATTAACACCGCGAGGACATACTTGCCCGCCACCGGAAGGGTCGGCGTGATTCCCGTGGACAGGCCGCAGGTGGCGAAGGCCGAAATCACCTCGAAGAGCACTTGCGACAGCGGCCGACCGGTGATTTGCAGCATGACTATGGTTCCCACGAGCACGATCATGGCCGCGAGCAGCACGGCGGCGATCGCCAGACGCAGGGTCTCGGCCGGCAGGCGCTTGCCGAACGCCTGGGTGTCGCGGTCGCCCCGGGCCTCGGCGACGATGGCCAGCACGAGGACGGCCAGCGTGGTCACCTTGATGCCGCCCGCGGCCGACGCCGAGCCGCCGCCGATGAACATGAGGCTGCCCATGAGCAGCCACGTCGACTCCGACATGTCGCCGACGTCGACCGTTGCCAGGCCCGAGGAACGCGCGTCCGTCGAATGGAGCAGCGCGGTGTCGATGCGATCGGCTATGGACATGCCGCCGAGGGTGTTCGGGTTGTTCCACTCGAAGCAGGCGATGAGGACCGCGCCGACCACCAGGAGGACGCCGTACGTGATGAGCGTGAACTTGGTCGTCAGGGTCCAGCGGCGGACATTGCGCTTGCAGCGCCACACATCCAGGATGACGGGGAAGCCCACGGCCCCGACGATCGTTCCCAGCATGATGGGGATCGTCAGTGTCCAGTCGCCGGCGAAGGGTTCCAGGCCGGACTTGAGTATGACGAAGCCGCCGTTGTTGAAGATCGACACCGACATGAAACCGGCGTGCCAGATCGCGGACAGCAGAGCGTCGCCCTCGCGCATGAAGAAGGGCATGAGGAGCACGAAGAGCGCCGCCTGCGCGGTGAGCGCCACGACGACGACGGCTCGCACGAGCGTGCCCACCTCACCCAGGCGCGAACGGGTCTCAGTGGCGGCGAGCATGCGCTGGGTCAGGCCGATGTGCCGCGAGACGGCCATGCCGAGGATGGACGCCATCGTCATGATGCCCAGGCCGCCGACCATCATTCCGATGGCGATGACGAACTGCCCGAACGGCGACCAGAACGTCGCCGTTTCCACCGTGACCAGGCCGGTCACGCACACGGAGGACGTGGCCGTGAACAGGGAGTCGACGAAAGGCGCGCGCGTGCCCGTCGCCGTGCTCGCCGGCAACTGCAGCAGCGCGGTGAAGAAGAGGACGGTGGCGCCGAAGACGACGAGGGCCAGGCGCGCCGGGGAGTCCCGCGCGATCGCATCCAGCATCTCGCGCATGGGTGACAGCGGCCTGGCGGGTGCGGCGGTCTGCGGCCCTGTGCGCGGCCGCCCCGAAGGCTGCCTACGCCGGCCTGCCGAAAGTTGACGTTTGCGCCACAAGATCCCTTCCTCGCATCTCCTCTATTCCCGTTAGTTTTCCCTTCGACGCGGATGTGCGTGCCACGCGCTGCCTTCACCGGCAGCCCCCGCGCACCGGGACTGGGCAGCCCCCGCGCACCGGGATTGCCGGACCTTTAGCCTAGTGCCCTCGCGACTCGCGGCCTGTCGCCCTGCCACGAGTCGGCGCCCTCGCTGCCAGCGCCCTGGCGGGGCGGCGACCCGCAATCCGTGGCAGCCAGCCGAATCCGCCGTCGGCCTTCAAGGAGCATACTGCTGCCCATTGCCCAATTGCCATCCGTGCGGCTAGCGCTCCCAAGGCTATAGGCAAATCCCCGCCATGGGGCCGATATGCCGGTGCTGGCGAGTCAGCTCGGCGCTCGCGGAGGCAGTGTCGACTTGGCAACACGCCGTGGGCAATTCGCGTTGAAGAATGTTACTGATGTGAAGGATCATGTAATCTTTGCTTGTGGCCGCAGCGTTTGCGCGGACCCGGCTAACCCTTAAATACTCGCAGGACGGATAATGACGCAGCTGCCTCGCAAAGCACCACAGTTCTACACAGTCGCCGAAGTTGCCGAACTCACTCGTGTTTCGCGGATGACCGTTTACCGGATGGTGCATTCTGGTGAATTGCCCGCCGTGCGCTTCGGCAGCTCCTATCGGGTCCCCAAGTCGGCGATCGACGCCCTTCTTGGGGTGGAGGATGAAGGCTCGGCACGCGCCGTTGGTGAGTGACGAGCCGGCGCCCGGCCGCAGTGAGCTAGAGCTCGCCCGCTGAGGCGGACTCCATTGTCCTCGCGGCGGCCAGGGGCGCTACGATGTCATTGTTCATTCGGGGTACGCACCCTTTTCAACGTCCGGAGGTAGCCTGTGGGTTCAGTCATCAAGAAGCGTCGCAAGCGTATGTCGAAGAAGAAGCATCGCAAGCTGCTTCGCAAGACGCGGCACCAACGTCGTAACAAGAAGTGACACCAAGGGCCCGGGATGCCGGGCCTTTGACGTCGCCCCCAGGCCCAGAGCTGTGCAGGAGGATTCATGACCGAGGTCAAGTGGCTCTCCACCGATGAACAGGTGGCGTGGCGGACCTACCTGCGGGGCGTGTCCGTGGTTCTTGACACCCTCAACCAGGACCTCGAATCCGAACACAGCGTCTCGCTCAGTGAATACGAGGTCCTGTCTCACCTTTCGGAAGCCCCCGAACGCACGATTCGGATGTCGACGCTGGCGGAAAGGCTCGTGCATTCGCGCTCGCGACTGACGCACACGGTGCGCAGGTTGGAAAAGCGGGGCTTTGTCATGCGCGTGCCGTGCCAGGAGGACGGGCGGGGCGTCAATTGCGTGCTGACGGACCCGGGCTTCGAGAAGCTGCGCATCATGGCGCCGTCGCATGTGCGCTCGGTGCGGCGCTGCCTGGTCGACAAGTTGGGGCACGACCAGATGATCGAGTTGGGGCGGCTGTGCGAACAGCTCCTTGACTCCACCGACGATTACGGCCCGGACCCCGCAGGCACAGCGAGGTCGGGTGGCCCAGCGAGGTCGGGTGCGGGAACCGGCGCGAAGGCCAGGGCCGCAGCGGGTGCGGACCGCCGCGCGAAGGGGGCCGCAAGGGGCGGCGAAGGACGCAAGCAGGCGGATGCGGGTCGCGCGGAACCGGCCGCGAACGACCAAGGCGCGGCGTGAAGTCGCGCGGCGATGACTGGCCGGGGTTGATAACAGACCAGGGCAAGGGGAAGCAGGCAATGGCAGACGAACTCACCTCCGTCCACCTCGTTCGCCACGGGGAGGTCGACAATCCGACCGGGCAGCTCTACGGACGTCAGCCGGGTTTTCACCTGACGCAGCTCGGGCGTGACATGGCGGGCGAGGTTGCCGCGCATTTCCGGGGGCGCGACGTGCGCATGATCGTCTCCTCTCCGCTGGAGCGCGCTCGCGAGACCGCGGAGCCGACGGCACATGCCCACGGACTTCCCGTCCTGGTGGACGATGACCTCATTGAGGCGGACAACAAATTCGAGGGGCTGAACGTCAACAGGGACCGGAGGATCCTGGCGCAGCCGAAGTTCTGGCCGTGGTATACCAACCCCTTCGAGCCGTCGTGGGGCGAGCCCTACAAGCAGATCGTGGCGCGCATGTCCGACGTCGTGCGGCGTGCTCTCGCCCTGGCGCGCGGTGGCGACGCGGTGCTCGTCTCGCATCAGCTCCCCATTTGGACGCTGCGCAGTTTCCTCGAGGGGCGGCCGCTGGCTCACGACCCGCGGCGGCGCGAGTGCGCGCTGTGCTCGGTGACGTCGCTGACCTTCATTGGAAACCAGCTCATCTCGGTGGGGTACGAGGAGCCGGCCGCCGGCCTGCTGAGCCGCTCCCGCGACGTCACACCCGGGTCCTCCCAGGCGGGCGTCAACGCGGGGAAGTAGGGAGCTCGACCGTCACGCCAGCCCACCGTCACGCCAGCCCAGGGCGAGGGCCTTAGCCGAGAAGCCGGCGGGACGGCCGGTCGGATCAGCCGATGACCGGGGCCGTCGCCTCGCCAACCGACGATCGTGGCCGCCGGAATAGTCGGCTCGGCCAGTCTTAGCCCATGGGTCGGAGCTAGGCTCCCGGTCGGTGGGGCAGCCGCGTGGGATTAGCCGGCTGCCGGCGTCGGGGCGTCGTCGCCGGGTGAGCCGTCGGCTTCGTTATCGGCATTATCGGCGCGGCCGTTGCCGGACTCCTCGCTGCTGTCCGTTCCGGAGCCCTTGTCGCCCTTGCCCGTGGCGTCGTCATCGCTGAGGGCGCGGCCGACGGCGTCCTCGTCGGCCAGGAGCGCCTGGAGTTCGTCATCGAGATTGCCGGCTTCGCCGCCTTCCGAGCCTTTGCGCGCCTGCTCGCGCTCCCATTCGGCGAAGCGATTACGAGCGTCGAGCTTGGCGAGGAATTCGGGGTCGTCGTCGGGCGCGACCGGGGCCGAGCTGGGCTGTGCCGCCTGCCTGGGACCGAGGGGGAGCGTGCCGAAGCCTTCGGGATGCTTAATGGGCCACGAGAGCACGAGCCACAGGACCGCGCCAAGGACGGGAACGAAGACGAGCAGCATCCACACCCACTTTGGCAGCCGTCCCGGCATGGCCGACCGTGGCGTGCGCGCGCAGTCAATGATCCCGTAGATCCAAACGGCGACGACGAAGATTGCTAGTGCGACTCGGGGCATAATGCCATTTTATGCGCTGGCAATAGCGTATGCCACGAGAAGGGCTACGCCGTAAGCGAGTTCGATGAAGCCCGTGCGCTTGAGCGCGGCAATGAGCGCGAAGCCCTTGGCGTCGGAGAGCACGAGGCGGATGGCGGGTACGGCGATGAGGGTCGGCGGGATGGCGGCGAGCAGGGTCAGGGCCCCGAGATCGCCCCAGAGCGCGGCCAGGGCGCAGATGGGCAGGGCCACCATGGCCGCGTAGGACGCGCGGGCGGGCCGGTCGCCCAGGCGCACGGCGAGGGTTCGCTTGCCAACGGAGGCGTCGGTGGGGATGTCGCGGATGTTGTTGGCCATGAGCAGCGCGCAGGCGATCAAGCCGATCGCGCTGGCGACCAGCCAGCCCTGCCACGGCACGTGGAGGATCTGCGTGTAGGTGGTGCCGGCCGTTGCCACGAGACCGAAGAAGATGAAGACGAAGAACTCGCCCAGACCCATGTAGCCATAGGGGTGCTTGCCGCCGGTGTAGAACCAGGCCGCGATCACGCACGCCGCGCCGACGCCGATGAGCCACCACTGGCCCGTCATCGCCACGAGGACGAGCCCGACGAGGCATCCAACGCCGTAACTGGCGAAAGCCGCGAGCTTGACCGTTTGCGGGGCCGCCTTGCCGCCGCCCGTCAGGCGGGGAGGGCCGGTGCGCACGTCGTCGGTGCCGCGGATACCGTCGGAGTAGTCATTGGAGTAGTTGACGCCGACCTGGATGGCCAGGGCGACGATAGCGGCCAGAACGGCCCGGGGCAGGGAAGCCCCGTCCTGGCCGATCGCTATTGCCGTTCCAGCGGCGACGGGTGAGACAGCTGCGGGAAGTGTGCGAGGGCGCGCGCCCTCGATCCAATCTGACGTAGCCACGTCCACCCATCCTAATCGCTGCGCAACACCGTGCAAAGGCGGTGGTGGAATCGGTTCACTTACGCGCGCGACTGGGTCGTGGGTGCCGCGAGGTGTTCGGCGGGCCGAGGCGGCGTCGGCCGTGCCAAGGTGGTTGAATGTCGGGCATGAGCTCAATGTCAGGCATGAACCGGCGCGCTACCCTTGCCAAGAATCCAATGGACGTCTCCGGCATGTTCGACGACGTCGCCTCGGGCTACGACATGACCAACGACGTCATGACTGCCGGCCAGATGAGAATCTGGCGTGAGGCTGCGTCGGCGGCCGTCGGCGCCGCGCCCGGCGTGAAGGTCCTCGACCTGGCGGCCGGGACGGCAACGTCCACCGCCGCCTATGTGGCCAGGGGTGCGCAGGCCGTGGCATGCGACTTCTCGCTGGGCATGCTGAGCCAGGCTCGGCGCCGCAATCCCGGCATTGCCTGCATTGCCGGGGATGCCACGCAGCTGCCCTTCGCCGATGCGACCTTCGACGTCGTTACGATCTCCTACGGCCTGCGCAATATCAGCGACCCGGTGGCCGCCCTGCGGCAGATGCTGCGCGTGACCAAGCCTGGCGGGCGTCTCGTCGTCGCGGAGGTCTCCACGCCCACGTGGGCTCCCTTCCGAAGGGTCTACCGCTTCTACGTAGGCTCCGTTCTGCCTGTTATTTCGCGCCTGACGTCCTCGGATGACAACGCCTACGGCTACCTGGCCGAGTCGATCCTGAACTGGCCCGATCAGCTTGCGCTTGCCGAAATGATCCAGGAGGCCGGCTGGCGATCGGTGGGCTACCGCAACCTGAGCGGGGGCATTGTCGCCCTCCATCGGGCCACGCGGCCAATGTCGTGACATGAACCGGCTGGCGGGTAGCCCGGGCTGACGTGAACTGCCTGGCTCGCACCGCCGGTGGTCGATCCACCTGGCTCCGCTGAGCGCTAGTCCGGCTGCACTCTACATCGTCGGACGTCAGAAACGATTGCGCACTTTCTTGCGAAACCCGAACCGGCGCCGTTCTTGAATTTCGCAAGGAAACGCTTGCATAAATGGCGTTCCTGGCACCATGTTAACTCGCGTAAGATTGAGCCGCCCAAGGAAGGACTAATGCGGGCGGACTGGGACTTGAGGACGGGAGCGTGATGCAGACCGAAGCCGACGTCGTCGTGGTGGGGGCGGGACCTGCTGGCAGTTCCACCGCCCACTATCTGGCGCAGACCGGAATGGACGTCATCGTGCTGGAGAAGTCCACCTTCCCGCGTGACAAGATTTGCGGTGACGGTCTCACGCCGCGCGCCGTCGCCGAACTCGTCCGCATGGGCGTCGACACGACGGGGTGGGCGCGCAATGATGGCCTGCGAGCCATCGGTGGCGGCCATACGATCGAGATTCCGTGGCCCGAGGTCGACTCCATGCCGAACTTCGGGCTCGCCTGCCCGCGCAGGCAGCTCGACGCCGCGCTGGCCGATCGCGCTCGCTCCAGCGGCGCGACGATCTACGAGGGCGTGACCGTTAGCGGGGCCGTGCGCCACGAGCGCAGCGGCCGCATCGTCGGCGTGACGGCCCGCGGTCGCGAAGACCGCAAGCGTGAGATCGTCTTCAGAGCGCCCTTCGTCGTCGACGCCGGAGGGGTGTCCGCTCGCCTGGCCACCACCGTGGGGCGGGAGAAGATCGCCAATCGGCCCATGGGCGTGGCGCACAGGACGTACTTCCGCTCGCCGCGCTCCAGTGAAGCAGTCATGGAATCCCACCTCGAGCTGTGGGAGGGCAAACCGGGCCACTCCGACCTCATGCCGGGTTACGGATGGGTGTTCCCGCTGGCCGGAGGCCTGGTCAACGTCGGCCTGGGCTCGCTGTCGTCGACGGCCAAGCCGACCGGTCTCGACTACCGCAAGATGTTCGCCACATGGATGGCCAACGTCCCACAGGAGTGGGGATTCACGGAGGAAAATCAGGTGGGTCCGCTGCGTGGCGCCGCGCTTCCCATGGCCTTCAACCGCAAGCCCCACTACGAGCAGGGCCTGCTGCTCGTAGGCGACGCCGGCGGCATGATCTCGCCCTTCAACGGCGAAGGCATCGCCTATGCCCTGCAGGCCGGACGTGAGGCGGCCGACGCCATCGCGCAGGCGGCGGTGCGCCGCACCATCACGGCCAGGGACCGGGCGCTCGCGGCCTACCCGCAGCGCATGCGCGAGGAGTTGGGCGGCTATTACTCGCTGGGCAGGGTGTTCGCCAAGCTCATCGAGCGCCCGCAGGTCATGCATCTGTGCGTGGCCTACGGGCTGGGTAGGCCCACGCTCATGCGGCTCGTCATGAAGCTTCTTTCGGACTGCTACGACAGGCGGGGAGGGGACTGGATGGACAGGCTCATCGCCTCGCTCACCAGGGTGGTGCCGAAAGCATGAGTGTCGGCGAGAAGTCCAAGGGCGGGCCGGCCAGGCCCGTCGAGGTATCGAGGATGAGGAAGAAGGTGCGGGCCAAGTGAACCCATACGTTCCACTGCTGGTCATGATCGTCGCGGCGTTGGGCCTGGCCATCGGCGGCCTCGTGGCCAGCGCGATCCTGGGACCGCGGCGCCCCAACCGCGTCAAGCTCGAGAACTACGAGTGCGGCGTCGAGGCAACCCCCTCGGCGGGCGGTGCGGGCAGGTTTCCCGTCAAGTACTACCTGACGGCGATGACCTTCATCATCTTCGACATCGAGGTGGTCTTCCTGTACCCCTGGGCCGTGACCTTCGAGCGGCTCGGGATGTTCGGGATGATCGCCATGCTCACATTCATTTTCCTCATCACCGTGCCCTTCGTCTACGAATGGCGCCGTGGTGGCCTGGAGTGGGACTGAGGAGGCGAAACATGGCACACGAAGGCGACGGGCAGGGCGTATTCCTCACGTCGATCGAAAGCGTGGTCAACTGGTCGGTGACGCGCTCGCAGTGGCCCGTGACGATGGGCCTGGCATGCTGCGCCATTGAGATGATGGCCTTCGGCACGCCGCGGTTCGACGCCGCGCGCTTCGGCATGGAGGTCTTCAGGGCCTCGCCGCGCCAGGCGGACCTCATGATCGTCTCGGGCCGGGTCAGCCACAAGATGGCGCCCGTCGTGCGCGATATCTACGACAAGATGGCCGATCCCAAGTGGGTCATCTCCATGGGCGTGTGCGCCTCCTCGGGCGGCATGTTCAACAATTACGCCATCGTCCAGGGCTGCGACCACATCGTTCCCGTCGACGTCTACCTGCCGGGATGCCCGCCGCGCCCGGAGATGCTCATCCACGCGGTCCTCGAGCTGCGCGAGCACGTCAAGCACAACCACAAGCTCACGAAGAAGGCTCGCCTGGCGGCGGCGCGGGCCGCCGAGGCAGCGGCCCTGACGGCCACGCCCATCCAGGAGAGGAAGGGGCTGCTGGCATGACGGACATCGACGAGGCAGGCCTGACGCCGGCCGCGGGTTCGGCGGGCCCCGCGCCCGACGTCGTGCGGCAGGTCCAGGGAATGTGGGGCATCAAGGGCTCTGGCGACACGTCCGGCTTCACGGGACTGGTCAAGACGGAGGTTTTTGCGCAGCCGTCGCCGCGGCCCTACGGTTCGTGGTTCGACGAGGCGGTCGACATCCTCATCGAACTCCTGGAGGCCGACGGGCTCGACGCGGGCGAGGTCATCGAGAAGGTTGTCGTCGAAAACGGGCAGCTGGTCATCTTCGTCGCCCGCGAGCACATTGTGCGCGTCATGCGCCATCTTCGCGATGACCAGGACCTGCGCTTCGAGTTGTGCATCGGCGTGTCCGGCGTACACTACCCGCAGGACGCGGGCCGCGAGTTGCACGGCTACTATCCGCTGATGTCGATCACCCACAACCGCTACCTCGCCGTCGAGGTCACGTGCCCCGACGACGACCCGCACATCCCGTCGATCGTGAGCGTCTACCCGGGCAACGACTGGCACGAGCGCGAGGCCTGGGACCTCATGGGCATCGTCTTCGACGGCCACCCGGGCCTGACGCGCACGGCCATGCCGGACGACTGGATCGGCCACCCGCAGCGCAAGGACTACCCGCTGGGCGGCATCCCCGTCGAATACAAGGGGGCGGTCATCCCGCCACCGGACACGCGGAGGGACTACAGCTGATGACCACGAATTTCCACGCCACGGGCGGAGTCACGGAGGAAGAGCTCGACGGGCTGCCCAATTTCACGGCCGTGGGCGGCGACTGGAACGAGATCTCCGACGAGGCCGCGCGCATGGCCGAGGAGCGCATCGTCGTCAACCTTGGCCCCGTCCACCCCTCGACGCACGGCGTCTACCGGCTGCTCCTGGAGCTCGACGGCGAGTACGTGCGCGAGATCCGCGGCGCCACGGGCTTCCTCCACACGGGCATCGAGAAGAACATGGAATACCGCACGTGGACCCAGGGCGTGGCCTACGTCACGCGCATGGACTACGTCGCCTCCTTCTTCCAGGAGGTCGGCTACTGCCTGGCCGTGGAAAAGCTGCTCGGCATCGAGGCCGACATCCCCGAGCGTGCCAACCAGATCCGCGTGCTCATCATGGAGCTCAATCGCATCGCCTCCCATCTGGTGGCCGTCGGCTCCGCGCTCAACGAGCTCGGTGCCACGACGATGATGACCATCGCGTTCAAGACGCGCGAGGACATCCTGAGGATCTTCGAACGCATTTCGGGCCTGCGCATGAACAACGAGTTCGTCCGCCCCGGAGGTGTGCTCGAGGACGTGCCGGCGGGAACCACGGACTACATTCGCGAACTGCTGCCGAACGTTCGCAAGGGCGTGGCCCAGATGGAGGACATCGTCGCGGCCAACCCCATCTTCAAGGCGCGTTTCCAGGACGTTGGCGTGCTCTCGCTGTCGGCACTCATCGCCCTGGGGCAGACGGGGCCGGGCCTGCGGGCGGCCGGCCTGCCGTTCGACCTTCGCAAGGCGCAACCGTACTGCGGATACGAAACCTACGAGTTCGACGTGCCCGTGCGCGACAAGTCCGACGCCTACAACCGTTCGATCGTGCGCTTCGAGGAGTGCTACCAGGCCCTGCGGATCATCTACCAGGTGCTCGATCGGCTCGACGCCAGCGAGGGCCAGCCGGTCATGGTGGCCGACAAGAAGATCGCCTGGCCCGCCAGGCTTTCCATTTCCACGGACGGTCAGGGCACGGCGCCGGAGCACGTGCAGCAGATCATGACGCAGTCGATGGAATCGCTCATCCACCACTTCAAGCTCGTGACCGAAGGCTTTCGGGTGCCGGCGGGCCAGGCGTTCGCCATGGTCGAGCACGCCAAGGGCGTGTGGGGGTGTCACTTGGTTTCGGCCGGCGGGACGCGCCCCTACCGCGCTCACGTGTGTGACCCCGGCTTCCACAATCTCCAGGGCCTGGCCATGATGGCGGAGGGCGGCCTGCTGGCCGACGCCATCGTCAGCCTGGCCGCCATCGATCCCGTCATGGGAGGTGTTGATCGCTGATGCAGGAATACGCACCTGAGGTCGAGGCTCGCCTGCGGGCCGACGCCGCGAGAATCATCGACCGCTACCCGGTCGCCCGCTCGGCCCTGCTGCCGCTGCTGCACCTGATCCAGTCCGAGGACGGCTTCGTCTCGCCGCGCGGCATCGCGCTGTGCGCCGACCTCCTCGGCCTGACTCGCGCCGAGGTCTCTGCCGTGGCGACGTTCTACAGCCAGTACCGGCGCCACCCCAATGGCGAGTACAACGTCGGCGTGTGCACGAACGCGCTGTGCGCCGTCATGGGCGGTGACGTCATCTGGGAGACTCTCACCGAGCGTCTGGGTATAGGCTCCGATGAAACCACGCAGGACGGCAAGATCACGCTCGAGGCCCTCGAATGCAACGCGGCCTGCGACTACGCCCCCGTGGTCATGGTCAACTGGGAGTTCTTCGACAATCAGACGCCGGCGTCGGCCCTGCAGATCGTCGAGGACCTGCGCTCCGGCCGCGAGGTCCACCCCACGCGAGGGGCCAACGTCGTCCACACCTTCAAGGAAACCGAACGCGTGCTCGCCGGCTTCGAGGACGGGCACGTCGACGAAGGCCCCGCTGCCGGGCACGCTTCCCTGGCGGGTCTGAATATCGCCCGCGAGCGGGGCTGGACCGCACCCGCGAAGGAGGGAGCCAAGTGAGCGAGTTCTCCAAGCCGGGCGTGCTGGCGCCCGTCATCTCTGACGTTTGGGACAGGCCGCGTTCGTGGACGCTCGAGTCCTACCTCGCCGCGGGCGGCTACCGCGCCCTGGACAAGGCGTGGAGCTACGGGCCCGGCGAGCTGACCGAGATCGTCAAGGCTTCGGGGCTGGTCGGGCGCGGAGGCGCTGGCTTTCCCACGGGGCTCAAGTGGAGCTTCCTGCCGCAGCCCGACGGCGGCCCGCGCTACCTCGTCGTCAACGCCGACGAATCCGAGCCGGGCACGTGCAAGGACATCCCAGCCCTCATGGGCAACCCGCACGCGCTCATTGAGGGCATGGCGATCTGCCTGCTCGCCGTCGGCGGTAACCACGGCTTCATCTACCTGCGCGGCGAGGTCGTCCACGTCTACCGCCGGCTCCTGGCGGCCGTGCGCGAGGCGCGCGAGGCCGGCTACATCGGCAAGGGCGTGGGCCCGAGCGGCGACTGGGACATCGACATCACCGTGCACGCCGGGGCCGGCGCCTACATCTGCGGCGAGGAGACGGCCCTGCTCGACTCGCTCGAGGGCCGGCGCGGCCAGCCGCGGCTCAAGCCCCCGTTCCCCGCGGCCGAGGGCTTGTACGCCAGGCCGACGGTCATCAACAACGTCGAGACCATTTCCTCTGTTCCGGGCATCGTGCTCCACGGCGCCGAGTGGTTCCAGGCGATGGGTACCGAAACGGGCAAGGGCCACGGCTTCTACTCGCTGTCCGGTCACGTGAAGAACCCCGGGCAGTACGAGGCGCCCATCGGCATCACGGCCCGCACTCTCTTCGACCTTGCCGGCGGCATTCGCGAGGGGCACGAGCTCAAGTTCTGGGCCGTGGGCGGATCGTCGGCGCCGCTTCTGACGCCCGACCACCTCGACGTCCCGCTCGACTACACCGAGGTGCGCAACGCCGGATCGATGCTGGCCACGCGAGCCATCATGGTCTTCGACGACACGGTCTCCGTGGTGCGAGTCATCTCGAGGTGGACGGACTTCTACCAGCACGAATCCTGCGGCAAGTGCACGCCGTGCCGCGAGGGAACGTACTGGATGCGGCAGATCATGCACCGCCTGGAGGCCGGGGAGGGAAGGCCCGGCGACGTCGACCTGCTCTACGAGATCGCCGGCAATATACAGGGGCGTTCATTCTGCGCGCTGGGCGACGCGGCCGCGACCCCGATCAAGTCGGGAATCGAGCTGTTCCGGGACGAGTTCGAGGCCGGCTGCCACACGCCCGCCCGCGAGCTCTTCCCGTACGAAAAGACGACACTGTTCGGTGAGGTGACCGTGAGATGACGACCAAGGAAGCAGTTTCGCTCATCACCGTCACGATCGACGGCAAGGAGGCGTCCGTCCCGGCCGGGACGCTCATCATTCGCGCCGCCGAGCAGATAGGCGTGCGCATCCCGCGCTTCTGTGACCACCCGCTGCTGGCGCCCGTGGCCGCCTGCCGCCAGTGCCTGGTCGAGGTGGCGCGCCCTGGCCGCGATGGCACGGTGGCCAAGGGGCCCAAGCCCGTCCCCGCGTGTGCCGAGGCGGTCGCACCTGGCATGGAGGTCTACACGCAGTTCACGTCCGAGGTGGCGCGCAAGGCCCAGCGCGGGATCATGGAGTTCCTGCTCATCAACCACCCGCTCGACTGCCCCGTGTGCGACAAGGGCGGCGAGTGCCCCCTGCAGAACCAGGCGCTCGAGGACGGACGGGAAAACTCGCGCTTCGCGGACATCAAGCGGACATTCCCCAAGCCCGTGCAGGTCTCCTCGCAGATCCTGCTCGACCGCGACCGCTGCATCCTGTGCCAGCGCTGCACGCGCTTCCAGTCGCAAATCGCCGGCGACCCGTTTATCGCTCTCCAGGGCCGCGGCGGCGGCAACCCCGGCTTCGAGGTGCACTCGCTCAACGGCTCGCAGATCGGCGACTTCGACGCCCGCGTCCTGAATTTCGCCGACTCTGACGGCGGCCATGGCCCGGTGCGCCAGTCGCAGTACGTGGGCTCGTACGGCCAGCCTGGCATTGCCGAGGGCTTTGCCTCAGGCCCCGTGGAGCTGGGGGAGATGGACGAGTCCGGCAGGCCCTTCGCCTCGTACTTCTCCGGCAATATCATCCAGATCTGCCCCGTCGGCGCCCTGACGAGCGCCGCCTACCGTTTCCGCTCACGCCCCTTCGACCTCGTCTCGGTACCGGGCGTGGCCGAGCACGACGCCTCCGGTTCGGCTATTCGCGTCGACTACAGGCGCGGCACGGTGCTGCGACGCCTGTCGGGCGAGGATCCGGACGTCAACGAGGAGTGGATCACGGATAAGGACCGCTTCGCCTTCCGCTGGCAGGACGGCCCCGATCGCCTGACGACCCCGCTCGTGCGCGATGCCAGTGGCGAGCTCGTGCCTACCTCGTGGGGCGACGCGCTCGACGTGGCCGCCCGGGGCCTGGCCGGTGCCGGCGGCGTCGGCGTGCTGACGGGCGGGCGCCTGACCATGGAGGACGCTTACGCCTACTCCAAGTTCGCGCGTGTGGTGCTGGGCACCAATGACATCGATTTCCGCACCCGGCCGGCCAGCTTAGAGGAGGACGCCTTCCTCGCCTCGACCGTGGCGGGCACCGGCCTGGGCGTGACGTACCGCGATCTCGAGACGGCCGGGCACGTCCTGGCGGTGGGCTTCGAGGCCGAAGAGGAATGCGGCACGGTCTTCCTTCGCCTGCGCAAGGGCGTGCTGGCCGGCACGACGTCGGTGACCGTCATCGCGCCGTACGCGACGGCGGGCACGGCCAAGATGAACGCCAGGTTGCTCCAGTCCGTGCCCGGGCTGGAGGCGGCCACGATCGACCGGATGGAGGCCGGCGACCCGAGCTTCGACGCCCTGACCGAACACGGCATCGTCCTCGTGGGCGAGCGCGCCGCCGAGTCGCCGGGGACGCTGTCGGCCGCCCTGAGGCTGGCCGAGCGCACGGGGGCCCGCGTGGCCTGGATTCCGCGCCGGGCGGGCGACCGCGGCGCCGTCGAGGCCGGGGCTGTGGGCAACCTGCTTCCCGGTGGGCGGCCCGTGGCCGAGCCGACGGCCCGCGCCCAGGTGGCCGCCGCGTGGGGGGCCGAGATCCCGTCCGCGCCGGGCAGGCCGGGCGAGGCCATCCTCGACGCCGCGCGCCGGGGCGAGCTGGGCGGCCTACTCCTGGGCGGCGTCGAGCTGTCCGACCTGCCGGGCCGGGCGCGCGAGGCGATCGAGGCCGCGGGCTTCGTCGTCTCGCTCGAGGTGCGCTCCAGCGAGGTCACCGAGCTCGCCGACGTCGTCCTTCCCGTGGCGCCGCCGGCGGAAAAGGGAGGCTCCTTCGTCAACTGGGAGGGGCGCATACGCCCCTTCGGGCAGGCCCTGACCTCCGTCCAGCTTCCCGATCGCATCGTCCTCAACGATCTCGCGCTGGAGATGGGGGCGGACCTCGGCCTGGCCACGCTGGCCGACGCCGTCGCCCAGATACGTGGCTTCGCCCCGTGGGACGGCGAGCGGCCCGCCGCCCCGCGTGAGCCGGCCAATGTCGTCTACGAGCCCCAGGCGGGCAAGGCGATCCTCGCCACGTGGAACCTCATGCTCGGCCAGGGCGCGCTCCAGGCCCACGAACCGCACCTGGCGGGAACGGCCCGGCTCCCCGTGGCTCTCATGTCTCGCCAGACGGCGCAGGCCGCCGGCGTCGGCGATGGCACTGAGGTCACGATCAGCGGCCCGGAGGGGAGCGTCTCGCTGCCCGTCGTCCAGGTGCGCATGCCGGACGACGTCGTGTGGGTCCCGCAGAACTCGCTCGGCTGCCAGGTGTTCAAGCTGGGCGCGAGATCGGGAGACGCCGTCGGCATTGCCGCGACGCTCCCCCTGACAGCGGAGGTGGCCAAGTGAACCCTTCCATCGTGGCCGCGCAGCAGACCGCGGACTTCTCCCAGGACACCTGGTGGATCTGGACGCTCAAGTCCGTCTTCATCATCGCCTTCCTCATCCTCAGCGTCATTACGGCGCTGTGGGTCGAGCGCCGCGCCCTGGGGCGCATGCAGAGCCGCCTCGGCCCCAACCGGGTCGGCCCCCTGGGCTTCGGTCAGGCATTCGCCGACGCCATCAAGCTCCTCATCAAGGAGGACTTCTGGCTGCGCGGCGCCGACAAGGTCGTCTACTTCATCTCGCCCGTCATCTCGGCGGCGTGCGCCTTCACGGTCATGGCCGTCATCCCGCTCGGGCCGCAGGTGTCGATCTTCGGCCACCAAACGCCGCTGCAACTGGCCGACTCGGCCGTGGCCATCCTCTTCGTCCTGGCGGTGACGGCCCTGGGCGAATACGGCCTCGTTCTGGGCGGCTGGTCCGCCCACTCGACCCTTCCCTTCTATGGTTCGGTGCGCGGGGCCACCCAGATGATCTCCTACGAGCTCGCGCTGGGGCTTTCGCTCGTGACGGTCTTCCTTTCCTCCGGCACGATGTCCACGTCCGGCATCGTCGACGCGCAGTCGAACCTGTGGAACGTCCTCACGCTCTTCCCGGCCTTCGCGGTCTACCTCATCTCGATGTTCGGCGAGACCAATCGCCTGCCCTTCGACCTTCCCGAGGCCGAGGGCGAGATCGTCGCCGGCCATACGACCGAGTACTCGTCCATGAAGTTCGCGTGGTTCTACCTGTCCGAGTACGTCAACATGCTCAACGTCTCGATGATCGCGACGACGGTGTTCCTCGGCGGCTGGCGAGCCGGCCCGATAGCCACGGCGGTCTTCTCGCTGTGGGGCGGGGACCCGAATGTCGGCTGGCTGCCAATGCTGTGGTTCGTCATCAAGACGTGGATCTTCATGTTCTTCTTCGTGTGGACCCGCGGTTCGCTGCTGCGCATGCGCTACGACCACTTTATGAAGCTGGGATGGAAGGTCCTCATCCCGGTCTCGCTCGGCTGGCTCGTGGCCGTGACGGTCATTCGCGGGCTTTCGACCTTCACGGCGATCCCGCGGCGCGAAGTCATGATCGGGACCGCGGTGGTGTTCCTCGTCGTCGTGGCCATCTTGGGGATCGTTGACGCTCGCCAGGAAAGGAAGCAGCGCGAACGACAGGAACAGGACTCGGCTCAAAGCGAGGAATTCGACGCCTTCGCGGGAGGATTCCCCGTCCCGCCCATGCCGGGCCAAGCACTGCCACCGTCTCCTCGCGCCCTGAGGCGCGAAGCCACAATCGTCACCAGCAAGGAGGCCGATCGTGACTGACAGCCAAGCCCCTGACGCATCCGTCGACCCGGAGCTGTGGGATCGTCCCAAGAAGAACGCCGTCGGTGAATTCTTCGCGCCCGTCGCGGGCTACGGGGTGACGATCTCCTCAATGTTCCAAAAGGTCGCCACGGAGCAGTACCCCGAGGAACGCGTGCCGACGGCGCCCCGCTACCACGGGCGCCACCAGCTCAACCGGTACGCCGACGGCCTGGAACGCTGCATTGGCTGCGAGTTGTGCGCCTGGGCCTGCCCGGCGGACGCCATCTATGTCGAGGCGGCGCCCAACAGCCCGGATAACCAGGTGTCGCCCGGCGAGCGTTACGGCCGCGTCTACCAGATCAACTACCTGCGCTGCATCTTCTGCGGCTTTTGCATCCAGGCCTGCCCGACGCGCGCCCTGACGATGACCAATGAATACGAGCTGGCGGGCGTCACGCGCGAGAGCCTCATCTACGAGAAGGACGAGCTGTTGGCCCCCATTGAGGACGGCATGCTCGCCGCGCCGCACCCCATGGTCGAGGGGACCTCGGACGCCAGCTACTACCGAGGCGAGGTCACTGGCCCGAGCCAGGGCCAGATCGAATGGGTCGCCGCCAATCGTCCCGACGACCCGACGCTGGCCACCGCGCGGCCGGTCGCCGCCGGTGCGCAGGCGAGCGCGTCCGGGCGCGGCGGGGCGGACGGTGCGCCTGCCTCAGAAACGGCCGAGCTCGTCGGCCAGGCGGAAGGGGGCAGCCGATGAACGACACCACCATCGAGATATCGACGGGGGAGATGCTGCTTTTCGCCGTGCTCGCCGTCGTCATGATCGTCCTGTCGGTCTACGGCCTGCTCATTACGCGCCGCGCCGTCTACTCGGCCATCTGCGTCATCGCCAACATGGTCTGCCTGGCGTTCCTCTACACGATGCTCCAGGCGCCGTTCATGGGCGTGGTCCAGGTAGCCGTCTACACGGGTGCGATCCTCATGATGTTCCTATTCGTCCTCATGATGATCGGCGTCGACGCCGCGGACTCGACCCACGAAACTCTGCGCGGCCCGCGCATCTTCGCCGCGCTGGGGTCGGTGGGCTTCGTCATCATCGCGGTCGGCGCCGTCATGGCGGCCCGCACGCCCGACGCCGCGGGGCTTGCAGAAGACCCCGAACGGACCAATCCGAGCGCCATTGCCAGCGCCATCATCGGCGACCACGTCCTGACGATGGAGTTGACCGGCGCGCTCCTCATCGTCGCCGCCCTGGGGGCCATGACGCTCACGCACAGGCAGGCCACTCGCAAGAAGCTCGACCAGCCGGCGCTGCAGGAGGCCAAGATGCAGGCGTATGCGGCCACCGGCCGGCACATCGGCCAGAAGCCGCCGACCGGCGTGTACGCCGAGTCGAACTCGGCCGCAGACCCGGCGTTGACCGCGGGGGGAGAGGTCGCCGAGGAGTCGATCTCCCGCGTGCTGCGCATACGCGGCCAGATCCGTACGGTGGCCGAGGTCTCGCCCATCACCGTGGCGCGTGCCGCGCGCGGCGAGCTCGAAGGGCCCGGCGTCAATCGCTCGGTCGGCCAGGCCGGTATGGCGGGCATGCCCGGCGAGGCCGCGCCCGACTACGACGGCCAGCCGCCCGCGCTCCTGGCGGGCGGTCATGGTGACCCCGCCATTGGCGCTGGCGACACGGGCGGGGACGACGACGGCGCGGTCGGCCGCGATGCGGCAGGCCAGGGCCCGGCCGAGCCCGCCGGAAAGTCCGACAGCGCGGGCTCGGAGCCGGAACGCGAGGGCCCGGGGCCGGAACACGCCGGAGAGGCGGAAGACGACGGGGAAGGCGGTAGTTCCAGGTGAACCTCATGCTCTACGTGGCGCTGGCCATCGTCCTATTCGCCATTGGCGGCGCGGCCGTGCTGACCCGGCGCAACGCCATCATCGCCCTGCTCGGCGTGGAGATGATGCTCAACTCGTGCAACCTCGCTTTCGTGACCTTCTCGCGAATGTGGGGCAATGTCCAGGGCCAGGTCTTCTCGTTCTTCGTCATGGTCGTCGCCGCCGCCGAGGTCGTCGTAGGGCTGGCGATCGTGATAGCCATTTTCCGCACTCACCGGTCCGCATCGCTTGACGGCGCGAACCAGCTCAAGCACTGACGGAAGCAGGTGTGACGTGAACATCGGGACCCTTCCATTCGAAGCTTCCTCGACGGCGGCCGGCTCGGCCACGGGCGCGGCCGGAGCGATCTGGCTGTGCGTGGCGCTCCCGCTGCTGTCGGCAGGCATCCTCCTCGTCAGCGGCAAGGCCGCGGACCGCTGGGGCCACTGGCTCGCCATCGGTGCCTCGTCGGCCTCACTCATCTGCGGCGCCGCCGCGCTGTTCCAGCTGCTCGGCCTACCCGCCGCCGAGCGCGTGATGAATGTGACGGTCTACCACTGGATCGGCGCGGGCAGCCTGTCCGTCGACGTCGGAATGCGCGTCGACCCGCTGTCCATCACCTTCGTCATGCTCGTGACATTCGTGGGCACGCTCATCCACATCTACTCGGTGGGCTACATGGCTCACGACCCGGCCAGGCGGCGGTTCTTCGCCTACCTCAACCTCTTCGTGGCCGCGATGCTCCTGCTGGTGCTCGGCGACTCCTACCTCGTCATGTTCGTTGGCTGGGAGGGCGTCGGCCTGGCGTCCTACCTGCTCATCTCCTTCTGGAACCAGGTGCCCGCCTACGCGGCGGCCGGCAAGAAGGCCTTCGTCATGAACCGCGTGGGCGACGTCGGCCTGCTGGCGGCCATGATGCTCATGTTCGCCACGTTCGGCACGCTGAGCTTCGACGGCGTGCTCGGCCACGTTTCCCAGGCCTCGACGGCGACCTTGACGGCCATCGGCCTGTTCCTGCTCGTGGGCGCCTGCGGCAAGTCCGCGCAGTTCCCGCTGCAGGCGTGGCTCGGTGATGCCATGGCGGGCCCGACGCCGGTGTCCGCCCTCATCCACGCCGCCACGATGGTCACGGCGGGCGTCTACCTCATGGTCCGCTCCGGCGCCATCTACGCGGCCTCGGCCTCCGCCCAGCTGGCCGTCGCCATCATCGGCACGATCACGCTGGTCTTCGGCGCGATCGTCGGCGCCGCCAAGGACGACATGAAGAAGGTCCTGGCCGCCTCCACCATGTCCCAGATCGGCTACATGATGCTCGCCGCGGGGCTCGGACCGGCCGGCGCGGCCTTCGCCATCTTCCACCTGGTCACCCACGGCTTCTTCAAAGCCAATATGTTCCTAGGGGCGGGATCGGTCATGCACGCCATGGACGACGAGGTCGACATGCGCGGCTTCGGCGCTCTGCGCAAGTACCTGCCGATCACGTGGATCGCCTTCCTCTTCGGGTACCTGGCCATCATTGGCGTGCCGTTCCTATCCGGCTTCTACTCCAAGGACAGGATCATCGAGGCCGCCTTCGCCGGCGAGGGCCTCAGGCCGTGGGTCTTCGGCACGCTGACGATGCTCGTGGCCGGGCTGACGGCGTTCTACATGTCGCGCCTGTACTTCATGATCTTCCACGGCTCCGAGCGCTTCGCACGCTCCGGCGAGGCGGCCAAGCACCCGCACGAGGCCCCCGCCAGCATGTACGTGCCGCAGGTGATCCTGGCGCTCGGCTCGGCCGCGCTGGGCCTGGCGCTCAACGTCGTCGGCTTCGTCGAGTGGCTCGAACCTGTCACCGGCCACGCCGATCACGCCGAGCCGGTGCTCCCGATTCCCGTCATCACGGGGTGCACGCTCGTGCTCGTGGCCGTCGGCGTCGCCCTGGCGTGGAGGATGTACGCGGTCGCCGAGGTCCCCGCCGTGGCGCCGCGGTCCACTGTGCTCGTGCGCGCGGCCCGCCGCGATCTCTACCAGGACGACGTCAACGAAAACCTCTTCATGAAGCCGGGAATCGCCCTGACGAGCGGCGTGGCGGCCGTCGATTCGCACGTGGTCGACGGCGCCGTCGAGGGCGTCGCAAAGGGGACGGCCGGTACCGGGCGACTGCTCACCCGCCTGCAGAACGGGTACGCGCGATCCTATGCCGGGTACATGTCGGTGGGCGTCGTCGCCGCCCTGATCGTGGCCCTGGCCTCGCGGATGTGACGGGGAGAAGGAAGCGATATGAACCTAGCTACTGATGCCACCGCCATCGAGGCGGAGTTTCCCTGGCTGAGCCTACTCGTGGTCATTGCGGCCCTCGGCGCGCTGACCGTGTGGGCCGTGCCGGCCGTCAAGAGACTCGCGCTGCCGTTCGGCATCTGCCTGTCCGCGATCATCTTCGGCCTCTTCCTGGTCGCTGCCGCCTCCGGCTTCGACATGGACCGCGCCGGGCAGGTCCAACTGGCCGAGACCTACCGCTGGATTCCCCAGATCGGTGCGAGCCTGGCCCTGGGCGTCAACGGCATGGGGCTGGTGATGATTGGCCTGGCCACGTTCCTCGTGCCGATCGTCCTCCTGGCCGCCAGGGGCGACTTCGCGGCGCGAGGTGCGGGCAGTCGCGCCGACGCTGGCAGTCGCGCCGACGGGGAGGCGGACCTCGCCGAGGGCACAGGGCCCCGCGCCGCCGGCTATGTCGGTTGGACGCTCGCCCTCGAGGCGATCATGATCGCGATCTTCGCGGCCCGCGACCTCTTCCTCTTCTACATTCTCTTCGAGCTCATGATCCTGCCCGTCTACTTCCTCGTCGGGCGGTACGGCGGCGAGGAACGGCACCGGGCGGCCATCAAGTTCGTCCTGTACTCGCTGCTCGGCGGGCTCGTCATGCTCGTTGGCGTCGTCGGCCTGGCGGTCAATACGTGGGCCGAGGACGGGGCCACGCGCTTCCTCATCGACACCCTTGCCGCCGAGGGCGCCTTCCAGGGCAGCGACACGGTGGCGATGCTCCTGTTCGTGTCCTTCTTCTTCGCCTTCGCCATCAAGGCGCCGATGTTCCCGCTGCACACGTGGCTGCCGGACACGACGGCCCAGGCGCAGGCGGGAACCTCGACCCTGCTCGTTGGCGTGCTCGACAAGCTCGGAACCTTCGGCATGATCGCCCTGTGCCTGCCGATCTTCCCTCAGGCCTCGCGGCAGGCGGCCCTGCCCATCATGATCCTCGCCGTCGTCTCGATCTTCTGGGGCGCGTTCATGGCGATCGCCTCGCGGGATCTCATGCGCCTGATCGCCTACACCTCGGTCAGCCACTTCGGCTTCATCGTTCTGGGCATCTTCTCCGGTAGCGAGGTCGCCATGACTGGCGCCATTGCCTACATGGTTGCCCACGGCGTGGCTACCGGGGCGCTCTTCCTGACGGTGGGCTTCCTGGGGCGGCGCGGCCGCGCGGGATACGACCTCGAGGGCTACGGCGGGTGGCAGCGGGTCACGCCGATCATTGCCGGCGTTTTCCTCGTCTCCGGCCTGGCCACCATCGCTCTGCCGGGCCTGTCCGGGTTCGTTCCCGAGTTCCTCGTCCTTGCGGGGACCTTTGAGAGCCACCAGGCGCTGGCGATCATCGCCGTCTTCGGCGTGATCCTCGCGGCCCTGTACATCCTCTTGCCGTACCAGAAGATCTTCACCGGCCCGAAACCGGAGGACGACGCCGACGTGGCGGACCTCGACGGCAGCGAGAAGACCGTCGCGGGCCTGCTCGTGGCGGCGATGCTCGCGCTCGGTTTCCTGCCCGGCCCCATGCTCGATGCCGTCCGGCCCGTGGCGGAGGATGCAGCGGCGATCGTCACGGTCGCTGGTGACGAAGGGAGCGCGAAGTGATTTCACCGACCATCGACTGGGCAGCCCTGACGCCCCTTCTGCTCGTGCTGGGAGCCGCGGTGCTCTCGGTGCTCGTCGAGGCTTTCATGCCCGCCAGGTTCAGGCGGTCCGTGCAGATCGTGTTCACGCTGACCGCGCTGGTCGGCGCGTTCATTGCTACCATGTGGCGGGTCACCGTGGTTTCCACCGAGGGGCCGGCGCCGGTGGTCTCCGGCGGTCGGACGCAGGGAGCCCTCGGGACTTTCGCGGAGGACATGCCGGCCCTCATGTTCCAGGCAGCCATCCTCGTGTGCGCGTTCTTCGCCGTCCTCGTCATGGCGGATCGGACACTCACGGGCGAGGGCGCCTTCGCGGCGTCGGCGGCCACCCAGCCCGGTTCGCTCGACGAGCGGGAGGCCACCGAGGCAGGGCTCGTCCAGACCGAGGTCTTCCCGCTGTCGCTGTTCGCCGTGGGTGGCATGCTCGCCTTCGCCTCGGCGAATGACCTGCTGACGCTCTTTATCGCCCTCGAGGTGCTCTCTCTGCCGCTGTACGTTCTGTGCGCAACGGCCCGCCGCCGCAGGGCGCTGTCGCAGGAAGCGGCCATCAAGTACTTCCTGCTCGGCGCGTTCTCTTCTGCCTTCTTCCTCATGGGCGCCGCGCTGCTGTACGGATACGCCGGTTCGGTCGGCTACGCGGCGATCGTCGACACCGCCAGTTCTTCCGTCGGCATGGACGCCCTGCTCATCGCAGGTTTTTCCCTGGTGCTCGTGGGCCTGCTGTTCAAGGTGGGCGCGGCTCCATTCCACTCGTGGACGCCGGATACCTATCAGGGAGCGCCGACGCCTGTCACGGGCTTCATGGCCGCGGGCACGAAGATCGCCGCCTTCGCTGCCATGCTGCGCTTCGCCTACGTCGTCGGCAACGCCGTGCAGTGGGAGATGGCGCCGGTGCTGTGGACGGTCATCATCGCGACGATGCTCGTCGGCACGGTGGGCGGAATCGTCCAGAAGGACATCAAGCGCATGCTCGCCTACTCGTCGATTGCGCATGCGGGATTCGTGCTCATTGGCGTCGGTTCCTACACCTCCACGGCGATTGCCTCGGTGGCCTTCTACCTGCTCGCCTACGGCCTGGCCAGCGTTGGCGCCTTTGCCGTCATCACGCTCGTGCGCCAGCGCGACGCCGAGGGCAATGTCCTGGGCGAGGCCACGCTCATTGAGCAGTGGAGGGGGCTGGGCCGTAGCAACCCGGTGCTGGCCGGGGCCATGGCCATCTTCCTCCTATCCTTTGCGGGCATTCCGCTGACGGGCGGGTTCATCGGGAAGTACCTTGTCTTCGCCTCCGGTGTCCACGGGGGCGAGGCGGTCCTCGTCGTGCTGGCGGTGCTGGCTTCGGCGGCCACGGCGTTCTTCTACTTCCGGCTCATCCACACCATGTTTCTGCGCGACGGCGACGGGCACCAGCGCGTGACCGTCGTTGAGTCCGAGGGCTACTCGAGCGTGGCCATAGGCGCATGCGCCATCGGCACACTGCTGCTGGGGATTGTGCCGGGCCCGGTGATGAACTTTCTCGGCGAGGCAGTTAAGTTTATGCTTTGAGAATGAGTTTTGGAGGGGACGCATTGGCCGAAAGGCTCGGTGCGCGGTTGGGAATCGTCGAGGAAAAACTGGCCGGTCAGGTGCGGCTCGACGACCTGCAGATCGACCCGGCGACGTCGCATCTGGCGTATGCAGGGGGCAAGCGGCTGAGGCCGGCCCTGGCGCTTCTCGCCTCGGAGCTTGGCGTGCACCCGGATGCGGACGCCGTCTACGACTCGGCGATCGTCGTCGAGCTCACCCATCTCGCCTCCCTCTACCACGATGACGTCATGGACGAGGCGCCCATGCGCCGCGGCGTTCCCTCGGCCCAGGCGAAGTTCGGCAACACGGTGGCCATCCTGGCTGGCGACATCCTCTTCGCGCGGGCGTCGAGCATCGTCGCGGGGCTTGGGCCGCGGGCCGTGCTGCTGCACGCGAAGACCTTCGAGCGGCTGTGCCAGGGTCAGCTGCACGAGACGCTTGGGCCGCGGCCGGGCCAGTCCGCGCGCGAGCACTACATCCAGGTCCTGGCCGACAAGACGGGATCGCTCGTGGCGGCGTCGGCCGTGCACGGTGTGCTATCGGCCGGCGGCACGCAGGAGACCGCCGACGTCCTGGCGGCCTACGGCGAGTGCGTCGGCGTCGCCTTCCAGCTGGCCGACGACATCATCGACATCGAGGTCGACGGCGAGATCACGGGCAAAACACCCGGCACCGACCTGCGCGAGGGCGTGGACACCATGCCCATCATCCTGCTGCGCGAGCAGAGTGCCGCGGGAAGCCTGGACGCGGCAGGCGAGCGGATACTCCGGCTGCTGGCCGACGCCGACCTGGCCAGTGACGAGGCGCTGGCCGCGGTCGTCGCCCTGCTGCGCGAGCATCCGGTCCTCGAGCAGACCCGGCGCATGGCCCTCCAGTGGGCCGCCCGGGCCGAGGCGCACCTGGAGGAGGTGCCCGACGGCGAGATCCGCCGCGCCCTCGTCGATTTCAGCCGCCAGGCGGTGGAGCGGGTCGCCTGAGGCGGAGCGTCTCGCCTGCACGGTGGATGCCGCGCTTTTGGGTAGCGTGCGCCGCAGCTTTCCCTTGCGCGCCGCAGCTTTCCCAGCGCGTGATGCCAGCTTCCTCGCGCGCCGCCGGGCCGCGTGCGCATCGTAACCGTGCCGCGGCCGAGCGAGGTTCTGCGTGCTGCAGTCGAGCGGCGCTCTGCGTGCCGCTGCACGACCATCGCCGCTTCCATGCGTGCACGCACACAGTAGCTGACCGGGCTTGCACGGGACTGTGCTCGTCGCCCGGCGCCCCCGCGGTGATTCATCCCCAGGCGTAGGTGCGCCCCCTATGCGTGTCGGTGAACTCGCCTAGAATGGATGCCGGTACCGAAAGCGTGGGACGCCGCGCGTCAGAATTAGGAGAAATCTTCGTGGGAAAGCTGCTGAACAAAATTCTTCGCGCGGGCGAGGGTCGCACGCTCAAGAAGCTCAAGGTCATCTCGCAGCAGGTCAACGAGCTGGAGCCTAGCTTCGAGGAGATGACCGACGAGGAACTGCGCGCTCAGACGGACGACTTCCGCGACCGTCTCGAGGAAGGCGAGACTCTTGACGACCTGCTCCCCGAAGCCTTCGCCACGGTCCGGGAGGCGGCACGCCGCACGATCGGCCAGCGCCCCTACGATGTCCAGATCATGGGCGGGGCCGCCCTGCACCTGGGCAACATCGCCGAGATGAAGACGGGCGAGGGCAAAACGCTCGTGGCGACGATGCCCGCCTACCTCAATGCCCTGTCCGGCGAGGGCGTCCACGTCGTGACCACCAACGACTACCTGGCCTCCTACCAGTCCGAGCTCATGGGGCGCATCCACCGTTTCCTCGGCCTGAAGACGGGCTGCATCGTCACGGGCCAGACGCCCGAGCAGCGGCGCAAGGAATACGCGGCCGACATCACGTACGGCACGAACAACGAGTTCGGCTTCGACTACCTGCGCGACAATATGGCCTGGCAGACGGATGACCTTGTCCAGCGCGGCCACAACTTCGTCATCGTCGACGAGGTCGACTCCATCCTCATCGACGAGGCCCGCACGCCGCTCATTATTTCCGGCCCGTCCGACAGCGACGCCAACAAGTGGTACCTGGAGTTCGCGCGCCTGGTGCGAGCGATGCGCAAGGACACCGACTACGAGGTCGACGAAAAGAAGCGCACGGTCGGCATCCTCGAGCCGGGCATCGACAAGGTCGAAGACCTGCTCGGCATTGACAATCTCTACGAGTCGCTCAACACCCCGCTCATCAGCTACATCAACAACGCGATCAAGGCCAAGGAGCTCTTCGAGCGCGATAAGGACTACATCGTCGCCGACGGCGAGGTCCTCATCGTCGACGAGCACACGGGCCGCGTGCTTCCCGGCCGCCGCTACAACGAGGGCATGCACCAGGCGATCGAGGCTAAGGAAGGCGTCGACATCAAGGCCGAGAACCAGACCCTGGCCACGATCACCCTGCAGAATTATTTCCGCCTGTACAACAAGCTTTCCGGCATGACGGGTACGGCGGAAACCGAGGCCGAGGAATTCGCTTCGACGTACAAGCTGGGCGTCGTGCCGATTCCGACGAATAAGCCGATGATCCGCCAGGACAAGACCGACCTCGTCTTCCCCACGCGCGCCGCCAAGCTCCGCGCGATCGTCTCCGACATCAGGGAGCGCTACGAGGACGGCCAGCCGGTGCTCGTCGGCACGACGAGCGTCGAAAAGTCCGAGGAGCTGTCCAAGCTTCTGCGGGCCGCCAAGGTTCCGCACCAGGTGCTCAACGCCAAGCAGCACGAGCGCGAGGCCGCCGTCGTCGCCGAGGCCGGGCGCAAGGGGGCCGTCACCGTCGCCACCAACATGGCCGGCCGCGGAACCGACATCATGCTGGGCGGCAACCCGGAGCATCGCGCCGTGGCGGCACTCAAGTCACGCGGGCTCGACCCGGAGCGCACGCCCGACGAGTACGAGGCGGCGTGGGCCGGTGCGCTCAAGTCCGCTCAGGACGACGTCGCCAACGAGCACGACGAGGTCGTGGAGCTGGGCGGCCTGTACGTGCTCGGCTCGGAGCGCCACGAGTCGCGCCGCATCGACAATCAGCTGCGCGGGCGCTCCGGCCGCCAGGGCGACCCGGGCGAGTCGCGCTTTTACCTTTCGCTCGAGGACGACCTCATGCGCCTGTTTGCCAGCGGCCTGGCCGCGCGGGCACTCGACCCCTCGCGCTACCCGGAGGACCAGCCGCTCGAATTCAAGGTCATCGCCAACTCGATCGAGCGCGCCCAGAGTTCCATCGAGTCCCGCAATGCCGAGATCCGAAAGAACGTCCTCAAGTACGACGACGTCATGAACGAGCAGCGCAACGTCGTCTACGACGAGCGCCGCAGGATCCTCCAGGGCGAGGACCTCGAGCCGATGGTCGAAGCGTTCCTCGACTACGTCGTCGACGACATCGTCAAGTCCCACACGGAGGACGACGCTCCCGACGAGTGGGATCTCGACGCGGCGTGGGCCGAGCTCAAGGGCTTCTACACCCCGGGCTTTTCCGTCGACGAGCTCATCGAGGAGTCCGGTGGCGTCTCGAAGCTCGACCGCGGCCACATCCTCACCGAGCTGAAGACGGATATCCATACGAACTACCAGGACCGCGAGGACGAGGTGGGCGAGGACGCCATGCGCGAGCTCGAGCGGCAGGTGATCCTGAATGTCCTCGACCGCAAGTGGCGCGAGCACCTCTACGAAATGGACTACCTCAAGGAGGGCATTGGCCTTCGCGCCATGGCGCAGCGCGACCCGCTGGTCGAGTACAAGTCCGAGGGCTACGACATGTTCCAGGCCATGAATGATGGCATCAAGGAGGATTCGGTCCGCTACCTGTTCAATTTCGAGTTGCCCAGCGAAAAGGCCGCCCGGGAGGCGGCTGTGCTCGACGAGGAGGCCGCCGCGGCCGCCGCGGCGCAGGCCGTCGACACCCAGCGTCAGAGCGCGGCCCGCCTGGCAAGCGATAGTGCGCGCAAGCGGGTCGACGCGGAAAGGGTGCTCGGCATCAAGACGCCCAAGCGCGCGGCCAATGTCTCGTATTCCGCATCCGCCAAGGACGGCAGCGACGGCGTGTCGACCACGGATGCCTCAGGGCGTGCCGTGCGCCCGACGCGCAGGGCCGGGACCAGGAGCAGCGGCGCCAAGGCAGGCGGCGCGCACGGGGCTGGCACGCAGGCAACCGGCGGGATGAATCGCGCCCAGCGCCGCGCCGCCAACCGCAAGAAGCACTGAGCGCGGCTTGCGTTTCTAAAGGCGGCTCGCGTGCCCAGAGGCACCGGGTCGCCGCTTGGCCGGGCACGGGCCTGCCCGGGGCTGGCGAGGCTGGTGCGACGGCGACGCTACCTCGCGACGGCGGGGCGACCGGTGCGCGCTTCGCGCCATGGCGGGTGTCGGCGCCGTGGCGGGCACGGGAGGTCAGCCGATCTCCAGGGCGACGACCTTCCACCGTCCGCGAAGGAACTCCAGCCGCAGGCACGCGGCACGCACGCGCTGGCCGTCGTGGACGGCTGTGACCGCCTCAATGACCCGTGCCTTGGGCTGGCTGGCCAGCACCTGCAGTATTCGCGGCGTCCGGGTTCGCGGCGCCTTGCCCTTGATCCGGTGGGCGAGCCCGGCTCGGCGCACCAGTGGGCCGAATACCTCGGGGGTCAGCCACCGGCGCAGGGCCGAAGGCGGGCGGTGTCCCAGGAGGATCTCGACGGCGAAGATGACGATCGTGCCGACCATCGCGCGGCCGTCGGGCGCGTCCGCCGGCAGGGCTCGCCTCAGATCCGGGGCCTCCTCGTCCCACTTAGGCTCGGAAGCGGGGACGGCGGTCAGTGCGACGCGATCCCAGGGCTCGTCTGGCGACGTTCGGGGAAGCTCATGTTGGGGGAGGGCGCGGCCGTCGTCCTCGGCGGGCACGGGTGTGAAAACCTGCGCGGGCGGCCGCCCGACGCTGATCGAGCGAGGGGGTTTTGCTGCGATGATGCTCATGAGTATCCTTCCGGGGGAGTGAGCGCCTGGCCCGGATATATCCGGTCAGGGTGCGAGAGGATAGCGCGGTTCGCTTCGAACCAGCGCGAAACGTGCGAGGAGACGAGGGGCTCGCTCGCATCGGGAGGAAGCTCGCTGGAGGCAATGTCCCAGAGGGACTCGCCGGGTTGGACGACGCGGGTGCGGGAGGCGGCGCTCGCCCCGGCTTCGGCCCGCGTCACGGCCTCGGAGCTCGCCTGCATGGCCGACCCGGCCCGCGCCTGCGTGGCGGCCTCGGTGCCGGCGGCGCACGTGGATGCCGTGCCGTTTTCGGTCAGGCTCGGGCACGCGCCCCAGCCGATGTCCCAGGCCGAGCCCGGGCCAGTGGCGGCGATCTCGCCGGAGTCGGCGTGTCTGGCGAGGGGTTGGTCGACCGCCGTGAAGGGGCGGGTAGGTGCGGCAAGGTTGCGGTCCGGCGTCGTGAAATTTTGCCTCGGCGGGCCGGAGTGACGGTCCGGCCCGCGTTCCTGCGACGAGGGAGCCGCCTTCTCCTGTGGCTGGGGCCTCTTATTCCGTGATGCCCGGGGCGACGACTGCCCGTGAGCTTCGGTGTGCCGCTGCGCGCTTTGAGGTTCCTGGGCCTGCGGCTGTCGGGCCAAGGAATCGCGCTGCGCCCACGAGTCGGACGGTGGCCCTGCGCCCCAGCCGACATCCCACGGGGAGGGCGGCGCAACTGGTTCGGCCTCGGTGCTGTCTGGAGTGGCTTCACGGTATGGCGCAGGTTCGTCGTCGTGCTGGCCGGCGTCGGTGCCGATCGTCCGGGCAAAGAGCGACGAGGCACCGCCGGCCTGCGATCCTCCGAAGATTGGAACCGGCCGGACCGCGGACGGCTGGTCCTGCGCGGCATGCGCGTGCGGAGCGTCGTGGGCGTGGGCGACAGACGGAACGACCACCGATGCGGCCGTGGCCACGAGTGCTCGGCGAACGGCCGGGGTGCCCAGGTGCCGAGCGAGTCGGACGAGCGGGCCGCGCCTTCCGCGCCTGGCCTGCTCGAGCGCGGCGTGAGACAAGGCTGTCCATGCGAGGGCGATGGATGCGACAATGGAACACATCACCACGGTCACGTTCGCCAGGTCGCTCAAACTGGCGGGTGAACCGAAGAATACGCTCCCCTCCGCAAGCAGTTGCCGGCCTCCGTGAAAGGCGAAGACCGCGCAGCCCAGGCTGCCAAGCGAAAACAAGGCAAAGATAACGGGGTGCATACCTACTCTTTTCGTGGCTTATCGTGATGTTTGGTGGCGTTTGATGTTTTTATCTTTCAATCTATTGTGCTTTGTGGCGGCGGTGCATGCACGGTACGTCGGTCAGGTATTGAATTTGCGAGCCGAGCGAGCGGGCCCGGCGGATACCGTGGCCGCGAGTTTGGCGGCGACGTGGCGCGGCGGATCGGTGCGGCGCGGGCAACCGGGTGATGGTTTCTCTCGGTTGGCGCGGATGGTCGCCGGCGGCTGCGGCCGATGGTCGCGTGTTTGGCGTTTGTTCGGTAACTGGCGGTCTCGCGGTTGGTGCTCGGTGGCGTTGACCGGTGCCAGGTGGCGTCTTGCCCGGCGCCTCGTTCCTGGCGCCGTCCTGTCCCGTAATCGGCGAACGGGTGCCGGTGACCAGTGGCGCGCGCGGCGTCGACCGTTCCGGACAGCCGTCCGGAACGGCGCCTGGTGCCCGGTGGGATGCGGGCGGCGGGCCTGTGGATCGAAAAATCGCGCCGGAAAATGCGCCGATAACGTTGGGGTATGAGCGAGAGCATATGGGAAGACGTCCTGGCTGACGTCGAAAGCCAAATGGACGCCCAAATTCGAGAGGAGACGCTGACTGAGGCGGCCGAACTGCGCGCGGCGGAGGAAGCTACGATCGCTCTGGTCGAAAGAATACGCGCGCACGGTCGCGCTCCGCTCACACTATTCCTCGGGGGAGAGCCGATCGAGGTCCGCGTCGTCGAGTGCGCCACCGAATGGCTCTACTGCGAGTTCGCGGGCACGCCGTGCCTCATTCCCGCGCGGGCGATCGACGCGGTCAGGGGACTGACGCGTGCGGCGCAAAGTAGCCGCGCGGTGGCCGACTCGCTGAGCTTCGGCTCGGCAGTCAGGCGTTTCGCCTCGGGAGGCTACGTGAATTGCCACCTGCGTTGTGGCTCATTGCGCGGCAGCCTCGTACGGGTGGGCAAGGATTACATTGACATTGAAACGGTAGGTGGGCAGGTGTGCGTCGCGCAAAATTCGATTATGCGCGTGGATCTGATGGCCTTCGACCACGAGGTGTGACTCGCGGCTGCGTGCTCGCGGCAAGTTTCAGCGCTCGGCCTGGATCTTCCTCTGCGTCGCCTGGTAGCTGCGGTTGACGAACTCCTCCAGCTTTGTGTCCTCGATTCGCCACTGTCCGCGACCCCCGACCTGAATGGCAGGCAGTTCACCCGACTTGATGAGCGTGCGCACCTGGCCGGCGGATACGTTGAGGTACTCCGCTACGTCTGCGATGGTTAGAAACTTGCCCATGTCGTAATCTTCCCACGGCGATTCGGTCTTTTGAAGTTATCCACAGGAGTGTGGATTGCCTCGTCGCGAATTTCACCATATTTGCGAGCATGATGCCATGGGACACAAAAAACGTACGCGGTGGCGCGATCCACGCCTGGCCGCGGGCATCGCGCTCGTGGCGCTTTCGGGCCTCGCAGGAGCCGTGGTGCTCAGTGGTCCGCCGACGACGAAGGTGTATCAGGCGAAGGAGGCGGTCCTGCCGGGCACGCCACTGAGTGAATCGAACCTCAAAGTGGTGGAGGTCGAGGCCAAGATCGCCGGTGAGTACGTCGGGCCAAGGGACGGGCAAGCGACCGTGGGCGTGACCGTCCGCGCCGGTGAGTTCGTTCCGCGCAGCTCGCTGGAGCGCGAGGAGTCGGAAACCAGGCGCGTGGTCGTGCCGTTGATGGCTCCGCCGCCCGGAACGGCCGCGCCCGGCGAGCGGGCCGAATTGTGGCGGGTGAGCCGGCAGGACGCGGGAACGGAAGGCCAGGCGCAGGCAACGCTGCTGACGCCAGAGGCGCTGGTGGTTTCTGTTGGGCGCGATGAGTCGGCGCTCGGGGGCGAGGTGCAGGTCGAAATCGACGTGCCGCGCGAGGCCGCCGACGAGGTCCTTGCCGTCATGGGTTCCCAGGATGGCTACGTGCTCGTGGGGTCGCCGTCGTGAGCGTATTGTTGTGCGTCGGCGGCGAGCTGGAGGTCGAGATCGTGCGCGCACTGACCGAGGTGGGTGGCGCAGTTGCCGTGGAAAGGCGCTGCGCCGACGCGGCCGAACTGTTGGCCGCGGCCGAGGCGGGGATCGGCTCCGTGTGTGTCGTCCGGGAATGGGATCTTGTCATGGCGGACCGGTTGCACAGGTGCGGCGTGGCGATCGTGGGCATCGCACCGCGAGATGGCGGCGAGACCGACCCGCGACTGCGTGGCTGCGACGCGGTGGCCTCGCCGTACCCGTCCGAGGTGACCGCATGCGTCGTCGAGCTGGTGAAAGGGCGAGCGTACGGCGGAGCGGGTGGGCGGCCCGGGCTTGCCGGTGCGCCCGGTGATCCAAAAGGTGGCGAGGCGAGCGATTCGCGAGGTGGACGAGCCGCTGGTGCCAGAGGTGGCGAGGCGGGCGGTGCGCGAAGCGGCCAGCCTGGCAGTTCGGACGGAAGATTCGCAGTCGCCGACCGGCCAGGCACGCGAGGTGGCCGGCCCGGCAATCAGAACGAAGGCCCGTCGCAGGACCTGGCGGGCCAGCCAAAGCCTGCCGGGCAGATTGTCTGGCCTAAGGGCGCGGATTGGTTGCCCGACGGTCTCGTATGGGAGCCGGGCCGGGAGCAGTCGGACATACTCAGGACGCGGGAGGGCATCGTGCGGTCGCCGGGGCAGGCGGGGCGGAGCCGACACGACCCCGGCCTAGCGCCCACGAACTCGGGCGGAGGTGGGCGGACATCAAGGCCGGGGAGGACCCCGCGGGAGCCTGCCGGCGTCGGTCCACTACCGCACGGAGCGTCCGAGCAGGCGGCAGGCGAAGAGCGCGCGGATGGCGTCGGCCGTGTGCCAGCCGCGGGTTGGACGCCGGAGCCCGGCCGTGGAGGAGGTTTGGGGACGGCGCGAAATCAGGGCAGTGGATCGGTGCGAGGTTCCGGCGTCGGGCCGACGCGAAATCGGGGTGTTGGGGCGGCCCGAAGTAATGGCACCGGCTCGACGAGAAACGGTGATCCTCGAGATGCCACCGGTGAGGCTGCGGGATTAGGACAGGCGCGAGGCGACGGCCGGGAAGGCGGTGGACGATCGGGGGATCTTGGCCGGGCAGACGTCGGCCAGGCGTGGGATTCTGGTCAGGCGTTGCCGATGCCCGATGCGGGAGGAGGCCGCGCAGCCTCTGCCGCGAGAGCCGGCGGGACCGGCGTCGTCGGGCCCAATGGGAACGCGAAGAGTTTGGCTGGGAGTGCAGCGGATGGGCAGGGCACAACGGATAAGTGGAGCGTCGCGGATGGGCCGGGTGCTGCCGACGGGGCGGGCGTAGCGGGCGGACTCGGCGCCGCGGGGCCGAGTGCTGCTGACGTATGGGGTGCGGCGGGCGGACAGGCCCCCGGGGGAAGGATCGTTGCGGTCTGGGGGACTGGGGGCGCGCCAGGCAGGTCGACGCTGGCCCGTGACATGGCCTTTGCTATCGCGCAGGGACAATCGGTGCTGCTCGTCGACGCGGACACGAGGCGCCCGTGCCTGGCGCAGCTCCTGGGGGCGGAAAGGGAAACCTCGGCGCTGATTGCCGTGGCGCGAAGGCTCAGCCGCGGAGACTCAGCCGATGTCCTGCGCGAGTGCGCGGTGACGATGGGTGGCGTCGACTTTCTGGCTGGGCTCAATTCGGGGCTCAGATGGCGCGAGGTTCCCAGTGCCGCGATGGAAGAAATGTGGCGGCGCATCCGGCTCGGCTGGGACGTTGCCGTCGTCGATTGCGCACCCGAGTGTGAAAGCCAGGGCGACGTGCTCGAGCGCGACGCTGTCACCCGCTCGCTGCTTGTCAATGCCGACATCGTTCTGTGCGTGGGGCGGGCCAGCCCCGTCGGCGTGAGGAGGTTGTTGGGTAGCCTCGACGAGGCGGCATTGAGCATCGGAGTGCGGCCCGTGCCCGTCATCGTGCGTGGCGGGACCGCGAAGAGTTCGGACGTGCGCGAGATTTCGGGGATCCTCGCCGCGAAGGACGTCGGCGCTCCGCTGTGGCTTCGCGAGGATCCGAGTGGGTACGCCAAGGCCGAGCGAGAGGGCGTGCCTTTGCGGGAGGCCTCGCCGTCGTCGCCCGCGGTCCGGGATGTTCTGGCTGTGGCCAGGGGCCTGGGGATCGCGGCAGCCGGAGTAGCCAAGCGGAGGGGCCGGCTGCGGCGAGGCCGTCGCCGCTAGGCGCGGGACCATGAGGGCTCGGCGCGAGCCCGTGACTCGACGCAGGCCCGGGGCGCCGACGCAGGCCCGGAAGGGTGTAGCGCAGGACGAGGAGGCGTGGTGCAAGCTGGCGCCCGCATCGGGTGCCGGATGCCGCCCGCCCCTCCTTCCGCAGGCTGTGTCATACCTCCCGTCTCCGTCGGAGGGGAAATGACATAGTGGGCACTATGATTGAATCCGTGAGGATCTACATTCCGGCAACAAGCGCGGATATCGGGCGCGATCGTCTGCGGACGCGGACGGTCCATGCCGTCACCCCGGAACTCCGCGAGGCCATGCCCGGTGAAGAGGAGGAGGTCCTGGAGTCCGTGGCCATGTGCGCCGCGGCCGATGACTCACTGCGTGTACTTGCGGCATTGGCCGTCGGCGGCGAGACGATTCGTCCGCTGCGCGTGGTGGTTGCGGCCTCCGTTAGAGCGGACGACGTCGAGCGGGCCGAGGGCGAAAACCTTCTGCCGACGGCCAGGCGCCTCGTCTCTCCGCTCGACTGGGACGCGGTCGACTCCATACATGTGGACGACGATGAGGCGCTCGATGATCTCGTCGCGGCGATCGAGGGCGACGACGAGGCCTTCAAGCGCGTGGCCGAGGAGGACCTCATGTGGTTCGACGCCAAGGAGCGTGAACAACTCGTCGCCTACTTCAGCTGACCGATGCCGGGTCGCCGTCGTCGCCGCGGCCATCGACGCTTCCGGTGGGGGCGAGGGATCGGCGCCGTGCCACGGGCAGCAGGCCCGCCGTGCCAGGCGGGCGCGGGTACGGTTCGGCCGGAGAGGCCCTGGCCCTCGGCCCGAAAGCCCCGCCGCAAGTGCCCCGCCGGAAAATGTCCCCGGGCGAAACGGCTCCGAACGGGGGCACGGTTAGCATCGGACGTCCAGACGCGACGAGCCATCGGCCAGCGGCCGGACGGTGACTTGCTCGGCGATCATCTTCTTCATCTCTGACACGTGGCTGACGAGGCCGACGCTGCGCGTCTCGCGCGTCAGGCCCTTGAGCGTGTTCATGACGAGGCCGAGAGTGTCTTCGTCCAGGGAACCGAAGCCTTCGTCGATGAGTAACGTTTCGAGCTGTATTCCGCCGTTTTCCGCCCTCACGACGTCTGCCAGCGCCAGGGCCAGTGCCAGCGAGACGTAGAAGGTCTCGCCGCCCGAGAGGCTCCTCGTGGAGCGTTCGGTGCTGCCCGAGGCTTCGCCGTCGCGATCGATGACAACGAGGCCGAGGCCGGTTTTCATCTCGCGAGAGCCCTTTTCCTGGTCCTCCCGCCGGGCGAGCTGGTAGCGCCCCAGCGAGATCTCCGCCAGCCTTTCGTTGGCGCTCGTGACGATCTGTTCGAAGCGCTGCTGTAGCACGAAGGTCGCCAGGGGCACGCGGGTGATCGACGCGGCGCCAGCGGTGGCGAGGCTGGCCAGGCGGACGACGGGGCCGGCGGCTTGCTTGGCCGCGCTCCACGAGCGTGCGCGGGCGACGACGGTCTCCAACTGTCCGGCAGAGCGGCGGGCCCGGTCTTCGGCCAGTGTCGCCCGTTTCTGCGCTGCCTCGGCCCGTGTGTGCGCAGCCTCGGCTCGCCGCACATGCTCGTCGACCCGGGGCACCTCGTCACCCGTGAGTGCGGCGATCTCGGGGCTGCAAAGCGCGTGGGCCACCTCCTCGACGGCCCGGTCGTGGGCGTCGACGTCCGCCCGGGCGCGCGCGGCGGCTTCGGGAGTTTGCCTGGCCGCTCGCACTTCGTCGGCCGTGGCGAATGGTGTTGCCAGCAGCGCCTGCTCAAGCTCGGCGGCGCGTTCGGAGCAAGCCTCCAGCGCGGCGATGAGTGCGCGGAAGGCGGCGAGCCGTTCCCGCTGCCCGGAGATGGCGGCCTCGGTGGCCCGCCTGCGCTGCGCCACGCTGGCGTATCCTCGCAGTTCGGACTCCACGCGCGCGGCGTCCTCCGCTATTGAGGCGCCGGCCGATTCGATGGCGGACCGCAGGCTGGCCTGGGCCTCGGCGTCGTCCTGTCGTCTCTTGCGAGCCGCCTCGCTTTCCTCGTGCAGGCGCTCCATGTCGCCGCGCAGCCCTTCGAGCTCGGTGCCGGCGCGCCGACTTTCCTCGACGGCTCGCCGCGCGGTGGCCAGGGCCTCGTCGACCTCATCCGGCGAGGTCTCACCCACTTCCTCCTCGATTGACAGGACGCGGGAGGCGGTGACGTCGACTTTCCGTTGTGCGGCGTCCAGGGCTTGCCTGGCGCGGGAGGTGACCTCCTCGGCCTCGTCGACCTCCGCCCTGGTTGCTCGCACCGAGCTTTCCGGTGCCGGCGAGGGATGATCCCGCGAACCGCACACGGGGCACGGCGAGTCGTCGGCCAGTTCGACGGCCAGGATGGCCGACACGGACTCCAGCCAGGCGCGGGTGACGGTGTCGCTTTCGCCCTTCGCGCGCGAAAATGCCGAGGCGGCGTCCCGGGCTTCGGCCAGCGCCGCATCGCGCTCGGTCCTGGCTTGACGCAGCTCGCCGAGTTTGGCACGCAGCCGAGTGAGTCGTTCGACGTCGGCCTTGTGTCGGTCCAGGCCGAGCGCGATGCTTTGGCTCGCCGCGATGCGGTCGTTAACGTCCTGCAGGCGCTCGGGGAGGGCGGCCTCCCGCTGTTCGGCAGCCTTGATCGAGGCCAGGAGCTCGGTCAATCTGGCCTCGCGCTCGGCCTGCTTGGCCCGTGCCCGGCTCAGATCCTCTTCCAGGCGTGCCACCTCCGCGAGCGCGCCCAGGCTCTGAGTCAGCTCATCGATCTGCGACTGGGTCGATGCGACGAGCTCTTCGCCGACCTGGGCGGGCTGCAGGCCGAAAGCCTCGACGCCGGCGCGGGCCGTGCCGAGCCGGGTCTGCGCGCGCTCGCTGGCCTCGACGTAGGCTGCGACGCGCCCGGCCTCGTCGTGCAGGTCCAGGGACTGCCGCAAGCCACCAATGGCTTCTTTGCGCGCGTCGAGTTCGCGCTGCCTTCCGAGCAGTTGTTCGCGCGTGGCCAGCCGCCTGGCGAGCTCTTCCGCCTCGCGAAGCTCCTCGGCGGTGCGCGTGGCCTGCTCGGCAAGCCTGCGGCTGATCTTCCCGGCCTCGGCGGCCTCGCGCTCGGCCGCATCGACCCGCGCGGCCAGGACGGCGGCAACGTCGGGCGCGTCCTGCGGCTCGGTGGCCTGAGTGGCGAGCTCCTCGACCGGAGTGTCATCGGACTGCGACCCAACGGTCGCGTCCTGACGCACCGAGGGCGCAGCCTCGCCTGCCGCGCCGCTTGCCGGGCCTCCTCCGGCCGCGTGAGCCCTGCCGTCTGCTGGGGTCGCATCGCCTGCGGGAGCCTCGCCGGTCGCCGGGCCTTCGTCAGATTCGCCGGCAGCCCCGTGTTCCGCCTCCAGCGCGGCCACGCACGTGGAGACGGACGTGAGCCAGGCCTGGCGGGCCTCATCTACCGAGGAGCCGGCCTGCTTGGCCCTTTCCTTGAGCTCATCCGTGACCAACCGGTAGATGCTCGTGTCGAAGATCTGCTCCAGCAGCTTGGTCCGCTCATCACTGCGAAGGCGAAGGAACTCGGCGAACTTCCCCTGTGGCAGCACGATGGTCTGGACGAACTGATCGCGATTCAATCCGATGAGCCCGGCGACTTCGCTGCCGACTTCGCGTGCCTTCGTGCTCACGACCTCGCCGTGATCGATCTGCCCTTCCTCCAGCGCCGCCTCGGACAGGCGCCACAGCTTTGCCGTGGCATTCGTGGGATTCTTGTTGCCGGGCTTCGTCCACTGCGGGGTGCGGCGGATTCGGAATGTGCCGGCCTCGACGCTGAAGACGAGGTCGACATACGACTGGGCGTTCGGCTCGGCGTGCGTCGAGCGCATCCGCTCGTCCGTGGAGTCGCTGCCTCCGGCGACCGAGCCGTACAGTCCCCACGTGATGGCGTCAATGATCGTCGACTTGCCCGAACCCGTGGGGCCTTCGAGGAGGAAGAGGCCGCCGGCGGTCAGGCGGTCGAAGTCGATCGCATGTGTGGCCTTGAACGGCCCGATCCCCGATAGTTCCAGGCGCCTGAGCCTCATCACGACCTCGCTTTCGCCGTGCGCGCCGCGGTGACCCGTTCCCAGACCTCGTCCAACAGGGCGGACTCCGCGCGCTCGAGTTTCCTATTGCCGGCGCTCTCCATGAAGAGTGAGAGCACGTCCTTCGGTTTCATGGCCGCGATTTCTTCCTGCGGGCGACTGACGCCCTCGGCCGTGGCTCGGTGCTGGATCTCCAAGACGTTGGGGAAGGCCCGGCGAACGCGCGCCGACATGTCGAGCGGCCGGTGCGCATCGGTGAGAATGACGCGCACGAAAGCGTCGTCGTCGATTGCGCTCGCGGGCTCGGCGGCTGCACCAACGGGCTTGCCGGCCGCGACAGTGGACTCGCCGGGCAAGTCCCCGCTCGGCGTCGACGTGGCCCTGCCCGGCCCCGCCTGGTCGACGTCGCCATCGGCGACCGACGCCACCGTGCCGCCGGTCGCATCATGGGCGACGCCGATGCCCGCGAGTGATTCGAGGTGCGCCAGGGTGCCCTCCAGGGTTCGCACCTTCCTCCACACCGGAGCCTCGATAAGTTCGACCTCGACCTTCCCCGCTTCGACGTGCAGGAGGACGGAGCTCTTGGCCGACGTCTCCGAAAACGAGAAGGCCACCGGCGAGCCCGAGTAGCGCATGACAGGATCGCCCTGGCGGCCGACCCGCTGCGGCGAATGCAGATGTCCGAGCGCCACGTATGCCAGCGGGCCGGGGCCTTCTTCTCCCAGCCGGAATAGCGACGAGGGCACGCTGTCGACGCCGCCGACCGAAATGTCCCGCTCGGATGGCGAGGCCTCGCCGCCCGTGACGAACGCGTGTGCCATGACTATCCGGGCGACCTCGGCCCCGGCGTGTTCGCCGTGGCGAATGTCCTCGCCGACGAGATCGAGTGCTGCCTTCAGAACAGCCTCGTGAGAGCGGGGAAGAAGGTCGACCTCGCCGCCTTCTGCCTGATCTGCCTGATCCCCGCCGGACGCCTGACCGCCCGGCGCAACCGGGGCGAGCCGGGAGCGTTCGACGTCGGGATCGAGGTACGGGATCGGGTAGACGAGGGCGCCGAGCTCGCCGCCGTCGCCCCGGACTTCCACGGGCATCCCCGACAGCCGCGAATCGGTGCGGATATGGATGTTCGGCCTCATGAGCGCGGAGCCGAATCCGAGCCTCAGGGGAGAGTCGTGATTGCCCGCTGTGACGATGACCGTGGTGAGCTCGGCCAGCTTGGCCAGCGTGCGGTCGAAGAGCTGAACGGCCGACGCGGGCGGCACGCCGCGATCGTAGACGTCGCCGGAAATGAGGACGGCGTCGATGCGGCGCCGGCTCACGAGGTCGATCACGTGCTCGCTCCACAGCTCGAATGCGCGAGTGAGATCGGCGCGGTGGAGGCTGCGGCCCAGGTGCCAGTCCGAGGTGTGAAGTATCAGCATGGGAAAAGCGTATCGGGGCCCTCCGACACTTTTTGGTCCTCGATTCGTGCGCCGCGACCGCTGGCGACCCGCACGCGCTTTTCGGTGGCGTCTCCGACCTCGATCCGCGCGCCCGCGACATCCCGGGTGGCCGAGCGCCTACACGTCCCGGCGTCGGCCCGCCGTCCGGCCGACGGCGAGCCCCTCGTGGCCGAGCCCTATTCCTCGTGGCCGGGTGCCTGCCCTTCGCCGTCGCCCCGCGTGATCGAGGCGCCGCCGCTGGCACGGTCCTCGTCGCGTATCGAATCCAGTATGCCCAGCACCTCGGTGTGCAGGCGTCCATTGGTGGCCAGCGCGCACCCTCCCCACGGCCCGGGCTCGCCGTGCAGGGACGTGAAGGTGCCGCCCGCCTCCTGCACGATCGGCACGAGGGCGGCCATGTCGTAGAGTTCGAGCTCGGGTTCGGCCGCGATGTCGACGGCGCCCTCCGCCACGAGCATGTAGCTCCAGAAGTCGCCGTAGGCGCGCGTGCGCCAGGCCTCCTGCGTCAGGCGCATAAAGGCGCGCAACTGCCCGCGGTCGGCCCACCCGGACAGCGAGGAATAGGACAGCGAGGCGTCGGCCACCGTGCCGACCGTCGACACCCGCAGCCGGCGCGCGCCCACCCAGCTGCGTCCCGTGAACGCGCCCAGGCCCTTGGCGCCCCACCAGCGCCGCCCGAGCGAGGGCGCGGAGACGATGCCGAGTACGATCTCGCCCTCCTCCTCCAGGGCGAGCAGCGTGGCCCAGACGGGCACGCCGCGCACGTAATTCTTCGTGCCGTCGATGGGATCGATGATCCACCTGCGGGCCGAGCGGTAGGCAACGCCGCCCTCCTCTTCGCCGTAGACGGCGTCGCGCGAACGCGAGCGGCTGAGCATGGCGCGGATGACTCGCTCGGCCTCGCGGTCGGCGTCGGTCACCGGGGTCATGTCCGGCTTGGTCTCGACGCTCAGATCCTCGGCGTTGAAACGGCTGAGCGTCACGGAGTCGACGCGGTCGATGATGGACGAGGCGAACGCCAGGTCGTCGTTTATGCGATTGAGAAAGGACATCACTGACTCCAATCTGAGGTCCGGGCGGCTAGGAGCCGGCGGAAAGAGGTGACGCGCTCGCGGGTGGTCGGCTCGCTTGCCTGTGTGAGCGCGCACTCGGGCTCGGTTTCGACGTGGGTGCATCCGCGGGGACAGTCCCGACAGATGTCGAAGAGGTCGACGAAGCCGCGCAGGACCCGCTCGGTCGAGACGTGGGCCAGACCGAAGCCTCGCACGCCGGGCGTGTCGATGATCCGGCCGCCCTCCGGCAGGGCCAGGGATACGGCCGAGGTCGAGGTGTGCCGGCCCTTGCCCGTGACCTCGTTGACGTAGCCCGTCGCGCGCTCGGCGCGGGGGATGAGGGCGTTGATGAGGGTGGATTTGCCGACGCCGGAGTGGCCCACGAGCACGGTTTCGTGGCCGGCCAGGGCGGTGCGCAGCTCGGCGAGCGGGGATGGCGAGGCACCGGCGGGTGAAGCCTGGGACGTTCCGGCGGGCGAGGCACCGGCGGCGGGGGGCTCCACCGGATCGATGGCTCCTTCGCCGAGTCGGGTGACATAGGCGGCGACCCCCAGCGGTTCGTAGGCGGCCAGAAGCTGCGTGGGGTCGGCGAGGTCGGCCTTCGTGAGCACGAGGATGGGCGTCATGCCGGCGTCGTAGGCGGCAACGAGGCAGCGGTCGATCATGCCGGTTTTCGGTTCGGGCTGGGCCAGCGCCGTGACGATGGCCAGCTGATCTGCGTTGGCGACGACGACGCGCTCGCGGCCCTCGCCGTCCTCGGGCGAACGCCGCAGCTGCGAGGCGCGTTCCTCGATTTTCACGAGCCGCGCCAGGGTGTCCTTGCGGCCCGAAACGTCGCCGGTGACGCGAACGCGGTCGCCGACGACGACGGCGCCTCTGCCGAGCTCGCGCGCTTTGACGGCGGTCACGAGCGTTCCGTCGTCGAGCAGAAGGCGGTAGCGTCCCCGGTCGACGCCGACCACCTGAGCGATAGGGGCACGCGAGAAGTCCGGTCGCATCTTCGTCCGCGGCCGCGAACCCTTGCCCGGCCGGACTTTGACCCGGGGGTCGTCCGTGCCGATATCGCGCCTCATGCGCGGCGTCGCCACGGGCCGGCGGTCGTGGACGAGCCGTGTGCCTTGGCCGCGGCGACCGTCGCGGAAGAGGCGGCGCGGGCCTTCTTGCGGGCCTCGGCGACGGCGCGGCGACGCTTGCGCTCGGCGGCCACTTGCCAGGAGAACGAGGGCTTGCCGCCCCGGTGCGTGGCCGCCAGGAGGAGCCCTCCGATCACAGCGCCGGCCGATGCCAGGCCCCTGAGGTCAGCCGCGCGTTCGGCGCCGGTGTGCTGCCACGCCGGGTTGTTGGCCAGCGTCACCGGGACCTGCGCGGCTGCCAGGGTGGCGGCCGCGAGCCGCGGCATCTTTCCCACCGCCAGGCTCAGCCCCGCCACGACGTACGTGGCGCCTAGCGCGCGGGAGGCGAGGTCGCTCGTGTCGTCGTCGAGCTCGATGCCCGCCCTGCGCGCCAGCGGGGCGAGTGCCTGTGCTCGCTCGCGGTGCGCGGCGGGACGAATGAGGGCGTCCACCCCCTCGACGACGAAGGGGCAGGCGAGCAGAGGCCGGGCGATCGCGTTCGATAGACTCATATGACATTCCTACCGCAAAATCCTCGCCCGTGCTCGCTTACCGGGCCGTGGTTCGATCACTCGCGCGGGCCATTCGCTCGCGCGGGCCACCACGTCATCCATGCCGGCGGGGCGGGTTGCCCAGGCCGCGCCGTCGCACGATTCCAGCCTGCCCGCCCCGTTGGCCGTCGCCGGGAATGAATCCACGCTGGCGGCGTTTACTTCTTCGCGGGTCGGTCCCGCTACGCTAGAAGACGATGAGTACAGAAACGATCCCCCCGAATGTCGAGGATTCCGAAGACGGTGGCGCCGCGGTGGACGCCCGGGCGCACGAGTTGTCCGAGGAGAGCGCCAGCGCGCGCGCCGAGCGGTTCGAACGCGACGCCCTGCCCTTCTTGGATCAGCTGTACGGTGCTGCCATGAGGCTGACCCGCAACCCCGCCGACGCGGAGGACCTCGTACAGGAAACGTACGCGAAGGCTTTCGCTGCGTTCCACCAGTACCGGCCCGGTACCAACCTCAAGGCATGGCTGTACCGGATCCTCAACAACACATTCATCTCGAACTACCGCAAGGCGCAGCGCCAACCCAAGCAGGCCGATGTCGCCGAGGTCGAGGGGTGGCAGGAGTACGAAGCCTCCACCCACTCGTCGCGGGGCCTGGTTTCGGCCGAGGCCGAGGCCATCGAGAACCTTCCCGACTCCGAGATCCGCGAGGCACTCAACAAGCTTCCGGAAGACCGGCGCCTGGCCGTCTACCTGGCCGACGTCGAGGGATTTTCCTACCAGGAGATTGCCGGGATCATGGACACGCCGATAGGAACGGTCATGTCGCGCCTGCATCGCGGGCGGCGCCAATTGCGGGACCTGCTGGCGGACTACGCGAGGGAATTGGGATACGTTTCGAAGGAGGAGAAGTGAGTAGCGACGAGGAGTTCGCCGGCGCGGTCGAGCGATCCATGCGCGCCAGTGAGGCTGGCTGTTCCTGCGAGGAGGTGGCCAAGCACCTCTTCGAGTTGCTCGATGCGCAAATGCCCGACCAGACCGCACGGCGCCTGCAGCGCCACTGCGAAACATGCCCCCATTGCTCGCAGCTCGCCGACGCCGAGGTCCATGTGCGCGAAATCCTACGGCGGTCCTGCTGCGCCGAGGCCGCTCCGCAGACCCTCAGGGTCAGGATCACGCGCCAGATCGCGGTCTTCCGGACGAACACGGCCTGACCGCGCAGGGGCTGCACGCCGGGCGCATGCCCTACCTGAGCGAGCCTTCCGCCGAGCGAATGCCCGGCCCCAGCACGCTTGCCGCTGGACAGGCGAACGGCCCAAGCACGCGTGGCGTTGGACGAGCGTACCCAGCCAGAGCACGCCTGCCACTGGGTGGGCAACCGGCCCGCACGCGCTTGCCGCCGAACGAGCGCGCTGGGCCCACCCGGCGGCCCGGCCGGCCGGTCTGCGCCAAGGCCGGCCAGGCTCGCTCGGGCGACCTTATTGGCGTATCGCGTCGATCGGACGAACCTTCACCGAGGCGAAGGCCGGGATGATCCCGCACAGGGCACCGACCGCCGTCGCAATGCCCACGCCCGCCACTGCCGCGCTTATCGGGAAAGGCGGCGGTTCCAATAGGACGATGTCGAAGCTCTCCAGGGGTATGAAGCGCAGGACGACGATGGCGATCGCCATCCCGATCACGCCGGCGATGAAGGTCGCCACGACCGACTCCAAGAACACCGCGAAGAATATGCGCCGCGCCGAAGCTCCCATGGCGCGCCGGATTCCGATCTCCCGGATGCGTTGGCGCACGGTGACGAGGGCGACGTTGAGCAGCCCCAGGGCCCCGAGGGCGATGACTATCGATCCGATGGCCATGATGATGGTGAAGGCGCTATTCATTTCTCCTGTGGAACCACCGCTGCCGGTGCGCGCCGATACCTTCCATCCGTCGCCGAGCGCCGACGATAGCGCGGCCTTCAGATCGGACTGAGCCTGGACGGCCTGCTCCGGGCTCGCCCACACCACCATCGACGGGGTGATTCGCGACGCGCCCTTCGACTGCGCCCACCCGTCGAAGGGCGCGTACACGGTCGGCGTGTCCCACGCGCTCGAATGGGAGATGCCAACGACGCGGTATTTCTGGTTGGCGTCGTTGCTGCTGGTCATGATCCACGGTGTGGAAAGGTCCGGCTTGCCGAAGTAGGTCCACAGCGCGTAGTTGATGACTATGGGCATGACGCGCTGGTCGGCGTCGTTAGCTTGCAACCAGCGCCCCTGAACGATCCGGAGGTTGTAGATGGTTGCGTAACCGGGGTCGACGGCCTTGACCTGCAGCATCGAGTAAGCCTCGTCGCCCAGGGCCGGGCGTTTGACCTCCTTGCCGCGGAACGTTCCCGTCTTCTTGACCTGGTCGAGTTCGGCCAGTTTGATCGAGTCGTCGTGCGAGCGCGACCAGTAGGGGAGCTTGAACCGATCGGCCACCGTGTCGATGGCAGAGGCGGCGGGATTGGAGGTGTCGCCTCCGGCCTCCCCGGGCCACAGCGACGTCTGGTCGCCCTCCGACTGCGACGAGGAAGCGCTGTCGGCCTGCCCGGTGACGACTCCGCCCTCTTGCGCCGAGTTGTCCGTCTCACCGCCCGGGACGGCGCCGCCCTCGTCCTGCGGCCCGCCGAATTGTGACGCGGAGGAGTCCTCGGACGATGACGTTCCCGTCTGGCGGGGCGTGAGCGTGATCGTCGTCGACCGGCCACGGTAGGTCTCGACCATTTCCTTGGTGGATTGGTTGAGGATCTGGCCGAGTGCGATGACCGTCGACACCGCGGCCACCGCCGCGGCAACGCCGATGAGCGAAAGGATGACACGCATTTTCTGGACTTTGACCTCGCCCCATGCCTCGACCAGCGGCGCAACGAGTGTGTTCATCAGGCTGCCTCCCTGGTCTTAGCCGAGTGTAGGACGCCGTCGTAGAGCGAGTAGCGGGTGTGCGCCTGCGCGGCGATGTCCATATCGTGGGTGATGATGATCAGTGCGGAGTCGTTTTCGGTGGCGACCTCCTTGAGAAGCTCGATGATCGAGTTGCCCGTCTCCGGGTCGAGGGCGCCCGTGGGCTCGTCGGCCAGGATGATGCGCGGGGTGCGCACGAGGGCGCGGGCGATGGCGATCCGCTGCTGTTCGCCGCCGGACATCTGCGAGGGATACGAGTCCAGACGCGAGCCCAGCCCGACGCGCTCGAGCATCCGCCTGGCTCGATCGTGACGTCGCCAGAAGGCCATCCCCTCGGCGTACAGGAGCGGAACCTCGACGTTTTCCATGGCCGTGCGCGCGGCGAAGATATTGAACTGCTGGAAGACGAAGCCAATCGCCTCGCCCCGCATTCTTGAGCGGCGGCTTTCCGAAAGGCCAGCGATATCGTGCCCGTCAACGAGGTAGGTGCCCGAGGTGGGATCGTCGAGCATCCCAATGATGTTCAGGAGCGTCGACTTGCCGGTGCCCGATCGGCCGACCACGGAGACGAATTCGCCCGCTTCAACCTGCAGGTCGATTCCGCGCAGAATGTGGAGGTCATCGCCGTCGGGCAGCGTTACCGTTCGGGTCACGCCGGACATTTCGATGAGCGGCATGTCAGCACCTCTCGCCCGAGGAAGGATCGCATGTGCTTCGACTCGAGGGAACGAATTCGAGCACTTCCTGATTCTCCTCGATTCCACCGGTGATCTCGATCGATACGCCGTCGGTCAGGCCCAGCGTCACCTGCACCTTCCTCGGCTTGCCGGCATTGTCGGTTGGCACGTAGACGTAGCCGCTCTGGTAGCGGCCCTCGACGGCCGTCACCGGCAGCGTCAGCACATTTTCGGCCTGGCCCACGGTCACGTCCATTTTGGCCTGGAGTCCGGCGAAGACCGGCTGGTCTTCGGGGACCTTGCACTTGGCTTGGATCGACGACGGCGCGTTGTTGCTTCCGCCGCTGCTGCCAGAGTTTCCCGCATTGCTGCCGTCGGTCCCGCCACCGGCATTCTGCTTGGAGGAGTCGGTAGGCGAGGTGGTGATCTTCAGGTCCGGGCAGTCGAAGGGAGCCGGGCCGTTTTTGACGGTGATGCGCGCGCTCGTCGGGGCCTGCTGGACGCGATACATCTGCTCGGGAGTCACATTGGCCACGACCGAGTGGCCGGACGGCTGGATCGAGCCGATCTGCTCGCCCACGGCGTGCTGCTGGGTGAGCAGTGAGTCCACCGTGACAACGCCGCTGGTGGGGGCCACGACATTTTCGTACGTCTTTTTCGTTGTGCCTTCGCCGGAACTATCCGCCTGCGTTTCCTTGGCGATCTGGATGATCGGCTCGCCCTGCGAGACGGCCGTTCCGCTGTCGACGTATACGCGCGAGACGGTGCCGGACGCCGTCGCCTTGACGGGTGTGGCCTGCTCGGTCTGGATGGTACCCTGCAGGGAAAGGTCGCTCGAAATCGAGCCGCGTTGCACCGTGGTCGTGATCTGTTCGTAGTTGACAGACGGGTCGGGCGTCGGACCATCGCCCGCGCTGGAGTTCGGGAAGAAGGCGAACTTGACCAGCGCCACCGCGATGATAAGCCAGATGACGATTCTAAGTGCGGGGAGGATTGCCGTTCGGCGGGAAGTGCTGTGTGCCATGCTACTCCTGGGTCAGGTGGGTAGATGGCTGACGTCGGGGCGTACGGCCGTGATGTGCCCCGACGTCAGCGCTGAATGTGAAGGGAGTCGACCACCCAAGACCAAAGTTACTGGGTAACTAAATCGAAACGCAAGCGTCCTCGATTCTGTGGGACGTCTGCCGCGCTGGTAGCATCAACCGTTGTGTGCCCGCACGGCACGTCGCCATGAAGGAGGAGCATATGAGCAGGCGCGGTCGCAAGCGTCGCGCTCGAGCCAAGAAGACGGCCAATCACGGCAAGCGTCCAAATGCTTGAGTGCCATGGGCCCGGACCTTTTTGGTCTGGGCCCATTTTCGTGGATGCGACGTTCGCCTAAGTACGACGGCGGAGGTGACGGCCGACGACCGCGGGTGACGGGAAGCGCTGCGCGACGGCCGGGCAGGCAGCCGAGGTAATGTCGGTGGATCGCGCCGTCGGCCCGCCCGGCCGCGGGGAAGATAAGCGATCTCCAGCCGCGGACCGGGCGGACCACGCGCCCGGCCCGGCATCGCTGTGCGCGCGACCGGGCAGCCTACTTGCTCGTGGCCGGACCGACGCCCAGCCACTCGTTCCACCCGTTGTGGAGCACCAGCCAAGCCATGAGCCCGTAGCCGGCCTGCCGCGGCTCGTAGCCCCCGGAGATCGTCATGTCCGTATTCCACTGCTCGTGGTCGACCAGGGGCGTGAACGTGTCGACATAGGGCAGGTCGCGCCTGGAGCACACATCGGCGAAGGCGTGCGTGAGGTCCTGCTGGATCTTGCGCGGGTGGTCGCGCCTGGGCGGCGGACCGACGACGAAGGCCCGCAGGCGCAACCGCTGGGCGGCGTCGAGCACGTTGGCCAGGTGCAGGCGGGCCCGTGCCAGGGTCTGGCCGCTGTCGAGGTCGTGCGAGCCGAGCCCGATGACGAGCTTATTTTCCTCGTCGGGCGACATCCGCCGGCTCACCTCGTCCGCCCAGCGCCTGGCGAGCGCCGACGTGTCCTCGTGAGGGACCGCGAGAGTCATGGCCATCAGCGGCGGTTCGTTTGAGGTCCGGGCGAGCACGCGGCCCGTCCACCCGAGCGCACGCGCGTCGCCATAGCCGGCTACCAATTCGTCGCCTATGAAGAAAACGTTCACAGCCCAAACTCCTCTATCGCGAACTCCTCTACCGCGCGAAGGCCTGCTCCATCAGCCGCGCGTTCTCCGCAACGTGCTGCCTCGTCAGGCCCGCGGACGGGGACGCCGACTCGGGCCGCGAGACCAGCCTCACGTCGATCTTAAGGGCGCGGAAAAGAGTTGTTGCGAGGAAACGCCAGGGACCCATGTTTTCGGGTTCGTCCTGAACCCAGACGATCTCGGCGCCGGGGTAGGCGGCCAGGGCCTGTCCCAGTTCGCTGGACGCCAGGGGATAGAACTGCTCGAGCCGGACGATCGCCGTCGTCGCGTCGCCCCGCTTGGCGCGTTCCTCGATCAGGTCGTAGTAGATGCGGCCCGAGCACAGCAGCACGCGGTCCACGCCGGCGCGGTCGGCGAAGTCGTCGCCGATGACGGGACGGAAACCGCCGCTCGTGAACTCCTCGACGGCCGAGACGGCGCCCCTGCGACGCAGCAGCTGCTTGGGCGTGAAGGCCACCAGGGGGCGGCGCGGCCTGTCGTAGGCCTGCGTGCGCAGCATGTGGAAATGGTTGGCCGGGGTCGAGGGCTGGCACACCCACATGTTCTCCTGCGCGCACAGTTGGAGGTAGCGCTCGATGCGGCCGGAGGAGTGGTCCGGGCCCTGGCCCTCGTACCCGTGCGGCAGCATGAGGACCAGCGACGAGTTCTGGGTCCACTTCTGCGACGCCGAGGAGACGAATTCGTCGACGACCGTCTGTGCGCCATTGGCGAAGTCGCCGAACTGGGCCTCCCAGATGACGAGGGCGTCCGGCCGCTCGACGGAGTACCCGTACTCAAAGGCCATGACGGCGTACTCGGACAGCGGCGAATCGTAGATCCACAGCTTCGCCTGGTCGTGCGTGAGGCTGTCGAGCGGCGTCCACTCGGCGCCCGTGAGGAGATCGTGGGCCGTGGCGTGACGCTGCACGAAGGTGCCGCGCCGCACGTCCTGGCCGGACATTCGCACGGGAAGGCCGTCGATGAGCAGCGAGCCGAAGGCCAACAGCTCGCCCATGCCCCAGTCGATGTCGCCCTCGCGAGCCATCTTGGCGCGCCGCTCGAAGAGCTGGGCTATCTTGGGGTGCAGGGTGAAGCCGTCCGGCACCTGGAGGTGGGCTTCGCCGATTCGGGCCACGATCGCTGCGCTCGTGGCGCTCGTCCAGCCGATCATGGTGCCTGCGTCGGGCTGCTGGGCCGCCGGCAACTCCAGCCCGGCGATGGCGTCCTCGTCGCCGGAACGCGCGGCGGCCTCGGCCTCCTTGACCTCGGCGAAGGCGTGATTGAGGTTCGCCTGGTAGTTGACCTCGAAGGCCTCGGCCTGGTCGGCTGTGATCTCGCCGCGCCCCAGGAGGGCTTCCTTGTAGAGCTGGCGGGTGGTGCGCTTTGAGTCGACCCGCGAGTACATGACGGGCTGCGTCATCGACGGGTCATCGCCTTCGTTGTGTCCGCGCCGACGGTAGCAGATGATGTCGACGATGACGTCCTTGTGGAAGGCCTGGCGGTACTCGTAGGCCAGGGCGGCGGCGCGCACGACGGCCTCGGGGTCATCGCCATTGACGTGGAAGATCGGCAGCTGGAGGCCCTTGGCGATGTCCGTGGCGTAGTTGGACGAGCGCCCCGCATTGGGGGTCGTCGTGAATCCGATCTGGTTGTTGACGATGATGTGCACTGTGCCGCCCGTCCGGTACCCGGCCAGCTGGGAGAGATTGAGCACCTCGGGTACCACGCCCTGGCCGGCGAAGGCGGCGTCGCCGTGGATGAGTATGGGAAGGACGGTGTCTTCATGGGCGTCGACGTCGTCGTCGATTTCGGCGAGCTGGTCCTGGCGCGCGCGGACGATGCCTTCGAGGACGCCGCCCGCCGCTTCCAGGTGCGAGGGATTGGCCGCCAGGTAGACGCCGGTGGTCTGGCCCGTGGGCGAGGTGTACGTTCCCTCGGTTCCCAGGTGGTACTTGACGTCGCCGGAGCCCTGGTAGGAGCGCGGATCGATCAGGCCGTCGAACTCCGTGAAGATCTGCTTGTAGGACTTGCCGGCGATATTCGTCAGCACGTTGAGGCGGCCGCGATGGGACATGGAAATGGCCACCGAGTCCATGCCGTCCCGGGCCGCGCCGGAGAGGATCGCATCGAGCGCCGGAATGAGCGACTCGCCCCCCTCCAGGGAGAAGCGCTTCTGTCCGACGTACTTGGTGTGGAGGAAGGTTTCGAAGGCTTCGGCCTCGTTGAGCTTTTCGAGGATCTGGAAGCGCTCCTCGTCCGTCAGTACGGCGCGCGGACGCTCCAGCCGGTCGTGGAACCATCGGCGCTGCGCGGGGTCCGTCACGTGCATGTACTCGTAGCCGACCGTCGAACAGTAAGTCCAGCGCAGTTGCGAGAGAACCTCCCGAAGCGTCATGTCATTGCCGGGCATGAAGTCGCCGGTGGGGTAGTGGCGGTCGAGGTCCCAGGCGGTCAGGCCGTAGCTCGATAGTGCCAGGTCGGGATGGCGCAGGGGCCTGAAGGCGATTGGGTCGAGGTCGGCGATGAGGTGTCCGCGGGAACGGTAGGAGTGGATGAGCCTGGCCACTCGTGCCGGCTTGTCGAGCTCGCCGGACTTCGTGTACTCGACGTCGCGCTCCCACGTGTAGGGCTCGGCCGGTACGTGCATTGAAAGAAAGACGCGCTCGTAGAAGCCGTCCTTGCCCAGGAGCTTGGTCTCCACCAGGCGCAGGAATTCGCCCGACGCCGCGCCCTGGATGATCCGGTGATCGTAGGTGGACGTCAGAGTGAGCACCCGCGATACGCCCATTCGCGACAGCGCCTTGTCCGAGGTCCCCGCGAACTCGGCCGGGTAGACCATCGAGCCGACGCCGACGATGAGCCCCTGCCCCGACATGAGGCGCGGCACGGACTGCGTCGTGCCGATGCCGCCGGGGTTGGTCAGCGAGACCGTGGTCCCCTGAAAGTCTTCGACGCCCAGACTGCCCTCGCGGCCGCGCAGGACGAGGTCCTCGTAGGCATTGACGAACTCGCGGAAGGTCATGAGCTCGGCCGCCTTGATCGAGGGCACGACGAGCGTGCGCGAGCCATCGGGGCGGCGGGCGTCAATCGCTAGGCCGAAGTTGACGTGCTCGGGCTGGTGAATGGCAGGCTTGCCGTCGGCCAGTTCATAAGAGCTGTTCATGTCCGGCATTTGCACGAGGGCTTCGACCACGGCGTAGGCAATGAGGTGGGTGAAGCTGATCTTGCCGCCGCGCGATACCTGCAGGTGCTCATTGATGAGCATCCTATTGTCGAACATCGTCTTGACGGGGATCTGCCGGAACGACGTGGCCGTGGGAATGGCAAGCGAGGCGTCCATGTTGGCCGCCACGGATCGGGCCGTGCCCTTCAGGCGCGTCGTTGCCCCCGAGGCCAGGGAACCTTCGCTGGCCGCGATGCTGTAGCTCTTGGCATAGGGCGTGCGGGCCGGCTGTGACGCCGCCAGGGGCGCCGGTGGCAGATCCGATCGCGTGGACATCGCGGCCAGGTCCGTCTGGCGAGAGTCTGATTGTGCGTGAACCTCGGCCTGCGCCCGCACCGTCTGAGGATCGGTGGGTACGGACGATTGCCGTTCTTCCACCGGGCTGCGGCCCTGTGTCCGCCAGCGGCGGAAGAGTTCGCCCCACTGCGGGGGAACCTGGGAGGGGTCGGCCAGGAATGCGACGTAGAGGTCTTCGATGAATCCCTGGTTCGGCCCGAAATCTTCATGTGCCTGCGGTGCCAATGTGTTCCCCATCGATCGTCTGGACTCCGATTAGTCAAGGCTACGAGACTTCGTTCCATAAATCACGTTTTGCGCCGAATGTCCCTGGACGAGCTGCCTGCGGGGTTGTAGAGGCGCTTGTGTCCGCGGGGTCGGAAGCAGGGTGGCCCGAGGCGTGGCATGGGGAAAGGGTCGCGAGAGAAAGGCGTGGCATGGTGCGCTTCGTTGGGGAGGCGGGTGTGCGCGAGAGCTTGAATGCGAGCTCGACGAGATGTGCGTCTCGCTTTCTTGGGGTGCCGTCCGACCGGGGAGGTATGGCAGACTCGCGGCCGGAAGGTATGTCGTCGCGTCGAGATGGACCTTAGGGCTGACTTCGTGACGTACATCGCTATACGTGGTTTTCGGCGTTGCTCTGGGCATTTCCCCAGGTTTGCGTGGGATGGAATGTGAAGCGTGTAGCCCCGTCGTGATCGTTCCGTTATCATTCTGTGACAGTGGTGGCGAAGGGTCACCTACGACCGGAGGATGAATTAGTGGGTAAGCACGCCGAGTATTCGATGCCTGAGGAAAGGGCGTCGGCTCCGCGCACCCGCATGCGTCGCAGCGAGCTGCGCGCTCAGGAGCAGCGTCCGTCGGGTGGCCAGGTGGCCCCGGGGCGGCGCGTCCAGAACAAGCGCGAGGTTCCCGGCGAGGCGGCTGGACGTCGCACTCGTCGCCTTCAGAGCTCTCCCGGCATCGCTCAAGCTCACCTCGCGCCGGGTGCACGATCGTCCCGCGAGGCGGGGTTCGTTTCCTCTTCCAATGACGCCTTCGGCGCTCCAATGGCACCCATTGAGGTGGTTGGCTCGGCGCGGCGTTCGCGCAGGCAGGATGCCCGGGCTTCGTCGGGGGCCGGCCAGGCTTCCTCAGCGGGCGGCCAGTTCGCGGCGTCGACCGATGGCTCGCGGGTTCAGGCTGGTTCGGCGGCCGAGGAGGCGCGGCCCACGCGGCGTTCCCGAAGGGTGCGTTTCGAGGTCACCGAGGCGGCCCAGGCCGCGACGTCCACGAGTGAGCACTACGGCGTTTCGCGCAGGCGGGCTGCGCGCGAAGCCCAGTCTGGCAGTGGCCAGGCCTGGGCCGTGACATCGCCGCGCGAGCAGTGGCAGGCTCATCGCCGGGCGGATTCGTCCGAGGCTCACACAGATTCAGCGAAGGGCGTTGGTCGACGCGATGCTGGCCCGCAGCAGGCGAGCCGCACTCGTCGCTCGCAGCAGACCCAGGCAAACGCCGCGCGCCCTGCCAGGGAACCCAAGGTCGAGTACGGGGCAGCCGCACAGGCTACCGTTCCGAGTACCCAGGCCGCCGGCCCGACGACGCAGGCCGCCAGGTCGCATACGTCGCAGCCCTCGCCGTGGCAGGCCCGTGCACAAGCTGGTGAGGGGCAGGCTCTCAATCGCCGCTCGCAGCGACCGTGGCCGGTGCCGCAGGTGCAGGATGCTCCAGCGCAGGACGATCAGGCGCAGGGTCGCCGTTCGCGTCGCATGCCCGCCCCCCAGGCTGGCGCGCCGTTCGAGCAGGTCCCGGGCGGGTCGAGCCCCGAGGGTGCGCCTGGCTCCGATAATGCGACGAAGATAGTTCCCCAGTGGCCGAGCAAGAACACCCCCTCGGCGTCGAAGGCGGAGCCCGCGTCGGATGCCGGCAAGGCACGGGACAAGCGGGACGATGCCGGTCTTCAGAAGGCGCTCACAAAGAGGGTTCTCGGTGGCCGCCTCGACCCGTCGACCGATGTCATGGCCGGCGAGGAGATCGCCGATGCCCTTTCCGAAAGCGCGGCCTTTTCGCGCAGGGAGCGTCGGCGCCGTCAGGATGCCCAGAAGCTGGATTCCAAGAAGATCGTCTCGCACAGGGTCGAAGAGCCCGAAGGCGGGGCGGCGTTCGGCACGCGCAAGTGGATGCTGCAGGGGGTCGCGGCCGGTGCTCTGACGCTGACGGCGGTGGGCATCCCGATCCTCGGCTTCGCATCGGGTGGCACGCCGGCCAATGCCTCACAGAATTTCAACGACTCACTCGTTGGTGGCACGGACGGCCAGCGCGCGGGCACCCCGGAGTCACTCACCGGTGATAGCTCGGCGGCCATGCGTTCGGCGGATCTGGATGTCTCGGCGCAGGCCGAGGAAAATCCGGCCGGCCTGTGCGAGGTCGACGGCGCGCAGGGCCTTCGCGCCGCCTACGCCGCGGACCAAAGCAATTCCATCGTCATGCCCCTGAAGGAGGGCAGCTACCGCCTGACGTCGCCCTTTGGCTACCGGGTGGACCCGATCTCGGGAACGCAGTCCTCGCACGCGGGGCAGGATTTCGGTGCGCCAGCCGGTACGCCGATCTACGCCGTGGCCAATGGAACCGTCAAGCATGCGGGCGCGGGAATCCAGGGGCGCTCGAACAACCTCATCATCATCGAGCACGAGATCAACGGCGAAAAGTTCTATTCGTGGTACGTCCACATGTACGACGACGGCGTCCTCGTCAAGCAGGGCGACACGGTCTCGGCCGGCGATCAGATCGGCTTGGTCGGCTCCAATGGAAACTCCACCGGCCCGCATCTGCACTTCGAGGTTCACGACGCCGATGACCAGCTCGTCGACCCCGTCAAGTTCCTCCAGGACCATCAGGCAGGAGACATCTCCGGGCTGTGCGGCTGATGACCAGGTTGTACTCGATCGGCCAGCCCGTCATCCTCGCCCACCGCGGCGGCGGGAGGGAGCAGCCCGAGAACTCCATCGACGCCTTCATTGCCGTGCGCGACGCCGGCTTTGGACACGTCGAGACGGACGTGCACGCCACGTCGGACGGCATCGCCGTCTTCTTCCACGACGACCGCCTGGACAGGACGACCGACGGGAAGGGCCGGGTCTCCTCGTACACCTGGCGCGAACTCCAGCGTGTGCGCGATACCTCGGGCAATCGGATCGTGCGGGTCGACGAGGCCCTCGACGCGTGCCCCGGGCTCGTGTTCAATATTGACGCCAAGAGCAACGGCGCGGTGGAGCCGCTCGTGCGCGCGGTACGCTCCACTTCGGCCGGTCAGCGCGTGTGCATTGCAAGTTTCTCCGAGCGGCGTCTGCGCTGCTTGCGTTCGCTCATGCCGGCCGTGGCAAGCTCGCTGGGAACGGGCGCAGTGGCACGGATTGTGGCCGCCAGCCGCCTGCCAGCCAGGCCCCGGCAGCGGGTGATGGCGTCCGTGCCGGGCCCGGAGCGTGGCGTGCAGGCCGTGCAGGTGCCTCTGCGTAGCGCAGGCCTGCCGGTGCTCACGCCCGGATTCGTCGAGGCCGCCCACGCCAGGGGACTGGCTGTTCACGCCTGGACGATCGACGATGTCGAACTGGCCGAACGGCTGATGGGTATGGGCGTCGACGGGATCGTCACCGACGTGCCGACGGCGATGCGCGAGCACCTCGCCGCCCGTGGCTACCCGATCACAGGTGCGGCGCAGCGTTAGTTGACGCGGTGGCAGGCTAGTTGACGCGGTGGCAGTCGATCGTCGGCGACCCGACCATCGACACGACACTTCCGACCACTCGGCATCAAACCGGGCCCAAAAAACCCACAACCACCCGCGACAAACGAAACCCGGGACATCCGTTAACGACGTCCCGGGACTTCACACCGCGCCCCAGACAGGATTCGAACCTGCGACCTTTTGCTCCGGAGGCAAACGCTCTATCCACTGAGCTACTGGGGCCCGCCGGATAACTTTAGCAGCTTTGCGGCCGCTCGGTGCACCGAACGTCGAATATCCCGAGGTCGACGTCGGCCCCCGCGCCGGGTCCGCCGGTGCCCGAGTTCCGCGCAGGGTACCGTTACGGGAGCATTCGCGCCGTCCGAGGCCCACTATCGGCGCCATCATCGGCGCGATTGCCGGCCTTGCGACGTCGCCATCCCGCTGGCTGGCCGCGTTTGGGAGCCGGCGTGCCGCTCAGTGTACGATCTAAGCCGTGACTCCCGAAGAACTCAGCCAGCTCATCGCATCCGAACTCGCAGCAGCCATTTCCGAAGGCTCCCTGACCATTGAGGGGGACCTTCCCGACATCAGGGTTGAGCGCCCGAGATCGCGCGATCACGGCGACTGGTCCACGAACATCGCCATGCAGCTGGCCAAGCGGGCGGGGATGAAACCGCGCGATCTCGCCGTCGTCCTGTCCTCCAGGCTCGCTCGCCACGAGGACATCGAGTCGGCCGACGTCGCCGGCCCCGGCTTCGTCAACATTCGCCTGTCGGCTGCGTCCACGGGTGAGCTTGCGCGCGCCATCCTTTCCGCGGGCGCCGACTACGGCCGGACCGACGTCGCGGCGGGGCACACCGTCAACCTCGAGTACGTCTCGGCCAATCCGACGGGCCCGCTGCACATCGGGCACACCCGGTGGGCCGTCGTCGGCGACGCCCTGGCACGGGTGCTTGCATTCTCCGGCGCCGAGGTCGTGCGCGAATACTACTTCAACGACCACGGCAACCAGATCGACCACTTCGCCCAGTCTCTCCTGGCCCGCGCCAGGGGTCTGCCGGTCCCGGAAAACGGCTACGGCGGCCAGTACATTGCCGACATCGCGAGCGAAGTGGTGGCGCAGTGCGCACGCGACGGCGAGCCGGACCCCACCACGTTGCCCGACGACAGGGCCGAAGAGGTTTTCCGCAAGCGCGGAGTGGAGCTCATGTTCGAGGAGATCAAGAACTCCCTCCACGATTTCCGCTCGGACTTCGATGTCTTCTTCCACGAACAATCGCTCCACGAGTCGGGTGCCGTGGACCAGGCGATCGGCATCCTGCGCGAGCGCGGCGTCATCTTCGACGAGGACGGCGCGATCTGGCTGCGCTCCTCCCGGTTCGGTGACGACAAGGACCGCGTCATCATCAAGTCCGATGGCGAGGCCGCCTACTTCGCGGCCGACCTCGCCTACTTCCTCGACAAGCGCGAGCGCGGCGCAGACCAGTGCATCTTCATGTTCGGGGCCGACCACCATGGCTACATCGGCCGCATGTATGCCATGGCCCGCGCATACGGCGACGAGGCCGGACCGGGCGCCAATATGGAGATCCTCATCGGCCAGCTCGTCAACGTTGTGCGCTCCGGCGAGCCCGTGCGCATGTCCAAGCGGGCCGGCAATATCGTCACGATGGAAGACCTCGTCGAGAGCGTTGGCGTGGATGCCGCCCGGTACGCGCTGGTCCGCGCCTCGGTGGATACCACGCTGGAACTCGACCTCGATGTGCTGACCTCGCGCACCAATGACAACCCCGTCTTCTACGTGCAGTACGCGCACGCGCGCACGTGCTCGGTGGCTCACAATGCCGCCGAGCACTCGGTGCGCCGCGAGGAGGGCTTCGCCCCCGAGGTCCTCGAGCAGGTTGACTCGGACCTGCTGGGGACCCTTGCGCGGATGCCCGACATCGTCGCCCAGGCGGCCCGGCTGCGCGAGCCCCACCGCATCGCGCGCTACCTCGAAGAGGTGGCATCGGCTTACCACGCCTGGTACGGCAAGGCACGCGTGACCCCGCGCGCCGACGAGGAGGTCACCGACCTGCACCGCACCCGCCTGTGGGTCAATGACGCGGCCCGCCAGGTCCTGGCCAATGGCCTGGAGCTGCTGGGTGTCAGCGCCCCCGAAAGGATGTGACCGCCTCGCGCCCGGAGGCCCGCGCGCGAGCGTGAGCGCGTACAAAGTCCGTGTCACTGCGAGAGGAGCAGACCGATGAACAACCGCCTCGATACGCTGAGCGCCCCCGAGCCCGACGGGGCGTCGACGGGAATCTGGCCGGCATCCGTCCGCCGCGAAGACGGCGAGTTGAGCATTGGCGGCATCTCCGTCCACGAACTCGTCGAGGAGTTCGGCTCGCCGCTGTACGTGCTCGACGAGGACGAGCTACGCGGCCGCTGCCGAGCCTGGAAACAGGCGATGGACGAGGCCTTCGCGGACCTGGCCGGCGCGCAGGTCTACTACGCGGGCAAGGCCTTCCTCTCCGTGGCCGTCGCGCGCGCGGTCAGCGAGGAGGGCCTGGGCGTGGACACCTGCTCCCAGGTCGAGCTCATGACGGCGCTCGCCGCGGGTGTTCCCGGCAGCAAGCTGGGCCTGCACGGCAATAACAAGTCGCGCGAGGAGATCGAGCTGGCACTGGATGCCGGCCTGGCGCACGTCGTCGTCGATTCGCTGTCCGAGCTGGCGCTCGTCGATGCTATCGCGGCCGAGCGCGGGCAGGTGGCCGACGTCATGCTGCGGGTGACGACGGGCGTGCACGCCGGCGGACACGAGTACATTTCCACTGCCCACGAGGACCAGAAGTTCGGCCTGTCGATCGCGGGAGGGGCCGCCCGACGCGCCATCGAGGAGGCGAGCGAGGCGGCCAATGTGCGGCTCGTCGGCCTGCACTCCCACATCGGCTCGCAGATTCAGGCCGTGCGCGGCTTCGAGGTGGCGGCCGAGGCGCTGCTCGACCTGCGCGCCACGGCCATCAAGGAGCTGGGCATCGCGCTGGACGAGGTGGACTTTGGCGGCGGGTATGCCACGCGCTACACGGTGCTCGACGACGTTCCACCCCCGCCCAGCCAGTTCGCGCACGCGCTGGCGGCCGTTGTGGAGGCCAACGTGGCCCAGACGGGAATCGCCCCGCCGCATGTGTCCATCGAGCCGGGCCGCTGCATCGCGGCCCCGGCGGGCGTGACCCTGTACACGGTCGGCACGATCAAGACCGTCCAGGCCGACGACGGCCCGCGCCGCTACGTTTCCGTCGACGGCGGCATGAGCGATAATATCCGCCCCGCGCTGTACGGTGCCGATTACACGGCCGCCCTGGCCTCGCGCCAGCCCTCGGAGGGCGTGCGCAGCCGGGTGGTCGGCAAGCACTGCGAGAGCGGAGACATCGTGGTTCGCGACGTCAGCTTGTCCGCCAACCTGGCGCGCGGCGACATCCTCGCCGTGCCCGCCACGGGAGCCTACGGGCGTGCCATGGCCTCGAACTACAACCTCCTGCCGAGGCCCGGCGTGGTTGCCGTGCGCGGCGGGAAGGCGCGGTGGATCGTGCGCCGCGAGGCGCCGGCCGACCTGCTGGCGCTCGACGTCGACTACGAGGCCTGAGGGCGCGCGGTTCCGCAGGCCTGAGGAGCGACTGCGAGGCCCGAGGAGCGCAGGCCTGAGGGGTCGGCTCCGAGGGCGGTGCGGGTTCGAGGTGCCCGCACCTCAGGTGGCGGGGTCGCCCCAGGTTGAGAGCGCGTCGAGCACGGGCCGGAGCTCGGCGAGCGGGACCTGCCCGGGGGCCGAGGCGCGCCCCAGGCTCGCGAAGGTGGCGCACGAGCCGAACTGCCCGGCGGCCACCCTCGACACGACGCCGAGCGCGCCCATCGAAATCGCGATGAGGGGGACGGCAAGCTCCCGCGACGCCCGCGAGGAGGCCGCCAGGAGGGCGAGGACGTCCTCGCGGCTGCGGGGCATGCACGCGATCTTGACGACGTCGGCGCCGCAGCCCGCCATGTCGTCCAGACGCGCCGCGATCTCGGCGGCGGAGCCGGTCGCCTCGAAGTCGTGATGGGAGGCAATGGTGGCGACGCCGCCGCTGCGGGCCGCCGCTGCAACGCGCCCGGCCAGATCCGGCCCGCGCGAGTACTCGACGTCGATCGCCTGGACGAGGCCGCTTGCCGCCAGGGCCGTCAGCAGCTCCTCGTAGGCGGCCGCGTCGATGGGCAGGGAGCCGCCCTCGGCGGGCGTGCGGAAGGTCGCGAGGATCGGCACGTTGGCGGCGCCGGCGAGCGCGCGGGCGGCGGCCATGACCGGCCGCAGAAGGTTCCCCTCGTCCATGAGGTCGATGCGCCATTCGACGATGTCGCAGCCGCTGGCATTGGCCGCGCGGGCAGCCGGAAGGAGCTCGCCGGCCGTGCGCGCGGCGAGCGGAACGATGGTCTTGACCTTGCCGTCGCCGAGCGTGACCGGCCCGCCCGCTGAGGCGAGCGTCACGGGGCGCGGGCTGGGCGGGACTTCCTCGTGCATCGTGCCTCCATCGCTTGTCTGCGACAAGCCTACGGCGCCCGCGCCGGCCGGGCCATTTCCGAAGCGCTCACGCCGGGCCATTTCCGCGGCGGGCGCCGGGCCGATGCGGCATCAACGCGCGGGCGGTATGCGCTCGCGTCTCGGAAAGCGCGCCGGTGCGAATCGAAAGCTGAACACGCTTCGGTGCCAGCGGCGCCCGCGCGGTAAGCTACTCGCTGTGAAAGGACAAGCGGTGAAGAAAGTCAGGATCGCTCTTCTGGGCTGCGGCACGGTTGGGACCCAGGTGGCCCGCCTGCTCGGCGAGCAGGCCGAAGACCTCCAGGCCCGCGCTGGGGCACAGCTGGAGATCGTCGGTATCGCTGTGCGTGACGTTTCCGCCCCGCGCGATGCGGCGATCGATCGCGAGCTGCTGACGGATGACGCGCCGGGCCTCATCGCCAATGCCGACATCGTCGTCGAACTCATCGGAGGCATCGAACCGGCGCGTACGCTCATAGGCCAGGCCTTCGAGGCCGGCGCATCCGTCGTCACCGGCAACAAGGCGCTCCTGGCAGCCCACGGTCCCGAGCTCTTCGAGGCCGCGGCCCGGCACGAGGTCGACCTCTACTACGAGGCCGCCGTCGCGGGCGCGGTCCCCGTCGTCTACGGCCTGCGCGAATCGCTCGCGGGCGACCGCATCACGTCAGTGCTCGGCATCGTCAACGGCACCACCAACTACATCCTTGACGAGATGACTACCAAGGGCCTTGACTTCGACGAGGTGCTCGCCAAGGCCCAGGAGCTCGGCTACGCGGAGGCCGATCCCTCGGCCGACGTCGACGGCTTGGACGCCGCCGCCAAGTGCGCGCTCCTGGCCTCCCTGGCCTTCCACACGCGGGTCTCGCTCGACGACGTTCACGTCCACGGCATCCGCGACATCACGAATGCCGACATCGCCACGGCCGCCCGCTCGGGCTGCGTCGTCAAGCTCATCGCCTCGGCCAAGCGGCGCGAGCGCGGCATCGAACTGCACGTCGGCCCCACGCTCGTGCCGCGCGAACACCCGCTGGCCTCCGTCCGCGGCGCATTCAACGCCGTCGTCATCGAGGCCGAGGCCGCCGACCGCCTCATGTTCTACGGTCCCGGCGCGGGCGGCGCCCCCACGGCCTCGGCAGTCCTGTCCGACGTCGTTGCCGCCGCCTTCCACAAGGTTCACGGCGGCAGTGCGCCACGCGAGCTCATCTACGCCGACCTGCCCGTGCTCTCGCCGGACGAGGGGCGCTCGCGCTTCCAGGTGGAGCTGACCGTCGACGACCACGTCGGCGTGCTGTCGAAGATCGCGGGCGTTTTTGCCTCCCATGACGTGTCGATCAGCTCCGTCGGACAGACGATGAGCGAAGGCGGCCTCGCGCGCCTGACGGCCACGACGCACGAGGCCCAGCAGGCGGACCTGACGGCCACGCTGGACGAGTTGCGCTCGGCCGAGTACGTGCGCGAGGTCCACCACGTCAATCGAATGGAGGAACCCTGATGGCTCACCAGTGGCGCGGTCTCATCGCCGAGTACCGCGAGCGGCTGCCTTTTTCTGATGACGATCCCGTCGTGACGCTGCGCGAAGGCGGCACTCCGCTCGTGAGCGCCCCGGCCCTCGATTCGCGAACGGGCGCCAGGGTCTACGTCAAGGTCGAGGGTGCCAACCCGACGGGCTCATTCAAGGACCGCGGCATGACGACGGCGATCTCGCACGTCCTGCAGTCCGACACGAAGGTCGTCGCCTGCGCCTCGACGGGCAATACCTCGGCGTCGGCCGCCGCATACGCGGTCGCGGCCGGCCTGCAATCGGCCGTCATTCTGCCCGCCGGCAAGATCGCAGCGGGCAAGCTCGCCCAGGCCATCGTCCACGGAGCCAAGCTCATCGCGGTCGACGGCAACTTCGACGACTGCCTGCGCATCGTGCGCGAACTGACCGAGCGCTACCCCGTGGCGCTCGTCAACTCGGTCAACCCGTACCGCCTCCAGGGCCAGAAGACCGCGGCCTTCGAGATCGTCGACCAGCTGGGCGACGCGCCGGACATCCACGTCCTGCCCGTGGGCAATGCCGGCAATATCTCCGCCTACTGGATGGGCTACAGCGAGTATGCCGGGCGCACGACGATCGCCTCAATGGACGACGCCGCCTCGCGCCTTCCCGCCGTGGCCAGCCGCGTCCCGCAGATGTGGGGCGTGCAGGCCTGGGGCGCCGCGCCATTCGTCGTGGGCGAACCCGTGGCCGCCCCGGAGACGATCGCCACGGCCATTAGGATCGGCAACCCGGCGTCGTGGAAGTACGCCGTGGATGCCCGCGATTCCTCGGGCGGCTGGATCGATCGGGTCACCGATGAGCAGATTCTCCAGGCGCAGGCCATCCTTGCGGCGGAGGTCGGCGTCTTCGTCGAGCCTGCCTCGGCGGCGTCGATTGCCGGGCTCCTCAAGGCCGCGCAGGACGGCAAGGTGCCGGAGGGCGTGACGATCGTGTGCACCGTCACGGGCAACGGCCTCAAGGATACGGCCACTGCTCTGGGTGGGCGCGAGCTCGACTTCGATCCCATCGCCCCGACGACCGAGGCGGCCGCGGCCGCCCTGGCACTCTGATGCGTATCGCGCGGGCCACCGCCGCGGTTCGCGTTCCCGCCACCTCGGGCAACCTCGGCCCCGGCTTCGACTCCATGGGGATGGCTCATAATCTGTGGGACGAGGTGCACGTGAGGCTTGTCACGGGACCGACCCGCGTGACGGTCACGGGCGAGGGCGCGGGCCGGCTGCCAACCGACGACTCGCACCTCGTCGTGCGAGCCCTGCGCCACGGGCTCGACGCCGCGGGCCTGCCGCAGTCGGGCATCGAGTTGACGTGCCACAACGAGATCCGCCAGGGACGCGGCCTGGGGTCGAGCGCTGCCGCCGTCGTCGCCGGGCTCATGCTCATTCGCGGACTCGTCGACCGCCCCGAGGAGTTCGACGACGCCGCCCTCCTGGCGCTGGCCACCGAGTTCGAGGGGCATCCCGACAATGCGGCGCCGGCCATCCACGGTGGCGCCGTCGTCTCTTGGGTCAGCGAGGCGGACGGTTCGGCTCACGTCGTCCAACTTGCGCTTTCGCCCCGCTTGAAAACGACGCTGCTCATACCCGAGGCCGTGCTCGCCACGAAGAAGGCACGCTCGGTGCTTCCGAGCACCGTGCCGCATGCCGACGCGGCCCATAACGCGGCGCGCTCGGCAATGCTCGTCGTGGCGCTCGAGCGTTCCACCGAACTGCTCCTGGAAGCGACGGACGACCGGCTGCACCAGGCCTACCGGGCCGCGTCCATGCCCGAGTCCTTCGAGGTCCTGACCGCCCTGCGCGAGGCCGGCTGGCCTGCCGTGATCTCGGGCGCAGGCCCGTCGATCCTCGTTTTCGACGAGATCGACGCGCAGACCGGGGACATGTTGGCCGACCGCGGCTTCACGGCCTTCCACGGGGGCGTGGCCAGGGGTGCGCACCTCATTGAGGCTTGAATCCCGAGTTGGGCTGAGGCCCGAGCAGTCCTGAAGCTTGAGTAGGTCGGGGTGGGGTGGAGCCCGGGTCGGGCGGCACCGGAGTTCGGCTGGGGCAGGGTTCGACGACGGCGCTGGTGCTGGAGGCCGACAACGATGCTCGGCTCGGACGGGGTTCGGCACAGGTGCTCGGCCGGGCGCCGACCGCTCGGATGGCCGACAACGGCCGCTGGTGGCGAGTTCTCGCTCGGCGGCGGAGTTCGATGATGGCAAATCTTACTTTGCCCGGCGGCGCACCCTTTGCGACGCCGGGGGAGCGAGCGCCGCTCGGCTGACTTGCTGGCGTGGAACGGCGGGGGCGCCGCCGTCGGCGATCGCGACGCCAACCACACGGAGCCCGCCCTCGGGCGGTACATTTCCCGGGTCCACAATTTCGGACTGTGGAGAATGTGCTATGGGCAGGTATTTGCTGCTACGCTAGTTGCCGATCCGGAGAGGCAGATGACTGGCCCCGGGTCTCCCGCCGAACTTACGCACATTCGGTGTTTTCTCTCCACTACGTAGATTCCCGGCAGGAGCCGGGAATCCGAGGAAGGAACCTCGTGAGCCAAGTCAATCTCGGTGCTATATCGACCATGCGTCTGCCCGAGCTCAGAGAAACGGCCAAGTCGCTCGGCTTGGAAGTCGACCCCAAGGCCAAGAAGGCTGACCTCGTAGCCGCCATTCGCTCGGTGACCGGCCCGGCGCGCCGCGGTCGCCCGCCGAAGGTGAAGAACAGGCAGCCCGCCCTCGAGCTTCCCAAGGCGAACGCTCAGAAGAAGGCGGATGACGAGGCCAAGAAGGTCGACGACGCCGCCCGGGCCACCGCCGAAGATACCGCGCAGGCCGCTCCCCGCAGCGATGAGAAAGCCGGCGAGCCATCTGCTCGGCCGTCCCAGAGCGAATCGTCCGCCAAGGACGCCCAGGCCAAGGCCCCGGCGGACATCGTACTGCCCGAGCCGAAGGGCGAGCGCGGCCAGCGCGAGGTGCTCTCGCGTCGCCAGCGCAGGGAGCGTAACCAGCAGCGCAACAATAATGGGCAGGGCCGCCAGCAGGGCCGGGGCCGCAATGACAATTTGTCCGACACGGACAGGCGCGCGGCTCTCGACGCCATAGGGGAAGCGGCTGTCCGTCGCGCCGGTGGCGACGACGTTGGCGACCGCCAGGACCGGGGCGAGCGCAACCGCCGCGAACGCAATCGCAACCGCAATCGTGGCCGCGAGGGGGCATCGCAGTTCCAGGTCCGAGAGGACGAGGAATTGCTGCCCGTCGCCGGAATCCTCGACTTCGAAGGAAATAATGCGATCCTGCGCACGGGCGGCTACCTGCCGGGAAGCAACGACGCCGCCGTCCCTCCGCAGATCGTCAGGCAGCACGGACTGCGCCGCGGCGACGCGATCGTCGGCGCCGTCCGCCAGCGTGGCGAGGGCGAGACCCATCACAGCAACAACCGCGGCCGCAACCAGAACCGCAAGCACAATGCCCACAGCCAGCTCAATCAGCTCCTGCAAATTGACACGATCAATTCGCTCGACCCGGAGCGCTCGGCCCAGAGGCCGGAGTTCAACAAACTCACGCCGCTCTATCCGCAGGAAATGCTGCGCCTGGAGACGACGCCGAAGGCCCTGACCCCGCGTTCCATCGACCTCGTTGCTCCCATTGGCAAGGGGCAGCGCGGCCTCGTCGTCTCCCCGCCCAAGGCCGGCAAGACGATGGTCATGCAGCAGATCGCCATGGCGATCGCGTCGAACAACCCCCGCGTCCACCTCATGGTGGTCCTCGTGGACGAGCGTCCCGAGGAGGTCACGGACATGAAGCGCCTGGTCAAGGGCGAGGTCATCGCGTCGACCTTCGACAGGCCGGCCTCGGATCACACGATCGTGGCGGAGTTGGCCATTGAGCGCGCCAAGCGGCTCGTCGAACTGGGCCAGGATGTGGTCGTGCTACTCGATTCGCTCACGCGCCTGTCGCGCGCCTACAACTTGGCCGCCCCCGCCTCGGGCCGGATCCTTTCGGGTGGCGTCGACGCCGCGGCCCTGTACCCGCCCAAGAAGTTCTTCGGCGCCGCCCGGAATATCGAAGACGGTGGCTCGCTCACGATCATCGCCTCGGCGCTCGTGGAGACCGGATCGAAGATGGACGAGGTCATTTTCGAGGAGTTCAAGGGGACGGGCAATATGGAGCTGCGCCTTTCGCGCCAGCTCGCCGACAGGCGAATTTTCCCCGCGGTCGACGTCAATGCCTCGAGCACGCGCCGCGAGGAACTGTTGTTCTCGCCGGAGGAACTCAAGGTCATCTGGCAGCTGCGCCGCGCCCTGGGCACGCTCGACGTTACCGAGGCCTCGGACTTCTTCCTGGGCCGGCTGCGCAAGACGGAGAGCAACGCCGAATTCCTCGTTTCGATCATGAAGTCGATGCAGGCGGGCGGCTCGAACTGACCGGCGCGCGGCGCCGCGTGCCATTCCTCACCGGCACGTGCGCGCGGCTGCCGGTCCGTGGCATAATGTCTCGTCGGCCTCCGGTTCACCGGTTCGCCGCCCGGTCGACATCGCCGGGCGGGACGCGAGGCACGTCGGCCGGACCCGGGGCACTGAACGATCCAAGGAGAACAAGCATGAAGCAGGGCATCCACCCCGAATACCACGCCATCAAGGTCACCTGTACCTGCGGCAACGAGTTCGAGACCCGTTCCACCCACGAAGGCGATGAGTTGCGTCTCGACGTTTGCAACGCGTGCCATCCCTTCTACACGGGCAAGCAGAAGATCCTCGACACCGGTGGCCGCGTCGCCCGCTTCGAGGCTCGCTACGGCAAGCGCTCCAAGTAAGTCACGCCAGCAATGCCGGCGCAGCAGCGGCTGCGTCGGCATTGCTTATGGCCGGGTGGGCGCAGCGGTTGGCCGAAGGCGACGTCTCCGCGCGCAGCCGGGCAATATCGGAGCCCAACTGGTCAATATCGGAGCGCCGACGGTCAGCGAGGATACGCATCGACCTGCGCGCGAACTCGCATCGTCCGACGGAAGGCGGCGGTAACCCGGCGCTGCGACGCGCGAGAGCGTCCCGTCCACCCGCGACAGCCCGGGCGGCGGTAACCCGGCGCTATGACGCGCTCAAGGAAGGCAGCATGAGCAACCAGATCGAACTCGCAGAGCAGATGCTCGCCGAATATCGACGCATCGAGGCGGAAATGTCCAGCCCCGAGGTGCTCGCCTCGCCCGAAAAGATGAAGGCACTGGGCCGGCGCTACGCCGAGCTCGGGCGGATCGTCCGCGTCTACGAGGAGTACCGGGGCGCGCATGCCGACCTCGACGAGGCCAGTGAGATCGTCGCCGGCGGCGGGCCGGACGCCGAGCTCTTCAAGCCCGAGATCCCCGCGCTCCAGGAGGCCGCCGACCGCGCCGATGCCGCCCTGAAGAGCGCCCTCATCCCTCGTGATCCCGACGACGCGCGTGACGCCATCATCGAGGTCAAGGCCGGTGAGGGCGGCGAGGAATCGGCGCTCTTCGCGGGCGACCTGCTGCGCATGTACCAGCGCTACGCCGAGAGCAAGGGCTGGTCCGTCCAGATCCTCGGCTCCATGCTCACCGAGCTCGGTGGCTACAAGGATGTCCAGATGGCCGTGCGCGTCCGGCAGGCACCGCAGGATCCGGCCGACGGCGTGTGGGCGCATCTCAAGTACGAGGCGGGCGTTCATCGCGTCCAGCGCGTGCCCGTCACCGAGTCGCAGGGCAGGATTCACACGTCGGCCGCCGGCGTGCTCGTCTTCGCCGAGGTCGACGATCCCGGCGAGGTGGAGATTGCCGACGCCGACATCCGCATCGACGTCTTCCGTTCTTCGGGGCCGGGCGGCCAGTCCGTCAACACGACCGACTCGGCCGTGCGCATCACGCACCTGCCGACGGGGCTCGTCGTCTCCTGCCAGGATGAAAAGTCGCAGATCAAGAACCGCGAGGCGGCCATGCGGGTGCTGCGCTCGCGCCTGCGGCAGATGCAGCTCGAGCAGCAGGCTGAGGAAAACGCGGCGATGCGGCGTTCCCAGGTGCGCACCGTCGATCGCTCCGAGCGCATCCGCACCTACAACTTCCCCGAGAACCGCATTTCCGATCATCGGACGGGCTACAAGGCCTACAATCTCGACCACGTGCTCGCCGGCGAGCTCGGCCCCCTCATCGATTCGGCGCGCCAGATGGATGAAGCCGAACGCCTGGCGGCAGCGGAGGAATGATGACGGCCCCCGGCTGGCGTGATCTGCCCGGCCCCGCGCATGGCTTGCCCGATCCCGCGCGGCAGGGTCTGACCGGTCCTTCGTGGACTGCCCTGATTCGCCGGGCGAGCGCCCGCCTGGCGGAGGCCTCGGTCGCCTCGCCGGATGCCGACGCCCGCGCGCTCACCGAGCACGTCGCCGGCCGCGCCCTCGCCCTGGCCGACCCACCCACGGCGGGCGACGAGGAGGCGCTCGCCACCCTTCTCGCGCGACGCGAGCGGCGCGAGCCACTCCAGCACATCCTCGCCACTATGCACTTTCGCCACCTGACGCTTGCCTGCCGGCCGGGCGTCTTCGTCGTCCGCCCGGAAACCGAACTCGTCGCGGGCCACGCCATCGACGCCGCCCGCGCAGCGCTGGCCGCCAGGGGCGAGGCCAGTGTGGCCGACCTGTGTACCGGCAGCGGCGCCATAGCCATCGCCGTGGCCATCGAGGCGCCCGGCAGCCGCGTGTCGGCCGTCGACATTTCCCCCGCCGCCATTTCGCTGGCCCGCGAGAACTCCGAGCGCTACGGCGGCCTCGTCGACTTCGCCGTGGCCGACGCCGCGCGAGCCTTCGAGGGCCGGGAGGGCAGCTTCGACGTCGTCGTCTCCAATCCGCCCTATGTCCCGGCCGGACAGACGATTGAACCCGAGGTCGCCGCGGACCCGCCCGCCGCCCTGTGGGGAGGGGGCGATGACGGCCTCGACATCCCCCGGGCGATCGTCGCCCGCGCGCGGCAGTTGCTCGCGCCCGGGGGAGTGCTCGTCGTCGAGCACGACGAGCGGCAGGGGCCGGCGCTGCGGGATTTCGCGCTTTCGATCGGGCTCAGCCCGGCGAGAACGCTCGAGGACCTGGCGGGACGAGCCCGCATGCTCTGGGCGAGGCTAGGCTAGACCCAGAAGGGAGAGCGAATGGTCGTCATCGAGTATCGCGGCACGCCGGCCGATCGATCGGCGGTGATCCGCTCGGCCGCGCAGGCAGTGCGCTCCGGCAAGCTCGTCGTCCTGCCCACCGACACGGTCTACGGGGTCGGCTGCGACCCCTTCAACGCCGACGCCGTCGAGCGCCTTCTTTCCGCCAAGGGCAGGGGGCGCGAAAAGCCTTCGCCCGTCCTCGTCGCCAGCCCCGAGCAGGCCGAGGAACTGGCGGCTGACATCCCGGACCTCGCCAGGGTCCTCATCGAGCGGTTCTGGCCCGGTCCGCTGACCGTGGTCCTTGCCTCCAAGCCGCTGGGGTGGGACCTCGGCGAGACGGGCGGCACGGTGGCCCTGCGCATGCCGGACGAGCGGGTGGCCCTCGAGCTGCTGCGCGCCGCCGGTCCGATGGCGGTCACCTCGGCCAATCTCACGTCCAGGCCCGCGGCCTCCACGGCCGCTCAGGCTGCAAGGCAGCTGGGGGAGAAGGTCGCCGTCTACATCGACGCCGGCGAGTGCGGCGGGGGCACGCCCTCGACCGTCGTCGGCATCGAGCCGGTGGGCGGCGAACGCTCCGGGACCCGCGTGAGGATCTACCGCGAGGGCGCCGTGGCCGCTGGCGACCTCGAGCGTTTCGCGGATGTGGTGATGCCCTAGTGCGCGTCTACCTTCTCATCATGGTGATAGCCGCTGCCATCACCTTCCTCCTCGTGCCGGTCGCCAGGCGCCTGGCCCTCGCGCTCGGTGCCATCACCGAGGTCAGAGCCCGCGACGTTCACTCCTTCCCCATCCCGCGCCTGGGTGGCGTGGCGATGTACGCGGGCTTCGTCGGCTCGTTCCTCGTCGCCTCCCAAATCCCCTACCTATCCCGTGTACTGGAGGTGGGGTCCGCCGCGTGGGGTGTGCTCATCGGCGCCGGCCTCATGTGCCTGGTCGGAGCCATCGACGACGTGTGGGAGCTCGACTGGTACGCCAAGCTCGCCGGGGAGGTCCTGGCCGCCGGCGTCATGGCGTGGCAGGGCGTGCAGCTCGTGACGGTCCCGGTCATGGGGCTGACGGTCGGTTCCAGCCGCCTGACGATGTTCATCACCGTCGTGGCGGTGGTGCTCGTGGCCAACGCGGTCAACTTCGTCGACGGGCTCGACGGCCTGGCGGCGGGGATCGCGGGCATCGCGGCGGCGGCCTTCTTCGTCTACTCCTACGCCCTGGCCCGCAACGGCTCGCCCGACGACTACGCCTCCTTCGCCTGCGTCGTCGTCGCGGCGCTCGTGGGCATCTGCGCCGGATTCCTGCCGCACAACTTCCACCGCGCCCGCATATTCATGGGCGACTCCGGCGCCCTCATGCTCGGCGTTCTCATCGCAGCGGCCGGTATCCTCGTCACTGGCCAGATCGACCCGGCCAACACGTCCACGGGCTACGCTTTGCCTGCTGCCATGCCGATCCTCGTGCCGATTGCCGTCATTCTGCTGCCTCTGATCGACCTCGTGTGGGCCGTGGTGCGGCGCATGGCGCGCGGCCAGTCGCCCTTCCAGGCCGACGCCGGGCACCTCCACCACCGGCTGCTGCGCCTCGGCCATTCGCACGCCGGCGCCGTGCTCGTGCTCTACATGTGGGCCGCTATCGCTTCGTTCACCTGCGTTGCGCTCGTGCGCTTTCCGACCGTCAGGGTCGCGCCGATCGCGGCGGTCTTCGTGGTCGTCGGGGTGGCGGTGACGGCGAGGCAATTCCGTTCGAGGCTAACGGACGGCGACGATGGTGCGGGTCCGGGCAGTGGTGCCGGACCGGCCGAGGCTCAGGCGGGCAACGAGGGCGTACCGAGCCGCGAGGGCAAACCGGGCGACAAGGGACTCGAGGGCAAACCGAGCGTTGGCGCCGGCCCGCAGGTTGACGTGGCGCAGGTCAGCGCAGCGCCCGCCGGCGCCAGCAGGCAGCGTGTGGGCACAGGGCAGGAGGCAGCGAGCGGCCGAGCCTCGCGCGGCAAACACGCGGCGCTGCCGACGGATACTGCCGAGCCACCGCAATTCGAGGAAGCGTCCGGCACCATTGGTGCGGCCCCGCTGGCCCCGACCGCGCCCGGCCCGGATGCCGCTCGCACTGCGCCAAATTCCGCCCAGGCAGGCCTGTCGGACGCCGAGCAGCCGCCTCAAGCCGCGGACGCCGCGCAGCAGCCTCAAGCTCCGCAGTCGCCTGGAGACCCGCAGCCGCCGGCCGGCCCGCGACCCACGCGCCGGTGGCGCGGGCGCCCGTGAGGAAGGTGGCGCCCGTGAGGAACCACGAAGGCCGCATATGAAACGCCGGAATGACCGGGCTGCGGGAGGCAGGGCCACCCGCGCCCGAGCACGAGTCCCGGGACAGCGCCCGAGCGCCGAGCAGATCCTCACGAGGGTGGCCACGCTCAACCTTCTGACCGTCACCGCCGGGACGCTGCTCGTCTGCGCCGCCCTTGTGCTGGCCGGCCGCGGCCAGATGGCGTTGGGCGCTCTCGTCGGCTCCGCGCTCGTTGTGGCCACCTTCGCGCTCGACCTCTTCTTCGTGCGCCACGAGCGCTTCGACGGCCCGGTGCGCGTCGTCGGCTTCCTGGTCAAGCTCGTCGTGTTCGCCCTCGGGGCCTGGGGCGCTATTCGCTTTGGCTCGGTCGACCGCGCAGCCATCGCGTGGAGTGTCTTCGCGGGGATCGTCGCCTCGCTCGTCGTTTCCTCGTGGGTCGTGCTGCGCGGCGAGGGTCCAGATTTCGATATGCTCGAGCGAGAGGACCGGCGTAACGAAGGCTCCTCGAGGTAAGAAAATACCCTGGCCGAAATCCGGCGGGCCGGATCCCGGCCCGAGGTGAAAGCTGCGGGTACAGGCCGTTTTTCCGGAACCTTCGAACGGACTGCCGCGCCACCGGGTGGAGATTCCTTCGAACGAAGGTACGTGCCGATATGGGACTAAAGCTTAGCGACGCCCCCCTTTTTTATGTAACATGATCACCGGCTACCAGGAATTGGCGAGCCGGTCCCCTGAATGAGGTTCGAAGGAGCACGGAGTGGCATTGGCGTCATATGCATTGTCTGCAAGCCTGGTTCCAAGTTCCATCAGTGCTGAAGACGGCTTCCACGCCCCGGCGCTCGACGAGTTCTTCCCGGACCCCATCCTCTTCGCGGGAACGCCTTTCGAGATCAACCGGATCATCCTCGTCCGGCTCATCTCGACGGTCGCGCTCGTCGCCATCCTCGTCCTGTACTCCCGCCGGGCGCAGCTCGTCCCCAAGCGGGCGCAGGGCACGGTCGAATCGCTCCTGGAATTCTCCAAGCGCCAGATCGGTGAGGAAATCCTCGGGGAAAAGGCGCGGCCCTACCAGCCGCTTCTCGCCACGATCTTCCTGGGCATCCTGTTCATGAATATCACGAGCGTCATCCCCGGCCTTCAGATCGCGTCGACGTCGATCATTGGAATGCCGCTCATATACGCCGCCGTGGCGTACGTGGCGTTCATCGTCGCCGGCATCCGCGCCAACGGCGCCGGCCACTTCTTCAAGGAGCAGCTCTTCCCGCCGGGCGTGCCCAAGCCGATTTACATTCTCATGACGCCCATCGAGCTCCTGTCGACGTTCATCATCCGCCCCCTGACCCTGACCGTCCGACTCCTGGCGAACATGGTTTCGGGCCATCTTTTGCTTGTCCTGTGCTTCGTGGGCACGCACTACCTGTACTTGCAAATGAGCGGCGGGCTGGGGATCGTCCTCGGATCGGTCACGCTTCTGGGCGGCATCGCCTTCACGATCTTCGAGACCTTCGTGGCCGCGCTCCAGGCCTACATCTTCGCGCTTCTTTCGGCAGCTTACATTTCATTGTCCATTGATCACTGATCACACCAACCAGTTAAGGAAGTCGAAATGATCGGTAACATCGCCACCATCGGTTACGGCCTCGCCGCGATCGGCCCGGGCATCGGCGTCGGCCTCATCGGCGCTAAGAACCAGGAGGCGTCGGCACGGCAGCCCGAACTCAAGGGCTACCTGCGCGTCAACATGTTCCTCTCGATCGCCTTCACCGAGGCCCTCGGTCTGATCGGCTTCGTCGCAGGCTTCGTCTTCGGCTCCTGATCATGATCAGCGCATCCGGAGATTCCTTGATCATTCCGGCGGTGCCGGACCTGGTTTGGGGCTCGATCTCGTTCATCGCCGTGGCGATCGCGGTCTACAAGTTCGCGTGGCCGACCTTCACGCGGCTGCTCGACGAGCGCACGCAGAAGATCGACGAGGGCCTGCACGCCGCCGAACGCGCGAAGGAAGAGGTCGCCCGCGAACGCGCCGCCCTGGCCGACGAGGTCGACGAAGCGCGCCGCGAAGCCTCCCAGATCCGGGAGAAGGCCCAGGCCAACGCCGTGGCGATCGTGGACGACGCGAAGAAGGCCGCGACTGTCGAGGCCCAGCGCGTGACGGACGCCGCCCAGCGGCAGATCGAGGCCGACACTCAGCTGGCCAAGGCACAGCTGAGGCAGGATGTGGGCGCGCTGGCCACCGACCTGGCCGGCCGGATCGTCGGGCAGCACGCGCTCAGCCCGCACGTGTCGGCCAGCGTCATCGACCAGTTCCTCGACGAGCTCGAGGACGAGGCCGCCGCCTCGGCCGGCGGGACGAAGGAGGGCTGATGCGCGCGGCCAGTCAGGAGGCGCTCGAGGGGGCCAAGGCCCGCTGGGAGGCGGCCCTGCGGCAGGAATCCGGACGGGAGATCGGTCTGGGATGCGAGCTCTTCGCGCTCGCCGATCTCATCCGGCGCGAGGGCGCCCTGAGCAAGGCCCTCACGGATACGAGTCGCAGCGGCGAGGATCGTTCGTCCCTCGCGTCGGCCATCCTCGCCTCGAAGGTCAGCGCGCCCGTCGAGGAGTTGTTCGCGGGGCTCGTCGCCGAGAAGTGGGCGGACGAGCGCGACCTGGCCGAGGCCATCGAGGAGCTCGGCGTGGACGCCGTACTTGCCCGCGCACAGGCCACCCGGCGCCTGCACGCCGTCGAGGAAGAGCTCTATCGCGCCTCCCGGCTCCTGGCCGACGAGCGCGATCTGAGGATCGCCCTGTCCGACGAGGCTATCGACGTCGAGAGGCGACTCGAGCTCGCCCGTGGTGTCTGGTCCGGCCGCGTCGGTGAGGAAACGCTCGCACTCACCGAACGCGCCGTGCGGCGGGTGGACGCGTCAACGCTCGCGTCCTCCCTCAGGCGCTACGTCGATGCCGCCGCGGCGCTACAGCGGCGTCTCGTCGCCTCGGTGACGGTGGCCGCCCCGCTGACCCGCGGCCAGGAGGTCCGCCTGACGCGCACGCTCTCGGCCAGGTACGGCACGGACGTTTCGCTGCACGTGGCGATCGACCCCGACGTCATCGGCGGCATGCGCATCCACGTCGGCGACGACGTCATCGACGCGACGTTGGCCAACCGAATCAAAGGCGTCAAGGACGCCATCAAACGCTAACCGGGGTTACCCCAGACGAAGGAATGAGGAATGGCTGAGCTGACAATCCAGCCCGAGGAGATCCGGGCTGCGCTCGACAACTATGTGAACTCCTATGTGCCCGCCAAGGCCCTGACCGAGGAGGTCGGGCATGTCACGCTGACCGCCGACGGCATCGCACGAGTCGAGGGTCTGCCCGGAACCATGGCTAACGAGCTGCTGCGTTTCGAGGACGGGACGCTCGGTCTGGCGATGAACCTGGAAGAGCGCGATATCGGAGTCGTCGTCCTCGGTGAGTTCTCGGCCATCCAGGAGGGGCAGGAAGTGCGCCGCACGGGCGAGGTCCTGTCCGTTCCCGTTGGCGAGGGGTACCTGGGCCGCACGGTCGACCCGCTCGGCACCCCCATCGACGGTCTCGGGGAGATCGCCGGCCAGGAGGGCAGGCGAGCCCTCGAGCTCCAGGCACCGGGCGTCATGATGCGCAAGTCGGTGCATGAACCGCTGCAGACCGGGATCAAGGCCATCGACGCCATGATCCCGATCGGTCGCGGCCAGCGCCAGCTCGTCATTGGCGACCGCCAGACCGGCAAGACGGCCCTGGCGATCGACACCATCCTCAATCAGAAGGAGAACTGGGAGTCGGGCGACCCCTCCAAGCAGGTCCGCTGCATCTATGTGGCCATCGGTCAGAAGGGCTCGACGATCGCCTCCGTGCGCTCGACGCTGGAGAAGAACGGTGCCATGGAGTACACGACGATCGTCGCCTCGCCCGCATCGGACCCGGCCGGCTTCAAGTACCTGGCACCCTACACGGGCAGCGCCATCGGCCAACACTGGATGTACGGCGGCAAGCACGTCCTCATCGTCTTCGATGACCTGTCCAAGCAGGCCGAAGCCTATCGAGCCGTCTCGCTCCTGCTGCGCCGTCCGCCGGGCCGCGAGGCCTACCCCGGCGACGTCTTCTACCTGCACTCGCGCCTGCTGGAACGCTGCGCCAAGCTCTCCGACGATCTGGGCGGCGGCTCGATGACGGGCCTGCCCCTCATCGAAACGAAGGCCAACGACGTCTCGGCCTACATTCCCACCAACGTCATTTCCATTACGGACGGCCAGATCTTCCTCCAGTCGGACCTGTTCAACTCCAACCAGCGCCCGGCCGTCGACGTCGGCGTGTCCGTCTCCCGCGTCGGTGGAGACGCGCAGATCAAGGCCATGAAGAAGGTGGCCGGAACCCTGAAGATCACGCTGGCGCAGTACCGTTCGCAGGCGGCCTTCGCCATGTTCGCCTCCGACCTGGACGCCACGACGCGCCAGCAGCTCACGCGCGGCGAGCGCCTCATGGAACTCCTCAAGCAGCCCCAGTACACGCCGTACCGTGCCGAGGACCAGGTCGTGTCGGTGTGGGCCGGCACCAAGGGTTACCTCGACGAGGTTCCGCTCGACATGGTCCACTCCTACGAGTCCGGCCTGCTCGAGTTCGTCCGCCACAACACGGAGGTGCTCACGACGATCGCCGCTACGGGCCAGCTCGACGACGAAACCGAGTCCGCCCTGGAGAAGGCCGTCGAAGAGTTCACGGGCAACTTCCTCGTGGCGGAGGGAATCGTCGTCGAGGACGAGGCCGGCGAAGTCGAGGCCGAGGTCGCGCAGGAGCGTATCGTCCGGGCGAAGCGGGGCTGACGTGGCGGGCGCACAGAGGATCTTCAAGGAGAAGATCAGAGCCACCTCCACCCTGGAGAAGGTCTTCAGGGCGATGGAGCTCATCGCCGCGTCGCGCATCGCCAAGGCGAGGGAGGCGGCCGAGGGCCTGGACCCGTACACGCGGGCCCTGACGCAGTCCATCGCGGCCGTCGCCCTGCACGACAGCGAGTCGGACCATCCCATGCTCACGCAGCGCACGGACACCAATAAGGTCGCCGTCCTGGTCGTCACCTCCGATCGCGGAATGGCCGGCGCCTATTCGTCGTCCGTGCTGCGCGAGGCCGACCGCGTCCTGGCCCAGCTGCGCGAGGAGGGCAAGGAGCCGCTCCTATACGTGTCCGGCCGGCGCGGGCAGTCCTACTACCGGTTCCGCGGCGTCGACGTCGTCCAGTCGTGGTCCGGCCAGTCCGACAAGCCCTCCGAAGAAATGTCCGACGAGATCGCCGAGGTCCTGCTGGATCGCTACCTCGCACCGGCCGAGGAGGGCGGCATTGCCTCGCTCATCGTCGTGCACACTCGCTTCGTGTCGATGGTCTCGCAGGTCGTCCAGGTGCGGCACATGCTGCCCCTGGAGGTCGTCGAGCCGGAAGAAGACGAGGACCGGGCCGCGCTGCCCGTCGACGAACTGGGCGACCCGGTCGCCGCGGCCCGCCCGCTGTTTGACTTCGAGCCCTCCGCGGAGGAGATCTTCGACACGCTCCTGCCGATGTACGTCAGCCAGAGGATTCGCTCCGTGCTGCTCATGGCGGCGGCCTCGGAGCTCGCCTCGCGCCAGCAGGCGATGCATTCGGCCACGGAGAACGCCCAGAAGCTCATCGAAGACTACACCCGCATGGCCAATAACGCCCGCCAGGCGGAGATCACCACCGAGATTACCGAGATCGTTTCGGGCGCAGACGCGCTCAAGCAGGACGCATAGCATCCGCTGAAGGAGAGACATGACCGCCACCCTCGAAACCACCACCGGCACCGGGCGCATCGTCCAGGTCATCGGCGCCATCGTCGACGTCGAGTTCCCGGCCGATGCTCTGCCCGAGATCAACAACGCCCTGATCACCAAGGTCAACGTGACCGAGCAGGGCGAGGGCCAGGGCGTGTACGACATGCCGCTGGAGGTGGCACAGCACCTCGGTGACAATATCGTCCGCTGCATCGCCATGAAGCCCACCGACGGCCTCGTGCGCGGCGCGAGCGTCACCGACACGGGCAGCCCCATCACGGTTCCAGTCGGTGACGTGACCAAGGGCCACGTCTTCAACGTCTTCGGCGAGTGCCTCAACCTCGAAGGTGATGAGAAGCTCGAAGTCACCGAGCGCTGGCCCATTCACCGCAAGCCACCGTCGTTCGACGAGCTCGAGCCGGAGACCCGCATGTTCCAGACGGGTATCAAGGTCATCGACCTGCTCACCCCCTACGTCCAGGGTGGGAAGATCGGCCTGTTCGGCGGCGCGGGCGTCGGCAAGACGGTCCTCATTCAGGAGATGATCCAGCGAGTGGCCCAGGATCACGACGGCGTCTCCGTGTTCGCGGGCGTCGGCGAGCGCACTCGCGAGGGCAATGACCTCATCCGCGAGATGGAGGAGGCCGAGGTCCTCGACAAGACGGCACTCGTCTTCGGGCAGATGGATGAGCCGCCGGGCGTGCGCCTGCGCGTGGCCCTGTCCGGCCTGACGATGGCCGAATACTTCCGCGACGTCGAGAACCAGGACGTTCTCCTGTTCATCGACAATATCTTCCGCTTCACCCAGGCCGGTTCCGAGGTCTCCACGCTGCTCGGGCGCATGCCTTCGGCGGTGGGCTACCAGCCGACGCTGGCCGATGAGATGGGCGCGCTCCAGGAGCGCATCACCTCGACGCGGGGCCACTCGATTACCTCGCTGCAGGCCATCTACGTGCCTGCGGACGACTACACCGACCCGGCTCCGGCCACGACCTTCGCCCACCTTGACGCCACGACCCAGCTTTCGCGCGAGATCGCCTCGCGTGGCCTGTACCCGGCCGTCGACCCCCTGACGTCGAACTCGCGCATCCTCGACCCGCAGGTGGTGGGCCAGACGCACTACGAGGTCGCCACGCGGGTCAAGGCCATCCTCCAGAAGAACAAGGAACTTCAGGACATCATCGCGATCCTCGGCGTCGACGAGCTCTCCGAGGAGGACAAGGTCACGGTCGCGCGCGCCCGTCGCATCCAGCAGTACCTTTCGCAGAATACGTACACGGCCGTGAAGTTCACGGGCGTCGAGGGGTCCACCGTTCCCGTCGACGAGACGGTCGAGGCATTCCGCCGCCTGTGCGACGGCGAGTACGACCACATTCCCGAGCAGGCCTTCTTCAATATCGGCGGCATCGACGACATTGAGAAGGCCTGGAAGAGGATCCAGCAGGAGCAGCGCTGATGAGGATCGAGATCGTCGACAGGGGCGGCCGGGTGTGGAGCGGCGAAAGCGACCACGTCTCGGTTCCGGCCCACGACGGAGCCATGGGCATCCTGCCGGGGCACACCCCGGTGATGGCGCTCCTGGTTCCGGGCCGCGTCGAAATCGAGACGTCCGGCAATGAGCACATGGTCTTCGAGGTCGAGGGCGGATTCGTCACCGTCGACGAGGAGCAGGTCCACGTGGTCGTCGAAAGGTCCGACAAGGGGCGCTCCGAGTAGGCGACACCCCGGGAGAGGAGCCCCGATGACACAGGCCTTGGGCTACGTCTGGATGGCGTTATGCGCCGTGATGGCCGTGGCGTTCGTGCTCCTCGTCGGGTACACATTGCGCCTGCGCACGCTCCTGGCGCGCTACGGGGCCGTCCAGTGCGCCCTGCGCCGGGGCGAGGAGCCATGGCGTGCGGGCATCGTCATCTTCAGTGTCCGCTCCTTCGATTGGTATCCGCGCTTTTCGGTCCGATTCCGGCCGGGGCAGGCCTTCCCACGCGACAGGATCAACATCGTCGAGAGTCGGCAGGCAGCCGACACGGAAATGTCGATTGTCAGATTCGAGGTCGACGGCCAGGCCTACCATGTTCTTCTGCCCACGCCTGCTTTTGCCGGCCTCATCTCCTGGATGGATTCGGCGCCGCCGGAAGAGGAGCCGACCCTGTTCTAGGGCGGGGCCGGTGGGCTGCGGCGCTGGCACCCTGGACTGTCGCCGGGGCCTGTGGGCTCGGCTGCGGCGCGTGCACTAGCCGGCTCCGCGGGCTGTGGCGCTGGCGCCTTCGGCGGTTCTTGCGGCGGCGAATCGGGTAGGCTTTCGTGCTATGCACGTCGTCTTCGCCCAATGCTCGGTGGAATACTCGGGCCGGCTCGATGCGTACCTCGAGCCGGCCGCGCGCTTGCTCATGGTCAAGGCCGATGGCTCGGTGCTCGTCCACGCGGACGGCGGTTCCTACAAGCCGCTCAACTGGATGACTCCGCCGTGCTCGATGTCCGAGCGGCAGCCCACCGAGGACGAGGCCGCCGAGGGCGTCGTCGAAGTATGGGAGGTCACCCACAAGAAGAGCGACGACAGGCTGATCATCCGCCTATTCGAAAGGTTCGGAGAGCTCAGCCACGAACTCGGCGCCGAGCCGGGGATCGTCAAGGACGGCGTCGAGGCGCACCTGCAGAAGCTGCTGGCGGAGCAGGTCGAGCGCATAGGTGAGGGGATGAGCCTGGTCAGGCGTGAGTTCCCAACGCCGATCGGCCCCGTCGACCTCATGCTGCGCGACGGCGAAGGCGGCCACGTCGCCGTGGAGGTTAAGCGGCGCGGCGAGATCGACGGCGTCGAGCAACTGACGCGCTACCTCGACCTGCTCGAGCGCGATCCTCTGCTGACGCCGCTGCGCGGGGTGTTCGCGGCGCAGGAGATCAAGCCACAGGCGCGCGTGCTGGCGCAGGCTCGCGGAATCGAGTGCGTCGTGCTCGACTACGACGCAATGCGCGGCATAGACAATCCCGAGGACAGGCTTTTCTGAGGGGGAAGCGATGCGGCGATCGAAGAAGTACTCCAGGCCCGTGAGGCCGCTCAACGTCGGAGCGGCGATGGGCGGTGTGAGGCGGGAGACCGGAAGGGACGGCACCGAGTACAAGGTGCGCCACATCCCCTCGGGGAGCAAGGAGTATCGGTGCCCCGGCTGCGACCTGATCATCGCCGCGGGGCTGCCGCACGAGGTCGTGTGGACCGAGGACACCCTCTGGGGCGCGCAGTACGGGATCGACTCACGCAGGCATTGGCACACGGCCTGCTGGCGCCAGTACGCGCGCGGGTAACTGTGCGGGTGGCCGGCGCGTGGCCCTGGCTGGCGGTAATCCGGCGGCCAGTGCGGGTGGCCGGTGGCCGATCGGGAACGGTGCGGGCAGCTCGCGCAGGCGACGCACTATCGTCCCTGGAGCGCCGACTTTCGCGCGCGTAACCTTGGAGGCATGACAACGCTTGCCCACATGCGAACAGGCCCCACGAGCCACACGCCCCTGCTTTTGCTCCATGCGTTGCCGTTGGACTCCACGATGTGGGATGGCGTGCGCCACGAGCTCGACGATGTCGACGTCCTCACCGTCGATGCCCCCGGTTTCGGCGCCTCGCCGAGCGGTCAGGAGATCCAGGAGCTATTCGGCTACCCGGAGCCCGATCTGGCGGCCTATGCGAGGGCGATCGAGGCCACGCTCGGCGAGCTGGGGATCGAGCGCGTGGTGCTGGGAGGCCTGTCGATGGGCGGCGCGACCGCGGCGATCTTCGCGGCCTCGCGCCCCGACGTCGTCGCCGGCCTGGCGCTCATGGACACCAATATCGAGGGCGATGCCCCCGAGCGCAGGGAAGGCCGGCTCGCGGCCATTGCCCTGTGCGAGCAGGGGCACGGCTACGATTCGGTGGCTTCCTGGCCGGAGACGATGATGTCCCCGCAGGCCACCCTCAAGCAGCGCGAGAGCCTCGATGCACGCCTTCGCACGCTCGATTCGGATTCGCTGGCGTGGATGCACAGGGCGATGATGGAGCGCCCCGACGCGCGGCAGGCGCTGCGCCAGGTCAGTGGCCCCATCGCCCTCATTCGCGGGGCCGACGACCCGACGTGCAGCCTCGAGCTCCTTCAGTCCTGGCAGGCACTTGCCCCGCGCGCAAAGATCAGCGAGATCGAGGGCGCCGGGCATTTCTCGGCCAACGAGAGGCCCCTGGAGCTCGCCGCCGTCCTGCGCGACTTCTACCGCGAGGCCGTCTGAGCCGGCGTACGTGGCGACGTGCGAAAGGCATGTGAGGCCGTCTGAGCCGGCGCGCGAAGTGCCCGCGTGCGGGCGGAGCCGCGTACTGCCAGCCGGGCTCTTGTTCTTTCGGCCCCCAGCCAGCAGATCGACCCCAGCCAGCAGGCATGTCAGCCACCTCTCGCCAGCTGATCCTTTCGGTCTCGTTGCCTTGGCACCGTCCGCTTTCGGCACTGTTACCTTGGCCGGCCTCGTTGCTTTGCCCGGTCCCGTCCTCCTTTGATCCCGTCCGCGCATGGCAAGGCGCCGACGCGAATCGTCCCGCGCCGGCGCCCGTGGTCAAACCTCTACCGAGCTAGCTGACCTTCTTGACCGACTCGTCCGAGCCATCCTCGTCCTCGACCGCCTGCACCGGGTTCTGATCGCCGTTGTTGCCGCCCTGGTCCTGGTCGCCCTCGTCGAACGAGGCCGCCTGGCCCCCGGGGCGCTCCATGCCGGCCGCCTCCATGATGTTGGAGAGCACCAGGCCGGACTCGTTCGGCGAAAGCATGGCGCGCATATCGTCCAGGTAGGACGAGAGGGCGTCGCACTGGGCCTGGAGCGAGGCGACGTGCTCGTCTGCCTCGGCGGTGCGGGCGGCGGCCTTGGCTGAGGCCGCCTGGCGGATGCGCTGCGCTTCCTCGCGCGCGGCGGAGAGGAGCTCTTCGGCCTCGTGCTGAGCGTCGGCCACGCGGGTGGTGGCCTCGCGCTTGCTGGATTCGGTCAGCGCGGTCGCGCGCTGGGTGGCGATGACCAGGCGGCGCTCGGCGTCATCGGCGCGAGCCTCGGCGTCGGCCACCATGGTCTCCGTCTGGCGGCGGGCCTCGGTGTCGGCCGCCGCGCGCTCGGCGGCATTCTGCTCGCGCATGGCCGTGATCTCGCGGTTGGCGGCGGCGCGCATGGCCGCGACCTCCTCGTCGGCCTCGGTGCGCATCTTGTTGACATCGCGTTCCGTGGCGGCGCGCAGCGAGGCCATCTCCTGCTCGGTCGCCGTGCGCAGGTCTGCCAGTTCGGCCTCGAGGCCGGCCTTCATGTGTTCTATCTCATGGGCCGTCTGCGAGCGCAGCGTGGAGGCCTCGTTGGCTGCCAGGGCCTTGACGCGATCGGCCTCGCGCTCGGCCGATGCCACGAGCTCTTCCGACGTGCGCTGAGCGTTCGCCGACAGCGCATCCGCTTCTTTGCGGGCTGTGTTGCGCATCTGCTCCGACGCCGCACGAGCGTTGGCCAGTGTCTCCTGGGCTTCCGACTCCGAGATGGCTGCCAGTTCTGCCGCCTGTGCCTGGGCGCGCGAAACGACGGCACGGGCGTCGGCGTTGGCCTGCGTCATGACGTCCATGGCCTGCTTCTCCGTGGAGCGTAGAAGGCGCTCGACACGCGAGCCCAGACCGCCGTAGCTCGGGCGGTCATTCTCCCGGACCTGGCGCTGCGTTTCCGCGAGCTCTCCGGACAGGCGAAGAACCTGGCCGTCCAGGCTCGCTACTTGCGAGCGGGCCTCCGCAAGCTTGTTCTCGAGATCGTGGATGCGTTCGTCAACCTGTGCACGATCGTATCCGCGACGCACTACTGGGAAGTGCGTGTTTTCCTCAACCATCTTTCTCTTAGGCCTTTCCAAATGGTGTTGCAGGGGGAGTGTTTGGCGCCAAAGGCCCGTGCGCAGAGTGTGGAACTCGGCCTAACGCCAACATGACTAGAATACGAGGAAGTAGGGTGATGTACCTAACCAGTTCCATCTATGATGAGACGGTACTGTTATAAAATCGTTATATCCGTACCGGGCCTTGCCCGGGCAGGCATCGGCTGGTATGGAGTAGAACTTCTAACACACGCAAATACAATCGTCACGACGAGAGGGATGACATGCGAAGAATTGCCGGCATAGCGCTGTGCATAGTGGGTCTTATCGTCGCGCTTGTGGGCATCGCCTTCAGCGTATTCGGCAATTCCGACAGCCAAGCGACGGCCGTGGCCAAGGGTGGCTCGGCTCCGTACATCTACACCGCACCCGGAGTGCTCGACGCCGTGGACTCGAAGGTCGTGGTCAAGGTCAGCGGCTCGAAGAATGCCGATATCACCGTGGCCTACGGCGCCTCTGGCGACGTGGCCTCGTGGGCGGAGGGGTTGAAGGCCACCCGCATCACCGGCCTCAAGGACTGGAAGACGCTCAATACCGTCGACGTCGACGGCGACGCCGAGCAGACGCCATCGCTGGCCGGCTCCGACATGTGGATTGAAACGAGGACGGGCAAGGGCACCATCGACGTCGACAAGCCCTACGAGGTCAACAAGGAGGGCTCAATCGCGCTCATCGCCACGTCGTCGGACGGCAAGGCACCCGACATCACGCTGACGTGGCAGCGCGGCAGCAACGCCCCCAATATGTTCCCGGTCATCCTCATCGGCGTCCTCATGGCGATCGTGGGCGCGGCGCTGATCGTGCTGAACATGCAGGAGAACCGCCAGCGCGCCGAGCGCCTGGCCATCCGCGAGCGCAAGGAGGCACGCCGCGCCGCACGCGCCAGTGCCGAGACCACGGTGCTCAGCGCCCAGGACACCGACCTGACGGGCAGTTCGCGAAACGTGCAGACGGTGGCCACCGGCAGCGCCCTCGGGGCCGGAATACTCATGTCCAGCCCCAATAGCGACGAACTGCGCGAGCGGTCCCTGTCGGATCAGGACCGCCTGGTCCTGCCGGACGAGGAACGCGGCGAAGGCGGCGAGGACTACGGCTACGGTGACGAGGCTCGCGGTGCCGGATACGATTCGCACGACGACGATCCGGGCGCCAGGACGCAGATCTTCCCCGTCGACGACTATTCGACGGAGCCTTCCGACTACGACGGCGCGGCCGGCTACGGGCAGGCTTCGGAGGATGGCCGTGCATCGGGGTACGGCCAGGACGCCGACTACCGAGGCGCGTCGGGTTACGCGGAGTACGGATCGGGCGACTGGCACGGCCCGGATTACGCGGCAAGCCAGGATTACGCGCAGGGCGCCGGCTACGGCGAGTACGCCTACGATGCCGAATACGGCGCGGGCACCGGCTACGACCCCTCGGCCGGTCAGTACGGTGGCGCATGGGGCTACGACCCCGGCAACGCCGAGCACGCGGGAGCGTCCCACTACCCGGGCACGCCCGACTACGGCGCATCCGACCCGTTGGGTCGCGAGCCTGGTTCGTCCAGCTCGGACATCCTCACGGGATCCTCGCTGCCGGGCGGGGGCGACGGCGGCAGCCCCATCTACGACGTGTCGGAGTCTCTGGGTCACTACCCGAACGAGGCCGCGGCATGGGAGGCGGCCTTCGGGCCGAACTCGCCGGGAGGTCCGGCGGCCGGCGTGGCCTCCGATCAGGGGCAGGACGGTGAGACCTCGAAGGACGAGGCGACCGATTCCGCCGGCGCGACGGAATCCTACCTGGGCCCGAACAACGCCTGGCGCACGCGGTGGAGCTTTGTCCACGGCCAGGACAGCTACAGCCCGCAAGACTACCAAGCGACGGAGGAGAACTGACCGTGTCCAAGAAGACTGCATCCCTTGCAATCGCGCTGGCCCTGGCGAGCTCTTCGCTGGTCGCTTGCAGCAACAGCTCGTCCGAGCTGCCCAAGCCGAAGAGCACGGCGACGTCCGTGCGGCCGGCCGTCTCCGGGGAGCGCTTCACCGAGATCCAGAAGAACATCTTCGACTCGATCAAGAAGGCCGACGAGTCCCTCAAGCCGGAGGACCTCAAGGCCCGAACCACGGGCCCGTTCACGAAGATGCGCACCGCCCAGTACCAGCTCAAGGGGATCCTGGCCGACAGCTACAACGTCAAGGCGCTATCGTCGACGGCGACGAGCACGGTCTCCACGGGATCGGACAGCTACCCCCACTACGCGCTGAGCGTCATGAATCCGGTCCAGGGATCGAACCTGCCGACGGTGGATGTCTTCACCCAGTCGCAGGCGCGATCGAACTGGCAGCTGTGGGGCTCCCTGGACGTCATGCCGGGCGCGAGCCTGCCCAAGCTCGACTCGGGCGATAAGGGCATGGAGGTCATCAAACTCGATTCCTCCGATGGGCTCGTCGCCAGCCCGAAGCAGGTGGTCGACGCCTACGTGACGCTCAACAACACCCACACTGACTCGCAGGGCCTGACGTTCGCCGATGACAGGCTGCGCCCCCAGCTGAAGAACGCGCACGAAAGCAACGCCAAGACCGTCGACGGCGTGGGGCAGGCGTTCATGTCCTTCGCGGCTCCCGAGGATCAGATAGTGGCCCTGCGCACGAGCAACGGGGGAGCGCTCGTCTTCAGCGCGTTCGACTACAACACCGAGATCAGGGTCACGGCCGCCGGCGGTTCCATCAAGATCGGTGGCGAGGGCGGATCGCTCGCCACCGGTACGGCCGGGGAACAGGTCGAGGTCAGTGGCACTCTGGTCCAAAACTTCTCGGGCGTCGTCGGCCTGTACATCCCGCCGGCCGGCTCCGACGACCAGTCGATCAGCCTCGTTGCGGCCAGCATGCCGCAGCTGGTTTCGGTTTCTAACGGATAGGAAGATATGACTCAGCCTCTGGGAATGTCCATGTACGGGGCCGTGGATCTGTCGTCCCTGGCCCCGCAGCCCGAAGCCGCGGGCGGCCAGGCCGGTGCCGGTCAGGTCCGCGGGGCCTTCGTCGTCGACGTCGATGCGAGCAACGTCCAGGGCCTGCTCGAGACCTCGGCGCGCCTGCCTGTGGTGCTCGTCTTCACCTCGGCGCGCTCGGAGAACTCCGCGGCCCTCGACTCGCAGCTCAGGGAGCTCGCCCACCGCCACGGCGGGCGCTTCCAACTGGGCAGGGTCGACGTCGACGCCTCGCCCGACGTTGCCCAGGCCTTCAGGATCACGGGCGTGCCCGCGGCCGCGGCTCTGCTGCAGGGCCAGCCCATCCCGCTTTTCGAGGGGCTGCCCGCGGCCGGCGAGCTCGACAAGGTCATCGACCAGGTGCTGGCAACCGCGCAACAGTACGGCATGACGGGCGTGCTGGACGGCGACGCGAGCCCCGCGCCGGAACCCGAGCTGCCGGAGCACCACAGGGCCGCGCTCGACGCCATGGGCGAGGGTGACTTCGCGCGGGCTGTCGTCGAGTACAAGACGGCGCTCAAGGCCCATCCTGGCGATGACGAGCTCGCCTACGGCCTGGCGCAGGCTGAGCTCATGGTGCGAGTGGATGGCAAGGACCCGAATGCGGCGCTCGCCGCGGCCGAGGCGGCGCCCGTCACCGACACCGAAACGCAGGCTGCCGCGGCCGACGTCGAGGTGGCCTACGGGCGGCCCGCGGCGGCCTTCGCCCGGCTCATCGAGGTCGTCAAGGCGACGGAAGGCAAGGACAGGGAGGCGGCGCGCAAGCGCCTGGTCGAACTCTTCGACGTCGTCGGCGCCGCCGAGCCCGTCGTGGCCCAAGCTCGCCGAGATCTGGCCAACGCGCTGTTCTAAGGTCGGTGGCCCGGGCTGCTCAGGCTTCCCGGGCCATTGGCTGCCCTGGCGGGCCGGGCCGGTATCAGCATGGGTCAGATCCGGCGAGGGAGCCGGCTAGATCTCTGGCGGGGAAGGACTGACCTCGGGCAGCCGGATCAAGCGGCCGCGGGCCGGTATCAGGCGGGAACGAGCCAGGCCGCGGAGTTCGGTGCCAGCGTGGCAGGTGCCGAGCCCTCTAGGACCTCGCGCTCGGCGGCGACCTCGCGGCGCTCGCTTCCGGCCTGCGCCGTCGACAGGAGGACCTTCCACCCGCGTGGAAGCTCGAGGGGCTCATCGAAGGCGACGACGATCATGAGGTCGTCCCTGCCGGGCAGGGTATTGCGGTAGGCCAGGCAGGCGCACCCGGCGCCGACGGCGTCCGACTCGTCGACGAGCCCGCCGCGGCCGAGCCCGAGCTCGCGACGCAGGCGCAGCATCCGCTCGAAGAAGGAGAGCGTCGACCCCGCCCTGGCGGCCTGCACGTCTGCGGCCAGACCGCGCCACGACTCGGGGATGGGCAGCCACGACTGGCCGTCGGGCGAGAAGCCGAGGCCCGGGGCCTGCCCGCTCCACGGCATGGGCACCCTGCACCCGTCCCGGCCGATCTCCTCGCCGCCCGTGCGGAAGAAGGCGGGATCCTGGCGCAGGCCGTGATCGAGCGTCGTGTGTTCCGGCAGGCCGAGCTCCTCGCCCTGCCAGATGTAGAACGAGCCGGGCAGTCCCGCCATGAGCATGTGCATGGCCATCGCGCGGCTGTACCCGAGCTCGTTGTCGGGCTGGGGGTCGTCGGCGGCGATGCCCTGCGGCCGCGACGTCGGATCGGCGAGCCCCAGGCGCGAGACCGCGCGCACGACATCGTGATTGGACAGCACCCACGTGGTGGGCGCGCCGACTGCGTCCATGGCCGCCAGAGACGAGGCGATGACGCGCCGCAGGCCCTCGCGCTGCCAGCCGCACTCGAGGAACTCGAAGTTGAACGCCTGGCTCATCTCGTCGCGCCGCACGTACTTGGCCAGCTCCGTGGCGGGCGCGACCCACGCCTCGGCCACGAGCATGCGATCCGACCCGAACTCGTCGAGCACGCCGCGCCACTCGCGGTAGATCTCGTGGACGGCATCGAGGTTCCACATGGGCGCGCCCGTCAGGCCGAAGCGGTCGCCCTCGACCATGGCCACGCGCAGATCCCAGTTGGGCAGGGCGGCGTTCTTTGCCAGGCCGTGAGCTACGTCGACCCGGAAGCCGTCAACGCCGCGCTCCAACCAGAAGCGCAGGACATCGCGGAACTCCTCCCGGACCTCGGGGTTGGCCCAGTTGAGGTCGGGCTGGGACGAGTCGAATAGGTGCAGGTACCAGTGTTCGTCGTCCTGCCACGGGGAGCCGGGAGCGTCGTCACGATCGCGCACCCGGGTCCAGGCGATGGAACCGAAGACGGAGCGCCAATCGTTGGGCGGACCGCCGTCGCGCCCGGGCCGGAACCAGTAGCGCTCGCGCTCGGGTGAGCCGGGACCGGCGGCCAGGGCCTGGGCGAACCAGCGGTGGCGGTCGCTCGTGTGGTTGGGGACGAGGTCGACGATGACCTTGAGGGAAAGCTCGTGGGCGCGGGCGATGAGGGCGTCGGCGTCGGCCAGGCTGCCGAAGAGAGGGTCGATGTCGCGGTAGTCGGCCACGTCGTAGCCGGCGTCCTTCTGGGGGCTGGAATAGAACGGCGAGATCCACACGGCGTCGACGCCGAGGTCGGCCAGATGGTCGAGGCGGCGCGTCATTGCCGCGATGTCGCCGATGGGCCCGGCCGAGGAGGCGAAGGAGCGCGGGTAGATCTGGTAGATGACGGCGTCGGCCCACCACTGGCCGGAGGGCGCGGGCTCGCGCAGCAGGCGTGACTCGGGCGGATTGGCGGGCCGGGCGGCAGGCGGATCTGCCAAGGCATACGAGGCGCGGTCGTGTTCAGGCGCAGAAGGTGCGGAGTTTGGTGACATTGGTGGTCATTGAGAAGGGGTGTCGTGGTGGGCTGCGGTCGAGTCGCGGACGATGAGTTCCGCGTGGAAGGTCAGGGAAGCGTGCGAATGCGGCCTGTCGTCGATGAGGGCCAGCAGGGTCGACACGGCGGCCTGGCTCATGGCGGCCACGGGCTGGCGGATCGTCGTCAGCGGGGGAGCGGAAAAGGCCATGAGCTTCGAGTCGTCAAAACCCACGACCGAAACGTCGTCGGGCACCGCCAGTCCGCGCGACTCGCACTGGCGGATCGCGCCCAGGGCCATGACATCGCTGCCGCAGATGAGTGCCGTGCATCCCTGACTCACGAGGTCGTCGGCGGCTGCCTGCCCGCCTTCGACCGTGTAGAGAGTCGACGCGACCGGCGCGGGCGAGTCGGGAAGAAGGGCGGCCATCGCCTGCGTGAAGCCCTGGATCTTTTGGGCGGAGGGGATGAAGCGCTCCGGTCCGACGGCCAGGCCGATCCTCGTGTGCCCTAACGAATGCAGGTGGCGCACGGCCTGGGTGATGGCCTCGCAGTTGTCCGTTGAGAAATCCGGGGCGGAGATATGGGGATTGGCACCGTTGATCGTCACGAAGGGCACGCGCATTTCCTGCAGACGCGTGTAGCGAGACGTCGCGGCCGAAGAATCGGCGTGCAGGCCCGACACGAAGATGATCCCCACGACATGCTGGTCGATTAACAACTGAACGTAGGAGTCCTCCGTAATGCCGCCTGCCGTCTGCGTGCACAGCAGTGGCGTGAAGCCCTTGGCCGCCATCGTCGTCTCCAGGTGCTGGGCGAAGGTCGGGAAGATGGGGTTGGAAAGCTCCGGGACGACGAGCCCGATGAGGCCGCCGGGACGCTGCCGCAGGCGTTCGGGCCGTTCATATCCGAGCAGGTCGAGCGCCGTGAGAACGGCCTGCCGGGTCGCGGGGGCAACGGTCTCTTTGCCGTTGAGCACCCGTGAAACGGTCGCGGTGGACACGCCCGCCTGGCGTGCAAGGTCTGCCAGCCGGATTCGATCGGCCATCAACGCACCCCCTGAGCAACCATGCTCGACTCGCCTTCGTGCCTGGCCTGGGCCAGGATCTTCTCACACGATCCCCTTGTGCGAAAGCTTACAACCGGCACATTAGCAATGCACAACCCATACTACGAATTGCAACAATCCTGCAGGAGACTACGGCAACGATGACTGTCTTCGTGCCGGGCCGGCCCCGGACACCCATCCGGAGCCGGCCGCGGCCTTCGCTCAGTCGCGATGCGGCGCTAGGTAGACAACGCCGAAGGGTGGCAGCTCGAGCGACGCCGAATACGGCCGGCCGTTCCAGCCGACCTCCTCGGCGTTGACCGTGCCGAAGTTGCCCACGCCGGAGCCGCCGTACTCCAGGGCGTCCGTGTTGACGATCTCATCCCACCGGCCCGGCAGCGGCAGGCCGACCCGGTAGTTGGGATGCGGGATGCCGGCGAAGTTGCACACGGCCACGACGATGTCCTCGTCGTCGGCGCTGCGGCGCAGGTAGCTGATGACGTTGTGGTCACCGTCCGAGCCGTCGATCCACTCGAAGCCATGATTGGTGAAGTCGTCACTCCACAGCGCCGGATAGGCCCGGTAGACTTCGTTGAGCCGCTTGACGAGGGCGAGGATGCCGTCGTGCGACGGATCATTGGTCAGCCACCAGTGCAGGCCGGACGACTCGTTCCACTCGTCGACCTGCGCAAACTCCTGACCCATGAAGAGCAGCTTCTTGCCCGGGTGCGACCACTGGTAGGCCAGCAGCTGGCGCACACCCGCGAGCTTCTGCCAGTCGTCGCCCGGCATCTTGGCGTAGAGCGAACCCTTGCCGTGCACGACCTCATCGTGGGAGATCGGCAGGAGGAAGTGCTCGGAGAACGCGTAGACGAGGCTGAACGTGATCTCGCTGTGATGCCACTTGCGGTTGACCGGCTTCTCCTGGAGGTAGCGCAGGGTGTCGTTCATCCACCCCATGTTCCACTTCAGGCCGAAGCCCAGCCCACCGTGCTCGGTCATGGCCGTCACGCCCGGCCACGAGGTCGACTCCTCGGCGATCATCATGATGCCGGGTGCCGTGCGGTAGGCGGTGGCATTGGTTTCCTGCAGGAAGGAGATGGCCTCCAGGTTCTCGCGTCCGCCGTGGATATTGGGCTGCCACTGGCCGGACTCGCGCGAGTAGTCGAGGTAGAGCATGGAGGCGACGGCGTCGACCCGGATGCCGTCGATGTGGAACTCCGTCAGCCAGTACAGGGCGTTGGCCACGAGGAAGTTGCGGACCTCGGCCCGCCCGAAGTTGAAGACGAGCGTGCCCCAATCGGGATGCTCGCCACGCAGCGGGTTGGGGTCCTCGTACAGAGCGGTGCCGTCGAAGCGGGCGAGCGCCCACTCGTCCTTGGGGAAGTGGGCGGGCACCCAGTCGACGATGACGCCGATGCCGGCCTTGTGGAGCTCGTTGACGAGGTAGCGCAGGCCGTCGGGGGAGCCGAAGCGCGCCGAGGGGGCGTAGTAGCCGGTGACCTGGTATCCCCACGAGGGAGCGAAGGGGTGCTCGGCCAACGGCATGAACTCGACGTGGGTGAAGCCCGCGTACTTGACGTGACCGATGAGTTGTTCGGCCAGCTCCTCGTAGGAAAGGCCCTGGCGCCAGCTGCCCAGGTGGACCTCGTAGATCGACAGCGGGCCCGAATGCGGGTCCGTGCCGGCGCGCTCGTCCATCCAGGATTCGTCGTCCCAGGAAAAGCGTGACTTCGTGATGACCGACGCCGTCGAGGGCGGGATCTCCGTCTGGCGTGCCATCGGGTCGGCCTTCTGGTGCCACGACAGATCGGGGTACTGGATTTCGAACTTGTAGCGCTGGCCTTCCTGCGCTCCGGGGATGAACAATTCCCACACGCCGGAGGCACCCAAGGTGCGCATGGCGGAAAGTGAGCCATCCCAACCGTTGAAATCACCGATGACTCGCACGGCCTTGGCATTGGGCGCCCACACGGCGAAGCTCGTCCCGGTGACCTCGCCGAGTTCGCTGGGGTACGTGCGCACGTGGGCGCCGAGCATCTCCCACAGGCGCTCGTGGCGGCCCTCGGAGAAGAGATGAGCGTCGATCTCCCCCACAGTGGGCAGGAACCGGTAGGGGTCGTCACCGCGGTTGTCGACGTCCCCGTAGACGGCCACCACCCGATAGTCCGGGATGTCGCCGTCGAGTTCGGCGCGCCAGATCCCACCGTGCTCGTGGACGGCCTCGGTGCGACCCTGCTCCGTTTCGATGAAGACGCGATCGGCCAGGCGCCTGACGACGCGAACGCTCACGCGTCCGTCCGCGGCGTGGGGGCCGAGCACGTCGTGCGGGGCGTGGTACCAACCGTTGGCAACGGCCTCAAGAACGTCACCATTGATGGGAATGAGAGGTGAATCAGTCATGTGCTCACTCTTCCATAGGTTGTGCGGTCAAATGGGACACGTCCACGTCGGTCAGCAGACGTTCGCATTGGGTGTCGCCGATTGCGAGGAGACGCGCGACGCCCAGGAGGGGAATGGGGATCCAGTCGGGGCGCCGCGAGGCCTCGTAGGCGAGCTCGTAGAGGGCCTTGTCCAGGATGAGGGCGTCGAGCAGGGCGCCGCCCGCGGGCGAGGGCGCGCTGTAGCCCTCCGGCGGGCCGTGACCCTCCGCCGCCGGGCCGAAGCCCTCCGGCGAGTTGTAGCCCTCGAGGAAGGCTGATCGGGCGGCGGCCTCCCAGGCGTCCATGGCGGCGGGGTCGGCGCCGCGCAGTTTCGCCGAGCCGGCCGCGTAGCCGAAGCTGCGCAGCATTCCTGCCACGTCGCGCAGGGCGAGGTCGGGGGTGGTGCGTTCGGCCAGCGGGCGCAGGGGTTCGCCCTCGAAGTCGATCGCGACCCAGCCGCGGCCGGGCACGCTCAGGACCTGGCCGAGGTGGAAGTCACCGTGGATCGCCTGGAGGTGCGGCCATGTCGCGTCGAGGGCGCGCGCGTAGGTCCGCTCGATGGTGGCGCGCCACGGTTCCAGCTGGGGGAAGATGGCCAGAGTCCGCTCCGCCCGGCGCGACCAGGCGGCCGCGATGTCGTGGCGGGCGGCGGCGTCGGGGGCCGACGTCGGGCACCGTTGGGCGAGGTGGCGGTGGATGCGGCGGGTCAGGCCGCCCAGGCGGGTGATGGAGCGCAGGTCGCCGGGTGCGGCCCGACCGCGGGTGCGGCCTGCCCTGTCCTTGTGCGGCGTGCCGTCCTGGCGGGCCGTGCCGTCCGCTCGAGGCTCGGGTGCCCGGGCAACAGGGGCGCCGTCAGGCCCGGCGTTGGACAGGCGCGCCGTGACGACCCGCCAACCGTCGCTCGCCCCGGCAAGGAATTCCTGGGCGATGGCGACGTCGAAGCCGCCCGGCGTCGAGGCACCACCGTCCTTGCCCGGCGTCGAGGCGGCATCGTCCTCGGTCAGGCGGACCCAGCCGTGGACGCGCGGCACGGTCCCCGTGTCGCTGAGGATGCGCTGGAGGGCGATATCGGGGTTCGCGCCCGGCTCGGCAACACGAAAGATCTTGACAATGACCCGGCTGGAATCGGCCAGGAGGTAGACGATCGACGTGTTGGACTGCTCGCCGTCCAGGCGCCACGCCTCGGTCATCGCCGGCAGGCCGCCCGCCGCCTGCCGACTGACGAATCCCCGGGCCGCAATCGGCTCGCTCGCGCACGCCAGCGCCAGAATCGCCCTCTGGCCGCTCGGCTCGCCGGCGGCATCGACCACCCGGGCGCCGTCGACCACGACCGGAACGTTGTACCTCGTGCCCCCGGCCGCGACCACGAGCCACAGGACGGTGGCCGGCCACGGGCCGGTAAGCTCGATCGCGCGCTCGACGCGTGGCCGGCCGCCGGCGAACCACCGGCAGCCGTCGAGCCAGGGCGCGATCGCGGCGCCGAGCCCCTCCATCACGCGAACTCCTCGTCCATCACAGGACCCTGACGGAAAGCACGTGCGCGCACTGGCCGCGCGGATCGAGCCTGACGTAGGGGCGCTCGTTCCACAGGTAGGTCTGGCCGCCGAGCTCGTCGGTGACCTCCATGATCGGCCCTCCGTCCCAGCGCGGCTGGACTCCGAAGGGGCCGAGGTCGAGGCTGACCTGGGCGTCGCGCGTGGCGTACGGGTCGAGGTTGAGCACGACGATGACCGCGTCCGGCTTGCCGTCGGCCGTCTCCTCGGGCCGCGCGAACCTCGTGAAGGAGATGACCTGATCGTTCGACGTCGGGTTGATGACGAGCCCGCGCAGCCGCTGGAGCGCCGTGTGGCGGCGCCTGATGTCGTTGAGCCTGCCGAGCAACTGGGGGATGCCGGTGTACTGGCCGGCGGCGAAGTCGCGCGACTTGAACTCGTACTTCTCGTTGTCGATCTGCTCCTCGGCGCCGGGCCGGGCCACGTTCTCCACGAGCTCGTAGCCGGAGTAGATGCCCCACGTCGGCGCGCCGGTCGCGGCCAGGACCGCGCGGATGGAGAAGGCCGCCACGCCGCCGCGCTGCATGTAGGGCGTGAGGATGTCGTGCGTCGTCGGCCAGAACGCCGGGCGGACGCGGTCGTCGCTGACGCGGGCCAGCTCCCACAGGTAGTCCTCGATCTCCTTCTTGCCGATGCGCCACGTGAAGTACGTGTAGGACTGGTGGAAGCCTGCCGCGCCCAGGCCCTGGAGCATGGGCGGCACCGTGAAGGCCTCCGAGAGGAAGACGACCTCGGGGTGGCGCTCGCGGAACTCGGCCAGCAGGCGCTCCCAGAACTGGAGGGGCTTGGTGTGCGGATTGTCGACGCGGAAGATCGTCACGCCGTGCTCGACCCACACCTCGAGGACGCGCATGATCTCGGCGTAGATGCCCTCGGGGTCGCGATCGAAGTTCAGCGGGTAGATGTCCTGGTACTTCTTCGGCGGGTTCTCGGCGTAGGCGATGGTGCCGTCGGCCCGCGTCGTGAACCACTCGGGGTGTTCGGTCAGCCACGGATGGTCGGGTGAGCACTGGAGCGCGATGTCCAGGGCCACCTCCAGGCCGTGCTTTTTGGCCTGCCTGACGAAGTAGTCGAAGTCCTTGAAGGTTCCAAGTTCGGGGTGGATGGCGTCGTGACCGCCCTCGGCCGAGCCGATGGCGTACGGGCTGCCGGGGTCCCCAGGCTCGGTCACGAGCGTGTTATTGCGGCCCTTGCGGTTGGTCGTGCCGATCGGGTGGACGGGCGTGAGGTAGATGACGTCGAAGCCCATCGAGGCCACGCGCTCCAGGTCCTTGGCCGCGGTGCGCAGTGTGCCCGACTTCCACGTGCCGTCGGGGCGCTGCTTGGCGCCCACCGAGCGCGGGAAGAACTCGTACCAGGAGCCGGCCAGGGCGCGCAGCCTGTCGACATTGACGGGCAGCGGCTCGGACTCGGTGACGAGGTCGCGAACGGGGCTGGACGCGAGGGCCGCCTTGACGTCGGCCGAGGTGGCGGCGGCCAGGCGATCGCCGACGCTGAGCGACTCGTCGGCCACGGCCAGGCGCGCCTTCTTGAATGCCGCGCGGGCCTTGGACCGGGCGGGGGCCTGCTCCCAGGCGCGCCTGAAGAACGCCTCGGCCTCGAGGAAGACGAGCGGGATGTCGACGCCGGCGTCGATCTTGACCTGCGCTGTGTGCTGCCACGTCGCGTAGGGGTCGGACCACGCGAGGATCTTGAACTGCCAGCGGCCGGGGCGCGAGGGGGTCAGCCAGGCCTCGTAGCGGCCCAGGCCCGGGCGCACGAGCTCCATGGGCGCGACCTGGGCGACCTTGCCGTCGGGGTCGATGAGCTGTGCCTCGGCGGCGAAGGCGTCGTGGCCCTCGCGGAAGATCGTCGCCTGCACGGGGAAGGACTCGCGCTCGGTCCCCTTGGCAGCCAGGCGCCCGCCCTCGATGCATGGCGTGATGTCCATGATCGGTATCCGGCCTATCGCGGCCGCGGCCGCGGCCGGTGCGGGTGCTGCTTCGACCGGCTCGACCGAAGCCGGCGAGGCGGCCTCGGCTGCTGCCTTCGCACCCGTGGCATTCGTTGCGGCGGTTCTTGCACTGGTCGCCGTCTTTGCACTGGCCGCCGCGCTCTTCCTCTTGGCGGCCGCAGTCTTGGCGGCGCGCTTCGCCGGGGCGGCTGCCGCATTCGCTGTCGGCTTACTGGCCTTGCCTGCGGCGGACTTCGTCCCTTTCGATGTCGAGGTGGCGGGTTTCTCGTCGAGTGGCAGGTTCTCACCGGGGTGTGGGGCCGCGGTCGGCGCGGACTTGTCTTTAGGAGTGCTCACGATCACAGCCTATTCGGTAATCGTCTCAACTGCACGGCACTCTCACGCACGATTGACAGCTCCCGTAGACTGGCGCGGGGCAACGGGAGGAGCTCAGTGTTCAAATACGATGCATTTGTCTCCTACAGGCACGTGCAACCGGATACTCAGATCGCGCAGCAGGTGCAAAACCTCATCGAGTCGTACAGGGTTTCCAAGGCCGTGGAAGACGTCGACAAGCGCGGCGATTTCGTGGTGTTCCGCGACCGCGATGAGCTTCCGGCGGGCGAACTCGGCCAGGCCATCGAACGCGCGCTTGAGACGAGCCGGTATCTCATCGTCGTGTGTTCCAGGCGCACGCCGGACTCGCCGTGGTGCCGCCGGGAGATTGAGTATTTCCTCCGGGTGCGCGACGCCTCGCACATCATCGCCGTCCTCGTCGAGGGCGAACCGGAGGAGTCCTTCCCTCCCGAGCTCAGGGATGCGACGAAGGCCGTGGTCACCAGCGATGGAATCCAGTGGGTGCGCAAGGGCGAGCTCCTTGCCGCCGACGTGCGTCCCGAGGAGGTGACCTCCGCAGACTTCGCAGGCTACGAGCACATTGAGGATGACGAGCAGGCCATGGACCGCCTGCGCAAGAAATCCCTGGCCATCCTGAAGAAGACCGAGATCCACAGGATCATGGCCACGATCTTGGGCGTTTCCTACGGTGACATCACGCAGCGCCAGCGCGAGCGGCGCATGCGCAGGATCATCGCGGCCAGCACCGCCGTATCGCTGGCCCTGTCGGTGTTCGGCGTCGTGATCACGGGACTGTGGCTCAAGGCCCAGCGCGAGCGGCGAGCCGCGAATGAAAAGAACGCCGTCATCACAATGTCGCTGGCCTCCAATATGATCGACGAGGGCGACCGCGTGCGCGGCCTGCTCTATTTGCGTGCGGCCATGGACCTGGCCAACGAGGACATGGACGGATACGCGAACCTGGAGGGCGAATACCAGAAGAACCTCAGCGCGGCGCTGCTGTACGAGGACTTCACCCCCGTCGTCGAAATCGAACCGAGTTCGGATATCGCGACCTTTGGCATCAACGTCGAGGGTGACGAAGTGGCCACCGCCGGCGACGGCGCCGAGCTGACCGTGTGGAGCGCCGACAACGGGGAGGAGATGAGGAGCATTCGCCTGCCTGGCGTGCCCTCGAAGGTCGGCGACTCCTTGGACGGGGCGACGTACTGGGCGCTCGGGCCGGGCGGCGACATCTACCTCGTTCCCTCCGACGGCAAGGACATCCGTACGGTCGAGACCGGGGTGACCGAGGACATCAAGGACGTGAAGGTACAGGGCGATCGAGCCCTCCTGCTGACCGGCGACGAGTTGAGCTCGACCGTTGTCGGCGTCGATGTGAGGACGGGACGCAAGGTTTTCGACACCGCCGACGTAGCCGCGGGAAGGACCTTGACGGACATCGCCGTGCGCTCCGACGGCCGTGAGTTCGCCCTGGCCTTCGACGGCGGAGGGGCGGTCCGCGTCGACGCGATAACGGGGGAGGCGATCGGATGGATAGTCGAGCCGGAGGCCGACGATAGTGCTCAGCGAACGGGTAACAACGGGGTGCTCGGCTATGCGGGTAGCGGCAAGGCACTCGTCTACATGTCCGGCACGAATCTGTACAGGGCCGACACCGCAACCGGGTACGTCGAGACGACGACGTCTCAGGGCTTTCACTTTAATCTTTCGAACGTCTTCCTGACCGACGACGCTCAATCGATTTTCGTCGTGTCAGATAGTTCTTATGTCCAGCGGGAACGTTTCGACGATGGCAGTCGCGAGTTCCTGAGCTCCTCTTACGGGGGAGGGGACAGGGTACTCCAGGGCGCCCTGTCTCCGGAGGGCTCCTCCTTCGCGGCGCTCCTGGAGGACAATTCCATTGCCCAGTGGAGGGCAGGTGATGATGGCGCTTTCTCGCCATCATCGCTCGAAACGAGCACGCACAATACGGGAAAGGTTTCGACGTCGAACTACGCCAATACCGGCCCCTTGGGCTCGCCCATTGCGAGCATTCGCTACTCCCGGGACGGTGCGCGCCTCTTCGCCCGCGGGACGGACGGAAGCGTGACGGTTATCCAGACCCGGGGCACGGAGAAGACGGCGGCGGTCGACGGCTCCCCGATGGCGAGGTCCAATGACGGCACCGCCGTCTATTCGGATGGTGACTATGTCTCCTATGTGTGGAGGCCTGGCAGTACGTCCGTTCGGACGGCACGGAAGAATAACTTTTCTTCGCTGGTGGCCGTCAGCAACGATGGCAAGCTGCTGACGGGACTGAACGACGACGGGCGCCTCGTCGTCTACGGGGAGACCGATAGTGCCGCGCCCTCGGGTAAGATCCTCACTGAGTCCGAATACGAGATCGAAGAGGCTCCCGTGGTCACCTCAAAGAGCGGACCGCTCGCCGTCTTCGGGACGGGCAAGGACGTGGTGTTCGCGGCCGCGGACGGCTCCGTGGTGCGAGCCGACGCCTCGGGAACGATCGGCCGGCTCGGCAAGGCCAGCAAGGCCGCCGTCACGTCACTGCGAGCCAGTGCCGATGGCACGATGGTGGCCGTCTCCCGCGAGGGGAGGGGCTTCACGGTCTACGACACGAAGTCGGGCAAGGCCGTTTCCCGGGGCGAGGGCCAGGCCCTGAGCGTCGTCGGCTCGGCTGGCGAACTCGAGTCCGTCCTGGCGCTAGACGGCCGGCAGGCGGTGCGCTACGACGGTGACGGCAAGGAGTTGACATCGTCCTCGCTGCCCAGCGAATTGGATCTGTCCGGAGCGGGCGGCAGCGCGGTGGAAGCCTCGGCCGATGGCCAGCTGCTCGTGGCCCGCTCGGGTGCCAAAGAGCTGGCCCTCGTTGATACCCGGACCGGGCTGGCCGTGCGAACATTCAAGGTCTCCAAGCCCGATCCACGGGCGCTCGTGGCCAGGGACTCGGTCGTCGTGGAGGATGTGGACACTAACGACGCGGTCGCAAGATCCCAGTCCCGCCTGGTGGGGCTGCGTTCGCGCGCCTACCTCGACAAGCTGGCCGACGAGCTGCTCGAAGGGCGCGAGCTGAGCAAGGAGGAAAAGGAGCAGCTGGGTGAGTGAGGACTGGACGAGCCGCATGGTCGTGGGGACCAAGCCGCGCAACCTCGTGCGCTCGCCGCTGTTCGCCATCCTGGCGTGCGTCGCCCTCGTCTCGGCCGCGGTCGGCACGGCGCAGGTGACATGGGGCACCCAGGGCGGCTTCCTGCCGGACCTGTCCTTCACGATCTACACGGCATTCCAGCTCTTCCTTTTCGACTCCGAGATCGCCCACGAGCAGACCGGCCCCTTCCTCTTCGAGGTGGCGCGGTGGGTCGCCCCGCTGACCACCGCCGCCGGCGTCCTGGCCATATTCGAGGCCTTCGCTGTCGACGTGCGCATGCGATTGCACCCGCTGCGCGCCGGGCACGTCGTCGTGCTCGGGTGCAGCGAGAGGTCCCGCGCGCTCATCCACCAGATCCTCGGGTGGGACGGGGCCACCGGTGTCATCTGCGTCGTCGTCGACACGACACCCGCCGAGGAGATCCGCTCCCTGAAGGCCGAGGGCGTGCACGTGGTGGTCGTGGACTACGACATGAACGACACGGCCGCTGATGACCGCGCGATACGGCGCATGCGCCTGTCCACCGCCCTGGGCATGATCTGCCTGGAGAGCGAGCCGGAGAACTTCGGCCACGTGCGCTGGATAGCCGAGCATACGCCGGCCGACCAGCACGTCAACGTCTACGTCAACTCCGACAGCCGCCGCCTGCGCGAGATCTTCGAGGTGGTCATCAATCGGCACCCCAATTTCCACATGCACTACTTCTCGCTGGCCGAGCTGGCGTGCTACGAGCTGCTCGGCTCCGGAAAGTTCTCCGTGCTGCCCTCCGGCCTTCGGCTTTCGCGCAGGTTCATGGCGGGCAAAGCGGGAGCTCTGGAGCCGATGGCCGGGCAGGTGAAGGCCACCGACGCGAGCATGGCGGAGATTGCGGCCGCCGTGCCTGCCGCTCACGTCATCATGTTCGGTGTCGGTGAGGTGGGTGGCGAACTGCTGGGCATGCTGGCCAACCTCGCCGTGACCAGCCCGCTGGCTCCCGCGCGCATCACGCTCGTGGACCGGGCCGCCAGCCTGCACCTGACCCGCATCTTCTCCCAGGTCGAGGACGTGAGTAAAATCGCCGAGTTCCACGCCATCGACGAGGCTCCCGAGAGCCGCTCCGTGCGCGACGAGCTCGCGCGAATCGGCCGCACCCACCCGTTCACGGCCGCCATATTCGTCCTTCCCGACGCCCGTGACTCGCTCCTGTCCGCCGACTTCCACGCCTCCGTGCTCGGGGCCATCCCCGTGGCCGTGTGGTGCCAGCATCGCGCCGACGTCGAACCGCTCCTGCCGGCCATGCCCCAGGGCGACGACCTCCACCTCTTCGGCCTCGACACCGAGGTGCTCAATCCGGAAAGGATCCTGTCCAACCGCTACCTCGGTCACGCGCGGCGCTTCAACTACGTCTACGCCATCACGGCGGCGCGCATGCGCGGGCAGGAGGTGCCGACCGACTCCGAGGAGGCGTGGACCAACCTGAGCACGGTGAAGAAGGAGTCCAGCTTCTCGCTGGCCATGCACGCCGACACCAAGTTCGCGGTCCTCGACCGCATTGCCCGCACCTTCGCCGGCCTCGACGGGCTGACGCTCGCCGACTACTGGCAGCAGCGACTCCAGGGCCTGAGCGTCGCGCAGCAGGTGGCGGCGATCGCCGGCGACCCGCTGCTGAACTACATGGCCGCGCTCGAACACCATCGCTGGGCGATTTCCTACTACCTGCGCGGCTTCACCTACGGGCCGGACAAGGACGAGTTGCGGCGCGTCCACGACTGCCTGGTCGACGACTGGGACGAGTTCCTGGCCGGCCCGCGGCGCGACACGATCGTCTACGACGCCTTCGCCTCGCTGGTCATCGACCGCCCGCTGTCGCCCGGCCAGATTCTGCCGGGGCTCGGCGGCGGGCACGGTTGACGCGGAGCCGGGTTGACGCGGGCGGTGGAAGCTTCGGCGGCGGGAGCTGAAGCGCCGGAGCCTGGCCGTGGCATCGGCTGGTTTGGCCCTCTAGCTTTTCTGCGGGCGGGTCGCCAGTAGCCGCGCGTGATGGGCGATGAGGCGGGGCGCGTCGAGCATCATGAGGTGGCGCGAGCCCGGGACGCGGTGCACGCTGGCCGCGGCGAAGGCGCCGCGCAGGGCCTGGAGGGCTTTGACCCCCATGAAGGGCGGCGCCTGAAGGACGACCGCCGGCACCGTGGGCGCCGCCCGGGTGCGCCGCAGCCACGCGAGCTCGGCGGCCTGACCGGAAAAGGACAGTGACTCGGCCGCGGCGGCCGCGAGGCTCGGCCGGCTCTGCCAGGTGTCGCGCCACCCGGCGCCGTCGATCGCCTCGGGGATCGTCGTCTGGGATTTCAGCCCCGCCCGCCAGGCCGCCGAGGCCAGGCGGTAGAGCGGGCGCCGGCGCAGGAGCCGGTCCGCCGCACGGCTCAGCGCCGCTGCCGAGCGCAGGTCCCGGGCGCGCGGCGGCGCCACCGAGGGGTCGACGAGCACGATCCCGGCAACGAGGTCGGGCCGGGTGCGGGCCAGCGCCTCGGCCTGGAAGGCGGCCATCGAGTGGGCGATGACGACCGCGGGGCCTTCGGCGTCGAGCAAGCCCTCAAGGAAGCGCACCTCGCCCGCCAGCGAGAAGAGCCCGGCCGCTTCGGTGCCGCGGCGCCCGGGGCGGTCGACGGCGATGATCTTCCAGCCCGCCAGGGCCTCGGCGACCTCGTCCCATCCGGAGGAGGCCAGGCCGCAGCCGTTGAGCAGGAGGAAGCCCGGCTGACGTCCAGCCCGCACCCGCACCGTGTGGTAGCGGCGGTCGCGTGCCTCACGTGCCTCGCGTACCTCGCGCGGCTGGCCCGCGGTGCTCGCCGCCGTCGCACTGCGTGGCTGACCCGCGGGATTGGCTGTACTCGCCGCTGCCGCATCATTCCGCGTGTGAGTGTGACGCGCTGCCGCCTCGCGCTGCCGAGGCGGCATCACGCGGACTCCGATCCGGCGTCGGACGGCGTCTTAGAGCGGCTAGGTCCGGCGTCCAGGCGCCAGGCGAGGAACGCGATCCACGCCGAGGACAGAGGCACCTGGACGAGCTGGAGCGGGCCTTGCACGCCGGGCACGACGAAGGGAAGGACGGCGCTCGACACCAGCAGGATCGCGACGAGAACGGCGAATGCCGCCACCGCCACGGCTCGCCGACTCCAACACCCGTCGAGCTCGGCGAAGGCCAGCGCGACCAGGCCAATGATGGCGATGAGCGCGACGGACGCGAGCACCGATGCGGCCTCGTGCAGGCGCCGCACGACCCCGAAGGTCGAGGCGCAGGCAGCGTCGCGGCTCTCGGCGCACGGCAGGTTGAAAATGGCGTCGAGCACGGTGCCGACGGCCGCAAGCAGGAGGGCGAGCGCCAGGTATGCGGACCAGCGCCCGAGCCAGCTCGCCCAGCCGCGCCGCCCCAGAGCGGCGATCGCGCCGAAGGCGCAGGCCGAGGCCACGTCGGTCAGGCGGAAGACCCACTGGTAGGGCTGGTCCTGGGCGGCGAGCTCGGACAGGTAGCCGGAAAGGACCTGCGGGTCGCCGTTGAGCGGCCACAGGACCCAGCTGTTGTAGAAGACGACGACGAACGCCCCCAGGGCAACCCGCAGGGCAAGACTCGCGCTGTGCCGCCCGGCAGCGGCGGACTCGCGCCTGCCGCGGCTGGCCTTCGACGATTCAGCCACTGTGCATCCCTCCCAACGCCACGGTACCTTCCCTTGCCAGCCATTGATGAATTGGCGTTCGAGGCCGACGAGGCCCGCGGGCCTCTGTCTGACCCGCGCCCGCTGCCGGACCCCGCGGTCGCGGCCTCGGCCCGAATCCCTGGCCCGCCACTGCCGCAGTCCTGCCTGTCGCGCCCGTGCTCGCTGCCGGCCGAAGCTACGACCGCGGCCGGCCTGCGTGCCGTCAGTACACCATGTTCATTGCCTGGCGGACCTCGCCCAGCGTCGTCTCGGCGACCTCGTTCGCGCGCTCGATCCCCCGGCGCAGCACGGCGTCGACGTACTCGGGCTCGGCCTCGAGCTCGGCTCGGTGCGCGCGAATGGGCGCCAGCATCTCGTTGAGCGACTCGGTCACGAGCTTCTTGAGCGCACCGCCGCCACCGTCGCCGATCTCCTCGGCCACCGCGACGGGATCGCGGCCCTGCGCCAGCGAGGCGAGCTTGACGAGGTTGGACACCTCCGGGCGCGCCTCGGGATCGTAGGTGATGTGCCGGTCGGAGTCGGTGACGGCCTTCTTGATGAGCTTGGCGGTCTCGTCGGCGCTCATGCGCAGTTCGATGGTGTTGCCGCGGGACTTGCTCATCTTCGCCCCGTCGAGCCCCAGAACGGTCTCCGCCTCGGAAAGCAGGGCGTGCGGGCGCGGGAAGACGGGCTCGCCGCCGCCGTTGCCGTAGCGTGCCTCGAAGCGGTCGGCGATGACGCGCGTCTGCTCCAGGTGGGGGAGCTGGTCCTTGCCGACGGGCACGAGATTGGCCTTGCAGAAGAGGATGTCGGCCGCCTGATGGACGGGGTAGGTCAGCAGCAGGCCGGACATGGGCCGGTTGCCGCTCGCCTCGAGTTCGGCCTTGACGGTCGGGTTGCGGCGCAGTTCCGAGTCCGTGACGAGGGAAAGGAAGGGAAGCATGAGCTCGTTGAGGGCGGGGATGGCCGAGTGGGCGAAGATCGTCGACTTATCGGGATCCAGGCCGATGGCGAGGTAGTCGGTGACCAGGGAGCGCACGCGCTCGCGAATGGGGCCGACGCCGTCGCGGTCCGTGATGACCTGGAAGTCGGCGATGACGAGCCACGTTTCGACGCCGGCGCGCTGCAGGCGCAGCCGGTTGTGGAGTGACCCGAAGTAGTGGCCGATGTGCAGGTGCCCGGTGGGCCGGTCTCCCGTCAGCACGCGGAACTGCCCAGGGTCCTGGGCGATCGAAGCCTCGATCTTTTCGCTGACGGCGCGCGTGCGGGCCAGCGAAGCATCGCTCGTGGAGTTCTCCAGGGCGTCCTCGAAGTTAGCAGTCATGTGTCCTTCTCGTTTGCGGGCAGGCCCCGCGATCGTACTTGCTCGACTCGGCAATCATACGTCGAGGCGCCCGGCCTCGGCCCGGCGGTCCCGGGGCGGGCGGCTGGCCTGGGACCATAGCGGGCTGGCGTCGGGCACGCCGCTGGCTTGGGCGCCCGGTTGGCTTGCACGCCGGCTGCCGAGGCTCGGGTGCCGGCCACCGAGAGCGGGCGGCCGATTACAGTCCGGCCGCGCCGTCACCGGCCGTCAGTTCGCGGACCTTGTCCCGCAGGACAGGCAGCGCCGTGGCGAAGGCCGGGTGCAGGGGCAGGCCGTCAGCCTCGTCGAGCCCGATCCAGCGCAACTCGGCCGATTCGTAGTCGGCCACGGGCTCGGCTCTGTCGCATCGTGCCACGAGCGTCGTGTACGCCCAGTCGCCGTGCTCGTCGGTGTACTCATCCTCGACGACCAGCTCCTCGGCCCCGATCTGCGTCTCTTCGCGAAACTCGCGCAGGGCCCCTTCCGCCGGCGTCTCGAACCACTCGATGGCGCCGCCCGGTATCGACCAGGTGCCGCCATTGTGCGTCCGGGCCGAGCGCAGTTGGGCGAGGATCTCGACGCGCTCGCGCACGCGGTAGGCGAGGACGCCGCCGGCCCCGTTCAAGCCCCAGTGGACCTTTCCGCACGAGCAGGCAATGAAGCCATCGGCGCCGTGCTTCGGCTCGAAGCGGCGGGTGGCCTCGAGCATGCGGCGGGCGCGCTCGCTGAGATCGCCCGCGGCCGGGCGCTGCCAGAACTGCGTGATGGACAGGTCCCAGTGGGCCATCATCGACCGCAGGAGGGGCAGTGAGACCCCGACGACGCCGTGGTAGTCGCCGTCGACGCGATCGATGAACGGCCCGCCCAGGGCGTCGACCGTGAAGGATCCGGCCACGCCCAGCGGCTCTCCCGAAGCGACGTAGGCGTCGATCTCCTCGGCGGTCAGGCGCGCGACGTGGACGACGGCGTGCGAAACGCCGCCGAGCTGGAGGCCCGATCCCGCGTGGATGAGGCAGTGCCCGGTGTGCAGGATGCCCGAGCGACCGGCCATGCGGCTGAGCCGCTCGCGCGCGACCTGCCGGCTGTGAGGCTTCCCCACGATCTGCCCGTCGAACTCGAACATCGAGTCGCAGCCGAGCACGATCGTCTCCGCCGGTTCGGCCTCGCGGCCGTCCGCCTCGCCGGCGCGCGCCTCGCCAGCGTTCGCTCCGCCCTCCGCCGCCGCACTGTCACCGCTCGCCGCGCCGTCGGCCCCGTCGAGCCCGCCCTTCCCGCCAGCTTCGGGCCACCGATCGCGGCCCACCGGCACCCGGCCGGACACGGCCCGCGCCTTGGCCGTGGCCAGGGCCAGCACCCGCGCCCCGGCCCCGGCCCGCACGCCCGCCAGCACGCGATCCTCGTCGACGTCGGATACCCGCACCCGCGGATTGAGGCCGGCAGCGCGAAGCGTGGCCAGCCTGGCGGGCGACTTGCTCGCCAGGAGCAGCGTCAGGCGCGGCAGGCTCATGCAAGCGCCTGCCGCAACACGTCCAGGCCCACCGAGCCGATCGACAGGGCCTTCATGTGCCAGGCCTTCAGGTCGAAGTCGGCCCCGGCGGCCCGGCGGGCGTCGTCGCGCAGCTCGTTCCAGATGCGCTGCCCGATCTTGTAGGACGGCGCCTGCCCCGGCCAGCCGAGGTAGCGGTCGAACTCGAAGGCCAGGAAGGAGCGGTCCATCGCCACGTTGTCGCACAGGAAGCGCCAGGCGTAGTCGGCGTCCCACGTGCCGCCCTCGTCGGTGGCCTTGCCCAGGTGCAGGCCGATGTCGAGCACGACGCGCGTGGCGCGCAGTCGCATGCCGTCGAGCAGGCCCATGTACTCGCCCGGTTCGTCCATGAAGCCTAGCTCGCGCATGAGCTGCTCCGAGTAGAGGGCCCAGCCCTCGCCGTGCCCGGAGACCCAGCAGTCGTGACGACGCCAATCGTTGAGCCTGTCCTTGAGTGCGATGGCCAGACCGAGCTGGAGGTGGTGGCCGGGCACGCCCTCGTGGAAGACGGTCGTCTTCTCCTGCCACGTGGTGAATTCGGTCACGCCCGCGGGTACCGACCACCACATGCGACCCGGCCGCGAGAAGTCGTCCGTGGGCGGCGTGTAGTAGATCCCGCCCGTGCCCGACGGCGCGATGCAGCATTCGATGGTGCGCATGGGCTCGGGGATGTCAAAGTAGGCGCCCATGGCGTCCATGGCGCCGTCGGCCGTGGTCTGCATCCACTCGCGCAGGGCATCGGTGCCGTAGAGCTTGCGCTGCGCGTCGGCCGTCAGGCGCTCACAGGCCTCGGCCACGGACACGCCCGGGCCGTAGAGTTGGCGAGCCACGTCCTCCTGCTCGGCCTTGATCGAGGCGAGCTCGGCAAGGCCCCACTCGTAGGTCTCGTCCAGGTCCACCCTGGCGCCCAGGAAGACGCGGGAGGCCAGCTCGTATTGCTCGCGGCCGACGGCGTCGACCTCGCTGGCCGCGGGGGCAATCTCCCGGCGCAGGTACTCGGCGAGCTCGCCGTAGGCCGCCCGCGCTGCCCGGCAGGCCTCATCCAGCTCCTCGCGCCCGGCCACGAGGTGCGAGAACGGCGAATCCTCGCCGGCGACGACGTCGCACTGCTCGGCGCACTTGACGACCTGTCGCAGCGCCGGCCGCGGCCCGCTTCCCAGCCGCCAGGCCAGCGCCCTGCGGTAGCCGTCGAGCGCCTCGGGAATGGCGGCCAGGCGGCGGCCGATCGTCGCCCAGTCATCGTCCGTGGCGGTGGGCATGAGGTCGAAAGTGTCGCGAATGGCCTGGATGGGCGAGTCGATGACGTTGAGCGCGCCGGTGAGCTGGCCGGCGTCGACGAGTTCGATGTTCAGGCTCAGCCTCTCGCGCAGGGCCGCGGCGGCGACGTCGTCGTCCTCGCCGTCGGCCTCGAGCGTCTCCAATTGCGCCAGGGTCGAGGAAGCGGCCTCGCGCAATGCCTCGATTCCCTCGGGGGAGTAGTCGGACCACGTCCCCTGGTCGACGTGGCGAACTCCGACCACCGTCGCCCGCTCGGGGGAAAGACGCAGCATCTGCTCGAAGTACCGGTTGGAAAGTTCGTCGATGTGTGAGTTTGCCATGGGTCAAGGGTAGTCGCCCGCCACGCGATTGACACGCGAGCGGGCGATTCGACCCGGTCCGGCACGGCCGGGTGCGTGACGCGGGTGCCTTGGCACCGTAAAATGAGTGTGATTGAATGCACACGGGTAAGAATGACTGTGATACAGCGGAGGTAGTGTGTCTGGTTCACGTAGCGACGACGAGGATCCCGCACATACAGGCTCTGGTCCGTCCAACACGGTGCAGAGGAACGTCGAACGGCTCCTGAAGGGCCCGACCCCCTACACCCTGGCCGAGGCGGCCCAGGCCGCCGGCTTGGACGTCGAGGCGGCCCGCAAGTTCTGGCTGTCCATGGGCTTTCCCAATATTCGCCAGGACAGCCAGACGCGTGCTTTCGGCGACTACGACGTGCAGGCCATGCGCGCGCACGGGCAGGCGCTGGCCTCGGGCAAGTTCACGCCCGAGACGCTCGAATCACTCAACCGCGCGCAGTCGCACATGGCCGACCGCCTCGTGTGGTGGCAGCACGAGGTGCTCGTCGAGTACGCGCGCATCGAGTTGGGCCTGGACGGGATCTCGGCACGCTACTGGGTGCTCGACCGCATATCCGAGTACGAGGACTACCTGCGCTCCCAGATCGAATACTCCTGGCGTCGTCACATGACCTTCCTGCTGCGCCGCAGCGAGGCAGAGGTCGGGCAGATGGACCCGGACGACGCCTCCAACGTCACGCTGCAGCGCGCCTTCGGCTTCATCGACATGGTGGCCTTCACCAACCGCTCCAACGAGCTCGGCTCGGCCGACTTCATCAAGCTCATCGAGGAATTCGACTACACCTGCCGCGAGGTCATCCACACCAACGGCGCCCGCGTGGTCAAGACCATCGGTGACGCCTTCCTGTACATCGCCGACGACGTCGTCACCGGCGCCGAGGTCGCCACGAACATCATCGAGGAGCTGCGCGAGGTCGAAGGCATGCTGCCCGTGCGCGCCTCGCTCGTGTGGGGCGGAGTCGTCTCCAGGTTCGGTGACATTTTCGGGCCCAAGGTCAACCTGGCGTCAAGGCTGGTCGACGTCGCCGACTCCGGCGTCGTCATGACCGATAAAGAAACGGCTGAGATTTTACGCTCACTCAAACTCGGCCGTTACACGCTCGTGCCGGCCGGATCGCCCACACTCCAGGGATTTGGCCGAATCGACGCGATCGAGCTGCGCCGGGTGCCGACGTCGCGCTCGTCTCAGTAGTAAAGATTCCCCAATGTCGCACGTCCTAAAGTAAAGAAAACTGCATTAGAATTCACGCATGACCAAGCTTCTCCTCGTCGAAGACGATTCCGCCATTTCGGGTCCTTTGGTGCGCGCATTCGGCCGCGAGGGCTACGACGTCCAACTGGCTGAGACGGGACACGACGCACTTGAGATCATGGAAGGCGGCATTGAGGTTGCCATACTCGACCTCGGCCTGCCGGACATGGACGGCCTGGATGTGGCGCGCCAGGCCCGTGCCAATGGCTGGGTCTTCCCGATCGTCATCCTCACCGCGCGATCCGAAGAAGTCGACATGGTGGTCGGGCTCGACGCCGGCGCCGACGACTACGTCACCAAGCCCTTCCGGCTGGCCGAACTGCTTGCCCGCGTGCGCGCCGTGCTGCGCCGGGCCGAAAGCACCGAGGGCGAGGTCATCTCCGTGCAGGACCTGACGATCGACGTGCCGGCCCACCGTGTGCTGCGCGGCTCGGTCGAGCTTGGCATTTCCGGCAAGGAGTACGACCTGCTCCTCCTGCTGGCTCGCAACGCGGGCCAGGCGGTCTCCCGCACGGAGATCGTTCGCCAGGTGTGGGGGGCGACCGGCGACGAGACGTCCAAGAAGCTCGATATGCACGTCTCGTGGCTGCGTCGCAAGCTGGGCGACTCCGTCTCCGAGCCGCGCTACATTTCGACCGTCAGAGGCCTGGGGTTCCGCTTCGAAAAGGAGTAGGCGATGCGCAGGCGCGCATACCTCATCGTCACGTGGGTTGTCGTCGTGGCCACCTGCTTCGGGGCCATTGGCATCGCCTCATGCTCCTACTTCCTGTGGCGCAACACCGTCACCAATGTCCACAATCAGGCACTGACGATCGCCAATGTCATCGACCAGCGGGCCGCCGACGGCCAGGACCTGCCGATCGGCCTCATCGAGAACCGCGTTCTTTCCTCGCCCTATCCGATCCACGTGCGCCTCGAGGTCGACGGGCGGGTCATCAAGAAGGGCGAGGAGCCGCAGGGCGAGCGGATCTCGTACACGGTGGTGGGGGCTTCCGGCGCCGAGGTGACCGTGCAGATGCGCCGCTTCGACGTCGTCGTGCGCGTGGCCTTCGTCGTCGGTGCGGGCGTCGTGGCCATCGCCCTGACCTCCGCCATTGCGGCGGGCATCGCCCGACGATACTCGCGCAAGCTATCCGCGCCGCTCATCTACCTGGCCGCTGCCGCCGAGCAACTGGGCGCCGGCCAGGCCCGTCCGCGCATGAAGCGCTCCGGCATTGAGGAGATCGACCTCGTCTATGAGGAGCTGGAACGCACCGCCGAGCGCATGGCCGGCCGCATCGCCGCCGAGCGCCAGTTCGCCGCCGACGCCTCCCACCAGCTGCGCACGCCGCTGACGGCGCTGTCGATGCGCCTGGAGGAGATCGAGTACCTGTCAGATCAGGAGGAGGTCCGCGAGGAGGCCGCCTCCTGCCTCGAGCAGGTCGAAAGGCTGGCCGGCGTCGTCTCCGACCTGCTGACCGCCTCCCGGGCCGTCGTGCCGGGGACCGAGGCCGTGCCGTTGCGCAAGCTATTCGAGCAGCAGAAGGACGAATGGAACCGCGCCTTCAAGAAGGCCGGCCGCGCGCTCGTCTTCGAGGGCGAGGAGGGGCTGGCCGTGCTCGCCTCGCCCGGTTCCCTGGCCCAGATCCTCGCCACGCTCATCGAGAACTCCCTCAAGTACGGCGAGGGCGCCACGCGGGTGGCGGCCCGCAAGGTCGGCAAGGGCGTGGTCGTCGACGTCTCCGACGAGGGGAAGGGGATCAGCGAGGACCTGACGGAGGCCATCTTCACCAAGGGAGTGTCGACGGGGGGATCGACGGGCATCGGCCTGCCGCTGGCGCGCAGCCTGGCCGAGTCGGCCGGAGGGCGTCTGGAGTTGACCCAGGCCAGCCCGCCCGTCTTCAGGGTGGCGCTGTCCGCGGTGCCGCGCTCGCTCGACCCGGATAAGATCCTGCCTTCGGGATCGATCATTGCGATGGGCGCGAGGCGTCGTCGCTGAAGACGACGTAGCGGTACATGATGTACCGGAAGGCGGTGCCCAGCACCAGGCCGACGATATTGGCCGAAACATTGTCCGCGAACTGGCTCGTCAGGCCCAGGCCGTAGCGCGAGAAGGCCAGGCACCCCAGCGCGATGAGCATGCCGCCCAGGTTCACGAGTACGAACATGGCGAATTCGCGGGTCCTGTGCGGGTTCTGCTTGGCCCTGAAGGTCCACATGCGGTTGGCCAGCCACGAGAAGATCACCGAGATCGTCACGGAGATGACTTTGGCGGTGATGGACCTGTCGCCGGGCAGGCTCACCGGGCTGCCGTAGGCCAGGAAGTTGAACAGGCCGACGTCGACGACGTAGGCGCCCAGGCCCACCGTGCAGAATTGCAGGAATTCGACGAGCCACTGGCGCGGGGTCTGCCCGCGCGCGAGGCGTCGAATGAGACGGCGTAGCACCACGCAAGTGTAACTGGTCGATAATGGGAGGCACGTAGCACCTCGGGAGGATTGGTGACGGATCACAAGGTCGTTGGGACCGGGGCGGCGCAGGCCGCGCCGCGAGTGGGGGTCATCGGCGGCGGCCAGCTGGCCCGCATGATGCAGGAGGCCGCGATAGCCCTGGGAATCGAATTGCACGCGCTCGTCGAGGCGGGCGACGGCGCCGCGGGCCAGGCCGTGGTGCACTCGAGCGTGGGGGCCGCCCACGACCGCGCGGCGGTGGCGGAGCTGGCCGGGAAGGTCGACGTCCTGACCGTCGAGCACGAACACGTCCCGCCCGATATCCTGCGCGACTTCGGTGCGCGGCCGGGGCCGCAGGCGCTGGCCTACGCGCAGGACAAGCTGCTCATGCGGCAGAAGATGGATGAGCTGTCCGTGCCCTGCCCCCGGTGGATGCGGGTGCGCGACGCGCGGCAACTTGAGGCCGCGGCCGCCCAGCTGCCCGGGGGCATCGTCGTCAAGACGCCGCGCGGCGGGTACGACGGCAAGGGCGTGGCCTTCGGCCTCGAGGACGCCGCCGCCTGGCTCGAGGAGTTCCCCGAGGGGATCCTCGTCGAGGAGAGGGTGCCCTTCACCCGCGAAATCGCCCAGCTGGTCGCGCGGCGGCCGTCCGGGGAGATGGCGAGCTGGTGCGCGGTCGAAACGATCCAGGACGGCGGCATATGCTTCGAGACGATCGCCCCGGCCCCGATCGGCGAGGAGCTGGCCGGCCAGGCCCGGGCCATCGGCGAGACGATCGCGCAGGGGCTGGGCGTCGTCGGCGTGCTAGCCGTGGAGATGTTCGTCACCGATCGGGGACTGCTGGTCAACGAGTTGGCCATGCGCCCCCACAACTCGGGGCACTGGACGATCGAGGGCGCGGCGACGAGCCAATTCGAGCAGCACCTGCGGGCCGTGCTCGACCTGCCCCTGGGCGACACGGCGGCGCGCGCCAGCCACGCCGTCATGGTCAATATTCTCGGCTCGCGCCTGGAGGATCCGCGCCAGGCCTACCCGCGGGTGATGGAGGCCTATCCGGAGGCGAAGATCCACATGTACGGCAAGGCCGTCACGCCGCGCCGCAAGCTCGGCCACGTCACGGTGGTGGGCGAGGACCTCGCCCGCGTCCGTGAGGCGGCCGAGGGTGCCGCGGCGCTCCTTCGCGGTGAGAGGATGGACACATGATCGCAATCGTCATGGGATCGGATTCGGACTGGCGCGTCATGAAGGACGCGGCCGCGGCGCTCGACGAATTCGACGTCGCCTACGAGGTCGACGTCGTCTCCGCGCACCGGATGCCGCAGGACATGATCGACTTCGGGCGCCGGGCGGACGGCCGCGGCGTGACGGCGATCATCGCCGGCGCCGGGGGAGCGGCCCACCTGCCGGGAATGCTCGCGTCCGTCACGCCGCTTCCGGTCATTGGTGTGCCGGTGCCGCTCGCCTACCTGGACGGGATGGACTCGCTCCTGTCGATCGTCCAGATGCCGGCCGGCGTGCCCGTGGCGACCGTTTCGATCGGCGGCGCCCGCAACGCCGGGCTGCTGGCCGTGAGGATCGCCGCGAGTGGCGACCCTGCGCTGCGGGCGAAGATGCGCGACTTCCAGGAGGGGCTGCGCCAGATGGCCGTGGACAAGGGCGAGGCCCTCAGGCGACGCCTCGCCGAGCAGGTCGAGCACGAGTAGACGGCCCGACGCGGCAGTCGCCCGGAACGCGGGAGCGTCCCGGGCGAAATGGCCGACCTAGGAGTGGCTCGCGTGACTGCGGACCCGGCCCCGTGGCTGCGGACCCGGCCCGGAGCGCGCGGGCTAGGGCTTCCCGCGGAGGCTCCGTTTACTCGGCAGGGACCTGGCCCGGAGCGCGCGGGGGCTAGTCCGGTCGCATGGGACCCGCGCGGTCACGCGGGCCCGCCCGTTCACATTCCGGGCGGCGTGTAGAAGTCCTCGGTGGAAAGGGTGCCGTTCTTCATCTTCTCGAAGAAGGGGTCGACCCGATCGAGGTCGAGCAGCACGGCCGACTGGCCCCTGACCCGGTAGTCGAGCGAAGCGATGGGCGGCGCGCCGACGAGTCCGCCCTCGCCCATGACGTCGCGCAGCCCCAGGCCGGCGCGGCCGAGGTTGGTCAGGCCGGTTCCCTTGCTCGTCGTCAGATTGGAGGCGGCGCTGCCGACGAGCCGGCGCTGCCTGAGTGGATTGACCAGGGTGGAGGGCGAGACCACCTTGTCGACGAGCTTGGCAACCACCTGGCGCTGGCGCATCGCGCGGCCGATGTCACCGAGCGGATCCGAGTAGCGCATGCGCGAGAAGGCGAGCGCGGTCGTACCGTCGACGTCGTGGCAGCCAGACTGCCAGTACAGGCCGGAGTTCTCGTCGGAAACGTCGTAGTCGAGGCACAGGTTGACGCCCCCGACGGCGTCGACGAGTTCCTTGACGCCACCCATCGATACCTCGACGTAGTGGTCGACGGTCAGGCCGGATAGTTCCTCGACGGTGTTGACCAGGAGCTTGGGCCCACCGGTGGCGTAGGCCGAGTTGAGCTTGTTCTGCCCGTGTCCCGGAATGTTGACGTAGGTGTCGCGCGGCAGGGAGACGAGCGCCGGCTTGCCCGATTCCGGCACCTGGAGCAGCATCATGGTGTCCGCGCGCTGCCCCTCGGCACCGTCCTCAATACCGCCGGCCTGCCTCTTGTCCGAGCCGACGATGAGGTATGTGGTGCCGGGTGTGTCCTCGCGATCTGACAGGGCGTCGACGTGCTCGAGTTTGCCGTTGCCGTAGTGGATGAGGTAAAAGGGCCAGGCCACGAGGGCGATGATGAGCACAAGCAGCGCCACGAAGATCCTGCGACCCCAGCGCCGCCGCTTGCGCCGCGGCTGCATGGGCGGTGTGCCGCCGGGAGTGCCGCCCGGCATGGCTCCGGCGCCACCGGAAGCGGTGCCGGCAGGTGGCCGGGGCGAGACCCTGGCCTGGGGCTCGGCTGGCGCAGGCTGGTGGGAGTGAGCGCGCGGGGCCTCGTCGGGAGCATGGGAGGCGGCGTGGCGCGGAGGGTAGGAGGCGGGAATCGCCGCGGGAGCCTGCCCGACCTCGCGGGCCTCGGCGTGCCTGGCGTGTCCGTCGTGCCCGGAACCCCGTCCGTCGCGGCCGACCCCGCTGAACCCGTGACGATTCGGCTCACCGTGGGGATCGGCCTCGCCCGGCTGCATCCCCAGTTCGTCTTCCAGCATGGAACGGCGCGCCGGAGGCTTGGGCTGGGCTTCGAAGGACGCCCACTCGTCGAGCTGGTCCGAGGTGTTCCTGACCACGTGGGCGCCATCGGCGCGCGGACGCCGTTTTTTGGCGTTGGGTTCGAAAGACGGAGGTTGTGACATGCCTACCCTTTGCCCTTGGCTATGGATTTCGTACAGGCCGGCGGTTTGGTCGTCTGCTGGCCGCTGGCTGGCTGCGCCGACGAGGTTTCGGATCCGCCGTCGCCGTGGCCGTCCGAGCCGTCAGACCCCTGGTCGCTGCCCGCGGAGTCCTGGCCTTCCGAAGCGCCCTGGCTATCCGAGGCGCCTTGGCCGTCTGACGTACCCTGGTCGCCCGAGCCACTCGGAGCGGCCGAACTGGCCGCATCGGGGTCGACAATACGCCCTTCCTCGTCGACCGTCAGCTTGACGGGCTGATCCTTGGCAAGGGCGTTCCATAGCTTGTCGGCACCCCTGCGCATCTTCACGCGCGCTCCCTGGGCCTGCCAGGGCATCGTCACGAAGTGGATCTGGTCGAGGTTGCGAAGGGAGTTGGCCAGGCGGGCGAGCGCGGGGATGTCGCCCAGGCCCTGCGAGGTTTCGATGCTCTTGGTGCCCGCGTTGAGGACCCGGTAGAGCGCAGACATGTCCGTGAGCAGGTTGAGATTGGAGGTTTCCCTGAACATAGCCGTGATGAGTTCCTGCTGGCGGCCGATGCGGCCGATGTCGGAGCCGTCGCCCAGCCCCTTGCGGGCGCGGGCCAGCGCGAGCGCCTGGTCGCCGTCGAGAATCTGACATCCGGCGCTGACATTCAGGCCCGAGGCGGAATCCTCGAGGTCTTCCTCGAAGTACATGGGCACACCGTTGAGCGAGTCGACGAGATTCTTGAAGCCCGCGAAGCTAACGACGATGTAGCCGTCGATGCGGACGTCGGTCATCTTCTCGACCGTCTTCCATGTGCAGGCCGCGGCCGACGCCGTATGCCCCTTGGATCCGCCGATGGCGAACGCCGAGTTGAACTGCTCATTCTTCTGGGGTTCGCTCATTTCCGTCTTGCTGTCGTTGTTGGGGTCGTCGCCGTCGTGCACCTCACAGCTGGGAATGTCCACGAGCGTGTCACGCGGGATGGAGACCGCCTCGACGCGCGAGCGGTCGGCCGAGATGTGCACGAGCAGCGTCGTATCCGCGCGCATTCCATCGACGTCGCCGGCGGCGCCAGCCCCGTCGATGTCGGAGTCTCCCGTGCGCACGTCGGAACCGAGGACGAGGATGTTCATGGCCTTGCCGGACTCGTCCGCGGGGCGCTCGGAGCCAAGGTACTCGTCGACGTCGGTCTGCAGGATGTTGCCCTGAAGGCGGAGGTAGGCGAAACCCAACGCGGAGGCGCCCGTCAGGAACAAGCTGAGCACGCATAGGGTGGCGATGCGGCCAAGGTGTCGGGATCTTTGGCCTTTGCGCATGTGGGTGGCGTCGCGCCTCGACTTGCTCATTCCCCCATATTACGGGGAAACCTTTGAAGCACACTGGCTGACCAACGAAAAATTGATCACAGTCAGCCGCGCACGGTTATAGGCTATGGGGCATGAGCGGAGAGTCAGTGCGTGTTGTGACGGTTGCCTTCAATCCCGGTGAGGAGCTCGCGCTGTTCGCCGAGTCGCTGGGGCAGGCCACGCAATCTGGCACCGAGCTCGTCATCGTGGACAATGGCACGGAGCACGACCTCGTCGACGCCGTCGGCCGAGCCTACGGGGCGAAGGTCCTCAGGCCCGGCGTCAATCTCGGCTACGGTGCGGCCGTCAACCTCGGCGCTGTCAGCCCCGGCTTCGACGGGCGGTGGCTGCTGGTGGCCAATCCCGATGTCGTCTTCCTGCCGGGCAGCCTTGACGGGCTGCTGGCCGCGGCCGCCGCCTGGCCGAATGCCGGAGCCTTCGGCCCGCTGATACGGGACGGGCGCGGCGAGGTCTACCCCTCGGCGCGGCGCTTTCCCCGCCTCGTCTCCGGCTCGGGGCACGCCCTGCTGTCGGGCGTGTGGCCCTCCAACCCCTTCTCGCGGGCCTACCGCGAGCATGCCGACACGACGAGGGCCCACACGGTCGACTGGCTGTCCGGCGCCTGCATCCTGCTGCGGTGGGAGGCTTTCGCCGGTGTTGGCGGATTCGACGAGTCGTACTTCATGTTCTTCGAGGACACGCAGCTCGGAGAGCAGCTGGCCGGGGCAGGGTGGGAGTGCGTGTACGTGCCCGACGCCGAGGTGGTCCACGAGCAGGGCGTCAGCTGGCGCGACAAGCCCGAGGACATGCTGCGGGCGCACCACCGTTCGGCCGCCCACTACCTGGACGGCGTCTACTCCCGGCCCGGCCAGGCGCCCCTGCGCCTGGCGTTGCACGCCGGTCTGAAGGTGCGCGAGGAGGTTCAGGTCCGCCTGGCGCGCAAGTAGCGCCAGCGTCGGTCGGTAGTGGTCGGTAGCGCCGGCGTCGGCCGGTAGCGGTCTGCGTCGACGCGCCGCCTACCGGCAGGGGCGCGGGCGGCCGGTCCGTGTGGCCCGGGGCAGGGCGGTCGTGCCACCGGGCCGCGCTTGGTGTAGCCGGGCCGGGTACGCGGCGAACGCGGCTGGCCGACGTCGGCCTTAGGACGCGCCGTCCGGCTTTTCAGCAGGTCTTACCATAGCTGCCCCCGGCGCGTAGACTCGCAAGCGCGGACCGTAGGGCGCCGATGGCGGGCGGAGGCGGCTCGCCACAACTCACTCGGAAAATAGGGCGGCCCATAAACGCACCCCGAGAAAATCCAAACGAACAGAACACCGAGCCAGCGGTAGCCGCGGGCTGCCCGGCATGGTGAGTCGAAGGGCGGTGACAAGCGCGTATCGCACCGAAGCAGGGATCGGTGCCGGGATTAATTCCCGGAAAGACGCCAATTTGCTCGCCTAGAGCACCGTGACACGGCGGGTGCGAAATCGTTGACGACACATATTTTCGGACCGTATTTTGGACGTGCACACTCAGCATTGGAGGAACAAATGAATATTCGACGGCTGGCGGTATTCTCCGCCGCCGCCGCCCTTGCGCTGTCGGGTCTGGCGCTGCCGGTCGAGGCGCAGGACGCCGACAATCCGGACGCCGCTGGGCAGGCATCCGACGCCGGCGATGGCGGCACGCAGACACTGACAATTACCGACGACTCCGGCCAGTTGACCGATGCGGCCGAGCAGGCCGAACTGACCGAGCCCAGCGACGCCGACGCCAGGCAGCAACTGGATGCCGGCGGCGGCCAGGACGCGAACGCCGACGGCCAGGCAGCGGACCTGCACCCCGGCTACATTTACCTTTCGGAGCCTCTGGCCGCCGACACCTTCGGCGTGGCCGGCCTGACGTGGGATGCCGGCCACGAGCTCCCGGCCGGCGCCACGGTGGAAATGCGCACGCTCAACGGCACGTCGTGGTCGGACTGGTACGTGCTGAACACCGAGGACGAAATGGACGAGGGCGAGGGCCGCCCGGGCACCGAGGCCAATGTCTCGGGCGGCTCGACGGGCGTGCAGTTGCGCATCAGGGGCGAGGGCCAGCTGCCTCCCGGCGTCAAGGTGCACCTCGTCGACGGCCAAGGCGTCGAGTCCGAGCTCACCCCTGCGGCAGCTTCCCGCGAGCCTACCTCGGGGTCGGAGACGGCCGACGTCGTCAACGGCGACGAGGAACGTTCGATCCTGGGCGGCGAGGCCGCGGGCGTGCAGTCCACGTCCGAATATGGCGGTCCGTACCAGGAGAACCCGGAGCTTCAGGCCAAAGAGAACGAGCGCATTCCCACGGCGCTCAACTCCGCCCAGCGCAATGCGGCCGACTCGCTGGCCAAGATCCAGCCGCGCTCGGCCTGGGGCGCCGACGAGTCGCGCATGACGTGGCGGCCGTCGTACACGACCTTTCAGGGTGTGATCGTCCACCACACGGCGGGCTCGAACAATTACACGCAGGCCCAGGTTCCCGGCGTCATCCGCGGCATCTACAGCTTCCACGCCGTCACGCGCGGGTGGGGCGACGTCGGCTACAACGTACTCATTGACAAGTACGGCGGGCGGTGGGAGGGCCGCTCCGGGACCCTGGCCTCCCCCGATACCCAGATGGTCACGGGCGCGCACGCAGCGCCGCGCAACGCTGGCACGATGGGCATTTCCGTGCTCGGGACCTTCGACAACTCGAACCGGCCCACCAACACGATCCTCAACGCGATCACCGACGTGGCCGGGTGGCGTTTCGCCATCTCCGGCGTCAACCCGTCCTCGCAGGGGACGATGACGGTGCCGTCTGGCACAGGCGCGGCCCTGACGCCGGGCTCCGTCCTGCCGCGCATCGTCGGGCACAAGGACGTGGCGAGCACGGCCTGCCCGGGGTCGATCTACGGCTACCTGGACCTGATTCGCACGGGCGTGGCAACCAACTACTTCGTGCTGCTGTACTCCAACACGACGCCGCAGCAACCGCAGCAGGCGCAGTCGAGTTACTACCTGAGCAACACGTGGTCGTCCACCGCGTCAATATCGTTCACGTACGGCCTGGCGAGCGACGAGGCGCTCGTCGGTGACTGGGACGGCGACGGAAAAGACACGGTGGGCCTGCGGCGGGGCAATTCCTTCGCCCTCAATAACGCGACGTCCCCGCGGGGCAACCCGAATTTCAGCTACGTCTACGGGACGTCCTCCGACCAGTTCCTCGTCGGCGACTGGGACGGCGACGGCCGTGACACCCTGGCCGTGCGGCGAGGAAACGTCTTCCACATCCGCAATTCGATGGGGCAGGGCAAGGCCGACTCCGTCTTCACCTACGGCAACGCGGGCGACACGGTGCTCGTGGGCGACTGGGACGGCGATGGCAAGGACACTCTGGCCGTGCGCCGCGGCAGCCAGTACCACATCCGCAATTCGCATACGACGGGGCGGGCCGACTCGGTCATCACATACGGCAGGGATGGCGACGACGTTTACGTGGGCAGCTTCGGTGGCCTGAGGCGCGACTCGCTGGCGGTGCGCCGCGGCAATGTCTACCACATTCTCTACACGATCCGCGGCGGCGACGCCGACAGGGTGGTGACGTTCGGCCGTTCTTCGGACGTGACGCTCGTGGGCGACTGGGATGGCAACGGCGTTGACACGCTCGGCGTGCGTCGTGGTTAGGGGTTGCGCCTAGCCGGCAAGGGGTTTAGCCGGCGAGGACGCGAGCATGACGGGGTGGCACCGCGCAGGCGCCACCCCGTCCCGTATGCGGCGGGCAGCCGCGGCGGTAAGGCAGCCGCAGCGCTCAGCCGATCGCTCTGGTTCGCCTTGCCCGCCTCGCGATCACTGCCCCGTCTTGGCGTACTTGGCCTCGACGGCGGCCTTCTGCTCGCGCCACCAGTCCTCGTTGGCCCGGTACCACTCGACAGTGTCGTGCAACCCGGCCGCGAAGTCGGAGTACTTGGGCTGCCAGCCGGTCTCCTCGACGAGCTTGGAGTTGTCGATGGCGTAGCGCTGGTCGTGGCCGGGCCGGTCGTTAACGTGGTCGAAGTCGTCGCTCTCGCGGCCGAACTCGGCCAGGATCATCTTCGTGACCTCGAGGTTGTTCTTTTCGCCGTCGGCCCCGATGAGGTAGGTCTCGCCGATGCGGCCCTTGTTGATGATCTCCCACACGGCGGCATTGTGGTCGAGCACGTGGATCCAGTCGCGGACCTGTTCGCCGGTGCCGTAGACGCGCGGGCGGATGCCGTCGATGAGGTTGGTGATGGTGCGGGGAATGAACTTCTCGATGTGCTGGTAGGGCCCGTAGTTGTTCGAGCAGTTCGAAATCGTGGCCTCCACGCCGAATGAGCGCACCCAGGCGCGCACGAGCAGGTCCGAGGCCCCCTTCGAGGACGAGTAGGGCGAGGACGGGTTGTAGGCGTCGCCCGGCTGGAAACGGCGCGGCTCGCCGATGGCCAGGTCGCCGTAGACCTCGTCGGTGGAGATGTGGTGCAGGCGCGTGCCGTGGCGGCGCACCGCCTCCAGGATCTGGAAGGTGCCCTCGATATTCGTGCGGATGAACGGGCTCGGGTCGTTGAGCGAATTGTCGTTGTGGGACTCGGCCGCGAAGTTGACGACGACGTCGGCGTCGGCGACGAGCGGGTCGACCACGTCGGCGTCGGCAATGTCGCCGACCACCAGCTCCACGCGGTCCAGGCCTTCGATCGAGGCACGATTGCCCGCGTAGGTGAGCTTGTCGAGGACGGTGACCTCGGCGTCGGGCATGGAATCGACGGTCGAATGGACGAAATTGGCGCCTATGAAGCCGGCGCCGCCTGTGACGAGAACGCGCATGGATTTCCTTTCGGTGACGTTGACATTGATAGGCTACGTCATCGCCCCAGCCGGTGACAGCCGCCCGGGCACGCGCCGCGCCAAGCGCGAGCCCGCATCGGCCGCACGTGCTCTGCCCTTCCGCCTGCCCGCGCGCCAAGCCGCCGCACATCCTCGGATGCCCGCGAGCCACAGCGCGGCGCTGCCCCGACGTGTCCGGTGCCATACAACCCGACCCAATGCCGGTCAACGCGGCGGTTTATACTGACTCGGAATGTCTTTCTAGCCCACGAAGGAGCGTCCGTGAAGCGCATCGCTTTCTACCTGTTTTGGGACAGGGATGGGATCGTTGACGAATACGTCACCTACTGCCTGGAAAAGCTTCGTCCCAGCGTGGATCGCATCGTCGTGGTCACCAACGGCCCGGCGAACGAAAGCGGACGCCAGGCCCTGGAGTGCGTGGCTGACGAGGTCATCGAACGCGAGAACGTCGGCTTCGACGTGTGGGGCTACAAGGAAGGCATCGAGCGCTACGGGCGCGAACGCCTGGCCGAGTTCGACGAGCTGCTCATGCTCAACTACACGTTCTTCGGCCCCATCCAGCCCTTCGAGGACGTCTTCGCGCGCACGGACATGTGGGACGTTGACTTCTGGGGTCTGACGGAGCACGACGAGGTCACGCCGCACCCCTTCGTCGCCAAGCAGAAGATGCCGCGCCACTACCAGTCCCACTGGCTGGCGGTGCGCAAGTCGATGTTCATGACCCAGGACTTCTTCGACTACTGGGCCACCATGCCCATGATCGGCTCCTACAGCGAGTCCGTAGATCTGCACGAGGCGCGCTTCGCCGGGCATTTCAAGCAGCTCGGCTACCGTGGGCGCGTCCTATTCGACGTCGACGACTACCCGGACATGAACCCGGTGCTCGACAACGTCGTCATGATCGCGCGCGACGGCCTGCCCATCCTCAAGCGGCGGACCTTCTTCCACGATCCCCTGTACATGTCGGACAGGGCGATCATCGGACGCGACGTCATTGATGTCATCGAGCAGACCTCCGATTATCCGGTCGAACTCATCTGGAAGAACATTGCGCGCACGGCCGAGCCCCGCGTGGCGGCCACGAATTTTTCCCTCATGCGCATTCACTCCGACGCCCTGGAGATCGACGAGGCCGCCCTGGCCGCCGTCCAGCAGCTGCGGACCGTGGCCATCTGCCACTGCTTCTACCCGGACATGGCCACCGAGCTGCTGGAGCTGGCCGCCAATGTGCCCGGGCACCTCGACGTCGTCCTGACCACGGACACGGAGGAGAAGAAGGCAGAGATCGAGCGCGCCGTCCAGGCCTTCGAGGCCGCGTCGCCCGGGTCCATCGAGGGCTGGCAGGTGCGCGTCGTCGCCTCCAATGCCGGCCGTGACATCTCGGCCTTCCTCATTGGCTGCGCGGACGTCCTGCGCGACGATTCCTACGACCTCGTCGTCAAGATCCACTCCAAGCGCTCGCCCCAGGACGGGGCCATGGCCGGCGAGTGGTTCAAGCGCCACCTCTTCGGCAACCTGCTCGGCTCGAAGAACTACGCCCGCAACCTCTTCCACCTCTTCGTCGCCAAGCCGGAGGTCGGCATGGCGGTCCCGCCGGTCATCCACATCGGCTACCCGACGATGGGCAAGGCGTGGTACTCCAATAAGCCGGCAGCCAAGAAGCTATTGGCCAAGCTCGGCCTGACGACAGCGCTGGACGCGTCGACCCCGCTTTCGGCTTACGGTTCCATGTTCATCGCGCGCCCGGCCGCGCTGCGCCCGCTGGTCGACGCCGGCCTGACGTGGACCGACTTCGAGGGCGAGTACGGCGACGGCTCCCTGGCCCACGTCATCGAGCGCATCTTCACCTACTCCTCGCTCGGGGTCGGCATGCCCGTCTACGAGGTCGCCAACACGAAGCTGGCCGAGATCAACTACATGTTCCTCGAGTACAAGCTGCAGAACTTCAGCCAGGAGCTGCCCGGCACCGTCATGCAGCAGCGTGCCTACCTCGACTCGATCCAGGGCGTGCCCAATATCTTCGGCATTGCCAAGGGCATGCTGTACATGCGCCACCCGAAGGCGGCCAAGGCCCTCAAGCCGGCCTACCAGGTGGCCCGGCGCGGGTACCGGGTGGCGAGCACCGTCGGTAGGACGGTGGCCCACGGCGGCGCGGCCGCCGTCAAGAAGATCCGCGGGAACGAGGAGAATTGATGGGGCAGCTGTCCGTCGCGCAGGCCTTCGACCCACGCCGCAATTCCATCGACTTCCTGCGGTGGTTGCTGGCGTTCCTCGTCATCTTCTCGCACGCCGGCCCCATCGCCGGCTTCTACGGGGGCGAGGACCTGGGCATCCAGATCTCCAGCGAGCAGTCGCTGGGCGGCGTGGCCGTTGGTGGGTTCTTCTTCTTTTCCGGCTTCCTCATCACGAAGTCGCGCATGGGCCGCTCGACCATCTGGCGCTACTTCTGGCGCCGCTGCCTTCGCATCTTTCCGGCCTTCTGGGCGGCTCTGGCCGTGACGGTCACCGTCTTTGCCCCGCTGGCCTGGCACTCCAAGCACGGCACGTTCTCGGGCTACTGGCAGGCCGTGACCGAGGCGCCCAGGACGTACTTCCTCAACAATATGTTCCTCGAGCTCGGCCAGCGCAATATCGCCGAACTCGGCGACACCGTTCCCTACTTCCTCGGCCACCAGGCACGCGACTGGAACGGCTCGGCCTGGACGCTCAAGTACGAGTTCCTGTGCTACATCATCGTCGGGCTCCTCGGCCTGTTCGGGGCGCTGAGCTCGCGCTTCTTCGCCACGGCCTTCGCGGCCACGTGCATCGGCCTGAATTTCCTCCAGTGGTCGGGCGCCGTCGACCTCGCCTCCGTCAACCCGATATTCGCCGACCCCTACCTGCTGATGTTCGCCGCGCCCTTCGGCTTCGGCATGATCTTCGCCCTGTATGGCGAAAAGATAATGGTCGACGACCGCGTCGCCTTCGGCATGCTCGCCTTCGGCCTGTGCACGTACGCGGCTGGCGGCTGGAACGCCATCGGCCAGTACGGCTTCCAGTACTTCCTCATGTGGTTCGGTATTCGGGTGCCCATCACGGGCTGGGCCAAGCACGGCGACTTCTCCTACGGGATCTACATCTTCGCCTGGCCGCTCATGTACCTGGCGACCTTCTTCCAGTACGAGCGCCACGGCTGGTTCGTCTATCACGCGACGATCGTCGTGCTCGTGCACGTCATGGCATTCATTTCCTGGCACCTCATCGAGAAGCCGGCGATGAGCCTGAAGAACTGGACACCCAGGTGGCTCGGTGCCACGATCGCGGTGTGGACGCCCGCTGCCGAGCGGGTCAAGGCGAAGATCGTCGCGCCCAATTTCTCCTCCACCCGGTACGCGGCCAAGGTGCGCGAGGAGCGCAGGCTGCGGGAAGAACGCGCGGCCCAGGAAGAACGTATGGCCCGCGAGGAGCGCAAGCCGCAGGAGGTGAGTGCCGGTGACCAGTAACGGGTCGATGAGCAGCAACGGACTGCGCGACGTCGTCGTCCGGCCCCTGAAGAGCCCCTGGCTGCGCAGACTCTACTACGTGCCGCTGGCGATCCTGCTCGTGTGGAGCCTCGTGCTCGTGGCGCTGGGGCTGACCGCGCGCGATCAGGAGGCTGCCCTGCCCGTGCCCTCCGGCGACCCCGAGGTCCTGGACGACGCCGGCTGGCAGGCTTTGCCGCAGGCCTGCCAGTCGCCGAGCTTCACGGCCCACCCGAAGGACATCTGGGACGGCGCGGGCGTGGACGAGGCCGAGGCCGCCTTCGCCGAGCACGGCGAGGTCTCCGGCTTCCGGGTGGTTGGCACCGAGGATGTCAACTTCTGGGGCGATGCCCAGGCCTCGAACTTCTCGCAGGCGCTCGGGCGCGCGCCGCTGCTCGACGACCAGCTGACGGCGTGGCTGAGCTACTTCAAGGAGCTCGACGGCAAGCTCCAGGCCGACGGTAGGAAGCTGCTGATCGTCGTTGCGCCGGCCAAGTGGGAGTTGTACCGCGAGAACCTGCCCGAGTGGACGCAGGACTATCAGGGTCAGACCCACTACGAGCAGTTCCTCGAGCACGCGGGCGACCTGCCGGTGGCCGACGTGCGCGAGTCGATGCTGCAGGCCAAGGACCGCGCCCCCGTCTTCTCCAAGGTCAACAGCCACTGGACGCCCTACGGCGCCGAGAGCGCCTGGGAGCAGATGGTCGAGTGCGGGGCGGCGCTGTATCCCGACTCCGTGTGGTCGCGCCTGACGGTGCCACAAATCACCGGCGTCGCCCTGGAGGAGGCCCCCAACGAGTTCACCGAGCACGGCGATACGACCAAGCCGAGCGACTGGTCGGTGCCGCAGTACGCCGAGTCGGCCCCGAGCGTCGAGGTCACGAGGAACACCGACGCCCAGGCGTCAACGTCCAACGACGCCGGCCATATCACGCTCGACGACATGCCGGCCACGACCTCCAATTCCGAGGGAAGCGGCAAGGCCCTCATCGTCCGGGACTCGACGGGCGACGCGCTGAGCGAGCGGTGGGCCGCCTCGTTTGCCAACACGTGTCAGATCAGGCACAACCTGGACTACGAGGACCGCCCGGACGTGCTGTCCGAGGCCGAATCGTGCGATGCTGAAACGGTCGTCTACGTGTTTACGGAGCGCTACTTCTCCAAGTATCCTCCTAGCCTGTGAGAGGAGATTGCCGAGGATGACGGACAACGAGCAGAGCCTCGCCGAAAGGACCATGGCCCAGCAGAAAGCCAGGGACGAGGAGGCAAGGAAGATCGCTGAGTCGGACAGCGCTCGCTCCGAGCAGCGCCAGCGCACCTTCGGCCTCATCCGCAACCTCGCCAGGCGCGAGATCAGCTCCCAGTACAAGAGGACCGTCCTGGGGCGGGTGTGGTCGCTGCTCAACCCGCTGGCGTCGATCGCCGTCTACGCGATGATCTTCGGCGTCGTCTTCAGGGGCGGCGCGCCGACGGGCCGCGGATCGGGCATCGAATCCTACGCGCTGTGGATCGCCGTGGGCGTGCTGGCCTGGGGCTTCTTCTCCAACGCGATCATGTCGACGATGAACTCCTTCGTCTCCAACCAGGCACTGCTGACCAAGGTCTACTTCCCGCGGTACGTCCTTCCCGTTTCGAAGATGATCTCGAACGTGGTCAACCACCTTCCGGAGATGGCGGTGCTGCTCGTCATCGTCATCATCGTCTCCGGGCCGCGGGTCATCCTCTACCTGCCGGTGCTCGCCGTCGTCATCGCGCTGGCCTCGGCCTTCGCGCTCGGGCTTGGGCTATTCCTGGCCGTGGGCATGATCTACTTCCGCGACCTGGAGTACCTGTGGGGCATCATCAACCAGGTGTGGATGTACGCCTCCGGCGTCGTCTTCCCACTGACGATGCTCGAGACGGTGGCAACCGACCTGCAGGGCAGAGGCATCTCGCTGGGAGGCGAGCCGCTGCCGCTCGTCAATATCTTCCGCACCAACCCGGCCGAGCTGTACCTCGAGCTCTACCGCGGAGTCTTCTACGACGTCGCACTGCCGACGTGGAACGTGTGGGCGGGCGCGACGGCCTGGTCGCTGCTGGCCCTGTTCGCGGGCGTGACAGTCTACCGCCGGTTCTCCGATCGAATCGTGGAGGAGCTATGAACAACGCCATTTCCATCCGGGACGTGTCGAAGAGCTTCAAGGTCTACAGGGAGCGCAACCAGTCCCTCAAGGCGGCGATTCTTTCCGGCAAGCGCGCCAAGTACGACGAGTTCTGGGCGCTGCGCGACGTCAGCTTCGACATTCCCGAGGGCAAGACCTTTGGCCTGCTCGGGCGCAACGGCTCCGGCAAGTCGACCCTGCTCAAGTGCATCGCGCGCATTCTCACGCCCAACTCGGGAACGATCACGGCCAGGGGACGCATGGCGGCCATGCTCGAGGTCGGCTCGGGCTTCCACCCGGAGCTGTCGGGACGCGAGAACATCGTGCTCAACGGGACGATCCTGGGCATGACGGAAAAGGAAATCGCCCGCAAGTTCGACGAGATCGTCGACTTTTCGGGCATCGGCGACTTCATTGACCAGCCGGTCAAGAACTATTCCTCCGGAATGTACGTGCGGCTCGGCTTTTCCGTGTCCATCCACGTTGAACCGGACATCCTGCTGGTCGACGAGGTTCTGGCCGTGGGCGACATGGACTTCCAGGACAAGTGCATGGCCAAATTCGTCGAGCTCAAGTCGCAGGGCAAGACGGTTGTGGTGGTCAGTCACGGGCTGGAGCAGATGCGCACGTTCTGCGACGAGGCCGTCTGGCTCGATCACGGCGAGCCTAAGGCCATGGGTCGGGCATCGGACGTCATTGACTCCTTTGCCGACGACACCCGCCAGGCCCGGCCGGTCGAGGGCGGGGGCACGCGCTTTGGCAGCGGTGAGATCGAGGTGACGAAGGTCGAGGTGCTCGACGAGGCCGGCAGGCCCACGACGGTCACGAGGACGGGCGATAGGCGTTCGATCCGCGTCCACTACACGTGCCGCGAGGAGGTCGTCGAGCCCGTCTTCGGCGTCAATATCGACGTCATGGGCGGCCCGTGGATCTGGGGATGGAACGGGCTGGACGGCGGCTTCGTTCCCGAGCGCATGAAGCCTGGCTCCGGCAGCTTCGACGTCCACGTCCCGTGGGTGCCACTGCGGCCCGGCGCGTACACGATCTCCACGTCCGTGCAGGGGCCGGGGGGCAATCCCGACTACGACATTTACGGGCGCGCCTGCGACTTCTCGATCTCTTCGGGCCCCTACCAGGAGTCCGCGGGCTACGTGTCCATGAACGCGTCCTTCGGGGGGTTCGAGCCGGCCCGGGCGTGAGTGCCACGAGGGCTGGTCCGTCTGCTAGCCTGATCGGCCATCGGACAGCGCCGCCGGGCCCACGGCGCGGCGGCGGCTGCGTGGGCGCCGGCGCGAGGCCTCCGCATTCACCGGCCCCGAACGGGGCGGTACGGCGCACGGTGGCATTTTCGCCCCTGGCCTCGTGGGACTCAAACGGGCAGAGCCGACTGCATCGTTCGGCTGGCAGTCGCGTGCTCGTGGAGGTTCGGCCTTGCCGGCAGAGAACCGATGATGGGAGGCTGCGCGATTGAACGCAGACGAAAGACAGAACACAGGGGGCGAGGCCCCGCTGGTTGCCGTGGTAACGCGGACCCGCAACCGGGCCGAGTTGCTCGAGCGCACCCTTCGGTCCGTGGCGGAGCAGACGCACGCCGCGCTCACGCACATCGTCGTCAACGACGGCGGGCAGGCCGGGCCGATCGATGAACTCGTCGCGGCCCTACCGGATGGGGCGCGACGGCGCGTTGTGCGCGTCGACAACGCGGAGTCGGTCGGGCGCGAGGCTGCCGTCAACCCCGGCCTGGCCGCGGCGCGCGAGCTCGGCGCCCGGTACACGACCGTGCTCGACGACGATGACACGTGGCGGCCCGAGTTCCTCGCCACGATGGTCGGGCGCCTGGAGGACAGGCCGGAGGAAATCGCGGCCGCCAGCGGGGTCGACGTCGTGCACGAGGCCGTCCAGGGCGGCGCCGTCGTCGAAAAGGCCCGGGAGCGCTTCGCGCCCGAGCTCAAGCAGGTCGTGCTCTCGGAGCTGCTCATCCGCAACTACGTGCCCACCATGAGCCTCGTCTTCCGCACGCGCGCCCTGGAGGCGCTCGACGGGTGGCGCACCGACCTGCCCGTGCTGGCCGACTGGGATTTCAACCTGCGCCTGTGCATGCTCGGGCCGATCGGCTACGTTGACGAGCCGCTGGCGGCCTGGCACTTGCGCGAGGACGCCGAGGGCGATCTGGGCAACTCCGTTGTCGTGGCGGCCCGCGAGCACCGCTTCTACGAGCCGGTCGTCCGGCAGGCCCATCTGCGCGACGGCGACGGCCTGGCGCTGCCCCTGCTGCTCGGCGGCTACGTTGACCGCCTGGCTGGGGCGATCGGCCAGGCGCGCGGTGAGCAGACGGCCCACGTCGAGGCCGTCAAGGCCGAGCTTCAGCGTCAGATCGGCCGCCTCGATGCCAGGTTGGCGGGGGTCGAGAGCAGGCAGGAAGAAATCGACCGGCACCTGGCGAAGGTGGGGGAGCAGAATGCGTTCATCCTCGCGCGCCTGGATGAGATCCAGCGGGACATCCGCGGCGCGTGACGGTGTGGCGGATGACGGTGTGGCGGTAGGTCGTCGGTCAGACAGTGCGGCGGCCCTCAGCCACACCGGCCCGCCGGCGGGCGCCTCAGGCCGCGGGTGCCTCAGAGCGCCAGGCGCGGCGGGGGAGGGCCCATGCGGCCGCGCAGGGCGTCGCGGATCGCC
>JAUMUM010000010.1 GCA_030530685.1 Actinomycetaceae bacterium | reverse complement strand
CCGCTGCCTGCGCGTCGAGCGCTTCCTGCGAGGGCGCTGCTGGCTCGGTCGAGCCCTCCGGCTCTTCCTGTCCGGCGGCGTAGCCGAGCATCTCCCGCTCGTTCCCGGCCGACCGCTCATCGTCGAGTGGTTCGGCTGCGGCCAGGCGCTCGTCGGTCCAGTAGGCGAGCACCTGCTCCTTCTGGGATGCTTCCTCGGCCGACACATTTTCCGATGCGACGTTTTCGCCCGAGGCGGCGGGCACCGCCGAGGTGGCCTCGCGCCCAAATGTCGTTGGTGCCATGACGACGGTCGAGGAATCGTCACCATCGGCCGCGCCGGAGCCGTTCGCGCCCGCCTGCGCCGCCGGGCCGAACCATGTGCTCGCCAGCAGGCCGGCGAAAACGATGCCGGACAGGCTCGTGCGGTGTCGTGTCAAGAGGATCATCTCCTTTTCGATCGTCGGTGCATGGCTGGGGAGGTCGGCGATCCGTTCGCGGTGAGGCGACGATGCGGGCGCCCGTCGGTACTGCCAAGCGTCGATGATAGTGGCGCCACCGGGGGCGTTCAAGCGAGGAGATTCTCACTTTGACCAGGGAAATGGCCGATTGTACGGCCGAGGCGAGGGCGGTGGGTGGAGCGTCGGATAGAGGCCCGGGGGCACGGACGCGATGGTCCGTGCCCCCGGGCTTCGAGGAGTCGACTGATGGCCTATGCCGAGGTCCCTCCCTCGCCGGCGGGAGGCTCGGGGGGTTGGAACCGTTCAGTGCCCTCGTCGTCCGATTGCGCCGAGGCATCGCCGGCGGCCTCGTCGGCCTGAGCGGCAGCTTCGGCCTCGTCCGTCTCCGGTTCGCTCGACGTCGAAATGAAGCCAGCCGTGTTGAGGTAGGCCTCGTAGTCGGCCGCGATCTCGGCCGTCGTTGGGCCCTCGGGGCCGGTGGCGACATCGGGCACCTCGTAGACGTCCTGGGTCTTGACGGCCACGGAACCCGAAGCCTCTTCGGCGGACTCGGCCCGCTTGCGCGAAAGCCTCTCGAAGAAGCGCCGCAGATCCACCGTTGTCTCGATGGGTCGCGCCTTTGTCCTGTGCGAGGAGATCTCGTCGTAGATGCCCGTGGTCACCTCCGAGGACACGTGATCGGACAGCGTCTTGGCGAATTCGACACGCTCGGCCCAGCGGCGCAGCATCTGCTCGGCTCTCAGTTCCTTCCACGTCGCCCAGCACATGAGGATGAGGATGACGGAGAACGGCAATGCCGCCAGGATTGCCAAATTCTGGAGGGCTGAGAGCGCGGCAGCCGAATCGTCGCTCCAGCCGAGCATCGCCGCGGTGATGGCGCCCGCCAGCGTCGCGAAGGTCAGACGCACGCGCAGGGCAGGGTTGGGGTTGCCGCCCGTTGCGATCATCGACATGACGTAGGAGCCCGAGTCCGAGGACGTGACGAAGAAGATGATGACGAGGATGATCGCCACGACGCAGAAGATGGTCGAAAGAATGGAAGCGATGGGCATGCTCTCGAAGACAGCGAACAGGGCAGAGGCGTTGGTGATCGTGCCCTCGTCACCGATGAGGGAGGCGGCGAGGTTCGCATCGCCGAAGACCTCCTGGTACAGGCCATTGCCGCCCAGGATCGCGAACCAGATGAAGGTGATGAGGGTGGGCACGAGCAGCACGCCGGCGATGAACTCGCGTACGGTGCGGCCCTTGGAGATGCGGGCAATGAAGATGCCGACGAAGGGCGACCAGCTGATCCACCAGCCCCAGTAGTACACGGTCCAGCCTTGTAGCCAGCTCGAGCCCTCGGCACCGGAGAAGGACAGGGTCTCCAGGGACGAACCGATGAAGTTCTGGAAGTACTGACCCAGCCCGGAGACAAACTCATTGCTAATGAACAGCGTCGGGCCCAGGGTGAAGACACCGACCATGAGCAGGGCTGCCAGCACGAGGTTCGTATTGGACAGGAACTTGATGCCCGCGTCCAGGCCGGTTGCGACGGAAAGGGCGGCCAGGCCCGAAATGATAATGACGAGTGCGACGAGCATGCCGGGCGTGACCTCCCAATTCCACAGGAAGTTCAGGCCCTCGCCAACCTGGCCCACTCCGGAACCCAGCGAGGTGGAGATGCCGAAAAGCGTGCCGATGATGGCGATGACGTCGATGACGTCACCGAGGCGCCCGTTGACGCGATCGCCGAGGATCGGCTTGAGCGTCCAGCGCATGGAGACGGGAAGGCCCTTGCGGTGCACGGCGTAGGCGACCGCCAGGCCGACAACGACGTACACCGCCCAGGCGTGCAGGCCCCAGTGGAGGAACGTCGTGTTCATGGCATCGGTGGCGCGCTCCTGTTTTTCAAAGTCCGTCAAGACCGTCGTCTCATCGAGTGCGCCGGAGAGGCTACCACCCGGCTTGGGGTTCCCGTAGTGGTTGAGCGGCTCGGCTGCGCCCCAGAAGACGAGGCCGATGCCCATGCCCGCGGCGAAGAGCATGGAGAACCAGGAGACCCGGGAGTATTCGGGCTTGGCGTCGTCGGCGCCGAGGATGGTGTCGCCCTTTCGAGAGAAGGCTATCGCCAGAGCGAAGACGACGAAGCCGCTGACCGCGAGGATGTAGTACCAGCCGACATTGTCGACAACAGCGGAGGATATAGCGTCAATGTGCTCCTTGGTCCCCTCGGAGTAGAAGATCGCCAGGAAAACGAAGATGACGATAAGAATCGCCGAGGGCCAGAAAACCCCTGGCGTGAAGGCTCTAGATTTGGATTTGACCATTTCGGTGGCATCAGTCGTCGGTGCCGTCATGGCGGTCCTTCCGATAGATCACTTACTTTGACCTTGTAACCTTTCCAAAATATTAAAGGCATGTCCAATGCAAAGTGACGAATCGAACGTCTTTGGCAGGTATTTTCCGATATTTGGTCACGCTCGGCCCGTTCGAGGGAAATGTCGACGCTCAACGGGACGTCCTGGAATCTGAGGCGCAATTCTTGCCGGTGATAATCTCGCGGTTGCGAACCGGCGCTCGGCCAAACGACCGCGGGAGGCGAATCGCCCGGCCCTAGGTTTAGTGCCTGCCGGTGGGCTCGGATAGACTGGGGCTGCCCGAGGCTCCGGGCCGGCCCCCATAGCTCAGCTGGTTAGAGCAGTGGACTCATAATCCATCGGTCGCGGGTTCAAGTCCTGCTGGGGGCACCACCCGCCTCGCACGTTCGCGGCGCGGATCTTTCTTCAGAAGTGAAACTCGTCAACATTGCCGCTCTTGACGACGCCCACAGGCTTTTGCCGATATGCCGGGGATTGTCGGGCCGCCGGGGCCGCGCTCGCCTCGGCTAGCCCGCGCGCAACAGGTCAAAAAGTGAGTCGTTTCAAGGTTCCGGGCAAAGTTCCGAGATAGCATGTGCACATGCCGAACCGCCCGATACCACCTGCCGGCCGTCACTTTGCTGACGGAACCGATTTGGCGGCCATGACCCTCCAGCTTCCTCCGATCGTCGAAGAGGATCCGGATCCGGCAGAAACCAGGCGCCGGGCTGCCGCACGAGCAGCCCGCGCGGCAGCGGCCTACGCCGCCCACACCGCCAATCGTGCCGCTTACTCCGGCATGATGACCGAGGAGATCACGCCGATCCAGCATCGGCGGCGGCAACACGAACCCAGGCAAGCCCAGCCCGCCCAGCAGGCCAGGCGGCAGCCCGGCCAGGCAGTCAAAGAACAGGCACCAGCCGCAGAACCGAAGTCAAATGTGGCGCGTTCCTCGGCCATCATGTTCCTGGGCACGCTCGCCTCCAGAGTCCTGGGCCTGGTGCGCTCACCTATCCTCCTGGGCGCCGTCATCGGCATGTCCTCACCGGCCGCCAACGCCTTCGACACCGCCAACAAGCTGCCCAACCTGCTATATATGGTTATCGTCGGCGGTCTGGTCAACGCTGTTCTGGTGCCCGCGATCGTGCGCGCGACCAAAGAATCCGAGGACGGTGGGGCGGCCTTCCTCAACAAGCTCATTACGCTTGCGCTCATCTTCGTCGGGGGTGCCACCGTCATCGTCACCCTGGCCTCGCCGCTGATCGTCAGGGCCTTCGCCGCGACCCTGAGCGACGAATGGTACGGGCTGACCGTCGCCTTTTCTTTCTGGTGCCTGCCGCAGATCTTCTTCTACGGCATGTACACCGTCATGGGGCAGATCCTTAACGCCAGGGAGAATTTTGGCCCCTACATGTGGGCTCCGGTGGTCAACAATATTGTGGCCGTGGCCGGATTGCTGGTCATTCTCGTCATCTACGGCGGCGCCGTCCCGGCCGACGAGGCGCGCGCGGCCGACTGGACCTTCATGCGCGTGGCCACCCTGGGCGGCTTTTCCACCCTGGGCATTGCCATGCAGGCCATCGTCCTCATCTGGCCCATGCGGCGCCTGGGCATCCGGTACAAGCCAGACTTCAAGTGGCGCGGCTCGGGCCTGGGCGACGCCGGCAAGGCCTCGTGGTGGATGCTCCTCATGATGGTCACGAGCCTGGTGCCGACCGCCATCGTCAACAATGTCGCCGTGGGTGCGACGAACCGCGGCAAGGAGCAAGGGTTGCCACTGGCCGACATCGCCGGTAGCGCAACGTACACGAATGCCTACATGATCTATTCGATCCCCACATCGCTCGTGGTGGTATCGATTGCCACGGCCATGTTCACGAGGCTCGCCAAGGCCGCCGCGGACAACGACCTGGCGAAGATGCGCTCGGATACCTCCAAGACCATCCGCATGATTTCGACGATGACGTCGCTGTGCATGGCTGGCCTGATCGTCCTCGCGGTGCCCATCACCCGCATCCTCGCGTTCACCGTCCGGCCAGAAGAGGCCGTGACCCTGGCGAAGGTACTCATCGCCATGTCGCTCGGGCTCATAGGGATTGGCGCCGTCACCGTGCTCGACCGCGTCTACTACGCCTTCGAGGACACGCGCGGTGCCTTCTGGATCAATCTTCCCTTTCAAACCCTGGGTCTGCTGGGTTATTTGGGGTGCTCGCTGCTGCCGCCAGAGTTCACCGTCATCGGTGTCGGGATGGTCATGTCCACCACGAATGTTATGGCTATGTTCGCCATGGTCTGGAAACTCTCGCCACGCATGGGCGGCATGGACGAGGAACGGCTGCTGCGCGTGCACGTCAAACTGCTGGGTATTTCCTCGCTGACGATTTGCGGGGGCTGGTTCATCCTTGGCTTCTTCGGGCCGATCTTTGCCCCCCTAACCCTAATCGGGGCGATCATACGACTCGCCATCATGGGGCCGATCGTCGTCGTGGTCTTCCTCGGGCTCATGCGCTTGGCGCGCATGGATGAGCTCATGAGCCTGGTCGGCCCCCTCAAGTCCGTCCTTCGCAAGTTCGGCATTGGTAAGTGAATAATTGGAAAGTGAGCATATGAGCGCCCGACACCTCGTCTCGCCGACTTCCCCCGTCCTTCCCGTCGTCTTCGGCTACGACATCGCCGCCTACAGCTTCGCCCGGATATTCCACGAGGCGGCCGGGCTGCGCTCCCTCGTCGTTGCCGAGGCGGCCCGCGGACCCATCAACGATTCGAAGATCTTCGACGTCCGCCTGGTCCCGGCCGGCACAATGGACGACGAGGCCCGCTTCCTCGACACGTTGGATGTCATCGCTCGCCAGTTCGAGGATCGCCGCCTCGTGCTGCTCGTCAATACGGACGAGGCCGTCGGCTTCGTGGCCGCCAACCGGGAAAGGCTCCAGCGGCGCTGGTTCCTGCCGTACGGCACGGCCGAGGCGACCGCGGCGGCCAACTCCAAGGCGGACATGGCCGGCGTCATCCGCTCCCTCGGGCTGCACGTGCCTGCCCGGGCGAGCGTCGACCTTGGCGATCCACGCTCGTGGGACGCGGCGCTCGCGGGGCTCACCTTTCCCATTGTCATCAAGCCCGAGCGTGGCAGCGATCTCGGCGCCTACTGGAACCAGGGCCTGCGCAAGGTGCTCGACCTGCCGACGCCCGAGGCGGCCCGCGAGACCTTCGAGCGCCTGCGCGAAGGCGGCGTCAAGGCCCGCCTCATCGCCCAGGAACTCATCCCGGGCGATGACACGACGCAGTGGGTGGTCAACGGCTATATCGACTCGCGCGGCCAGGTCACCGCGTGCGGCAGCGGGCGCGTGTTGCTGGGCCTGCACCAGCCCGAGTACCTCGGCAATGCCGGAATCGTCCTGACCGAACACAACGAGCGGCTCATCGATGACGCCAAGAGGATCGTCACGACCGTCGGCCTGCGCGGATTCTTCTCCATGGACGTCAAGATCGACCCTCGCGACGGCGTAGCCCGCTGGCTCGACCTCAATCCGCGGATCGGGCGCGGTCACTATTACCTGAAGGTGGCCGGTGTCGATCTGGCAGCCGCGATGCTCGCCGACATGGAGGGCAAGACCTTCCCGTACACGACGAACTCACGCGAGGCCATCTTCTGCATCATTCCGCCGCAGCTCGCCAACAAGAACTACGTGCGCGACCCTGCCCTGCTGCGGCGCGTCAAGACGGCCAGGAAGAAGTTCGGCGCAACCAACCCGCTCGCCTACGGCAAGGATCGCCACCCCAAGAGGACCTTCTACCGCCTGGCCAATGGCTTCAACCAGTACAAGCGCATGCGCGCCTGGTACCCCGAGCCGACCGACACCGGATTCTAGGCCACCCGCACAAGCCACCCACACAAGACGATTCGCCGCCTGTGAGGGGGCGCAGGTCGACGCCTGTGAGGGGGGCGCAGGCGTCACTCCAGCGCGCTGAGCGCCTTAGCCAGATTCTTGCGCATGGGAATGACGAAGGTGCCCACGAACTCCTCGACGTTGCCATTGAGCCAGCGCTTGAAGGCAAGGACCGGGGCGTCGGGTGCGGAGTCGTCGAAGATGCCTGAAATGCCGAAGGTGTTGTAGGTGCTCAGGCCGTGGTCGCAGGCCCACTTGAACATGGCGCGTTCGACGGGGTAGTCGCGGGCGTAGGCGGCGAACCTCTTGTCCATGCCTCCGAGCAGCAGGATGAGTTCCTTGCCGATCCTGAAGCACAGTGCCGCATTGAAGGGGATGTCTTCGCCGTGTTCCTGCGCGGTCTGGCGTGCCTGCTCCTCGTTGGCGGCGAGGGTCGCCAGGCGCTGGTCCAGTTCCTTGAGCTCGCGGTCGCGCGCTTTGGTGGCCTTGCGCTCTTCGAGCGTGGCGATCCGCTCCTGGGCCTGGGCTCGCTCATCGGCAATCTGGGACAGGTAGAGCGAGGGCGACAGGCGGGCAACGCAGAGCAGCGCGCGCTCGGGTCCGAGCTCGGTCATGAGGTCCCTGTAGAGGTTGCGGACATTGTCCGTCATCTCCTCCATGGTCGTGCGCTCCGCGGTCGACTCGTGAAGGCTGTCGAAGACGTCGAAGTCCTCGGGCGGAAGGAAGCTCGTGGTCACGCCATAGCGTCCCTCGTTGCGGAAGCGGCGGCGCAGGCCCTTGGCAAGCGTGCCGATCGCTTCATCGAAGCTCAGGCCCTCAATGTCCTTGGTGTAGATGAACCGGATTTGGACGTCGGATTGCTCGTAGAACTCCTTCGTCAGGCGCATGGCGCCGAGGTCGGTGAGCTGGCGGACCACGGCTTTGGCATTCTCGTTTTCCTCGCGGACCTCAATGTCCTCGTAGAAGGCCCGGGCCACGAGCGGATTGAAACGAAGGACCAGCACGCGCCGATCTTTGATGAGGTGATCCTTCAGACCCTCGAAGAAGCAGGTGATTGCCCGGGCGTCATCCCAGTCGAGCAGAGGACCGTAGCCCAGCTGTGCGCGGAAGAAGAATCGCTTCCACGGCTGGTAGACGACCACACCGGCTCCGACCACGGCGTCGTCCTCACCGTCGACGATGCCAACGTATTCGACCCGGTATCCGTGATTCGCCCGCACGCGTGCGAATTCCGGGAGCTGAGGGATGAAAACCCGGTGGTCGGTGTTCTCGACGAAATTCTGGTAGGCCTCGGGGGTAAGGACTGCAAAGCGCATGACCCCAATCGTATAGGGATGGAAGGTGCATAGGTAGTTGATTCGTAGGATGGGTGAGGCTCGGTCTGCGGCGCCGCGGGTCTGCCGGTGCCTGGGTCTGTGACCCTGTGCCTATGTGAGACCCCGTGCCCGCCACCTGGTTCTGTGCCCGGTCATCTGGTTCTGTGCCCGGCACCTGCTCGCGACGTGCCGCCGCAGAGTCGACACGGGTGAGCCGGCGGAAGGTCCGCGCCATTGGCGGGTGTGCGACCCTGCCGGTCACGAGCCCCTCCATGGCGGAGGGTGGCTCGCAGCACATGGGTACCGTTGCCCGGCGTGGGAACTGCCTGTCGCGTGCCCTGCGTGTGGCGCAGCATGCCCGGCGCGCTTGGGAACTGCTGGCCTGGGCATGAGGCGCCGCTGCTGGCCACGGGAAGCGTTGGCCTGCCGCGCTCGGGCGTGGACTAGTCTTGACCTATGAGTGAAAGCAGCTTCGACGCGCCCGGTTCCCCGCCTGACGACGCGCCTGACTCCGCGCCCGGGCAGCCTGTCGCAGAGCGACGCGAGCGGCAGGGGATTGAAAGCCACGAGGCCACCGCGCAGGGAACCGGGCAAGCCGAGCGCCCCGGCACGGGACTGAGCGAGGAGGACATCGCGCAGTTGAGGGCCATACAGAAGCGGCGCCTGGTCGTCTTCGGGATCCTCGGCGTCGTCTTGCTCATCCTGGGGTTCTTCGCCGGCAGGACCATGCGCAACCAGCAGGCCGATGCGGCCGCGGTGTCCCATGCGGTCGGGCCGTCCCGGTACCTCGTCGCCGAGGGCGAGCTTGTGCCTGCGGCCAGCCCGCCGGTTCCGGTGCTCGGCCAGACGGTGAGCTCATAGTGCTGCGCCGTCGCCCGCCACAAGAAGTTGGGGCACTCGGGGGCCGGCCGATCGCGTTCGCCCGGCTCGACGGTGCGGACAGGGCGTGGTTGGCGGTCTACGCCGAGCACATGGCCGTCGTCGTCGGCGATGACGTCGAACTCAGGCACTGGTTCGAGTTCGACGGCGCCAACTGGCGCGACGCCAGCCGCACGCTCACGCTGACCTTCGTTGACGCGGCCGTCCCCGCCTTTCGGCTCGTCCTGGCCGAGGGGGAGTCGGAGAGGATTGCCCTCGTCGTGCGCGAGCGCATCGAGCAGTCCATCGTCTTCCAGGAGCACGCAGAGCTGCCGTCCGGCCGGGCTGCCCGCGGGATGGTCAGGAGGGACGGCGAGGTCCTGTTCACCCAGGTGATGATCGACGGCGAGCCGGAAGCGGCCGACGAGGCCCGGCTGGCCGAATTGGAGGCGTCGCTGCGCGACGTCGTCGGCCTGGACGGTTAGCATCTCTGCGCTCGAGGGCTTCGTGCGCGCGTCACACTTTCCGCGATATACGGCCTGCGCGATGTGCGGCAGAGTCTTGGCAAGAGCGGCGCCGGATTCGGCAGGCGGCTCCCAACGCAGGACGACGAGGCTATTGGCACAACGACATGCAGAGGGGCGAGGGCATGCAGGTAGGCCGACTGCGGCCCGGACGCGCGACGCGAGGCGCGTCTGATGCAGGATGGTGTGTGATGCAGGGCACCGAACTCGGATTAGCTAGGGCAGTGTTCGGCTGCTAAAGTTTTCATGTTCGCAATCCCGCGTAGCTCAATGGCAGAGCATCCGACTGTTAATCGGACGGTTGTTGGTTCGAGTCCAACCGCGGGAGCAGCCAGAGCGGCAGCGCCATGCTGCCGCTCTTTTGCATCTGCGCGCTCCACTCGCCTCTGGCGGGCCCGCCCGCCTCGCGTTACGCAGACTCGCTGTGTCACTGCCGGGATCGACGTGTCCCTAGCGGACCGTCTTGCAGCTGCCGATTGTTCGGCGAATCTTTATGCCGTGAATCCCGGGCGACCCGTCGGGCTGGCATTAGCGACGACTCTCGCTAACGTCGCCGGCGGTCTCGTTGTGTTCGGGGGCGGTGCCGACAATGTTGTCTATCACGGTGCTGAGATCATCGGCAGTGACTGTCCTTCCATTGTCTTGGCTGGTTAAGAAGTGCATGGAGATGCTGGAGCCGTCGGGGTAGGACCAAAGGGCTCGGTGGTATATGTAGCTTGGATGAGTCCATCCTTCGCCCTCTTGGCCGTCGATGGTCAGGGGCTGCCAATCGCCGTCGGCATTGGTTTTGGCCTCATCAATTTCTGTCTGTATAACGTCAGAGTCGACCGCGTAGCGAATCATCAGCTCTGTGTCATCAGCTTCGTCGTAGAGGTAGCATCTCAGGCGCCCGGACGAGTAGTCGTCGGACGGTTCGTTCGTGTACTCGAATTTGTCCTTCGATGGCGTGAAGTTCAGTTCGTCTTTGAGGAACTCTTCGGTGAAGAGACCTCCGCACAGGTATGCAGCGTTCGACGAGTCGGAAGGCTCCGTGGAATCGTCATCGGTGGGTTCGTCTGTTTCGGTGGGGTCCCGGTCGTCTGTCTCGAGCGACTGCGGGCTCGTGGGGCTGGTTGGTGCCGCTTGGCCTCCGGCGTTCAGGGAGCACGCGGTCAGGGAGGCGGCCGCCAGGAGGGAGGCGGCGAGCACGCCAGTAACGCGAAGGCGCAGTGTTGGCCTGTGCGCTTTCCGGCTGAGCCGATTGCGCCCCGTCATTGCGTGATCGTGCGTGGCATCGCTTTCGGCCCGGTCGCGCGGGGCTGACTCGGCGTCGTGGGTGCGGTGGTCCTTGGTGTTCATGGGGATCCTTTGGTCGGACGAAGATCGAAACTGGCGGGAGGCCGATATCGGCGACGATAGCGGAATGGAGATAGCTGGCCACAGGGGAGCAGGCACCAATCATTCACGATTGAGCTTCTGAGCGCGGCTCGTACGTGCGTTCGTCGGGCGACGTTTGACGTGGGCGTCGTGGTCGTGTCTAGTCCTGGGATTGTCGTATAAGGCCGGCAGCCCGATTGTGTTCGCGTATGGTGCCAACGAGGTTTTCCACCAGGCCCGTGAAACTGCTGTCGGTGATGGTCGTACCAGACAGGACCAGGACCATGGACGCCCCATCTGGATAGACCCAGACGGCCGCCAGCTCGGAGTATGAGGCGTACACCCATCCGTCGCCTTCTTGACCGTCAATGGTCAAGGGTTGCCACCTACCGCCATCGTTGGACTCGGCTTCCGTAATGTACCTTTGGTTGACCTCAGAGCTGCCTTCAAAGGCAAGGTCCACCGACGTCCCATTGGCGTCGTCTTCGAGTCTGCACAGCAGCACACCGGACGAGGAGTTGTCGGGCGGCCTGTTCCAGTAATCTAACTCATCGGATGACGATGTGAAGGACAGCTCGTCCGTGAGGAATTCGTCCGGTATGAGGCCGCCGCACAGGTGCGCTACATCCAGTGAATCGGAAGTTTCCGTTGGGGATTCGTCGCCGGTGGGGTCGTCTGATTCGGTGGGGTCGGATGTTTCATCGCTTGGCTCGTCTGTTTCGTTGGTGGGGTCCCGGTCGTCTGTCTCCTGGGTTTGCGAGTTCGTGGGGCCGGTCGGCTGGTCTGCCGCGTTCAGGGAGCACGCGGTCAGGGAGGCGGCCGCCAGGAGGGAGGCGGCGAGCACGCCGGCAATGCGAAGGCGGGATGATGCACCGTGCGCTTCCCGGCTGAGCCGACCGCGCCCCGTCATTGCGCGATCCGTGGCATCGCCTTCGGCCTGCGGTGCCCGGTCGTGTGGTACCGGTTCGTCATTGCGGCTACTTCTGGTGCTCATGGGGATCCTTTGCTCGGGCGAAGATCGATGCGGGCAGGAGGCCGGTACCGGCGACGATAGTGGAGCAGTCCCAGGCAGCACAGGGGAGACGGCACCAGGTGGCCTCGTGTGGACGGCCACGGAGTCGAGGTTGCGCAAGTTGGGCCGCTTGTGACCAGGCTCGAGCACAATGTCTAGGGGCCTGATTGCGTGCCGCGGAGCGCTACCCGTATGCGCGTGGCCGACGAGAGAGCCCACTCGCATGGCACGGCTTAGGCCGCGGCGGGCGCAGACGCTCGCGGCGTCGATGGCAAGCGGCCTGAGGTCCGGCGATGCCCTAGAATCTAAGCCATGACCTTCCGTGAGATCCGCATCGTCGGTGACCCCGTGCTGCGCACGCCCTGCTCACCGATCACCGACATCACCCCCGGCGTTCGCGCACTCGTCGAGGACCTGCTTGAGAACGTCGATGACGAGGGCCGGGCCGGACTCGCCGCTAACCAGATCGGCGTGTCCCTCAGGGCATTCTCCTGGCACATCGACGGCGAGATCGACTACATCCTCAACCCCATCATTACCGAGCTCTCCGAGGACGAATACCAGGATGGCGATGAGGGCTGCCTCTCGGTCCCGGGCCTGTGGTACCCGACTAAGCGCTCGTGGTTCGCCAAGGCCGAGGGCATCGACCTCGATGGCAAAGCCAAGGTGGTCGAGGGCGAGGGGCTCATGGCACGGTGCATTCAGCACGAGGTCGATCACCTCGACGGCCACCTCTACATCGACCGGCTCGAGCGCGACGTGCGCAAGCAGGCGATGAGGGCCATCCGGGATCTGTGAGTCGGCGTCGGCATACGCGCGGCCGCCGAGCCGGGCATAGTGTCCTGACGGCCCGGGCGCGGTGTCCAGGTGGGGCGCAGAGGTGACGGAAAGGTACTCGCAATCTTCCCGTTGGCTGTGTGGCCCGACTTATGGCACACTTAAAGCGCGTCCTGCGATCGGGTGACAAGGGGAAAGCCACCCACTAGCAGGAGGAACGCCATGACAAAAAACGCCACACGGGGCGTCATATTCATTCACTCGGCGTCACCGGCCGTTCAGCCGCATGTTGAATGGGCGGTAGCTAGCGTACTCGGTTACGAGGTCCACTTTGAGTGGACTGCGCAGCCGGCGACGTCGGCGATGAGCCGTTCCGAAGTCTCCTGGGTTGGAGAGGTCGGGACGGGAGCGATGCTTGCATCTGCGCTTGGCGGATGGGAGCACCTTCGCTTCGAAGTCACCGAGGACGCAACCCCCACGAGTGAGGGGGGACGCTGGTCAGCGACGCCGGGACTGGGAATCTTCTACGCCCAGACCGATCTCATGGGCAATGTAGTTGTGCCCGAAAACCGAATCCGTGCAGCCATCGAGCTTTCGCGCGGGGACTCCGCCGAGCTTCGTCGGCTTCTTGACCTCGCCCTCGGGCAGGCGTGGGACGACGAACTCGAGCCGTTCCGGTACGCCGGAGCAGGAGCCCCGGTCAGGTGGCTGCACCGCGTCGGATGACGCGTTTCGAACCCGGCCATGGGGGGACCGGGGGTCGAAGGAGGCAGGAAAAGAACATCGGAGGCACGGAAGAAGAGAACCGGTCGGCGCATGCCAACCGGTTCTTTGCTTTCACGAAGGCGCCGCACTCGGCTGTTGGCCGGAAGCGGCGCCTTCGTCTATCCAGAAGAGCGGCTCATGCCATTGAGCGCTCCGCGTCACCGGGTGAATTGAGCGCTCCGCGTCACCGAGCGGCTTGCACGACTGGGGAGGCCCTGCGCTGCCAAGTGGCTCGCACGACTGAGCGCTCCGGGCTACTTACCCGGCGCATGTCATTCGGTGGAGTCGCGCATGCCGCATGCCAGGTCGACGAGGTCGCCGACCGTCGCCGCCGCGGCGATCTCGGCGTCGGCGATCTTCGTCTTCGCGGCCGACTCGATGGCCACGGCAACCACCCAGCGGGTGACGTCGTCGACGAGCTCGAGGGAGAACTGACCGGTCGCCTCCTCCACGCCCTCGCGCTGGAGCGCGGCGCGAGCGGCCTCGAATGCGAGTATGTGGTCCATCGATCCCCTTCCAAGCGGTAGGCTCGTTATACGCCAGCTTAGCGGCCCACCGCCGGTTCAGGCACCGGCCCGCGAAGATGCGCGAGAAGCACGAACGAAGGAGTGACGAATGGCGCACTACGTTGAGATCCATCCGGTTGACCCGCAGCAGCGACTGATCGACAAGGTCGTCGAGCACGTTCGAAATGGCGAAGTCATCGCCTTCCCCACGGATTCCGGCTATGCGATCGGTTGCTCGATGGCCAACAAGGAAGGCCTCGACCGAATACGCGCCATTCGCCAGGTGGGCGATCGGCACCATTTCACCCTGCTGTGCCGCAACTTCGCCCAGCTGGGCCAACTCGTCATTGTGGGCAACCCCGAATTCAGGCTCATCAACTCCCTGACGCCCGGGCCCTACACCTTCATCCTCAAGGGAACGAAGGAAGTCCCGCGCATGACCCTCAACCCGAAGAAGAAGACGGTGGGCGTGCGCATCCCCGATCACAGGATTACCCAGGCCATACTCGGTACGCTCGGCGAGGCCATGCTCTCGTCGTCACTCATCCTGCCGGGCCAGGAGGACCCGCTGACCGAGGGATGGGAGGTCAATGACGTGCTCGGCCACGCCGTCGACGTCGTTGTCGAAGGTCCCAGCGCCAAGTCCGGGCCGACGACGGTCATCGACTTCGTCAAGGGCGAGATCGTGCGCGAGGGCTCAGGCAGCGTCGAAGGGATCCGTCTGTGAGCCACGTGCGCCCGGTCCTGTTCGACATGGACGGGACGCTCATCGACTCGGCCGACGTCGTGACCCGATGCTTTGACGAGACCATGCGCGAGGAGGCCGGAATCGTGCACGAGAGGCGGTACTACGAGCAGTTCCTCGGCCCGCCGCTGCGCGACTCCTTCGCTCGGCTGGGTGCCGAGGACCCCGAGCATTTCGTCGCGTCCTACCGTGCGCGATACGTTCGGATCATGCTCCAAACGCCGCTCTTCGACGGCATTGACGAGCTTCTTGCCAGGCTGCAGGCCGGCGGAGTGCCCATGGCCGTGGCGACCTCGAAGAAGGAAGCCGCGGCCCGTGCCATCGCCGAGCACCTGGACATCGCCAAGTACTTCCTGGCCGTGTGCGGGGCCGACGAGGACGGAGGCAAGGTCGCCAAGCACCAGGTGATCGCCGACGCCCTCGCCGTCTTCGACAGGGCCGGGGTCGACGCCTCGCGCGCCGTCATGGTCGGCGACCGCAAGTACGACGTCGAAGGCGCCGATGTGCACGGCCTGCCAACGATCCTCGTGCGCTGGGGGCCGGCCACCGAGGACGAGTACGCCTTGGCGGTCGCGACGGCCGCAACGCCGGGTGAACTCGGCGACATCCTCTTGGCAGGCTGAGGCTGGCTGTCCCGGGGTCGCGACGGCCCGGCTGGACTGGCCCGGGAACGCAATGGCTGGACTGGCCCGGGAACGCGGGGGACGCGACGGCCCGGCTTGGTTGACGCAGCGGCCCTCACACGGGGACGCGGTGGGCCGGCTTGGCCCGTGGCAGTGCGGAGATGCGCCAGCGCTCACACGGGGACGCGGCATGCCGTGCCGGCGCGGGAGTCTGGCTTGGTGGCGCGCGCAGCGCCCCGGCATGCCTCGCCGATGGAATGTCCAGCGCGCACAAGAAAGGTGGAGGCCGGAAGTCCGGCCTCCACCTCGTGGATGTCACCTTGCCGCTGTCGGTGCCACCTCCCAGACCCACCAGGGCCACGAGCGGGCTAACGCGTAACGCGCCTGGCTAGACCTCAGCCCATCCGGAGCTTGACGGCCGTTCCCGTGATGGAAACCATGAGCATATTGCCCTGGCCGAGCACCTCGTAGTCGAGATCGACGCCCACGACGGCGTCGGCACCGAGCGCCTCTGCCCTCCGGACCAACTCGGCGCTGGCCTGCTCGCGCGCCGAGACGAGTTCCTCCTCGTATCCCTGCGAACGCCCACCGAAGACGTTGCGCAGCCCGGCACCGATGTCCCTGACCAGGTTGACGCCGGCAATGACCTCGCCCGTGACGAGGCCGAGGTACTGCTCGACCTTGAAGCCCTCAATGGTTGGTGTTGTCGTGACGATCATGGCTCACTCCGTTTCTGCGCCGCCGTCGGCGTCGGTAGCGGCGGCATTGGGATTGAACAGGTCATACTTGTCGATGGCCTGCTTGACGAGCGAACGATCGACCTTGCCCTGGTCGGCCAGGCCCTGGAGGGCGCGAACCACCATGGATGCGGCGTCGATCTTGTAGTGGCGACGGGCTGCCGGGCGCGTGTCGGAAATGCCGAAGCCGTCGGCTCCGAGCGTGTAGTAGTCGCCCGGGATCCACCTGGCGATCGAGTCCTGGAACTGGTGCTCGAAGTCGGACGTCGCGACGATCGGCCCCTGTTCGCCCCTGAGCTTTTGCGTCACGTAGGGCACCTGGGGCTCGGCCTCGGGATGCAGGAAGTTGTGCTCGTCGGCCTGAAGCGCCTGCCGGCGGAGCTCGTACCACGAGGTCACCGACCATACGGCGGCCTGGACTCCCCAGTCTTCGGCGAGCATCTGCTTGGCTTCAAGCGCCCACGGCACGCCAACTCCGGACGCCAGGAGCTGGACGCGGTGGCCGTCTCCCTCGGCCTCGGCCAGGCGGTACATGCCCTTGATAATGCCTTCGACGTCGACGCCCTCCGGCTCGGCTGGCTGGTGAATCGGCTCGTTGTAGACCGTCAGGTAGTACATGACGTTCTGGTCGCGGCCGTCGGAGCCGTCACCGTACATGCGCGCGATGCCGTCGCGGATGATGTGGGCGATCTCGTAGGCATACGCCGGGTCGTACTGGACGATGGCCGGGTTCGTCGAGGCGATGACGTGCGAGTGGCCGTCCATGTGCTGCAAGCCCTCGCCGGCGAGCGTCGTGCGCCCGGCGGTGGCTCCAATGATGAAGCCGCGGGCCAGTTGGTCGGCCGCCGCCCAGTACTGGTCGCCGGTGCGCTGGAAGCCGAACATCGAGTAGAAGATGTACAGGGGCACCATGGGGATGCCGTGCGTGGCGTACGAGGTGCCGATGGCTTGGAAGGCCGCCGTCGAACCCGACTCGGAAATGCCGGTGTGCAGCAGCTGGCCCTTTTCCGATTCCTTGTAGGACAGGAGGAGGTCGTGGTCGACCGCCGTGTACTGCTGGCCCTGCGTGTTGAAGATCTTGGCCGTGGGGAACATCGCGTCCAGGCCAAAGGTGCGGGCCTCGTCCGGGATGATCGGGACGATCCTGTGGCCGAAGGTCTTGTCCTTGGCCAAGTCCTTGATCAGGCGCACGAGCGCCATGGTCGACGCCACCTTCTGCTTGCCTGATCCCGTCTTCAGCGCGTCGAAGTGCTTGTCGGCCGGAAGGTCGACGCCCTCGGCGAGGACGCGGCGTTCGGGAAGGAAGCCGCCCAGTTGGGCGCGGCGCTCGAACATGTACTTCATGGCCGGATGGTTCGGGTCCGGCTTGTAGTACGGGGCGTTGTAGGGGTCGTCGAGCTCGGCGTCCGGGATGTCGAGGTGCAGGGTGTCGCGCAGCAGCTTGAGGTCGGCCGAGTTGAGCTTCTTCATCTGGTGCGTGGCATTGCGGCCCGCGAAGTTCGAACCGAGCGCATAGCCCTTGACGGTGTGCGCGAGGATGACGGTGGGCTGGCCCTTGTATTCGGTCGCCGCGCGGTAGGCGGCGTACAGCTTGTGGTAGTCGTGCCCGCCGCGCTTGAGGGCCCAGATTTGCTCGTCCGTCCAGTCGGCGACCATTGCCTTGGTGCGCGGGTCACGCGCGAAGAAGGAATCGCGGACGTAGGCGCCGTCGTTGGCGCGGAAGCCCTGGTAGTCGCCGTCCAGAGTCTGATCCATGAGGTTGACGAGCGCTCCCTGGCTGTCCGCCTGGAGCAGCACGTCCCATTCGCGGCCCCAAATGACCTTGATGACGTTCCAGCCGGCGCCCTTGAAGAAGGCCTCGAGCTCCTGGATGATCTTGCCGTTGCCGCGGACGGGGCCGTCGAGTCGCTGGAGGTTGCAGTTGATGACGAAGGTCAGGTTGTCGAGGTTCTGCGTCGCCGCGAGTTGGAGCAGGCCGCGCGACTCGGGCTCGTCCATTTCTCCGTCGCCCATGAAGCACCACACGTGCTGGTCTTGCGTGTTCTTGACGCCGCGCTCGTGAAGATAGCGGTTGAACCACGCCTGGTAGATGGCCGCGGCCGGGCCAAGGCCGAGGGAGACCGTGGGGAACTCCCAGAAGTCGGGCATCTGACGGGGGTGCGGGTAGGAGGGGAGGCCGCGGCCACCCGAACGCCGGGAGACCTGCTGGCGGAAGGAGTCGAGGTCGGCCTCGGTCAGACGGCCCTCGACGAAGGCGCGCGCGTAGTTACCGGGGGAGGAGTGGCCCTGGAAATAGACCTGGTCGCCGCCGCCGGGATGGTCCTTGCCCCGGAAGAAGTGATTGAATCCGACCTCGTACATGGTGGCCTGGGCGGCGAAGGACGAGATATGGCCGCCCACCGCGAGGCCGGTGCGCTGCTGACGCGTGACCATGACGGCCGCATTCCACCGGACCCAGCGGCGGAACTGGCGCTCCAGGGCCTCGTCGCCGGGGTAGAGAGGCTCGTCCTCGACGGGAATCGTGTTGATGTAGGGAGTGACGAGATTGTGGGGGATGCTCACTCCCTGGTTACGCGCGCGCTCCTCAATGGTCATGAGGACGTAGCGCGCTCGCTTCGGGCCTCCGGTGGCGATCAGGCCGTCGACCGACTCGACCCACTCCTGGGTCTCCTCGACATTGGAATCGGGTACCTGGTTAAGCTTGCCGTTGATCAGCGGCGACGTCCCTGTCTGCGAGCTCACTAGTTCTCCTGTGTAGTTGTGGACCCTTGAAACAGCATCGGGTGGTGTTAGGTGCGGACAAAGGTCCCGTGACGTAGCCATCATTCTAGCTGCGATCGACGGCCGTGCGGACCCGGTTTCGGCGGTTTCGAATGTGACGTCACGCGCCATTTGCGTATTCGGCTCAAATGATGTGGGCTATGGGCATGACATCCTTGGGATTCGCAGCGGGAAGCATCGTTCAGGAGTTTGGCTACGACGACGACGTCGACGAGGACGTTCGCAAGATGATCGAGAAGGACACCGGCCAAGAGCTAGTCGACGAGGAATACAGCTACATCGTCGACGGCGCCGTGGCGTGGTGGAGGAGCGACGACGGCGACACCGACGACCTTGCCGACCTTTTCCTCGATATGAAGACCAACCTCGAGAGGGATACCGCCGTGTGCTGGGTACTCGTACCGGGAACGCGCGACCACGGGCATGTCACGACGGACGTGATTGAGGAGGCCGCGGAAACCGCAGGCCTCATGGCGACGACGAGCGTGGCCGTAAGCGAGGCCTGGATGGGCGTGAAACTGACGGCCAAGGGGCCGAGGCGCTAGAGTGGTCACTCGTGGCGCCCGCGCGGGCGCCTAGGGCCTGTAGCTCAGTTGGTAGAGCACTGCGTTTACACCGCAGGTGTCGTCGGTTCGAGTCCGGCCGGGCCCACGTTGGGCACTCGCCCCGCTGACCGTCGGTCACGCGAAGGGTGCAGATCGCCGGGCTGGAATTGCCGTGCAGGCGTGAATTGCCGCTCAGGCGTGCTTGAAGGGCTCGGGTTCGCTCGAGCTGATGGACTGAGTTTCGATCTGGAAGGTCGAATGCCGGATTGAGACCTCGAAATGCTCGGCCACGCACTCCTTGATCTTCTCCAGCGTGCGGGCGGCATGGCCGTCACGGAAGCACTCGTCGTCGACGACGACGTGGCCGGTGAGCGTGGGCAGTCCCGTCGCCACCGTCGAGGCGTGAAGGTCGTGAACATCGCGGACGTGGTCGAGCGCGAGGATGTGGTCGCGCACGGCATTCAGATCGAGCCCTTTCGGCGTGTACTCCATGAGCACATCGAAGGTCTCGCGCATGAGGAAGGCGGCACGGGGCAGGATAAGCACGGCGATGAACAGGGCGGCGATGGCATCGGCGCCCTGGAATCCCGTGGTGGCAACGACGATGGCTGCCGTGATGACGCCGAACGATCCGAGTGCGTCGTTGAGGACCTCGAGGAAGGCGGCGCGCATGTTGAAATTGGTGTCCCGCCCGGAGTAGAGGATGGCAATGCCGGCGACATTGGCAATAAGGCCGAGGATGCCGAAGACGAGCAGCTCCACCGAAGGGACTTCGGGAGGGCTCGCCAGGCGCGCAATACCCTCGACGACGGCGTAGATCCCGACGGTAAGCAGGAGTGTCGCTTGCCCGAGTGCCGCGATGACCTCAATGCGCCGGAAGCCCCACGTGCGCTTCGGGGATTCGGGTCGCGTGACGAGGACGCTGGCGACGAGTGCTGCGAGGAGTCCGGAGGTATCGGCTATGGCATGTGCGGTGTCGGTCAGCAGGGCGAGGCTCCCGGTGATCCACGAACCAATGGCCTGAGCGACGACGATCGAGGCGGATAGCGCGAAGGTCAGAGCCAGGCGACGACGCGCGCTACCGGGAGCAGGCGTCTCGGCCGGATGTCCGTGCGAGTGGCCGTGATCGTGGCTGAGGCTCATCCCGTGCTCCTATCCGACCTCGGTCGCAGCGATGGCGGACGGGCGCGGCACTCGCGGCATGGAGTGGGCGCCGGTGGCCTGCAGAAGGGTTTCGGCCGCCGCCATGAGGCAGTCGAGCAGGGCGGCGTCGGTCAGCGAGTACCACGAGGAACGGCCCTGGGGACGCACGGAGACAATGCCGCAGTCGAGCAGAACGCTCAGGTGCTTGCTGACGGTGGATTGCGCGAAACCCATGTGTTCGACGAGGTCGCGGACGCGATGCTCGCCCGTGGCCAGGTGCTCAACGATGGCCAGGCGCGTGGGATCGGCCAGCGCCTGGAAGAGCTGGGCGCAGCCGGCAACGCTGCCGGGGGCGGTGGGGCGTTTGATTGCCATATGGCGATGGTATCGCCAAACGGCGATTGAATGAAGGGCGTGGCACAACAGAAAAGGGCGCGTCACGACAGAGCGGAAGGCAGAAACGGAGGATGGGCCAGTTTGCGAGACGCGTGTGTGGACCGGTCCCACACGGCGTGGCAGGGTGGAATACCCGCCTGTAAGCTAGAAGGGCGTTCGACGGCCATGCAAACGTCAGGAGACGGCGGGTGGTCAGTATTCCAAGCAAAGTCGCTGACACTGCGGGCGGTGAATGCGACAATGCATTCATGAGTGATACTCCGTACCGTCCTTCCGATTCCCGCCACGAGGCCCTGCCGCTGCGCACCTGCGGAGCGTCGGGCATCAAACTGCCCGTTATCTCGCTCGGCCTGTGGCACAACTTCGGCGACGACCGCGCCTTCCAGACACAGCGTGACATCGTGCGCCGAGCGTTCGACCTGGGCGTCGTTCACTTCGACCTAGCAAACAACTACGGACCGCCCCCGGGCAGTGCGGAGGAAAACTTCGGGCGTATCCTCGCCAAGGACCTCGCCCCCTTCCGACACGAGCTCATCATCTCGACAAAAGCCGGTTGGAACATGTGGCCCGGGCCCCACGGCTTCGGCGGCTCGCGCAAGTACCTCCTGTCCTCCCTCGACGAGTCCCTGCAGCGCATGGGCCTGGACTACGTGGACATCTTCTACCACCACCGTCCCGATGCCGATACTCCTCTGGAGGAGTCGATGCTGGCGCTGCACCAGGCCGTCGTCTCGGGCAAGGCACTGTACGCGGGCATCTCCTCCTACTCGGCCATGGCCACCGCGCAGGCCGTGGCGATCATGCGCGAACTCGGCACGCCGCTGCTCATCCACCAGCCCTCGTACTCGATGCTCAATCGCTGGGTCGAACAGGGCGAGCCTTCCCTGCTTGCGGCGGCCCGCGACGAAGGCATGGGCGTCATCGGCTTTTCGCCCCTGGCCCAGGGAATGCTCACGGACAAGTATCTGGGCGGCGCCGTTCCCGACGGTTCACGCCTGGCCGCGGGCAAGCTCCGCAAGGACTTCCTGAGCCAGGAGACGCTCGGCCACATCCGCGCGCTGGACGAGATCGCGCGCGGCCGCGGCCAGTCGCTCGCCCAGATGGCCATCGCATGGGTTCTGCGCCAGCAGGATGCGCCGCTGACGACCGCGCTCATTGGTGCCTCCTCCGTGGCGCAGCTCGAGAATTCGCTGCAGGCCACGGCCAAGCTCGACTTCACGGATGAAGAGCTTGCCGCCATAGATGAGCACGCCGTCGAGGCCGGCATCAACCAGTGGTGGAGGGCCACCCGAGTGCGATAGTGGGAGGGGCGGCGGCCTGGCGCGGGTGTCGGTCGCTGGGCCGCCGAGCCAGCAGGACTCCGCGCGGCGGCGTAGCGGTCCCGAGCGGCCCGCGAGCGAGTGTGACATGCCTCAAGGAAGGCCGCAGCGACTGAGTTAAACACTGGGCTTCGGCCGCGCAGGCGTGACCACATGATGAAACGCCGGATTCTTGCCATGTGAAAACGCGTAGCGTCCTACGGATGAACGTGATCTGCGCCCGGCACAGGGGCGCGAGCGCACGCTCGTCCGTAACCCTCGTTTAGCTACAAGGTGAACATACATGTCTTCAGCGAAGCCACGCGCGAAAGCGGGAAGCCGAGAGCAGTGGTCGAGCCAGTGGGGCTTCCTCGTGGCAGCCGTCGGCTCGGCTGTCGGGCTGGGAAACATCTGGCGTTTCCCGAACGTCGCCTACGAGAACGGCGGCGGTGCCTTCATGATCCCGTACCTTATCGCGCTGCTGACCGCTGGCATACCGATCCTCTTCCTCGACTACGCCCTGGGGCACCGCTATCGGGGCAGCACCCCTGCGGTCTTCCGCAGGATTTCAAAGAAGTTCGAGTTCCTGGGGTGGTGGCAGATCCTCGTCTGCTTCGTCATCATGACGTACTACGCCGTCATCATCGCCTGGGCGTTGCGCTACGTCTTCTACTCCGTCGATACATCCTGGAACAACGGCAATCGCACGGCAGAGACGTTCTTCTTCAACGACTTCATCAATCTCTCCGAGACCCCCGGTTTCTCGCCGAGCCCAGTGTGGAATGTTTTCCTGCCGCTGGCCGCCATATGGCTGTTCGTCATGTTCATCATCGGCCGGGGAGTGGCCAAGGGAGTGGAGCGGGCCAATAAGATCTTCCTGCCGCTGCTCGTCGTGCTCTTCCTCGCCCTGGTTGTCCGGGCGCTCATGCTCCCCGGGGCGGTCGACGGACTCAACACGCTGTGGACGCCCGACTTCGAGGCCCTGACCTCTCGCAACGTGTGGATCCAGGCGTACGCCCAGGTGTTCTACTCGCTGTCCGTGGCGTTCGGGATCATGCTCACCTACTCCAGTTACCTGCGGCGCCGTTCCAACCTCGTTGGAACGGGCACGACGGCGGCTTTCGCCAATTCCTCCTTCGAGCTGCTGGCCGGATTCGGCGTCTTCGCCACGCTTGGCTTCCTGGCCCACCAGCAGGGGACGAGCGTCGGCGAGCTCGAAGGCATCTCTGGCATCGCGCTGTCCTTCGTCACCTTCCCGACTGTCATCTCGCAGATGCCGGGTGGCGCCCTCTTCGGCGTCCTCTTCTTCCTGTCGCTGACGCTGGCCGGCATCACGTCGCTCATCTCGCTCGTCCAGGTGGTCGCTGCAGGCATCAGCGAGAAGTTCGCGACGAGCCCGCTGAGGGCCTCGATGCTCGTCTGCGTTCCCGCGGCCACCATTTCGCTGCTCGTCTTCGGAACATCCGGCGGGCTCCACTCGCTCGATGTCGTCGACGAGTACATCAACAGCATCGGGGTCGTGCTCTCGGCGATCATCATGTGCGTGCTCGTCGCCCTCGTCGGGCGGCGCCTGCCCGAGTTGCAAAGGCACCTCAACGTCGTCTCCCAGGTCCGGGTCGTCGGCACGTGGTGGCGGGTGCTCGTCGGCATTGTCGTGCCGCTCATGCTCACGTACATGTTCGTCGATTCGGTGTTCCATAAGGTGGTCAATCAGTACGACAGCGACAGCTATTCGCGCGTATTTGAGAGCGTGTTCGGCTGGGGCGCCGTCGCCGTGGCGGTGATTGGCACGATCATCATGACGCGAATTCCGTGGGATAGCTCGGTGGACAAGTTCGTCCCGCTCGACCTCGACGAATACGAGAGGAAGGAATCGAAGTGAACGTTTCGGCCATCGCGCTCATGCTCGTATCGATGGCGATCGTCTGGGGCGGCCTGGCCGTCTCGCTAGTCCGGCTCGCCCAGCGCACCCGCGCCGAGGAACGGGAGATGTGGCAGGCGGCGGGTGCGGGGTCTGAACGCGAGCGGTGAGCCGGCGCGGGTCCGTCCGCAGGTACGGGCCAGGCCCGCGCAAGGCAGCCGGCGCGGCGGCGACGCCGCCTGTAGGCTAGGGCCATGGCACTGACAGTGGGCGGCGTCATCGCCGCCATGGATCGCTTGTTCCCGCCCGCGACGGCCGAGGCCTGGGACCGCGTCGGCCTGAGCATCGGCGAGACGGACGCTCCCGTGGCGAACATAGGCTTCGCCGTCGACCCTTCCCAGGCGACGGTCGACGAGGCCATCGAACGGGGCGCCGACATGCTCATCACCCACCATCCGCTCTACCTGCGAGGCACTCACGCGATCACGAACCAGACCGCCAAGGGCCGCTGGAGCGCGGCCATGATCCGCCACGGCCTCGCCCTCTTCACGGCGCACACGAATGCCGACGTCGCGGCGAGTACGAGCGCCCTGGCCGACCTGCTCGGCGTGCGCATCGAACGTCCGCTCGACGCCGAATCAGGGATCGGGGGAGTGGGGCGCCTGGCCGAGCCGATGAGCCTGCGCGCCTTCGGCGAACTGGTGGCCCGAGTGCTACCCCGGGTGCCCGCGGGCGTCCTCGTCGGCGGGGACGGCGAGCGCGAGGTGCGTACCGTCGCCATCTGCTCGGGCTCGGGCGATTCCTTCCTCGGCGCGGCCAACGCGGCCGGGGCCGACGTCTACCTCACGGCCGACCTGCGTCACCACCCGGCCACCGACCACCTGTGGGACGGCGGATGCGCCCTCGTGTGCGCCACGCACTGGGCCAGCGAGTGGCCCGTGCTCGACGTCATGAGGAAGCGCCTCATCGAGGCCCTGGGCGGCGATGCGCCAAACACCTACGTCTCGACGATCCCGACCGACCCCTGGTCGCTCGCGCTGCGCTCGTAGCCGAAGAGTTGGTAGCCGAGCGTGAGGAGGCCGCCCGGAGGTCGCGTGAGGAGGCGTGCGCGCCTGCCAGCCGCGACCTGACCCGCGTCGATGGTCGCTCGGCTCCCGAAGAACCGCCCCCAGTGCCCGTAGCTCACGGGCCACGTCGAAGGCGGCGGCCCGCGAGGTGCCAGCTCACTCCCAGCGGAAGAGCTTGGTCGCCGCGAAGTAGACGATGGCGATCCAGGCGGTGACGAAGCCTATCTGCGTGGCGATATCACCAATGCCGGCATGCTCGGTCATGATGAGCCTCAGCCCCTCGATGATGGGCGTGATCGGCATGAACTGACTGATCGTCTGCAGCCAATCCGGGAACATGAACGTCGGGAAGAAGACACCGGAAAGGAACATCAGGGGTATGGCCACGATATTGGTAAGCATCCCGGACTGGTTCTCATTCTTGGCCCACCCACCGATCATCAGGCCGAATCCCACCAGCACAAAGGATCCCAGAGTCACGAACATGGCCAACAGCAGCCAGCTGCCGCGCATGTGGAAGTCGAAGACCGTCAGGCCGACAACGATCATCAGCGCCATGGCCAAGAGGGCGACCAGCACGTAGTGGATGCTCGTGGCGATGATCAACTGCGAGGGTGTAAACGGGGCTGCGCGCAGGCGCCGGTAGGAACCGCGCTTCTTTTCCGCTGGCATCGAATTGGCCAGGCCGTAGATTCCCATCGACAGGAGAGTGAAGCCCAGGATCCCCGTGAACATGTAGTCGAAGCTGGTCAAGGCCTCGTCGCCAACGGCCCGCGAGGAGACCTTGATGGGGGCCTCGGGCTGGCCGAGACGCTCGTTGATGGTCTCCGTCGTTTGGGTGGCGAGCGCCGTCAGAGCACTTCCGGCCTGGTCAGATCCCTTGGCGTAGAGGATGTTGATCGTGCCCGTGGGAGTTCCGCTGCCGTCCGGTTCGCCGAAGGATGCGGGCAGTTCGATGATGCCGTTGATTTCGGAGCGCCGCAGCTTTTCTCGGGCGTCGTCCATGTCTTCGACATCGGTGACATTCAGGACGTCGATGTCCCCGTTTTCGGCTCTTTCGACGAGCTGCTGGGCAACCGGGTGGGTGGAGTGGTTGATGATGGCCACGTCCAGGCTAATGTTCTGCTCCCTGAAGATGGAGCCGAAGATGAAAAGGAAGATGAGTGGGAAACCAAAGGTGAAGAAGAGCGCGACCTTGTCCCTGAGGAACCTCTTCCTGTACGCCCTGACCTGGCCGAAGATCGCTGTCCAGTACATCGACGCTGTCATGTCAGTCTCTAATCGCCTTTCCGGTCAGATCAATGAAGACGTCCTCGAGGTTGGCCTGCTCGACGCGCTGTTCCTTGGTGAAGCCGCGGTCGAGCAGCTGCTGGACGAGGGCTTGCGGGCTATCGATGGTCACGATCTTCCCGCCGTCCATGATGGCCAGACGGTCGCACAGTAGTTCCGCCTCGTCCATGTAGTGGGTTGTGAGTACGATCGTGATGCCCTCGTCGCGGATCTGCCGGACGAGTTCCCAAAGGTTGCGCCGTGCCTGCGGGTCGAGCCCGGTGGTCGGCTCGTCGAGGAAGAGGACGCGGGGGTTGTTGACGAGCGTCGAGGCGATGGCAAAACGCTGCCTCTGGCCACCGGAGAGCTTTTCGACGAAGGTCTTGGACCTGTCCTCCAACTGGACCTTGGCCAGGAGGGCTTCGGCGTCGACCTTGACGCCGTAGAGGCTGGCGAACATATCGAGCTGTTCGCGCAGGGTCAGCAGCTGGTAGAAGTCCGTCGACTGCAACTGGATGCCGATGATCCGCTTGACGCGCTTGGGGTGCTTGGCCACGTCGATGCCGTCGATGCGCGCCGTGCCACCGTCGATTGGCCGCAGCGCCTCGAGCATCTCCAGGGTGGTCGTCTTGCCTGCGCCATTCGGGCCCAGAATGCCGAAGATCTCGCCCTCGCGGACGGAAAAGGAGATGTCGTCGACGACGTCGACCGAATCATAGGTCTTCACCAGGTGGTCGACCTCCACGATGGGAGAGGGTTCTGCCATGAGCCGCGGTTCCTCCGAGTCATTGAATGTCTGCCGGACCAGTGTAGACCCTGACGCGGGTGAGGCTCGAAGCGGTGAAGCCGAATGAGAACGTCCAGGTACGTGACAGCAGCGCTTGGTTGGCGTGTGGTAATCTCGCGCGCTGCCAGCATAGCGCTCGCTCCGCAGAAGGGCAGAAGCCGTGGGAAGGCGTCCTAGCGTTCGGTAGAATCCGTGACATGGCTCAAGCACCGGCATCCGACCAGAAGACGCTACTGGAGGTCGCGAGCCTCGATCGGGCGATCGCCCGGCTGGAGCGCGACGACGTCAAGCACCCGCTGCGGCAGGAGCTCGGTTCGCTCCTGAATGCCACGGCTGCCAAGGCCCGTGACAGGAAGGCAGCCGAGCAAGCCCTGGGACGGGCGCGCGAGGAGCTCGAGGCGGCCGAGAGGCTCAGTGCCACCCACAGGGAGCAGATCGCCGACCGCCAGACCAAGCTCGACTCCGGGATTGGCCTGACCTCGCGCGACCTCCTCGTTTTGCAAGACGAGATTGCCGGGCTCAGGGCACTGCTGGACGAGGCGTCTGAGGCGGAGTTCGCGGCTCTGGAAAAGGTCGAGGCCGCGCAGGCCGAGGTCGAGGTGGTCGCCGCCCAGATTTCCGCTCTGGACGAGACGACGCGAGCGAAAAAGAAAAGCCTGGAAGAGGAGGTCGCTGCCTTGGCCGCCGAGGCCGACGAGCTCAGGGCTCGTCGCGACGCCCTCTTCGAACCGCTCGCTGCCGAGCTTCAGCGCATCTACGAGCACGCCAGATCCACGGGTGGTTACACCGTCATCGCCATGCGCCCGGGTGGCGGCACGGATGCCGGGATCACGCTGTCGCCGGTGGAGGTCGCGCAGATCGAGGCGACGCCGCCGGATGAGATCTACCTTTCCGAGGAGTACGACTGCATCATCGTGCGTCTCGAGGCCTGAAACCCTCGAAATTCACGCACTCGAGCTGGCGGCCAGTGCAGTGGGTGTAAGCGTCAGGTGCCGACGCCTGCCGTCGTGCTCGACCGCGACGTCGCCCAGCGTGCGCGCGACGTCGGCGATCTCGTCGCTGCCGGCGTCCAGGAGGGCGCGGGCGAGCAGTCCCCTGTAGCGCTTGGCCATGTGGGAGATCACCCGGCCGTTTCCATCGCGCACGCGCACGTCCCACCAGAGCCCGGGCGGATTCCACACCTGGTAGGCGGCCGATCGCATGTCGACATACGTCTGGCTGTCATCCCAGGGCAGGCGGGCCAGCTCGCGCCGCCAGTAGGCCTTCAGGGAACCGATGCCCGGAAGCGCGGCTGACATGGCAAGGCGGTAGGCGGGAATGGGATCGTTGCCGCCTACCGGGCCGAAAAGCGCGGAGAAGACCCATACCTCGTCCGCTGGGGTGAGCCTCGCCGCCTCGTAGAGAACGCCCGTGTAGACCTCCCGTGCGGGCGCACACGGGCGCTCGAGCAGGCGTTGCTGTGCCTCGATCTCGTGGTGCAGGCGCGGGCCGACACCCAGGAGGGCTGGGGCGTCCTCGCGCCGCGATGCCTCAATGAGGTGGGTGACGACCGGCTCGCGGGCGGCGGTCAGCTCGGGCAGAGAAAGGGCGTCCAGCGCCAGCGGCGGGCCGACGGGCGGGGAGGTCTTGCCCTGGGAGGGCGGCAGGAGGATTTTCACGGCGTCATCCTATCGGGGGGCACGGGTTGTCGGTGACGAGGGCGTGCCGCGGGTGTCGGTGGGGCGCGATGAGAGCGGGCCGGAAGCGCGTGGGCGAGCCGGGAATGCCGGGGAAGGGTTTGCCGGCGGGCGTGCGGAGGTGTCGGCATGCGGCAAGCGCGGGGCGCGCCGCGCTAAAATCGAGGGCGCGAACGAGTCGGCCAGGCGGCCGCGTAGCCTTTGGCTCCGAGGAACGTCCGGGCTCCACAGGGAACGGTGGTGGGTAACGCCCACCCGGGGTGACCCGCGGGAAAGCGCCACAGAGAACAGACCGCCGCGCGAGCGGTAAGGGTGAAACGGCGGTGTAAGAGACCACCGCGCCCCAGGCGACTGGGGTGGCACGGCAAGCCCCACCGGGAGCAAGACCAGACAGCGTGCGCAGGCGTCCCGTCTAGCACGCGGGTGGGTCGCTCGAGCCTCGCGGCAACGCGGGGCCTAGATGGATGGTCGCCACCGCTCGCGATGCGGGCGGGACAGAACCCGGCGTATCGGCCGGCTCGTTCGCCTTGATGTCCTGTGCCCGCTGACCGGCGAGGAATATGCCACACGTGCGGGCAGACGCCGCCGGTGCCCCGCTTCGCACCGGGATTGTGCGTCTCGCGTCGCCGTCAGGGTCCTGGTGTCGGCCGGACAGCGGTGCTGCCTCCTTTGCCGGGCTGCCAGAGCGCGGCCGATGGGCGTGGCGGTCAGTCGGCGATGGCGTTCAGGCTGGGCGACGCCCGTCGCAGCGGCGTTGGATGGTGGCGAGGATGTCGCGGCGGATCAAGCCGGAGGCGGGGCGGATGACGCTCCAGTAGGCGCGGAACTTGCGGCGTGCGGCCGCGTCGGTGGCCTCGCACAGGGTGGAGGTTTCGGCGAACGTCCATCCGCCGGGCAGCGCGGTCAGGTGGAAGTCCATGCCGTACTTGAGCCATCCCGGTTCGCCAAAGTCGCGGACTTCATCCAGCGATGTCGGCGCCGACCTCGTCCCGCCACGCGGAGTCCACGGACGCCCGATGGTGGCGAAGAGGACACGGTGGGGCGGCTCCGTCTCGAAGATGGAGAACGGGGCGAAGGTCTGCACCCACGTCTGTTCCAGGCTGGGACCGAACCCGCGGGCCAGGAGAAACGGCCGGCCCGCGCGCAGGTCCAACCAGCGAAGCGTCATGAGCCCGTCCCACACCTGCTCGACCGGCGCGGCGATCGTAGCGCTGTGCCGTTCGTGGAATTGTGCTCCAGGAAGGACGGACGCCAGTCCAATACCCCGTTTTAGAAGTTTCATTCTATTTGGCATGCCTCAGATGCTACCGGTACCGTCAAAGTGTGCCAAGACCCACTAAGTTCACGGTCGACGACCTCCTCGACGGAGCGCTCGCGGCCCTCGTCGAGCACGGCCGGGGTGCCTCCGTCGCCCAGGTCTCGGCCAGCGTCGGCGCACCGACGGGTTCCATCTACCATCGCTTTACCTCCCGCGACGAGCTCTTCGCCCGCCTGTGGCTGCGCTCGATCCGCCGCTTCCACTCCGCAATGTTCGCGGGCGGTGAGGGGCGCGACGCCCGCCAGGCGCTGGTCGACAATGCGGCGCACGTGGTCAGCTACACCCGCGAGCACCCCCGCGAGGCCCTGGCCATGACCCTGTGGCGGCAGCGGGACCTCGCCTTGCGCGGACCTCAGGCGGTGCGCGAGGAGGCCGCCGCGATCAACGACGAGTACCTGGCCGCCATCCACGAGCTCGTCGAGGCCTGCTACGGAAGGGCAACGCCGCGCCGCATGGAGCTGGCGAGCCTGGCATGCGCGGAGATGCCCTACGGTCTTGTCAGGCCCTATGTCTACGAGGGCGCGGTCGCTCCCCGGTGGTTGGAGGATGTGGCGCGGGCCTCGGCCCGTGCCGTCCTGGCCCTGGGCGACGACGATCCGACCGATGACGCCCCGGCCTGAGGGCGCCGGTTTCCCACCGCGCCCGCTTGTCTCCAAGCCAGGCGGTCGGTCACAACGACAATCGACCCGCGCCTCAGGGCCGCAGACCGAGGCCGGGGTCGGACGGCAGCGTGAGGATGTCCGCCCCGGTGGCCGTGACGGCGATCGTGTGCTCGAACTGGGCGGTGCGGCCGCGGTCCTTCGTCACGACCGTCCAGTCGTCGTCCCACTGCTCCCAGGCGATGTCGCCGAGGGTGAGCATGGGCTCGATCGTGAAGACCATCGCCTCTTGCATGAGCGTGTCATAGGAGGGTGCCGCGTCGTAGTGCGGGACGATGAGCCCGGAATGGAAGGCCTCGCCCACGCCGTGGCCGGTGAAGTCCTCGACTACCCCGTACTGGAAGCGCTTGGCGTAGGACTCGATGACCCGACCGATGACGTTGATCTGACGCCCGGGTCTCACCGCCTTGATGCCTCGCAGGGTCGCCTGGGCCGTGCGCTCGACGAGCAGGCGCGATTGTTCGTCGGTCTCGCCGACGGTGAACGTGGCATTCGTGTCGCCGTGGACCCCGTCCTTGTAGGCCGTCACGTCGATGTTGACGATGTCGCCCTCGGTCAGCACGGTCGAATCGGGGATTCCGTGGCAGATGACCTCGTTGATGGAGGTGCAGCAGGACTTGGGGAAGCCCATGTAGCCCAGCGTCGAGGGGTACGCCCCGTGGTCGCACATGTATTCGTGGGCAATGCGGTCGATTTCGTCGGTCGTTACGCCCGGGGCGATGGCGGCTGCCGCCGTGTACAGTGCGTCGGCCGCGATACGCCCGGCTGCGCGGATGCGCTCGATCGTCTCGGCGTCCTTGACGTCCGATGCCGTCACGCGCTCGGGTCCGTCGTGGAACATATACTCCGGCCTGGCGATCGTCGCAGGAACCGACCTGCGGGCCGAGACAGTTCCAGGGGTGAGGGTTCCAAGCGGTGCGCGTTCAGCAAGCATGCCTCCAAGCATAGTGCCACGGGCGCCACGGTGCCCGCAGCTTGGTACTCCACGTCGTGGTCGGCCGCCGGATCTGCGGGCCGAGACCGGCCCGCCACCGGTCGCACGAGCTTGACGCCGCGGCGGGACGCTGGTTCACCTGCCCACCGCGGAGGTGTCACCCGCGGGCCCCACCGTCTGCCCGTTACTGGAAGGTGTGCTCGGGGCCGGGGAACTGGCGCGTGGCCACGGCCTGGCAGTAGTCGGTGGCCGCCTGGCGTAGGGCCTGGCCGACAGGTCCGAACGACTTCGAGAACTTCGGTGCCCACGACGTCATGCCCGCCATGTCCGTCCAGACGAGCACCTGGCCGTCCGTGTCGCCGCCCGCACCGATGCCGATGGTGGGGATGCGCAGGATCTTCGTGATCCTGCGCGCCAGGTCCGCGGGCACCATCTCCAGGACGAGCATGAAAGCACCGGCCTCCTGGAGGTCGACGGCATCATCGATGAGGGCATCCTGGGCCTCGTCCGTTCGCCCCTGGACGCGTGGGCCACCCAGCGCATTGGCCGACTGCGGCGTGAAGCCCACGTGTCCGACGACGGGAATGCCCGCCGCCACGAGCGCCTTGACCGTCTCTGCCTGGCGGGTGCCGCCCTCGAGTTTGACGGCGTGCGCGCCCGCCTTCATGAGTCTGACCGCGGAAGCCACCGCCTGGGCCTGGGACTGCTCGTAACTGCCGAAGGGCAGATCAGCGATGACGAATGCCCTGCGAACAGCCCTGGCCACGGCGGCCGTTGGGACAAGCATGTCCTCGAGCGTGACGGGTACGGGCGAGTCGTATCCCAGCATCGTGTTGCCATAGGAGTCGCCGACGAGGAGGCAATCCACGCCGGACTCGTCGAAGACCTGCGCGGTGATGGCGTCGTAGCACGTGAGCATCGTGATCGGCTCGCCGCGCTCTTTCCGCTCGTGGAAATGGTGCACTCGAAACCTCTTGGGTGATGTGCGCTCGTCTGTCATCGTGCTCCTCAACTCTCGCTGAAAGAAGTCTACGCCGCCTCCGTACGGCGTGCATTGAGGCGGACGTAGGTGACGCGCCAATGCGCCGCCGCGTAGGATGGCTCGGGAGAGGAGGCGCGGTGGACTCGATTGCAGGAATCGCAGGATTCTCCGGCGCTGAGGCATTGATGGCCGCACTCGTGCTGGGCTTCGCTCTGGTCGTCCTTATTGCTGCCTTCAGGCCCAACCGCCAGTACTGTGACCTGCCGCGTGGAGTCTTCCCCGAGGACGCACAGCAGCCGAAGACGCAGCGCGAATCCGGTGGTGATCCTCCGCTGCGCCCGACCAAACCCGAGATGAGCCCGGCTGAGGCCGGCTACATCTTTCGCGACTGCGACGGCGCCGAAATGACCCTGGCGACCATCGTCGATCTCGCCTCTCGCAGGTTCCTCGACATCGTCGAATACCAGGAACTCGCGCTGCCGCGTCCGACGGTTGTCGTCGTTTCCCGGCGACCTGCCGACGAAACCTGCACACGCCAGGAGCGGGTCCTCCTCGAGCTCTTTTCGATGCCCGGCGCCGCCGAAGCCCCCGACTTCGTCCGCGCCAGGCCCTTCAACCTCCTCTACTTCCGCGGCCAGCTCCAGGCTTCGGGCGTGTCCAAGCTGGGCTCGCCCTCGGCCCGGGTATCCGGGCTGCGCCGGTCCATCTCCGAGCTGATGGGGCGCGATATCGCGCGGGCGGCGGTGTTCGAGCGCAAATGGTACGACCGCTGGCGCGAGCCCATCGGTAGCGTCGGCGCCCTCATGCTCCTGGGAGGGGGACTGGCAACGCTCGTCTTTGCGCTGCTGTACTTCTTCGCTGGTACCAATGGCGCCTGGTTCGTTGTGAGTGTGGCCGTCGCGGTTGCCGGAGCGCTGACGTTCGTGGGCAGGGAGGGGCGCACGGCCGACGGTACGGTGGCGCGCGATCAGGCCGCAGGGTTCCGACGCTTCATCGTCGAGGCGCCGGTTCCGCCCGCCAATGCGAGGGACTTGGCGTCGCTCGGAGGGTGGGCCATTGCGCTGGACTGCGTGGACGAGTGGGAGCAGAGCATCGAGAGGCTGGGCGAGTCGGTAACCGTCGAGGATGCCTTCCCATGGCTGGCCTCCACCCGCGGGCCGTTGACGAAATGGCGCGATGTCACCGACATCGTCAAGCTCATGCAGGCTCGGATCCACGCCGAACAGGCCTCCAGGGACGCCAGGAGCCCCCTGCCTCCCATGGAAGCGGGGTGGGTGGGCGTCGAGTCCGCCTGGTAGGGCCCGTCTTTCTGGTGACGCTTTCGCCCATGGTGGCACAATTGTGTCGAGCAAAGGAGGGGCATGGATCGCCAGCAGGAAGACGTGCTTCGCACCATGGAAGAGAAGGGCGTGCGTTTTGTTCGCCTGTGGTTCACCGACGTTGTCGGCACATTGAAGTCGGTGGCCATTGCACCGGCGGAACTGGAGGAGGCCTTCGAGGAGGGGATCGGTTTTGACGGCTCCTCGATTCAGGGACTGACAAGAGTCTACGAGGACGACATGCTCATGGTTCCCGACGCCGCCACCTTCGCTCTGCTACCGCACAGGGGAGAGGACTTTCCCGTCGCCCGGCTGTTTTGCGATATTCGCACCCGCGACGACGAATCCGTACGCTCCGACCCCCGTTCCATCCTCAAGAGAGCCCTGGACAGGGCGGCCGACATGGGCTTTTCCTGCTATATCCACCCCGAGGTCGAGTTCTACCTCTTCCACCCCGAATCGGATCCGGGAAGGGAGCCGATACCGATCGACACGGCCTCGTACTTCGATCACGTCTCGCGCTCGACGGCGCAGGACTTCCGCCGCACGGCCGTCCTCACGCTCGAGGACATGGGCATCTCCGTCGAGTTCTCCCACCACGAGGCCGGGCCCGGGCAAAATGAGATCGACCTGCGCTACACCGATGCTCTGACAATGGCGGACAACGTCATGACCATGCGAACGGTCGTCGAGCAGATCGCCATCGAACGAGGGATCCACGCCTCCTTCATGCCCAAGCCGCTCATCGACCATCCGGGCAACGGCATGCACACCCACATATCGCTCTTCGAGGGTGAGCACAGTGCCTTCCACGATCCGCTGGGCGAGTACGGCCTGTCGCGCACGGGCAGGCAATTCCTGGCCGGCCTATTCCACCATGCTGCCGAGATCACCGCGGTGACCAATCAGCACGTTAACTCCTACAAGCGCCTGTGCGGTGCGGACGAGGCTCCCCTCTACGTCAGCTGGGGCCCGCACAACCAGTCGGCGCTCATACGCGTTCCGGCCTTCCGCTCCGACAAGCCCCAAACGGCAAGGCTCGAATACCGGTCGATCGACTCGGCCGCCAATCCCTACCTCGCCTACGCGGTCATGCTCCGGGCGGGCCTGGCGGGCATTGAGGGCGACTACGAGCTGCCCGAGGCGGCCGACACCGATGTGGCGGCCATGTCCGACTTGGAGCGCGAGATATCCGGTATCGCCAGCTTGCCCCAGTCGTTGGGCGAGGCGATCGCCCTCATGAGGCAGTCGGAGCTCGTGGCCGACACTCTGGGCGAGGACTGCTTCGACTATTTCATCCGTGACAAGCGCCTGGAATGGGACCAGTACCGCAGGCAGGTCACGCCAGCCGAGCGCATGCGCTTCCTTCCGACCTACTGAGGGGCGCCCATGCGCGAACAATCGATGACGAGCCGTCTGAGGCGGGCCGGTTTCCACGAGCCGAAGCGCGCCCAGCAGCTGCTGCGCGACCCGCTGCTGGAGGACGTGACAACCCCGGCCATCGAGGATTTCGCCGACGTGGCCGACCCCGACCAGTGTCTGCTGGCCCTCCTGCGCCTGGCCGAGGCCTGTCGGCGGGAGGATCTGTCCCCCTACCTGGCTGAGTGCCTCGCGGGCCGCGGACGCCACGCCCTGCTGGCCGTGCTGGGCCTGTCGACGGCGCTCGGGGACTTCCTCGTCGCCCACCCGGACGTCCTGACGCATTTCAACGCCGAAGGCTTCGCTCGCCCGGAGTCTCTCAACCTCATCACGCCCGCAGGCGAGCGCAAAGCCGCGCTTGTGGCGGTGGGGGCCGATCCCGGCGCGGCCCACCCCGTTGCCACCGCGGGCGCCCACGAGGCCATCAACGCCATGCGTGCGCACTACTTCACTCGGATCCTGGCCGTTGCCGCGGCCGACCTGACGAGCCTCGACCCCTGCGCGGCAATGCCGCGCGTGGCTGCCTCGATCTCCCACATCGTCGGCGGGGCGCTCGAAGCGGCCCTGGCGATCGCCCGCGGCCAGGTCGCCGGCAGCGAGCGCGTGGGGCTGAGCGTCATTGCCATGGGAAAGACGGGCGCCGGCGAGCTCAACTACGTCTCCGACGTCGACGTGGTCTACGTGGCCCGGGCGATCGGCGACGGCCACGGCCGGGAAACCGATGCAGGCGACGGCCGGGAGTCGAACGTAGGCGACGGCCGGCAGCTCGACGACACCGTCGTGGCAACCGCGACCAAGCTGGCCTCCTTCGTCGGCAAGGCGGTCTCGGCGCCGGCGGGCGAGCCGGCCCTGTGGATGCTCGACGCCGGCCTGCGGCCCGAGGGCAAGGACGGACCGCTGGTCAGGACGCTCGCCTCGCACGTGGCCTACTACGAACGGTGGGCCAAAGGGTGGGAGTTCCAGGCGCTGCTCAAGGCCCGGCCCATCGCTGGCGACCTGGAGTTGGGGCGGGCCTACCTCGACGCCCTGTGGCCGATGGTCTGGCAGGCTTCGGGTCACGAGAACTTCGTCGAGGAATCGCGGGCCATGCGCAGGAGGGTCGAGGAACACGTGCCCGCCAAGGACGCCGATAGGCAGCTGAAGCTGGGCAAGGGCGGACTGCGCGACGTCGAGTTCACCGTCCAGTTGCTCCAACTGGTCCACGGCCGGACCGATGCCTCGCTGCGCGTGCGCCCCACTCTGGAGGCTCTGGCGAGCCTGCGCGACGGGGGGTACGTTGCCCGGGGCGATGCCGACCTGCTCGACCGCGCCTACCGCACACTGCGCGTTCTGGAGCACCGCATCCAGCTGCGGCGGCTGCGTCGCAGCCACCTGCTGCCGACCGATTCCGAAGACCTGCGACACCTTGCCCGCGCGATGCGCCTTCCGGGAGCGAGCGCCAGGGACGTGGAAGATCTGTGGCAGAAGACCCGCCAGCAGGTGCGAAGCCTCCACAGGGAGATCTACTATCGTCCGCTCCTGCCCGAGGCAGCCCGCCTGAGCCCCGACGACATCACGCTTCAGGAGGACGCCGCCAGGGCTCGCCTGGCGGGCATCGGATACCGCGACGCGGCCGCCGCCCTGCGGCACATCCGGGCGCTGACGGAGGGCTTTTCACGCAAGGCCGCCATTCAGCGCCAGCTTCTGCCCGTCATGCTCGGCTGGTTCGCCCAGGGGCCCGAACCCGACGCCGGTCTCCTGGCGTTCAGGCTCCTGTCCGATCGCATGGGGCGGACCCACTGGTACATGAAGACGCTGCGCGACCGCGGTGCCGCCGCCGAAAGGCTGTGCCTGATATTGGCCTCCTCGCGCTACGTCGCCGAGCAACTGCCTAAGCTTCCCGAGGCCATCTCCTGGCTCGAGGACACCGGCGACCTCACGCCTCGCAGCCGCGAGGAACTGGAGGGCGAGCTCGACTCGATGCTCTCGCGGCGCAGCGATCCGGACGAGATCGCCAGGATAGGCCGATACATGCGGCGCCGCGAACTGTTGCGCACGTCGATGGCGCAGGTGCTGCGCTCCGTCGACGCCGCGGATTGCCGCACCGCCATTTCGCGCGCCGCCGACATCGCCGTTGAGGCCGGACTTCGGGCTGCCGTTGCCGGGGCGTGCGAGCGCCTGGGATACGAGCAGCCCCTGAGCAGGTATCTCATTGTTGCCATGGGGCGCATGGGGGGCCAAGAGATGGGGTACGCCTCCGACGCCGACGTCGTCTTCGTGCACGATCCCCTCGAGGGGGCAGATCCTGGTGAGGCGGCCAAGCTCGCGGGCGAAGTCGCCGCGCAGGTCATCCGGCGTCTCGGGGAGGTCGGTAGCGAACCCGCGCTCGCCGTCGACTGCGATCTGCGGCCCGAGGGCAAGAACGGGCCTCTAGCCAGGAGCCTGGCCTCCTACGGAGAGTACATTGAGCGGTGGGCCGAAACGTGGGAGCGCCAGGCCCTCCTGCGGGCGAGGCCGTGTGCAGGCGACACCCACCTGGCCGAACGCTTCTTCGCGCTCATCGACCCGTTCAGGTACCCGGCACGCGGCCTGGACGCCAAGGCCGAACGCGAGATCCTGCGCATGAAGGCCCGCGTCGAAACCGAGCGAATCCCGCGGGGCATCGGGGCGCAGCGCCACCTCAAGCTCGGGCGCGGTGGCCTGACCGACGTCGAATGGACCGCCCAGCTGCTCCAGCTCAGGCATGCGGGACAGCACCCCGGTCTACGCACGACCTCGACGCTGTCGGCACTGCGCGCGGCGCTCGACGCCGGCATTATCACGGCTGACGAGGCCGCGCGCCTGTCCGAGGCGTGGCAGCTCGCCTCGCGCCTGCGTGACCTCATCGTGCTGGCAACTGGCAGGACCTCGGCGTCGAAGACGGACGTGCTGCCCCATAAGCTCGACGACCTTTCTGTCATTTGCGCGCTCATGGGGCGCGACAGCGTGGACAAGCACGGTATCGAAGAAGAATACCTGCGTGCCGCGCGACGCTGCCGCGCCGACGTCGAGCGCATCTTCTACGGCCAGGACCAGGCCGCACCGCTCTCACGTTAGGACGACGCACCATGCGCATCTATCTCATCCGCCACGGCCAGACGGACATGAACGCCGTGCACACGATCGATTCCTACTATCCGGGCGCCTCGCTCTCGCGGCTGGGCCAGCGCCAGGCCGCCGGCCTCGTCGGCCACTTTGACGGCGTGCCGCTTGGCGGCATATTCGTATCCAACCTTGTGCGCACCCACGAGACGGCGGCTCCCCTGGCCGCCTCCCGCGGGCTCGTTCCCACCGAACTGCCGGGCCTGAGGGAAATCGAGGCAGGCTCGTGGGAAGGCGGAAGCGACGCCATCGCATACGACGGGTACAGGTCGACGATTCAACGCTGGGTGGAGGGAGCCCTCGACGAGCGCATGGGCGGAGGCGTATCCGGCGCTCAGGTCCTGGAGCGTTACGACGGCGCGATCGCGCAGATCGAGGCCAGCGGCGTGGACGAGGTCGCGGTCGTCAGCCACGGCGGGGTCATCGGATTCTGGACGGCCATGCGCGTGTCGGGCATCACCCTCCGGCTGCTGGCCGGCCGCGAGCAGACTAACGCGAAAATGTGCGTGATCGAGGGAAGTCTGGCCGAAGGGTACCGTGGCCTGTCATGCTACGGCGAGCGCATCGTGGCCTGAGGGCCCGCGGGATCGGCAGCCGTCCCGCGATCAGCTCTTGCTGTCGTGGCTGAGGACCTTCTGGAGGAACTCGCGGGTGCGCTGATGCTGCGGATTGGCGAAGACGTCCTCGGGCGTGCCCGACTCGACGATGACGCCGCCGTCCATGAAGGCCACCTTGTCCGACACCTCCCGTGCGAAGCCCATTTCGTGGGTCACGACGGCCATGGTCATGCCCGAGGCGGCCAGGTCTTTCATGACGGCAAGAACCTCGCCGACGAGCTCGGGGTCAAGCGCGGACGTCGGCTCGTCGAAGAGCATGAGTCGCGGGTGCATGGCCAGCGCACGCGCGATCGCTACCCGCTGGGACTGCCCGCCCGATAGCTGCGAGGGATAGGCGTCGGCCCGATCGGCCAGCCCGACCTTGGCGAGTAACTCCAGCCCCTCGTCGCGCGCCTCATCCCGGCCCCGCCCGGCCACGCGGATCGGTGCCTCAATGACGTTCTCGAGCGCGGTCATGTGAGGGAAAAGGTTGAACCTCTGGAAGACCATGCCGATCGTCGAACGCTGCGCCGCCAGTTCGCGAGGGTGCAGTTCGTGCAGGCGCCCGCGGGCGTCGCGACGGTATCCCATGAGATTGCCGTCGACGACGACGCTTCCCGCCTGGATCTCCTCCAGGACGTTGATGCAGCGAAGCAGCGTGGACTTGCCCGAACCCGACGGGCCGAGGATGGTTTGCACGTGCCCGTAGTCGATACTCATGCTGACACCCTTGAGGACGTGCGAATCGTCAAAGAACTTGTGCACGTCGGTGACTTCGACCATTGCCATAATATGCTCCTACGGTGTCGGTTGCGCTGCGTTGTCGTGGGCGACGGCGCTGGCCACGTCGATGGCGGCCTGCCGGCCGGTGCGCTGCCTGGCCAATGACCGGCGCGACAGCTTGCGAGTCTTGCCGGTCACGCCCCTCCCGTAGTAGGCCTCAATGCGCGACTGGAAGACCATGAGGATCGACGTGATGGCCAGGTACCAGAAGGCCGCAACCACGAGGAAGGGAATGGGCAGAAGAAGGCTCTCGCCGAGGTCCTTGGCCACCTTGGTCAATTCGAGTGTGAAGGGCACGGCCGTGACGAGGGACGTCGTCTTGAGCATCGAAATCGTTTGGTTGCCCGTGGGAGGGACGATGACGCGCATCGCCTGGGGCAGGACAATGCGCCTGAGAATGAGCCCGGGCGACATGCCGAGCGCCTGCGCGGCTTCCTCCTGGCCCTTGTCCACCGAGTCGAGTCCCGAACGGACGATCTCGGACAGGTAGGCGCCCTCGTTGAGTCCGAGGCCGAGGATCGCGGCGACGGCTGGCGTGAACAGGTCGTACGTGCGGAAGGTGAAGAACTCGGGGCCGAAGGGGACTCCCAGGGACAGTTCGCGGTAGAGAACGCCGATCAGGCCCCAGAAGATCAGCTGCGTGTAAATGGGTGTGCCACGGAAGAACCAGATGTAGACGATGGCTACGTAGCGCATGATGGGGTTGGCCGACCGCCTCATGATGGCCATCGTCACCGCCATCGTAATGCCGATCGCCATGGCCGCCACCGTGAGAATGAGTGTCCATCCGATGGCCTGGAAGATGTTGGGAGCGAAGATGTTCTCCGCCACGACCTCCCAGTGGAAGTTCTCGTTCGTGATGAGGCCGTGGGCACCCATGGCGGCGAGGACGCCCAGGATGAACGCGGCGAGCCAACGCCCGGGGTGGGGGATGGGCCTGGCGTGGATGAGGCGCGGCGCGCCATCCTCCGTCCTTTCCACCAGGCCGGGGTCATGGTTGCCGCCGTCGCGATGCGCGTCGTCGGTCGTGGCGCTAGCCTCGTTCCCCTCGGATGGCGAAGGCAGTTCTCGCTCGGCGTCCAGGGACTTGTCGACGTCGTTTTCGTTGTCGTGTGCCCGCATGATCACTCCTTCACGACGGGGTTGATAACGGCCTCGGTGGCGACGCTTTCGATGTCGATGTCCCAGGCCTCGAAGAGTTCATTGAGGTAGCCGTTGTCCATGAGGTACTGGAGGGCGGCCTGCGTCGCCTGCGCCATCTGCGGATCGTCCTTGGCGATGACGACTCCCTGGGGTGCCGTGTCGGAGATGTCACCGACCGTTTCGAGGGTGCCCTTCGACTGGACGAGCGCGTAGTCGATGACGGAGGAGTCGGCCGTCATGGCATCGACTTTTCCTCCCATGAGTGCAGTGGTCACCTGGCTCTGCTGGTCGAATCGCTCGACCTTGAGCGCCTTGTCCGTGCCGCATGCCTTTGCCACCTTGCGGAGGTTATCGTCCTGGAGCGTGCCGGATTGCACGCCGACCCTCGTTCCGCACAGCTTCGTGGGGTCGAAGTCCGACGGATTGCCCTCGGCCACCGCCCAGGAGGTACCGATCGTGTAGTACTGGATCATCGTGAAGTTCTTCTCACGCTCGGCGGTGACCGTGAAGGCCGAGACGCCCATTTCGTAGCGCGAGGGGATGCCGGGCAGGATGGACTGGAATTCGGCCTGCTGGATGCTCGGCTTCAGGCCCATGACCTTGGCCATGGCCTTCATGAGGTCGACGTCGTAGCCGACGGGCGTCCTACCGTCCGAGGCGTAGAAGCCGGCCGGAGCCCAGTAGAGGTTCGTCCCGAAGGTCAGCTTGCCATCGGCCTTGACGGAATCCGGTACGAGTTCGGCGACTTCGGGAACAGTCTCGATCTTGGAAACGTCGTAGCCCGAGCCCGGGGTGGGCACGCCAGCGGCTTTATATGTGGATTCGTTGGACGTGCAAGCGGCGAGTACCAGCGCCGCCACTGCCGTGAACGCGGCAAGGAAGCGGGAGTAGCGCATGTTCGCTCCTGACATCGAAGCTTCCGTGTATCGAGCCTCAGGATACATAAGATCGAATACCTATGCATCTAGATGCATAACTGCAACAGGATAATTCTTTACCGATTTTAGGTGTAAGAACAACCTGCGAAGCCTCGTGCAGGTATCCACTTTTCCTTGTCGTAGCAGGTGAACTTGGAGTGCGTGCCGGAATGAAGGGAAGGGAATTATGATGAGGGATCGCGGGCAAAGTGTGACATGAGCCAAGCGTTCGCCAAGGTTCTGGCCGCGGCGTGAGTGGGGAGGGGAGAAGAAGCTACCCGTCCCCACTCATCGCGAGTCTCGCGCCGCGGTCGTGAACGTCACACTCACAGATCGAAGTAGAGGGCGAATTCGTAGGGGTGCGGCCGCTGCCTGAGCGGCGCGATCTCGTGCTCCATCTTGTAGTCGATCCACGTTTCGATCAGATCTTCGGTGAAGACGCCACCCTCCAGGAGGTATTCGTTATCGGCCTCGAGCGCCCTGAGGGCGTCCTCGAGCGACTCGGGAACCTGGGCGATCTGGGAGTGCTCCTCCGGAGGCAGCTCGTAGAGGTCCTTGTCGATTGGGTCGGCGGGCTCGATGCGGTTCTTGATGCCGTCCAGGCCGGCCATGAGTTGCGCCGCGAAGGCCAGGTACGGGTTGGCCGAGGGATCGGGGACCCTGAACTCCAGGCGCTTGGACTTCGCCGAGGTTCCGGTGACCGGGATGCGGATGCACGCCGAGCGATTGCGCGCCGAGTAGACGAGGTTGACGGGCGCTTCGAAGCCTGGGACCAGCCGGTGGTAGGAGTTGATCGATGGATTGGTGAAGGCCAGGAGCGACGGCGCATGCTCCAGGAGCCCGCCAATGTACCAGCGCGCCAGATCGGACAGGCCTCCGTAGCCTCTCTCGTCGGCGAACAGCGGCTTGCCATCCTTCCACAGTGACTGGTGGCAGTGCATACCCGAACCGTTGTCGCCGAAGAGGGGTTTGGGCATGAAGGTGGCCGTCTTACCGAACTCGAAGGCCGCGTTCTTGATGACGTACTTGAACTTCATGAGATCGTCGGCCGCGGCCTTGAGCGTGGCGAACGTGTAGTTGATCTCCTGCTGGCCTCCGGTTCCCACTTCGTGATGGGCGCGTTCGACGTTGAGGCCGACGTCGGCCATATAGCCGCACATTGCATCGCGAATGTCGCAGAAGTGGTCATTCGGTGCCACGGGGAAATAGCCGCCCTTCAGGCGCGTCTTGTACCCGAGGTTTCCGCCAGGTTCCTGTCTGTCGGTGTTCCACCAACCGGCGTCGGAGTCAACGGTGTAGAAGGCCGAACGAACGTCCGAGTGGAAGCGCACGTCGTCGAAAAGATAGAACTCGGCTTCGGCGCCGAAGAAGACCGTATCGGCGATGCCCGTGGCCTTCAGGTGGTCCTCTGCTTTCTGGGCGATATTGCGGGGGTCACGGTCGTAGATTTCGTCCGTGAAGGGGTCGACTACGGAGAAGTTCATGACGAGCGTCTTCTCGGCGCGGAAGGGGTCGATGAAGGCCGAAGAGATGTCCGGGACGAGCTTCATATCGGACTCGTGAATGGCCTGGAAGCCGCGGATCGACGAGCCATCGAACATGAGTCCCTCCGCGAAGACGTCATCCTCGAACGCGCTGACGGGAATCGTGAAGTGCTGCATCACCCCGGGAAGGTCGCAGAAGCGGACATCGACGAACTTAACGCCCCGATCCTTCGTGTACGCAACGGCCTCTTCGACAGTCGAAAACATCGAGCCTCCTCATGTGCTGATGGCATTCACCCGTGGTCGGTGAAAGTCTATAGGCAACACATTACAGCGCGGCGACCCGGGCGGTTGACACGTCCGCCTGCTACCACGCGCTGCATGCCCGACCGGGCATGCAGCTTAGCGCTAGGTGGGTCCTCACTTGCCGCGAAGGGCGCGGCGGTCAGGGCGGACCTTGTACGGGTCGACTCCCTTGGGGATTGGCAGCGAGTTGGAGGTCAGGGCGTCGAAACGCCGTGCGAGTGCAGCCACCTCGGAGCTCGAGATGGCCCTGGGCAGGCGGCGCATTGACTTTTCGAGGTCGATCAGCGGGGTCTGGCCCTCGTCGTTGCCCACATTGATGACGTGAACGGGGGCGTTCTGGGCCACGCGCTTGATGGCGCGCCGCTCTTCGCGCACCAACCCGGACACGCGCGAGGCCGGGCCTTCGGTCACGAGGACGATGCCCGGCCGGCCGATGGCTCGAAACACCATGTCCTGGCTGCGGGCGCTGAAGCGGACGGGCTCGGTCTTGACGTTCCATCCGCGGCCGATACGGTCGAGCACGGCGCTGACAGCCCCGGGCATGCCGTCGATCTGGCTGAAGCTGGCCTTGCGGACGAGCCGCGTGAGCAAGATCATCGGCATCACGAATGCCAGGAGCAGGCCGAGTATCGTCCACACGATCCAGCGCCCCGTGACGATTGCCGGGATGATACCGATTGCCAGTCCCAGCGCCGCCAGGCCGAGCAGGGCCCACCCGATCCACGGGTACGTCCTCTTGGCGATGCGATATGCCTCTGCGAGGACCTTGAACCAGCGCTGCTTCTTCTGGTCCTTCTTCGATTTCTTGTCCTTCGCCATTGCCATCCTTCCAATAAGGCACCTCCAGAAATTCTAGTGGATCGCCAACGCATGGCCAACGCATGGCGAGCGTTAGCGCCGTGAGCGGACAGTGCCCGGCCCGGCTCGGCGCAGCGGACGGCTGGCGTCAAGCCGGTGGCGGGCCCGTGCTGCTCGCCGTCGTGCGGGTTCCAGGACCGCGGCCGTGCGCCGGTGCTGCCTTAAGGGTCCACAAGCCGACGCCTGTGGATTGCGTCGCGGGCAGAGGCTGGCGATGTGGTGGGCTCGGGGCATGAGGTTCCTGCGTCTGTACATATTCGCCTTTGTCGCGGGCTTGGTCATGGGGTTGGCCGTTCCCGGTCACGCCGACTTTGCAAGGAGGCCCGCCGGGGAGGTAACCGCGGGCAGTACTCCGTCCGGCGGCGCTCGGGCCGGTCACGGGCCCGAAGGCGATTCGGCGAGCGGGGACATCGTCTCGGTGCCGGCATCCGATGGCCGGGCTGCGATTTCCCAGGCGCAGGCCGAAAAGATGGCGGAGATGATGGTGGACAGGCGGGATCGCGCGCTGGTTGAAGGCGACCGCGAGCAGTTGGAGTCCCTCACCGTGGAGTCGAGCCCCGCGCGTGCCTACGACATGGCGATCTTCGAACAGATCGAGGGGCGAATTACCGCCCTTGAAACCGATGTTGAGTCCGTGAGCGTGCGCGGCCCGTTGAGCATTGAGGTGTGGACCGTCCAGCGCAATCTCGTGCTCGACGACGGCGTCGAGCTCGGTCAGGCGCAGCGGCGATGCACTCGCTGGGAGATGGAACCCGACCCCTGGAGGATCACCGACACGGGCGAGTGCGAATCCCATTAGCGGCAGCAAGCCAAGCGGGAGGTCGAAGCCGAGCTTTGAGAGTGGGCCTCGCGCTCACCCCGCGAGGGGATCTGACGCCTGTCTGGTCGCGTGACGCTCGTCGACTAGCTCGTGACGCTCGTTGACTAGGGCGTGACGTCCGTGGATGGCACGAGTGGGGCCGCGGCAGCACCGCGACCCCACTCGCCTGGTACGTACTCGTCGACCGGGACGTTGCTCGGTGGCTCAGATCCCCAGGTCGGCCTCGAAGTCGCCGCTTTCCAGGCGCCTCTTCAGATCGGAGAGGTAGCGCCCGGCGTCGGCGCCATCGACCAGGCGATGATCGTAGCTGAGCGCGAGGTAGACCATTGAGCGCAGGCCGATCACCTCGTTGCCATCGCCGTCGCGCACGACGGCCGGGCGCTTGACGATGGTTCCGACACCGAGGATCGCGACCTCGGGCTGGTTGATGATCGGAGTGTCGAAGAGCGCGCCGGCCGAGCCCGTGTTCGTGATGGTGAACGTCGAGCCGGACAGCTCATCGGGCGAGATCTTGCCACTGCGCGTCCGCGCAGCCAGGTCCTGGATCGACGCGGCGATACCCGCGATATTGAGGTGACCGGCATCGCGAACCACCGGGACCATGAGACCCCTGGGTGTGTCGACGGCAATGCCGACGTGCTCGTGATCCCAGTAGGTGACGTTCTGGCCGTCGATCGAGGCGTTGATCTTCGGGTGCGACTTCAGCGTGTCGACGGCCGCCTTGACGAAGAAGGGGAGGAAGGTCAGCTTCGAGCCGGTCTTGGAGCCGAACTCGTCCTTCTTGGCACCGCGCAGTGCGACGATGCGCGTGACGTCGACCTCGACAACGGTCGTCAGCTGGGCCGCGACCTGCAGGGATTCGACCATGCGCTCGGAGATGACCTTGCGCAGGCGGCTCATCTTCTGGGTCGTGCCGCGCAGCTGCTCGGCCTCGGCGGACGGCTTGGCGGGTGCGGCGGCCGGTGCGGTCGGTGCGGCCGCGGCGGCGGCAGCAGCGGCGGCCTTCTCGGCCTCCTCCTTCGCCTTGCGCGCGGCCTGTTCGACGTCCTGGCGGCGGATACGTCCGCCGACTCCCGTGCCCTGGACGGAGTCGATGTCCACGCCAAGATCCTTGGCGAGCTTGCGAACGACTGGCGTGACGTAGGCGGTCGCATCGGACGCAGTGACGCCCGGGGCCGCGGGCTGGGCCGGGGCTGGCGCTGCGGGTGCAGGTGCCTCGGCTGCCGGAGAAGGCTGCGGGCTCGCCGGGGCGGGGGCCGGCTCGGCGGGAGCCGGTGTCGCGGCAGCAGCGCTGTCGCCGATGTGGGCGAGGACGGCACCGACGGCAACCGTCTCGTCCTCACCGACGGCGATGGAGGTCAGCACGCCGGAGGCGGGGGAGGGAACTTCGGTGTCGACCTTGTCCGTCGACACCTCCAGAAGGGGCTCGTCGACCTCGACGGTGTCGCCGACCTGCTTGAGCCACGTGGTCACCGTGCCCTCGGCCACCGACTCTCCCAGGGCCGGCATGACGACGGCCACGCCGTCGCCGGCGACGGCCGCATCCACTGGGGCCTGAGGAGCGCTATCGGCGGGAGCTTGCGGGGCCTCCTGCGCCGCCGACTCGGGGCGCGGTGCCTCGTCGGCCTGCGGAGCCGAAGCCCCCGAGCCATCGCCAATGTAACCGAGCGTGGTTCCCACTTCCACATCCTCGTCCTCGGCCACGAGTATCTGCTCGAGGACGCCGGAGGCGGGGGAGGGAACTTCGGTGTCAACCTTGTCCGTCGACACCTCCAGAAGGGGCTCGTCGACCTCGACGGTCTCGCCGACCTGCTTGAGCCACGTGGTCACCGTACCGCTTGTGACGGATTCGCCCAGGGCAGGCATCTTAATGGGTTCAGACATGTTTCCCTCTTACTTTTAGTTGTGGGTATGAAGCGGCTTGCCGCCAAGGGCGAGAATCGCCTCGCCGACGGCTTCGTTCTGGGTGGGATGGGCGTGGATGAGGCCTTCGAGGTCTTCGGGCTGTACGTCCCATGCTACGAGGAGTTGGCCCTCGCCGATCTGTTCGCCCATGCGCGCGCCGACGGCATGGAAACCGACGATGGGCCCGTCCTTGACGCGAACGAGTTTGACGAACCCCTGCGTGCCGAGCATCTGAGACTTGCCGTTGCCGGCGAGGTTGAATTCCACGGCCTCGACATTGTCCTTGCCGTATTCCTCTTCGGCCCGGTTCTGGTTCAGGCCGACAGAGGCGATCTCCGGGTTGCTGAAGGTGACGCGAGGGATGAGGTTTTCGTCGATGACGCGCGGATTGAGGCCGGCGATCTCCTCGGCGACGAAGATGCCCTGGAGGAATCCGCGGTGGGCTAGCTGCAGACCGGGAACGATGTCCCCAACGGCGTAGACGCCCTCGACGTTGGTGCGCAAGCGCTCGTCGGTCAGGACGAAACCGCGGTCTATGGCAATGCCCTGCTCCTCATAGCCGAGATTGGAGGTGGCCGGGCCGCGCCCGATCGCCACGAGGAGGTAGTCGGCAGTGTACGACTTGCCGTTCTGCGTGTGGACGGTCACCGAATGTTCATCCTGCTCGACGCGCTCGAACATCGTCTTGGTATGGAACTTGATTCCCCGCTTGCGGAAGGTGCGCTCCAGGACCTTGCTGACGGCAAGGTCCTCGGCCGGGACCAGGTTGGGCAGGCCCTCAATGATCGTTACCTCGGTCCCGTATGACCGCCACACGGAGGCAAACTCGACGCCGATGACGCCACCGCCCAGGATGATGACCGAGCCGGGGACGTGGTCCATGTTCAGGGCCTCGTCGGAGGTGATGACGCGGCCGGAGATATCCAGGCCGAGCGTCTTGGAGAAGGAACCCGAGGCGAGGATGACATTCTTGCCTCGATACAGCGTGCCGCCGACCTCGACGGTGTCCTTGGCGACGAGCCGGCCCCAGCCGTTGACAGTGTCGACGCCGCGAGAGGAGACGAGGCCCGTCAGCCCCTTGTACATGCGCTCGATGACGCCATTCTTATACTTGCCGAGAGCCTGCATGTCAATGCCCTCGAAACTGCCGCGCACGCCGATAGACCCGCCTTCGCGCATCTCGTCGGCCACCTCGGCGGCGTGCAGTAGGGCCTTGGTGGGAATGCATCCGCGGTGCAGGCACGTCCCCCCGACCTTGTCCCCCTCGATCAGGGCGACTTTCAGCCCCAGTTGTGCGGCGCGCAGGGCGGCTGCGTAACCGCCACTTCCCGCACCGAGCACAACGACGTCGTATTCCAGTGTCTCAGCCACGTGCCTCTCCTTCGAGCTCGACGATCCGATCGCATGTCGGCTAGTACTTATGTCCCGATTATCCCCCCGGGCCGCGTCCGAATGCACATATTACATTCTGCCACTTTTGTCAGTTCGGACACGTGAGTTTGTAAGGCGGCTGCGCGTAAGCTGGTGTCATGGCTCTATTTTCACGCAAGCGCGACAAGTCACCGTCGAGGCGCGACCAGGCCGCGGCGAGGTCTGCGACGACGCAGCACTTCGAGCAGTTCGTGGCCAGCCGCCAGGGTGTCGAGGCCTTCTACGAGCCACAGACTCCCCGCGAACCGTCCGCGCTCATGCTCGTTGCGCGCGACGGCGAATGGACACGCCGTAGAGTCCCGGATGCCGTGGCGGGAGCCAAGCTCGCCCAGCAGCTGGGGATCCCATTTTATGAGGTTGTTAAAACGGGCTACCCGGATTCGGTGCGCCAGTGGAATGAACGCCAGCGCAGGCGGTAGCCACCGGCACAGGAAACTAGAGGGCGGCAGTGGCGCGATGTCAGCTCGGCTGCGGCGCGCGAGGCTCCGCAGCCTCGATCGCCGGACTTGGCGGGTTTCGTGGGTTCCGTCGGCCACTCGCCTTACCGGTCGACCGGTAACAACTGCCGACCAGTAACCGCTAGGGCCGAGCGACCTCCCAACCGCTTAGGGCCGGTCAGACGCTAGGGCCGGCCGGACTCCGCAGCCACATTCTCAATGTGCGTAACGAGAGTGCGCACGCCGTAGCCCGTGGCACCCTTGGGGGTGTATCCCCAGGCGTCGTCGGGATTGTACGAGGGGCCGGCGATGTCGATGTGCGCCCAGGCGACGTCGCCCGTGAACCGGCTGAGGAACAGACCCGCCGTGAGCATGCCGGCCTCGCGCGTGCCGGAATTGCGCATGTCCGCAACGGGCGAGTCGAGCCCCGAGGCGAGGTAGGCGGGAAGGGGCATGGGCCAGATGAGTTCTCCGGCGCTGGCTGCCGAGTGCTCGATGGCTTCAACGAGGCCGTCGGAGCCCATGAGTCCGGCAAAGCGGTTGCCCAGGGCGATGATCTGAGCGCCCGTCAGCGTGGCGACATCGATGACCTCGTCGGGAGCCTCACGCACGGCCAGGCTCAGGCCGTCGGCGAGCACCAGGCGGCCCTCGGCGTCGGTGTTGTTGATCTCGACGGTCGTGCCATTGGCAATCGTCAGCACGTCGTCGACGCGCAGGGACGAGCCGGAGAGCATGTTCTCGGCGATGCACAGCCAGGCTGTCACGCGCACGGGCAGGCCGAGCCTGGCGCATGCGGCGACCACGGCGGCGACGGTGGCGGCGCCGGCCATGTCGGTCTTCATGTGGATGAGGCCGGCGTGGGTCTTCAGGGACATGCCGCCCGAGTCGAATGTGATGCCCTTGCCAACCAGGGCCACGTGGCGGGAGGCCGACGGCGGATTCCAGTCCAGCCGAGCCAGGAGGGGTGGCTGGGCGCTGCCGGCCCCGACCCCGAGCAGGCCGCCGCAGCCTTCGGCCGCGAGGTCGTCGGCCTGCCACAGGCGGACGTCGATTCCCAGACCGTCGGCGAGGTCGCGAGCCGCATCCACCAGCTTCGCAGGCCCAAGATCCCTGGCGGGAGTATTGACGAGATCACGTACGGCCAGCTGTGCGCCGACAAGCACCTCGACGCGTTCGAGGCTGACGCCCGTCAGGGGTGTTGCGACGCACACGCTGACATCGGCGCGCCTGTTGCTCTTGTAGGCGTCGAAAACATAGGCGCCAAGCGCGGCGCCCTCGGCGATGGCTTCGAGTTGCTGGCTGGTATCGTGGGGAAAATCGACGACGATCTCGCCCGCCTCGCCGGCCGCGCGCACGCCCGCCCCGGCCGCCTCGCGCAGTGCGGACACGGAGGCGCCAGGTGAGATAAACACAGCGATGATTTGGCGCGGGCGGTCCGTGCGCGAGACAATCCGTGTGGTCGCATTGGTGCTGCTGGGAGCGCCGAGCGTCTCGAGTGCCTCCTGAGCGGCCGAGCATTCGTCTTTGCCGAGCACGGCCGATGCGAGACGGCCGTCGCAATAGGCGACGACCAGGGCAGAAGTGGCGGAAACGTCCTCGGGGTTTCGGGCGGCGATTATCGTCATGGGTCAATCATACGAGGGGGATGCCAGGTGACACAGCCGGGCGAACAGCTTCGCGACGAACGCCAGAGTGCGCGGGGATGGCCGCGCATACTCTTCGTCGTCCTGGCCTGCCTCGCATGCATTTTCCTGTGGCGCGGCATCATCGCCTCGACCGACGCTTTCCTCCACGGTTTCGTGGCCGAAGGTTTCCTCACGCTGACCGCGGCCGTCACGTGGACCATGGGCGCGGTGGGCATTGTTCACAACGGGCGCCGAATGCGGCGGATCGCCTACCTTGCCTGGATGCTCAACGTGCTCGCCCCCTTTGTCGCGCTTGCGGTCAGCAGTTGGCAGCTCGACCGCGTCAACCCCTGGTACCACGGCGGCGCCACCTATTTTTTCCTGCCGACGGTGGGGGCTGTGGCCGCGCTCGTGTGGCTCGCCTGGTCGGACCCCTCGAAGATCGCTACACGCAACGGAGGCTAATGTGCTCTACAGCTTGCTTTACCGGCACGTTTTGACCAGGACGGATCCCGAGCGGGCCCACGCCTGGGCGATGTCGGCCATTGGCGCATTCGGGCGCAGTCCGCTGGCGCCGCTGAGCGCCGCAACCGTCGGCAGCACCGGCGGCGACCGCCTGGCCGGACTGCTCGCCAGGCCCGTGCCCGGGCGTCTGGGCATGGCCGCAGGGCAGGACAAGAATGCCACGGCGATACTTGGCACCATGGCCCTGGGCTTCGCGTTCACGGAAATAGGCACGGTCACGCCGCAGCCCCAGCCGGGCAATGACCGCCCCAGGCTGTGGAGGATCGTCCCGGAGCAGGCCTTGCGCAACCGCATGGGATTCAACAACGACGGCGCGGATGCCGTCGCCGAGCGGCTGCGCGCCCTTCGCTCCAGCAAGCGCGGACGGGCGTGCGTCGTCGGCGTGAACATTGGTAAGAATAAGTGGGTGAAGTCCGAGCAGGCGCCGGCCGACTACGCTCAATGCGCCCGCAAGTTGGCCAGGTGGGCCGACTACCTCGTCATCAACGTCTCCTCACCGAATACTCCGGGCCTGCGCGACCTGCAGGCTGTTGCGGCCCTGCGTCCCATTGCGAGGGCGACGAGGGAGGCGGCCGACGCGGCCGCCGGGCGCCACGTGCCCATCCTCGTGAAGATTGCCCCCGACCTTTCCGATGAGGACATCGACGCGGTGGCGGATCTCGTCGTCGATGAGGGGCTGGACGGCGTCGTGGCGACGAATACGACGGTCGGGCACGATTACGGCCCCGGCGGATTGTCGGGCGCCCCGCTCAGGCAGCGCGCTCGGCAGGTCGTGGCGCGCCTGCGCGGCCGGCTCGGCGCCGATTACATCATCATTGGCGTCGGCGGCATCCTGACCACCGACGACGCCGAGGCCATGATCGGTGCCGGAGCCGATCTCCTGCAGACGCTGACGGGCTTCGTCCTGCGCGGCCCGTTCATGCCGGGGCATATCAACCGCGCGCTGGCTCGCAAGTAGGGCCACGGCCGGAACGGCCGGGTGAAGCAAGAGAACGCGCCTCGCGCGAGGCGAGGCGCGCCGAGTTGGCGAGGGCCGTGACGCCGGCAAAGGCTGGCTGTCCCAAGGCACGGCGCCACATCAACTGCGGCGCGTTCTGCCGGTTGCTAAGCGGTGGGTTGGTGCCGCCCGGCCGGCCCTACTGCACGTTTACTTCTGACGGCTCTTATTTCGCCCTGCGGCTGGCCCTGCGCGCGGCTCGCTGGGACCGGGCCTGCTCGCGCAGCGCTTCCTTGGCCTGCCTGTAATCTTCCGAGCTGGCGCCGGCCGGGTACTCGCCCAGGCCGACCTGCGGGCGGGGCATGCGCCAGCGGCGGATGTACATCGCGCGCGAGAACATCTGCAAGGCAAAGCCGCGCGGCATTCTCTCGGATCCAAATTTGTGCTCGGCGAGGATGCGCGCGCGCCTGACGGTCAGGCCCGTGTCGATCGCCATGATGATGAAAACGGCATAGCCCGCGAGCGTGGTCGTCATGAAAACGGCTGGGAACCGTGCCTGGAAGAAGATGGACAGGACTAGCACGAAGGCCAGGGGCATGAAGTAGGCGCCCAGGTTGAAGCGCGAGTCGACCACGTTGCGGCCGAAGGCTCGAACGGGCCCGCGGTGAGAGAGGGGCATGTTATTCGTATCGCCCGTGCGCATCGCCTCCTGCTGGCGCTGCCAGCTTTCGTTGCTGCGCGCGCGCTGCTCGGCCTTGTGAGCGCGCAGTTCCTCCTTGCTCATGCGTCTCTTATCGGCGACGATGGGGTGGCGATTGGCGGCCTCGGCTTCCTTCCGGCTGCGAGTGCGCGTGCCCTTTCCGGGCGTGTACCCCTTCTTGGGGCCAACCTCGACGCTGGAAGCCCCGACGTCCTCGGCGTTCGTGCCGCCGTTCTTTTTCCTACCGAACACTGTCGCTCCATCCTGGCCTGTCCAATTGCAGGCTCAATTCTACGATGCGCCGCTGTGGCACTCCATTCGTTCCAAGGCGCATTCGAACCTCCGTGTCTCAGGCGGCGGTTAGGCTGGTGACATGAGCGACTACGAACATCTTGCGCGCCGCGTCGACACCGCGCTACCCAAGAACCGGTCCGAGCTGGAGTCCCTGGCGAGGATTCCCTCCGTCTCGGCCTTCCCCCAGGCCGCTGAGCACATGCGCGCGAGCGCCGAGGCCGTCGCCGAATTGGCGCGCGAACGCGGCCTTGACGCCGAGGTCATCGAGCTTGAAACCGGGGCGGTGCGGGGCAAGCCCGCCGTTCTGGCCCACCGCTCGGCCGCGCCCGGCAAGCCTTCGGTTCTCCTCTACGCCCACCACGACGTTCAGCCGCAGGGCGACCTTCGGGGGTGGCTGTCGGAGCCCTTCGAGCCCACCGAGCGTGACGGCAGGCTCTACGGTCGGGGTACGGCCGACGACAAGGCGGGGATCCTCGTCCACCTGGCGGCGCTCCAGGCCATCGGCGACGAGACGGGAATCGGCGTGACTCTCTTCGTCGAGGGGGAGGAGGAGATCGGCTCGCCGACCTTCCACGAGTTCCTCGAGGCGTACCGGGACCGCCTGGAGGCCGACGTCATCGTCGTGGCCGACTCCAGCAACTGGAAGGTTGGCGTCCCCTCGCTGACGACGTCGCTGCGCGGCGTGACGAGCGTGACGGTCGAGCTGACGACGCTCGACCACGCGCTGCACTCGGGCATGTACGGCGGTCCCATCCTCGATGCCGTCACGTGCATGGCCCGTCTGATCGCCACGCTCCACGACGAGGACGGGGCGGTGGCCGTCGACGGCCTGACCTCCTACGACGACGCCGAGGTCGAATACCGTGAGGACGCGCTGCGCGCCGACACGGGGGTGCTCGACGGCGTCGAGCTGACCGGACGCGGCTCCATTGCCTCGCGCCTGTGGACCCAGCCTGCGCTGTCGGTCATCGGCATGGACGTGACGTCGGTGGCTGATTCGTCCAACACGCTCATCCCGTCGTGTACCGCGCGCCTGTCGCTGCGCGTGGCGCCCGGCCAGGACCCGCGCGAGGCCGCTCAGGCGCTCGCGGGGCACCTCGAGGCCAACGTTCCTTTCGGCGCCCGGATCTCCGTCACCGTCGACGAGCTCGGCCCGTCCTTCAAGAGCAGCGGGGACACACCGGCGACGACGGCCGCTCGGTGGGCCCTCGAACAGGCATGGGGAGCCGAGCCAGTGGACATAGGCATCGGCGGCTCCATCCCGTTCATCGCCGACCTGCAGGAAGTTTTTCCCGAGGCGGAGATCCTCGTCACGGGCATTGAGGATCCCGACACGCGGGCCCACTCTCAGAACGAGTCCCTGCACCTGGGGGGCTGGCGCAACGCGATCCTGGCCGAGGCCCTGCTGCTGAGCCGACTGGCCGACGACGCGTGAGGATCGCGCTGGCAGCCTCGCCGCTTCCCGGGCTGCGGTCCGGGGAGGTGGCCGACATCGTCAGGCGCGGGTGGGTGTCGAGGCGCCCCGGGGACGAGTTCGACGTGCGCCAGGTCAGCGACGCGGTGGCCGAGCCGTATTCGGGCAGCGGCCTGGCCGACATGCTGGGCCTCGACGAACCCGCGCAGTTGGGAGGGGCGGCCGCCAGGCGCTTCGCGTGGGTGGGCCGCTCGCAGGTTCTGCTCGACTACACGGCGGGTCTGCCGGAGTCGAGCGCGAGCGTCGGCGGCGACATCGCGTGGGCACTGGGGAGCCGGGCTCGGGAGGTCTTCCTCGCCCTGCCGGTCATGGCGCCTGCCGGTGACCTCGGCGCGGGTATGATCGGCCATTTGGCAGGCCGGGGCGGTAGCGTGCCGGCTGGGAGCGAGACGGGGCCCGGCCCGGGAGGTGGCGCGGCCGAGGCCGGGCGAGTGCGCCGGGCCGACGTGCAAGACGAGGCGGCCCGCCGGGCCGACGTGCAAGACGAGGCGGCCAGGGCGGAGCAAGACCGCCGGGCCGCCGCGACGCCGCAGGGCGATCGCGAAGAAATGACCGCGATGCTCGACGAGGCTAGGAAGGCTGTCGCCTCCGCCCACCTCACCGCCTTCGTGGGCGGTGAGCAGCGGCTGCTCGGGATGTCGGGACTGGCCCGGGCGTGGATGCGCCGGGGCACGGATGCGGCACGGGCGCAGACGTTGGAGGCCCGAACCTCCGAGGCAGCCGCGCGGATGAGGCGGGCTTTCGAGGGCCTGTCCCGGCCGGGCCTGCTGGGCGGCTCCCTCGAGCCCGGCCCCTACGACGGCGCGGGCGGCGGCTTGGCCCTGGGCCTGCGCGCGCTGGGCGGCCGAGTGCTGCCGGTGCGCCAGGCCGTATCGCTCGCCCTCGACTCCTGGGCCAGCGGGGCCGACCTGTGCATCTACGTGTCGGGCTCCGTCGGCCAGTGGCTTCCCGATGGCCTGAACGCGGCGGTCGAGCATGCGCGTGGCGAGGGCGTTCCCATTGTCCTCCTCTACGACGCGGGTGGAGTGCGCCGCGGCGAATTGGCGCGGCTCGGCTTGAACGCCGCCTACGAGATACGGCCAGAGCTCGCGTTTTCCGAGCAGACGGAGACGCCCGATACCGCCTCTGGTCTGTCGGCCAGGCTGTGGCAGGCGGCCGAACGCCTGGCCACGACGTGGGGGTGGGACTAGGTCGGAGCCCGGCGTCGTCGGTGGCGATCGGGCCACCGCCGGCTGCGACTCGCGGCACCGGCTGTGGCGAGCGACCGTGCGTCGGCCGAGCACCGGCCGCCTCGGTCGACTCCTCGCGCGTGCGCCGGGAGAGCAACGCGTGCGCCGGGAGAATAATGGGGGCGGCGTTCTGGCATTGTGTCGGCCCGGCAAACTACGCTTGTCAGGTACACCCATGAACGTGTTGGAGGAATTATGAGCGAGACGCTCGAAGCCGTAACGCACAACGTTAATCTCAGCGACGAAGCCGTGGTCAAAGTCCGGGCGCTCCTGGAACAGGAGGGCCGTGACGACCTTCGCCTACGCGTGGCCGTCCAGCCAGGCGGATGCTCAGGCCTCATGTACCAGCTCTACTTCGACGAGCGCGTGCTCGACGGCGACGCGATCCGCGACTTCGACGGCGTGGAGGTCATTGTGGACAAGATGTCCAAGCCCTACCTCGACGGGGCCTCGATTGGCTTCGCCGACACCATCGAGCAGCAGGGCTTCACGATTGACAACCCCAATGCCGCCGGCACATGCGCTTGTGGCGATTCCTTCCACTGATAGGACAATATGCGCGCACACATCACTCGCGGCATCGCGTCCGTGATCCTGGCCCTGTCGCTCGCCGCGTGCGGCGGCTCGTCCAATAGCGGTCCGAGCGAGAGCAGTGAGAGTTCCTCGTCAGAAGCTTCTTCGTCGACGTCGAGTTCCAGCGGCTCGGCCGGATGTGCCGAGTCCGATCCGAGCGATGAGGACATGCCGAAGCTGGAGGACAACGCCGGCAGCCCGGTGCTGTCATTCCCGGGATCGACGCCGCCCTGCGAACTCAAGTCAACGGTCCTCGAAGAGGGCGGTGGCGCCGAGATCGGGGCGAATGACCTCATCACCGCCGACTACGTCGGCCAGGTTTGGGGCAACGACACGCCCTTCGACTCCTCGTTCGCGTCGGGGCGCAAACTAGAGATGTCGCTCGATCAACTCGTCCCGGGGTGGTCCAAGGCCCTTGCGGGTAAGCACGTCGGCGACAAAGTCATCATGTCCCTTCCTCCGGATGACGGCTACGGGAGCGAAGGCAATCCGCAGGCGGGAATCGATGGCGACGACACGATCGTCTTCTACGTCGAGATCCACGACGCCATTTCCAAGGAATCGGCCGGCCAGGCCGACGCCCAGGTCGAGACCGACGCCGCTGCACTGCCCGTGGAGATTGATGGCGAGGTCGGGCAGCCGGTGACCGGCGTGAAGATCAAGGACGGCACGCCTGAGCCCACCGAATTGCAGACCACGGTCATTGCTCGTGGCAGCGGCCCCGAGGTGGGCGAATCGGGACTGATGTTCGTCGCCTACTACATGACGTCGTACGACGGAACGGTCCAGGACGTCACGTGGGGCGAAGGCGGCTCGGGCCCGCAGCAGGTCTACCTGGGAAATGAGGGCCTGCTCGACGAGCTACGCGGCCTACCGGTGGGCTCGCGGACGCTCATCAGCTTCCCGGCGAGCGACGGCGGGGAACAGAATACGCGGCCGGCCGGGTACGCCGTGGTGGACATCCTCCGCTACTCGGAAGAAGGCGCCGTGGATCAGGCGAACTAGGGCGCGAGGGTCGACGGCTCGCTCGCCAGAGCGGGCTGCCAGGCGCCGCTCTTCGTGACGGCGTAGCTCAGGCGCTCCTGTCTGTGACATAAAGAAGAGTGCGAGGGAAAACTCCCTCGCACTCTTCTTTGCCGCTTGCCTGGGCTCGTTGCCAGTTGCCTAGGCTGGTCTACCGTCGCCTTGGTGGCTCGACGGGGCCGCCTGCCGGCCAGCAACGTCGGCCCGGCGATGTTGGCCAAGTCAGCAACGCAGCCCGGCCAGCGACATCGGCCCGGCCAGTCAGCGAACGATCAGACCCTCGGCCTGGGAACGCGCGGCGTCCAGGCGCTGTGCCACGTCCTGCCAGTTAGCGATGTTCCAGATGGCCTTGACGTAATCGGCCTTGACATTGAGATAGTCGAGGTAGAAGGCATGCTCCCACATGTCGAGCATGAACAGCGGGATGGTGCCCACCGGGACGTTGGCCTGCTGGTCGAAGAGCTGGAAGATCACGAGCTTGCCCGAGATCGCGTCGTAGGCGAGCACGGCCCAGCCGGAGCCCTGGATACCCGTGGCAGCCGCGGTGAACTGCGCGACGAAGCCGTCGAACGAGCCGAACGCATCGTTGATTGCGTCGGCCAGTTCGCCCTCGGGGCGGCCGCCGCCGTCGGGCGACAGGTTCTTCCAGAAGATCGAGTGGTTGGTGTGGCCGCCCAGGTGGAAGGCAAGGTCCTTGGAATACTGGTTGATCTTCGACAGGTCGCCGGCCTCGCGGGCGGCGGCCAGGTTCTCCAGCGCGGCGTTGGCTCCGGCCACGTAGGCGGCGTGGTGCTTGTCGTGATGGAGTTCCATGATCTTGGCCGAGATGTGCGGTTCGAGGGCTGCGACGTCGTACGGCAGCTCGGGAAGCGTGTAGGTCATCGGTGGTCCTTCCGATTTCTTGGATGTCTGTCAGCCTTGCGCGGCCATGCATCGGTGCGATGCCAATGTCCCGCAGGCGTCGCTATCAGTATAAGGACGTTGGTCCTTGTGTGTGTAGGCGAACGTGCGCGTGGCGGGCACTGAACTTCGGGGCGCCGCGGAAGGCGGCGGTCGCGTGTCTCACGCGCTGAAAGCCCTGCGGCCGGGCGGCAAGACGGGCAGGAATGGCCGGGCGCAAATTCGAAGGCTCCAAAGGCACGTGTCCGTGCCGCCCCGATGATCGACTCCTCGGCCCGGATGACCCGGATCGATTCGTCGTGGAAGAGCCCGGTGGAAAAATGGCCACGTCCCTGCTGGCCGGCATTCGTGCCGCTACAATGGCGATGTTGCCCGACGAAAGAACCCATGGAGGACGGCATGTCTGAGCCTAGGTCAGCCGCAGCCACCGAGACAGTTTCCATCGTCGTCTGCTCCGACGACGCCAGCACCCGCCGCGAGGTTCTCGCCGCGGTGGGACGGCGCGCCGGTCGCGGCCTGCCGGAGATCTCGTGGAAGGAGACGGCCACGCCCGACGCCCTTCTCCACGAGGTGCGCCAGGGCGACTACGATCTCATGATCCTCGATGCCGAATCGCCCAAGCTCGGCGGAATGGGGCTGGGCAAGATGGTCCACGACGAGATCGACCCTGATATTCCTTTCGTCTTGCTTATCGCTCGCCCGCAGGACGAGTGGCTCGCACGCTGGTCGGGAGCCAGGAAGATCGTCTCTTACCCGATCAACCCGCGCGAACTCTCGTCGGTGGTGGCCGACATTCTGGAAGGATGAGCCGCATGCACGAAAGGCCTCAGTGGCCCGATCTTTTGACCCGAGTCATCAACGGTGAAGACCTCGAACGCGATGAAGCCGCAGCTGCCGTGAACACCATCATGGACGGCGAGGCCTCGCCCGCCATTTTGGCGAGCTTCTTGACGGCGTTGGCGGCAAAAGGCGAGACGCCCACGGAGATCAGGGGCATGGCCGAGGCCATGCTCGCCCACACGCTGCCGGTTTCCGTTGGTGACGGCGCTCTCGACATCGTCGGGACCGGGGGTGACCGCATGAAGACGGTCAATATTTCCACCATGGCGTCAATCGTCATCGCAGCCACGGGGGTGCCCGTCGTCAAGCACGGCAATCGGGCCTCGTCCTCTGCTTCGGGCTCGGCGGATTGCCTGGAGGCGCTTGGCCTGAACCTCAGCCAGACGGCCGAAGGCGTTGAGCGCGACTTTGCCGAACTGGGTATCGCCTTCATTTTCGCCAACGTCTTCCACCCGGCGATGCGCTACGTTTCTCCGACGAGGCGTGAGCTCGGCATTGCCACCGCCTTCAATATCCTCGGGCCGCTAACCAACCCGGCCCGCCCCTCCGTATCCGTGATCGGCGTTTCGCGTCTCGATGCGGCAGAGCTCGTCGCCGGCGTGCTGGCCGAGCGGGGGAGCGTGGGGCTCGTCTTCAGGGGGAAGAACGGCATGGACGAGCTATCGGCCGTGTCGATTAACGAATTGTGGGAGGTCCGCGACGGAGCGATCGAGCGCTTCGACTTTGACGCGGTTGCCGAGCTCGGGCTCGCCAAAGCTTCGGTCGAGGACCTGCACGGGGATGGCCCCGAGTACAACGCGGCCGTCACGCGCGAGGTCCTTGAGGGGCAGCGGGTGGGTCCGGTGCGCGAGGCCGTGCTGCTCAATGCCGCGGGAGCGCTCGTGGCTGCCGGCCGGCACGAGGGCACGCGCGCCGCGGATGGAACATTCGGTGAGCGGATTGCCAGGGCGTACGCAATTGCCGAGGAGGCGGTCGATTCCGGTAAGGCCATCGAGCTGCTCGACCGGTGGGTCGCCCTGTCCAATTCCTGACGTCGGCAACCCGGTCAATTCTCGACATTTGCAGTCTCGCGGCGGGTGGCGGCGTGGCGTCCTGGCTGCGGCGCCTGCCTGACGTTTGCCGCTTTCTGATACCGGTACCTTCGAGGCTCTCGGCGCATGTTCGAGGCTGCCGGCGCGTGCCTGGCCCTGGTGTATGGTGCGTGGCTGGCGCAGGGCCGCAGCAGGATTGGCGCGTCAGCGGTTCATCGGTGCGCGGTCTACTCGTCCGGTGCCGGTCTTTCGCGCCACGGCACGTCGAAGCGCGCGGCCGAGCGGCGTGGCAGGGCAAGCGGCACCTCCTGCGAAAAGTCAATGAGTCGTGTATCGGCGTGACACAGCCACGCCGCCAGCAGGCCGGTTTCCTCGATGTGGGCGGCGCCGCCGGCCAGCTTCGGCCGTTCGACCGGCTCGGCCACCTCGCGCAGGGTGTCGGCGGCGGCGACAGGGTCCGTCCCCGCGGGTGCGAGGGCGCTGCCCGCCAGCCGACCGTAGCGGACGATGGCGATGTCCCAGCCGGAATCCTCACGGCGCCGGGCCGCGACGATTTCGCTCGAACGCAGGAGCGGAGCCAGGATCTCTTTTCGCCGTCCCGTGCTCAGAACGGCGCCAAGCTTGTCGCGTTCGCTGGCCGCCTTCTCAAAGCGCTGCTGGCGAGCAAGCGAACCGAGCTTGGCCATCTGCGACTCCCATACGTCGTCGTAGGCTCCGCAAAGGATCCGGCGCGCTCGCTCGCATGAGGCGTCCGAGGTGCCGCCCGGCAGGCACGGCGCGGTGCACCGCCCGAGTTCGTGAAGGTGGCAGGCGGTGGCGTCCTGACTGGCGACGCGTGGAAGCCGGGTGGTGCACGTGCGCAGGTGTGCGTAATCGGAGATGAGCTGCGCGGCCCGGCGCGCCTGGCCCTGGGTGGTGAACGGCCCGAGCGCCCGGTCGACGTCGTCGAGCGGTACGGTTCGCGTGACCGATAGGCGCGGGTGGGTCTCGCTCGTGAGCACGAGCCAGGGGCGCCTGTCCGGGCGCTTTGAGCGGCGGTTGTAGGGAGGGTCGAACTCGACGATCTGGCGCAGTTCGAGCACCCCGGCCTCGAGCGTCGTGGCCGTGGCGGTTGCTTCGACCCGTACCGCCAGGTCGATCATTTCCGCCATGCGCTTGCGCGATTCGGCCGCCGTGAAGTACTGGCGGACACGCTTGTAGACATTGACGGAGGTTCCGACGTAGAGGACGTCGCCAGCCGGGCCGATGAACCTGTAGACGCCGGGGCCTTTCACCAGACCTTCGGCCAGGTATGCTTTGCGGCGTCGGCGCGGCGGTACCGGGTCGGCCGCAGCATCAAGGTCTTCCACGTGCGTCACGCCCAGTGGACCCAGCCGGGCGAGGATCGCGTGAAGCACGTCGACGGTGGCCCGGGCGTCGTCGAGTGCTCGGTGCGTGGGCTGTGTGGCTGCGCCGCACAGGCGCGCCAGGGTGGACAGCTTGGCATTGGGAGCCTCGTCGCGCGTGAAGGCCTTGCGCGCGAGCTTGACGGTGTCCACCACGCGCACCCGCGGCCACGCCATGTCCAGATGTGCGCAGGCTGCCTTGAGGTGGCCGACGTCGAAGCGTGCGTTGTGAGCCACGAGCACCGTCTCCGGGCCCGAGCCGAGGAATTCCAGGAAGCTGGGAAGGACCTGGCTGATGCGCGGAGCTGACACGACCATGGCCGTGGTGATGCCCGTCAGGTGGGTGATGAACGGAGATATCGGTTCACCGGGGTTGACGAGGGTCGCGAACTCGCCGACGACCTCCCCACCCCGAACCTTGACCGCTCCGAATTCGGTGATCGAGTTCGGCCCGGGCGCGCCTCCCGTCGTCTCCAGATCGACGACGACGAAGGTCGCTTCCGACAAAGGGGCACCGAGGTCGTCGAAGGCAAGCTGGCCAGCCGGCGCGTTGGCCGGTTGGAGGTCCAGGCGCGCTCCGGGTTCCTGCGAAGAGTGCTTGACGGTCATGGAAAGAGCATAGACCCGGTCTCCGACAGTAATTCTTCCCGCCTGGCCGCCCCGAGCTTGCTGCCCGGCCGCCCGAGCAATTGCCGAGCCTGCCACTGGTCGCACCGGCCCACTGGTCGCCACCGGCTGGCCGCACCAGCACCCGCACATGATTGGCGCCGAGCGCGGGAACCCGGGCGGTGCCCGAGCCGCAATCCGGGGTCGACGAAGCCTGGAGCCGCGGAGTAATCCTGCCGTTGCGGGAGCCTGGCGTATGCGCGGACAACCCTGGGTCGACAGAATCTAAAGCCGGGCGCCGTCGTCGAAGGGGTCGACGTCTTCTGCCCGCGGCGCCGAGTTGAAGGCCGCGATGGCAGCCAGGATGAATCCCAGCGCGCCGGCGGCCAGGACAATGGTCGTGTTCCCGAAAACGCCGAATGCCGAAAGCGCGGCCAGGGCGAAGCTGACAGCCGAGCCGAGCCACAGCGCACGGGTGAGGGGAGCCGTCGGAGCCTCGTCCTCCAGGGGTGTGAGCGTGACGAGGTCTTCGTCGAAACTATCGTCCTCGTCGTCCTCCTTGGGGACCCAATCGCGCGGGCCCGAAGCCCTGGACGAGATCGTGGCCACCGTGGCGGGATCGTCGTCGTCCTCGTGCGCGTCGAGGTCGAGGAAGTCGGCCGCGACCTGCTCGTAGGTGTTCGACGGATCGACGGGGGAGGGAAGGTCGGAAAGATCTGGAAAATCGAGGGAGCTGACGATCTCTTCCCACCGTTGGTCGAAGTCTGGCTCGTCGGCGCCTTCCGGATTGGTGTCGGGGTCTTTGGATCCAGTCATACACATCAGCATAGTCGCGGGTAGGATTGAGGGAAGTGGCGCATCACGCCGCCAGACCGGTACATTCCTCAAGAAAGGTTCACGAATGACCATTCGTCGCGTCGCCCTGCTCACTGCCGGCGGATTCGCCCCGTGCCTGTCGACGGCTGTCGGCAACCTCATCGAGGGCTACTCGAAGGCAGCTCCCGAGGTGGAGATCATCGCCTACCAGTATGGCTACCACGGCCTGCTGACCGGAAACTACATCACCGTCAGCGACGAGGGCCGCAGGACCGCCCACATTCTCCAGCGCTTCGGCGGCTCGCCCATCGGCAACTCGCGCGTCAAGCTCACCAACGCTAAGAACCTCGTCGAACGCGGCCTCGTCAAGGAGGGCGAGGACCCGCTCCAGGTGGCGGCCGAGCGCCTGCGCACCGATGGCGTCGACGTGCTGCACACCATCGGGGGCGACGACACGAATACGACCGCCGCCGACCTGGCCGCCTATCTCAAGGACAACGGATACGACCTGACCGTCGTCGGCCTGCCCAAGACGATCGACAACGACATCGTCCCCATCCGGCAGTCCCTCGGCGCGTGGACCTCCGCCCAGGAGACGGCCCTGTACGCCCAGCACATCATTGGCGAGCACCGCTCCAATCCGCGCATGCTCATCGTCCACGAGGTCATGGGGCGCAACTGCGGCTACCTCACGGCCCAGTCGGCCGAGTACTACCACGACTGGGTGGGGCGCCAGGAGTACGCTCCCGAGCTGGGCCTGACCCGCGAGCGCTGGGATGTGCACGCCGTCTATCTGCCGGAGCTGGCCATCGACATGGAGGGCGAGGCCGAGCGCCTGCGCGGCATCATGGACGAGATCGGCAATGTCAACATCTTCCTGTCCGAGGGCGCGGGGATCGAGGAGATCATCGCGGAGAAGGAGGCGGCCGGCGAGGAGATCGAACGTGATCCCTTCGGTCACGTCAAGCTCGACACGATCAATCCGGGCCAGTGGTTCGCCAAGCAATTCGCCGAGCGCATTGGCGCCGAAAAGGTCATGGTGCAAAAGTCCGGCTACTACTCGCGCGCCTGGCACTCCAATGACGACGACCTCGCCCTCATCAAGCAGATGACGGACCTGGCCGTCGACTGCGCCCTGCGCGGCGAGTCCGGAGTCATTGGCAATGATGAGGACAACGGCGATGAGTTGCGCGCCATCGAGTTCCCCAGGATCAAGGGGCACAAGGCCTTCGACGTGACCCAGCAGTGGTTCGTCGACCTCATGGCCTCCATCGGGCAGGACATCGCGGCCCACTGACGCTTTTTTCCGTGGGGCGGCTCACCTGCAGGTGCGCCGCCCCACGTGCTTTTCGAGGATAGAATTTTCGACATGTTCGATGATGACGCCGAGAAGCTGGCCTGCCTACGATCGTGGCGTGACCGTCCCGCCAAGCACCAGCCGCAGTGGCCCGACGCCCGTGACCTGGAAGCATCCGTCGCCCACCTGAGGACCCTGCCGCCACTGGTCTTCGCGGGAGAGGCCGACCAGCTCCGGGGTGCCATCGCCGACGCCGGGCGGGGGGAGGCCTTCGTCCTCATGGGCGGCGATTGCGCCGAATCCTTCGCCGAGTCGACGGCCCACCAGATTCGCGCCAAGATCCGCACGATCCTCCAGATGGCCGTCGTGCTGACGTACGGCGCATCGGTGCCCATCGTCAAGGTCGGGCGCATGGCCGGCCAGTACTCCAAGCCGAGGTCCTCCAACGTCGAAACGGTCGACGGGCAGACCCTGCCCTCCTACTTCGGCGACGCCGTCAACGGTCACGAGTTTTCGGCCGCCTCGCGCACCCCCGACCCCAGGCGGCTCGTCGAGGCCTACCAGCGCTCCGTGGCGACCCTCAACCTCATCAGGGCTTTCACGACTGGAGGTTTCGCGGACCTGACGAAGGTCCACGAGTGGAACAAGGGATTCATGGCCAATCCGGCCTACGCGCGCTACGAGACGGTGGCCAGCGAGATCGATCGCGCCATACGCTTCATGAGGGCCGCCGGTGTCGACGACGAGTCCCTGCGCACCGTCGACTTCTACTCGGCCCACGAGGCACTCATCCTCCCCTACGAGGAGGCGCTCACGCGCATCGACTCGCGAACTGGCGAGGCCTACGACTGTTCCGCCCACTTCCTGTGGATAGGCGAGCGCACGCGCGATCTTGACGGGGCGCACGTCGAACTCCTGTCGCAGGTGCGCAATCCCATCGGCGTCAAGCTCGGCCCGGAGGTGAGTGCCGCCGACGTCGTCGCCCTCATCGACCGGCTCAACCCCGAGGGCGTGCCCGGCCGCCTGTCGTTCATTACGCGCATGGGCGCGAAGACCATCCGCGACCGCCTGCCCGGCCTCGTCGAGGCGGCGCGCGCCGACGGTCGCCCCGTCACGTGGATGACCGACCCGATGCACGGCAACACGATTTCGGCCTCCAACGGGATCAAGACGCGCAGGCTGGAGGACATCCTCAGCGAGATCAAGGGATTCTTCTCCGTTCACGAGCAGCTGGGAACCCATCCCGGTGGCATACACGTCGAGCTGACGGGCAACGATGTCACCGAGGTGCTCGGCGGTTCCGAGGAGATCGTGGAGGAGACCCTGCCGTCGCGGTATGAGACGCTCGTCGATCCGCGGCTCAATCACCAGCAGTCGTTGGAGATGGCCTTCCTCGTCTCGGAGATGCTTCGCGATATCAAGCTGTGACGGCTCTGCGGCTGGCGTGGTGTCGACGTCTGCCGCCAGCCAAGACCGCGGGTGCGCGGGTGCGCCCGTGCCCGGCCGGGCGAGGCACCGGCTCAGATGACCGAGATCTTGACCTGCGACCCCTTATCGGCCTTCTTGCCCCCTCTGGGGCTCTGGGAACGTACCGTGTCCAAGTAGCCGCCGAGTGTGTCTTCCTCTTTGACGGTGAAGCCCGCCTCCTCGAGCTTGGACCGGGCTTCGGAGCGTGACAGGCCGACGACCCACGGGACCTCGACCTGCTCGGGCCCGCGGGAGACCGTGATCGTCACGGTGTCGTTCTTGTAGGCGCTGCCCTGCTCGGGCGTCTGGGAGATGACGACGCCCTCGTCGACCGAATCGGAGTACTCTTCCTTGCGCTCGACCTTCAGCCCCGCCTTTTCGATGGCCGACGTCGCCGCGCTTTCCTTCTTGCCGACGACGTCGGGTACGGTGGCCGGCTCGCGCCCCTTCGATACGCTGATGGTCACCTCGGTGTGGTGATCGACCTTTGTGTTAGGTTCCACGGACTGGGAGATGACAACACCTTCGCCGACCGAATCGGAATACTCCTCAGTCGTTTTCACCGTCAGCCGCGACGACTCGAGTGTCCGCCGAGCGTCGTCGCCCGTCGCGCCGACGACGCCCGGCACGACGACCTGTTCGACGCCGAGCGAGACCGTGACGCTGACGGCCTTGCTGGGGTGGATTCTTTGGCCCGCGCGGGGCTTGGTCGAGATGACCGACCCGGCCGGAACCGTGTCCGAGTAGGCTTCCTGGCGCGTGGCCTTCAGGCCGGATTGTTCGAGTTTGGCTGAGGCCTGGTCGTAGGTCTGTCCCGCGACGTTGGGTACCTCCGTGCGCATGCCCGGGCCGGCACGGAAGTACCACACGCCGGTGGCCGCCGCGGCCAGCAGGAGGAGCGCGAGGACGGCGGCGAGGATGCGCCGGCTGGGGCGCCTGCGAGCCAGGACCGTCGTGTCGTGCCTGGCGGGCGCGTCGGGGCCCGGGCCGGCGCTTGGGCCGGGCGGGTCGGCCGCTGCGCTGTGGACGGCTGGTGAATGAGCGGAGGCGCTTGCCACGGCGGCGGACCCGGCAGTGGCCAGGGCCGGTATGGTCGGGACGTAGGGCTGAGTGGACGTGCCTGCGGCTGAGGCCTCGGCGGGGGCCACCGGGATGTAGGGCTGGGTGGCCTCCTGCGGCGGCCGGAGCATCGGGATTGTCGCATTCGCGGCCTCGGCGGCCGAGGGGGTGCCGTCGTCGTGATGGTCCTCGGCGGATGGTGGGGTGACGGGGATGCGGCGCAGCAGGTCGTCCTGCGCAATCGCGCGCGTGACCTTGAGCAGTTCGCGCAGCGCCACCTCGCCGTTTGCCGGCCGCTGGGAGGCATCCTTGGCCGTGAGCAGGCCGATGAACGGGTCGATGGACTCGGGCAGCCAGTCGGCTTTCTCACCAACGAGCGGCACGGGGTCGTTGATGTGCATATAGGCGGTCGAAATCGGCGTGTCCGCCTGAAAAGGAAGGCTTCCCGTGAGGAATTCGTAGAGCATGATGCCGACGGCGTAGACGTCGGCCGGCGCATCCGCTACGCCCGTCGTGATGATTTCGGGGGCGAGGTAGGCCACCGTCCCCATGACCTGGCCCGAGGAGGACGCGGCCGACGTTGCCGCGCGGGCCAGCCCGAAGTCGGCGACCTTCGCGTTGATGTCCGAACGCTCGAAGACGGCTTCGGATGGCAGCATCGAGGCCAGCATGATGTTCTCGGGCTTGACGTCCCGGTGGACGATGCCGGCCGAATGCGCCGCGCTCAGGGCCCGCAGCGTCTGCTCGACGATGGTCAGGGCGGTGCCGAGGTTGAAGCTGCCCAGGCGGGCCAGCTCGCTGCGCAGGTCGGGGCCGGGAACGTACTCCATGACGAGGTAGGCCTGCCTGCCGTCTCCCGCGTCCCAGACACCCTGGTCGTGCACGGTGACGACAAAGGCGCTCGACAGGCGGGCGGCCGCGCGTGCCTCGCGGTTGAAGCGCTCGGTAAACTCGGCGTTTTCGGCGATGTGCGGGTGCATGAGCTTGAGGGCGACGTCGCGCTCGAGGCGCTTGTCGCGCGCACGGTAGACAGTCGCCATGCCTCCGTGCGCCAAGCGCTCGGTAATGACATAGCGTCCGTCGACAACTGCTCCCAGCAGCGAATCGGAGCTCACGACACCAGGGTACTAAACGCGCGAGGCCAGGGTTGCCAGGCGCTCGCGCCGTTGACATGCTGCCACGTCTCGCGTCCTCGCCTAGCCCGATGCGCGGGGATGTGCCCGCGCGGCTACGGCTGTGCTTTTGTCTTGGCCCTCACGTCGGGAAGCATGCCAATGATCCCCGCGCGGCTACTGCTGCGCGGGTGGACGTGTCCGATCACCGGGCCGGATCCCGTTGTCCTTCGCCAAGCTCCATTGTTCGCAACCCCGCCGTGCGCGAACCTGTTGGCCGGCGGCAGGCTTCGCGTCGCACTCAGGCGATGCGGGAGGCTCCCACCGTGGTTTGCGGCTCAGAACCGCGCCTTGGCGCCGAGGACCTTGGAGACGTATGTCTGGGTGTCGGGGCGCATGCCGTTCTTGCGAACGCCGCCCAAGCCCTGGTAGTAGCCGGCGATGCCCTGCTCGACGCTGTCGGCGTTGTTTTGCAGGTAGCGGATGATGGCGATCCCCGCGATCACGTTGTCCTGCGGGTCGAGCAGGTTGAGGTCGCGCCCCACGAGTTGGGAGGCCCACTGGCCGGAGGAGGGGATGACCTGCATGACGCCGACGGCGTTCGCGGGCGAGACGGCCCGCATGTCAAAGCCCGACTCGACGTAGGCGTGGGCCATGGCCAGCTGCGGGTCGACGCCCATCTCAACGGCCGTGGATCTGACCATCTCCTGCATCTGAGCGGGCGAGGGAACCTCGACACTCTCCAGGGAGGCCCTGTTCTGATTCGCGGCGCCGTTGGTTTCGTCGGAATACGTGTAGTGCAGGAAAGTCTTCGGTACCGGATTGGCGGGAACGGCCGTTAGCTGGGCGGTCTGACCCGTGGCACCCGGGATTGTCAGCTGCTGCCCTGGGTAGATACGGCCCGGGTCCGCGATCGAGTTCGCTTGGGCGAGGGCCGTCGTCGACGTGCCGTACTGGCGCGCGATGTGGCTGAGCGTCTCGCCGCTGGCAACCGTGTGCGTTGTGGCGGCCGGCTGTTCCTGCGCGGCGGGGGCAGCCTGGTCCGCGGCCCCGGGGATCGTCAGTTGCTGCCCGGGGTAGATGCGGCCCGGGTCGGCGATGTTATTGGCCGAGGCGATGGCCTGAACGCTCGTGCCGTACCGGCGTGCAATGTGGCTGAGCGTCTCGCCGCTGGCGACGGTATGCGTTGTGGCGGCCGGCTGTTCCTGCGCGGCGGGGATGACGAGCCGGTGTCCGGCGCGTAGGGCGTGGGGACCGTTGGCCCGGGAGATTGCCGAGGCCGGCACGCCGGTACGTGTCGCGATCGACGAAAGGGTCTCGCCGGGGCCGACCCGATAGGTCATTGCCTTCGGGAGCGCCGAGTTCTTCGCGGCGTCGGCCTGTGCGGGCGAGACGAGCGTGCCGAATGCGGCGGTGGCTGCCAGGACGGCGGTCGAGGCGCGTGATGCGCGTGGGGACATGAGAGGCCTCCAGATTCTTGTCCGAGGTGAGATGCGACAATTGATGTTAATGATTCGATTGTTGCCCATGTTTCGAATGTGACAATATCGCGTCGACGACGTTCGCGCCAGAACTCAGATGCGATCTTCGATACTCTGTGCCCGTGAACACTACGAATCCCCAATGGCTGTCGATTCCCGACGTCGCCGAGATCCTCGGCGTCACCCAGCGCGACGTGCGCAATATGCTGGCCGACCATCGCCTCATCGCGCTGCGGCAAGGCCAGTCGAAGGCGCTCGCGATTTCGCCGCTCGTCCTCGTCGAAAAGGACGGGGCCACCGAGGTGCTGGCCTCGCTCAGGGGGACACTCATCACACTTTTCGACGCCGGGTACAGCGAGGAGGAGGCCTGGGCGTGGCTGACCGCCGAGAGCCCCGAGCTTTCGGCCACTCCCATTGAGGCCCTGCGCTCGGGACGGGTCCACGTCGTGCGGCGCTTGGCAGCCACGCTCGCTTTCTGACAGTCGGGTAGCCTGCCTGATAGTCGAATGGCCGCTGGTGGGCCTACCGCCGGTAGCCCCTCGCAATGCCGGCCCCCCTCGCGAGGACGGCATTGTGTGAGAGCGGGCGCCCCTGCGCGTCCAAGCCGGCAAGCTTAGGGT
>JAUMUM010000029.1 GCA_030530685.1 Actinomycetaceae bacterium | reverse complement strand
CTTGGTGGGCCTGGCGGTCTTGGTGGTCCGGGTGCCCCCGCCCCCGGCGGTCCGAGCGCTCCCACTCCGGGCGCGGCCGCCTACGGCCAGGCGTACAACCAGGTGGCGCCGCAGCAGCAATCGCCGCAGCAATACGGCCAGCCGCTGGCCGGCCAGCCTTTCCAGCAGCCCGGGCAGGCGGGCCAGTACGGACAGCCAGGCCAGGTGGGACAGTACGGCCAAGCTCCTCAGCAGCCCGGTCAAGCTCCGCAGTACGGACAGCCCGGTCAAGCCGGCCAGCTGCCCGGCCAGGCCGGCCAACAGTCACAGCCCGGCCCCACCTCGCAGTACGGGCAGCCACCACAGTATGGGCAAGGGCAACCCGGGCAGCCGCGATACGGTCAGCCGGGCACGGGCCAGCCGGGCCAGGCGCCCTACTCCCCCGGGCAGACTCAGCAGTACGGCCAGCCCGGCCAGCCGGGTCAAGCTGGCCAGCAGCCGGGCCAGGCGCAGCAACCCGGTCAGCCGCCGCAGTTCCAGCCTCCCCAGTCCGGGAGCGCTCCGAGCGCCTGATCTGCCGCTGAGCGTCTGACACGCTGATCACAGGCGGGAAGCGGCCGACCGAAAACAGAATCGACATCGTTGGGGCGAGGCACACGACCTCGCCCCAACGTCATACCCGCCGCCCATCAGGTTCATGCTCACCACCCCGGCTCACTCGTCTGCACGGCCACGCATCGAGAACGGATCCGGCTCTGTTATCAGCGTGACCACATGCCGGACGCAGATCCAGCTCGCTCGTCGGCACGACCCCACGCCGGACGCAGATCCAGCTCGCTCATCATCACTCTGGCAGGTGCGAGCTCGCGACGAGCGCCGAGGACTTCGCCCCAACGTCCATGCTCGCCGCCGTCGCATCATTGATGCTAGGTTTCACACATGAGGACCGTGACCAAGCAGCGAACTTTGCTTTCCGCGTGCGTCGTGGCCCTGTCATTTCTCCTGTGCGCTTGCGAATTTCGAAGCATCGACACGACCGTCAAGGTAGTCGACGCCGATAACGTGACGTTGACCGTGGACATCATGCCCAGCCCCTCGTCCAATATCACCAAGTGCTCGACCTTCCAGACCCTCGTGGACGACGAGGAGCCCATTTTCGGCCCTGGAACCGTCGAGCCGCTGTCGAACAGCCAGGCGGAATTGAGCTGTCGGCTGTCCTTCGAGACCAACGCGAAGACGCGCAACCAACACATCACCGAATCCGACGGCGAGATCACTCTGACAATTCCGGTGGATTTCTGGAGCAACTTCGACGAAGGCTACGCGCAGGACCAGGGCGTGACGAGCATTGCCGCGACCGGCGCGAACTTCAGCCTGACGGTCGAGATGCCCGGAAAGATCGTGGAAAACTCCGGCGGCGGCCAGGTCGAAGGCAATCGTGTCACGTGGAACAGCTACGAGTCCGCCAAGCAAGGCGTCTCTGTCACGGCGGAAAGACGCGAAACTCCGACGGTCCCCTCCTCCCCGCCCACGACGTCGAACAGCGAGCAGTCCGCGCAAGGCGCCTCCAGCAATTCGTCGCGCACCGGCCTACCCGCCTGGGCGTGGATCGCGGCGTGTCTCCTCTTCGCGGGCGCAGTCGCGGGCTTCGTCCTGCCGAGATTCAGGAACAGATCGCAATAGCGATTCGCGCGCCCGCAGCCGCAAGCCCGTCATCTCGCTCAGCAGTCCTCCAGCTGGCAACTTTATGTTGTCTGTCCCGTCCCACAAACGTTAGGCACAATCATGATCCCCATTCGCAGGCGGCTGAGCCTGCTTGCCTTCGTCGTCCCCCTCCTCCTACTCCTTGGCGCGTGCAGGACCGACCAGACGATCGTAGTCTCCGAGTCAGGTGATTTGATGCTCATCGTGGACTTCGACACCGAAGACCCTGCGGACGCAGGCACGCGTGATTGCTCCGAGCTTCAACAGATCATCAACGAAGATCCCGACGCCGCGGGCGATGTCGTGGTCACGCCACTCGATGGCGCCACGGGCATCGGGTGCCGGATGACAGTCACTAACCTGGATGGTTCCGAGGTCTTCTATTCGGAAGTTGGCGATACGACGAGGGTCACCATCCCGCGCGCGTTTTGGGACAGCCTCAGTTCAGAAAATCAAACTGAGCTCGAAAGCTCCACCTATTCCCTCACCATTCAGATGCCCGACGACATCACGGATGCGTCCGATGGCGGACAGATCGAGGGCAACAGAGTCACATGGAACGACTTCCAAACCGTAAGACAGGGTATCTGGGCGACGTCTGGGTCATCTTCGCCGTCGCCGTCTACCACCGAACCGTCGTCGCCGTCTGATTCGTCGCCGTCTACTACCGAGCCGTCGAGCGACGATACATCCATCAATGCCGACCCCGCCTCCAACGACGACGATTCCGGCGTGCCCGTGTGGATTTGGATCCTCATCGCCGTGGTACTCCTCGCCCTGATCGGCACCCTGGCCGCCTTCGCCTTCCGCCGCAGGAATAATGGCGGCGGCAACGGTGGGCCTGGCGGTCTTGGTGGGCCTGGCGGTCCCGGTGGGCCTGGCGGGCCTAGCCTCCCCGTCCCGGGTGCGCCCACCTATGGTCAGGCGGTGCCGCAGCAGCAATCGCCGCAGCAATACGGCCAGGGCTCGGCCGACCAGGCCCAGAGCCCATACCCCGGCCAAGCCGGACAGTTTGGTCAAGTTCCTCAGCAGCCCAGCCAAGCCGGACACTATGGTCAAGCTCCGCAGTACGGCCAGCCAGGCCAGCCGCCGCAGTCCGACCAGGCCGCCCGGTACAGCCAGCCGCAGCAGTATGGGCAAGGCCAACGGTATGGGCAATCGAATTCACCCGCTCTTGGCACGGACCAGGCGCCTACCGTCGGGCGAGCCGGGTCTAGCCCGACCGGCCGGTCGCCACGGGACGGGAGGACACCACAGGTCGGCCAGGCACCGCAACCCGGACAGGCACCGCCCCAGGCGCCGGGCGCCCAGCATGCTGCTGGTCAGCCGCCGACCAGCCAGGCGCAGTACGGACAGTCGGCGTGGCCGGGGCATGACGGGCGGGAAACGCAGCAGCCTGCTCGGCGATCCGACCGGTCGCAGCAACTCGTTCAACCGGGTCCGGGACAATCAGCTGACCCCGGCCAGTCTCCTGGCCAGCAGGCATCGGCAAACCAGGCGGACCAAACGCCGAGCCAGGCGGGCCAGCCGGACCAACCGGGCCAATCTCCCGGCTATCCGCAGGCGTCGAATCAGGCGAACCCACGGACTTTCGGCTGGCCGCCCCAGCAGGGCCAGGACCCCGTCCCGCCATCGAATGGCCGTCCAGCTGACGAGACCGGCCAGCAAACCTGACGACCCCGGAGTTGCAGGCCAGCTGGCACTCAATCCGCACACGAGGCCCCGTCAAGACAGGCACTAAGCCCATCTTGACGGGGCCTCGCCCTTCTTGACGAGTCATTTCCGCTGCCCTGCCCGACGTCGAGACCGCCCGCAGGGCTCGGCGGGTCCACACGAGGCGGCGGGCCCATAGGCTCGCCCACCACATCCTTCGGGTCCACAGGTCGTGCCCGGGAACCGCCCATCCCCAGGCGGAAGGCCTGAGTTCTGGCACCGCAGCCATTGAGGCCACATCGTGAAACGGGCGAGAGAACTCCCCGATTGCGCGCGTAGCATCGGCGGCCCAATTAACGTGGGCGGTGAATCCGCAGTCGAGTTCAATGAGGCTCAATGATGCATCAGTTCCTCAAGCGCATGGTGATCCTGACGGTGGCCGCATTCTTCGTCTTTGCCATGACATGGCACGACCAGGATGGCTCGCGGGCGCACGTGCAAGGTCCGGAATCCGCGAGCGACGAAGCTGCGAGCGCGGCGCCGGCGCCCGGCACGAGTCCGACAATCCTGCATGGCACCGCCAGAGAATCGGTCGGCAGCATCACGGCGGTCGGACGTATGACTGCGGACGGAAACCTCGGCGCAGGGAACTCGGGTCTTGCCGCGCAGCACCCGCGCATCGAACGAACGGCCGGAGTCCTCGCGTCGGCCGCACACGCCGGGTCGGCCGCCAGCCGCCCTGCCGCGTCGGGCGCCCCTGCAACACCCGGCGTCACTGCCACGTCGGCCGACCGACCTTCCACATTGGACGGCCGAGCCAAGCCGCAGCCCAGTGCACTCAGAGCGTCGACGTCCACGAACGATTACGTCTCAGAGGATGACGAAGGTGAAGAGGGCTTTCCCAGCTGGGCCTGGATTTCCATCGGAGTTTCCCTGCTCATCTTGCTGTTGGCGGCCATCGGCTTTCGCAACTCGCGAAAGGAGTACGCCTGGGTCAAGGCGCCCGGAGCTGCAAACGCGTCTCCGCCAGCGCCCGTCTACCAGCAGATGCCCTCCGCGCCGGCCTCCATCGGTCCAGGTTTCGGCGAGGCCGCAGGTTTCGGCGCTCCGCCAGACGCCGACCCCAAACCAGGTTTCGACGAACCCGTTGGTTTCGCCGGCGTCAGCCCCGGTTCCGCCGGGTCGGAAGGCTTCGGTGTCCAGGCACACGCCGGGGCATTATCTGCATTCGCTCCACCCCAGGGTCCCAGCGATGCGGGGCCATATCAGGCCTCTGCCCCATCAGGCGATGCCTTCGCGGAGCCCTCAGACGACCCGTCGGGCGCGGCTTCTTACTCACCGATGCCCACCGACCACACCGCTCCTCAGGAGGGTTACTTTCCCCCTGCCACCCCGTACGGCTACCCGGCCGCGGGCGACACCACCTACGATCCCCATGCCGCCGCGCCGCACGTTCCCGCCGCCGGCGACCAGGGTCTGGCCGCGTACGGCGGCCAGTTCGCGGTCCAGGCTCCGCAGCCTTCGTACCCGTACCAGGATCCTCCGTTCCCGTACCCGGATCAGCCGCCGGCCGAGCCGCAGCAGGCCTGGTTCGCGGCTAACGCTCCGATGGCTCCCGTCAACGCGCCCGATGCTCAGGCCACGCCGGAGCCCACTCAGTACGCCCCAGCGCACGACCAGGCCCAGCTCCCTGAATATTGGACGCCAAGCATCGAGGTGCCGGGATACAGCGCGGCCGGCCCCAACGCGTCTGTCGGCGACGCTTTGGCCAGCCTCGATGCATCGGGGTACCCGGCAGCAAACTACGGCGCACCAACTCACGGATTGCCGGGCTACGAGACGCCCGACCGCGGAACGCCAGACTTCGAGGTGCCGGGATACGAGACGCCGGGCTTCGGCGCTCGCGATCACGGAACGCCCGGATACCCGGCAGATGACTATGGGGCCGCGATTTTCGTCGAGCCAGCAGGCGGCGCCACGCCCGGAGCGTCGGCCCACGACCCCGGATCGAACGTCCCGGCAACCACGCCCGCCCCAACGGTCGTCGATCTGCCGCAGGTGTCGGCCTCCGGCGAGCAGGCCACCTCGCCCGCCCCGTCGACAGTCGCACCCACGGCAGTGGAGCTACCGCACTCGGGTCCAGCGCCGTCGCATCCGGCCCCGGTGCACGACGCCCTGCACGCCGTCGATTCGCCGTCGGCCAGCCCCGCTGAATCGTCGGGTACGGTGTTGGACCGGTCTACGCCTGTACCCCCGCCATCCTGGTCCGACGAGTCATCCCCATCGGCCGCCGGTCGCCAGACGACCGATCCCTACGAGGACTTCCCCCAGGCCTTTCCACCCACCTACTCACAGCCGCCGAGCTTCCAGCCGAGGAAGAGGTAATCCGGCACAGTAGGTCCGGACGCGCCGGAACTCCCGTCCGCGTTCCCGCCTCGCCAGCCGAGGCTGGCATGTGAATTGCCGGCGCCGTCTTGCTGCCTGTCACCCAAGCGGGGCACGGCGTATATCCACGCGCGGCTACCGCCCCGCGGATAAAGCTCAGTCCGATGGCGGAGGCGGCCCCGTCGCGCCAAGAGCATCGGGCGCCTCGGGTCGAGGCCTCCACCTCGCGCGCCGCAGGCACCACACTGCCGTGGCCACCCACGGCGGTCGCGGCTACCTCCAGCTACCTCGCGGCCGCAAACACCCGCACCCCGCGCGCCGCAGGCACCGCACTGCCGCTCCTACCCGAGCAGGTCGTGGCGAACGATCGCCTGCTCGCGGTCCGGGCCGACGCCGACGAGCGAGATCCGGCACCCCGAAAGCTCCTCCAGCCGCAGCACATAGTCCCGCGCGGCCGCGGGCAGTTCCTCGAAAGCACGGCAGCCGGAAATGTCGTCATCCCACCCGGGCAGGTACTCGTAGACCGGCCTTGCACGCTGGTATTCGCTCTGCGAAAGCGGCACCTCGTCCGTGCGCTTGCCGTCGACCTCATAGGCCACGCAGACCGGGATCTCTTCCAGCCCGCCAAGCACGTCGAGCTTGGTCAGGACGAAGTCGGTCAGCCCGTTGACCCGTGCCGAGTAGCGGGCCACCGGGGCGTCGTACCAGCCGCAGCGCCGGGGACGGCCCGTCGTCGTGCCGTATTCCCCGCCGCGGTCTCGCAGCCACTGGCCCGCGTCGTCGAATAATTCGGTGGGGAATGGCCCCTCGCCGACCCTCGTGACGTACGCCTTCACGATCCCGGCCACGCGATCGATGCGCGTTGGGCCGACGCCACTGCCCGTGCACGCTCCCCCGGCGGTCGCATTGGACGAGGTGACATACGGGTACGTGCCGTGGTCGACGTCGAGCATGGTCGACTGGCCGCCCTCGAACACCACGGTCTTGCCCGCGTCGAGGGCCGCATTGAGCACGAGGCCGACGTCGGCCACCATGGGGCGCACCCGCTCGGCGTAGGAGAGCAGCTGCGACGTGACGGCCTCGGCGTCGACGGGCACCTCGCCGTAGATCTTTTCGAGCAGCCCGTTCCTGTGCTCCAGGACGCCGGCGACCTTCTGGCGCAGGGAGGACTCGTCGAAGAGGTCCTGCACGCGGATGCCCACGCGCGACGCCTTGTCCGCGTAGGTCGGGCCGATTCCGCGGCCCGTCGTGCCGAGTTTGCGGCTGCCGAGGAAGCGCTCGTGAGCGCCGTCGTGTACCTTCGAATACTCGGTGATGACATGCGCGTTACCGGAGATCAGCAGGCGCGAGGAGTCGATGCCGCGCGCCTGAAGTTCTTCGATCTCGGCAAAGAGCACGCCCAGGTCGACGACGACACCGTTGCCGATCACCGGCGTGCAGCCCGGCGAGAGAATGCCGGAGGGCAGCAGGTGAAGCGCGAATTTCTCGCCATCGGCGATGACAGTGTGCCCGGCGTTGTTCCCGCCGTTGTATTTCACGACGTAGTCGGAGTGGGCCGCGAGCTGGTCGGTGGCTTTGCCCTTGCCCTCATCGCCCCACTGGGCTCCCAAAACGATAATCGCAGGCATGACCCCTTCTTTCGTTTCCGGTCGCGTAAAGGGGCACGCCCGCTTTACGACCCTAGCATAGGCCCTCGGCTCCGCAATCGCACCGCGGTCTCGCTCCAGGGTGCGGACGGGCCGGAGGCGTCAACCTGTGGCGGGGCGGGAAGCGGTGTTCCAAGGCGAGGCCGGAGGAGCCGGCGCGACGTGGATGGAGCGGCTGGTGCGACGCAGATAAAGTACCGGCGCGACGATGACGGAGCGGCTGGTGCGACGTGGATGGAGTGCGAATACAACGACGCTGTGGACCCAAGCGTCCGAGAGTCAACAAGCCGAGTCGGGTCCACAAGCCTACAGGCCCTCGGGTCCCCAAACGCGAACATCCACAGGTCAACAAGCCCGAGCGCCCACGAGTACACAGTCCCGAGCCGGGTCAACACCCCAAGCCGGGTCAACAAGCTCGCGCACCGCCAAAACCCCAAGCCCACGGGTCAACAAGCCGAGCCGGGTCAACAGCCCCAAGCGCCACCCGCCCCCTCAAACCCGAGCGCCCGCCGGTCCACAGTCCCGAGCTCCGTCGGCACCGCTCCTTGGATGACAGGAATTACTCACACAACCAGGTTGCGTCGCGGGCTCGTCCGATAAGCTACAAGTTGCGAACTTAATTGCATTGCAAGGAGTACTTGGTGTCATGTCGACCGACCTAACGCAACCGCTGGGGGCCTTTGTCCGTTCAGCCTCTGGCAAGACCACTCGTAATTCAACTCCCATGGAATTCTGGACGGGTCTTTCCGGCCTCGTCGTCGAGCGCATCGCTGACACGTGGCACGCTACCCACCGCACCTACGAAAACGGACGCAGCGCCGCCTACTTTTCGGCCGAGTTCCTCATGGGCCGCGCGCTGCTGAACAACCTCACGAACCTCGGCCTCGTCGACGACGCTCGCGAAGCTCTTGCCGCCTACGGCCAGGACCTGTCGGAGGTCCTCGAGCAGGAGCACGACGCCGCGCTCGGCAATGGCGGCCTGGGGCGCCTGGCCGCATGCTTCCTGGATTCGTGCGCAACGCTCGACCTTCCTGTGACCGGCTACGGGATCCTCTACCGCTACGGCCTGTTCAAGCAGACCATTGATGACGGCTTCCAGAACGAACACCCCGACCCCTGGATGGAAGAGGGCTACCCCTTCGCCATTCGCCATGAGGAAGAGGCCAAGTTCGTCACCTTCGCCGACATGAATGTGCGTGCCGTCCCCTACGACATGCCTATCACCGGCTACGGCACCCGCAACGTCAACACACTGCGCCTGTGGAAGTCCGAGCCCATCGAAGAGTTCGACTACGCGGCCTTCAACTCGCAGCGCTTCACCGAGGCCATCGTCGAACGCGAGCGCGTGGCCGACCTGTGTCGCGTCCTCTACCCCAACGACACCACCTACGAGGGCAAGGTCCTGCGGGTTCGCCAGCAGTACTTCTTCGTCTCCGCCTCGCTCCAGTCGATGATCGAAAGCTACAAGTCGGTCCACGGCGACGACCTGCGCGATTTCGGCAAGTACAACGCCATCCAGCTCAACGACACCCATCCCGTCCTGGCCATCCCCGAGCTCATGCGCCTGCTCATGGACGACGAGGGCCTGACCTGGGAGGACGCCTGGAAGGTCGTCCAGGAGACCTTCGCCTACACCAATCACACGGTCCTGGCCGAGGCGCTGGAGACCTGGGAGTCCTCGATCTTCCAGCAGATCTTCCCGCGCATCTTCGAAATCGTCTCCGAGATCGACCGCCGCTTCCGGGCCGAACTGGCCTCCCTGGGCTACGACCAGGGCAAGATCGACTACATGGCCCCCCTGTCCGGCGGCCGGATTCACATGGCGTGGATCGCCTGCTACGCGGCTTTCTCCATCAATGGCGTCGCCGCAATCCACACGGAGATTATCAAGCGCGACACCCTGCACGACTGGCACGACATCTGGCCGGAGAAGTTCAACAACAAGACCAATGGCGTCACGCAGCGCCGCTGGCTCAACGGCTGCAACCCGCGCCTGGCCGCGCTGCTCACCCGCCTGGTCGGCTCCGACGCCTGGGTTCGCGACCTGTCCAAGCTCACCGAGATCGAGGATGCCGCCACCGACGACGTCCTTGATGAGCTCATCGAGATCAAGCGCGAAAACAAGAAGGAGTTCGCGCAGTGGCTCAGTCGGCGCCAGGGCGTGGACATCCCCATCGACGCCATCTACGACGTGCAGATCAAGCGCCTGCACGAATACAAGCGCCAACTGATGAACGCCTTGTACATCCTCGACCTGTACTTCAGGATCAAGGACGAGCCGGATCTTGAGGTCACGCCCCGCGTGTTCATCTTCGGAGCCAAGGCTGCCCCCGGCTACAAGCGAGCCAAGGGCATCATCAAGCTCATCAACGAGGTGGCGCGCCTGGTCAACAACGACCCGGACACCAAGGACCTGCTCACGGTCGTCTTCGTCGAGAACTACAACGTCACGCCGGCCGAGTACATCATCCCGGCCGCGGACATCTCCGAGCAGATCTCCACGGCCGGCAAGGAGGCGTCCGGCACGTCGAACATGAAGTTCATGATGAACGGGGCGCTGACGCTTGGCACGCTCGACGGGGCCAATGTCGAGATCGTCGACACCGTGGGCGAGGACAATGCCTACATCTTCGGCGCCAAGGAAGAAGAGCTGCCGGAGATCCGCCGCACCTACCATCCGCGCGAGGCCTACGAGACGGTGCCCGGGCTCAAGCGAGTCCTTGACGCCTTCGTTGACGGCACGCTCAGCGACGGCGGCACTGGCGACTTCCACGACCTGCGCGCCTCACTGCTGGACGGCATGGCCTGGGAGCAGGCCGACGTCTACTACCTACTGGGCGACTTCGCCGCCTACCGCGAGGCTCGCGACCGCATGTCGGCCGACTACGGCGATCAGCGCGAGTGGGCGCGCAAGTGCTGGATCAACATCTGCCGCTCGGGCGTCTTCAGCTCCGACCGCACGATCATGGACTACGCCCGCGAGGTGTGGAAGCTCGACCGCAAGGCGATCTAAGCGGGCCCGGCCCGGCGGAGCGGCGCCGAGCGAGGCATCGCCTGCCTGGCGTGCGCTGCCGGCCGGGCTTGATTGAGCGGCACGCTGCCGGCCGGGCGGGGCCGCCAGTCAGCCGTCAAACACACCTATCGCATAGCCAGGGGCCATTGAGACCCCGACGTGGAAGGCCCGGGAACTCGGCTTGTTCCCGGGCCTTCGCCACGTGCTGCGAGGCAATCCCGTATGGCCGGGCGGGCCGACCCGGTACCCTCCGGCTCGCTCCGCCCGACACCTTCCGGCAGCGGCTCCTATGCGAGATTCCACCGGCGAAAGCCGCCTTCCGAATCGATGACTTGGCCTACGACCCAGCGGCCCGACTCGGAGACCAACCATTCGACCAGCCGCGCGACGTCGTCCGGCACGCCCCAGCGCCCCTGTGGGAAGGCGCGCGGCATGGCGGCCACGATTTCGTCCACGTCGCAGTACCCGGTGTCGACGGGGCCGGGATTGACAGCGTTGACAATGATGCCGCGGTCGATGAGCTCGTCGGCGACGGTCGTGACCAGGCCCGCCAGGGCGGCCTTGGACGCCGCGTAGGCAATTTCTCCGGGCATCGGCCCCTTGGATTGGCCCGAGGTCATCCATATGACGCGGCCACCCTCGCGCCCGTCGTGCTGAGAAGCGAAGGCCTGAGTCACCAAGATCGTCGAGCGCGCATTGACACGCCAGTGCAGGTCGAGGACGTCCGCGCTCGTCCCGGCCAGATCCGTGTCCGGGTTCGACTGGGCGTGGTTGCACACGAGAACGTCCAGGTGCCCCAGTGCCGAGGCCTTCTCAATCAGCCGCTTAGCGCCGTCCGCGCGGGATAGATCGATCGACGCGTGCGCCATCCGTGCCCCGGGTGCAAGATGCGCCCTCACATCATTGACGACGGCCTCGATGTCGTCACCTCCCCACGGCTGGGCGACGTCGTGCGGTGCGAAATGCTGGAGGAACAAGCTCGCTCCCGCGTCCGCCAGCCGGCGCGCGATCGCGCACCCGATCCCCTGCCGCCGGCTCACGCCGGTGACCACGGCTATCCGCCCGTCCAGCCTCGTATCCATGGAATGCCCTCCCATTGAGTTCAGGGCCGACGTAGGCACGTATACGTGCGTCAGCGCGGGCCGGCCCGACAAGACTCAAATCTACACTTCAAAATTTGAAGTCTGATTTTGAGTGTGGAGTGCGCTAACACTTTGAGCGTGGGCGCGAGCCAGCGTGCGGGGCACAGGCAGAAGGAGCCCGACCACGCTGTGGCAGGTCACGGGGCAAAGCACAGCGGCAGGCATAAGCGATGGGGCGAGGCCCGGTTCATCGGGCACCCACCCCATCGCGTTGTCGACTGTAGTCCAGCCTGGTTATGCCGGCTATAGTCCGGTTTGCTCAGCCTCGACCAAGTGAACGGCCAGAGGCATACTCATCAGGCCTTGCGACGACGCGCGACCAGAATCGCACCGCCCAACAGCGCGACTACGGAAAGGCCACCTAGGACAAGGACGCTCGCGCCGGTGTTGGCCAGAGGCCTGCCGGAGCCGCTCCTCGTCGTGGTACTCGTCCTTGGCGCCGGGCCGGCCGAGCTTGCGGCAGGCGGACCGGCCGTGCCCTGCGTGACCGACGGGGCCTGCGAAGGATCGGTGGTCGGATTCTGCGCCGAGGGCTCAGTCGTGGTCGGGTCCGCCGACGGCTCCGTCGTGG
>JAUMUM010000028.1 GCA_030530685.1 Actinomycetaceae bacterium | reverse complement strand
TCCTGCCGAGGTCTTCTTCGCTGCGGCTTTCTTGCGGGCGGGCTTCTTGGCCGGCCCCTTGGCGCGACGGTCGGCCAGCAGCTCAAAGGCGCGGTCGGGAGTGATGGTCAGCGGGTCGTCGTCGCGGCGCAGCGAGGCATTAGTCGTGCCGTCGGTGACGTAGGGGCCGAAGCGCCCGTCCTTGAGCAGCACCGTCACGCCCGTGACCGGGTCGGCCCCGAGCTCGCGCAGCGGCTCCTTGGTCCGGGCGCCGCGCCGCTGCTTGGGCTGGGCGAAGAGCTCGCGCGCCTCGTCGAGCGTGACCGTGAAGATCTGCTCCTCGCTGGCCAGCGAGCGCGAGTCCTTGCCGCGCGTGATATACGGGCCGTAGCGGCCGTTGTGCGCCAGAATGGGCTCGTCGCCGTCGAGCCCGACCGTGCGCGGCAGGGACAGCAGTCTCAGCGCGTCGTCGAGCGTGATCGTCTCCAGGTCCATGCTCGCCAGCAGCGAGGCGGTGCGCGGCTTGGGCGGCTTCTTCGACACCCGCCCCGTCGGCGTCAGACCCACCTCGCCCTCGCGGATCACCTCGGTGACGTACGGGCCGAAGCGCCCCGACTTGGCCAGGATCTTGCGGCCCGTCTCGGGATCGGTGCCCAGCTCACGCCCGTCGAAACTGCTCTTTTCCAGCAGCTCGCGGGCGAGCTCGGGGGTCAGCTCGTCGGGCGCGACCGAATCGGGGACGGAGGCGCGTCGCCCCTCGGACTCGCCGTCGCCATCCTCCTGGACGTACGGGCCGTAACGCCCGACCCGCAGCGTCAGCCCCTCCCCCAGGGCGATGGAGTTGACGGCGCGGGCGTCGATGTCGCCCAGACTCTCGACCTGGCCGGCCAGGCCCTGGCGTTCGCCCTCGCCGCGCCAGAAACGCGTGAGATAGACGACCCGCTCCTCCTGGCCCGAGGCAATGCGGTCGAGCTCCGTCTCCATGTCCGCCGTGAAATCGAAGTCGACGAGCTCCGGCAGGTTCTCCTCCAGGAGCCGCACCACGGAAAACGCCGTCCACGTCGGCACAAGCGCCTGGCCGCGGTGGTCGACATAGCCGCGGTCGCTGATCGTCGAGATCGTGGCCGCATACGTCGACGGGCGCCCGATGCCCAGGTCCTCCATCTTCTTGACGAGCGAGGCCTCCGTGTAGCGCGGCGGCGGCTGGGTCTCGTGCCCGTCGGCGCTGGCGCGCAGGGCGTCGACGGCCTCGCCCTGCGCGAGCTCGGGAAGCCGAGCGTCGCCCTTGCCGTCCTCGTAGCGCTTGGCGTCGCGCGACTCCTGGTAGGCGGCCATGAAGCCGGGGAAGGTGATGATCGTGCCCGACGCCGCGAACTGGGCCACGTCCACTCCTGCGGCGCCGCCGACGGCCACATCCACGCGGATCGACGCCGTCTGGCCGCGCGCATCGGACATCTGGGACGCCACCGTGCGCTTCCAGATGAGCTCGTAGAGCTCGAACTGGCTGGCATTGAGCTCGCCGCGCACCTGCTCGGGCGTGCGGAAGTGATCGCCGGCCGGGCGGATGGCCTCGTGCGCCTCCTGGGCCCCCTTTGACTTCGTCGCGTACAGGCGCGGCTTATCTGGCAGGTACTCGGCGCCGAACATCTCACGCACCTGGTTGCGCGCGGCGGCCACGGCCTGCTCGGACAGATTGGTCGAATCCGTTCGCATGTACGTGATGTAGCCGTTTTCGTAGAGCGACTGCGCGGTGCGCATCGTGTTGCGCGCGCTCGTGCGAAGCTTGCGGGAGGCCTCCTGCTGGAGCGTGGACGTGGTGAACGGCGCGGCCGGGCGGCGCGTGTAGGGTTTCGTCTCGACGGAGGAGACCGTGGCGTCGGCCTCGGCGACGGCGCCCGCGATCGCCTCGGCGTCGGCCTGGCCCAGAGCCCGCACGCCGTCCCGAACCGACTTGGTCACGAGCGCGCCGTCGTCGCCGAAATCCTTGCCGGTGGCGATGCGCGAGGCGTCCAGCGCCACGAGCTTGGCGTCGAAGTCCTCCGTGCCCTTGGCAAAGGTGGCTGTCACGTCCCAGTAGGAGGCGGGCGTGAAGGCCATGCGCTCCCGCTCGCGCTGGACGACGAGCCGCGTGGCCACAGACTGGACGCGGCCGGCCGAAAGCCCCGGGGAAACCTTGCGCCACAGCAGCGGCGAGACCTCGTAGCCAACGAGTCGATCGAGGATTCGCCTCGACTCCTGGGCGTCAACGAGCTTGGTGTCGAGTTCGCGCGGATTGTCGAGCGCGCGGGCGATGGCCTCGCGGGTGATCTCGTGGAAGACCATGCGCTTGACGGGAACCTTCGGCTTGAGAACCTCGTACAGGTGCCAGGCGATGGCCTCTCCCTCGCGATCCTCGTCCGTTGCCAGGAGGAGTTCGTCGGCGCCCTTGAGGAGCTTGCGCAGCTCCGTGACCTTCTTTTTCTTGTCCGGGTCGACGACGTAGTACGGCTCGAAGCCATTGTCCACATCCACGGAGAACTTTCCGAAGGGACCTTTCTTCATGTCCGCAGGCAGCTCGGAAGGCTGGGGCAGGTCCCGGATATGCCCGACGGAAGCTTCGACGTCGAAACCGTCGCCGAGATAGGCGCCAATGGTGCGCGCCTTGGCCGGCGACTCGACGATCACGAGTTTGGTCACGGTACGTCCTTATTGGATTCCTGGTAGGTGCGAGGTGTCGGGGTCACCATACGCCCCGGAAAAGGAAGCGCGCCATTCATGCCGGAAAAATGTGCGTGGGTAGCTCACCACCTCCCCTTGTGCATCGCGCGGTCCGTCTGCGAAGGTGTGGCGCGCCCGACGGGCTTTGAAGCCTGAGCGGCCCTGAGGCGCCCCGATGCGCTGCCCTAGATCCGGCGCGCGGCAATCGTCGAGTGGCTGCGGCGCAGCACTCCCAGCCCGATGAGCTCGCGCAGGGCCGGCATGACCTCCTTGCGAACCTCGGCGACGTCGGTGTCGAGCAGCTTGGCCGCCGACTCCATGAGGATGCCGACGCTCAGCTCGCCGTCGCACGCGCCGACGACGGCGGCCACGGCGCTCGTGACCTCGACCTCGGCGGCGAAGCCCTCCGACTGGGCGATCTTCAACATGAACGGTTCCTTCTGGCCGGGAGCGTAGAGGCGGTGCTCGATGCCGTGCGCCACGAGCCGCTTTCGCTCGAGCTCGGCGTCCGAGCACATCATGAGCCCGCGGTTCGACCACACGACCTCGGCGAACTCGTGCAGGTTGGCCGGGGCCGGGCCGTACAATTCCTCGAAGCGGCGCCACGGGCCGCGGGGTAGGCCGTCGTCGTCGAAGCCCACGCTGATGTAGCCCATGCCCACGCCGGTCACGCCGCGCTTCTCGAAATCCCTGATCCAAGCCTCGTAGGCCTGCTCGTAGCCCTCGTCGCGCGGTGTCAGGCCGCCGTCGCGCAGCCACATTTCCACGTAGCGGGCCGGCTCGAGGCGCTCGCGCTGAATCACCCAGGCATCGAAGCGTCCCGTCTCCAGCCACGAGGCCGGGCCGTCGGACCACTCGCCGCGGATCTCCCAGTTGCCGAGCATCCAGGCGCGGCCACCCGGGGCCAGCACACTGCCCAGCGAGGCGACCATCTCCGCCAGCAGCCGGTCGCCCTCGCGGCCCGAGTCCCGGTACCGGTGCGAGACCTTGGACCGCACGGAGTCGGGCGTGATGACGAAGGGCGGATTGGACACGACGACGTCGTAACGCCCCTCGACCGGTTCGAAGAGGTTGCCGCGGCGCAGCGCGACGTCGACCCCCGCCAGCGCGGCGTTGAATGCGGCGTAGGCCAGAGCTCGGGCCGAGACGTCGGTGGCCGTGACCTTGGCGCCGGACAGCGCGGCGAGAATGGCGTGGATGCCGCAGCCCGTGCCGACGTCGAGCACGCGCGCGCCGGGTGAGTAGTTGGCGAGCGCGGCCAGGGTCCGGGTGGCGCCGCCGACGGGCATGACGTGATCCGGCCGCGGCACGACGCCGACGAGCTCGCCCCAGTCGGAGGCGATGAGCACGTCCTGGCGCCCGGCCTCCGTGCCGACGAGCGCCGGGATCGGCAGGTGCGTGGGGATGGCTGTGGGCACGACCTGGAAGCGGGCCCGGCCGCCGTCGAGGAGGGCAGCCCTCAGGCCTTCGCTGGCGCAGACCCTGGGCAGCGCCAGCTCGATCTCGCGGTCTTCGACCGTGTCACCCAGGAGGAAGAGGCGGACGTGGATGGCCAGCCGCGCCGACCTCGACGCCGACGCCGCCCGGGCGCGGTAGAGCGCGGGAACCCGCTGCTCGCGCCGCAGCGCCGACATTGCCGCCTCGCCGAGCATGCCTTCGACCGCCGAGATCGTGTACCCACCAAGGTCGCTGCGCAGGGCTTTGGCAAGCTCGGGGGTCAAGGAGGCGGTCGCATCAGTCATACATCCAAGGTTACGTGACCGGCGTTCCTTAAGCTCGTCCGTTCTCGGCTCGGCGGGCCTGCATATCTTTCTTCTTGGCGGGCTGGCCTCCTTCTGGCAGAGCTCGGCTAGCCGACCCCAAACGCCATCATGCCGTGTCGGTGGGGCGGAGAGTGAGCCGCCGCCTTCTTGCATCATCATGCCCGGCCGGCGCGGGCGAACAGGCGCCTTGCGCGCCCCGGCCGGGCCGCGTAGACCGTCAGCGACGCGCCGGTCAGCGGTCCGTAGAGCCACTCGGCGGCCGCCTGCGCGTAGTCCTCGGGATGGAAGGGGAGATTGCGGTAGACCTGCCATTCCTTGGGAGCGTTCCACAGTGACTCCTCGAAGGGCAGGGGCTCGCCGTCCATCTCGATCTCCAGTTTGCCCGAGGGCTCGCCGAAATTCGCGGGCACGAGGCTACTCAGCGCGGCCTCGTCGAACTGGCTGTCTTCGACGTCGTCGCCGGGAGCGAGGTAGACGCTGCGACTGCCCCACGGCGCCTGGACGTCGAACTCGGTGACGTCGGCGACACTCGTGGCGAACAGGTGGGTCACCGCCTTCGTCCCATCGGGGAATACGTCGGCGGCGGCGAATAGATCCGATGCGATCCGTTCAATCGCGCTGGCCTGCCCACCGACGACGATCGTCCCTTCATCGATGCCGCCCCACGTGCCGATGTAGACGAGCCCACTCCGGCCGCCGCCGAGGATCTGGGGCAGTTGCGCCGTCTGACCCGTGAGTTTGCATCCGCAGCGGCGCGCGGCCTCGCCCGCCTCGGCCCGGCCTCCCGCGGGGAAGGCTTCAATGTCCTGGCGGGGAATGCGCGTCGAATAGGTCACCGCGTTGAAACGAAACCCCATGGGAGCCTCCGTGTGCTCAGTTGGTCCACCGCGGTGCTCCGTCGTCCACCGCGGACGTGCTTTGGCGTCCATCGCCGTGCTCTGTCGTCTACCGCGCGCTTGCCCTCGCGTGCTCTGCGGCCACGGCAGCCGCACCGGCCTCGTCACGTCAGCTCTGCGTACCCCTTGAAGGGCTCGCCGCTGAGTTCGCCGTCGAGCCACAGCTCGAACCAGCTGAGGAAGGTCAAGGCCCGGCCGTCCTCGTGGCGCATGGGGAATATGCCGGCGTCGTTGGCCAGGTCGAAGTACCAGACGGTGCCCTCCTGCGCGGGGTCGACCGCATTGACCACGAGGATGCTATTCATGCCGCAGCCCTCATGGCACAGGTGGATGAAGCCGCTCGCGGCGCCACCGCCTTCGAGGATCGCCTCAAAGGCCGCGTGGCCGGCATCGGGGTCTTCGGCGTCCTCTCCGAACAGCGCCCAGCAGTCCAGCGGCCGGTCCGCCGTAAAGGGGAAGGGGCGCCCGGGGTTGATGTCGTCCTCGCCGAACTCGCTATTTGGCACGCCCAGTTCCTCGAGGCCGTAGAAGGGGTGACTGCCGGAGCCGGCGACGCGGGTGATGAAGGCGCGATAGTCGGCCGGCAGGCGGATGCCGTGGGCGGCCTCGTAGGCGGCGACGCGCGATTCCGGCAGAGGCGGCCCCCACACGATCGACTGGGGCGGGTTGACCCTTGCGGACGAATGCGGCGGCAGCCTGCGCATCTTCTCGGCGACGCGTTCGATCTCGGTGTCGATGTTCATGCGGCGAGCCTATCTACCACGGGGAGCGGTGAAAATGCAGAGAACTCCCCGGGGCGGTCGGTGACAGGGCTGGCCCACAGACTGGCGACGAGGCCGGGCCGTGGCCGACGGGAGGGCGCTCGTGCCGTCACGCCGGCCGGTAGGCGAACTCGCGCCATCCGAGTGCCTCGATCCGCTCGGCCAGGCGCTGGCAGGCGTCGTCCCACCCGGGTGCCGTCACCGCGAACTGCCCGCTCGTGCCCTCGCCGCGCGCCTGCTGGAGGGCGAAGGCTCGCGCCCCGCCATCGCGGGCTCGCCGGGCGACCTCGTAGGCGTCGTCGGCCGTGATATCCCCCGGGACCACCGTCGTGCGCACCTCGAAATCGGGACCGCCGCGCCCGGCGGCCTCGACGAGCACCCGAAGGCTCTGCCAGGCCTTTGCGCCCGCGTTCCTGCCGACGACGGCGCCGTAGTGCTCCGGAAGCGCTTTGAGGTCGAGCCCGACCCAGTCGACGAGCCCGCGCTCGACCATGGCTCGCAGGCGCGCCGGGTAGCATCCGGCGGTGTGCAGGCCGACGGCGAAGCCGAGCCGCCTGGCCTCGGCGGCAGCGTCGAGGACGGCCGCCTGGCGCAGGGCCTCGCCCCCGGTGAAGACGACGCCGTCGAGCAGGCCGCGCCGGCGCTCCAGCAGGTCGAGCACCTGGCGCCAGGCGACGACGCCCGGCGCGCGAGGGTCGATGAGCGCCCGATTGTGGCAGTAAAAGCAGTTCCACGGGCACCCCTGGCAGAAGACGGTGGCCGCCAGGCGCCCCGGCCAGTCCACCGTGGAAAGCGGGACGAGGCCGGCGATCGCCAGGGCCTCGGCGCCAGGGGTGCCGGGACTGGGGTCGGGGCCACCGACATTGGGGCCGTCGAGGCCACCGGCACCGGGCCTGCCGCGGCCCTCAGCGACCGTCACGGTGCCTCACGCCCGGGCGGGGTCGGCAAGGGGAGCGCCGTCGCCAGCCGGAGCTGCGCCGTCGGCCGCACCAGCCAGAGCGCCGTCGCCCGCGCCATCACCGGCAACGCCACGCCCGCGGTCGACCAGCGATACCTCCTGCTCGGGAAAGCGCAGCGCCCGCTCGGTAAACGGCGTGCGCTCGGCGTATTCGCCCTTCTTGCCGATATTGAACGAGGCCACGGGCCGGAAGTAGCCCATCACGCGTGTCCACACCTCGCACACCTGCGGCTCGGCCTCGGGATGCTGAGCCGCGCACTTGCCGCACGTGGCATGCTCGCCGGCAAGATAACCGTGCACGGGGCAGATGGAGAACGTCGGCGTGATTGTGATGTAGGGCAGGTGGAAGTTCGTCAGCGCCCGGCGCACGAGCTGCTTGCACGCCTCGCCCGAGCTCATCCGCTCGTTCATGTACAGATGCAGCACCGTGCCGCCCGTGTACATCGACTGGAGGTCGGCCTGCATGGCGAGCGCCTCGAAGGCGTCCTGCGTGTAGGCCACGGGCAGCTGCGAGGAGTTCGTGTAGTAGGGCTGAGCGTCCGTCCCCGCCTGGAGGATGCCGGGGTACCGCTTGCGGTCCTCCTTGGCGAAGCGGTACGTCGTGCCCTCGGCGGGGGTGGCCTCGAGGTTGTAGAGGTTGCCCGTCGTCTCCTGGTAGGTCACGAGCCGCGAGCGCACGCGCTCCAGGGTGCGCATGGCAAAGTCGTGGCCCCACTCGTCGGTGATGTCGTTGACGTCGCGCGTGAAGTTGCGGATCATCTCGTTGATGCCGTTGACGCCGATGGTCGAAAAGTGGTTGCCCAGGCCGCCGAGGTAGCGCCGGCTGTACGGGAAGAGCCCGCCATCCATGAGCTCCTGAACGGCCGTCCGCTTCTTCTCGAGAGTCGAGGAGGCGAGGTCCATGAGGTGGTCGAGGCGGGCGAAGAGCGCGTCCTCGTCGCCGGCGTACACGTGGCCGAGCCGGGCCATGTTGATGGTGACGACGCCGATCGAGCCGGTCAGCTCCGCCGAGCCGAACAGCCCGTTGCCGCGCTTGAGGAGCTCGCGCAGGTCCAGTTGGAGGCGGCAGCACATCGAGCGGATCATGCCTGGGTCGAGCTCGGAGTTGATGAAGTTCTGGAAGTAGGGCAGGCCGTATTTCGCGGTCATCTCGAACAGGGCGCGCGCATTGTCGGATTCCCAATCGAAGTCCTTCGTCATGTTGTAGGTGGGGATGGGGAAGGTGAAGACGCGGCCGTCGGCGTCGCCGGCCATCATGACCTCGATGTAGGCGCGGTTGATCATGTCCATCTCGGCCTGGAGATCGCCGTACGTGAAGTCGCAGACGTCCTCGCCGATGTACGGGTGGTCGCCGGCGACGTCGGCCGGGCACGTCCAGTCGAAGGTGAGGTTGGTGAAGGGACACTGGCTGCCCCAGCGCGAGGGCACGTTGAGGTTGAAGACGAGTTCCTGGATGCACTGCTTGACCTCGTCGTAGCTCAGCGAGTCCAGCCGGACGAACGGCGCCATGTAGGTGTCGAAGGAGGAGAAGGCCTGGGCGCCGGCCCACTCGTTTTGGAGCGTGCCGAGGAAGTTGACGATCTGGCCGCAGGCCGCGGACAGGTGCTTGGGTGGGGCCGAGGAGATGGCGCCGGGAACGCCGTTGAAGCCCTCCTCGATCAGGCGGCGCAGCGACCAGCCGGCGCAGTAGCCGCAGAGCATATCGAGGTCGTGGATGTGGTAGTCGCCCTCGCGGTGGGCGGCGGCCTCCTCGGTGCTGTAGACCGAGGTGAGCCAGTAGTTGGCGATCGTCTTGCCCGCCGAGTTGAGGATGAGGCCGCCCAGCGAGTACCCCTGGTTCGCGTTGGCGTTGACGCGCCAGTCCGAACGATCGAGGTATTCGTCGACCGTGGAGACGGCGTCGATCATGACGGTGTCGGCGTTGGTGCGGGGCATGTTCCCTTTCCTTCTCTTCTGCTTGCGTTCTTCGCGTGTGGGCCGGGTTGGGCCTGGCGCCTTGCTGGTCGATCCTTGCTGGCCGATGGGCCTGGCGCTTGGCCGCCATCCGAGGGCCGGCGAGCCGCGCGACGGGGAGCGTGGGATCGCTCCGAGGCCGGTGGACACGACCGGTATGCGATTGTCGAACGGCTCCACCCAGGCGTGGTTCCAGGGCCGGCCGGACTCATTAGGATACTCCCTACTACTACATATTGTGTGGGACACGCGGACCACACACAACATATTGAATGATTCAGCTTTGCGGTGTGCTGGACGACGGGGCGCCGGGAGGCGGCTTCCCGCGTCGTCGCCCAGGGCCTGCGCGCCGCTCGGGCCCCGCGTCGTCGTCCGTTGCCGATGTGAGGCACACTTGTGAGGTGCCAGATTTCCTCGACGCCGTCAGGCAGCACGCGGCGCCCGGCCAGATCACGGGCATCATCGAGATGCCCGAACGCCAACAGCGGACGAGCCCGTGGCCCGACGCCACCTCGCAGCGGGTCCTCGACGCCCTCGCCGAGCGCGGCATCCACTCCGCCTGGACACACCAGGCCGAGGCGGCGCAACTCATCCTCGACGGCGTCCACACGGTCATCGCCACCGGGACGGGCTCGGGCAAATCGCTGGCGGCCTGGGTCCCGGCCCTTTCGATGCTCGCCGACGAGCCAGCCGCGCCCGGCGCCCGGGACGAGACCGCAGTCACCGGCAAGGTCTGGGGATCGGGCAACGCCGCGGGCCGGGGCCTGGCGGCGATCCGGTATCGTCCCACCGCGCTCTACCTGGCGCCGACCAAGGCGCTCGCGGCCGACCAGCACAGCCTTCTGGCCAAGCTGGCCCGCGACGTCTCCCCGCGCATCGGCGTGGCGCTGGCCGACGGCGACACCGATGCGGCATCGCGCACGTGGGCGCGCGAGCACGCCTCGATCGTGCTGTCGAACCCGGACTTCGCCCACCACGTCATGCTCGCCTCCCACCAGCGGTGGGCGCACCTGTGGCGGGGCCTGGCCGTGGTCGTCGTCGACGAATTCCACTCCTACCGGGGTATGTTCGGCGCGCACGTGGCCGCAACACTTCGCCGGCTGCTGCGCGTGGCGGCGCACTACGGGGCGCGGCCCACCGTCGTCTTCCTCTCGGCCACCAGCGGCCAGCCCGCGCAGGCGGCGCAGCGGTTCCTCGGCGAGGCCTTCGGCGAGGTCCGCGCCGTCGACGACGACGGATCGCCCAGCGGGCCCAAGACCGTCGCCCTGTGGCAATGCCGCGAGCAGGACGCGCCCGCCGCTCGTCGAATGGCCTCAAGCTCGAACACACTGCCCGACTCGGCTGCCTCCCCGGACCCAGCCGCACCCGCCTATCCTGCCGACCCAGCCAATCCAGACCCCGACCCTGCCGACCCGGACGCCGAGCTCCCCTCCGCCGATGCCCCGCGCCGCGCGGCAAGCACGGAGGCCGGCGAGCTCACCGGGCTCCTGGCCGCCCAGGGTGCGCAGACACTGACCTTCGTCCGCTCACGCCCGGCAGCCGAACGCGTCCGCGAGATCGCCCGGCGTTGGCTGGCCGGCCGCCACCCGGACCTGGCCGAGTCGGTCGCCGCCTACCGCGGCGGCTACCTGCCGGAGGAGCGCCGCGAACTGGAGGACGCGCTGCGCTCGGGGACCATCCGCGCGCTCGCCAGCACGAATGCGCTCGAGCTAGGCATCGACGTCTCGGGGCTCGACGCCGTCGTCGTCACCGGGTGGCCGGGCACGCACGCCTCCTTCGCCCAGCAGATCGGCCGCGCGGGCAGGGCCGGCCGCGAGGGGCTGGCGATCCTCGTCGGGCGGGACAATCCGCTCGACCAGTACCTCCTGGCTCACCCGGATGTCCTGGCCGCCTCGCCCATGGAGACCAATGTCTTCGACCCGTCCAATCCGCACGTGCTCGTCCCGCACATCTGCGCCGCCGCCTCCGAGCTGCCCCTCACGGAAGCGGACGCGGCCATCTTCGGGCTCGCCGATGCCTCCCTATTCGCGCAGCTCGCCTCCGACGGGCTCCTGCGCCGCCGCCCGGCCGGCTGGTTCTGGAACACCTCGCTGGGTGCCAGCGCGCACGAGGCCGTCAGCCTGCGCGGCGAGGGCGTGACCGTGTCGATCGTCGACGCGCCGTCCGGCACCGTGCTGGGTACCGTCGACTCCGGCCGGGCCGATACCACCGTGTTCCCCGGCGCCGTCTACGTCCACCAGGGGGCGCCCTACCGGGTCGACGAGCTGGCCGGCGACGTCGCGCTCGTGCACCGCGACGAGGACGGACTGCGCACCTTCGCCCACGAGGAGAGCCACGTCGAAATCCTTTCGACCGACGAGCGAATCGACACGGGGATCGGGGTGTGGGCGCGCGGCGAGGTGCTCGTGACCTCGCGCGTGGTCGGCTACGACGTGCGCAAGGACGACGACGGCACGTATCTGGGACGGGTGCCACTGACCATGCCGGTGCGCCAGCTCCACACGCGCGGGACGTGGTGGACGATTAACGCGCGGGCGGTGGCCGATAGCGGCGTCGACCAGGCGAGCCTGCCCGGGGCGCTGCATGCCGCCGAGCATGCCGCCATCGGGATTCTGCCGCTGCTGGCGACGTGCGACAGGTGGGACCTCGGCGGCCTGTCCACCGCCGTCCACGCCGACACCGGCCAGGCGACTGTCATCGTGCACGACGCCATACCCGGCGGCTCGGGCTGTTCGGCGCGCGGCTTCGAGCACGGCCCGCGGTGGATGCGCGCGACGCTTCAGGCCCTGGAAAGCTGCCCGTGCGTCGACGGCTGCCCGCGCTGCGTGCAATCACCCAAGTGCGGGAACAACAACGAGCCGCTGTCCAAGGCCGGGGCGATCGGGCTGCTCGCGACGCTCGTCGCCGCGCTGGACGGCAGGTGAGCGCGCTGAACGGCGGGTAAGACTGGCCTTGGCGGACCAGGGTGCTGGCTTTGGCGGGCTGGGGTGCTGGCTTTGGCGGGCTGGCTGAGCCGTAATGGATCCGCAAGTGACTGCGTAACGTCGGCTCGACCCCAAAACGTTCTCATGCGTTTGGCCTCCTCGGGAACTTTTCCATGAAGGTCCTCCATCCCCTCGGCACGATCAACTTCTTCGCACGCTGCATTGCCGCGCCGCCTATTGAGTCTTTTCGCTTTGTACTCCACTTCTACTGCCTCCCTGCTCGCCTTCGCGGCTGCTGTCCCTGTCTTTTTCGTTCGGCGAATCACCACCCCGGTCGCCCTGGCTGACGTCGGCCGTCCCGGCCAGCGCCTCGGCGCGCACGCTAGGCCCGATCCGCAGGACCTCGGCCGAGACCTCGATGCGCGCCGTGCCGCCGCCGGCGTCGCAAGATTCGAGCCTCACCTCGTAGCGGGCGACCTCGTCGGCGGAGGGGCACGCGGCGTCGGCCTGCTGGAACGAGCGCCGGGCAGCTTCGAGCGCGAGCATGTCCGCGGCGGTTTGGGCGCGCTGCATCGCGGAAAGGCCCTTGAGTAGCACGAGCACCGCCAGGAACACGGCGCTCAGCAGGGCGATCGCTCCGGCAGCCAGGACCGTGCCGGCGCCAACCTCGTCCCCGCGCACGCCGGCCGGGCACGTGAACTCGTCTATCGGACCCCCGCGCGCATCGGCCGAACTCCTGCGTCGCACCGCCCGGCGCCTGCGCTCAGCCACCGGGAACATGCCGTCACCCATCGGGCATCACTCCCGGCTCGGCGAAGGCGCTCGTTCGCGCGGAGACCGCCACGCCGAGCGCGCCGGAGAACCCGGAGCGCGGGGCATGGACAGCGACCTCGACGGTCTGGCCCTGCCACTCGACCTCGAGCGTGGCTCCGGGTACCTTCTCGCGGACCACGGCGACGATGGCCGACTCCGACTTGCCCAGCGATGCCATGCGGGCGGCGGTGCGCGCAGCTTCCTGGGCGCCGACGTAGACGAAGGCGATATTGGCCAGCATCGCAAGAAGTGTCACGACGACGCCGATCGCCAAGATGCCCATCGCCACCTCGCCGGTGACCATCCCCGCCTCGCTGTCGCCGTCGCGGGCGCGTCGTGCTTGGTCATTCATCGCTTCCTGCGCCGCGGGCGCGTCGCACCTAGTCATTCCCTCTGTTCGCATCGCTTCCTCCGCCCACGTGTCCTCTGCTCCTCTACCCACTTGTCCTCCGCTTCCTTCGCGTCGCAATCTTTGCCTCCCATGGCGTCGTCCTCCCATCGCTTCGCCGGCTAGGCCATCGCCGCCTCGCGGTCTCATCGGCGAACCGTCCTGGTCTCCCACCTTCCCGGACGCGGGGCGAGCGCTGAGGCAAGCGCACGGCTCGGTCGGCGTACCCCGCCTTCCACCGGGCGCGGGGCGGGTGCATGCCCGCCCCGCAGCGACTATCCGATGACGAAGATCTTCTTGAAGATGCTCACAAAGCCCTCCTTGAACCAGGGCTGGTGGATGAGCCACCAGAGAATCCCGGCTATTCCGGTGGCCGTCATCGTGCCCATGGCATATTCGGCGGTGGCCATGCCCTCTTCGCGGGTGGCCCCCTCAATGCTCACGAGCTCGGTGGGTGCTTTCATATGCGTCCTCCGTTCTTCGGCTGCCGCGGCGAAGCTCCTCCCCGCCGCCAGACCACTCTCGCGAAAGTCACTCGCGCCTCTCCGGCCGAGGCCACGTCATGTGGACGAGGACTTCACGCCAACACGGTGTGGACCATTACGCGTCGTGGGCGCGATGAAAGCGACGATCGCGAGCGTCGGCGTGTACAAGCCGCGCCTCCGTCAGCTCGACCGACCCGATGAAAGCGACGATCGGGTGCGACTGCCTGGTCATTCGTCGGGCGTGGCCATTCGTTGGCGCGCCCATTTCGTTAGAACGTCCGTTGGTGCGCCTATTCCCATTCGGCGGCTCCCTGGCCGTTCTTTGGGCGGCAAGGAGGAACCGGGGAAGATCCGCGGCGCGGACCAAGCCGGCATCTCGCGAGGAGGCAATAGAAGGCGAAAATGCACGGCGGAACAGCCCGCGCATCCCGGCGCCGATCCGTGAGGGAAGCCGCCCATGAGG
>JAUMUM010000009.1 GCA_030530685.1 Actinomycetaceae bacterium | reverse complement strand
CAGCGGCCGACGTGCAGGAAGCGGCCGCACCCGAAGCCCACGAGGCACAGGCCGACGTCGTCTTCGGAGTCAACAACTCGCCGGTCAACGGAAAGATCTTCTTCGAAAGCTACGACCACGAGACGAATAACTTCTGCTCGGCCTCCGTCATCAACACGCCCTCCAAGAGGGTCATCGTCACGGCGGCGCACTGCGTCTACAACGCCACCTCGAAGCACTGGCAGGCCAACGCCGTATTCGTCCCCAATTACAATAAGAACGCGGCCAATCCCGCCCCGCTGGGAATATGGCCGGTCCGCACGTTCCGCGTCTTCGACTCCTGGATCCTCAACACGTCCTTCAGCAACGACATCGCCTTCGGCACCCTGTACAACGGAGGCAATAGCGACCTTCCCATCGCCACCGTCACCGGCGGGCACGGCATCACCTGGGGCGGCTCGTTCAATGTGGACGTCACCATTTTCGGCTACCCGATCAACCGGACCTCACCCGCCAATGGCCGGTACACCATGCTCAGCTGCGCAACGAGGGCGACCAGGGCCCCGAACCTCAACGAGTACGTCTCCCAGGACTGCTGGTTCCTGGGCGGCGCATCCGGCGGTCCCTGGCTCCAGAACTACAATCCGGCCACGGGTACCGGTCAGCTCCGGTCGATAACGACCTCGGGGACGCGAGGCACCGGCAACAATTGGGGTCCCTATTTCGATTCGTCGGTCAAGACGCTCATGGACAAGGCCGATAGCGACTGGTGACCTATCGCCCTACGTCTGCCTGTCTGGTGGACGGAGGCTCGGCTCGTCTCTCGCGGGGCGGGGCCTCGACCTGGGCGCGTGACACAATGTCCCTCGCGCATGGCCCTGGCGGAACACCCGCATGCCACCGGCGGCGCGTGGCCGCCGGGCCGCCCAGCGCTCCTCGTCGCAGCGGCGCGCCATTCGTCGCAGCGGGGCGCTACTCGTAGGAGCGGCGCTGGGTCTCCAAATCCATGAGGTCGGCGAAGAGCTCGCCGTATGACGGGTCATCCGGCGAGGTGCGCTGCAACTCGGAGCGAAGCTCGGCGATCTGCCGCGTGATCCCCTGGCGAATGAGGGAACTGACCACGCTGCGCACGTAGTTTTGCAGGCGGTCACCGCGCGTTTCCGGCAGAGACTCGACGGCGAGTTGGGCGACGGCGCGGGCGACGACGTCGTCGGCGGCCTCGTGGACCCGTTCGACGTACCAGCCGGCCGCGTCCCGGGAGGCCCGGTCGCGGTCGAGTCCCGAATCGGCGAGTTCGGCGTACCTGTGACCGTAGACCGCGGCTCCCCCGGCCGCCCTGATGGCCTCGTGGACCGCGCGATGGGTGGGCACGGAAAAGGTCTGCGAGGGTAGCTCGTCCATCCGATAGTGCAGGGCGTACCACGGCAGCTGCAGGTAGACCTCAAGGGCCTCGCGCTCCAGGCGTTCGACGGGATCGCGCAGACTGGCCAGCGGCGCGAGGGCCGCACCCGGCACATGCTCCCCCACCGAATCGCCGCCCGCCACGCCGCGCCCGGTACCCGCCCGGCTTTCAGACGCAGCCGACCGGCTCCTGGACGCTGCCGCCACGGCCTGGCGCACGGTGGCCTCGTCCATGCCGAGCCACCCGGCCAACTGTCGCGTGTACTCACCGCGAAGCACGCGGTCGCGAATCGAGGCGACCATGGGCGCCGCCGAGCGCAGTCCCGCGGTCCGCCCCTCCGCTGTGTTCAGGGCGATCCCCTCGAGCACCGATCGGATCGCGAACTCGAAGAGTGGGCGGCGCCTGGCCACGATCTGGCGCACGGCCTCGTCCCCGTAGTTCATGCGGATCTCGCAGGGATCCATGCCCTCCGGGGCGACGGCGACGAAAGTCTGGGCCGCGAAGGACTGATCCTCCTGGAAGGCCTTGAGTGCGGCCTTCTGGCCGGCCGCGTCGCCGTCGAAGGTGAAGACAACCTCTCCCCCGTAGGCGGCGCCGCTGGAGAGCATGACTCCCGCGGCGGGGTCGGCGCGGTCGCCGATCAGCCGGCGCACCACCTTGACATGCTCCGAGCCGAACGCGGTTCCGCACGTGGCCACGGCGCACTCGATGCCCGCGAGCTGGGCGGCCATGACATCCGTGTACCCCTCGACGACGACGACCCTCCTCTGGGCCGCGATCGCCTTCTTGGCCATGTCCAGGCCGTAGAGGACCTGCGCCTTCTTGTAGATGGCCGTCTCCGGCGTGTTGAGGTACTTGGGACCCTGGTCCGAGTCGGACAGGCGGCGCGCGCCGAAACCGATCGGATCGCCGGTGATCGAGGCAATGGGCCACATGAGGCGGCCGCGGAACCTGTCGTACAGGCCGCGGTTGCCCTGGCTGGCCAGGCCCGAGGCCGCGATCTCCCGCTCGGTGAAGTCGTGTCGGCGCAGCTCGCGCAGCAGCCCATCCCACGAGTTAGGCGAATAGCCGACCCCGTAGCGCGCTATCGCGGCCTCGTCGAATCCGCGCTCGGTCAGCATCCGGCGCCCGGGCTCGGCCTCGCGGGTGGCGAGCTGGGCAACGTAGAACTCGGCGGCCACCCTGTGCGCGTCGATGAGCCGCTGACGCGTCGGCGCGCCGGGGTCGCGCCGCTGGCCACGCCCCGAATCCTCGTAGTGCAGTTCGACGCCGGCCTTGCGTGCCAGGAGCTCGACGGCCTCGACGAAGGACACATGCTCGACGGCCTCGATGAAGGAGATCGCGTCCCCGCCCTCGCCGCAGCCGAAGCAGTGCCAGCGGCCAACGCTCGGGCGCACGTGGAATGACGGCGTCTTCTCGTCGTGGAAGGGGCACAGACCCTTCTGCGAATCCACGCCTGCCGGGCGCAGCGCCACATACTGCGAGACGACCTCGTCGATGCGTGTTCGCGAGCGGACCTCGTCGATGTCCTCGCGCCTGATGAGTCCTGGCATGGGCGCGATTCTACCGGCTCGCTCCGTCAGTTCCTCAGGAAGCCGCACAGCCGCGAGTGCCACACACGCGCAGACTGGTCCGTCAGCGAGGCAACCTGATCGACAACCGCTCGCAGGCGCCCGTCCTCATCCGATTGCCGCCACATCTCGAGGAAGTGCGGCTCCAGGTGCTCGGGGCTTTCGACGAGCGCATCGACCAGGTCGAGCAGAATCGTGCGCTGTTCGTAGTAGAGCGGCTCGGTTTCGCGAGGCAGCATGACGTAGGTGACAGCCAGGCCCTTGAGCAACGTGATCTCGGCGCGCGTGCGATCCGGCACGCGCACGTGGCCGCCGTAGCGGCGCAGCGGCCCGGGCCCGCACGCCTCGGCCGTGGCCGCGCACACCTCGGATATGAAGCGGCCGATGAGGTCGCTCGTCAGGTCTTTGATCGCGGCAAGCTCGCCGTACACGCCGCGAAATCGCTCGGGCCACGCCTCTTCTGCCAGCAGCCTGTCGAGGGCGCGGCCCAGGCCATCGGTGTCCTCGTAGGCGTACCAGCGGCTCGTCGCATCGACGATGCGCGCCTGTTCGGCCTCGCCGCGCAGGGCTTCGGTCGGGATGAGTCCCTGCACGATGCCGTCCTCGACGTCGTGCACCGAGTAGGCGATGTCATCGGCCAGATCCATCATCTGTGACTCGATGCAGCGCTGCCTGCCGTGCCCGTCCCGAATCCAGTCGAAGACGTCGGCGTCGTCGGCGTAGAAGTTGAACTTCGGCGTGGGCGTGCCGTCGGCCCTGAGCGGGCCGGCCCCCGCGCTCCACGGGTACTTGATGACGGCGTCGAGCGTTCCGCGCGTGAGGTTAAGGCCGGCGTGGCGCCCGCTCGGGGCGATCCGCTTGGGCTCCAGCCGGGTGAGGATGCGCAGCGTCTGAGCGTTGCCCTCGAAGCCGCCGATCGAGGCGGCCACCTCGCCCAGTGCGCGCTCGCCGTTGTGGCCGAAGGGCGGGTGGCCGAGGTCGTGCGCCAGGCCCGCCGTCTCCACGACGTCGGGGTCGGCGCCGAGATTGGTGGCCAGGGAACGGCCGATCTGGGCGACCTCGAGCGAGTGGGTCAGGCGCGTGCGGATGAAATCGTCGGACTCCGGGCCGAGCACCTGGGTCTTGGCGCCGAGTCTGCGCAGCGCCGAGGAGTGGAGTACCCGCCCCCGGTCGCGCTCGAACTCCGTGCGGTTCGAGCTTTTGGCTGGCTCGGCGACCCAGCGCTCGCGTGCGTTCATGCCACAGAGATTACCGCCGCGGCCGATGGCGCAGCCAGCCCGTCCGTGCCGGCTCGCCGGGATCGGCCTGGGTCGGGACCGGCCGATCACGTCTCGCGTGGCCGGGCCCGCCGCGGCCGCACGGCAAAGCCGGCATCACCCGCCGCTGCCCACGCAACTGGGACGGTGCGGCCACCTGCCTCAACCTCCGGAAACGCCTATCTCGGCCGCCGAGATGCGCGAGCGCTGCCCGGCGGTGAGAACGCGCGAGTCGAGCCAGCCGTCGGGCAGGTGCGGACACTTGGGACTGCCGGCCCTGCCACGGGGGCCATGCGCCGCTTCGGGGAATGCCTGGTCGAGCTCCAGGCCGGCCAGGCGGTCTTCGAGTTCGGCCATGGTCGACACCAGGGCTAGCTCGTTGCGGGATTGGCCGCCCACGGAAAAGCCCCGCAGGTACCAGGTGATGTGCTTGCGCAGTTCGCGCATGGCCCGGTTTTCGTCGCCGTCGAAATGCTCGACGGACAGCTCGCCGTGCCGCCGTATCGTTGCGGCGACCTCCGCCAGGCCGGGTCGTGCGCGTTCGGCGCTGCCGTGCAGGGCGGCGGCGAGGTCGAAGAACAGCCACGGCCGGCCTTGGCAGCCCCGCCCGATGGCCACCCCGTCGCAGCGCGTGGCTTCCATGAGCGCGAGGGCGTCGTCGGCCTCGAAAACATCGCCGTTGCCGAGCACGGGAAGGGTCGTGGCTCCGGCAAGCTGCGCGATCGACTCCCAGTTCGCACGCCCCGAGTAGTGCTGGGCCGTCGTGCGCGCGTGCAGGGTCAGGCCGGCAACGCCCGCCTGCTCGGCAATGCGCGCCGCGTCGAGGAATGTGCCGTGTTCCTCGTCGATGCCCACGCGTATCTTGGCCGTGACCGGCACCTCGAAGTCGCGATCGGCGCTGGCCCGCCTCGAAGCGTCGACTGCGCTGGTGACGAGTTCCTCGAACAGGTCGAGCTTCCACGGCAGCGCCGAGCCGCCTCCCTTGCGCGTGACCTTCGGCGCGGGGCAGCCGAAGTTGAGGTCGATATGGTCGGCGCGGTCCTCGCCGACCAGGATCTCGACGGCCGAGGCCATTGTCTTGGGCTCGACGCCGTAGAGCTGGATCGACCGGACGGGGTCGCCCGCGTCCGGCTCGATCATGTTCATCGTCTCGGCATTGCGCTCGACGAGGGCTCGCGACGTGATCATCTCGCACACCCACAGGCCGGCCGGCGCATGGGTGCCGGGAACGGAGCCGTCGGCCGCCGAGTCCAGCCCCGCGCTCGCCAGAGCGAGCTCGGCTTGCTCTCGGCAGAGCCTGCGGAAGGGCGGGTTGGTCACGCCGGCCATTGGCGCGAGCATGACCGGTGTGCCCAGCCGCAGCGCGCCGAACTGGACGGCCATCTCAGCGCGGGTCATCCGGCCAGACTTCCCGCGGTTCGCCTTCCCGAGGTCGGGCGTGCCGCGACTCGTCGCGTCCCGAGAGATGACGCCTCCGCCGCGACACCGGCGCCGGCCCCGCGCCGGCCTCGCCTGCCGAGAGGCGCTCGCCGGAGGCATCGTCAGCGGTCGTGTCTGCCGCCCGCGACGACGCCGCAGCCGGGCGGGTCGCGGCGGCGCCCACCACCGCTCCGGGAGCGACCGGGGCGAGGGCGGCGGCAATGGCCGTCGTCAGCGGAATCGCGAGGACGAGGCCAATGGAGGCCACGAGCGTGCGGATGATCTCCTCGGCGATATCGCCGAGCTGGAGGAGGCTGACGGCGGAGCGCTGGTACAGCGAAGCACCCATGAGCAGGGCGATGGCCGTGCCCACGTAGGCGAAGGCCAGCGTGTAGACGGTCGAGGCAATGTGGTCGCGGCCCACCGTCATGCCCTGCACGAACAGCCGGCGCCGCGGCAGCTTGGGGTTGGCCGCGTGGAGTTCCCACACGGTCGACACCTGGGTGATCGTCACATCGTTGAGCGCGCCGAGCCCGGCCAGGATCATCCCGCCCAGCAGCAGCGCCTGGAGGTTGACCGAGGGCAGATTGCCCGCCAGCAGCCGCGACTCGTCGCTCAGGGCTCCGGTGAGATTCGCGGCTCCGACGGCCCACCACGCCAGAAGCGTCGTGATGACCAGGCCGGAGAACGTGCCGAGCACGGCCGTCGTCGTCCGGATGGATATGCCATGCGCCAGGTAGATGGAGGCGAACATCATGGCCGCCGAGGCAACGAGGATGACGAAAACCGGCCGGCCGCTGACAGTCAGGGCGGGAATCATGAAGGCTCCCACGACACCCAGGCTCACGCCCAGGCCGACGAGCGCCATGATCCCCTTGAAGCGGGCGACGAGCGCTACTGCCAGCACATAGACAACCAGCAGCATCACCATGGGCCCCGTCCGCACGAAGTCCACGAAGACGTAGGCGACCCCCGAGTCGAGCGAACGCGGATTGAACAGCGCCTGGATCTCGTCCCCGACATCAAGGCCGTTCGCGACGATCTCGGGCGGAACGTGAACGGGAACCTCGACGCCGTCGACCTCCATCGTCACCGGCGTCTGCCCCGTGTCGTCGACCGAACCTATCGATGTGATGGGCCCGGTCACCCGGTCGGTGCCGGCGGCGTTGAGAGGCAGCGTCCCGACGGGCGTCTGCCCGCGGGGCCACAGCATCACCAGCGCGATGAGCGTGACGGCCGCGAGCGGTATGACGATGCCTGCCAACACGTACACGACCCTGCGGCGGTCCTCGGGCGCGAGGTCAACCGGACCGCCGTGGGAATGGGAGTGCGCGGGCGCTGCCTCTTCGCGTTTGCTACCTAGCAACCGACGAGCTTCCCGGCGAGGAAGGCCTCGACCTCATTGATGGGCATCCTCGTCTGCTCCATGGTGTCGCGGTCGCGGACGGTGACGGCGCCATCGTCGAGCGAGTCGAAGTCGACCGTAATGCAGTACGGCGTTCCGATCTCATCCTGGCGGCGATAGCGCCTGCCCACCGCGCCGGCGTCGTCGAAGTCGACGTTCCAGTTGCGGCGGAGCTTGGCGGCCAGTTCGCGGGCCAGGGGCGAGAGCCTTTCATTGCGCGACAGCGGCAGGACGGCGGCCTTGACCGGTGACAGGCGCGGATCGAGCTTGAGCACGACGCGCTTGTCGACGCCGCCCTTCGTGTTGGGCGCCTCGTCCTCGACGTAGGCATTGACGAGGAAGGCCATGAGCGAACGGGTCAGGCCCGCCGCAGGCTCGATGACGTAGGGCACCCACCGCTTGCCCGTGGCCTGGTCGAAGTACGACAGGTCCTTGCCCGAGTGCTTGATGTGCGTCGACAGGTCGAAGTCGGTGCGGTTGGCGATGCCCTCGAGCTCGCCCCACTCCGAGCCCTGGAAGCCGAAGCGGTACTGGATGTCGACGGTGCGCTTCGAGTAGTGCGAGAGCTTCTCCGGCGGGTGCTCGTCGTAGCGCAGATCCTCCGGGTCGATCCCGAGATCGACGTACCAGTCGCGCCGGTGGTTGATCCAGTACTCGTGCCAGTCCTCATCCGTGCCTGGCTCGACAAAGAACTCCATTTCCATCTGTTCGAACTCACGCGTGCGGAAAATGAAGTTGCCCGGAGTGATTTCGTTGCGGAAGGACTTGCCAATCTGACCGATCCCGAAGGGCGGGCGCTTGCGCGAGGATGTCATGACGTTCTGAAAGTCCACGAAGATTCCCTGGGCCGTTTCGGGCCGCAGGTAGTGCAGGCCTGATTCGTCCTCAATAGGCCCGAGGTAGGTCTTGAGCATCATGTTGAAGTCGCGAGGTTCGGTCCACTGCCCGCGCGTGCCGCAATTGGGGCACGGGACATCGGACAGCGCGACGGAGGCGGGGTCGTCGATGCCCTTGCGCCCGGCGTAGTCCTCCTGGAGTTCGTCGGCGCGCAGGCGCTTATGGCAGGACAGGCATTCGGTGAGCGGGTCGCTGAACACGCCGACGTGGCCCGAGGCGATCCACACGTCCTTGGGGAGGATGATCGACGAGTCCAGGCCGACGACGTCCTCGCGGGAGGTGACCATGTACTTCCACCACTGCCGCTTGATGTTCTCCTTGAGTTCGACGCCGAGCGGGCCGTAATCCCAGGCGGAGCGGGTACCTCCGTAGATTTCGCCGCAGGGAAAGACGAATCCGCGGCGCTTGGCTAAGCTAATGGCGTTGTCGAGTCGTGAGGGTGCCTGTTTGGCCATGCGGCCCTGCTCCTTTCGTAGCCGTGCTTGGCACGGAAGAACGTTCCGCATCGTTTGCGCGAACAGCCGCAATTCTACCCGCGCCGCGGCCGGGCTCGGGCTCACATTGCGGCGCGCACGCCACATTCGACGAGCGATTCGCCACATGCTGGCCTCGCCGGCCACACTCGTGAGTCGCTCCTTCATTGGGGGCTACCGCACTGAGCGAAGGGCCGCGTTGACACCCATTCTCAACAAGTTGATAATCGTTCTCATGCAACTTCACCATTCCCGCATCTTCGCGGCGCTCGCCGCCACCTGTCTTGCCGCAAGCGCGGCGGCCTGCGGCTCGACCGAGGGCTCCGGCACAGCCTCCACCGGCTCGGACGGCAAGCTCGACGTCGCCGTCTCCTTCTACCCCATCCAGTGGCTCGTCGAGCACATCGGCGGGGACGATGTCACCATCACATCGGTGACACCGGCCAACGTCGAACCCCACGACTTCGAACTCTCGCCTGCCGAGATAGCCAAACTCGACAAGGCCGACGCCCTCATCTACGTCAAGGGTTTCCAAAGCTCGCTCGACGAGGCCGCCGAAGCTCTCCAGGGTCCGCAGATCTACGACCTATCGCCGGCCGTCGACCTCGTCCACCACGAGGGCCTCGGCCCCGATGTCCACTACGAAAAGGACGACAACGGGAACGTCACGAGCCACACCCACGACGAGGAGCCGGACGCCCTCGACCCTCACTTCTGGCTCGACCCCACGCGCATGTCCAAGGCTGCCGACGAGGTCACCAAGCGCCTATCCGAGGCCGACCCCGATTCAGCGGAGACCTACAAGGCCAATGCCGAACAGCTCAAGAAGAAGCTCTCCGAGCTCGACTCATCGTATTCGAGCGGCCTGAAGACCTGCGAGCGGCGTGACATGGTCACGACCCACACCGCCTTCGGCTACCTGGCGGACCGCTACAAACTGACGCAGGTCGCACTGTCGGGGCTCGACCCCGAGGCCGAACCCAGCCCGGCCGTCCTCTCCCAGGTCAAGAAGTTCATCCAGGACAACGGGACGACGACGATCTTCTCCGAGGCCCTCATCTCGCCGAAAGTTGCCGAAAACCTGGCGAGCGAAACGGGGATCAAGACCGATGTCCTCGACCCGCTCGAGTCCCAGCCCGAGGGCGAGGACTACCTGGGCGCCATGGACAAGAATCTGACGGCGCTGCGCGGGGCACTCGACTGCTCGTGAGCCGGCCAGCCGCGCCCTGAAGCCTACCCCGGCCCGCGCGCCGGGTAGGCGGGACCGGGTCCGCGGTACGGCTTCACCTCGGCACGCGGCGTCGGGCTGTCGCACGGCCCGGCGCACGCGCGACGATTGACGGCCCGGCGCACCGCGCGACGGTTGACGGCCGGGGCCACCGCGCGAGGCAGTACCGATCGCACACTGGCGCTAGCGCGCCGATACGGAAAGACCATGATCATGCCAGCACCTCCCATCAACGTCGCCGACGCCTCCGTCGTCCTGGGCTCTTCCCGCATTCTCGACGACATCTCGCTGCGGGTCGCCGAGGGTCAGTCCGTGGCGCTCATGGGCATGAACGGGTCCGGCAAGTCCACACTCGTTCGCGCAATTCTGGGCATCGTCCCGGTCGCCTCGGGTTCGATCCAGCTGTACGGCGCGGACGTCGCCCATCGCGGCGCGGTCCCGTGGGGCAGGCTCGGCTACGTCCCCCAGCGCGTGTCGGCCGCCTCGGGCGTGCCGGCCACGGCCGTCGAGGTCGTGCGCACCGGCCTGCTCGGAACGAGGAGGAACTGGGCGAGCTTCGGCCGCGCCTCGCGGGCCAAGGCCATGCGGGCACTGGAGAAGGTCGGCCTGGCAGACCGCGCGGACGACCACGTCCAGGTCTTTTCGGGAGGGCAGTCCCAGCGGGTCCTCATCGCGCGCGCGCTCGTGCGCGAGCCCGATCTGCTCATCCTCGACGAGCCGCTGGCCGGCATCGACAAGGATTCGCGCAGGGCCCTGGCCGAGATCCTCGGCGAGTTGCGCGGCGAGGGCGTCACACTCGTGACGGTGCTGCACGAGATGGGCGAGCTTCGCGAACTCGTCGACCGCGCCATCGTCCTGGCCGACGGCGCCATCGTCCACGACGGCGATGTGCCCGCCCCCGCACCGGGTCACGATCACCCGGACCACGATCACATCCACCCGCACGAGGCGAGCGAAGCCGCCTACCTCGCCCCAACGCTCAGAACGGATGCCCCATGACGATCCAGGCCCTTCAGGAAATGCTCTCGTCGCCGCTCATGCAGCGCGCCTTCATTGTGGCGATCCTCGTGGGCCTGTCGGCGCCGGTGGTCGGCACGTTCCTCGTCCAGCGCGGCCTGTCGCTCATGGGCGACGGCATCGGCCATGTGGCGCTGACCGGCGTGGCCGTCGGCTGGCTGGTCGCGGGTGGCATGAACATCACCCCTCGGGACGCGCTGGCCATCCCCGGCGCGATCGTGGCCTCCATCATCGGCGCCGTGCTCATCGAACTCGTCCGTGCCCACGGCCGCACCGGCGGCGACGTCGCGCTAGCCATGCTCTTCTACGGGGGCATAGCCGGCGGCGTCGTCCTCATGAGCCTTGCGGGCGGCACCTCCCAAAACCTCAACTCCTACCTTTTCGGCTCGCTGGCCGTCGTTTCCGAGCGCGACGTCGTCTACTCCGCCTTCCTGGCCGCCTTCATCCTCGTGGTCGGCATCGGTCTGCGCGGCGCCCTCTTCTCCCTGTCTCACGACGAGGACTTCGCCCGCTCGTGCGGCCTTCCCGTGCGCCTGCTCAACGTGCTCGTGGCGGTCGTGGCGGCACTGACAGTGTCGGTGGCCATGCGGGCCGTCGGCGTGCTCCTCGTCTCGGCCATCATGATCGTCCCCGTGGCCATCGCCCAGTTGCTATCCTCCTCGTTCACGCGCGCCATGAGCATCGCCATGGGCATCGGCGTCATCGTCTGCGTCACCGGGCTGACCGTCACCTACTTCGTCGAACTCCAGACGGGAGCGACCATCGTCGTCATACTCATCGGCCTGTATACTGTCGTTGCACTGGGACGCCTGGTCGTCACGCACAGCCTGACGAATGCACGTTCTTCCCACACTCGAAGGTGATCTATGGCGGCTCGCACTCGCAACACGGCACAGAGGCAGACGATAACCGAACATCTGGAGCGGCTGTCAACCTTCGTTTCGGCGCAGAAGCTCCACGAAAGCCTGACGAGTTCGGGGTCGCGCATCGGCCTGGCCACCGTCTACCGAACCCTCCAGGTCCTGGCCGACGAGGGCGCTGTCGATCTTCTGCGCACCGACTCCGAGGTCCTCTACCGCTACTGTGGACTGAGCGGCCATCACCATCACCTCGTCTGCCGCTCGTGCGGCACGACGGTCGAGGTCTCCGGATCCCAGATTGAGACCTGGGCCAGGCGCGTGGCGCGTGACGCGGGTTTCGTCGACGTCGAGCACACCGTCGAGCTCATGGGGACCTGCTCGAACTGCGCCTGACAGGCGTCTCGCTTCAACGCGCGGCACCACGCCGATGCCACGGCACGCCACAGCTGACTGTCGCGAAGGCGGCACGGTAGACTCGCCGCATGCTTGATGCGCTCAGGGAACTCTACGCCCCGCTCGGCAGGATCATCACGACAGGCCCCTTCCCTGTCGTCTTCCTGATCTTGATACTGACGGTCGCCTTCCGTTCGAGCCTCGTGTTCTGGCTCGGCAGGTACGGCGGACGGCTCCTCGTGGCCGGGCGCGAGTCGGCCGCCGGCTTCAGGCGGCGCATGTGGCTCTGGTCTCGCGCCGAGGGCACGACGCGGGCGATGGAGAGCATTCGCCGACGCGGGTGGCCGGTCATCTCCCTGGCCTATCTGACCGTCGGCGTTCAGACACTCGTCAACCTCGGCGCGGGAGTCATCCGCATGACCTGGCCGAGGTTCTGCCTGGCAGCCCTTCCCGGGTGGCTGGCGTGGGCGCTCATCTACTCGACGGTGGGCTTTGCCGCGTGGCGCGCCTGGGCCGCGGCGGCCGCCGGCTCGCCTGCCGGGATTGCCGCCCTGGTCTGCTTCGCAGGCGCGATCATCGGGTATATCCTGTGCCTCAGGCGCCGCACGGGGCGCACAGTGCCACCGATGGCGGCCGACGACGAGGCCGCCACCCCCGCGAAGGAATCGTGAACAATGGACAGCATCGATGTGCGTCTGCCCATCAAGCTCGGGCAGTTCGTCAAGCTCGCCTCCCTGGCCAGCACCGGCGGGCAGGCCCGCGAGATCATCGCCCTGGGCGACATCGAGGTCAATGGCGAGGCCGAGACGAGGCGCGGCCGGCAGCTCGCCGACGGCGACGTCGTCACGCTGCGCCTCCCCGATGGCGAGGTGTCGGTGCGGGTGACAGCCATCCCGTGACACCGCGCCCGCCGCGGGCCACACCCTCACACACCGCGCGCAGCGACCCACGCCCACCATCGCCACGGGCCGCCGACAGCGCCCACTCCCCCATCTCGGGCTAAGCCCTCATACCCACCGCGAACCGCGCCCGACCGAGGCGGGCCCAACTGGCACGCAGCATGGCTCACGTTGGCCACGCCCCGTGTCGTAGCACCGCGCCCTACCTAGGCGGGACTCACTGCATGAGGCAGTTCTTGCCCAGGAGTACCCGAAGATCCGAGAAGAGCCCCGTGACGGGCTTGACGTAGTACTCGCGGCTGACCTGGACGACGCTCGTCGACTGCGGCCGGTGAACGTGCAGGCGCACGGGCGCAGACCCGGGATAGTTGGACAGCACGCCAGCCAGAGAACTCATGAGGTCGACGGTGCACATACGCTCGGGCAGCTGGATCTCCACCGGCGAATCGGGCATGAGGTCGCCCGAGGGAAGCGACATGCTGGCCGCGGACAGCTGGATGGAACCGTCGCGATCCTGGACCCGGCAATTGACGATGGCGACCGTGTCCTGCGTGAGCATCGTCGAAACCGTCTGATAGGTCTGCGGGAAGAAGTTGATCTCCACGCTGCCCGTCAGGTCCTCGAGGATCACCGTGGCCCACAGCTTGCCGTTCTTCTTCGAGACCCTGGGCTGAACCGACGTGATGAGGCCAACGAGCGCCACCGTCGAACCGGTGGGAGGGTTCTCGTCATTGACGAGCTTGACGATGGTCGTGTCGGCAGCGCGCTCGAGCACATGCTCCAGCCCGGAGAGCGGATGGTCGGAAATGTACAGGCCGAGCATGTCCCTCTCGTGGTCGAGCTTGACCTTCTTGTCCCACTCGGGAAGATCCGGGATGGCAATGTCGACCCCGGTGCCGATGTCGGCGTCGGCGCCCCCGAAGAGGTCGAACTGCCCGGCGGCCTCGTTCTTCTTCAGCGTCACGACGGAATCGACCGCGGCCTCTACCTGCGTCAGCAGCGCCCTGCGCGAGGCGCCGAGGGAGTCGAAAGCCCCAGCCTTGACCAGGCACTCGATGGCCCGCTTATTGCACACCTGAAGGGGAACCTTGTTGAGGAAGTCCTGGAAGGAGGTGAACTGCCCCTTGTCCTTCCGGGCCGAAATGATGCCCTCGACGATATTCGCGCCGACGTTGCGCACCGCGGACAGGCCGAAACGGACCTCGTCACCCACGGCCGAAAAGTCGGAGTCGGACTCGTTGACGTCCGGGACGAGCACCGTGATGCCCATGCGATGGCACTCCCCCAGATAGAGCGCGAGCTTGTCCTTGTTGTCCTTCTTCGACGTCAGGAGCGCCGCCATGAATTCGACCGGGTAGTTCGCCTTGAGATAGGCCGTCCAGTAAGAGATGACGCCGTAGCATGCGGAGTGGGACTTGTTGAACGCGTACTGGGCGAAGGGAACGAGGATCGACCACAGCGTGTCGACGCACTCCTGGGAGTACCCGTTTTCGCGCATGCCTGCCGAAAACCCCTCGAACTGCTTCTCCAGGACCGCCAGATTCTTCTTGCCCATGGCCTTGCGCAGGGTGTCGGCCTGGCCCATGGTGAAGCCCGCGCACACACGCGCGATCTCCATGACCTGCTCCTGGTAGACGATCAGACCGTACGTGGTCGACAGGATCTTACCGAGGGGTTCCTCCAGCTCGCGATGGATTGGCTCGATGGCCTGCAGGCCATTCTTGCGCAGCGCGTAGTTCGTATGCGAGTTCATCCCCATGGGGCCGGGCCGGTAGAGAGCGGAGACGGCCGAAATATCCTCGAATTCCGTGGGCTTCATCTGCCGCAGCAGCGTGCGCATGCCCGAGCCGTCCAGCTGGAAGACACCGAGCGTATCCGCCCTCTGGAGCAATTCGAAGGTCGGCTCGTCATCCAGGCCGATCGCCTCAATGCGGACCGGGGGCTTGCCGTTCTTTTCGATGTTCTCCAGCGCGTCCTCAATGGTCGTGAGATTCGACAGGCCGAGGAAGTCCATCTTGAGGATGCCGAGTTCCTCGCACAGCGGGTACTCGAACTGGGTGATGACGGCCCCGTCGGCGGGCCGTTTCATAATCGGAATGACGTCCATGAGGGGCTCGGAGGCCATGAGCACGGCGCAGGCATGCACGCCCCACTGCCTGGTCAGCCCCTCCAGGCCCTGCGCCAGGTCGAAGACGCGGGAGGCGTCCTGGTCCTCCTGGATGAGCTGGCGAAAATCACCGGCCTCCATGTAGCGATCGGCCTGCTCGTTGTGAATGTCACCGAGGCCGATGTCCTTGCCCTGGACCGCCGGGGGCAGAGCCTTCGTCAGCCGCTCGCCCATTTCGAACGGGTACCCGAGCACGCGCGAGGCGTCCTTGAGGGCCTGCTTGGTCTTGATCGTGCCGAATGTGACGACCTGGGAGACCTTCTCAGCTCCGTACTTGCCCTCCACGTACTCGAGGACCTCGCCGCGGCGCCGCTCGTCGAAGTCGACGTCGATATCCGGCATGGAGATGCGCTCGGGATTGAGGAACCTCTCGAAGAGCAGGCCGTGCTTGAGGGGGTCGAGTTCGGTGATCTGCAGGGCGTAGGCCACCATCGATCCCGCTCCGGACCCGCGCCCCGGGCCGACGCGGATGCCGTTCTTCTTCGCCCACAGGATGTAGTCGGAGACGACCAGGAAGTAGGCGGGAAAGCCCATCTGGACGATGACGCCCACCTCGTAGTCAGCCCGCTCGCGCACATCGGCCGGGATCTTCTCGCCGAAGCGCAGGTGCAGCCCCCGCTCGACTTCCTTGATGAACCAGGATGTCAGGTCTTCCCCCGGCGGTACGGGGAAGTCCGGCATGTAATTGGCTCCGTCCGCGACCGTCGTGAAAGAGACATTGCAGCGCTCGGCCACGAGCAGGGTGTTCTTGCAGGCCTCGGGAATGTCGCCAAACAGGTCCCACATTTCCTCGGTCGAACGCAGGTGGTAGCCCTCGCCGTCGAAGGTGAAGCGATTGGGGTCCTGGAGGGTCGATCCGGAGTTGATGCACAGCATCGCATCCTGGATGTGGGCATCTTCCGCCTTGACGTAGTGCGAGTCGTTCGTGGCCAGCAGCGGGGCGTCGATCTTCTTGGCCAGATCGAGCAGTTCGTTTCTGACGCGCCGCTCAATGGAGTTGTTGTGGTCCATGAGTTCGACGAAGTAGTTTTCTTTGCCGAACAGATCCTGCATGGCGCCGGCGGCGGCGTAGGCCTCGTCGAACTGGCCGAGGCGCAGGCGGGTTTGGACCTCACCGGAGGGGCAGCCAGCCGTGGCGATGAGGCCCTCGTGGAAGGTCTCTAGCAGCTCCATGTCCATGCGCGGCCACTTGCCCATCTGGCCTTCGAGGGAGGCGAGCGAGTCCATGCGGAAGAGGTTGTGCAGCCCGGTATTATCCTGGGCCAGCAGCGTCAGATGGGTGTAGGCCCCGCGGGCCGAGACGTCGTCAGCGCGCTGGGATTCGTCTCCCCACAGGACGCGGTCGGCCCCGCGGCGCGAGGTGCCGGGCGTCATGTATGCTTCGACGCCGATGATCGGTTTGACCTCGGCATTCCTGCACTCCTTGTAGAACTCGTAGGCACCGAAGCAGTATCCGTGGTCGGTGATCGCCAGAGATGACTGGCCCTGCCTCTTGGCCTGCGCCACGAGCTCCCTGATCTTGGCGGCGCCGTCGAGCATCGAGTATTCGGTATGAACGTGCAGGTGTGCGAAGTCCTTGGAAGCCATGCACCGATTGTAGTGGCGCCCGCCGACATTATCTCCGGGGCGCACCCCTCACCCGGGGACCGTGAGGTATCGAGTCTCACCCGGGCAGCTATCAGCCGGGCAGCGGAAAGTGGCCCACCATGTCGCGGTGCCAGATGCCCGCGTCGAGGTAGTGCGGCCCGTCGATGAGCTCGTATCCGCATGCCTCGTAGAACCCGATCGCCTGCTCCTGCGCACTCAGATGGATCTCGACGCCCCCGTCGTCGCCGAAGCGCTCCAGCGCCACCTGCGCCGCCCGATCCATGAGCTCGCGCCCCACTCCCAGGCCGCGAGCCGAACGCTTGACCGCCACGCGTCCGATATGGCACACGCCTGGGCCGTCAGGGTACAGGCGCAGCGTTCCCAGGTCGGCGCCATCCCGGCTCGCCAGCAGGTGCACGGTCCGTTCCTCAATGTCCAGGGCGTCGATTTCTTCGTCGTCGGGCACCTTCTGCTCACCGACGAAGACTTCCAGGCGTATCGCCCAGCAGCGCTCGAGTTGCTCGTCGGTCGCAACCACGTCAATCATCGTCTTCTCCTTCGGGGCCGCCGCCCCTGTTTTCCGTCGCCCACGACGGCCGACCTGTCGGCAACGGCCAGTTCGGCAACCGTGCCGACCCTAGCCGTAGATGCCCTCCCGCACGATCCGGAGCGCCTCGGCCAGATCCTCAGGATACCCCGACTCGAACTCGACCCAGTTCCCGGTGCCCGGATGTTCGAATCCCAGCCGAACAGCGTGGAGCCACTGGCGCGCTAGGCCGAGCTTGCCGGCGAGCACGGGGTCTGCGCCGTACGTCTCGTCACCCGCGCACGGATGACCGGTGGCCGCCATATGCACGCGGATCTGATGCGTGCGCCCCGTCTCAAGCCGGACGTGTACGAGGCTCGCCCCGGCCATGGCCTCGGCGGTCTCGTAGCGCGTGACGGCGCGGCGCCCGTCCTGCCGGATGCCCATCTTCCACTGGTGCCGGTGGTCACGGCCGATGGGAGCGTCGATCGTTCCCCGCATCGGATCAAGGTGTCCCTGCACGAGGGCGTGATAGTCCTTGGTCACCTCTCGGTCGCGAAAGGCCCTCTTGAGAAGGCCGTAGGCGCGCTCCGACTTGGCGACGACCATGCAGCCCGACGTGCCCACATCGAGCCGGTGCACGATTCCCTTGCGTTCGGGCGGGCCCGAGGTCGTCAGGCTCGTTCCTTCGGCCAGGAGTGTCCCGAGCACATCCGGACCTTCGAAGTTCAGCGAAGGATGGGCGGCCAAGCCGGCCGGCTTGTCCACGACGACGATGTCGTCGTCCTCGTAGAGGCGCGCCAGAGTGCCCTCGGTGGCCTTGGGCACGACCCTGGGCGGCTCGGGCATGAGCACCTCGATGACGGAGCCGGAGGCGACACGGTCCGATTTGGTCGGCGCAGCGCCGTCGACCCAGACGTCACCGCCGTCGATCACCCGGGCACATGCGCTCCTCGACAGGCCGGTCATGCGGGCGAGGACCGCGTCGACACGGTCGCCGGCCAAACCCTCAGGAACCGGGTAGTATCTCCGCTCAGGCATCGGCGCGCCCGTCCTCGCCCTGCGGCTGCGCCTCCGTAACGGTCAGCGCCCCATTCCCCCCGTCGGGCCGGGCTCGATCATCCCCGTCGGGCAGCCCGGCCTCTTCGCCCTGCTCGCCGGGTTCTTGAGACTCTTCCCGACTGGCGTCTTCCTCCCGGCTGGACCCTTCCCGACCGGAGTCATCATCGCCGCCCCGTGAGTCCTGGCCGCCCTCGCCCTTTCCGGAATCCGTCAGGGACAGGAAGGCAAGCGTGCCCACGCCCACAACGAGCGCGATGTCCGCAACATTGCCAATGAACCAATCGCCGTACCTGATAAAGTCGACGACGTGGCCTTGGCCGAAGCCGGGCTGGCGGACGAGCCGGTCGGCGAGGTTTCCCGCCGCACCGCCCCACGCCACGCCGAGCGCAATGGCCCACATGCGTGATGGCGCCGCCCGGAAAAAGAAAGGCAGCACGACGACGACGATGGAGGCGATGACCGTCAGCATCCACGTCGCCCCCACGGCAAAGGAGAAGGCGGCCCCGGGGTTATAATGAAGCCGGAAACTCAACCAGCTGCCGAGAAGCGGAACGTCCCGCCCGCCGCCCAGAGCGGTGGTCGCCCACACCTTGCTCGCCTGGTCGACGGCCAAGACGGTGATCCCGCATAGAACCGCGACCACCACACGCAAGCCCGCACGTTTGCCTCGCTCAACGGCCACCAAGCACACTCCTCACACAGCCGACGGCGGCAGCCACACAAGCTGCCGCCGCCCTTGCCGCAGTACGTTTATCGCTGATCGCCCGCGGGCACCGAACCGACCTCCACATCGGCAAGCAGCGACTCGAGGTAGCTCTTGAGTCGAGTGCGGTAGTCACGCTCGAAATCGCGAAGCTCCGAGATCTTGCGCTCCAACAAACCGCGCTCCTGCTCCAGCTGCGTGAGCGTCCGGTTGTGCTGCTCCTCGGCTTCGGCGATGATCCGCTGACCCTCAGCATTTGCCTCCGTGAGGATACGCTCGGACTCCGCCTTGCCGTCGTTGATGTACTTGTCGTGAAGCTGCTGGGCAAGCGCGAGCATGCCGGTGACAGCAGAGGGGTCGTTGGAGGAAGAACCGCCAACGGGAGCGAACGAAGCAGTGCTGGCCGCCGAGTAGGGCGCATCGCCGGAAGCACCCGGAGCCGGAGTACCGGCATTCTCGAGCTCGGTGACCCGAGCTTCGGCAACCTTCAGCTTGTTCTCCAGCTCAGCCTTCTGTGCGGTCAGCTGAGCGATAGTCTCGGCAACTTCATCAAGGAAGAAGTCAACCTGGTCCAGGTCGTAGCCCATCTCGACTGAAGTGGGCGCCTTGAAGCGCGCATTCAGGACATCGGATTCAGTGAGCAGCGCCATGTGTGTCTTTCACCTCTAAAAGTCGGTAAACATTCCTAAGCGGGCGAAAAACGCCGCCTAGGGGATAGGCTACCCGAAAGTGGTACCGATGTTCACCGTGTGAATCTTGATCGGGCACAGTGAGATAGAACCCACCCGGCAGATTTTGCCGGATTGGCGCGAAAAGATGGGCACTGCCCAGATGAAAAATCAGGCCAAACTCATGAGAACTCTCGCCAGTAGCGTCAGTGCGAAGACCAGGATGATGAACCCGAGATCGAAGGCGACTGCCCCCACTCTCAGAGGCGGAATGAACCTCCCAAGGAAACGAAGCGGCGGATCTGTCACGCGGTAGACGAGGTTCACCGCGACCAGGACCCCACCGGTGGGTCTCCAATCGCGAGCCGTCATCTGGACGATGTCCAGGACCACGCGTGCGATGAGAACCAGGATGTACAGCTGGATGAGACCAGCCAGGAGTATGAAGAGCGAAGACATCAGAACGTCGAGGAATCCTCCGCAGCCTGCTCGTCCATCGTTACCGTGTGAGGCGTCATGAGCAGGACTTCGTCCGACACCTTGTTGAGCTGGCCCTCCAGGCCAAAGCACAGGCCCAGCGCGAAGTCGACGATGCGCTTACGCGTGTCGTCGTCTGCGTCGGCGAGGTTGAGGATGACGGGAAGACCCGAGCGATACTGGACCGCGAAAGCCCTCACCTCGGAAAAGGAGGTCGGATGGACAGTGACAATGCGGGCGAGCTGAGGAACCGAGGAGATCGAGTGAATCGGCGCGACGTCGGCATCGTAGTCATCCTCGTCGACGTAGTCGTCGTAGCCGTCCTCGTAGTCGTACTCGTCGTTCAAGGTCGCCCTGTCGACGAAGCGTTGGAACATTCCCATGGACTGCATCTCTTTCACTCGAAATCGTGTCTTGCTTCAACGTATTGCAACGTCAGCACGACCCCGAGCATTTAGGCGGGCGTGTCGCGAAGGACTTGAACGACGCCAGCGAAGCGCCCGGTCTGGGTTCCGGCTGCAGTGGCGCGCCTGTGGGAGAAGAAGGCCTCGTCCTCGAACGTGCACGAATCGCTGCGAATGACGTTCGACACACCGTTGAGCTTGAGCTGTGATACCAGACCCGCAGGAATGTCGATGGACGGGCTCGACCAGGAGGTTGTCGAGGCCGCCTCGGCGGCGACCGCTTCGGCCTCGGCGCGCATCTCGGCTGGGACCTCGTAGCACCGACCGCAAATCGACGGGCCGAGGATGGCCACGAGATCGTGGCAGCCCCTGGCCCGCATGGCCGCGACAACCCCGGGGGCGATGGACGCGAGGAATCCTCCGCGCCCCACGTGGACAGCGGCGGCCACAGGTTGGTCCCTCGCGACGATGAGGAGCGGGACGCAGTCGGCGACCATGACGGCAGCCGCCGTACACCCGTTATCAGCCGGGTCGACGACGAGCGCGTCTGTCGCACCCGCCGTGCGTCCGGCCTCCGCGAGCGCTATGGCCCGGCCGTGCACCTGGTCCATCCACCCGAGGCCAGGCACGCACGCCTCGAGGATCTCGCGATTGGACCGCACCGCCTGCGGGTCGTCGCCCACGTGGAAACCGAGGTTCAACTGGGCGTACGGCCCCTCGGAAACGCCACCCCTGCGCTGGGTGAATCCCGCCCTCACGCGCGCGCCCGGCACGGCCTGATCGAATGCCCACTCGATGACCGACATGAGCCCCTTCCGCTCTTACCAGCACGACCGCGACGGCGACCGCCACCCAGGCGGCCGCCGCGCGGACTAGTTCTCGTCGAAAAGGAAGGCCGGGATGTCAAGGTCGCGGCTGTGCCGTGCCTGCCTCTGGCTGGGCGCCGGCGGGATAGCCGGCTCCGGTGCGGGCTCGGGGCTCGGCAGGGAGACGGCGGGCGGCTCCTCGGCCACCGGCTTGATGGGCGTGGCGAAGCTTCCCGTAACGACCGGACGGATCGGCTCGGGCTCGGGAGCGGGGCTATCGTCGAGATGGGCGGGAACGCTGACGGGCGGAGTCGCCTTAGCCGGGCTGGAGGTGCGAGACACGGGGATGACGTTCTCCTCGGGCTCGTCGAAGCCCGCAGCAATGACCGTCACGCGCACGAGGTCGCCGAGCGAATCGTCGATGATGTGGCCAAAGATGATGTTGGCATTCTGGTCGGCCGCCTCCTGGACGAGCTTGGAGGCGTTGTTCATCTCGGACAGGGCGAAGTTCTCGCCCGACTGGAAGGACAGCAGGACGCCGTGGGCACCCTCGATGCTCGCCTCCAGCAGCGGCGAGGAAATGGCCGCCTCGGCCGCGCGCATGGCACGGTCGTCACCCGTGGCCTCGCCGATGCCCATGAGGGCCGTGCCGGCGTCCTTCATGATGGCCTTGACGTCCGCGAAGTCGAGGTTGACCAGCCCCGGGATCGTGATGAGGTCGGAGATGCCCTTGACACCGTTGCGCAGGACCTCGTCGGCCAGGTGGTAGGCCTCGACGACCGTCAGGTTCTCATCGGCGATCTCCAGCAGGCGATCGTTGGGAATGACGATGAGGGTGTCGACCGACTTGCGCAGCTCCAGGAGGCCCGACGTCGCGTTATTGGCGCGCTGGCGCCCCTCGAAGGAAAAGGGACGGGTCACCACGCCGACGGTCAGGGCACCGATGCTGCGGGCTATTTCCGCCACGACGGGCGCCGCGCCGGTGCCGGTTCCGCCGCCTTCACCCGCGGTGACGAAGACCATATCGGCGTCGTCGAGGGCCGCGCGGATCACGTCCGTGTTCTCTTCGGCGGCACGCCGGCCGACGGCGGGGTCAGCCCCGGCACCGAGACCTCGCGAGACCTCACGCCCGATGTCGAGCTTCGTCTCGGCCTCGGACTTGACGAGGGACTGGCCGTCGGTGTTGATGGCGATGAACTCGACGCCGGCAAGCCCGTCCTGGATCATGCGATCGACGGCGTTGACGCCGCCGCCACCGACGCCTATGACCTTGATGTTCGCGCCGTTATTGAGTGCGGGCATCGCAACTTCCTTTCAAACCTCAAGTGCTGCTTGAGGGTTTTCGCGTCTAGCTTCGCGGACAAGGTAGAGCCCAGATCCCGAGGGTTCAACGACCATTCGAGGTGTGTCGCGCCGCTTCATGGGCTCTCGCTCACATTCGCCTCGCCGCCAGGGTTGGCGACCGGCGCGTTCGGGGCAGACACGTCGTAACCGGAGGCTCCCTGATCCAGGAGGGAGGACAGGACCTTGGCCTTCTTCGCATTGTCTTCGGGCCTGCCCCACACGACGCTCGCCCCGTCCTCGAGGCTGAACGAGACCTGGCCCGTGGGGCTGACCGAGACGCTCGCGATGCGCGATCGTGTCCTTGCGTCAAGCGCTGCCAGGACGGTGACCATTGACTTCGTCGCCTCAGCCGCATTGTCTGTGCGCAAATTGAGCGTGGGCAGCTCGCTGGCTATCTCGTCCGGAACGTCAATCCTCACGCCATCGGCGTCGATTGCTTGGCAGGAGCCGTCTTCGTCGAGGCAGGCCACCGGCTGGCGGACCTTTAGCTCGACGTTGAGTCCGCTGGGGAAGGAACGCGAGACCTTGGCCTCCTTGACGAGTGGATTGGCCTTCTCGATGGCCCGCTGTGCGGCGCCGGTGTTCAGCCGCAGCAGGGGCGTTCCCGTGTACCCATTGAGGGCGCGCTCGACCTGCTCCGCCTTGACCAGCGTCCCGTCGGCCCCGCTGACCTCGACTCGTCCCGCGCGAAAAGCCAGGAGCGGACTGAAGGCGGCCACCCACGTGAGGCACGCCGCGACGACGACGCACAGTGCCGCGATGATCGCGCGACGCCGCGTGACGCGCCGCCGCTCGGCCTGGCGCTCGGCGCGCCGCTGCGACATTTCAATGGGTGCCCGTGCCCGCTCACCACGACTCGAATCGCCGCGACTCGAATGGCCGCCCCCGCCGGAGACCTCTTCGACGAGGAGGGCCGCATCTGCCCCCGAGGGGCCTGCGCCGACCACGGTCACACCCCTCTTCGTCACCTCGCCACGCTCGCCGCGCGGGGTGCTCGCCCGGCCCGCAGGCTTTTCCTCGCCACGCTCGGCCCGCGGGGCGCTCGCCCGGCTCGCGGCCCTTTCGCGCAACTGACGGGCCCTTTCCCGACGCGCCTTCTCGAAGCTGTCCATCGACGGGCGGTCCGGCGCGCCGCGAGACTCGGCCCGCGGTTCGCGCGCCGGATGCGCGTCGGCCCGGCCGGAGCGAGCCCGCTGCGCGCGGCCGTCGGTCTCCCCGCCGCGAGCGTCCCTGCCGCCGGAGTCCCCGCCGTCGGCCGCACGCTCCTTGCCGCGGCCAGACGGGGAGCCGGGCCGGCGCTCGGCGCGCCCCGAGCCACCCGGCCCGCCCGTCAGGCTGGCCGGCTTCCGGGGACGACGCGGGGGCCTCATTGCGCTTCGAGCTCCTCGAGGATGACGGGGCCAAGCTCGGTGACATCGCCCGCGCCGACCGTCAGCACGAGGTCACCGCCTTGCGCGCGCGAGGCAATGTCGCGGGCGGCGTCCATGCGCTCGCGCACGAAGCGGGCGCGGCCGTCCATGCGCTGGGTGATGATGTCCGACTCCACGCCCTCGATCGGGTCCTCGCGCGCCGCGTAGACCGCGGTGACCACGACGTCGTCCGCCAGGCTGAGCGCCTTGGCGAACTCGGCGGCGAAGTTGTGCGTACGCGAATACAGGTGGGGCTGGAAGAGCACGCGCAGGCGCCCATCGCCGGCCACGGCCCGGGCGGCGCGCAGAGTCGCCTCGATCTCCGTGGGGTGGTGGGCGTAGTCGTCGACGACGCGCACCCCCCGCGCACTGCCGCGCAGCTCGAACCTGCGTCCCGTGCCCGCGAAGCTCGCCAGGGCGTCGGCCATGGCGGCCCGGTCCACGCCGAGCTCGACACCCGCGGCCCACGCCCCGGCCGCGTTGAGAAGATTGTGCTGGCCGACCACGGCGAGCCGGACGGCAACCGGGCCTAGCCCGTCGTCAAAGGAACCGTCGATGCCGTGAGCGCCGGCCCTGTCCAGTGTGACGCGGACGTGGCGCTGCGCGCCGTCGACGGCCTCACCAAAACCGTAAGTCACCACGCGGATGCCTTCGCTCGCCGCCTGTCGCGCCAACGAGCGCGACCCTTCCGAGTCGGCGCACGCCACGAGTAGCCCGCCCGGCACGATGCGGTGAGCGAATTGCACGAACGCATCCTCGAAAGCCTCGCGACTGCCGTAGTGGTCGAGGTGGTCCGGCTCGACGTTGGTCACGAGCGCGAGCCGCGGCTCGTAGTTGAGGAAGGAGGCGTCCGACTCGTCGGCCTCCGCCACGAAGACACGGCCCTGGCCGAGGTGAGCGCCGCCGCCCACACCCATGACGGTGCCGCCGATCGCCCACGACGGGTCCTCGCCCGCCTGGCGCAGCGCCGTGGCGATCATGGCCGACGTCGTCGTCTTGCCGTGGGCCCCGGCCACCGCGACGAAGTCCATTCCCGCGGCCGCCAGGGCGAGAGCCTGGGAACGGTGGAGGATCGTCTGCCCCCTCCCGCGCGCGAGCGCCAGTTCCGGGTTGGTCTCGCGAATGGCCGAGGAGACGACGACCACCGCGTCGGCCGGAACATTGGCTGCGTCGTGGCCGATGGCGACGTCGATCCCCGCCTCCTGAAGGCGCCTGGTCGTATCGGAAGCCCGGTTATCCGAACCCGAAATGCTCTGACCTCTGGCGGCCAAAAGGTCGGCGACGACGCTCATTCCCGCCCCGCCGATTCCAATGAAGTGGAAAGCCGTCATCGCCCCTCCCCGACGCCAATGATCAGTTCGGCCAGACGCTCGGCTGCGTCGACGGGGCCGAGGCCGCGTGCCGCGTCGGCCATGCGCTGAAGCCTCGCGCCATCGCCAACCAGTGGCAGGACCTCGCGGGTGAAGACTGCTTCGTCGAACTGCTTGTCACGAACGAGGCGCGCCCCGCCGGAGGCAATGACGTCGGCCGCGTTCTTTTCCTGCTCCCCGTTTCCTATGGGCAGCGGCACGAAGAATCCGGGTAGTGACAGCGCGCATAGTTCCGCCACGGTCCCCGCGCCCGAGCGGCACAGGACCAGGTCGGCCACGGCGTAGGCCAGGTCCATGTCGCCCAGGTAATCGAGGACGTGGTACCGCTCGTTGCCGCCCGCGGCCTCGCGCACGGGCTCGTCCTTGCCCCTGCCCGTCAGGTGGACGACCTGGATGCCCGATTCGGCGACCTTGCGTATCGAGGCCACGAGGACCTCGTTGAGGTGCTGGGCGCCGAGCGACCCTCCGGTGACGAGGAGCGTGGGCAGGGACGGGTCCACGCCCAGGCGCTGCGCCGCATCATTGCGAGCCTGAAGGGAGGCCTCCCGCTCGGTGCGAGCCGTGGCCAGCCGTGCGATGGCCGGGCGCAGCGGCAGCCCGACCGTCTGCGTCTGCCCCTGCCGCGCCTTGAGCGGCGTCGACGGGAAGGTCAGCGCCACCACCTTGGCAAAAAGCGCACCGTAGCGGTTGGCCAAGCCCGGCTTGGCGTTCTGTTCGTGGATGACAACGGGAATGCCCCTCTTCCTAGCGGCCGCATACAGCGGCGTTGAGGCGAACCCGCCGAAGCCGACGGCCACGTCGGCACTCGCCGCATCGAGGATCCTGCCCGCCTCGGCCACGGCACCCCGATACTTTCCCGGGAAGCGCACGACGTCGAGATTTGGCCGACGCGGAAACGGCACGCGCGCTATCGTCTCAAGCTTCAGCCCGGCACCGGGCACGAGCGTTGTCTCTAGCCCTCCGGCCGTTCCGACGGCCACCACCTGCCCGCCACGTTCGCCCACGGCATGGGCGGTGGCGAGCAGCGGATTGACATGACCGGCGGTTCCCCCTCCGGCCATCACGACATTCAACATCGACTACCCTTTCACGACGGCGCGCGCACGATACGCCAACCTGCCAGAAACGCGCGACGTGCGCCCCATGCCGGGTGCGGACCGCGCACAGCACACGGCAAATCCTACGGCCAGAAGGCAGGCGACGACGGCCGACCCGCCCTGGGAGACGAAGGGCAGTGGCACACCAAAGACGGGAACAACTCCCGTGACGACCAGCATGTTCGCGATCGCCTGCCCGCATATCCAGATGGCGGCACCACCGCACGCCAGCGACGCCACCCGCGACGGGTGCGCCAGGCAAATCCTCATGAGCCCCCATCCCAGGACCACGAACATCAGGATCACCACGAGGCACCCGAGCATGCCCAGCTCCTCGCCGATGACGGCGAAGATGAAATCATTTTTGGCCTCGGCCAGATTGCCCGGCCACTTTTCGATGCCCGTGCCGAGCCCGCCGCCCGAAAGGCCGCCCGAGCCGAAGGCCCACAGGGCGAAGTCGATCTGCTTGGGGTCGGAGGAATCCGGCATTCCCACGAGCGTGCTCACGTACTCCCTGACGCGGTTGAGGCGCGAGAAGTTCATGGCGATGAGAACGGCCGATCCGAACAGGGCCGTACCGACGATCGCCAGGAAGTATCGCCTCGGCATGCCGGCCAGCCAGAAAATCCCCGAGCAGATGAGGCCGTACACCATGGCCGTTCCCATGTCCTGGCCCGCGAGGATCGCGACGAGTCCGACGATCGCCCCTGTGCCCGCGGGCATGAAGCTCTGCCCTCGTATGGCCTGGGGCACCACGGGCCAGTTCGGGAAGACGAAGGCCCGCAAGCGCCAGTCGTTGTCTCGCACCCTGCCCAGCTGGACGGCCAGCCACACGATCGTGGCGAGTTTGAGGAACTCCGAGGGCTGGATTCTGATCGGGCCAAATAGCCGTATCCAGTTGGTGTTGCCCAGCGCGGAGGTGCCCAGTGGCGTCAGGACGAGCAACTGGAGGACGACGCCGGCGAAGAAGATGAAACCCGCGAATCGCTGGTAGACACGCAGAGGTATGAAGGAGGCCACGACCGCCAGGACGACGCCGGCCAGGGCGTAACCCAGCTGCAGGTTGCCCGTTTCGAAAGTGGCGACCCTGCCGGACAGGTGGGCATCGCGAATGACGGAGGGTGCCGTGGCCGAATAGACCATGACCACGCCGATGATCAACAGGGCGGCCGAGGAAATGAGGATGAGCGCGATGGACTGCTGCATCGTCTCACGCAAGCGCTCCTGTGACAGTGCCGGCTCGTCCGCTTCCCCGGCCGGCGGCGCCTTGACGGCCGATAGTTTGCGGACCTCGCGGTCCGGCTCCTCGCCCCGCCTGGACACCGCCTTTGACGTGCCCGCAGCCCGCTTGCCCGCAGCCCGGCGCTTGCCGTCGCCGGCGACCGTACTGCGCCCGGCGCGGTCCCGCGGCGCCCGCCTGTCCCCGCGCGCACCCGACGTCCCGGCCTCGCCGCGCCCGGCCGGTCGGGAGCCTGGCCGGTCGCGCGAAGAACGTCCGTCGTCAGCCATTGAGGCTCCTCACGGCGCGGCCGAAGGCCTCGCCGCGCTCGGCGTACGAGGCGAACTGGTCCATGGACGCGCAGGCCGGCGCCAAGAGCACGGTGTCGCCGTTACGCGCCATCGATCGTGCCCGCTCGACCGCCTCGTCCATGATCGCCGAAGAGTTCGGATCGATGTAGGCAACGGGCAGATCGTGCGGCTCCAACGCCCGGCGCCACGGCTCCTGGTCGACGCCGATGACGACGACGCCGCGCACCTTGCCCACGACGCTGGCCACGAGATCGTCGAAGCTCGCACCCTTTGCCAGGCCTCCGACGATCCACACGACGCTGCCGTCCGCGTGCGCCGCGAGCGAGGCCCTGGCGGCGTGCGCGTTCGTCGCCTTGGAATCGTCAACATAGTTCACGCCCTGAGAGGTCGCCACGAGCTCGATCCGATGCCCGCCGCCCGTAAAGTCGCGCATGGCCTGCCGCACGGCCTCGGCGGGCACCTCCGCCGCGCGAGCCAGCGCCGCCGCGGTCACGGCGTCCCAGACGATGTGGGCCGGGAGTTCGCCGCCGCCAGGTGCCAGATGTTCTAGGTCGTCGAGCTCGAACAGCTCGATGCCCTGCGAGAAGCGGCCCTCGCCGTAGGCGCGGTCGACGACTAGCCCGCCGACGAGCCCGATCTGCCCCACGGCGGGCACGGACATCGTCACGCCAATGGCTCGCGCCCCCTCGACGACGTCGGCGCCGTCGACCATGCGCTGGACGGAGGCGTCGCCGACCGGGTACACGCACGCCGCCTGGACCCGCTCGAAGATACGCGCCTTGGCCTGCCAGTAGGCCTGCCTGGAGCCGTGCCATTCGAGGTGGTCGTCAGCGATGTTCAGGCAGGCCGAGGCCAGCGGCGACATCGAATGCGTCGAGCGCAGCTGGAAGGAGGACAACTCGACGGCCAGAGCCTGCGGGGCCGCGTCGTCCATCCGCGAGGTCGTCGTCACGGCGGGCGTGCCGACGTTGCCGATGGCCTGCGCGCGCAGTCCAGCGGCCCGAAGGATCGCCTCGGTCATGCCCACCGTGGTCGTCTTGCCGTTGGTTCCGGTCACGCACAGCCATGGCGCGCTCGCCCCGTCGTCGAATGCCCTCAGGCGCCAGGCCAGTTCGATCTCGCTCCACACCGGCCGGCCCGCCCGCTGCGAAGTGGCGAATAGCGGTCCGGTCTCCGCAATCCCCGGAGCGGGGATCACGATGTCCGGGTTCCAGGCATCGATCCTGCGCGCCAGCTCACGTGGATCTTCGCAGTGGTCGAGGGCGGCTAGGCCAGCGCCGTCGACCTCCTCGAGGGCCTCTCGCCGCGAGTCCCACGCCCCCACGACGGCCTCGGTCAGCTCACCCAGGGCCGCCAGGCAGCCCCTGCCGGACTTGCCGAGCCCAACGACGGCGACCTTCTTGCCCGCAAGCTGCGCCGCTCCGGCAATGGTGCGCGTCATTGCCGCGCCAGCCAATCCGCGTAGAAGACGCCCAGACCGAAGCACATGAGCAGCGCCTGGATGATCCAGAAGCGCACGACGACGGTCACTTCGTTCCACCCCTTGAGCTCGAAGTGGTGGTGCAGCGGCGCCATGCGGAAGACGCGTTTTCGGGTGAGCTTGAAGAAACCGACCTGGATGACGTCGGAGACGACTTCGATGACGAACAGGCCACCCAGGAAGATGGCGAGCACCTCCGTGTGAGTGAGGATGGACAGGCCGGCGAAAGCCCCGCCGAGGGCCAGCGAGCCGGTGTCGCCCATGAAGATCTGCGCTGGCGAGGTATTCCACCACAGGAAACCGAAGCAGGCGCCGACGATGGCGGCACAGACGATCGTCAGGTCCCTCGGATCGCGAACGTCATAACAGCCCGGGGCGGCGCTGACGATGCCCACGCACGACTGGTTGGACTGCCACATCGTGATGACCGTGTAGGCGCCGAAGGCGAACATTGACGCGCCGGTGGCCAGACCGTCGAGGCCGTCGGTCAGATTGACGGCATTCGACCACGCGGTGATGAGGAAGTTGGCCCAGAGCACGAAGAGGAAGACCCCGATGACCACGCCGGCGAAGGCCAGGTCGAAGCGCGTGTCGCGTAGGACGGACAGGCGCATGGATGCCGGCGTGCGGTTCTCCGAATTCCTGAACCTCAGTGCAAGGACGGCGAAGATGATGCCCACGGCGCCCTGTCCGACGATCTTCATCCACGGCGTCAGGCCCAGAGACTGTCTCTGTCGGATCTTGGCGAAGTCGTCGAGGAAGCCGATGAGTCCCAGGCCGACCATGAGGAAGAGCAGGAGCAGTCCCGAGGCGTGGGGCGTGCGGCCTGCCACGACATTACCGCCGATGTAGCCGAGCAGCGTGCCGAGGATGATCATGACGCCGCCCATGGTGGGCGTGCCGCGCTTGATCTGATGGCTCGTCGGCCCGTCCTGCCTGATGAACTGCCCGTACTGCTTGACCACGAGCAGCTTGATAAACACCGGGGTCCCGAAGAAGGTGACGATCAGGGAGATCGCTCCCGCGGCAAGAACCGACAGCATCTACTTCGCCTCCCCTCGAAGGGCGTCGGCAATGCGCCACACGCCCGAGCCGTTCGATCCCTTGAGCAACACTACGTCACCCGGTTTCAGGATGCTGCGCAGGGCGGCCAGCGCGCCGTCGGAGTCGGCGGCGTCATGGACGTGAACGCCCGCCTGGCGGGCCGAACGGGCGGTGGCGGCGGTCGCGCTGCCGAGGCAGACGAGGGCCGCCACACCGGCGTCGGCCACGCACCGGCCGAGGCTGGCGTGCTCGGCCTCGGTAGCCTCGCCGAGCTCGAGCATCTCGCCCAGGATCGCCACGCGGCGTCGGTCCTCGCCCAGCTTGGCCAGGGCCGCCAGACCGGCGCGCATGGAGTCGGGGTTGGCATTGTAGGAGTCGTCGACGATCGTGGCGCCTTCGCACTCGAAGACGTCCATGCGGTGCGGGCTCGCGGCGGCGGTCTCGCCGAGCGCGGCGCACACATCCGCCAGGTCAGCCCCCACGGCGAGCGCGGCGGCGGCGGCGGCCAGCGCGTTGCTCACGTGATGCTCCCCCACGAGCCGCAGACTCACCCGCGCGCCGCCTTCGCCCTCGCGCGCCAGGCTGCCACCCACGCGCACGGCGAGATCGAAGCTGGCGCGGCCGTCGGCGCCGAGCGCCACATTCCGTGCCGCCACGTCACCATCTCCCGACGCCGAGAACGTGACGACGGGGCCTCGGGCCAGCTGCGCCATGGCCGCCACCCGCTCGTCGTCGGCATTGAGGATCACGGTGCCGCCTTCGCGGGTGCCGGTCACGAGCTCCGACTTGGCGCGCGCCACATTGTCGATGCCACCGAATTCGCCCAGGTGCGCCCGGGCCACGGCCAGGACGACGGCCACGTCGGGAGGGGCGATCGAGGTCAGGTAGTCAATATTGCCGACGTGGTCGGCGCCCATTTCGAGCACGAGCGTGGCCGTGTCCTGCCCGGCGCGCAGCACCGTCAGCGGCAGCCCGAGCTCGTTGTTCAGCGATCCCGGAGGGGCGATGATCTGACCGCGCGGAGCCAGGAGCGCGGCCAGGAGGTCCTTGGTGGTCGTCTTGCCCACCGAACCGGTCACGGCCACCACGCGAAGGTCGGGATTGCCGCGAGACCTGGCACGCGCGAGGTTGGCGCGCGCTAGCTTGCCGATTGCCTGCCTGACGTCAGGCACGGCGATGATGCGCTCGGGATCAGCGCCGGAAGCGGCGGCGACCTCGGGGTCGGCCGTCAGGACGGCACGTGCTCCCGCGCTCAGCGCGTCGCCCGCCAGCGTCGACCCATCGATTCTCTCTCCCTTTATGGCGGCGAAGACCTCACCACCTGCGATGGTGCGGGTGTCCGTGGTCAGTGCGGTGACGACGTCGTCCGCGACCACCGAAGGCGAGCCACCGGCTCGAAACGTCCCTTCGCAGTCCCGGGCGACCTCGGTGAGCGTCACCGGAATCATGGCGTCTCCTTAACGTTCTTCTCCTGGCCACGAGCCTCGCGCTGCCAACGCGCAGCGAGAGCGCGTTCAGCCTCAACGCGGTCATCAAGTTCGAGGGGCACGCCAGCAACCTCCTGGATGGTTTCGTGGCCGCGCCCCGCAAGGAGAATCGTATCCTCGTCTCGAGCCTTCCGAATGCACTCGGCTATAGCCTGCCTCCGGTCGCCAATCTCGACGACGGGCGTGTCGAAGCCCCGTGTGCCTTCAAGAACCTGGCTCCTGATGGTGGCGGGGTCCTCGTCGTGCGGATCGTCGTCGGTGATGTACACGACATCGCCGTACTCGGCAACGGCGCGGCCCATGGACGGACGCTTGCCCGCATCGCGCGACCCGGCTGCCCCCGTCAGGACCACGAGCCGCCCCTCGGTGGAGGGCCGCAGCGCCCGCATCGCATTGACGAGCGCCTCCGTGTTGTGAGCGAAGTCGACGACGACGCGCGGCCGGTCCGCAAGCACCTCCATCCGGCCCGGCACGGTCGGGTTAATGCCGTCGGGCATGGCCTCGCCTAGAGCCTCGACGCTCACCCCGGAGGTGAGCGCCATGGCAATGGCCAGCGCCGCATTGGCGACATTGAACTCGCCCGGCAGGCTCGTCGACGTGCGCAGGCTGCGCCCGTCGGTGCACGTCATCGTGAAGCCTGAGGCGTCAATGTCACTGACCTGCCAGCCCACGACGGCGTCGGGAAGGTCCGCCAGCCGGCTCGTGACCGCCAGGGCCGCCACCCGCCCGGGAACCGACGCGGCGGCCTGCGCCAGCAGGCGCCCGCCCCATTCGTCGTCGACCGTCACGACCGCGTTGCGGCAGCGCTCGGCCGTGAACAGGCTGGCCTTTGCGGCGTAGTACTCCTCCATCGTCGAATGGAAGTCCAGGTGGTCCTGCGTCAGGTTCGTGAAGCCGGCGACCTCGTAGACGAGGGGGTCGGCCCTCCCCTGTGCCAGTGCGTGGCTCGAGGCCTCCATGACGAGGTCACTGCCGCCGCCGGCGCGGTGGAACGCCAGGTAGCTGTGGAACTCGTCGGGCATGGGCGTGGTCAGCCGCGCGGGGATGCGCGTGCCGGCCAGGCGGATCTCGACCGTCCCGATGAGGCCGACCTGGCGTCCCAGGCCCGTGAGGATCGACTCGAGCATGTAGGCCGTCGTCGTCTTGCCGTTCGTTCCCGTGATCCCGTAGGCGCGAATATCCCTGGCCGGATTGCCGAGAACCTCGGCGGCGACGGCGCCAAGGCTTGCCGCCGGATCGTCAACCACCAGGAGCGGGACGGTCGAACTCAGCGTCTCGGGTAGCAGATCCACTCCCGGCTCATCGGTCATGATGGCACTGGCTCCGGCCTCAATGGCCGCGGACGCGAACGTCGCACCGTGGACGTGCTCCCCATTGACGGCGACGAACAGGTCGCCCTTTGAAACGCTTCTGCTATCTGCCGTGACAGAGCGCACGCACGCGTCTGAGCGCACGCTCCCGCCCACCAGCGCGGCGAGGTGCGTGAGCCTCGTCCCCGCGCCGGATTGCCTACTGTATTCAGCCATTGCCGCTACTCATTTCGGACTTGTACCAAGGGTATTCGTAGAGGGGAACCGTGGACGGTGGAATACCCAGTTGTCGGACGGCGAATGTCGCCACATCGGAGAATACCGGCGCGGCGACCTCGCCTCCATAGCCTGCACCCTGACCGTTGTACACCACAACTGCGACCGCGATCTGGGGCTTTTCCGCGGGAACCAGTCCGACGAAGGTTCCCACACGCTTGTTAAGCTCGCCGTTCTCGTCAGGCACCTGGGCCGTTCCCGTCTTGCCCGCCACGTTGTAGCCGGGAACTCTGGCGTAGTAGCCGGTCGACTGCTCGTCGGTGACACCCTGCATCATCTTGAGCATTGTGTCCGCCGACTCCTTGGACATGACGCGCTTGGACTGGCCGACGACCGTAGCCTTCTCCGTGCCGTCGGCGTCGACCGTCGAGTCGATGATGTGCAGCGGCGTGCTGACCCCCTCGTTGCCGATCGTCGCGCCGATCTGGCCGAGCTGCACGGTCGTCGTCGTCCACCCCTGGCCGAACATCGTCGTGTAGTGGCTGCGGGAGTTCCAGTCGTCGACACCGGGCAGCAGGCCGCGCGACTCGGCAGGCAGCTCGATTCCCGTCTTCTGACCGAGGCCGAACTTGCGCATGTACTCGAAGCGGGTGTCGTCGTCGACGGTGTCGCCAATCTGAACGAGTCCCGTGTTGTAGGACTTCGCCATGATGCCGGCGACGGTCATCTGGTCGGTGGGGTGCGAGTCGTTGTCATGGATCGTCTCGCCGTTGGGCATGGTTATCGCGTCGGGCACGGTGTACAGCGTTTCGGGTGTGACGGTCCCCTGATCCACGGCGGTGGAGAACGTGATGAGCTTTCCCGAGGAGCCCGGCTCGATGGGGACCTGCACGGCACGGGAGCCCCAATTGCTCGACGACGTCGAACTCAGGTCGCTCGGATCGGGCGAACCCGAATCGACGAGGGCAAGCACGCGCCCGGTCCCGACCTCGACGACGACGGCGGCTCCCCACTCCGCCCCATTGGCCGCCACCGACTCGTCCACGGCCTTCATGAGCTGGTTTTGCAAGTCCCGGTCGATTGTGAGCTTGATGGTCGACCCATCCTTGGCGGCGGTCTCGGAGCGCCTGCCATTGGGAAGCACCGCTCCCCCGCCGGCCACCTCGACCGTCAGCTTGCCGTCGGTGCCCGTGAGGACCGAATCCTGCGACTTCTCGATGCCCGCCTGCCCCTTGATTCCCGAGTCCTCTTCGGTCTGCCCCGTGTAACCGAGCACGTTGCCGGCGACGGAGCCATTGGGGTACTCGCGCTTCATGTACTGCTCGGGTTCGATGCCGGTGATGTGCAGGGAATTGATCTGCCGCCACAGCTCGGGCGAGATGTCCTTCTTGACGTAGGCGAAGCTCGACTTCTTTTCACCGCCCATGAGCAGGCCGCCGAGTTCGGCCCGGTCCATGTCGAGCAGCGGAGCGAGTTCCTCGGCCGCCGCGGCGGCGCCCGTGCCTGTGACATTGCCGTCGTCGTCATAGCGCACGTACTGGCCGATGAGCTTCTGATTGACACCGACGTTGTAGCGTTCGATCGAGGTGGCCATGACGGCGCCCTTGGAATCAACGATGTCCCCGCGCTTGGCCTGCAGCGTGTAGGAGCGGGTTCTAAAACCTGAGGCGGTGTCGGCCAAAGCCTGCGACCGCACGATCTGCAGATCGAAGAGCCTGAGCGTCAGGACGAGCGCGCACACCATGAATGCGGCGATGAGCATGCGCGCCCGCCGCGCGGCCGGCGAAAGCCCCGCGTAACTCGCCAGGTACCCCGCCAGGTGCCTGTAAACAGGCCCACCCGGCTTCCGGCCGGCCGTGCGACGTGCCTGAGAAGTCGAGTTCGACTCCGACATGTGGTTCCTAGTTCCCTTGCGACTCCACGGGGCTCACGATCTCCCCTGTCTGGAGATCCAGGTGCTGAACGTCCGTTGCAGGAACCAATCCTAGTTCCTGAGCGCGCTTGGCGAGGCCCTGAGGCGTTGAGGCGGATACCACTTGGTCCTGCAACGTTGCCTCCTTGGCCGCGGCCTCGTTGAGCTCGCGCTGGACGGACTGGACCTGGTAGGCCGTGTCGACCATCCGCGTATTGAGGACGAAGACCGTGCCGAAGGATCCGATCACCAACAGGGCGCAGATGACGACCGTGCCGAAGAAGCCTCGCTTGGGTGCGGGCGTGGGCACGAGCTTGAGCCCGGGAAGTCCCTCGATGACCGGACGGGTCGCACTGGTGCGGGCGGACGTGCCGCGGACGATTGGAGTTGCGCTCATGATTTGTCCCTCTGAGTGGTTGCGTGTGTGTGCCTGATTCTTTCGGCCGCGCGGAGCCTGACCGAAGAGCTGCGCGGGTTGGCGCCCCGCTCGCGGGCGTCGGCCTTGAGTGCTCCCCGCGTAAGCAGTCGCAGGTAGGGTTCGTGGCCCTCGAGCTCGAGCGGTAGGCCCGCAGGCGTCGACGACGTCGCCCCCTTCGCGAACTCCCGCTTGACGATCCTGTCTTCGAGCGACTGGTAGGACTCGACGACGATCCGGCCGCCGACCCTCAGCGTCGCGATGGCCCTGGGGACGGCCCGCTGAAGTACCGCGAGCTCATCGTTGATGGCGATCCTCAGTGCCTGGAACGTGCGCTTGGACGGATTTCCGCCCGTGCGGCGCGCGGGTGCCGGAATGGCCTCCCGCACGATCTGCGCCAGCTGGCCCGTCCGCGTGATGGGCGTCGCACCGCGAACATCGACGATTCGCCTGGCGATGCGCGAGGCGAACTTCTCGTCGCCGAACTCGCGCAGCACTCTGGCGATCTCGTCAACGCCCTCAGTCGCGAGCAGATCGGCGGCGCTCCGACCACTCGACGCGTCCATCCTCATGTCCAAGGGAGCGTCGTGCGAGTAGGAGAACCCCCTGCCCTCGTCGTCGAGCTGAAGTGAGGACACCCCGAGGTCCATGAGCACAGCGTCGACCCGGCCGCTTCGACCCAGCGACGAAGCAATGGAATCGATGCGGTCGTAGGTAGCGAGAACCGGCTCAAACCTCTTACCGAATCGCCTCAGGCGTTGCGATGCCAACTCGATGGCCTGGGGGTCCCTGTCGATCCCCACCACCGTCAATCGCGGGAACCGCTCCAGCAGCGCTTGCGCGTGGCCGCCCATGCCCACCGTCGCGTCGATGAGTATCGGCTCATCGCCTCCGAGAGCGGGCTCGAGGAACTCAATGCACGTGTGAACGAGGACGGGAACGTGGAGGGCGTTGCCCGCCGCCCGGTCATGCGCATCGCGGTTCGGCTCGAAGGCTCGCGGCTGGACGGACGGTGCCGCTTCGTCGTGCGACGTCGTGACGTGAAGGCCGTCCGCCCGCGAAGGCACGTCCGTCATCTCGCTTTCCTTTCCGGCATATCGACAATTCTTCGACTCTGACAGGACGTTCCTCGAGTCTTCTGCCTGCCGGGTGCAGGTCCTCCCCCGTCGTTCTGAAGCTGGGGAATTGCCTCAGAAGTGACGGCGGAAGATCTCCACCCGGCCGTTTAGAAGAGACCGGGGATGACCTCGTCTTCGCGGCTGGCGAAGGCGGCCTCCTGGTTGTCCAGGTACTCGTTCCAGGTCTTCAGGTCCCAGATCTCCACCCTGCTGCCCGAGCCGAAGACGGCCAGGTCGCGTTCCAACCCCGCGTATGCGCGGAGGTTGGCCGGGAGCGAGATCCTTCCCTGCTTATCCGGAACCTGGTCAACGGCGCCCGAGAAGAGGACGCGCTGGTAGTCGCGAGCCTCCTTGGACGTGAGCGGAGCCTGGTGAAGCTTTTCTTGAAACTCCTCAAACTCCTCCATGGTGAAAACGAATAGGCAGTGCTCCTGTCCACGCGTGATCACCATCCCTCGTTGGAGTTGGTCGCGGAACTTCGCCGGCAATATGAACCGCCCCTTGTCATCAAGTTTGGGTTCATAAGTGCCCAGAAACACCGCGTCCACCTCCTCCATTGACGCTTGGCCTCCACTTTACTCCACTTCACCCCACGAGCAAGATCTTCGCCGGGGTGTTGCCCGCCTGAAACATAGGCAATTGAAAGTAAAAGTCCGGTGGAGGGTAATGGTACCCGGGTAGGACATTTTGATTCCAGACCCCGTGTATCAGCCGCGATTTTCGAGCGAAAAGGGGCATGAGGGGAGCGAGATTGGAGCCGGTGGTGGAAAGTGGGGTGGGGTGAGGTGGAGGCCGATGTCGCCCCACGGGACTACGTGGCTGCACATACTCCCACCTTGGGTTGGAAAAAATGGGGGCAGAAAAAATAATTTGGGACTCCGTGACCGTCTCTTTACCTAGAGGCTCAGTCCCGAGTATGACCAAAGGGTGGCGCGACCGCTTGCCACATGGCGAAGAGGCCGAGTCGGCCCAGCACGCTGCCAAACGTTTAGACGCAGATCACAGCAGATCACAGACGTCGCGCACCGAGTTGTAGCGCACGCCAGGTAGTCCGGCGCGCATCAGGCCGTGCTATCGCTGCGCATGAACGTGCACTCGCGGAAGTTGCATCGCCAGGAGCGGGGTCGCCTTCACCAGGCCGCGTACGCCGAGCATGCGACATGCCGGGACCGAGCCCGCCTCGCACCGGCACCATCAAGCGGGGGCGGCTCGGCAGACGCAAGGCAGCATCAAAAAGATGGCCCGGCGAAGAACGCCGGGCCTGCGGAGCTATCGACCGCTCTCTCTGCGGCGCCGCTCCCATTCCCGGGCCTGCTCCGTCATGAAATCGGACAGGCTCTTCCTCTGCTTAGGTTGCTTTGGATCCTTGGGTTTCTTCGGCTTCTCACTCTGCTCGCCCTCCGGGCGGTCGACGATGCCCTCACTGACATACCAGGCACCGCCGAACATTACGAGGAAGCCGAGAACGCCAACGATAACGAGTTCGGAGGCCACGCCGACGACGAGGATGCCGATGCCGACGAGGGCGACGAGAATGCCGAGCACGAGATGCTTAATCGACATCTGCTTGGACGGAGAGACGCGGGGCTCACCTGGCTTGAGGGTGTCCGCGAAACCAGGATCCTCATCGGAAAGCTGGGCTTCCAATTCCTCCAGCATTTTCCTCTCGTATTCGGAAAGAGCCATGATGTCTCCTCGTCGTGGGCTGCTTCCCTCAAGGATATCTTGGAAGGGTAAAGCGGTGAAAGTCCGCCCTGAGCTCAAATCGGGAACTGCCGCGCCGCTGGCCCGGGCGCAGCTCCCCATGGCCCGGGCGCGTCTCGCACTGCCTGCCGACGTCGGCCCGGCTGCAACGTCAGCCACCTGCGTCCCGGCCAGGCGCAGGTGGCTGACTTGACGCGCCGTTCCGGCCGTGGCTTGCCGGCGCAACGAGACTGGCTGGACCGATCGCACGATCCCCGAATCTCGCGAGTACCTCGTCGAGGGCAGCCTCGGCCCTGTCCTTGCGCGGGTCGTTGTCGAAGGCGAGTTGTATCCCTCTGCTCGGGTCGACTAGCTGCTCGGCCCGCAGGCCCAGGAGGCGCAGTCCGCCTGGGCCGATATCGACCTCGGCGAAGAGCTTCTTTGCCGCGGCATAGAGATCGGCGGCCAGATCGGTCGGCTGCGCCAGTGTGAGACTCCGGGTGACGGTCGTGAAGTCCGCGAACCTCACCTTGATCACGACGACCCGTCCGGCAAGGCGGCGCTTGCGCAATCGCCGCGCGGTGTCGTGCGCCTGCGCCAGAAGCACGCGTTCGAGTTGGGCGCGGTCTAAGACGTGCTCGAAGAAGGTCTCCTCCCTGCCCACGGACTTCTCCTCGCGGGACGTGACCACGGGTCGCGGATCAATGCCCATCGCCAGGGCGTGCAGATGCTGCCCCATGGCATTGCCGAGCATTCGCTTGAGGCGTTCCTGCCCAAGTTCCGCGAGCTCGCCGACGGTCCGAACGCCGCGGGCCTCGAGCCGCTGGCGTGTACGTTCGCCCACGCCCCACAGGGCGCCGACCGGGAGCTCGTGAAGGAACGCGATGGTCTGCTCCCTGGGAACGAGGAGCAGACCATCGGGCTTGGCGTGCGCCGAGGCGATCTTGGCCACGTGCTTCGTTTCCGCAATGCCCACCGAGGCCGTGACTCCCGTCTCCTGCCGTATGCGACTGCGCAAGTGATGGCCGATGCTCACGGGGCTACCCATGAGCCTACGAGCGCCCGAGACATCAAGGAAGGCCTCGTCCACCGAAAGCTGCTCCACGAGCGGCGTGACGTCCCGTAGGATCGCCATTACTTGCTGGGAGACCTCCCAGTAGCGTCGGTGGCGCGGAGGAATCATGATCAGATGCGGGCACAAGCGCTTTGCCCTGGCGACCGGCATCGCCGAGTTGACCCCGAAGCGGCGAGCTTCATAGGAGGCCGCCGAGACGACGCCCCTTTCCTCGCCGCCCACGGCCACGGCACGGCCGACCAGCTCGGGGTGGTCAAGCATTTCGACCGACACGAAGAAGGCATCCATGTCGACGTGGAGGATATCGACGCCCGTGTCGTCATCGCCCCACGACCTTCGCACGGCCACGCTCCTGGGAGCACGAGACATTCTTTCCTCCTGACTGGTGGGCCGGCGGCCGACACCTTGGAGCCACGTCGGTGGCCTTCTTTCTAAGCCTACGCGCCGGCTCCGACGCTTTCTTCCCCTGCGACACGCGGGATAGGCTCGACAGCGTGAAGCGCCACGTCCCCAAACACTTGCCGATACACCCCGTCCCGACCACATTCGCCCGGGCCGAACTCGTACCCGACCCGATGCGGCCCACGCTCGTCCATCTTCTGCTCGACGGCGTCGAATCTTCGGCCATCGACATGGACGACCCCTCGCACCTGGAATTCGAATACATGCAGCACATACGCCTGCTCGCCGAGTCCAACCTGCTCTCGCGCGGCCTGCTCGGCGCGCGTGGTTCGACGCCTCCCACCGGCCGGACGTCCCCCATCCGCGCCCTGCACCTGGGTGCGGCCGGCTGCACCATCGCCCGTGCCTTTTCCGCCCTTGCTCCCATGCACCAACTCGCGGTGGAAATCGACCCGGAACTCGCCCGCCTGGCGCGGGAATGGTTCGATCTGCCCCGCTCGCCCGTCCTGCGCATACGCGTCGGCGACGCGCGCCAGGTTCTCGACACGACGCAGGCCACGTGGGACGTCATCGTGCGCGACGCCTTCATGGACCGCGAGGTCCCCGAACACCTTCGCACCCTCGAAGCCGCCGCGAGGGCCCACTCCGTGCTCGAACCGGGCGGAATCTACCTGCTCAATGCCGTGGCCACGGCCGGACTGCGCCGGATCGACGAGGACATCGCCGCACTGATGGCCTCCTTCGCGCACGTCGTTGCCATCACCGACCCGGCCATCTTTTCGGGCAAGCGCTTCGGAAACATCGTGCTCGCCGCCTCGGACGCGGCCTTCGACCTGCAAGACATACGCAGGCACGTGCGGCGCCTGTCTCTGCCAGCCAAGCTCTTCGACGGGGGCGAACTGGGGCGCCGCGGTGCCTCGGTCCGCCCGCTATCCGACGCCGACGCAGCCTGGCCTGAAACCACGCCGTAGTCGACTTCACCCCTCCTCGGGATCGGACGAATGCTTGCCCCTGCGCTGCTGCCACCAGGACTTGCCCGGCTCGGACTTGTTGGAGTTGCCGTCGCTGGAGGCCTTGGAGCGGTGACGCTCAAAGCGGCTGAGCAAGCCCTGAGGGTCGAAGACGTTTGGCTCGTCGCCTGAGCCAAGGTTGGAGGCGCCGGCCAGGAATTGTTCGGCCGCGCGACCGATTTCATCGGACGAGGGAACCTTGAGTTCCGGGCGCGGGGCCGTCACGAAGCCCGGGGCCACGCCACTGGCGTCATACTCCTGCTCGAAACGCGCAATGAGGGAGGCGAGATCGTCGTTTTGCTTGATCATCTCGGTGAGGGCCGAGATCTCGACAGCCGCCTCTTGCTCCAAATCCCCCAGGGGGAAATGCAGGCCACTAATGGACGACATGAGCCCGAGGGCACCGGCCGCGCCCGGTGAATACTGGTGGCCCGCCAGGTACATGGGTACTCTGACGGCCACGTTCGTGTGGGTGATGCCCAACTCGCCCAGGTGGTACTCGACGTAGTCGGCGAAAGCGGCTGGGAACCAGAAGTCGGCCTGGAGGACGGGGCGCCCGTCATCCTCGGCCGTCTGCCTGACGACCATGTCGGCCGGTCGAGTGTGCGGCACCGGCGCCGCGACGGCCGTGAACGAGTAGGTCGACGTCACCCCGTAATGCTCAATGACATCCATGATGTCCGCCAGCAGCGCATCCCAGTGGAAGTCAGGCTCGGCACCGCGCAGATGAAGGAACTTCTGCCCCTCAATGTCCGATGCGTGGGTCAGGCGGATGCCTTCGCGCCTCATGTCCACCAGGTGACCGTTGCGGAAGTTCATGAGCGGGCGCTGGGCCCTGTAGTCGATGAGTGGGTCGGAGTTGAATAGGGCGGCGTCGCCAGAACCGAGCGGCTCCAGCGATTTGGAAATGAGCTGGGAGACCGATCCCGTGTCGGCCACGGGATCGACGAGATTGAACACGAGGTGGTCAACACGCGTGTCGGCCGACCCCGCCGGGAACGAGACAAAATGCACTTGGCTCACCACTCCTGAAGATCCTCTGCCCACTACTGTGCCACAGCCTGGCAGCATCGTTGGCACGGGTTTTGCAAGCTGGCCCGTGGTGTATCTCTCCCCGTGGACCATAAGACCCCCAATGGGTCGCGCCCCCGGTGGACGTGGAGGATAATTGGATGTCCGTCTTTTCCTAGGAGAATCAGTTGTTGGGTGACTCATCGGCGCGGTCCCGCGCAATCGCCGACGAGCAGAAGTTCGTCGACACGGCCTATGCCGCGCTAGACCGGCAACGTGACGGATACTCGCAGCGGCTTCGCGGCGTGCGTAAGCAACACGGCCACGAGAGCGCAGGAGCACTTTCCGAACGCGATTCCTTCGCCACACACTACGAAGACAATCTCATACGCCTGCGCAACGTTGAGAACCGCCTGGTCATGGGCAGGCTGGACTTTAGGGACGGACGGCACGAGCACATCGGCCGCATCGGGCTCAAGAACGAAGACCGTGACATCATCCTCCTCGACTGGCGCGCCCCGCAGGCCGAACCCTTCTACCAGGCCACGGCCGCCAGGCCGGGAAACGTCGTGCGACGTCGGCACATCCAGACGCGATTCCGTGACGTCGTAGCAGTCGAAGACGAACTCCTCGACTCGGCGTCGGCCGCATCTATCGACGACCTCAACCTGACCGGCGAGGGAGCGCTCATGGCGGCGATGTCCTCGGCTCGCGAGGGGAAGATGAGCGATATCGTCGCCACCATCCAGGCCGAGCAAGACAGCATCATCAGAGCCGGATCCCAGGGGGTGCTCATCGTTCAGGGAGGCCCGGGCACCGGCAAGACGGCCGTGGCACTGCACCGCGCCGCCTACCTCCTATACGCCCAGAGGCAGCGATTGTCGCGCTCGGGCGTGCTCATCGTCGGTCCCTCGCCGGTTTTCCTCAACTACATCAGTCAGGTCCTGCCGAGCCTGGGCGAATCCGACGTTGTTTCCACCACGATCGCCGGGCTCGTTCCGGGCGTTCAGGCCACTGGCGTGGACGGCGACGAGACGAGGCGCATCAAGGGAACGCTCCACTGGCGGAAGATCGCCAAGCGAGCCGTCACCAAGGTGCTTCAGCGGCCCCTGGAGCGCGTCGTGTCCTTCACGATCGACGGGGTGCGCGTACAGCTGACGCCCGAGCACGTGCGCGAGGCCCAGCACAGAGCGCGCAAGGGCGGGCGCAGCCACAATGAAGCTCGCGATACCTACGCGCGCATGCTCGTTGACGTCCTCGCCGAGCAGGTTGCACGGGCCAAGGAGACGACGCTCGAGGAGTCGGGATGGATCGTTGCCGACGTCGCCGCCAGTACTGACGCTCGGCGCGAGATCAACCTCCACTGGCTGCCCTCCTCGCCGCAGCAACTTCTGGCACGCCTGTATGCCAGACCCGAGCTGCTGGCCCTGTGCACCCCCGAACTGTCCGAGCGCGAGCGCGAGCTCCTGCGGCGCCCCAAGGACAGTCCCTTCACGGCGGACGACATTCCGATCCTCGACGAGATAGCCGAGCACCTCGGCCCTTTCCAGACCGACTTCGAACGCCGCCAACGTGCCGCCGCCGAGGCGCGCAATGCCGAGCTGTCCGCCTACGTCAAGGAGACGATGAGCGCGATGAGCCTCGGCGGCGGCATCGTCGACGCCGAGACGTTGGCCGAGCGCGTGGCCGAGTCCGGTCCAGCCTCCTCCCTGGCGGAACGGGCGGCGGCCGACCGCAACTGGACGTACGGGCATATCGTGGTCGACGAGGCCCAAGAGCTGACGCCCATGCAGTGGGAAATGCTCATGCGCCGGTGCCCGACCCGGTCGATGACGATCGTCGGCGACCTCGATCAGCGCCCCGGCGGCTCTCCCTCCGGCGGCTGGCGCGCCATTCTCGGACGTCTGTCAAACCAGGCGCGCGAGGAACAACTGACGATCTCCTACCGCACGCCCGCGACGATCCTCGAAACTGCCCGCCGCACGCTGGAGGCCGCTGGCACGCCGGTGCGCGCGGTGAGGGCTGCGCGCGACGTGGCCGACTCGCTGCGCGTTGAAAGCGTCGAAGACGGGTCCCTGGCCGGGCAGGCCGTGCGGCTGGCCTCCCGGTACCTGGCGTGGATGGACGAAGAGTACGGTGCCGGTGCAGGGACGCTGGCCGTCATCGTCCCCGAGGGGCTGCACGCGACGCTGGCTTCGGCGCTCGCCGAGGTGTGCGCGACGCTGCCCGAGCCCGACGCCCGGGCCTACGTCCTCACGCCTACTCAGTCGAAGGGCCTGGAGTACGACGTCGTCATACTGCTCGAGCCTGCGGACATTCTCAGCGACGGTCCTGGAGACCTCTACGTGGCAATGACCCGCCCCACGCGATTCCTCCACGTGATCCACACCGGCGAGCCACCCGCCGGACTTTCCACCTGACGTACGACCTCGCAAACCTCGGCCCAGAGCATGAGGCCGCTCGGCCCACGCGGGCCCGAAGCACAACGAGGAGCGAAACCACCGTCACGCTCACACGGCCGATGCGGGCCCGAAGGCCGTGTTCAGCGGTTCCAGGCCCAGCTCATCGTGCGGACCTTGTCACAGTGCAGGCCGGCAGTTGCCCGTGTGTCCAGATGACAGCTGGGATTAACGGGGATCGATACCACTCGTCATGCGGGATCGTTTTGCCCTCAAGTACCCCGACAGTCCACAGTTGAAGAATGACAAGCGTGCTTCTCCTCGAATCCCCCCACGAGTCCGCCGATGACGTCTTCGCCCACGCCGGCTGGGACGTCACGAGGGTGCCCGGCGCCCTCCAGGGAAACGACCTGATCGACGCTTTGAAGGGCGTGGACATCGTAGGCATCCGTTCCAAGACGCACCTGACTCGGGAAATCCTTCAAGCCAGCAGCCACCTCGAGGCGATAGGCGCCTTTTGCATCGGCACCAACCAGATCGACCTGCGCACCGCATCCGAGCTCGGAATTGCGGTCTTCAACGCTCCGTATGCCAATACGCGCTCGGTCGTCGAGCTGGCCATCGCCGAAGCCATTGCCCTGACGCGCCAGCTTCCGGTCAAGAACAGGGCGCTGCAATCGGGCGTGTGGGCCAAGTCCGCCAATGGCGCCCACGAAGTTCGCGGCAAGACCCTCGGGATCGTCGGGTACGGATCGATCGGCACGCAGCTGTCGGTGCTGGCCGAGGCGCTGGGCATGCGCGTCGTCTTCTATGACATCGCGGAGAAACTCGCGATTGGCAATGCCACGCGCGTGCGCAGCCTCAGCCAGCTCATCGCCAAGTCGGACATCATCTCGATCCACGTAGACGGCAGGCCCGCCAACGACGGATTCTTCAGCCGCGATCGCATCATGGCCATGAAAGAGGGCTCGATCCTCATCAACCTCTCGCGAGGCTCGGTCGTCGATCTCGATGCAGTGTACGAGCGCCTGGCAGATGGCAGCCTTGGCGGCGCGGGCGTCGACGTCTTCCCTTCGGAGCCGGACGCAAATGGCGATCCCTTCACTTCTCCGCTCATTGGCATGCCCAATGTCATCCTCACGCCGCACATCGGCGGGTCGACCGTTGAAGCGCAGGAGTCGATCGGCACGTTCGTGGCCGACAAGCTGACCTCCTATTTCCGCAAGGGCCTGACGAGCCTGTCGGTCAATATGCCCAGAGTCGACGCCTCCCCGGCGCATTCGGCCATGCACAGGGTCGCCTGGATTCACAAGAACACGCCCGGTGCCCTCGCGCATGTCAACAAGATCTTCGCCGATGCCGGCGCGAACATCGACGCCCAGACGCTCGCCACGGTGGGTGACATCGGGTACATGGTGACCGACATTTCCTCGTCGCTTCCCCAGAGCGCACTGGACGAGCTGACCGGCCTGCCCCACAGCATTCGCTTGCGAGTCCTGCACAAGGACAGGTAAGCGGGTGGACCGCCCGCGCCGCGCGCGCCCGTGCGGAGAGTGTTGGCCCACCTGAGCCGCGGTGGCCAAAGCGTGGCCTTGTGCGGAACGTGTTGGCCCCATGCAGCACATGTTGACCCGCCTGGCAGTCGCGCGGGGCACGCCAGTAGCGGGGCACGCCAGTAGCCCCGCTGACCCGCCGCGCCGCGGTTTTCCCACCGCCGTCGGTTCCGCCCGTCGGAGCCACGCCAATTGACCTGGCCATACGGCAATCGCGGGGCAGGCAAACATCATAGACTTGCCACATCACACGCCGGGACTGGAGGACGCATGAACGATTCCACGTTTGCACGACACTATGCGGACGGGGTTCCGACGCACATTACGCCACCCGACAAAACGATCGACAGACTCCTGACCGACGCGGCCTTCCGATTCCCGCAGCGCGTCGCGCTCGATTTCCTCGGACGCTCGATCACCTATGCGGAACTCGAGCACCACTGCCGAAAGACCGCCGCTGCGCTCTACCGCATCGGCGTGAGGCGCGGCGACGTCGTTGCGCTCATCATGCCGAACTGCCCGCAGCACGTCGTCGCCTTCTACGCGGCCGCCTCGCTCGGTGCCATTGTGGCCGAGCACAATCCCCTGGCGCCGGAAGGCGAGCTTGAGGAACAACTGGCACGCCATGGGGCGAGGGTCGTCATCGGGTGGGAGCAGACGCTCGAAAGGATTGTCGACGACGGTGACTTCAAGGGGCGCACCTACCTTTCCGTCGACCTTTCACGCGAGCTGCCGCACCGTTCCCGTTTCCTCCTCAGGCTCCCGCTGCCTTCGGCCAGGGCCCAGCGGGCCAAGCTGCGTGCTCGCGTACCCGCTGGCGTCATTTCCTTCGATGATCTCGTCAAGAAGACTCCGGCACTGGAAGCGGCGATTGCGAGCGAACACCCGGAAATGGACGACATCGCCGTTCTTATCCACACGGGCGGCACGACAGGCACACCAAAGGCCGTGGCTCTGACGCACCTCAACCTGACGTCGAACGTCGAACAGACCGCGGCGTGGGTACCCATCATTCGCCACGGCGAGGAAACCATGGCCGGAATCCTCCCTTTCTTCCACGCTTTCGGCCTGCAGACCGTCCTCTCGCTCGGCGTGCGCATGGCCGCCACGCTCGTGCTTCTTCCCAAGTTCGACGTCGCCTCCTTCCTGGCCGCCCAGAAACGGCGGCCGATCACGCTCTTTCCTGGCGTGCCTCCCATGTTCGAGAGGATTCTCGATGCCGTCGAGGAGTCCGAGGAGCCGGTAAGCCTGGCCTCTGTGGGCTTCGCGTTCTCCGGCGCGATGTCGCTCAGCCCCGCGTTGGCCGCAAGGTGGGAGGAAGCGACGGGTGGCTACGTCATTGAGGGCTACGGCATGTCGGAGGCCAGTCCGATCATCGCGGGATCCCCCGTGTCGGCCGCTCGACGTCCCTCGACGCTGGGACTGCCCTTCCCGTCGACCGATATCCGCCTGGCCGACCCGGACGATCCGGAGACGAACGCCGAGGGCATTGGCGAGATCCTCGTGCGAGGACCGCAGGTCTTTTCCGGTTACTATGGCAATCCCGAGGAAACTGCACAGGTGCTCACGCCCGATGGCTGGCTTCGCACCGGCGATCTCGCGTACTGGGATGACGGGTTCCTCATCATGGCCGACCGATGCAAGGAACTCATCATCAACGGCGGCTTCAACGTCTATCCCTCGCAGGTCGAGAGCGCGATTCGGGACATGCCCGGCGTGCGAGACGTGGCCGTGGTGGGCATGCCCGAGGACTCGCGTGGCGAGTCGGTGGTCGCCGCACTCGTGTTAGAGCCGGGAACCGCCGTTGACCTCGACGCCGTCAGACGATGGACGCAGGACAAGCTCTCGCACTACGCCATGCCACGGTCAATAGCCATCGTGGATGAGTTGCCGAGATCGCAACTCGGAAAGGTCATGCGGCGTTCCGTCCGCGAGCAGCTGGCCGACTTCGAACTGCGCGCCGGCCAGTGGAGGAAGAAGGCCGGCGAGATCGGCGAGGCGACCGGTGAGACATTCGAGGCTTTCGTGGCGAGGCTTCAGCGGCAGTTCGACGCCAGCCGCGAGCAGGTCGGCGAGTTCCTTGCCTCGACGGGCGAGTCCATGGAGGATCTTCGCACGTGGTTTTCGGAGAAGAAGCCTTCGGCCGAGTCGGTGCGGCAGCGCCTGAGCGCATCGGGCATCTCGCGCGATGAGTTCGCCGCCTGGCTCGAACGCGTTCGCTCGTCGGAGGCCGTGCGGCAGGGAACCGGGGCAATATCGGGTGCGATGCGCAGCGCCACCGATTCCGTTTCCGATGCCGCACGCAACGTTTCCGAGGTGGCGAAGAACGCGGGTGAAACGGTCTCCGACTTAGCTCGCGGCGCGACGAGCGCCATGGCGGATGCGGCGTCACGCGCCTCCGAGTCCGTCTCCGACGTCGCGCGAGGCACCACCGGCACGGTGTCGGCTGCGGCTCGCGGCGCGACGGAGGCACTCCACGAGAGAATCTCGGGCACACGCGAGGACGACGCGCGCGACCCCGATGCGGCGGGAGGCGGCGTGGATGCCACTGCAGTCGACTTAGATTCGTCGGGAGACGGCGAGGCAGACAGGAGCCCCACCACAGACTGACCCGGGCGCGAATCAGCCGGCGGGCGCGAATCAGCGATCAGCCGGGACCTCGGCTCGCAGATCCGCTATCGCTTTCTCGAAGTCGTCGAGGGTGTCGAAGTTGGAGTACACCGAAGCGAAGCGAAGATAGGCAATCATGTCCAGGCAGCGCAGCGGTTCCAGAATCGCCAGACCGATGTCGTGCGCCTCGATCTGCGACGTTCCGGTAGATCGGATCTTCTCCTCGACTTGCTGCGCCAGGAGGGCCAGATCGTCTTCGCCGACGGGGCGACCCTGGCATGCCTTACCCACTCCGGCAATGATCTTGTCGCGAGAAAAGGGCTCGCTCGCCCCGGAACGCTTGACGACCTGCAGGCTCGCCGTCTCGATAGTCGTGAAGCGTCGCGAACAATTCGAACATTCGCGGCGACGGCGAATGGCCTGGCCGTCGTCACTGGCGCGGGAGTCGATGACGCGAGACTCGACATGTCGACAGAAAGGGCAGCGCATTCCCTAACCCTAGGCTCCGCCTTCCTTCACGGCAAGCTTCCCGCCCCACGCTCAACTCTGCACCGGACGCCGATGACCGCGCGCCGCGTCGGGGCCGACTCCCGCCGAGAACAGTTACCGGCATTGCAACGAAGCTCCGAGGCCGACCGACCACCACGCGCTCGGCCACCGATGAGCCCGGCCGCACGTGAGGCAACTGCGACACGGAAGCAGCAACGTGCCGGCGGCACTCAATAGCTTGGAACCAGGAGAGTCTGACCGACATCGAGATCCTGAGAGCCCAGACCGTTGAGGGCGACAATGTCGCTGACCACCGCAGCGGTATCGGGGCCTCCTTCGAGGCGGGAGGCAATGGACCAGATCGTATCCCCAGACTGGACCACAACCTCCGTCGAATCCGGGGCCGCCAGTAGCGAGCCAAGAACGAGTCCACCCACGACGAGCGCCGCCACCGTCAGCGCTGCGACCACCGCCCGAACAACGGCGGCCGAGCGCTCGAGTGCGGGAGCACGATGACCGGCCCGACGCCGCCCGGCGACGACACGGGTCTCAGCCCCGGCCGAGCCCCCTGCATCGACCGCACCCTTGGGAAAGCCAATCGACACGCTGGCAACCCCTGCCGTCCGGCGCCCCGATGCCTGTCGCCACCGGAACGGGGGCACGATCTCGACGTCCTCCGGGCGGCTTGCTGATCTATCTGGCGTCGCAGCACTGGGCACGGCGCGAAGCCCACCGGGACCGCGCCCGCCACGGACGACCCCCACCGCACGACCATCACCGCGCCACGACGCATCGATTCGCCTCGACTGCCGCCGGACATTCTCCGCAGCGTCCACCCTTTCGCATGCAACCCGTGCCACACTCATCGCCAACTCCTCGAACATCCGTTCCTCGAACAACTGTTTCCTTAAGTTACACCTTCTTGCCGCCAACGTCCAGCATCTTTGTTCGATGAATGCACTGAACAAATGTTTGCTCCCACCGGGCGTGGACGACTAGTCTGGTGGAAGACAGTCAAGCGGCAGCCTCCGACATTTTTTGGGGGCCTCAACTGGAGGGCATTCCATGGTCAGGAGAAAGAAAGAGCTCACGCCACGACAGAAAGAGGTGCTCAAGTGTTTGCGCTCGGAGCTGCTGAAGAATCGGTACGCGCCGACCATTCGCGAAATCGGTGACAAGGTCGGCTTCGCATCGACGTCGTCGGTGAAGTATCAGCTCGACGTCCTTGAGGAGCTCGGCTACATTCGGCGCGATCCACGAAGGCCGCGCACGATCCTCTTGACGGAGAAGGGCCTGCACCATACTCACCGGCGCCTTCACGACGACTACACGAGCGCAGGCGTTCCCCGCGGCTTGAGTTCCGTCGACGACGAACCGCCCCAGCAGGAGCGGATATCGGGTGATTCGGATGTTCACATCGATTCGTCAGTGGATGTGCCCGTCGTTGGAAGAATCGCCGCCGGCAGTCCCATCCTTGCCGACCAGCACGTCGAGGAAGTCTTCCCCCTCCCCCGCCGCTTGACGGGTGAAGGCGAACTATTCATGCTCAAGGTCCAGGGCGACTCCATGATCGACGCCGCGATATGCGACGGCGACTGGGTGGTCATCCGGCGCCAACAGGTCGCCGAGAACGGCGAGATCGTCGCGGCCATGCTCGACGGCGAAGCCACGGTCAAGGTTCTCCAACGCAAGGATGGGCACGTCACGCTCCTACCGCGCAACGCCGATTATGCGCCGATTCCAGCAGACGACGCCGACGTCCTCGGCAGGGTCGTCACGGTACTTCGGGCCCTGTAGAGCCTGCCACGCCACTTTCCTCAATGGTGCCTGCCCCGCACCACCCGGCGCCCCGTGAGTCTCGACTTTGATGGGTCGCGCACCGAGGCCGAAAACGTTCCACGTCGCACCATCGCCCGCTGGGCCACCTCCCACCCGCATCTCACTCAGCGAGTACCGACCGAACGCTCGGCAGGAACCGGCGCAAAGCAGAGGAAGAGCGAATGGAAAAGGTGGGGCCGCGGCTTCATACCAGCGACCCCACCTATGCTTCCAATAGTTAGAAGCCGAACTTCGCGGCGACCTCCCGGATCGACTGGGCGGACGTGCGCAGGCCATCGTACTCGCGAGGCGTCACGACGGGTACGAGCTTGCGGCCAACGCCCTGCCGACCGACAATCGTCGGGACCGACATGCACACATCGGAAATGCCGAGCCAATCATCCAGGAGCGACGACACTGGCATGACCCTCTGCTCGTCACGGAGGATGGAACCAAGAATCGATGCGACCGACAGGCCAATGGCGTAGTTGGTCGCTCCCTTGCCCTCGATGATGTTGTAGGCCGATCGCACGACCTGCTCGTGAATGGCCTCGCGCACGCCGTCGTCGAGCATGCGGCCGTCGACGGTGGACCCCCACTGCAGGAGCGGCACCGCTCCGACCATGGCCGAACTCCACAGCGGGATCTCGGAGTCCCCGTGCTCGCCGCAGATGTAGGCGTGCACGTTCTGCACCGCGACGCCGCACGCCTGTGCGAGGAGGTAGCGCAGTCGCGACGAATCGAGCACGGTTCCAGAACCGAAGAAGCGGTCCGGTGGCAGTTGCGAGATCTTCAGGCCCGCGTACGTCACGACGTCGACGGGGTTGGCCACCATGAGGAAGACGGCGTTGGGTGCCTGCTCGACGGCACTGGGAATGATGGACTTCATGATGTCGATCGTCGCGCCGGCGAGTTCCAGGCGTGACTGCCCCGGCTTCTGCTTGGCTCCGGCGGTGACGACGACGACATCGGCGTCCTTGATCACCTCAATGTTGGAAGAGCCTTCCACCGTGGAGACGGGGGCGAATTGCACACCCTGGGCGATGTCCAAGGCCTCGGCCTTCACCTTGGATTCGTTGATGTCGAATAGCGCGTAGTGGCGAGCCACACCTTGAATCATCGATGCGTAGACGACGGCGGACCCCACCGCGCCTGCGCCAATCACGGCAACCTTCGACCCGCGTTCTCCCCTTCGTTCGAGGGAGGGCAGGGCGGGGTGCTCAGACTCCTCCACGGGTAGCGTTGCCTCAACGGAATCTTCGGACACTGGTCCTCCTCATCATCACAGACGGGATACTCCCCGCCATGTGTCCAGCGTACGGCCTTTTCTGGGTTTCTGGCGCATCTGTGGGCTAGTCGTCGGCTCGAGTCCGGCCCGTGCCCGGTTTGCGCTGTCGTGCCGTGGTCCTGCTCCGACCCACCCGCCGTGTTTCGTGCCGGTGCGAACTGGCACGTGACCAATCGTCGCCGGTTAATGTTTCGTGCCGGGTCGCGCCACTAGTTCGTGCCGGCCCGGACGCGGCTGCGCGCTCGCGCCATTCCCCGCATGTCGTGCCGGCCCGGATGCGGTGCGGTCAGCCCCATCACTTAGGGCGCGGCCGCCAGTCGCGCGAGCGCCGCGCGCACGAGCCGGCCGTCGGTGGTCGGCCACATGGGCGGCAGAGACGACGTGAGGAAGGGACCGTAGCGCGCGGTACGCAGGCGGGGGTCGAGTATTGCCACGACTCCTCTATCGGTCACGCGCCGCAGAAGGCGGCCGGCGCCCTGAGCCAGTAGCAGCGCGGCATGCGAGGCCGACACCCGCATGAAGGCATTGCCGCCCGCCTCGGCCACGGCCTGGTTTCGTGCCTGCACGAGCGGATCGTTCGGCCGCGGGAAGGGAATCCGGTCGATGATGACGAGTCGGCACGTCCTGCCCGGAACATCCACGCCCTGCCAGAGGGAGATCGTGCCGAAGAGAGAGGCGGCGTCGTCGGCGGCGAAGGCCTCGACGAGGCTGGGGAGTTGGTCGTCACCCTGGCACAGCACGGGGGTCGCGATCCTGTCTCGCACGTATTCGGCCGCGGCCTGCACCGCCCTGTGGGAGGTGAACAGCGCGAGTGCGCCGCCGCCGCTGGCCTCGATGAGCTCGCGTATCTCTTCCAGTTGACGCTCGCCAATCCCGTCGCGGCCCGGAGCGGGAAGATCCGCCGCCACGTAGACGATGCCCTGCCTGGCATGGTCGAAGGGTGAGCCGACGTCGATGCCCTTCCACGGGCCCTGGCTGGGGAAGTCGAAACCCACCCGGTTCGCCGCGTACTCGAAGCTACCGCCGACCTGAAGGGTCGCGGAGGTGAGCACGACGGGACGGGACTCGAAGAGCGTGTCGGCCAGCGACGTGGACACATCGAGCGGCGCGGCGCGAAGCGAGCTTCTGTCTTCGCGGTCGCGCGCTACCCACAGCACGATTTTGCCCTCGCCGACGGCCCCGGACAGGAGTTGTTCGACGCCGTCGGCCAGCGTGGCAACCCGATTGCGAGCGACATTCTTGGCCGCGGCCGCCGCCTCGTCCCTGCCCGACAGGTCGTCAACGTCGGCGCCCGCCTGCTGGAGCTCGCCCAGGAGCCCGAGGAGCGCGTCGGCCAGGTCGTCGGGCAAGTCGGTCAGACGGCCTTCGCCCTGGGCATCGAGCGCAGCGTCAAGGGCGTCGCCGGCCTTTTCCAGACCGGCCGAGACGATGGATTCGCGGCGCAGGATTCTGGCCAGCGCCGCGACGTCGAACTTGGAAATCGAGATGGTCAGTTGCTCCGTGACGCGATCGACCAGCTCGTGGGCCTCGTCGATGACAATCGCCTGCGATTCGGGAAGAACCGGCGTGCGCGCGGCCTGGACGCCAAGCATCGCATGATTGGTCACGACGATGTCGGCCTCCTCCGCGGCGTGACGGGCGAGGATGGGAAAGCACGATCCGCGCACCGGGCACTTCTGGCCTATGCAATCGGGCTTGGAGATCGAGACCTGGGCCCACGCGCGATCGGAGACGCCCGGCGTGAGGTCATCGCGGTCGCCGGTGTCGGTGGACATCGCCCACTCGCGCAGGCGCACGACTTCCTCACCGGTGGCGCTTGCCCCGTATTCGGCCTCCGCCCGGGAGAAGAGCGAGTCCTCCTCGGGATAGCCGCCCGCGGCCTTGCGCAGGCACACGTAGTTGTTCCATCCCTTCAGCAGCGCGACCTGCGGCCGGCGCCCGGTGTGCTCGTACACGGTCTGCGCCACGCGCGGGGCGTCCTGGGCCACGATCTGGCGCTGCAGGGCGAGCGTGGCCGTCGAGATTGTCACGCGCGCCTCCTGCTCGACGGCCCACTTCATCGCTGGGACCAGGTACCCCAGCGACTTCCCCGTGCCGGTACCGGCCTGAACGAGGAGGTGACCATCGCCCTCCAGAGCCTCGTCCACGGCCGCGGCCATCGCCACCTGGCCATCCCTGCGGGACCCGCCGATGCCCTCGACGACGGCATCGAGAAGGTCCTCGGAGCCCGCCACGTCCCGCCTCAATCGACGTCCGCTTCGCCAGCCACGACCCCCGCCTCCCGCAGGGCGCCCTCGATGTGGCCGGGGATGCGCGCGCGGACGAAGGTGCCGGTACTGCGGTATTCGACCGGGGCGAGCAACTCGCCTTCCTCGTGAATGCGGGAAAGGAGCGATCCTCGATCGTAGGGGATGACGAGCGCGATCTCGATGTCGGGGCGCGGCAGAGCCTCGTCGATGGCCAGGCGAAGCTCCTCGATTCCCTCCCCCGTCAGGCACGAAACGGCCACCGCCGTGGGGAACCGCGAGCGCAGCGCCGCGATGTCCACGGAGTCGGCGAGGTCGCACTTGGACAGGACGACGAGCTCAGGCTTCGCGGATGCGCCGGGCACGTCCGCCAGAACGGAACGCACCGCGGCCACCTGGCCGACCGGGTCATGGTGCGAGGCATCGACGACGTGGACGAGCAGGTCCGCCGAGCCCGCTTCCTCCAAGGTGGAGCGGAAGGCCTCGACGAGCTGGGTCGGCAGGCGCCTGACGAAGCCGACGGTGTCGGCGAGCGTGTATTCGCGTCCGCTGGGCGTGAGCGCGCGTCGGACGGTGGGATCGAGCGTGGCGAATAGCGCGTTGTCCACCAGGACGGTCGAGCCCGTCAACCTGTTGAGGAGCGAGGATTTTCCCGCGTTCGTGTACCCGACGACGACGGCGGACGGCACCGCGTTGCGCCGGCGCTCGGCCCTCTGCGCCCCGCGTGCCGGTTCCATCTTGCGTATGTCGCGCCTGAGCTTGGCCATGCGACTGCGGATGCGGCGCCGGTCGAGTTCGAGCTGGGTTTCGCCGGGGCCGCGCGAGCCGATGCCTGCTCCGGCTGCCACGCGCCCGCCCGCTTGGCGCGACATCGAGTCGCCCCAGCCACGCAGGCGCGGCAGAAGGTATTCGAGCTGGGCGAGTTCGACCTGAGCCTTGCCCTCGCGGGACTTGGCGTGCCTGGCGAAGATGTCGAGGATCAGAGCCGTCCGGTCGATGACCTTGACCTGGACGATATCTTCGAGGGCGCGCCGCTGAGACGGCGCCAGCTCGGAGTCCGCGATGACGGTGTCGGCCCGAAGGCTGGCCACGAGGTCGCCGAGTTCGCGGGCCTTGCCCGAGCCAAGATAGGTTGCCGGGTCGGGAAGCGTCCGTCGCTGCACGAGGCCGTCGAGCACCAATGAACCCGCCGTTTGCGCCAGAGCGGCCAACTCCCGCAGGGAATCCTCCGCGTCCTCGACCGTCCCCTCACCGGTCAGACCGATGAGAATGACTCGCTCGAGGCGCACCTGCCGATACTCGACGTCGACGCCTTCCTCACGGTCGACGCCAGTGTCCAGTCCGGCCACTCGCCTGAGCGACGTCCTTTCGTCGCGGTGGGCGGCGTCGCCCGACCATTCTTCGCCGGTCAGGGCATCGTCCTGGAGGGCCGTGCCCCTCGTCGTGCTCAGATCGAGGCCCGCGCCTTCATCGCCATTGCGTATATCGTTCATATGCAGTTCATTCTTTCATGGATTGAGGCCCGTGCGCGCCGGGCCGGACCGACGATGCGCCGGGCGAGGCGGCAGGACCGACAAGGCAATGGGCGCAACGGTTGGCCGACGCCGGAAGATCCGACTTCCCCATGCACCGGCCTCGACGCGGTAGCATTCCACCGTGTCAAGCGAGCACTACTTCTCCAGCGAGCCCTCGTCCGCCTCCCCCGTCACCGAGCGCCTCGTGCACCTGCGCGGCCGGGAGTACTCGGTCGCGACATCGGGCGGTGTCTTCTCGTCATCGCACCTTGACAAAGGCACGGCAGTCCTCCTGTCTCGCCTTCCCGAGCCCGACCTCGGCCCGGGTGATCTCGCCGTCGACGTCGGCTGCGGCTGGGGACCGATCACGCTTGCCCTGGCGGCGGAGTGCGACGGCGCCGAGGTCTGGGGCGTCGACATCAATGCCCGGGCGCGCGATCTCGCATCGGCGAACCTGGCGAGGGCCGGACTCGACGGCCGAATCCTTTCCCCCGACGATGCCTTCGGCGAACTCGGCCGCCGCACTGTCTCGCTCATCTGGTCCAATCCTCCGGTACGCATCGGCAAGGCCAAACTTCACGAATTGCTCTCCTCGTGGCTCTGCCACCTCGCCGCCGACGGCGCGGCCTACTTCGTCGTCCACAAGAACCTCGGCGCCGATTCCCTCCAGGCGTGGCTGACGCGGCAGGGGTGGCTCTGCGATCGGCTCGCCTCGTCCAAGGGCTTCAGGATTCTCGCCGTCCGCTCTGCCGGGGACGACATCCACTCCAATGAGACCGAACAGATCCCGACGCCCGCTTAACGCCCGGCCATCGCTCGATACCCGGCGCCCCTGGCCCTAGCGGCCAGGCGGGGTTCTCGGGCAGGCCCTGCCCGCGGAGAGCCTCGGACAGTGGCGTCAGCCAAGGCCCCTGCCGCACGGCCGCGCTACTTGCCGCGCCGTGCGCCACCACATAGCTGGCCGGGCACCGTCATCACCGCGCGGCACAATGAGAGCAAGGCGATGATGAGGGATAAGCGGTAAGAATCGACCGGTCAGCCGCAACGCGCGCCGGTCTACGGGACGCCGAGTTCCCTGGGCGCTGCGCTGGCCTCCCATTACCTCGGCGCCGGCCGCCCGTTACACGCTAGCCGCCCGACTATGAGAAGATCACGCGCCCGAGGCTATGCGCTCGCGTCCACGGCCGTCAAATCCCGATATCACGGCCGATGGCGCGGAGGAGGTCCAGGGCGGCATCCCGCACGTTGCCCCCGCTGAGATCGATCCAGGAGATCCTCGGGTCGGCGCGGAACCAGGTCCGCTGCTTCTTCGCGAGCTTTCGGGTTGCCGCGCACACGGACCGGACGGCCTCGCCTTCGCTCATCCTTCCCTCTATAACAGCCATGGCCTGGGCGTAACCTGTGGCGCGCGAGGCCGTGGGGCCTTCGGCCAGGCCCTGGTCCAGGAGAGCGCGGGTTTCCTCGACCAGGCCGGACGCGAACATGCCTCTGGCCCTGGCGTCGATCGCCTCGGCGAGGAGAGCGCGATCCCTGTCGACCCCGATGAACCGGACGTTCGGATAGAAGCTCGTGTGCCGCGGCAACCGGGTGGTAAAGGGCCGGCCGGTCAACCGGATGACCTCCAGGGCGCGAATGACCCTGCGCGTATTCGAATGATCAATGGTCGCGTAGGCCTGCGGGTCCCTGTGGCGAAGTTCGGCGAGGAGCGGGCCGATGCCTTCGCGCCGCTGTCTGTCCTCGAGCTCCAACCGTATCCGGGCACTGCGCCCGGGAAAGTCGAGCCGATCGAGCAGGCCCGCCACGTACAGTCCCGATCCTCCCACGACGATCGGCGTCTTCCCGCGCCCGCCAATGCCAGCGACGTCGGCGCGGGCATGGCGCTGGTAGGCGGCGACGCTCGCCTCCTGCGTGACGTCGAGAACGTCGATCTGGTGGTGTGAGATCGCGCGACGCTCGGACACCGGAATTTTCGCCGTGCCGATGTCCATGCCCCTGTAGAGTTGCATGGCGTCGGCCGAGACGATCTCGGCCACCTCCGGCCCGCCCATTGCAAGCGCGAGCTCGATTGACAGTGCGGTCTTGCCACTACCCGTCGGGCCGACGATCGCTACGATCGGGAAGGAGGGAGCGTCAGCCACCCGCGCCAATCCTCACCGTCGGCATGCCGAGCTTGACCGGAGCGCGGCCGGAGGCCTCCGCTTCGAGTTCGGCCGAGCGGCGCTTGTGCTCCTGCCAGGCGTCGCCGGCTCGCGTGCGTCGCACCTCGAATAGTCCCCCGCCGATCGCCGAGTCGGCCACGAGGTGGTGTGGCGCCGCGTGCGTGACCTCTGCGCGAACCATATCGCCGGGCCGAGGCCGCGAGCTTTCCTCAAGGGCGGCGGGCAGCGCGACGTGAACGAGCCGGCCGTCCGCTGCCCGGCCGGTCACTCGATCCGTGGCACGATCCTTGCGCCCCTGGCCCTCGGATATGAGAACCTCCACGGTGCGGCCGCGCAACGCCTCGTTTTCCTCGGCCGAGATCTGCTCCTGAAGTGCGACGAGCCGCTGGTAGCGCTCGGCCACGACTTCGGCCGGGACCTGGTCGGGCATGTCGGCCGCCGGCGTTCCAGGCCGCGGCGAATACTGGAACGTGAAGGCCGAGGCGAATCGCGACCTGGCCACGATGTCGAGCGTTGCCTGGAAGTCTTCCTCCGTCTCGCCCGGGAATCCAACGATGAGGTCGGTCGTGATCGCCGCGTGCGGCATGCGCTCGCGAACCCGGTCAAGAATGCCGAGAAAGCGCGTGGAGCGGTAGGAGCGCCGCATCGCCCTGAGAATGCGATCCGAGCCGGACTGAAGGGGCATGTGCAGCGACGGCATGACATTGTCGGTTTCGGCCATCGCGTCGATGACGTCGTCGGAGAATGCGGCCGGATGCGGTGACGTGAAGCGAACGCGTTCGAGGCCCTCAATCTGGCCGCACGCTCTGAGGAGCTTGGCGAATGCCTGGCGGTCGCCGAAGCCCACGCCGTAGGAATTGACGTTCTGCCCCAGAAGCGTCACCTCGATGGCTCCCTGGGCGACGACGGCCTCGACCTCGGACAGCACCTCGCCGGGGCGCCGGTCGCGCTCCTTACCCCGCAGGCTGGGAACGATGCAGAAGGTGCACGTGTTATTGCACCCGACCGATATGGACACCCAGGCGGCGAAGACGCTTTCACGGTGAGTCGGCAGCGTCGAGGGGAAGACCTTGAGGGACTCCTCGATCTCGATGGCAGCCTCGGCATTGTGGCGCGCCCGTTCCAAAAGCGCCGGAAGGACATCGAGGTTGTGAGTGCCAAGGACGGCATCGACCCACGGCGCCCGCTCGACGATGCCTCCCCGCATCTGCTGGGCGAGGCAGCCGCCGACGGCGATCTGCATGCCGGGCCGCTCCCGCTTGACGGCGGCGAGCTGGCCGAGATTGCCGAATAGGCGCGTGGCGGCATTCTCGCGGACGCTGCACGTATTGACGACCACGACGTCCGCGCCCTCGTCCCCCGCCTCCGTGGCCCTGGCGGCCTTCTCGGGAACGAGCGCCACCGGCACATAGCCGGCCCTTTCCAATAGGCCGGCGAGGCGTTCGGAGTCATGGACGTTCATCTGACACCCGAGCGTGCGGATCGCGTAGGTGCGAGGTAGCTTGGTCGACATCCTAGACATTCTAGCCGAGCGTGCGCCGACGAGCTTCCCCCAGCGCACGCGAGCACACCTCTGGCGAGTACCCCCTGCGAGCCAGGGCCGCGTAGACGCGCCGTTCGAGGGTGGCGGGATTGCCGTCTGCCCGTTCCATCCTCTTGCAGGCCAAGGTGACGGCGGCATCGAACTCGGCTTCGTCGTCTATCAGGCCGACCGCCTCCTCGACGATCCGCTCATCCACGCCCTTGCGCCTGAGCTCCTCGCCGATGGCTCGCCGTGAACTGCCCCTCTCGGCGAACCGCGTTCGCACAAGCGCCTGCGCGAAATGCTCGTCGTCGATCAAGCCGAGGCCCTCGAAGTGATCGAGAACCTCCCCGCGAACGTCCTCGGGCACGCCCCGTCTGGCCATGGCATCCGAAAGCTGCACGCGCGAACGGTCCATCATCGACAGCTGCCGGATGACGATCTCGCGTCCCCTCTCCCACCAGTCCTGGCGGCTGTACTCGGCTTCCGCGGCGGCGCGAGCCCCGCGGCGGCCGCGCTGGCCACCTTCCTGCTGACCGCCGTCTTCGGAATCAGGCCCGACTCCCGCGCCGATGATGGCAGACATCAGAACTCGGGATCCTCTTTGCCATCCCCTGCCGCCTGTTCTTCTGAGGCCGGATCCGTAGCAACGCCAACCTTGATGAGGATCTTCTTCTCGATCTCATCCGCCATCTCCGGATTGTCCCGCAGGAAGTGACGGGCCTTTTCCTTGCCCTGACCGAGCTGATCGCCCTCGTAGGTGTACCATGCGCCAGACTTTCGTACGATGCCCGCATCCACGCCCATGTCAAGGATGCAGCCCTCGCGGGAAATGCCATGGCCGTAGAGAATGTCGAACTCCGCCTGCTTGAAGGGCGGGGCCATCTTGTTCTTGACCACCTTGACGCGGGTGCGGTTGCCGACCGGCTCGCTGCCCTCCTTCAGTGTTTCGATGCGACGCACGTCCAAGCGGACCGAAGCGTAGAACTTCAGCGCCTTGCCACCGGTCGTGGTCTCGGGATTGCCGAAGAAGACGCCGATCTTCTCGCGCAACTGGTTGATGAAGATGGCCGTGGTCCCTGAGGCGGAAAGAGCGCCCGTGATCTTGCGCAGTGCCTGGCTCATGAGCCGGGCCTGGAGGCCAACATGGGAATCGCCCATCTCGCCCTCGATTTCAGCCTTGGGAACGAGCGCCGCAACGGAGTCGATGACGATGATGTCGAGGGCGCCGGAGCGGATGAGCATGTCGGTGATCTCGAGGGCCTGCTCGCCCGTATCCGGCTGCGAGACGATGAGGGAGTCTGTGTCCACACCCAGCTTTTTCGCGTACTCGGGATCGAGGGCATGTTCGGCGTCGACGAAGGCTGCTATGCCCCCGTTGCGTTGAGCGTTGGCCACGGCGTGCAGGGCGACGGTGGTTTTGCCCGACGACTCCGGCCCATAGACCTCCACAACACGCCCGCGCGGAAGCCCCCCGACGCCGAGGGCGATATCGAGCGACGTGGCACCCGTGGGTATGACCTGTACTTTGGCCTGGACGTGATCGCCCAGCCGCATGACTGAGCCTTTGCCGAACTGGCGATCAATTTGAGAGAGCGCCGCGTCCAGTGCCTTGGCCCGATTTTCGGCTTTCGCTGCCATCGTTGTATTCCCTTTCCTCGTAAGACGTACAGAACAGGTCTGTGCGGAGCCCGCCCTCTCCGAGCGGCTATCCGCGATCAACGCTATGTCCGACCTCCGACAAAAAAGCGACCCACTTTTCATCCTGGTGAAAAGTAGGCCGCTCGCGTGACCTGTGGACCACAGTACACCGCACGGACGTTCGAGGAAAGTCCGGCCCGGAGCGTATCCGGTTAGCCAGTCGTAGACTGGCCGGCCGACGGTTTGAGGCGATGGAGAAAACGATAGGAGTCAGGAAGATCCATGGAGGCGCATAGAGCATCCCAGACGCGTTGCGGCGCCATGCCGTCATCCAAGGCTTGCGCCGGACTCAAGCCTTCGAGATCGGAGAGAACCAGATCCTGGGCGATGCTGCGCCCACGTCCGCTGGGATAGACCCGATCGAGGTTGGCCCAGAACTCAGATTCGCGCACGCTGCATCTCGGCACGAACCATGGACTCGGGCACGGAATCGGGAATGCGCATATGCGCGGGCACCTTGCCCTCGGCTAGGTCAATCCGGTCGGCCACCAGGCGCAGCACATGGCTGAGAGGAACGTTGAGGGCCTTGCAGATGGAAGCCAGAAGCTCCGATGACGCCTCCTTCTGGCCCCGCTCGACCTCGGATAGGTAACCGAGCGACACGCGGGCATCCGAGGAGACCTCGCGAAGAGTCCGGCCCTGGCGCTGGCGGTATTCGCGCAGCACTTCGCCCAGTTCGCGGCGCAGGAGTAGCTGTTCACCCTGCGCAAGGTTGGTGGGTTGCATCGGTCGGGTCGTCTGATCGAACTTCCGGTTGACGCCGGTACGTAGTTCCATGCTCATCACCTTAAACAACGAGTGCAGACTTGAATTTGTTCCCGGCCATCGTCGTCTCCGCTCGCCGGACCGGTGTGCCGCTGTATCGACACGCCCATGTCTAACAACCGTATCTGAGATTTATCTGGAGGCAGTCAACTTAGAGTATGACATCGGGCATGGCGGCTACCCTTCCCAAATCCGGCTGCGCCTCGCCCGGTCATGCGGTGTTCGTACGACGCTCCTTCGGCGCCCGAACGGTGCCGGCAGGCTGTTATTCACCCGCCGAAGACCGTGGCGCCTGCCCGTCAAGGGCCACGGCAAGCAGCTCGATTGCCCCCGCTACGGCGCCGGCCCGCACATCGGGTCTGCCACCGTCAATGCACAGCAGGCGCGCCGATTGTCCGAGCACACCCGCCACTGCCACCCACACGGTACCGGCCGCGTGCCCGTCGGCGCTTCCAGGGCCCGCCACGCCCGTCGTCGCCAGTGCAACGTCGGCCCGGTACAGACGCAGCGCCCCGAGGGCCATCCCCAGGGCGACCTCGCGGTCCACGGGGCCTCGGCTGGCGAGGAGGCGGGCGTCGACGCCGAGCACGCTCGCCTTGGTGTCCGTCGCGTAGCAGACTGCGCCTCCACGGAAGACGGCGGAGGCTCCGGGTACCTCGACGAAGGCGTTGGCCAGCAGTCCCCCGGTAAGCGACTCGGCGCACGCAATGCCCAGGCGGCGCCTTCTCAGCTCGGCGATGAGCGAAAACGCGTCGCGAGCCACCGGATCAATCCTCACGCGCGATGCGGGAGGCTTCCCGCGCGTACTCGACCGCGGAGACGAGCGAGTGGTACATCGCGATCGCTAGGAAGGCGTAGGAGATCCACACGAGCGCCGTGGCCAGCGCCGACGGCAGGAAGGAGGCCCACGGAATGAGAAGGCCGGCGATGCCGAAGGACTGGAAGACCATTTTGATCTTGCCGCCGCGGCCGGCCGCCATGACCTTCTTCTTCGCGACGGTCATCCTCATGCCCGTGATGACCAGCTCGCGTCCGATCATGACGATGCTCACCCACCACCACAGGTGCCCGTGCCACGACAGCATGATGAGAGCGGCGGAGATGAGCGCCTTGTCGGCGATCGAGTCCGCCAGCTTACCGAAGTCGGTGATGAGGTTCCGGCTGCGCGCCAGGTAGCCATCGGCCTTATCCGTGACAGCCGCCAGCGCGAAGACGAACCACGCCCAAGCCGCGCGGCCCGGCGAATCCTGCCAGTAGACCGCCACGAACACCGGAACGAGGAGGAGACGGATGATCGTCAGAATGTTGGCGACATTGAAAAGGGGGGCGTCTGCCTCTCCCCCGTTGCTGGTACTCACGCCCTCAGACTACCGGCGCTTCGGCGACCGCGCCGAGTCTTGGACCATGTAGTGTCAGGTTGTCACCGACCAGAACGGAGCAACGATGCGTCTGCGGACCAAGGCGGTGTTGGTGACTGCCACGACAGCCATACTCGTCGCAGCACTGCCCTTCCCCTCATATAGAAACGACACGGTGGACCCGAAACCCTCGGCCTCAACTGAGGAAACGGGCCAGCCTTCCCAGTTCACGATCGTCTCCAGCGGAGACATCCTCCTCCACCTCTCGGTCAACGAGTTCGCCAGGGTGGGCCAGACATACGATTACACGACGCTCTTCGAGCCGATAAGCCCGTGGATCGAACAGGCTGACCTCGCCCTGTGTTCCCTCGAGGTACCGATAGTCCCACCGGGAGAGGAACCTTCCAACTACCCCGCCCTCGGGTCTCCCCCTGAAATAGCCGACTCGTTGAAGGCCATGGGGTGGGACGGGTGCGCGCTGGCCACGAACCACACGATGGATCGCGGCTTCGACGGCGTGGAATCGACCATCGACAACTTCGAGAGGGTCGGCCTGGGCCATCACGGCACCGCGCGGACGGAGGACGAGTCGCGCGCCATTCAGTACTACACGGTGGAATCCGGGGGACAGCAGGTTGTCGTCGCACACCTGTCGGCCTCGACACTCACCAATGGCATGGCCCACCCCAGCGGCAAGCAATGGTCGTGGAACGTCGTGGGGCCGCAGGGGCATCGCGAGGTGGACGACCTCATCGCCGACGCCAAGCGCGCACGGGACGGTGGGGCGGACCTCGTCGTCGTCTCCATGCACTGGGGCACCGAGTATGTCACTGAGCCGACTGAAGAGCAGACGGAGATCGGTCAGCAGCTGGATGAGTCCGGCGTCGTCGACCTCGTCTTCGGCAACCACTCGCATGTGGCCGAGCCCGTGACCAAGCTCGACGGCGGGCCGGGAGGCGATGGCATGTGGGTCGTCTGGTCCATGGGGAACACGATCTCTGGTCAGACGGTCGACGGCCAGGGATACGGTGTGCTCACCGGCCTCGTGACGACCGCCACCGTCGACGTCTCGCCGAGCGGCGACGCCAGGGTGAGCAATCTCGAATGGACCGCTATCACGCAGGACGTAGGCACCTACCGCCTATTCGAACTCTCCAAGCTCATGGACGGGCAGGTGCCGCGGGGTACGAGCCTGACGCCGGCCGCAATACAGGGCAGGGCCGACGCGATCTATCCGACGATGACTGCCGACGGGTCGAGCGAGCGCACGTCCCCTCCGAGCTCCGGAGGAAGGCTCGTCGAACAGGAGCGGCGCTAGCTGGCCGGGTCACGAGCAACCCGGCGGGCCGGGTCATGAGCGACGCTAGCTGGCCGGCGGCGCAGGGTCCCGTCAGCCGCAATCAGCGTCCCGTCAGCTGCCAGGCGTCCTCGGAACCGGAGTCGTCATCGTCTGCGGAATAGTCGATGTGGTCGGTGGCTTGCCCGCCGGCCGCATCCTCAAAGATCGACTCACGCTCGCCCCGCAGCATGGCCAGGGCGGCATCGAGGTGCTCGGGCGAGACGAGGACGTCGCGCGCCTTGGAGCCCTCGGACGGCCCGACGATCTCGTACTGTTCGAGCAGGTCCATCATGCGCCCGGCCTTGGCGAATCCGATGCGCAGCTTGCGCTGGAGCATCGACGTCGATCCGAACTGGGTCGTCACAACGAGATCGGCGGCCTGGAGGAGGACTTCGAGGTCCTCGCCAATCTCCTCACGCTGCTTCTTCTGTTCCTGGACCTGGGCGAAGTCCTCGCGGTAGACGGGGTCGAGCTGCGACTTGACGTGGGAGACGACACGCTCGATCTCCTCCTCATCGACCCAGGCTCCCTGGAGGCGGATCGGCTTGGAGGCGCCCTGCGGCACGAAGAGTGCGTCGCCCTGGCCGATGAGCTTCTCCGCGCCCGACTGGTCGAGAATCGTCTTGGAGTCCGCCAGCGCCGACGTCATGAACGCCAGGCGCGAGGGAATATTTGCCTTGATCAGACCAGTGACGACGTCGACGGAGGGCCGCTGGGTGGCCAGGACGAGGTGAATGCCCGCTGCGCGCGCGAGCTGGGTGATGCGCTGGATGGAGGCCTCGACGTCGCGCGGGGCGACCATCATGAGGTCCGCGAGCTCGTCGACGACCACGAGTAGGTACGGGTAGGGCGTGAGCGTGCGCCCGGGGTCGTGCGCCTGGAGCGTTCCGTCGCGCACGGCGGTGTTGAAGTCGTTGATGTGCTTGAAGTGGTAGGCCGCCATATCATCGTACCGCCGGTCCATTTCCTCGACGACCCACTCGAGGGCCTCCGCGGCCTTCTTGGGGTTCGTGATGATCGGCGTGACGAGGTGCGGGATCCCGGCGTAGATCGTCAGCTCGACGCGCTTGGGGTCGACGAGGATCATCCTCACCTCGTCGGGGGTCGCCCGCATCATGATGGATGTGATCATCGAGTTGACGAACGAGGACTTACCGGCCCCCGTGGCGCCAGCCACGAGCAGGTGGGGCATCTTCGCCAGGTTCGCCACGACGAACTGTCCGCGCACATTCTTGCCGACGCCCACGACGAGGGGGTGGTCCGCCTTCTGGGCGACGGGCGAGCGCAGGACATCTCCGAGCATGACGGTCTCGCGATCGGCATTCGGGATCTCGATGCCAATCGCGGACTTGCCGGGGATCGGCGAGAGGATGCGCACGTCGGCAGATGCGACGGCATAGGCGATGTTATTGGACAGGGCGGTGATGCGCTGGACCTTGACGCCGGGGCCGAGCTCGACCTCGTACTGCGTGACGGTGGGGCCGCGGGAGAACCCGACGACCTTGGCGTCGATGGAGAAGTCGGAGAAGACCTGGGTGAGCTGGGAGACGACGGCCTCATTGGCCTGAGTGCGCTCCTTGTGGGGCTCGCCTTCCTTGAGCATGCTCAGGCCCGGAAGCGTGTACGTGACGTCGGGGTTGAGCGCGAGCTGCTGGCCCTTGACGTCGTCGAAGTCGATGTCGGGAGCGGGGCGCGAGACGGGTTCGGTCCCCTCGATCGGCGCCTGGGTTCCCGTTGGCGGAGCGGAGGACGACGCCGCCCTCGGTCCGATGCCGTCGAGAACCTCCGTCCTGCCGTTGGAGCCACCGCCGGGTGTGCGGGGCTCGCCCGCTTCGCCCGGGATCTCGCCGCCGACCGGCATGATCTCGGTGGGCTGGGGGACCTCGCGCTTCCGGCGGGGAAGCAGCCGGGAGACCTTGGACTCGCCTTCGACCTGCGCCGCCTGCTCGTAGGGAATCGACATCGACGATCCCGCGCCGAGGGGAAGGTCAGACTCGTCGTCGTCGGCGCGACGGAGGTCGCGGATCTTGCCGATGACCTCCCGCAGCGTCGTGTTGGTCATGAGGAGGACCGCGAAAATGAAGAGGAAGATGAGCAGGGGAATCGCGGCCCACGCGGATAGCAGCATCTCCAGAGCGCCACCCGTCACCCAGCCGACGAGGCCTCCGGCGGCCTCAACGGACGGGAAGTCATCCCTGGGGTTGCCCGGAGCCCGAAGGATGTGAAGGATGCCGGTCAGTGCCAGCGCGATGAGGCCAACGCCCACGAGGAAACGGCGATTCGTCTCCTGGGTGGACGCGCGGAAAAACTTAATCGCCAGGCCGATGAAGATCGCCGGGACAAGGAAGGACAGCAGGCCGACCAGACCCGCCGTGGAATGGTGTATGACACCGCCGAGCAAACCAGACAGTCCGAACCATTCGCGCAGCGCCACGACGATCGCCACGCCGAGGAAGGTCAGGGCGATGCCGTCACGGCGCACGCCCGAGCTGTCCTGCCCTTTCGGCTGGTCATTCTTCTGAGGCCGCGCCTTCTTGGCGCCATCTTTCGGTACTCGAGGGGACACACAACGAACCCTAGTGCTTTTCTTCGCCCGACGCCGGTTTCACGCGCGAGCATTCGGCCACAACCGACGACTTTGGCGCGCGATTCTGCCTGTCTGGACAGTTAGCCGCGACGGAGGGCGCGACGGCGCCTGCCCGGCAGCGCTCACTTCCTCAGCCGGCGCGGGCTTGGCGCCTCGGTCGTTCGGCTGGGTGCCCGGTCGTTCGGACTTGGCGCGAGGTCACTCGGTCGGGCCGCCTAGTCGCTTTGCCGGCCGGCCTGGTCGCCATGCCGGGCACTCGGCACAGCGCCGCTACGTGGCCGCGCCGCCCACGGCGGATACCACCGTCGCCAGCAGCGCGGGCCCCACCTTGCCGGCCTCCGTCTCGGCGATGGCCACGACCTCGTCGGGATCGATGTCTTCGCCGCTGGCTTCATGCGCCGTGACCGTTGACAGAGCCAGTACCTTCATCCCGAGGGATCTCGCGGCAATGGTCTCCAGGACGGTGGACATGCCCAGGATGTCGGCGCCGAGCGCGCGGATCGCGCGAGCCTCCGCGGCGGACTCGTAGTGGGGTCCCGGAAGCATGGCATACACGCCCTGAGCGACGTCGACGCCCCGCACTTTCGCGGCCCGCACGAAGGCCTCGCGAAGCCCGCCGTCGTAGGCCTCGGTCAGGTCGACGAAGTTCGCGCCGACGAGCGGCGAGGTGCCCGTCAGGTTGAGGTGGTCGCTCAGCGCGACGATCTGGCCGAGCGGCCACTGTGGCACGAGGCTGCCATTGGCATTGGTGAGGACGAGCAGGCGGGCGCCGAGGCGGCAGGCCACGTGCACATTGTGGGCAACGGCCTGCGGGCCGTGCCCCTCGTAGAGGTGGGTTCTTCCCGAAAAGACGAGGATCGCGCAGCCGCCATGCTCGATGAGGCTCAGGCGCCCCTCATGCCCCGGGGCGCACGGTGGCCGCAGCCCCGCCTCCTCGTACGAGCAACTCGCGGTAGGCGCCGGCCAGCTGGCCGTCATCGGCCCCCAGCCCGATCCGAGGATGACGGCGGCGTCGCACCCGCCCATGCCCAGGCACCGCCGGATTCTATCGGCGGCCTCGTCGTGTCGACCGTTCATGCCCATATCGTATCGACGACGCCGGGGCGACGCCCGCCACCGTGACATGAGCGGCGTCTTACCCGACATCCGCCGGGGCCGACGTCGCCCTTCCACGCGTCCCGGAGGCTGCTGTAACCCCCGTCAGGCCCGCAGTATCACACCTCGACGACCGTCGGGATGATGATCGGGGCCCGACGCAGCTTGCGCGAAATCCACCGTCCGATCACTCGGCGCATGGCCTGCTGCATCTGGTAGGTGTCTGCCCCTCTGTCGAGCGCGTCCTGGAGCGCCTGGGAAACGTCGGGCAGGATCTCGTCGAAGACGGACTCGTCCTCGGCCACGGCGCGCGCCTGAATGTGGGGACCCGTGACGATCTCGCGTTCCTTGGCGTTGACGGCCGCGAAAATCGCGACAAAACCCTCTTCGGCCAGGATCCGCCGGTCTTTGAGCTCCGACTCGGTGATGTCGCCGATCGAGGAGCCGTCGACGTAGATATTGTGGAACGGCAGCTGCCCCACGAGCTCGACGATGCCGTCGCGCATGTCGATGACGGAACCGTTCTCCGCCAGTATGACGTTGCCCGGCTCAACGCCCGTCTTCACCGCAATCCCCCCGTTGGCCACCTGGTGGCGGACCTCGCCGTGGATCGGCATCGCATACGCGGGCTCGAGGATGTTGTAGCAGTAGAGGAGCTCGCCCTGGGCTGCGTGCCCCGAGACGTGCACCTTGGCATTGCCCTGGTGGACGACCTTCGCCCCCAACTTCATGAGATTGTTGATGAGCCGGAAGACGGAGTTTTCGTTCCCGGGAATCAGCGAGGAAGCGAAAAGCACGGTATCCCCCGCCCCGACGGCGACCTTGGGGTGGGACTGGGCGGCGATCCGGGCGAGCACCGCCATGGGTTCGCCCTGGGAGCCCGTCGACATGTACACGCGCTGATACGCGGGAAGGGACTTCATGTCGCCCAGGTCCACGAGCACGCCTTCGGGGACGTCAAGGTAGCCGAGCTCCGAGGCGATAGCCATATTCCTGACCATCGAGCGCCCGACGAACGCAACCCGGCGGTCGTGCCGCTTGGCGGCTTCGAGCACCTGCTGGACACGGTGGACGTGGGAAGCGAAGGAAGCGACGACGATCTGCCCCTCGGCACGCGCGAAGACGTCGTCGATGACGGGGCCGATCTCCGATTCGGAGGGGACGAATCCGGGAACCTCGGCGTTCGTTGAATCGCACATGAATAGGTCGACTCCCTCTTCGCCCGCACGGGCGAAGGCACGAAGATCCGTCAGGCGTCCGTCGAGCGGGAGCTGGTCCATCTTGAAGTCGCCGGTGATGAGGATGTTTCCCTCCGCACTGCGAACAAAGACCGCCAGAGCGTCGGGAATCGAGTGGTTGACGGAAATGAACTCCATCTCGAAGGGGCCGATCGTTTCCACGTCGCCCTCGCGGACCACGTGGACGTTCGGCTTGATCTTGTGCTCTTCGAGCTTGGCCTCCACGAAGGAGATCGTCAGCTGGCTGCCCACGATGGGTATGTCTTCGCGCATCTTGAGCAGGTACGGCACGGCGCCGATGTGGTCTTCGTGCCCGTGGGTGAGCACGATGGCCTGGATCTCGTCGATCCGCTCCTCCAGATAGCTGAAATCGGGAAGGACGAGGTCGATTCCGGGCTGGCTTTCCTCAGGGAAGAGCACGCCGCAGTCGACGACCACGATCTTCGATCGGTATTCCAGGACATTGCAGTTGCGTCCGACCTCGCCGAGCCCGCCGAGGGGAACGATGCGGACGGCGTCGTCCGATGGCGCCGGGGGATTCAGAAGTTTTTCCACGCCGGCAATTATCGCACGAAGGAACAACGCCGCCGACCATCTCCCGGCCCGGCTTGTATGGCCGAGAAACTGCCCCTACCCGGGCGCCCTGCCCACATTGGCATCTTTGGGCGGCAGCATCGGGCCTCGTTGGGCGGCCACCCACGGCGGGCCCATTGAGGCCCGATGCGCGAGCAGCGGCCCGCTCCGGCGGGCCGCTGACCTACATGTAGCGCCTTCTTCCTGCCTTCTCGCCATCCGGCAGGCGAGCCCATGAGCGCGTGTCAGCGCGCGGATAGCTCGGCGCGGTCACGCGAGCCGCGAGACGGTCACATGAGCCCTTCGTCGCGCAGCACCGCGGCCAGTGCCGCGATCTGGGAATTGGATGCGCCGACGAGGGGTAGGCGAAGCGTCGCACTGGGGATCACGCCAAGGAGCTTAAGGGCTTCCTTCGCCATGACGGCGCCCTGACCGCCACCCATGATCGCCTCGATGATCGGGCGTTGGCGCGCGGCCTCGGCCCTGGCGTCCGGCAGGTCACCCGAGTCGACCTCGCTGACGAGCATGCGTAGCCCCGGGGCGATGACGTGCCCGGCAACCGAAACCACGCCAGAGGCTCCGTGCGCGAGCCAGGCGAAGTTGAGCGAATCATCGCCCGAGTAGTATTCGAGACCGGTGGCCGCCATCTTGATGAAGCCGGAAGCGACATCCCCCGTCGCGTCCTTGACGCCCTTGATCCGGGGGTGCTCGGCAAGGCGCGAGAGCGTGTCCATTTCGAGCTTGACGCCCGTGCGGCCCGGGATGTCATAGAGCATGACGGGCAGGTCGGTTGCCTCCGTGACGGCGAGAATATGCTGGTAGACGCCTTCCTGCGAGGGCCTGTTGTAGTAGGGCGGGAGCACGAGGAGCGCGTCGGCTCCGGCGAGCTGCGCACCCTTGGCCATGCGTACGGCGTGGGCCGTGTCATTCGATCCGGCACCGGCCAGCACGAGTGCGCGGCCCGCGAGCGACTTGCTCACCTCGCGCACGAGTTCGTCCTTCTCCGGCTGGTGCGTGGTAGGCGATTCGCCCGTCGTTCCCGACAGGAGGATGCAGTCGCACCCGTCGTCGACCAATTTGTTGGCCAGCGCCACCGCCGTATTGATGTCGAGGGAACCGTCTTCGAAGAACGGCGTGACCATCGCGACAGCGACGGATCCGAAGGTTCGCTTGGGCAGTACGACGTTTTCGCTCATGGGCAAACTTTATCCGAAGACCGAGGCCGCGGTGGGGACGTATCGGCATGCGACTATGGGCGCTAGCCTGGTCCCATGACCGAGCCCCACGTTTTCGTCCGCGCCGCGACCGCCCTGGATGCCCCGGCCATCGGCGATGTGCAGGCACGCACCATGCGGGCCTCGCTGACCGCCGCGGTCGGGCAGAAGCTGGCGAGCGACGTCGCCGAAAGGATCGACGCCGAGGCTTTTGCCCGCCAATGGGCGACAACCATCGTCAGCCCGCCCCACCGGGTGCTCGTGGCCGTCGAAGACGGCGAGGTGGTCGGCTTCGCGGCGCTGTCGCCGACGGACGCGCCCGTCCGGCCGACCGATGAGCCCCCACCGTCGGAAGCCGACGCCGGGGCGGAAGGCGAGACCAACGGCGGGGCCGCAGATGAAGGCGCCGGCGGGGCCGCCGGTCACACCGGTTCTCGCGCCGCCGCCAAGGACGGTGGGCTTCCTGCGGCTTCTGTCAAACGCATTGAAGTGACAGCCCTGGAGGTACCGGCCCGCCACCAAAGGCACGGCCACGGCTCACGCCTTCTCGCCGCGGCCATCGACACGTCGCGCCAGCTCGGGGCCGAGCGCATTCAAACCTGGGCGCTCGACGGCGACGACGCCCGCGTCAAATTCCTCGCCTCCGCAGGCTTCGGACCGGCCGGCATTGGCCGCAGGCTACAGGTCGGCGATGACATCGTCACCGAACGCTGCTGGCACGCCCGCCTCTAACTGCCACGCACGAGCCCCGAGGCTCCCACCGGCCTGCCGGCCTTCCGCCGCGGGCGTGGTTACAGACCCATGATCGACTCGAGGCCGTACGTCAGGCCACCGCGCCCGCGCACGCTGCGCACGGCCAGCAGAACACCCGGCATGAAGCTCTTGCGATCGAAGGAGTCCTGGCCGATGACCATCTGTTCGCCCGGGTTGCCCAGCAGCACCTGCTCGTGCGCGTTCAAGCCCCGGAGCCTGACCGCATGCACGTGAACGCCGTCGAGGTTCGCCCCGCGCGCGCCGGCCGGGTCGGACTCGGTGGCATCCGGCCCCGGGCCTACTCCCGCCCCGTCGCGGGCAGCCACTATCCTCCGCGCCGTCGACGCCGCCGTCCCCGAGGGGGCATCGACCTTGTCCGGGTGGTGCATCTCGATGATCTCAACCGACTCGAAGTACGGAGCGGCCTTCTCGGCGAAGTGCATGACCAGCACGGCCGACAGCGCGTAGTTGGGTGCAATGATGACGCTGCGCCCCAGCTTTTCGGCCGCATCGGCGACCTGCGCCAGCGCCTCGTCCGTCCACCCAGTCGTCCCCACGACGGCATCGCTTCCAGCCTGAAGAATCTTCAGGACGTTGCCCAGCGTGACTGACGGGACGCTGAATTCGACCACCACGTCGGCACCCGTCAGTGACCGCGCGTCGATATCGTCCCCCTCGTCGAGCCGAGCCACCAGCTCCATGTCCGCGGCTGCCTCGACCGCCTCGCACACCGTCTTGCCCATGCGCCCAGCGGCGCCAACTACTGCCACACGAATCGTCATAGCGTCAAGCCTAACGCGACCGCGACCGCCCGGCACGGGCGCCCAGACGCTGAGGGGGAAGTATCCCCATCGCGACAGCCGGAAAACGCAGGCTAGCCTCGTTGAGTATCGCGCGTTCGATGGTAAGAGGCGGGCGCGCATTGGAGGACAAATTAAGACCGGTCGAAACCGGGCACCGCACTCGGGCATCCGCGGTAAGACGGCACCTGACGGGCGAGTCAGCGCCGAGTGGACCTTCGACCAGCCGGCTAGGCAGCGGCAAGAACGAACCACCACGGTGGCACGCGTCCGCCCCTGACGGCGGATGACGAGGCACGAACCTGGCCACCGGTCCCACAACCGAATCGGTGTTCCACCCACGAGAATGAGTAAGGAGAGCGAAATGTTTTACGACGGAACGGCACCCTTTGCGCAGCGCACGGGCGCGCTGACCGCCGCAGAGCAACTCCTGACCGTTCTCGCTCGTGCCCGCGCGGAAATCTCCCACGACCTCGGGCCGTTCGAGTGGACGGAAGTCGAAGATTCGATCGATCCGCAGAGTTTCGCACCCGCCGTCGACGACGAAGGCAACCGCGGCCACTCGATCTGCCGCATGCAGGGCGTGACCATGCAGATGGACGACGACGATTTTCCCCGGGCCGTGAGTATCGTGACCGAAGTGGCCGCCCCGCTGGGGTTCACGCACTGCAGGCACGCCGACTTCGACAGGTGCACCGTCACCCATTTGTACAACACGTGGGAGGGCGGCTATATCAGCATCGGTAAAACCTTCGGCGCAGGTTTCTCCCTGCGTTTCGACACGGGCTGTCGTCCATGGACCAAAGCTTCGCCTGCGGCATGATCGTGGGACGGGGAAGGCACGCACAATGACCGCAGCACTACCGGGGTGATCGCATATACGGGTGCGGGTGGCATCACCGCCGCTCGCACCCGTATGGCAGCCGGCGGGCACGAGGCCGCACCGGGGCCTATGGCCCTTTCACACGCTGAGCACTCGACCGCTGGTCAAAGCCGACCACGGGGCGGCCCGTCAGGCGCGGGTCCAGGCGGCGATCGCAGCGGGGGTCAGCATCACATCGCAGGCCCGACGACGACGCGTGACCGCGCAGCCGACGCGAGCTCGGCGGCCACCTCCGCAATGTCCTGCCCGGTCACAGCACGTGCCCGCCGCAGCCTCTGACTGCGCGAGAGCAGTCTGCCGCGAAGGAGCTCGGCGTCGCCCAGCTTGGTCATCCGCGCGGTCACCGACTCGGAACCGAAGGCCATGTCCGAACGCACGCGCCGGTAGGCCGACTCGATCTCCGCGTCGCTGACGCCCTTGGTGACATCCTCGAGGCACTCCTCCATGAGCGAGACCACCGTGGACGCGTCTTTCGGCGAGCATCCGGCGTACATGAGGAAAAGACCGCCCTCGCGGTAGAGGCTCGGGTAGGCGTACGTGGTGTACGCCAGGCCGCGCCTGTCCCTGATCTCGCCAAACAGCCGCGAGGAAACCCCGCCCCCGAGGATCGTCGTCAGGGCGTGCAGGCTGTACCGGCGCTCGTCGTCGCTCGTCATGGCGGGCATCCCCACGACCACGGCCGCCTGCTCGACTGCCATCTCCACCGAAGCCTCCCGAGCTTCGTAGGAAATGCCTCCCCTGAACCTGCGCTCGGCGGGCTCGGCACCGTCCTCGCACGTCCATCCACCGCGCCGGACGGCTTCCACAACGAGCGAGCACAGCTCCTCGTGGTCGACGCATCCGGCGGCCGTGACAACGAGCTCATTCGGGCGGTAGTTGGCCTGGTAGTGGGCGAGCAGGCTTTCGTGTGCCAGGCCACTGACGCTCGCGCGCGTACCGCCGATAGGACGGCCGAGCGGGTGGGGCCCGAACACGCTGGCGGCAATCTTTTCATAGGCGACCTCGGGGGCATCGTCGGCGTACATGGCGAGCTCTTCGAGTATGACGCTGCGTTCGCGCTCCATTTCCTCCTCGTCCAGCGACGAACTCGTGATCATGTCCCCGAGGAGGTCGACCATGTCGGCAAGATCGTCGCGCATGACGTGCCCGTAGTAGTAGGTGAACTGCTTGTCCGTCCCGGCATTGATATTGCCGCCGAGGTAGTCCATCTTTTCCGCGATGTCACGTGCGCTGCGCCGTTTCGTTCCCTTGAAGAGCAGATGCTCGAGGAAGTGTGTGGATCCCAGGGTGTCCTCGGCCTCGTCGCACGAGCCGGTACCTACCCACATACCGATCGCCACGGTGTGGGTGTGCGGCACGCTTTCGGTGAGGACGCGGATGCCGCCGGGGATGATGGATCGGCGGATGAGGGCGCCGTCGTCCGTGAGGGAAAGCTCGCCGTCGCGGCGATCGAGGCTGAGATCGACGGAAGAGAATTCGTTCACCAGGCAAGCGTAGACGACGAGGACCCCGCGGCGCAGGTCGCAGCGCGCCCCCGGTCACCCACGGCGCCGGTCGACAATCCCCATGGAACGATGCGGAGGGCGCACGCCACGCCATCGCAAAGGAGGGCGCGCCAAGACATCACAAAACGTGGCGCCCGCGAGACTCAGCTCACGGGCGCCACGATCGCATGCATGCCGACGCTCAAGCGGCAGGCCGCTATTACTCGGCCCTATCGCCTGCGTTGGTGCGGCGGCGCTGACGGGGCCGACGCGAGCCGCGCTCGCGACTGCCGCGGCCCCGCGCCGGGCGCTCGGGCTCGTCCTCGACGGCCGCCTCTTCAGGCTCGTTGTCGACGATAGCCTCCAGCGAGATCTTGCCGCGCGGATCGATCTCCGAGATCTCGACCTCGACCTTCTCGCCGACGCCTAGGACGTCCTCGACGTTCTCCACGCGTTTGCCGCCAACGATCCGACGGATCTGCGAAATGTGAAGCAGACCGTCGCGTCCGGGGGCCAGGGAAATAAAGGCGCCAAACGTCGTCGTCTTAACGACGGTGCCGACGAAGCGTTCGCCGACCTCCGGCATCTGCGGATTGGCAATGCCGTTGATGGCAGCGCGGGCGGCCTCGGCCGACGGGCCGTCCGTCGCCCCGATGAACACGGTGCCGTCGTCCTCAATGGAGATCTCAGCGCCCGTGTCCTCCTGAATCTGGTTGATCATCTTGCCCTTGGGCCCGATGACCTCGCCGATCTTGTCGACGGGGATCTTCACGGCGATGATGCGCGGCGCGGTGGCCGCCATCTCGTCGGGCCCGTCGATGGCCTCGGTCAGCAGATCGAGGATGGCGAAACGTGCCTCGCGTGCCTGGGTCAGCGCGGCGTCGAGCACGGCCGCCGGGATGCCGTCGAGCTTGGTGTCGAGCTGGAGAGCCGTGACGTACTCGCGCGTTCCGGCCACCTTGAAGTCCATGTCGCCCAGGGCGTCCTCGGCCCCGAGGATGTCCGTGAGGGTGCAGTACCTGGTCTCACCGTCGATCGTGTCCGACACGAGCCCCATGGCGATGCCGGCGACGGGGGCCTTGAGGGGCACGCCCGCGTTGTACAGCGCGAGGGTCGAGGCGCAGACCGAACCCATCGATGATGAACCGTTCGAGCCCATGGTCTCGGAGACCTGGCGGATCGCGTACGGGAACTCCTCGCGGCTGGGCAGCTGCGATTCGATGGCGATCTCCGCCAGGTGGCCGTGGCCAATCTCCCGGCGCTTGGGCGAGCCCACGCGACCGGTCTCCCCCGTCGAATACGGCGGGAAGTTGTAGTGGTGGATGTAGCGTCGGTGCGTGGCCGGCGACAGGTTGTCCAGCTGCTGCTCCATCTTGAGCATGTTCAGGGTCGTCACGCCGAGGATCTGGGTCTCACCGCGCTGGAAGAGCGCCGAACCGTGCACTCGCGGCAGCACTCCCGCCTCGGCCGTGATCGTGCGGATCTCCACGGGGGTGCGGCCGTCCATGCGCACGCCCTCGGTCAGAACGTGGGTGCGCATCTGCTTCTTGAACGCGGCGTTGACGGCGGCGGCGAGCATGCCCTCTTCCTCCGGGAATCGCTCAGCCAGTTCCTCGACGACGGCCGACGTGACCTCGCTGAGCGCCTGGTCGCGCTCGGCCTTGGCCACGATGCCGAGGATCGGCGCGAAGCGGTCACCGATCTGTGCTGCGACGGCCTCGTACTGTTCGTCGGTGTAGTCCGGGAAGAACGGGTAGTCGCCCACCGGCTTGCCGCACTCAGCGATGAGCCTGGATTGAGCCTCGCACAGTTCACGGATGACGGGCTTGGCCGCTTCCATGCCTTCAGCAACGGTCGCCTCGGTGGGCTTGGCTCCCCCGGCCTTGATGATGTCGTCCGCCTGTTCGGGGGCCTTGGCCTCCACCATCATGATGGCAACGTCGTCGCCGACGACGCGGCCGGCGATCGCCATGGAAAATGTGGCGCGTTCCAACTCGCTCCAGCGCGGGAATGCGATCCACTGGCCGTCGACGAGCGCCATGCGCGTGCCGCCAATCGGTCCGGAGAACGGCAGGCCCGCCAGCGAGGTGGACATGGATGCCGCGTTGATGGCGAGCACGTCGTAGGAATCGTCCGGGTGAACCGAGAAGACGGTGCCAACAACCTGGACCTCGTTGCGCATGCCCTTCTTGAAGGCGGGACGCAGCGGGCGATCGATAAGACGAGCCGCGAGGATCGCCTCAGTACCGGGACGTCCCTCACGGCGGAAGAACGAGCCGGGAATGCGGCCGGCGGCATACGAACGCTCCTCGATGTCGACGGTCAGTGGGAAGAAGTCGAAGTGCTCCTTCGGGTTCCTTGAGGCCGTGGTGGCCGCGAAGACGACGGTCTCCTCGTCAAGGTAGGCCAGGGCCGAACCGTTGGCCTGGCGGGCCAGCAGGCCCGTTTCGAAGCGAATGACGCGCTTTCCGAAACTGCCATTGTCGATGACAGCCTCGGAGGAGTGAACGTCGGGTCCCTCCATTGTGGTTTCTCCTTTGTGTTGGCCCCGACACGGCCTTCAGTGGCCGCCCACGGCGCAAAGTCCGGAGGCCACCACCGAGGACCGGGCCTGGGGCTTACTGCTATTTCGTTGACGTCTGACGTAGTGCTGGAAGCGCAGTTCTCAACATGAAAGGCGGCCCAGATGCTCGATCCGGACCGCCTATGCCTCATCGCCGCAGGCCGAGCCGCGCGATCAGTGAGCGATAGCGCTCGATGTCCTCTTCGGCGAGGTACGCCAGGAGGCGCTTGCGCTGGCCGATGAGAAGCATGAGGCCGCGACGCGAATGATGGTCGTGCGGATGGGTCCTGAAGTGCTCCGTCAGCTCCTTGATGCGAGCCGAAAGGAGCGCGACCTGGACCTCGGGCGAACCAGTATCGCCCTCGTGAGTCGCGTACTCCGCGATGATCTTCTGCTTCTCTTCAGTCTTGAGAGCCATTGATTCTCCTTCGATCCGTTGCACGGAGCTTCGGGGCATGTTCTCCCGAGCGATGACGCTTCCGTGGCCGACCTGACGGCTCGGTCAGTTTAGCAGGCGCACGCAAATTCGATATCCGGCGGCTCCTGTGAACTTGCATACGGGGCGGGCACGGTGGCATCCCGATTTGAGTGGCCGCCGCAGCGGTGGCCGGGGCGGACGTGGCAGAGCGGGGGTGGCCGGGCGGTGGCCGAGCGGAGGTCGCTAGGCGGTGGCCGAGCGGCGGCTGGGCCGGAGACAGCCGCGGCTCTGAGAAGCGAGCCGCCCCGTCGGCCTCGTCATGGAGCCGACGGGGCACAGTCCAAGGCCGACGCGGCAAGCATCGCCTTCAACCGGCCGTCACCGCCGAGGGATCGACGCGTCCCGCCGTTGGCACGCTAAGGACCTCCGCCGTGCCGCGCAGGTCCTCGTCCATCTGCGCGAGGAGGCCGGCCACCGAGTCGAAGGACATCATTGGGCGCAGGCGTTCGACGAAGTCAATGGCCACGTCCTCGCCGTACAGGTCGAGGTCGGCCCTGCCGAGGACGTGCGCCTCGACCGTGCGCTGAGTTCCATCGAATTGCGGATTCGTGCCCACGGAAATCGCGGCGGGCAGATGCTCCGTGGCCTTCGTCCCGGGAACGGAGCGCACGAGCCAGCCGGCGTAAACACCGTCGGCCGGCACCTCGCCAAGGTTCTCGCCCTCCAGGTTCGCCGTTGGAAAACCGAGTTGCCTGCCCCGTCTGAATCCGTGGACCACCGTCCCGCGGATCCTGTGCGGCCGACCCAAAACGTCGGCGGCGCCCCGCACATCGCCGGCGGCCAGTAGTTCACGAACCCACGTGGAAGACCACCGCCTGCCCAGTGGGCTTTCGCGATCCATGACAAGCGTGACGTCGAAGCCGAACCTCTCTCCGAGTTCGACGAGCGTGTCCTTGTCACCGGAATTGTCGCAGCCAAAGCGGACGTCCGCGCCCACGACCACTGCCTCGGCACCGAGCTGCCCGACGAGTTGTTCCTCGACGAATTGGCGGGGCGTGGCACGGGCGTAGGCGAGCGTGTACTGCTGGACATATACGGCGTCGATGCCTGCCGCGGCTAGGCGCTCAATGCGGTCCGCTAGCGTCGTGACGAGGTGGACCGGCTGAGCGCCGTGCACCGTGGCGGGGTGCGGGTCAAACGTCAGCGCCACGGAAGGTAGACCGTGCCGCTTGGCCTGGCGCACAGTTTCGGCCAGCACCGCCCTATGCCCGCGGTGGACGCCGTCGAAAACACCAATGGTGACGACGGTGCGCCCGAGGTCGATGTCCTCGGGCGACCGCCATACTCGGATGGTGCTCACCGAACGCCGCGCAGGCCGAGATCTTCGCGCCCATCGGACAGATCCCTGTGGCCTGCCTCGCGCGCCGCTACGGCGCCTGGGGAGTTGGCGTGCTTGACGCCGCCGCCGTGGTGGCCCCCGCAGCCGCAGCCGCCGCCGGATTCACCGGCCCTGTGGGAGTTCGCACCGCAGCCGCAGCCCGAATCCGACTCGTGGGCATGGGACTCGCCCCGATCCCGTCGGTCCTGAGCCGCGTCCCGGCCCGCTTCGGATGCGTGACCGTGCCCACCACAGCCGCATCCGCCCCGTCCCTCACGCGAGGAACCGGGATGATCAGAGTGCTCGGGCCGATCCGAGCGCTCGTACCGATCGTTCTGCCCCGCCCGATCGGTCTGCCCCAGACGGGAGGCGTCATCGTGTGAAGGGGCGCTAGGCGCGGTGCTCGCCGAGCCGAAGCCCTGGGTGGCGCGAGCCTCGCCCTCGGACCGTACCCGCCCGGAGGCTTCCTGGGAAGCAGAGGAGGCTGCCCGGAAACCAGCAGTCTCCCGGCCATCTCCTGTGGCCTTGGCGCTCTCGTTCGCTCCCCCGTTGTCTGACACGCTATGGCAGCCGCAGCCGCCCTCTTTTCTTTCTGCCATGCCAACAAGCCTACAACTTTCGCCGCCACCGTCCTGCCGGGCGTGAGTGCAGCCACCCGACCCGCCGACGTCGGTGCCACCCGTTGCGCCGTCCCACAGCGATCGTCTCGGCTCGATCCGCCCGGGCGCGGGCGCAGCACATCGGAGGCGCGAACGAGCCCCTCGCGGGCGCTGCGCTTCGCAACACGTCTCACAGGCTCTCGCGGGCGCGTGGCGATCAGGGAGGCAGGGGCGGACTCCTCCGGCAACGGCGCACGCGCAAAGCGTATGGCTCGTGGGAACTGCACCTCGAACACGACGGGCGACCTTTGCGCACGAGAGCGCAACTCAGAAACGGGACACTCCGTCGCTGGACCTCATGAGCGTGGGCGTCGCCACGGCCCGAAGATGGCTAGCGCAGGAACCATCCGTCCCCGCGAGCATGGCATGAACTCAGCATTTGCCACTCGGGCGCAGCAGCAGGTCGGGCTTGAGTCTTCCGCCCCTGGCCGACACGAGGGCGACGGGCGACGAGTCGCACCATGCCACCGCCGTATCGGTGACGTGTGACGGCGAAGGCCCCCACCGCCGGGCGTCGACGAAGCGTCCCATCGCCAGATCCTCGGCCTCTTCGGCCGACACCTCAACCCTCGCGAAAAGGCTCTCGCACAGCTGCGCCACGCCGGTGATCGGCAGTCTTTCGTCCTGCGAGGCCGCTCCACCGTCGGCGAGATCGGTCAGGCGCCACGCCTGCGACTCATCCCAAGCACCGACCCTCGTGCGCCGCAGCCGCGTCAGGTGTCCCCCCGTCCCCAGCGCGCGTCCGAGATCGCGGGCCAGGGCGCGAATGTAGGTCCCGGCACCGCACACGACGCGCACGTCGACGTCGATGACGGCCACGCCTCCGTCCACCGCCTGCCGCCCCGCTCCGAGGCGCTCGAACGAGTGGACCTCGACGGCGCGCGCCGCCAACTCGACGTCCTCCCCGGACCGGACACGTTCGTACGCGCGCCTACCGCCGACCTTCACCGCGCTGACGGAACTCGGAATCTGGTCGATTGTCCCACGCATCGTCGCGATCTGCTCATCAATACGGGCCAGCACCGCCGCGGAGGCCGGCGCCCCGTCCTCGGCATCCGTCCCGCCGTCGAGCACTGCAATGCCCCGCCTGGCGAGGACCTGGCCCTCGGCGTCGTCCGTGGACGTCTCGACGCCGAGTCGGATTGTCGCCTCGTATTCCTTGTCGGTGCCGACGACGTAGCGCAGGAGCTTCGTGGCGCGCCCCAGGCCGACACACAGCACCCCCGTGGCCATGGGATCGAGCGTCCCGGCGTGCCCGACCTTTCGCGTTCCGGCAAGCCTTCGCATTCTGGCCACGACGTCGTGGCTCGTCATGCCCGCTTCCTTATCGACGACGACCAGGCCGTCGGGGCCGCTAGCGTTCCTCGCCATCCGCCGTGCTCTCGCGACCGTCGACCGTAGCCTCACCGACATCGCCACTGCCGTCGGCGAGCCCGCCGCTAAGCCCGCCGTCCGATGCGAGCGCGCCACCTGCCGCTGCGGGCTCCGCGCCACCTGCGGATGCTGGCTCACCACCTCCGGGAACGAGCTCCCCACCGCCAGGCACGAGCTCACCCCCATCCGACACAGGCGCCTCGCTCTCCACTGCGCTCTCCCCGACGTCTTCGGCCTCGAGCCCCGTGCCGACGCCCTCCTGGCGCGGCCTGCGATAGGGATCGGCCTCCCCCGCCGGCACGGCGCCTTTGGCGGCCCTGGCGATCTGCTCGTCACGATGGCGCGCCGCCACGAGGGCGTCCTCGAGCGAGCGCGCCGTCTCGGGCAGCGCATCGGCAATGAACTCGATCGTCGGCGTCAGGCGCAGACCGAGCTGACCGCCTACCTGCGAACGAATGAGCCCCCTGGCCGATGCCAGCGCCTTGCCCGCCGCCTCTAGCTTCTTCTGACCACCGTAGACGGTATAGAAAACGGTGGCGTGCTGGAGATCCCCAGTCACGCGCACATCGGTGATCGTCACGAGTTCCAGGCGCGGATCCTTGAGCCGGTTGATCACCAGCGAGGCAACGATCTCGTGGATGCGCTCGGCAACACGTGCGGAACGTGGATTGGACACGGTGTCCTCCTTTCAGACGGTGGCGGGCCACCCTGCGACAGCACGACGTCGAAGGGACCGACCGCGCCTCCTTTCAGACGGTGGCGGGCCGCCCACCGGCAGCCCGCCACCCATGTCGCATCAGTCGCGAGGCTTTTCGCGCATCTCGAAGGTCTCAATGACGTCGCCCTCGGCAATATCCTTGTACCCCAGGGTGATGCCGCACTCGTAGCCTTCCCTGACCTCGGTGACGTCGTCCTTCTCGCGGCGGAGCGAAACGATCTCGAGCTCCGGGGCAATGACCACCCCGTCGCGCACGAGCCGCGCCTTGGCCCCCCGCCGTATGCTGCCCTTTCGAACGATCGATCCGGCGATGTTGCCAAACTTGCCCGAACGGAAGACCTGGCGGATCTCGGCACTGGCCAGCTGGACCTCTTCGAAGATGGGCTTGAGCATGCCCTTGAGCGCCGCCTCGACGTCCTCAATGGCCTTGTAGATGACCGAGTAGAACTTCATCTCGACGCCCTCACGGTCAGCCATTTCCGTCACACGCTCGGCGGGGCGGACGTTGAAGCCGATAATGATGGCATTGTCCACCGTGGCCAAATTGACGTCGTTCTGGGTGATAGCGCCGACACCGCGGTGGATGATCTGCAGCGCGACCTCGTCGCCAACCTCCAGCTCGAGCAGGGAGCTCTCCAACGCCTCGACGGAGCCGGACGCGTCTCCCTTGATGATGAGGTTGAGCGTCTGGACCGTGCCCTGCTTGAGCGCGTCGTTGAGATTCTCCAGCGAGATCCTCTTGCGGCGCTTGGCGAGCGTCGCGGCACGCTGGGCGGCCTCCCGCTTATCGGCGATCTGCCGCGCCGTGCGGTCTTCGGGCGCAACGAGGAACGCGTCTCCGGCCGAGGGCACGGAGGACAGGCCGAGCACCTGGACGGGGCGGGACGGCCCGGCCTCGGTCACCGTATTGCCGTTCTCATCGAACATGGCGCGCACGCGGCCGTGCGCCGTGCCCACGACGATCGAGTCGGAGACCCGCAGCGTTCCCGTCTGCACGAGGGTCGTGACGACGGCGCCCCGCCCCTGATCGAGCTTGGCCTCGATGGCGACACCTCGGGCATCGCGATCGGGGTTGGCCCTCAGGTCGAGGTCGGCGTCCGCCGTGTAGAGGATCGCCTCGAGGAGGTCCTCGATGCCCGTTCCCTGCTTGGCCGAGACGTCGACGAACATCGTGTCGCCCCCGTATTCCTCGGTGACGATGCCGTACTCCGTCAGTTGCGCGCGGACCTTTTCAGGATTGGCTCCGTCGACGTCGATCTTGTTGACCGCCACGAGGATCTTCACGCCGGCCGCCTGGGCGTGGTTGACCGCCTCAATGGTTTGCGGCATGACACCGTCATCGGCGGCAACCACCAGCACCGCGATATCGGTGACGTCGGCTCCTCGGGCGCGCATCTGGGTGAAGGCCTCGTGGCCGGGTGTATCGATGAACGTG
>JAUMUM010000008.1 GCA_030530685.1 Actinomycetaceae bacterium | reverse complement strand
CCATAGACCAGCAGGCCACAGACAGGCAGGCCACAGACCAGCAAGGTTGAGGAGACCGTCGACGGCCGGTCGGCTCAGACGGCCAGCCGCTTCAGACCACCAAAGCGCATCCGCCGAAGCACGCCCGCTGAAGTGCACCCCGCCAAAGCGCATCCCACCGAGGCGCGCTCCACCGAGGCGCCCCGCCCTCGTCCACCAATTGACAAGAAATTCGTTACGTAATTACGCGGACCGTCTCCACGAATAATCACAACCCCCACAACTGCTGGATAGCCAACGAAACACCACCACTACACGCGCGCATCCACGGCCACCGCACCGCGAATCTCCGGACCGTTCGCCCATCGCGTTGCCAATTATCTTTGGTAATATCCCTCATAAACAAACCGCGCCTATCCGGGCATCATCGACCCAGCCTCGAGGAGTGCCATGAGCTCGTCCCCGCGAATCTTGAAAGACTGGAATCCCGAAGACGAAGACGCCTGGGATTCGTCAATGGCATGGCGAACGCTCGCCATTACGACGTACTCCATGACCATGGCCTTCTGCGTATGGTTCCTGGTCAGCGCCATCGCACCGCGGCTCAACGACATCGGCTTCGATCTGAGCAAAGGCCAGCTCTACTGGCTGACCTCCATGCCGGGCCTTTCGTGCGCACTCATCCGACTCGTCTACATGTTCCTACCGCCCATCGTCGGCACGCGCAGGCTCGTCGGCTACAGCTCGCTGCTGTACGCGCTGCCGATGCTCGGCTGGTTCTTCGCCGTGCAGAACCCCGGGACCAGTTACATCGTGCTCCTAGGCCTCGCCTTCGCGTGCGGCATTGGCGGCGGCTCCTTCTCCGGCTACATGCCGTCCACGGGTTATTTCTTCCCCAAGCGCCTGAGCGGGACGGCCCTCGGCATCCAGGCGGGGCTCGGCAATCTCGGCATGTCGATCATCCAATTCGTCGGCCCCCTGCTCATGGGCTTCAGCCTGTTCGGTATCACGTGGCTCGCACCCCAGACAACCAATGACGGGGGCGACCTGTGGGTGTCCAATGCGGCAATCTTCTTCGTGCCATGGACGCTCGTCGCCGCCCTGCTGGCCTTCGCCTTCCTCAAGGACGTGCCGGTCAAGGCGAACATCCGCCAGCAGCTCGACATCTTCACCAATGCCGACACGTGGATCATGACGGTCATGTACATCATGACCTTTGGCATCTTCTCCGGCTTCGCGGCGCAATTCGGCCTGGTCATCAACAACGTCTACGGCGAGGCCTCCAGCTTCGCCGACTCCTTCGACAACCTCCCGGTGGGCACCGCCTACGCCTTCCTCGGCCCCCTCATCGGTTCACTCGTGCGAGTCGCGTGGGGGCCGCTGTGCGACAGGTTCACCGGCGGGCTGTGGACCTTCGTTTCGGCCGTGGGCATGGCGCTCACCCTTGGCTGGGCCGCTCTCTTCCTCAACCCGAGCCACCCGAGCCAGTTCCCCGGATTTCTGTGGGCGATGCTCCTCATGTTCTTCTTCGCCGGCATTGGCAACGCCGGGACCTTCAAGCAGATGCCGATGATCATGCCCAAACGCCAGGCGGGTGGCGCGATCGGCTTCACGGCAGCCGTCGCGAGCCTCGGCCCGTTCATCGTGGGAGTCGCGCTATCGGCGATGTCGGCCGCCACGTGGTTCTGGATCTGCGCGGCGTACTGCGCGATGTGCGCCGTCGTTTGCTGGATGCGTTACGCCCGTCCGAAGGCCCCCTTCAGGGGATGAGAAAAGAGGAGACTGCGATGAATTCGACTACCGAGACGCCGACGTCCTCGCCGCTTCTGCGCATGGGATCGTGGCTGCGACGCGGCAAGGCGAGTGATGATGCTCGCCAACTCTTCCTGGCCGGCGGGCGCGAGGGCGACTCCTTCTATCGCCAGCGCTGGAGCTACGACAAGGTCGTTCGCTCCACCCACGGCGTCAACTGCACGGGATCGTGCTCGTGGAAGATCTACGTCAAGGACGGGATCATCACGTGGGAGTCCCAGCAGACCGACTACCCGACGACCGGCCCGGACATGCCGGAATACGAGCCGCGCGGTTGCCCCCGTGGCGCCGCCTTCTCCTGGTACGAATACTCCCCGACGCGCATCAAGTACCCGTACGTGCGCAGCGTCCTACTCGACATGTACCGCGAGGCCCGCGAGCGCCTGGGCGACCCCGTGCTCGCGTGGGGCGACATCGTCGCCGACCCCGAGCGTTCGGCCGCGTACAAGTCGGCGCGAGGGCGCGGCGGGATGGTCCGCGTCTCGTGGGAGGAAGCGATGGAGATCATCTCCGCCTCCTACGTGCACACGATCAAGACCTTCGGCCCGGACAGGATCGCGGGTTTTTCCGTCATCCCGGCGATGTCAATGATCTCCTACGGCGCGGGATCTCGCTTCCACGAACTCATCGGCGCGACAATGCTTTCCTTCTACGACTGGTACGCGGACCTTCCCCCGGCCAGCCCCCAGGTGTTCGGCGACCAGACGGACGTACCCGAGTCGGGTGACTGGTTCAACTCGCAGTACCTCATCATGTGGGGTTCGAACGTTCCCCTGACGCGCACACCCGACGCCCACTTCATGGCTGAGGCCCGCTATCACGGACAGAAGGTCGTGGTGGTCTCGCCCGACTTCGCCGACAACACGAAGTTCGCCGACGACTGGCTGCGCGTGCACCCGGGCACGGATGGGGCACTCGCCCAGGCGATGGGCCACGTGATCCTCAAGGAATTCCATGTGGAAAAGCGCGAGCAGTTCTTTCTTGAGTACATGCGCCGCTACTCCGATTCACCGTTCCTCGTTCGGCTCGACGCGCCGACCAAGGCGTCGCAGGGTGCGCGCGTTCCCGGCAAATTCCTCACGGCCGACCTCCTGCCGGCCGGCATCACTCAGCGCAGCGAAAATAACGCCTTCCGCCCGCTGGTCATGGAGGCCGACGGGGCCGTCAGGGATCCGGGAGGCACGCTGGCCGACCACTTCGGCGAGGAGGGCGCCGGCCACTGGAATCTCAGCCTGGAGGGCGTCGACCCGGTCATGTCGGTCATGGACACCGACGGCTGGGAGGGCGTCGAGGTGGCGATGCCGCGCTTCGACCTACCCGCGCAGGCCGGGCAGTCGTCGATCGGGGCCGGCGTCGTCCTTCGCGGCGTTCCGGCGCGGCGCGTGGGCGATCACCTCGTGACAACGGTCTTCGACCTGCTCCTGGCTCAGTACGCCGTGCCCCGCCCGGGACTGCCGGGCCAGTGGCCCACCGGCTACGACGACGCCTCGACGCCGTCGACCCCCGCATGGCAGGCCGAGCACACGGGCGTGCCCGCCGGCGCGGCCATCAAGATTGCCCGCGAGTTCGCCGTCAACGCGATCGAATCGGGCGGCCGTTCCATGATCCTCATGGGTGCGGGCACCAACCACTACTTCCACGCCGACGAGATCTACAGGACGTTCCTCGCGCTGACGACGATGTGCGCCACGCAGGGCGTCAATGGCGGCGGCTGGGCCCACTACGTCGGGCAGGAGAAGGTGCGCCCGATAACGGGCTGGGCCAATTACACCTTCGCCCTGGACTGGCAGCGCCCGGCCCGCCAGATGATCTCGACGGGCTGGTACTACCTTGCCACGGACCAGTGGCGCTACGACGGCGCCCGGGCCGAGGCGATGAGCAGCCCGTTGGGCGCGGGCAGGCTCGCCGGGAAGACGACCGCGGACTGCCTGGTCGAATCCGCCCAGCGCGGATGGACTCCGAGCTATCCGACCTTCGACCGCTCGCCCCTGGTCCTCGGCCGGCAGGCGGCCGAGGCCGGCGTGACCCCCGCGGAGTACGTGGCCGCGGAGCTCAAGGCCGGGCGCCTGCACTTCGCCTCCGAGGATCCCGACGCCGAGGAGAACCTGCCCCGCATCCTCGCCAACTGGCGCACCAACCTGCTCGGCTCCTCCGCCAAGGGCACGGAGTTCTTCCTGCGCCACCTGCTCGGCGCGAGCAATGACGTCAGCGCAAGCGAACTGCCCAAGGAGCGCCGTCCCAAGACGATGACGTGGCGCACCCAGGCCCCGAGGGGCAAGCTCGACCTCATGTGGACGGCGGATTTCCGTAACACGTCGACAACCCTACACTCCGACGTCGTCCTTCCGGCAGCGACGTGGTACGAAAAGCACGACCTGTCCTCGACGGACATGCACCCCTTCATCCACTCCTTCAACGCGGCCGTCGACCCGGCCTGGGAGGCTCGCACGGACTTCGAGATCTTCCAGACGCTGGCCTACCTCGTCTCGGATATGGCGGCCACGCATCTGGGCACGCAGACGGACGCGCTCGCCGCGCCGCTGACGCACGATACCCCGGACGAGTTGGCCGCGCCCGGCGGCGTCGTTCCCGACGACAACCCGTGGATCGCCGGCGTGACAATGCCCAAGATCATCGGCATCGAGCGCGACTACACGCAGATCGGGCACAAGTTCGACACCCTCGGCCCCATCGTCGAGGCGGTCGGCATGCCCTCGAAGGGCATCATGTTCAAACCGGACGAGGAGGTCGCCTTCCTCGGCCGACTGAACGGCATTGCGGGCACCGAGTTCGGTCCGGGTGCGGGTCGTCCGCTCGTCGACACGGATATCAAGGCGGCCGACGCGGTCCTCCAGCTGTCGGGGACGACCAACGGCCACCTGGCCCACCAGGGATTCCAGACCCTGGAAAAGCGCACGGGCACGAGGCTGGCCGACCTGGCCCAAGGTGACGAGGCCAAGCGCATCAGCTTTGCCGATACGCGCATCCAGCCGCGCTCGGTCGTCACCTCGCCCGAGTGGTCGGGCTCCGAGCACGGCGGGCGCCGCTACTCGGCCTTCGTCGTCAACGTCGAACGCGACAAGCCGTGGCACACGCTGACGGGCCGGCCGCAGTTCTACATTGACCACGACTGGATGATCGACATGGGTGAGGCGCTGCCGCTGTTCAGGCCGCCCCTGGACCTCGTGCACCTGCACGGCGAGGACCCTCTCGGCGAGGTCGGCACCTCGCCCGAGGGCACGGCCGAGGTGTCGGTGCGCTACCTGACCCCGCACAACAAGTGGGCTATCCACTCGCAGTTCTACGACAACCAGCACATGCTCACGCTGGGCCGCGGCGGCCAGACGATCTGGATGAGCCCGGCCGATGCGCAAAAGATCGGCGTGCGCGACAACGAGTGGGTGGAGGCGTACAACCGCAACGGCATCGTCACGGCCCGCGCCGTCGTCTCCCATCGCATGCCAGAGGGCACGGTGTACATGCACCACGCCCAGGAGCGCACGATGAACACCCCGCTCAACGAGCGATCCGGCAAGCGGGGAGGCACCCACAATTCGCTCACTCGCATAGCGATCAAGCCAACCCATCTCATTGGCGGCTACGCCCAGCTGTCCTACGCGTTCAACTACTACGGCCCCACCGGCAACCAGCGCGACGAGGTCACCAAGATCCGGCGTCGCAATCAGGAGGTGCAGTTCTGATGAAGGTCATGGCGCAGATCGCGATGGTGATGAACCTCGACAAGTGCATCGGCTGCCACACGTGCTCGGTCACGTGCAAGCAGGCGTGGACCAACCGCGAGGGAACTGAATACATGTGGTTCAACAATGTCGAGACCCGGCCGGGCGTCGGTTATCCGCAGACGTGGGAGGACCAGGACAGGTGGAAGGGCGGCTGGAAGCGCACGCGATCGGGCAAGCTCGTCCCCCGCCAGGGCGGGCGCGCGGCGTCGCTGGCCAAGATCTTCTCCAATGGGGCGATGCCGCAGATGGACGACTACTACGAGCCGTGGACCTACGAGTACGACCGCCTGCTCTCGACGCCCGCCGGCTCGCGCAACATCCCCGTGGCCCGCGCCAAGTCGACCATCACGGGCGAGCACATGGACACCATCTCGTGGGGTCCGAACTGGGACGACAACCTCGCCGGCTCCATGGAGATCGTCGACGACGACCCGGTCCTGACCCAGATGAACCTCGACGTGGCCAAGACCATCGAAGACTCCTTCATGTTCTACCTGCCGCGCATCTGCGAACACTGCCTCAACCCGACGTGCGTGTCCGCCTGCCCCTCCGGCGCCATGTACAAGCGCACCGAGGACGGCATCGTGCTCGTCGACCAGAACGCCTGCCGCGGCTGGCGCATGTGCGTCTCCGCCTGCCCCTATAAGAAGGTCTACTTCAATCACTCGACGGGCAAGGCGGAAAAGTGCACGCTGTGCTACCCGCGTCTGGAGGCCGGCCAGCCAACGGTCTGCTCGGAGACGTGCGTGGGGCGGCTGCGCTACCTCGGCGTCCTGCTGTACGACGCCGACCGCGTCACGTGGGCGGCGTCGCAAGCCGACGAGCGCGACCTGTACGCCGCGCAGCGCGAGATCCTGCTCGACCCGAACGACCCGGACGTCGTCGAGGCGGCGCGCGCGGGCGGCGTGCCGCACTCGTGGATCCTCGCGGCGCAGGCCTCGCCCATCTGGCACCTGATCAGCACGTACGGGGTGGCGCTGCCCCTCCACCCGGAGTTCCGCACGCTGCCGATGGTCTGGTACGTGCCACCCCTGAGCCCCGTCGTCGACGCCGTTACGGCATCGGGCAGCGACGGCGAGGATCACCGCGTGCTGCTGTCGGCGATCTCGCAGATGCGCATCCCGCTTCAGTACCTGGCCGGGCTGTTTTCGGCCGGGGACACGGCGCCGGTGGAACTCGCGCTGCGCCGCCTGGCGGCCATGCGCTCCTACATGCGCGATGTCTACAACGGCTCGCCGGGCAACGAGCAGATCGCGGCGTCGGTCGGCATGGACGGGCACGCGATCGAGAAGATGTACCGCCTGCTGGCCATCGCCAAGTACGACGACCGCTACGTCGTGCCCACGGCGCAGACCGAGCTTCCGCGCGGCATGTCCGAGTTGGAGGGCTGCCCCGTCGCCTATGACGTGCAGGCCTTCCACGGGGCGCGGTCCGCGACCGGCCCGGCCTCCGGCGGCCGACGCATGCTCCCCCTCGAGGTCGTCCGATGAGCACCTTCATCGGCATCCCCCGCATGCCCACCACTCGCCAGGTCGCCTCGACGCCGCTCCAGCAAAGCGTAACGTGGATGGCCTGCTCGCTTCTGCTGGACTATCCGGACGGGGAGACGGCCGAGCAGATCGACGCCGTTCGCGCCGAGCTCGGCTCGCTTCCGGACGAGGTGGCCGGGCACCTGGCAGACTTCTGCGATTCCGCCGAAGGGCTGGGCCTGCGCCGCCTCCAGGAGCACTACGTCGAGACCTTCGACCAGCGTCGGCGATGCGCCCTGTACCTGACCTACTACTCGCACGGAGACACCCGCGACCGCGGCAACGCCATCCTCACGTTCAGGCACGTCATGGCCTCCTGCGGATTCGAGTCGGCTCGCGACGAGCTACCCGACTACCTGCCCGTGGTCCTGGAGTTTTGCGCCCTGGACGAACAGGGCGTCGGCCGGGACCTGCTGACCGCCAACCGCCAGGGGCTGGAGGTCCTGCGCTCGGCCCTGCTGAGCGCGAACTCGCCCTACGCCGGCCTGCTCCAGGCCCTGACTCTCACGCTGCCTCAGCCCGACGAGGCGGTGATCGAGGGCTATCGCAGGCTCGTTGCCCAGGGCCCTCCCACCGAGCTCGTCGGTGTCGGCGATCTGACCGCAACCCCGTTCCCCGTCTCGGAAAGGTGAGCACGATGTCACCTCTGGAAACCTTCCTCTGGGTCGCCCTCCCGTATCTTTCTCTCGCGATCATGGTCATCGGTCTCGTGTGGCGCTACCGCACCGACCAGTTCGGGTGGACGAGCCGCTCGTCGCAGTGGAACGAGAACCGCATCCTGCGGTGGTCCTCTCCCCTGTTCCACATCGGTATCCTGTGCGTGGCCGCGGGGCACGTCGTCGGCCTGGCCGTGCCGAAGTCGTGGACCGAGGCGGTCGGCGTCTCCCAGCACGTGTACCACCTGGGGGCGACCGGGCTCGGCACCCTGGCGGCGGCTGCGACGATCGTCGGCCTGTGCGGCCTGATCTGGCGCCGCTTCAAGGTGCGCTCGGTGCGCTTGGCGACGAGCCGCATGGACATCGTCACCTACGTCCTGCTGAGCGTGCCCATCGCGCTGGGCACGGTGGCGACCGTCTCCTCCCAGGTGTTCGGCGGCCGCGACGGCTACGACTACCGCGAGACGATATCCGTGTGGTTCCGTTCGATTCCGAGCTTCAATCCCCGGCCGGAACTCATGGCCGACGTCCCGCTCGCGTTCAAGTTGCACATTGTCGCGGGGATGCTGCTGTTGTGCGTCTGGCCCTTCACGAGGCTCGTGCACGCGGTGTCGGCCCCGGTCGGCTACGTGACGAGGCCGCACATCGTCTATCGTTCGCGCGACGCCGCAAGGCCCACGGCCAAGCCTCGCGGATGGTGAGGGCCTTCGGTCGAAGCGGAACTCGGTCGCTTCAGGCCCGGGATGACAGCCGTCGCCGAGCAAGTACAATCGGTACGGGCTTAGGCGAAGGCGAGGAGGGCATCCATGGTGGCGCGGCAAGACCAACCGCGGGATCTCGGCGCCGTTCTCACGACCATTGCCTCGCTGACCAATGCGCAGCACGCGCTGCTGCGGCAGATCTCCCAGCACTCGTCGCCCGTGACGGTCACCGAGCTGGCCGAAGAGAGCGGCCTGCACGTTTCATCCGTGCGCGAAACCCTGGAGGCGCTCTGCTCCCTGGGCATCGTCGTGCGCGAACAGCTGCCCGCCCAGGGCCGCGGGCGGCCGGCGCACGGCTACCTCACCTACACGCCGACCGACCCGGCCTTCGGCGCGCAAATGCTCGGGCAGGCCACCCAGGCCATATTCTCATGGCTTCGAGACACCTCAGCCGACCCCGAGGAAGCGGCCTACGACATCGGCCGGCGGTGGGGCGACGAGGCCTTGAGCAAAGGGCACGTTCCCGATCACACGAGGTATGCCAAGCAGCCGAGCCCGGGCTTCCTGCTCGTCAATCACATGGACAAGATCCGGCTCTTCCTCACCGCCATGGGTTTCGCGGCAGCGCCGCACCCACACGAGCCGACGTCGCTCGTGCTCGGCGCCTGCCCGTACACCGATCCCGACGCCCCGGACCCGCTGGCGCTCGCGCTGCGCCGCGGGGTGGTCGAGCGCATCCTCGACCGGACGGCGGCGGGGCTGGCGTCCGTCGCCTACATTCCCGACCCGGACGACCCGGTCAGGGTCACGGTGCGCCTGAGCGAACGGGATGGGGTCGCCGCGGCGCCACCGACGACGGTGCGCTTCTTCGGTGGCGCCGAAGAAGCCGCGGGAGTGCCCGTGCTCCGCATACCGGCCGCCGAGACGCCGCCGACACTCGCCGACCTCCTGGGCGGTCTCGCCCGGAGCCGGCCGCCGCTGACCGAGGTATTCGAGGTCTCCAGTTTCACCGTCGACAGCCGCGCCGCCGACGGCCAGACCGCTCTTTCCGCCGGCGCCGAGATCGAGGTGCTGCCGCCGTTTTCAGGAGGGTGAATGCCCGACGTCGTCCATTCCGGCATCGTGTCCCGCCCGCTCGACCCTGCGGCCATCTACGCCGCCGCCCAGGACGAGCGCTGCGGGGCCGTCGCCATGTTCCAGGGCGTCGTGCGCGGCCGCAGCGACGACTCGCCCGTGGTGGCCCTCGATTACACGGTGCATCCCAGCGCCCCGGACATCCTGCGCGAGATCGCCGAGGCGCTGACCCTGCGCCAGGGAGTGCATCACGTCGAGGCGTGGCACCGCTACGGGCGCCTGGAGGTTGGCGAGATCATCATGGTCGTTGCCGTGGCGGCCGAGCACCGCGGCGAGGCCTTCGCCGCCACCCAGGCGCTCGTCGACGAGGTCAAGGCCAGGCTGCCCGTGTGGAAGCGGCAGGAATTCGCCGATGGCACCCACGAGTGGTCGGGGCTCAGGCGCCCGGCCGCCTTTCGAGAGTGAGAGGAGCACGATGCCCGATCTCCCCCTGACGCCCGGCGAGCACCGGGACCTCGTGTCCTCGCTGGTAGGCAGGTTGCCGGCTGTCACGCTCACGCTCGACGAGGCTCACGGGACCGTCCTGGCCGAGGACCTCGTCGCGCACCTGCCCGTGCCGCCCTTCACCAATTCCGCCATGGATGGCTTCGCTCTCCGCCTCGCAGACCTGGCCGAGCTGCCCGCAACGCTGACCGTCGTCGCCGACATTGCCGCGGGCGATCCCGCCCCGCACGGCATTGGCGCCGGGCAGGCGGCACGCATCATGACGGGAGCGCGCATCCCCGACGGCGCCGACACCGTCGTCAAGGTCGAGGAGACGGACCACGAGCCCGGCGTCGCCGAGGCCCCCGCCACCGTGACGGTCGGCCAGGCCCCGCCCCGCGGCGCGAACATCCGCCGCCGTGGCGAGGACGTCAAACCGGGTGCCAGGATCCTTTCGGCGGGGCGAGTCCTGGATGGGGCCGCGCTCTCGGCCGCAGCGGCCACCGGGCACAGCGAGGTCCGCGTGCACCGGCGCCCGCGCGTCGGCATCGTCACGACCGGCGCCGAGCTCGCCGCGCCCTCAGGAGCGCTTTCGCGCGGCCAGATACCGGATTCCAACGCGCTGCTCCTGTCCGGCCTCGTGAGCGAGGCCGGGGCCGTCGTGGCCGCCCGCTCGCGCACCAACGACGATCCGACGCACCTGCTGGCCACGCTGGAATCCTGGCCGGAGATCGACCTGCTCATCACGGCGGGAGGCATATCGGCGGGCGCCTACGAGGTCGTGCGCCAGGCCCTGGCCGGGCCGGACATGCGCTTCCATCGCGTCGCCCAGCAGCCCGGCGGCCCCCAGGGCGCCGGCAGGGTCCTCATTGGCGGGCGGGCGGTCCCGGCGCTCTGCCTGCCGGGCAACCCCGTCAGCGTCTTCGTCAGCTTTCACGTTCACGTCGCGCCGCTGATCGCCACGATGGCGGGGCGAGCGGCCGACGCGGGCCACCGCACCGTCCGGGCGGGGCAGGCATGGGACTCGCCGGCGGGCAAGACCCAGTTCATTCCGGTATCGCTCGACGGCCAGACGGCCCGGCCCGTCCACGTCTTCGGATCCGGATCCCACCTCGTCGCCTCGCTCCCCCGGGCGGACGGGCTCGGCGTCGTCCCTCCCGAGGTGACGCGGGTGGACACCGGCGATGCCCTCGATTTCATCCCGACCAGCCCTTTAGTCCACCGTCCCTGAATTCGGAGGTCCCATGGATTTCACACATCTTCGCGGCGACGGGTCGGCGCACATGGTGGACGTGACCGCCAAGACGCCGACGGTTCGCGAAGCAAGCGCGAGCGCCCGCGTGGAGTGCTCGCCCGAGGTGCTGCAGGCCCTGCGAGAGGGCAGCGCGCCCAAGGGCGACGTGCTGGCTGTCGCGCGCATTGCCGGCATTCAGGCCGCCAAGCGCACGCCCGAGCTCCTGCCGCTGGCGCACGTGGTCGGCGTGCATGGCTGCGAGGTCGACGTCGCGCTGATGGACGACCACGTCGCCATCGCGGCGACGGTTCGCGCGGCCGACCGCACGGGGGTGGAGATGGAGGCGCTGACGGCCGTCACTGTGGCTGGGCTCGCCGTCGTCGACATGGTCAAGGGCATCGACCGCTCCGCAGTCATCGCCCGCGCGCAGGTCACCGCCAAGTCCGGCGGCCGCTCCGGCCACTGGGCGCGCGAGGAGGACGCCTAGCCGCACGGAGGCGAAGAGGGAAACACGCCGCCCGACCGGCCGAGAGAGCGCGCACCGCTGGCAAGCACGTGCGCATCGAGTGATAGCGGCGTCGAGAAACAACGGACCGGGCGCGCAAACACAAAGCCGATGCAAAAAGGGAAGCGGCGCACGTGACGCCGCTTCCCTAAGACCTACCCGGCCGAAGACTACCTTTCGACCACGGCCAGGACGTCGCGAGAAGAGAGGATGATGTACTCCTCCGCGCCGTACTTGACTTCGGTGCCACCGTACTTGGAGTAGATGACGACGTCGCCTTCCTTGACGTCAACCGGCACGCGGTTGCCATTATCGTCGACGCGGCCCGGGCCGACGGCCAGAACCTTGCCCTCCTGCGGCTTTTCCGCGGCGGTGTCCGGAAGGACAAGGCCGGAGGCCGTCGTGGTTTCTGCTTCCAGCTGCTGGATCACGATGCGATCCTCAAGCGGCTTGATGGAGACCGGCACTGCGGATCCCCCTTCTATTCACTCGTGCTTGGTAACTCAACGCCTGGACGCGGGACCGCCGTCGCGGGGGCCGGGCCCGAACCTGGCACGCGCAACTTTCGCTGCGCCTTCCCAAAGGTTAGCACTCGTCCCCGGCGAGTGCCAGCTCTACGCTGTGGGCGTGAGTCGCCACAACCCGCCCAAAGGGCCGCCTTCTTCGGCGCCTCGGGCCGCTCGTTCTTCGCCCCGGAACCACTCGCGGGCGACGGAAAGCGGGGCCGCCTCACCGGCAACCCCGCTTTCCGCTGGCAGGCCACACGCGCAAAGCCCACCGGGAAAAGGACCCCGCCCTCGAATCAGACTTCTTCGAGCGAGCGCCCCTTGGTCTCTTTGGCGAACATGTAAGTCACGGCTCCGAGCACGAGCAGCGCGGCGAAGAGGAAGAACGCCGGGACCACTGCACTGAGCGTAACATTTTGCTCGACCGCATTGCCTCCAATGAGCCAACCCATGAGATAGGGGCCGACGACCTTGGCGGACGACCCGATTCCGTAGCCCAGCCCGAGGCCGGTGGAACGCGCCTCGTTGGGGAACTGCTCGGAGCCGAAGGCGTTGAGGATGCCGAAGGCGCCGTCACCAAAGCCCATAGTGATGAGGATGCCGAGGAAGAACACCTGCCACCCCAGGCCATGCTGGGCGGCCAGGGCGACGATGACGCACCCGATGGCACCGATGATGCCGAAGGAGAACATCGTCCAGCGCCGCCCGATCCTGTCGGCGAGCCACGCCGACAGGAGACGACCCAGCAGGTCGACGCCGGAGACGACCATGAACATGTACGCCACCGTGTCGCCGTCGAAGTCGTATCCGCTCTGGAGCAGGCTCTGGCCCCACGACTGCACCGTGAAGGATCCGAGGATGAAGCAGAAGGAACCGACCGTGATGATCGACAGACTCTTGAAATGCTTGGTGAAGATCAAAGAGTACGGTGCCTTCTGTGCCTTCTCGACCTTGGGAAGCTCCCCGACCTCGCCCGGCTCGACTTCCAAGGCCCAGGCCAGTGACTTGCGGGCGTCGTCGGTGCGGCCCTTGGTCAGGTAGTAGCGGGGCGACTCGGGCACGAGCCGCAGCCACAGGAGCAGGAAGATCGGGATGACGCCGGTGGCCAGGAGCATGCGCCAGTTGTCACCGACCACCCGCTGCGCGAGCGAGCCGAGGAACAGGCCGGCGGGGATGAATACCGAGGCCAGGCCCGACAGCAGGCCGCGCTGCTTGGCCGGGACGAACTCCTGCACGTAGGGAATCGACGTGATGTTCAGGCCGCCGACGCCCATGCCGACGAGGATGCGCAGCAGGGCGAGCATGACCCAGTTGCCCTCGGGCGTGGCCACGGACAGCGCCGTGGGGACGGTAAAGCCCAGCACGCACCAGAAGAAGGCGCGGCGGCGTCCTATCCTGTCGGCCAGGTATCCCCACATGGTGGCGCCGATGACGGTTCCTAGGCCGGCGCATGCCAGGATGATGCCGGCCTGCGTGCCCGTGAGCTCCCACTGTCTTTGCAGCTGCGCGACGACGAAGCCGGTCAGGAAAATATCGAAGAACTCAGCGATATTGGCGACGATGACCAGGGTGATGATGTTCTTCTGGTTTCGCGTCAGGGGACGCGAGTCGATCTGCTGCAGGGCGGTCTGCCCTGAAGATGTGGTAGACACGTTGCTTTCCTTTCGAGGAAGGGACGGCTACCGGACGATGTCCGTGGTCGTCGGGATCTTTAGTTCGGCGGCCGTGACCCGCGTCAGGTCGCCGTAGTGGGTCAGGGCGTAGGAAGAGGTCCGCTGCCCGTACTTGATGCCCTCGACGACGTCGCCACCGAGGAAGCCGTGGAGCGTGCCGGCCACGAAGGCGTCGCCGGCGCCGGGACGGTCGACGACGGGCACTCGCGTGACCTCGAAGGTCTGGTCGCCGGCCTGCTCGTCGGACAGGTAGACGCCGTCGAGCTGGTCGGTCGACACGAGAGTCGGGATGCCGAAGTACTCGCGCATCCGCCGGCACACGTCCAGCCCCTTACCTGTCACGCCGAAGACGGCCTCGGCGTCGCGCCGCGAGCAGAAGACGATCCGCGACTTGCGTGCGATGGGCTCCAGCACGCTGCTGGCCTTCTCCGGGCTCCACAGCAGCGAGCGGTAGTTGACGTCGAGCGCGATGTCGATGCCACGCTCGGCCGCGCGGTCGACGAAGTGCTTGATGACGTCCGCCGTGTTATCCGTCAGCGCCGCCGTGATGCCGGTGACGAAGACGAGCCGCGTGTCGAGCATCGAGTCCCAGTCGAAGTCGTCGGGCGTGATGTCGCGGAATGGCGTGTGCTGCCTGTCGTAGACGACCTTCGCGGGCATCGGGTATTCGCCCGGCTCCATGAAGTAGAGGGCCACGCGCCCCTCGTCGGTGAGCGCCACATTCGACACGTCCACGCCCACGGAGCGGAACTCGTTGATGACGCGGTCACAGAAGCCGCCCTTGGGCAGCTTCGACGCCCAGGCCGTCGAACGGCCAAGCTGGGACAGCAGCCCCGCGACATTGGCCTCGGAGCACGCGGCCGTCATTCGCAGCTGGTGGGCGTTGGAAAGCCGCTCGCCCTTGAAACACGTGAGCCTGATCTGGCCCTCGCCGATAGTAGAAACGTCGTACTTCGTCATTATTGGACTCCCATCGATGCGGCAGCGGTGCCGTAGCGGTTCGTATACCTGTCGTGATTGGCTTCGATTTCTTCCTGTGGCAACTCTTCGATATCGCCGACGATCTTGGCGTAGGTGACGGTTCGAGCCACGTCTTCGACCATGACGGCAGCCTTGACGGCCTTCTCGATGCTCGGGCCGATCGTGAAGACGCCGTGCTGCTTGAGCAGGATCGCGGGGCTGGAGCCGATATTGTCGACGATCTGCCGGCCGATCTCGTCGGTGCCGATCGAGGCGTACCCGCCGCAGGGAATCGGCCCGCCGAACTCGTCGGCAATGGCCGTCAGGCAGCAGGGAATGGCCTGCCCCGTGGCCGCCCACGCCGTGGCGAAGGTCGAGTGGGTGTGGATGACGCTGACAACGTCGGGGCGCTGCCTGTAGACGTACAGGTGGGAGGCGGTGTCCGACGACGGCCCGCGCTCGCCCTCGACGATCTTCCCGTCAAGGTCGACGACCACCATGTCGCTTGCCGTCATGTCCTCGTAGAGGACGCCGGAGGGCTTGATGACGACGAGTCCGGTCTGCTCATCACGAGCCGACAGGTTGCCGCTCGTCCACGTCACGAGTCCGTGGCGGGGCAGAGCGAGATTGCCTTGGAAGACTTCTTCTTTCAAGGATTCGAGCATATTTTCGTACCTCATTGAACGATGTAAAAAGGGATACGGATGGAACGCACCGGCCTCGGCAAGCGCCGGTCGTTCGGGGACGCACCGGCCTCGGCAGACGCAGCCGGTCGTCAAGGGAATGTCGGTCGGCAGTGAAGATGCGGGAGGGATCGGTCAGACCGTTGCGATTCCCGCGGCGTGCAAACGGTCCTCGATGAAGGCGCGGGCGACGGCGGATCGCTCGGCGGAGTCGGGTGCTTCGTCGTTCCACATTTCGATCATTAGGCGGCCGCTCCAGCGCTGGCCGCGCAGAAGCTCGAAGCTGCGGTCCCAGTCGACGATGCCCGTGCCCATGGCCACGCGCCGCGGCTCGCCGCGTCGCACGTCCTTGGCGTGCATGGCCACCATGTGACCCCGGCCGGCCGCCAATTCGACGTCGGGGTCCATGCCCTGCTCGGCGATATTGCCCAGGTCCGGGTAGACCTGCAGGTACGGGGAGTTGATCTCGTCGACGAATTGCATCGCCTTGCGGATCGAGGTGACGTCGGTTCCGTCGACGTTCTCTATGCCCATGGTCACGCCCAAGCGGGCGCACATGGGGACGGCGTCGGCGAGCATCTGGGCGTACCAGCGTTCGGCGTCAGGGTTAGGCTCCTCGTAGTAGCAGTAGTATCCGGCGATCTGGACGAGCCCGACGCCCAGGTCGTGGCACAGCCGTATGGCCTTGGCCATGACCTCGCGCGCCCGCTCGCGCACGGCCGGGTCGGCGCTGCCCGGCCCGATCTTGCGGTGGACGGATAGGCAGATCGCGCCAATGGACGTGCCCGCCTGCTCGGCCGCGCGGGCCACGGCGGCGCACCGGGCGCTGTCCCAGTCCAGGCGAGCCTCGCGCTCGGGCGACTCGTCCACCGACAGGTCGACAAAGCTGAATCCGCCCTCGGGAACCTGCTCGAAGAAGGCCTTCCACTCGTCGGGGCTCGCCAATCCCCCGGCGCGCAGTGCCTTCTCGTAGATGCCCAGCGACACTCCGTCTTTGAGGGCCGCCCTATCCTTGAGCGCGGCTCCGTCTTCCAGCACGGTCATGACCACACCCGCCCGATCGTTTCCTTGAGCTCGGCGGCGGCGGCCTCGGGGTCCTCGGCCTCGACGATGGCCCGGCCGACAATGACGATCCCGACGTTTCGGCCGACGAATGCCGGCAGGTCCTTCGGCGAGACTCCCCCGGTGATGGTCACCGTCAGGCCGAGCGCGGCCAGTTCGTCGATGCGCTCCAGGTCCTCCGGCTTCCAGGAGAGGTCTCCCGCGGCCTCGCGGTCGCGCGAGCGCTTGACGATGACGTGCTGGACGCCGGCGGCCCGCCAGGCGCGGGCACGCTCGACGTCGTACCACTCGTCGGCCAGCTCGACCTGGACCTCGGCGCCGAATTCGTCCGCCACCTTGCAGACCTGCTCAATGGTCGTCAGCGACGCCCCGGCGACGCAGGAGACGAGGTCGGCGCCCGACTCGAAGGCGAGCCTGGCGATCTTCGATCCCGCCTCGGCGATGCGTACGTCGGCCAGAACCCGCTTGTCCGGGAAGAGCGCGCGCACGGCCCGCACGGCCCTGAAGCCTTCGCACAGCACGAGGATCGTCCCGCACTCGACGACGTCGATGTGACGGCTTGCCTTCTGGAGCGGCGCGAGGGCGCTGGGCAGGTCGAAGGTGTCGAGCGCGATTTGCAGCAACGGCTTGTTCATGGCGCCGACCTCAGGCGGGGTCCCAGGCGAAGAACGTCGCCGCATTGCCGATGAGCAGGTCCTCGACGTAGGAGCGCTCGAAGCCCTCGTCCTCGAGAAGGCGCGGGGCGAAGACGGCCGGGTCGAAGTCGATGCCCGTGACCGATCCGTAGGCCTTCTGGTAGGAGGCCTTGCCGGAGTCGGTGCCCAGGAGGATCTGCTTGCCGTAGCCCTTCTCACCGAGCACGCGCACGAGGTTGACCCGGGCGTGATCGGGCACGTACTTGATGCGGTTGGTGCCGTCCAGCTCCACGTAGCAGCCGAGCTTGACGATCTGCTCCTGGACCCACGGGTCCCAGTTGCGCTGGATGTGGCCGATGGCGATCTTGTGCGGCTCGACGCCCTCGTCGATGAGGAACCGCGCCTGCTCGGGCCCGCAGGTCCCGGCTGTCACGTGGGTGTTGATGGGGCAGCCGGTTTCCTTGGCGGCGATGGCCACGGCCTTGCCCGTCTTGACCTCCCAGTCGGTGATCTTGCCGTAGGCGGTGGCCCACTTGATGACGCCGGCCTTCATGTCGGTGCGCTCGACGATGGGCCCCATGTAGTCGAAGCGGTCGATGCCCTCGACGATGTCGGCGATGAGCAGGTCGGCGATCTGGTTGATCGTGTACTGGTTGACCCAGCTCTGGCGCCACTCGAGGTAGACCTTCTGCTGGTGGAAGCCGGTGGACTGGACGACCTGAAGGCCCGGCACACGGCTGACGACCTCGGCGATCTTCTCCATGCCGCGGCCCGAGGACGCCGGGCACATATCGATGACGGTGCCGCCTTCGGCCCATTTCTTCGACGCTTCGACGAAGTAGGTGGCTTCTTCGACGGCCTTGTCGACGTCGTCGAGCAGGTGGTCGGGGTCGATGTAGACCTCGCCGGCGCCGACTCGGATGAGGTGGTCGTGGGCGTTGACGACTCCCAGAGTCTCGGGCGCCACATCGCCGTTGATGGTGCGGACGATTGCCATGATGGATGTTCCTTTTCTCGAAGTGGTGGATGCTGACAGGACCATTCATCCACGCACCCCCTCGGTGAGCAACGATGCAGGTGAACATATGTGAATCGAGCATTGTTCCGTCAAGAATCGTGGCGCACTTTGACACTGTTATCTCGGGACCATTTCGTGTTATTTTCACATTCGTGAACGAAACAACGGAGCGCATTCACGTAGAGCTCCTCATCAACGTGGCGCGGCGCTACTGGATCGAGCAGGAAAGCCAGGCCAAGATCGCCGAGGAGATCGGCTATTCGCGGTCGATGGTCTCGCGCCTGCTCGACGAGGCCAGGCGCCGCGAGATCATCACCTTCACCGTCTCCCACCCCCTCGAGCGCGCCATCGAGCTGGAGCAGAACCTGGCCGAGCGCTTCGGGCTCGACTGCGCGCGCGTGGCCCTCAGCCCGGCCGACGTCAGGCCCTCCGAAACCCTGCGGTTGGCCGCCGAACTGCTGCGCGAGCGCCTGACGGCCGACTCCGTCCTGGCCATCACCAACGGGCGCACGGTCTCCGGCGTGGTCTCGGAGTTCATTCCCACGCGCAAGCCTCACGCCACCGTCGTGCAGGCCATCGGTTCGATCGCCCGCGACAATCACATCGTCGACTCGCCGGAGATCTGCCTGGCCATGGCCGACCGCCTCAAGTCGAGCTACCAGTTGCTTCCGGCTCCGCTCATCGTGCGCTCGGCGACCGTGGCGGCGGCGCTGCGAAAGGAGGGGTCGGTGTCGATGACGACGGCGATGGCCTCCCACGCCGACGTGCTCATCACCGGGATTGGCGCCACCTCGCCCGGCTCCGACGGCATCATCTTCCGCCACCTCATCTCCCGGGCCGAGCACGAGGAGTTGCTGGCCGCGGGGGCCGTCGGGCACATCTGCGGCCACCACATCGACGCGTCGGGCCGGCACATCGACAACGACCTGTGCAGGCGCATCCTCGCGATCCCCTTCGACAGGCTGGCCGGCATCGAGCACCTCATCGCCGTCGCGTGGGGGCGCGAGAAGGTCCAGGCCATTCGCGCCTCGCTCAAGTGCGGGTACGTCAACCACTTCGTCACCGACATGGAGACGGCGCGGCTCGTGCTCGACGGCGACGGGTGACGGCGCGTCCGCGTGGTTGGAGGGCGACGGCGTGGCAACCAAGGCTCGGCCGCGACGGCCAGACCCGATGACGAAGCGAACACCGCCGCGGGGCCGGGGCCTTCGCCGGCCGTCGCGCACCGGCTGGAACGACTCGCGCGCCATTTGGCAAGTGCCCGGCGGCCAATGGTCGAACGGTGGCACGCATGGTGGCCCGCCGGCCGAGATGAGATGATGGCGTCGTGGAATCCAGGGGAATATCGGAGCTTGTCAGCCGGAAGGGCCAAGAGCTGCTCGACAGTCTGCCGCCATATTCATCCGAGGGCCTGCTTGCGCTCAGCGAGCGACTGCGCGCCGAGGGCCACTCCCCCGAACTCATTGCCGCCGCCCTGACCCAGTCGCGCCTGCGCGCCAAGGCACGGTCTAAGTTCGGCGACGTGGCCGGCGGCCTCCTGTTGACCTCCGCCGGCCTCGAACAGGCCACGCGCCTGAGCGTCGGTCGCCGTCACGCCGCCACCCTGGTCGAGGCCGGCGCGCGCCACGTCGTCGACTTCGGCTGCGGGATTGGCGCCGACTCGCTGGCCTTCGCCGAGGCCGGCCTGACCGTCACGGCCATTGAGGCCGACGAGATCACCGCGCTCTTCGCTGCCCGCAACGTGCCCGGCGCTACCGTCGTGCACGGCGACGGCTTCGAGTTGCTGGCGAGCATTGGTGGGGCCGACGCCGTCTGGCTCGACCCGGCGCGCCGCACGGCCTCGGGCAAGAGGATCACCAATCCCGAGCACTGGTCGCCGGCCTTCAGCCGCGCGCTTCAGGTCGCCGAGCGCCTGCCCGTGGCGGGGATCAAGGTCGCCCCGGGCATCGATCACGCCGCGCTGCCCGGGCGGGCGCGGGTCGAGTGGATCAGCGAGGGCGGCGGTCTCCTGGAGGCCGTCGTCTGGCTCGGCGTCGGCGAGCCCGGCAGGATCGCGCGGGTGGACGGGCGCATCTACGACTCCGGTGCGGCCGCGGCCGACGAGCCGGTGGTCCAGGTCGAGCCGCGCGAGCTTGGGGCGGTCCTGGTCGAGCCCGACTCGGCCATCATTCGCAGCGGCGGCATCGCGGCCATGTGCCGGGAGCATGACCTCGCCCCCGTCTCGCCGGGGATCGCCTACCTGTCCGGGGAGGCGGCACTGGCAGGCGGCAGTGCGATGGCAGGTGCGGCGCCAACGGGCGGCATGCCAGTTCCCGGCGCCGCGGCCTTCGAGGTCCTCGACGTGCTGCCGGTTGACATCAAGGCGATAAAGAAGGCTCTGGCGGCGCGCGGCGTCGGCCCGCTGGAGATCAAGAAGCGTGGCATTGACATCGAGCCGGAGCGCCTGCGCGCCAAGCTCGGCACCCGGCAGGGCGAGCCCGCCGTTCTCATCCTCACGCCGGTCATGGGGCGCCGCCGCGCAATCCTCGCGCGCAGGCTCGGCCACTGACGCGGGCGGCTGGAACGCGCCGCCGCCGGGCCGGTCGGCCCCTTCCTCCAGTCTGCCCCCTTCCAACGGCACCCTCCCCCGGTCAAGCCCCCTCCAATGGGTTGGCCGACCTGGGTCATGCACTACCTTGACGCCCTTATCGACCGCACATACAGTTCCACATGTCTCGCGCTACCGAATAGCCACACAGCCAAGCGCAAGTCCCGCTGGTCTTCGGATCCATGCTCATGAGCACGGGCGCGGCGAACCGCTCGGGCGCATGGAGCGCCGGGAATGGCGCACCGCTCGCCGGGTCCGCTCTTTCGCCCGATCGCCCACCGAATAGATTCTGGCGCCGACGCCGTGTTCCGATTCGACGTCGTCCGCGATGGGAGCCGCCATGAAACGCACAATCCCATATTTTGCAACCGGCGTCCTCCTCGGCATCCTCGTCGCCTTCTGGGTGTGGGCCATCCACTGGGTGAACGAGGACTACTCCGAAACCCGCCTGGGCCTCGAGGAATCGACGACGCTGGACCTGAGACCCACCGGCCCGCCGCCTGAGGAGTCTTCTGGGGCATACACTCGCTTCGCGCAACGCTTGCGCGCACTGGCCGAAGAGGAAGATATTGCCATCGCCTACATAGCGGACGAAGGACACCCTGAAATCATCGCGGTCGATCCCCACGGCCACATCCCATGGCTCGCGAGGGACGCCGTCCCGGGCACCGCCTATCCGATCGCGGGAACATACACGGCCGGGTTCACCGATGGCCAACCTCCCCTGATTCCCGACGAGTACTCAGTGGGCCGGCCGATCTCAGGTATCCCCGGCATCCCCTCGAACATCCAGTACGTTCGCCTACTCGACGACAGCCCAGCAAGGGTCAACAGTCTCCTGCCGAATGGAACCTGCATTCTTACAACCCGCGACACGGAAGTCATCGCTAAGTTCCAGAATATTGTTGGCAGCACCAACATGGGAGCGTTCACGGACAATCACCAACCGTTGATAACTTATATTCTACAAAATCCTCTGTTTGTCGCCACGAGTGCGCTGCTGGCGGCGGGCTTGGCCAGCGCAATGATCTACTGGGCCATGCGAACACGCCAGGGGCGCGGGCCCGACGTGCGTTGGACATCGGGGGCAACGGCGGCACGGCTATGGCGCCGCGAACTGCGCACCCGGCTGCCGGCCCTAGGCCTCGGGCTCGTGCTCGGCGCCTGCCTGGACGGCCTGGCCATTTTCGCCGTTCGCACGTCGTGGTCGCGGGAGCTATCGGTCTTCTCCGCCCTGGGTGCGGGCGCCGCCGTGGCAATCGTCTGCACCGCCTACGCCGTCCTCACCCGAATCGCCACATCCGCCCACGTCAGGAGGTTGGAGCGTGCGTGAGTTCCGGGCCGGAATGCTTGTGGCCGGCCGGCGCTGGCCCGTCATTGGCCTCCTTTCGGCCATGATGGCGGTCACCAGTGCCGTCCTAACCTTTCTCATGGCCGACGTCATGATCCAGTACTCCTCCCTGCGGGGCGGGCTGGCGCTGCGCGAGCACAACGCGACGATCCTCGCGTTCCACTACTCCCCGGGCATCGCCTCGACCGATTCCGAAGCGATCGACATCGCCGAACAGTGGATGAGCGAGGGCAAGGCCTATACTGCTGTCGTCAGCAATGTGCGCGTCAATGACCCGGGATTCGCCGGCGGCCACCCCGTCGCAATCGTCATCGGGCAGCGTGCGCGAAGCATTTTCCCGGACCTCGAGTTGTGCTCGCCGGCGCCCTGCGCCATGCGCGGCGAGCGCGTCGAAGGCCCAGTTCCGGAAATAGAAATCGCCGACCACAGGCTCACCGCGGACGAGGCCCTTCCCCGCGGCGCAGTCTGGTTCGACCCGCACGCTTCGGGTCATTCACTCGACGAGACCGTCGTCCTCCACCTTCGCCCCGAGGATCTACCGAAGCTCAATTCCGAGGAACAAGAGGAGGCGCTGATCAACGTCGTTAGCTTCGGCATTCCCGAGGCGGACATGGCCGGCTTCGTGCGGGCCTCGGCCAGGACCGGCCTCTATCTCATCCCAAGCTCCGTCCAGTATGCGCAGTCACAACAATTGGGCGACGTCATGACGATGTCGGCCGTCTACGTTCTGGGCATCGCGGCCTTCGCCGCGCTGACGCTCATGTGCTTCGCCATGGTCACAAGGCAAACGCTGCGGGCGCGATACCGCGATTTCGCGATCCGGCGCATGTACGGGGCGCGGGAGTCGACCGTATGGCTGCGCGTGGCGGGATTCCTTGCCACGGTCGTGCTCGCGCTCCCGGTGCCGATACTCGTCGTCCTCATGCTCATGGGGTACCCGGTCGCCACCCCGGCCAGGTGGATCCTGGCGGCTCTGGTCGCGCTATTCGCCGCGTTCCTCGTTCGCGGCGTCATGACCGTCCGTTCATTCGACAGAAGGGAGACGCCATGGTGAGGCGCAGTCGGCGCACCGATTCGCGCGTGGTAGGTTCGCAAGAGGTTCGCCCCGCATCCAGCCCGAGCCCGCGAGAGGTTGGCCCCACGTCCGACACGCTGCTGGCCCTGACCTCGGCGACGAAGGACTACGGCAAGGTCCGCGCCCTCGACGACGTGTCGATCGCCATCCAAGCCGGCGAGGCCGTGGCGATCATGGGGCCTTCGGGCTGCGGCAAGTCGACGCTCCTGCGAATCATGGGCCTCATGCTCACGCCCAGCAGCGGCCGCCTGGACGTCGGCGCCACCACCGCAATCGACCTCCCCGCCTCCGGCCGCGGCGGGCGCAACGCGAGCGCGGCCGACAAAGCGCGCCTGCGCAACGAGTTCTTCGGCTTCGTCCACCAGGACTACGCCATTGTCGACGACGAGACCGTCGAGGCCAATATCTCCATCCCGCTGGAGTACGCCCGGCCCAGAATCAAGAAGGACGAGCGGCGGCGCAGGGCGGCCTCAGCGGCGCAACAGGTCGGCATGGCCAAGGCAATGGGCAAGGCGGCCGGCAAGCTATCGGGCGGCGAGCGTCAGCGCGTGGCCATCGCCCGAGCCATCGCCAACGGGCCGCGGGTCATCCTGGCCGACGAGCCGACCGCCGCCCTCGACGGGGCGACCGCGCGCTCTGTGATCGGCGCCCTGCTGGAGCGGCGCGCCGAGGGAACGGCGGTGGTTCTGGCCACGCACGACCCCAGGGTGGCCGAGCGCTGCGACCGCGTCGTCCAGTTGCTCGACGGAAGGCTGGTCGATTAGCCGGGCGGATGGACCTGCTCGCCGGAGTAGTCCCGGCGAGTGGCGCACCAGCAAACCGACCAGCAAACGGGCTGCCTCAGCCCAACCACCGGCCCCATCAGACCACAGCCAGCGAACCAGACCCTCACAAGCTCGTCTTACCGAGCGGCATACCCGTATCCACTGTGATATCCAAGCCCGAAGGCTGCACGCCGTTTCGCACGAGTTCCCAGCCGAGCGCGGCGACCATCGCGCCATTGTCGGTGCAGTAGCGGATGGGTGGGATGCGCACGTCAATGCCGTACTTGTCCGCGCGCTGCCCGGCCAGCTCGCGCAGGCGCGAATTGGCGGAGAACCCACCGCCGATGACGAGCGTGCCGCAGTCGTGAACCTGGCAGGCAGCCATCGCCTTTTCCGTCAGCACATCGCATATGGCCTCGGAAAAGCCCGCCGCGATATCGGCCTCAGGCAAGGCCTCGCCGCGCTCTTCCATGCCCTCGACGTAGCGCGCCACAGCCGTCTTAAGTCCGGAGAAAGAAAAATCGTAGGGGTGGCGGGCCTTGTTCTTGCCGCCCAGGCCGCGCGGGAAGCGGATGGCCTCGCGGTCGCCCTGCCTGGCGAGCCTGTCGATGTGCGGGCCGCCCGGGTACGGCAGCCCGAGCAGGCGCCCGACCTTGTCGAAGGCCTCCCCTGCCGCATCGTCCAGCGTGCCGCCGAGCTCCTCGACGTCGGTGGCGATATTGCCGACCCGCAGGATCGACGAGTGCCCGCCGGAGACCACGAGCCCAACGAAGCGCTCGGGGAAGTCGCCATTGACCAACTCGTCCACGGCCAGATGCCCGACGATGTGGTTGACGCCGTACAGCGGCTTGCCTACCGACAGCGCGAGCGCCTTGGCAGCCGAGACGCCCACCGTGAGCGAGCCAATGAGCCCGGGCCCGGCCGTCACGGCGATCGCGTCACAGTCTTCAAGGCCGACCCCGGCACGCTCTAGCGCCGCATCGAGCGTGGGCACGAAGGCCTCGAGGTGGGCGCGCGAGGCGATCTCCGGGATGATCCCGCCATAGCGCGCGTATTCGTCCATGGATGTCGCGGTGACGTCGGCCAGCAGCTGGCCATCGCGCACGACGGCGACGCCCGTCTCGTCACAAGACGTTTCGATGCCAAGAACCGTGATGCTCACGAGGCCTCATTGTACGCCGACGGCGGCCGACGCGGGCTGCCACCGCGGCGGACCACCGCAACAGTACCCAACGGCCGGCTCGCGCTGCGGCTCCTACCGAGCCCGGCCGACGTGGTTGAGCGACTTGATGAGATCCCGGTTGAGCAGCGAGATGAGCTCGAAGGGGATCTCCTTGGGGCAGACGCTCGCGCAGGCACCCGTGTTCGTGCAGCCGCCAAAGCCCTCGTCGTCCTGCTGGGCGAGCATATTGACGACGCGGTCGCGCCGCTCCGGGTCGCCCTGAGGCAGCAGGCCGAGGTGCATGACCTTGGCCGAGGTGAACAGCATGGACGAGCCGTTCGGGCACGCGGCCACGCAGGCGCCGCAGCCGATGCACGCGGCGGCCTCGAAGGAACGGTCGGCGTCGTCCTTGGGAACGAGCTGCGAATGCGCGTCCGGGGCCGCACCCGTGTTGACCGAGATGTAGCCGCCGGCCTGAACGATGCGATCCAGCGCGCCGCGGTCGACCACGAGGTCCTTGATGACCGGGAACGCCTTGGAGCGCCACGGCTCCAGCGTGATCGTGTCGCCGTCCTTGAAGCTGCGCATGTGCAGCTGGCAGGTCGTCGTGCGGTGCGGGCCGTGCGGGTCGCCGTTGATGACGATTCCGCACTGGCCGCAGATGCCCTCGCGACAGTCGGAATCAAAGGCGACGGGCTCTTCGCCCTCGTCGAAGAGTTCCTCGTTGAGCACGTCGAGCATCTCCAGGAACGACGCGTGCTCGTCGACATTGTCCAGCGTGCGGGTCTCGAAGTGTCCCTGATCCTTCGGCCCGTTCTGACGCCAAAACTCCAGATTGATTCTCACTTGTAACTCCGCTGCTTCATATGGACGAACTCGTAGTCAAGGACTTCCTTGTGAAGAACCGGCGGCTTGCCGTCGCCAGTGAACTGCCAGGCCGCCACGTAGGCGAACTTCTGATCGTCGCGCAGGGCCTCGCCCTCCTCCGTCTGAGACTCCGTGCGGAAGTGGCCTCCGCAGGATTCCTCGCGGTGGAGCGCGTCAATGCACATGAGCTCGCCGAGCTCGAGGAAATCGGCGACGCGGCCGGCCTTCTCGAGCGAGACATTGAGCTCGCCGGGCGCGCCCGGCACCTTGACGTTCTTCCAGAAGTCGGCACGCAGGGCGCGAATGTCCCGGATGGCTTCCAGCAGGCCGTTGGCATCGCGGGCCATTCCGCACTTTTCCCACATGATCGAGCCGAGCTTCTTGTGGTAGTAGTCCACCGAATGCGTGCCCCGCAGCTCCATGAAGTGCTTGATGCGGCCCTCGACCGAGGCACGGGCCTCGACGAGCGCGGGATCGTCGTCGGCCAGCGGCTCGAACGGGCCGTCGGCGAGGTAGTCGTTGATCGTATTGGGAAGGACGAAGTACCCGTCGGCCAGGCCCTGCATGAGCGCCGAGGCACCCAGGCGGTTGGCGCCGTGATCGGAGAAGTTGGCCTCGCCCGTGACGAACAGGCCCGGCACGGTCGACTGGAGGTCGTAGTCGACCCACAGGCCGCCCATCGTGTAGTGGACCGCCGGGTAGATGCGCATGGGCACCTCGTACGGGTCGTCGTCCGTGATCCTCTGGTACATGTCGAAGAGGTTGCCGTACCTCGCCGAAACGGCATCCTTGCCCATGCGCTTGATGGCATCGGCGAAGTCCAGGTAGACACCGCGCGCAACGCCGTCGATCTCCGGGCCGACGCCGCGGCCCTCGTCGCACATGTTCTTGGCCTGCCGCGAGGCGATGTCACGTGGGACCAGGTTGCCGAATGCCGGGTAGATGCGCTCGAGGTAGTAGTCGCGGTCCTCTTCGGGGATCTGGCGCGGATCCTTCTTGCAGTCCTCCTTGCGCTTGGGAACCCAGATGCGGCCGTCGTTGCGCAGCGACTCCGACATAAGCGTGAGCTTGGACTGGTAGTCGCCGTGCTGCGGGATGCACGTGGGATGGATCTGCGTGTAGCACGGATTGCCGAAGTAAGCGCCCTTGCGGTAGGCGCGCCAGATGGCCGAGCCGTTGCAGCCCATCGCGTTGGTCGAGAGGAAGAAGACGTTGCCGTAGCCGCCCGTGGCCAGGACGACGGCGTCGGCGACGTGGGTTTCGACCTCGCCCGTGACCATGTCGCGAGCGATGATACCGCGGGCCTTGCCGTCCTTGACGATGAGCTCCATCATCTCGTGGCGGGAGTAGCTTTCCACCGTGCCTGCCGCAACCTGACGCATGAGCGCCTGGTAGGCGCCGATGAGCAGCTGCTGGCCCGTCTGGCCGCGGGCGTAGAAGGTGCGGGCGACCTGGACGCCACCGAAGGAGCGGTTGTCGAGGTAGCCGCCGTACTCGCGCGCGAAGGGCACGCCCTGCGCCACGCACTGGTCGATGATCGCCGCGCTGACCTCGGCCAGGCGGTAGACATTGGCCTCGCGAGCGCGGAAGTCACCGCCCTTGATCGTGTCGTAGAACAGGCGGTAGGTCGAATCGTTGTCGTTCTTGTAGTTCTTCGCCGCGTTGATTCCGCCCTGCGCCGCGATCGAGTGCGCCCGGCGCGCCGAATCCTGGTAGTAGAAGGCCTTGACCTTGTAGCCCATCTCGCCCAGGGAGGCAGCAGCGGCGCCACCGGCCAGGCCGGTCCCGACGACGATGACCGACAGCTTGCGCCGGTTGGCCGGATTGACCAACCTGGCGTCGAACTTGCGCTTCTCCCACTTGCCCTCAAGCGGGCCGGCAGGTGCCTTGGTGTCGGCGATCTGGTCGCCCTCGTAGTAGAGAATCTGCTCAGTCATGTGAATCCCTCAGCGAATGAGGCCGAAGAGAACGGCCGTGGGTGGAGCCATGAAACCAATGAGAAGGGCGAGCGCGCAGAACCAGGCGATGCCGTTGAACATCACCTCGCGCCGGCGCCGATCCAGGCCAAGGGTAGCGAGGGCGGAGAAGACGCCGTGACGCACGTGCAGCGCCAGTGCACACATAGCCGCGAGATAGAAGAGGTAGCACGCGATCGACGCGGCGCTGCCGCCATCGAAGGCCGTGACCACGCGCTCGTAAGGGGAAAGCTGCGAGTAGTCGCCACCGACGTTGATCCTGAGCGCCGTGAAATGCAGGATGTGGAAGATGATGAAGAGCAGGAGGATGACGCCGCCGACCTTCATGGTGCGCGAGGCGTAGCTCTGGCTCTTCTTCACACCCCTCTTCACCTTGTACTGGGAGCCCCTCGCCCTGCGGTTGCGCAGGTACAGGTGCGCGGCCGAGCCCACGTGCAGCACCAGAGAAAGGGCCAGGCCGATCCTGAGCAGGTACAGGCCGCCACGGTGCGGCAGTATCGGGTACAGGAGGTCGTTTTGCAGGAAGTGTGCGTAGTGATCGAACGTTTCCTTGCCCTGGAACAACTTGAGGTTGCCGTACATGTGGAAAAGAACGAAGCCCACGAAGATCAGGCCCGTGACGGCCATGGTGACCTTGATCGCCACGGAGGTCTGCAACCCACGCTTTCGCGTCGAAGATAAAGTAGCCACGCTTCGACTCTACTCGTTCGCCTCGACCCTTCCCCACCCGATTGGAAATATGGAAAAATATCGTTGCGAAATTATCCGGCCGTTAGCGCGAATGGTCCCGGGCGGGCGCGACGAACGTCCCAGGAATCGGCGGATTACAGCGCAAGACGCATGATGAGGGCGTCGTCGTCACGGTAGTAGCCTCGGCGCAATCCGACCGTGACAAAGCCTCTGGACTCGTAGAGTCGGCGGGCGACTTCCCCCCGGGAGCGGACCTCCAGGAAGACCTCCTCGGCGCCGTCGGCGGCGGCCAGGCTCAGCAGTTCGTCCAGGAGCAGGCCGCCTAAGCCCTGGCCGCGATGTGATGGCGCGACGCCGATGGTCAGGACTTCGGCTTCAATGCCGCCGCGGATGCCTCCCAGAGCGATGATTGACGGCGTGGCCGAGACGCCGCCGTCTTCGATCAGGGCGCGGTACGTGCTGACGGCGCCGGCTGCCAGCTCGTCGACCCAGACGGCATAGGGCCAGGCATCGGGGCCGAAGACGCGTGCGTCGAAGTCGGCCGCAGCGCGCGCCCACCCTGGACGCGGCCGGACGAAAGTCGCGGGCCGGTGATCGGGCCCTGCAGGGTGCTGCGCGAGGCCGGCGGGTGGCTGGACGCCGCCCGAAGGCGACGGCGCGGCCTGCGCGCGGCATGAAGGCAATGGCGCTCGGCCCGGCGGTTGCCGGCCGACGTCGGCCGAAGGCGGGTCGGGACTCACGGGCGACCCGACGTGGCCCGCGTCCGGGCGCCAGGGATCGCTCACGGGCGACCGTGCACGTCGGGGCGCCGCAGGTACTGGGGCTCGGTGGGCATCGCGGCGCCGGCGGCGAGGAGCGCGGCGGCCAGACGAGCCATGTCGACCGGGCGGCACGCGCCGGGCACGGCATCCTCCAGCTCGGGGTACAGCCCGGGCCTGTGGGTGACGAGCGTCACGTCGGCCGGCAGATCACTGGGCGCGACGATCCGCGGACCCGAGATCACGTCGATGCCACCGTCCGCTCCGGCGCGAGCGTGCAGGGTGAAGAGCTCGCCGCGCTTGGCGTCGATGGCCGCCACCGCTTCGTCGGCGCCGGCTGCGATCGCGCCGAAGGCCAGAACTTCCAGCGACGAGACACCGCGGAGGGGAATGCCCCAGCCGCGGGCGAGCGCGCGAGCCGTTACGAGTCCGGCGCGCAGGCCCGTGAACGCCGCCGGGCCCGTGCCGACGACGATCGAGTCGGGGCGCGTGCCTGCCACAACGTCACGGACCATGGGGGTCAGCGACTCGACGTGGTGTCGGGCGTCCTCTGCCTGCGCGCAGGCGAGCTCCTCGAAGTCCGGCGATACCAGTCCGACGATCGACCGATCCGACGTGTCGATGGTCAGCGTCGTCACTGCGACTCCCCTTCCTTCGTCCTCTTGGGCCTTTCGTAGATGCGGACCATTTCGCCGGTCTCCGTCAGGAATGTTCGCGGACCTTGAGCGCACTGATCACCCTGCGCACCGTCCTCGGCCGACGTCGGCGGCGCGCCCTTCGCCTCGTCGCGCTTGGCGGACTCCTGGCGCTTGGCCGACTCGTGCCAGAGCCTGAAGAAGGCCCCTCCGATCACGAGGAGCACAACGATGCCGAGCACCGCCAGGAGCGTCGTCGTGCTACTTACCCGGCCCGAAGGCTCATTGGCCTCGCCGTCCGTGGCGGTGCTGACGCTCTGCTCGGATTGGACGAAGTTGCGGCGGACTGTACCGAATTCCGACAGCGGCATGAGGCCCGCGAGGGCCTCCCTCGCCCCGGAGTCGAGGGGGCTGATCGTGTCATCGGCGAAAACGATGAACCAGCCCTTGATCGAGGGGTCGACGACGATGCGCGCGCCGGACTCGGGGGCGTTGACGGCCTCGGCGAAGGACGCGTTGTCGGTCAGGACGGCGGAGGAGGCCTCGCCGTCCTTGAAAACTATCCCGAGCGTGGCCACGGGCTGGCCGTTGAGAAGGAGCGGGGCGATCCAGTAGTTGGACTCGACGATTGTCGGGGTGTCGGAGTCCTGCCGGCCGGACACCTCGTCGAAGGCGAAGGCATTGATTGGCGTGCCGACCTCGAGTGCGTCGACCTCGTCCTGACTCAGGTCCTTGAGGTCGATCCCGGCCCGGTCGCGCACGACGGCGCTGGCCAACGTCGCAAACCATTCCTCGGCCGATGCCGCCCGTCCCAGCCCCTGGCCGCTGGGCGACTGGCTCGGGCTCGTCTGGCTTGCTTGGTTCGTCACCGCCACCCTGACCGCCGCTTCGGAACACTCTGCGGACCCGACTCCGGTGGCGGGACAGGCGCCGGAGCCTGCCACGATCAGCGCCGCCGCCACGCACGGGCCCCTCATCCACTTCTTCACGCGCACTTCACCCTCACGGCGTCAAGGACCTTCTGGGAGCGCGGGCCACAGGCGCCAAGCCGAACCTGGCGGGGAGAATCTTCGAAGAGGTCGTCGACCTCGCCCTCGCCACCCTCGGGGCGGGCAATGGTCACAAGCAGGCGGTCGGGCGAAAGGACTTCGACCTTGCCCCTGCCCCATTCGACCACCGTGACGGAAGAATCGAGTGAGGCATCGAGATCCAGGGCGTCGAGTTCCTCGAGGGAGCCGAGTCTGTAGGCGTCGACGTGGACGAGGTCCGGACCGCCGACGGTCGACGCGTGCACGCGCGCGATGACGAATGTGGGCGAGGCCACGCGCCCGCCGACCCGCATGCCCTGCGCGATGCCCTGCGTGAGCGTCGTCTTGCCCGCGCCGAGCGGCCCGTCGAGGACGACGAGGTCCCCACCGTCCAGCACCTGCCCGAGGCAGGCACCGAGCCGACGCATATCCTCCGCCTGAAGGATAGGGACATCCAGTTCTTCCATAGCGTCACCCATGATAGCGGCGCGGAACACGCGGCCCAAGACGGGTGACGATCTCATAGCCTATGGTGCCGCAGGCCTGCGCCCATTCGTCGGCTGTCGGCAGGCTTTCGCCGTCGCCGAAAAGGTCGACGGCGTCCCCGGCCGCCGCGCCGGATGGCAAGCCGACGACGAACTGGTCCATGCACACCCGCCCCCTGATGGGCGTGCGCACGCCGCCGATCGAAACGGGCGCCCGGCTGGAGGCGGCCCTCGGTATGCCATCGCCGTAGCCCAGCGGCACGACGCCCAGGCGGCCGTCGGACTCGGTGACCTCGGTGTGACCGTAGGAGATGCCGGTCCCGGCGGGCACCTCGCGGTCGACGATGAGGCTGGCGCTGAGCGTCATGGCCGCGCGAAGCCCCATCTGCCGAGCCGTGGCCTCCTCGGGGTTGGGCGACAGGCCGTACATGACGATGCCGGGGCGGACCATGTCGTAGCGGGCGGCCGGGTGCCACAGGGCGCCGGCCGAATTGGCCAGGTGGAGGATCCGCAGCTTCAGGCCGACGTCGCGGGCCGCGTGGCGAGCCTGTTCGAAGGCGGCGATCTGCCTGGCCGTCAGGGAGCAGTCCGGCTCGTCGGCGCGGGCGAGGTGGCTCCACAGGCCCACGACGCTCGCCTTACCCTCGGCCTCCAGGCGGCGCAGGCGGCGGGCAGCGTCCGGAATGTCGCCGAGGTTGAAGCCGCCGCGAGCCATGCCCGTGTCGACCTTCAGGTGCACGCGCGCTGCAATGCCGGTGCGGGCGACAGCTTCGTCGAGCGCATCAATGGCCCACGGCGCGCCGATGGACAGCTCGATGTCGGCGGCCAATGCCCCGTCCAGGCTCTGATCGCGGCCGTAGATCCACGCGAGGATCTTCGGCCCGGGGCCGACCTCGCCGCGAAGCTCGATCGCCTCACCCAGCTGTGCCGCGCCCAGGTATTCGGCGCGGTCGAGGGCTGCCTTGGCCACGGGGCCGCGGCCGTGACCGTAGGCATCGGCCTTAACGACGGCCATGACGGCCTGACCGTCGATCGACTCGCGGACGAGGTCGAGGTTGTCGCGTATGGCCGTCAGGTCGATGCTGGCCTGCGCGGGATAGGAGATCATGACGCCAATTCTGCCAGAACGCGGGGAATGCGCGCCGCGATATCCGTGGCGCGGGCCGGGCCGGCGGGGCTTGCCAGGCCGTGGACGTAGGCCGCCAGGGCCGCGGCTCGCACCGGCGCGATCGACTGGGCCAGGAATGTGCCGAGGATCCCCGCGAGCACGTCGCCCGCCCCGGCCGTGGCCCGCCAGGCGGGGCCGCTTTGGGCGTGCAGGGGGCCGTCGGCCGTGCAGGCGATGTCGACGGCCCCCTTGAGCACAACGGTCGCGCCCGTGATCGTGGCGGCCAGACGGGCGGCGCGCGCGGGAGCGGCCTCGACGTCGGCGCGCGAGGTCGCCTCGCCCAGGCTCGTCAGCAGGGCGGCTATCTCGCCCGCGTGCGGCGTGAGGACCACCCGCTCGCTGCACTCGACCCGGGTGGCCAGAGCAATGGCCCCGGCGTCGAGCACGACGGGGATCTGCTCCGTCAGCGCGAGCTGGAGGCGCCGCGCCACTTCGCTGGCGGCGCGGTCGTCGTCCATGTCGATGCCCGGCCCCAGCACCCAGGCGTCGACCCGGCCGTCGCCGAGCACGCATTCCGGGTGGCGGTCGACCATCCTCTGAGCCAGGAAGCGCGTCCCGGCGTAGCGCACCATTCCGGGGCCCGTGGCCAGGGCGGCGTCGACGCACATGAAGCCCGCGCCCGGGAAGCGCTCGGAGCCGGCCATAATGCCGACCACACCGCGCGTGTACTTGTGGGAGTCGGGCCCCGGCACGCGCACGAGGCGCTCGGCGTCCTCGCGCTGGAGGATGACGAGGGCCGGCTCGCCCTCGAACGTCAGGCCGATGTCGCAGGTTTCGACGCGGCCCACGTAACGCCGGGCGGGTTCGAGGTAGAGGCCCGGCTTGGGCGCGCCCATCGTCACCGTGAGGTCGGCGGCCAGGACCGGGCCTTCCACGGTACCGTCGTCCACGCCGATGCCCGAGGGGACGTCGACGGCGACCACCTTCTGGCCCGCGCGCATGGCGTTGAGCCGGCGCACGTGGCCGGCCAGCGGCTCGCGCAGGCCGCCGCGAGCGCCGATGCCGAGCAGGCCGTCGATCCACACGTCGGCCCTGGCCGCGGTCTCCGCGACTTCGCTGGCCGCGTCGTTCAGCCCTGCCGCGTCGTTCAGCCCGTTCGGCTCATCCAATCCGACCACCGCATCCGGCCCGGCCGCCTCGTTCAGCACGACCGTGCGGACCCCGGCGCGCTCGGCGGCGGCCAGGGCCTGCGCGTGCACATCACCAGCCAGGAGGCCCGCCACGTTCATGCCGCGCCGGGCCAGCCAGGCCCCGGCATACAGTGCGTCCGCCCCATTGTTCCCGGCACCGGCGAGCACGAGGGCGCGGCGGCCGTACGTGCCACCCATCAGGCGCGCCACCGCGATCGCCAGCGCCCCCGAGGCGCGCTCCATGAGCGGCTCGCTGGCGTCCAGCAGGGGCTGCTCGGCGGCGCGCACATCGGCAGCCCGGTATGCGCGGATCATTCGACCGTGACCGACTTGGCCAGGTTTCGCGGCTTGTCGACGTCGTAGCCCTTGACCTTGGCCAGCTCGCAGGCGAATATCTGCAGCGGCACGACGGTCACGAGCGGCATCATGAGGGTCGGCGTCGTGCGCGGCACCCAGAAGACCTCGCTCGCGTGGGTGGCTGCCTCGTCGTCGCCCTCCTCCGCGATGACGATCGTGCGCGCCCCGCGGGCCCGCACCTCCTGGAGGTTGGAGATGACCTTGGCGTGCAGCAGCGGGCGGCGCGGCGTCGGGACGATGAAGAAGACCGGCAAGTCCTGTTCGATGAGGGCGATGGGGCCGTGCTTGAGCTCGCCGGCCGCGAAGCCCTCCGCGTGAATGTAGGCGAGCTCCTTGAGCTTGAGCGCGCCCTCGAGCGCAACCGGGAAGCCGACGTGGCGCCCCAGGAAGAGCACGGAGTCGACGTCGCCCAGCGCGCGGGCCAACTCGCGCACGCTCTCCTCGGAGCGCAGGACCTGCTCGATGCGCGCCGGCATCTTGCCGAGCTCGGCGAGGTAGGTGGCGACCTCGTCGACGTACTTGTTGCCGCGCAGTTCGGCCAGGTAGAGGCCGAGCAGGTAGCACGCCGTGATCTGGGCGATGAAGGCCTTGGTCGAGGCGACCGCCACCTCGGGCCCGGCGTGCGTGTAGAGCACAGCGTCGGACTCGCGGGCAATGGTCGACCCGTGAGTGTTGACGATCGCCAGCACCTTGGAGCTCTGCTCGCGGGCGTGGCGGATGGCCATGAGCGTGTCCATGGTCTCGCCGGACTGGGAGATGGCCACGACCAGGGTCTTCTCCCCCACAACGGGGTCGCGGTAGCGGAACTCGTGGGCGAGTTCGACCTCGACGGGGATGCGGCACCAGTGCTCGATCGCGTACTTGGCCACGTGGCCGGCGTAGGCCGCCGTCCCGCAGGCCACGACGATGATCTTGTCCACGGACCGCAGGACCGATTCGTCGATGCGCAGCTCATCGAGCATGAGGCGCCCCTCGATGCTCGTGCGGCCGCGCAGGGTTTCGGACACGGCGCGCGGCTCCTCGTGGATCTCCTTGTCCATGAACGTCTCATAGCCGTCCTTGACGGCGGCGGAAATGTCCCAGTCGACCTCGAAGGGCTTGCCCTCGGCCGCCTTGCCGTCGAAGTCGACGACGGTGACCTCGTCCGGTCGGATCCTGACGACCAGGTCCTGGCCGAGTTCCAGGGCACTGCTCGTGCAGCCGACGAAGGCAGCCACATCCGAGCCGAGGAAGTTTTCGCCTTCGCCCAGGCCGACGACGAGCGGCGAGTTGCGCCGCGCCGCCACGACCTCGCCCGGGTTGTTCGCGTCCAGCCCGACGAGCGTGAACGAGCCCTCCAGGCGGGATGCCAGGCGGCACATGGCGGCGAGCAGGTCCCCGTCTTTCTCCAGCTCGATGGCCAGGTGGTGGGCGGCGATCTCCGTGTCCGTCTGGGAGGTGACGGTGATGCCGCGCTCGGCCAGCTGCGCCCCGAGCTGCTGGTAGTTTTCGATGATCCCGTTGTGCACAACGGCCACACGCCCGTCGAAGCTAACGTGGGGGTGCGCGTTGGTATCCGTCGGCCCCCCGTGCGTGGCCCATCGCGTGTGGCCGATCGCGGCGTTGGCGTCCGGCAGCCGGTCCGCCTCCAGCGCGCCCGTCAGGTTGTCCAGGCGCCCGGCCCTCTTGACCGTGCGCATCCCATCCTGCGAAACGACTGCCACACCGGCGCTGTCGTATCCCCTATATTCAAGCCGTGCCAGGCCTGCCAGCACGACCTCGAGCGGGCGGGAACTGGCCGCACCCGAGCCTACATATCCAACGATTCCACACATGTCCCCAAGTGTACTCACGCACTTGGAATCTCGCCCGGATCCTCGCGTAGACTCACTGTCCATGGACGTATCCACGACGCCGTCGCACGTGGTGACCTTCACCCATGACGAATGGGCGGCGCTGGCCCAGTCAACGCCCCTGCCACTGACCCACGGCGACATCCGCCGCCTGTCGGCCCTGGGCGACCCCATTGACCTGCGCGAGGCGGACGCCGTCTACCGTCCGCTGTCCGCCCTGCTGCAGATGTACTCGGCCGAGGTTGGGGCCCTGCATTCGAAGACCTCACGCTTTCTGGGGCTGAAGGAGCGGCGCACGCCCTTTGTCATCGGCATCGCCGGCTCGGTCGCCGTGGGCAAGTCGACGACGGCCCGGCTGCTGCGCGAGCTGCTGCGGCGCTGGCCGGCCACCCCGAAGGTCGAGCTCGTCACGACCGACGGCTTCCTCTTCCCCAACGCCGAGCTCGAACGGCGCGGCCTCATGCAGCGCAAGGGCTTCCCCGAATCCTACGACCGCCAGGCACTGCTCAGCTTCCTCAGCGCGGTCAAAAGCGGACAGGAGCGCGTGCGCGCGCCCATCTACGATCATGTCGTCTACGACATCGTTGAGGGCAAGCACATCGAGGTCACCCACCCCGACATCCTCATCCTCGAAGGCCTCAACGTCCTGCAACCGCCCAAGCTCACCAGCGTCAATAGCCACGTGGCCGTCTCGGACTTCTTCGACATCTCCATCTACGTCGACGCCGACGAGCGGGACATCCGCACCTGGTACCTCGATCGCATCGTCAAGTTGCGCGAGGTGGCCTTCAACCAGCCCGGCGCCTACTTCCACCAGTTCGCCACGATCCCCGTCGAGGACCTGCTCGAACGCGCCAGCGGGATCTGGGACACGATCAACCGGCCGAACCTCATTGAGAACATCGAGCCGACGCGGTCGCGGGCCGACGTCGTCCTGCGCAAGGGGTCCAACCACCGGATCGAGCTGGTGCATCTGCGCAAGCTGTGAGGGGCCGCCGTTGTCTACTTCGGACCGCTATCGACTCCTACTTTGAGCCGCGGCCCACGCCATTGACCCGTGTCATTGGCCGCGCCTGCCTCTCGGGCCGTCGGCTGTGCCTGCTGGCCGCACCTACCTTCTCGGGCCGGAGGCTGTTCCTACCTCGAACCGCCGGCCGCGCCTCACTCGCAACCGGCCGCCTCTGCCTCGCCGTCGCGCCCCTGCCCAGCACGTCCGTCATTCCCACCGGGACCGTCCCCGGCGCCCGCCTCCGCGGCCCGGCTGAGGGCCCGCATCGTCTCCCGCTCGTCGGCCCGCTTCGAGACGGCGCCAATGATCCAATTGAGGAGCGCGCCCAGGGCGATCCCGCCGCTGACCCCAATGACCATCGACAGCAGGGGGTGGCCGTCGAGCAGCTGACCGGCGACGAGGCCTATGACGGCCGAGTAGATCGACCAGATGGGCCCGGAGACGATCGTCAGCGCCGTAAAGCGGCCGCGCGGGAAGGCGGTGGCCCCGGCCACGAGGTTGACCGCGACGCGGCCGATGGGCACGAATCGCGCGGCGAGGATGTAGATGGGACCTCGCCGACGCAGGCCCCTGCGGGCGGCGTCGGCCGCGCGCCGTCTCGATCCGTGTCGGAAGAACGCGTTCTTTTCGACGTCGAAACGCCTGCCGATGCCGAAGGCGAGCTGGTCGCCGAGGATGGCTCCGAGTGCCCCGGTGGCAATCAGCAGGACGATATTCGGGCCGTCGTCCTGAGCGGTGAGCGCAGCCAGCGCGATGATGAGTGTCTCCGAGGGGAAGATCGGCAGGAAGCCGTCGACCGTGCAGAAAAGGAAGAGGAAAACGAGCGCCCAGTAGGAGCCGCCCATGTCCAGCACCCACTCTTCGATCGCCAAAAACGCTTCCACATACCCTCCTGATTACCGGCATTACCCTAGCAACTGTCCGCCGAGCCCGACACCGCGCAGCTCACCCTTCGGCGTCGGCTACACTCGTTGGCTCGCTCGCCCACCGCGAGTCGGCAGACCGTAAGGCCGTGCTCCTACCAGGCGCGCTCGCGGGCTCGGGCGCCGTTCCTACGACGTTCCCCCACCGGCGGTAAAAGCGGACTCCCATCAGTCGCGCTCGCGGGGGAACTTCGACGGCGGGCATTCGAGCGCGGCTGCCTTCAGGCGGGCGGGAGCTTCAGCGGCGGGCAGCCCGCTCGTGCTCGACACTGCGCGCCAGCAAATTGCTGGGCAAATACGCAATGCGCGACCCCGGCGGGCGGACCATCATGCAATGAGCCCGGCGCCGGCAGATTGCGGGGCCACAACGCGCGAGCCCGGCGCCAGCAAATTGCGACGGTTGCTGGCAGCACGAACTCCGGCGGCCAGCGCCTGGCACAAGCATCTTAGGTGTGCCCGACGCCGACGGGTTCGCCAGGCTCGACTACAGAGCCAGGCGTTCCTTGACGATGTCGGCCAGGTCGTCGGCGGTCCGGTCGGCCTCCTCCTGCGTGGCGGCCTCGACCATCACGCGCACGAGCGGTTCCGTGCCGGAGGGCCGCAGGAGCACGCGGCCGGTCTCTCCCAGTCGCTCCTCGGCCGCGGCGACGGCGGCGGCCAGGGCCTCGTTTGAGCCGACGCCTTCGCGGTCCACGCCGGAGACATTGACGAGCGTCTGGGGCAGGCGCCTGACGACGCTGCCCAGCTGCGCGAGCGAGTTGCCGGTGCGGGCGACCTCGGCCGCCAGGAGCAGCGCCGTGAGCGTGCCGTCGCCGGTCGAGGCATGGTTGAGGTTGATGACGTGGCCGGACTGCTCGCCGCCGAGTACGTAGCCTCCGGCGCGCATGGCCTCCAGGACGTAGCGGTCACCGACCCCCGTCTGCACAGTGTCGATGCCCGCCTCACGCATGGCCAGTTTGAGGCCGAGATTCGACATGACCGTGACGACGAGCGTGTCGCGCGCCAGTTCGCCGCGTTCCTTCATGGCGATGGCGAGCAGCCCCATGATCTGGTCGCCGTCGACGAGGACGCCCTCGGCGTCGACGGCCAGGCAGCGGTCGGCGTCACCGTCAAAGGCCACACCGAAGTCGGCTCCAGAGGCCACGACGGCGGCCTGCAGCTGTTCGGGATGCGTCGACCCGCACGCGGCGTTGATGTTGAGGCCATCCGGTGAGGCGTTGATGACGACGACGTCCGCCCCGGCCCGGCGCAGGACCTCGGGTGCCACCGCACTGGTGGCTCCGTTGGCGCAGTCGACGGCGATGCGCAGGCCCCTGAGCGAAACGTCGATGGAACTGGCGAGGTGGTCGATGTAGGCAGCGTCCGCCACCTCAACGGAGGCCTCGATCCGCCCGACGCCCTCGGCCACCGGGCGCTGCCACTCCTGCCCGATGAGCGCCTCAATGCGGTCCTCGAGCTCGTCTTCGAGCTTGAAGCCGCCGCGCGCGAAGAATTTGATGCCATTGTCCGGCATGGGGTTGTGCGAGGCCGAGATCATGGCGCCGAGGTCGACATCCTGGCTGGCGGTGAGGTAGGCCAGGCCGGGAGTTGGCAGGACGTCGACATGCTCGACGTCAACCCCTGCCCCGGCCAGGCCGGACGCCAGGGCCTGCGATAGCATGGCGCCCGACAGGCGCGTATCGCGCGCGATGACGGCGCGGGGCCTGCGACCGTTGTCTTTGGAGGCCAGCACCCGTGCGGCGGCGTCGCCGAGCTGCATCGCGAGCTGGGCGCTGACCTGGCGGTTCGCCAACCCGCGCACACCGTCGGTTCCAAAGATTCGAGCCATCATTCCTCCCTGTTCGAAATACGCTCCAAGTATGCCATCAGCCTCCGACGCATTCTTCGCCCATCCGTGTCGTCACGGTCACCCCGAGTGACATCAGGGGCCAGCCGTCGACACATCCGCGAGGTGCCATCTCACTAAGGCGGTGAGCTTCACCCGGAGCCGCCCTAACCGTAAAAGCGGCCGGAGAGTCTCACCAAGCCAGCTTTGACTAAACCAGCGAGTGTCACCGAGGCGGTCGAGCCCAGCGCAAGCACCACCGGTCGAGCCCAGCGAAAGAGCCGACAAACACCCGCCGTGCCCGCCCAGAAAGACCATTAAATACAGACGTGGGCCCCGCCGCGTGACGGGGCCCACCAGAAAAATGCAAATCAGCGCTTGGAGAACTGAGAGGCCTTGCGGGCCTTCTTGAGGCCGGCCTTCTTGCGCTCGACGGCGCGGGCATCGCGGGTCAGGAATCCGGCCTTCTTGAGGGCCGGACGGTTCGCCTCGCGGTCGATCTCATTGAGGGCGCGGGCGATGGCCAGGCGCAGCGCGCCGGCCTGGCCGGAGACGCCGCCGCCATTGATGCGGGCGATGACGTCGAAACGCCCCTCGAGGTCGAGCAGCGTGAAGGGCGAGCGGACGAGCTGCTGATGCAGCTTGTTCGGGAAGTAGCTCGCGAGTTCGCGGCCGTTGATCTTCCATTCGCCGGAGCCGGGCACCAGGCGGACTCGCGCGATCGCCTTCTTGCGGCGGCCGAGCGCCTGACCCGGAGCGGTCAGGGACGTTCCCTGACCGGTGGTTCGGGGAGCTTCGCTCTCCGTTGTATAGGAGCCGGTGAACTCTTCATCCAGCTCGGTGTCAACCGTGGTTTCGACCATTAGTTATGTCCTGTTCCTGGAAAGCTCACTGGGCGGTCTTCTTGAGCTCGAAAGGCTCGGGCTTCTGGGACTGGTGGGGGTGCTCGGCACCCGCGTAGACCCTGAGCTTAGTCAGCTGCTTGCGACCGAGGCGCGTCTTGGGGAGCATTCCCTGGACGGCCTTCATCACTGCGCGCTCCGGGTGGGAGGCGAGCAGTTCAGTGTAAGACGTGGCCTTCAAGCCACCGGGGTAACCGGAGTGGCGGTAGGCGAACTTCTGCTCGCGCTTGCTTCCGGTCAGCGCGACCTTGTCGGCATTGACGACGACGACGAAGTCGCCGCCATCGAAGTGGGGCGCGTAAGTTGGCTTGTGCTTCCCACGGAGCAGGGTGGCAACCTGTGTTGCCAGTCGGCCGAGGACGATGTCGGTGGCGTCAATGACATACCACTTGGACTCAACGTCGCCGGGCTTCGGTGAATACGTGCGCACGGGCGTAGCCTTCGTTTCTCGTATCGGGGCCGCAAGTCGGCATGCGGCCACCCTTTAGGTCAAGTGAAAATGCGTTGGCCGCTGAGCCGGCGAGTGGGAAAGCACCGTGCGTGCAGCATGCACAACATGAAAAAGAATAGTGGCCGAGCAAGCGGCGGTCAAAAATCCGCGGCCGTTGTGAGCGATGGCACGAGCGCGATCCGCATCGAGCTCGGGTGCCAGGCTCTGCTGCGCCGCAGACTCACCGGCCTCTAGGCCCACCAGCCGGCATCACGCTCTCACCGGCCGCCAAGGCCACCCTGCGCGGCGGGCTCATTCGGAATCGAGGGTCGCCTGAATGCCGGGGGTGAGCATCGCGACGAGTTCCGGCCGGCTCATGTTCGCGATCTGGGGGATTTCGGCGACGTAGCGCGCGGCCGCGACGCCGAACAGCTGCCCCATGACCATGACGACCTTACTCCCGGACATCCCGGCCCGAACCGCTCGTGGAAGCGACTCACTGAGAAGGAATCCTCGCAAGCGCGAAAGGGCCTCCGGCGAGCCGACGACCGCTCGCACGAGCGCGATGAGCGCGGGTCGGATACCGGCGTCCTCCCAAATGGCGAAGTAGGCATCCACCATTCGCCCGCAGTCGCCGGTGGCGCCCAGCCCCTCATACATCTCGGCAATGCGCGAAGGGAGCGACGTGCGCATGGTGACGGCCTCGACGAGTAGATTCGCCTTGTCGCCGAAATAGTGCCGGATGAGCGCCGGGTCGACGTCCGCCACGGCCGCGATGGAGCGCACCGATGCGCCGTCGTAGCCTTTGGCGGAAAAGACCCGCAGCGCGGCATCGAGTATCGCGTCGCGGCTAGCACTCTCCCCCGGTCGGCTGCCCGGCTTCCTGCCGCGGCGCCTGCCGCCCTGCTCCTCGTCCATGCACATCCCTTCGTCGACGGCGAACTCCTGCCCGTACCTGCACAATGCCACGCCGAGCCGACGCGCGCCAGTGCCGGGCGCGTCCCACCTTCCTTCGCCGTGCCGCCACCGCACGCCTCGCCTTCCGTCACCTCCCCGCACGCAGCACCGCACAGACTTGCTAATTCCCCGTGCGGGGAGTTAAGCTCCTACCGAGACCATGCGCACTCGAAAGGAGAAGCGGCCTATGACCACATCGCAGCCCGTCATCGAGGTGACAGGCCTGACCAAGCACTTCGGCTCATTCAGGGCACTCAACGACCTCAGCCTGCGGCTCGAGCCCGGCGAGGTCCTCGGCTTCCTCGGCCCCAACGGCGCCGGCAAATCGACAACGATCCGCGTCCTGCTCGGCCTGCTACGCGCCGACGGCGGCCGAGCCACCATGCTCGGGCGCGATCCGTGGCGCGACGTCGTCGAATTGCACCGGCGCATCGCCTACGTTCCCGGCGACGTCTCCCTGTGGCCGTCGATGACCGGCGGCGAGGCGATCGACCTGCTCGGCAACCTGCGCGGCGGCCTCGACCCGGCCAGGCGCGACGAACTCATCGAGCGCTTCGAACTCGACCCGACCAAGCGCGGCCGCCAGTACTCGAAGGGCAACCGCCAGAAGGTCGCGATCGTGGCAGCAATGGCCAGTGACGTCGACCTGCTCATCCTCGACGAGCCGACCTCGGGGCTCGACCCCCTCATGGAGGAGGTCTTCCAGCAGACGGTCAAGCAGGCCAAGGAAAGGGGCACGAGCGTCCTCCTGTCGAGCCACATCCTCAGCGAGGTCGAAAACCTCGCCGACCGCCTGAGCATCATCCGCGACGGGCACATCATCCACGACGACACACTTGACGGCCTGCGCGCCGACCGCATGACGACCATTCGCGCCCATCTGCGGCGCACCCCCGACCCTGCCGAGCTGGCGGGTCTGGGCGAGGCACACGTGTCGCACGGCCTGCTCACGGCCACCGTCGCCTCCGACTCCATGAACGAAGCGCTCGCCGCCCTGGCGCGCATCGGGGTGACCTCCCTCGAAGTCGAGCGCGCCTCGCTCGAGGAACTCTTCCTCAGCCTGTACGACGACGGCGCCGGCCCGGGCGAAGGCGCCAGCCCACGCGACGGCGCGAAGGCCTCCGCCTCCGGCAGCGCCACCCGAGCCGAGGGAGGCCAGCGGTGAATTCCCTTGCCGGTACGCGCCTACTCCTGGCCGCCTCCCTGCGTCACGACGGCCGCCTCTTGGCCCCGTGGGTGGCCATCGTCGCCGTGCTGTCCTCCTCGTCAATCCTCGCCTACGCCTGGATCTTCCCTACGTCCCTCGAACGAACGACCCTGGCGTCGACGGTCGAGGCCAACCCGGCCATGGGCCTGATCTTCGGCCCGGCCTGGGACCTGAGCACGAGCGAGGGCTTCAACACGTGGCGCGCCCTGGCCATCGGCGGATTCCTCGCCGCCATGTGCGCCATCCTCGCCGTTGTGCGGGCCACGCGCGCGCAGGAGGACTCCGGACAAGCCGAGTTGCTGGCCTCCGGCGTGCTCGGGCGCAGCGCTCGGCTCATGACGGGCGTCGTCATGGCCACCGTCGGAAGTCTGGCGATCGGCGTCGTCTCCTTCGTGGTCACCATTGCGTGCCGGGCGTCGTGGCACGACACCGCGCTGCTGTGCGCGACCTTCGTTGTCATGGGCGTCATGTTCGCCTGCCTCGCGGCCGTCGCGGTGCAACTCGGAGCCAATGGACAGTCGGCCAGCACACTGGCCGTGGCGACGCTCGGCGCGCTCTTCGCCGCCCGGGGCTTCGCCTACTCGATGGAGCTACCCGAGTGGACGATCTGGATCAACCCCCTCGGCTGGATGACGATGACCAAGCCCGCCCACGCCAATGCGTGGTGGCCGCTCCTTCCCGGTCTCGCGCTTGCCGCCATCGCGCTCGTCGTCGCCTTCGCACTCCAATCCCGCCGCGACTATGGCGAGGGTCTCGTGACGCCGAACCCCGGCCCTGCGCACGGCTCGCTCGCGGGTCCCTTCGCCCTGACGCTGCGCCTGAGCCGCACGACGATCGTCACGTGGACGCTGACCGCGCTCATTCTGGGAAGCGTCTTCGGCTATTTCACGACGTCGGTGGGCGATATGTTCGCCAACAACGCTATGTTCCAGCAGATCCTCGCCGCCGGGGCGACGACGAGCGACACCCTCATGGCCGCCTTCCTGCGCTCGATCCTTTGCCTCGTAGGGATCCTGTGCGCGGTGCCGGGCATCTCCATCATGCTCCGCATCCGCAGCGAAGAGCTCGCCGACCGCCTCGAACCGCTGCTGGCCACGTCCCTATCGCGCGTGCGGTACTACGCGGCCAATCTGACGGTCGCCTTCACGACGAGCGCGCTGCTCATGGTGATCGCCGGGGTGACGGTGGGTGCCGTGTCCGCCGCCGCTGGCGAGCCGACGAGCGTCGCCGATGCCACGCTCCAGGCCGTGGCGACCGTGCCGGCCGTGTGGCTCGTCGTCGCGGTCTCCGTCGCTGTTGTCGGCGCGCGGCCGCGGGTGGCGATGGCGGCGTGGGCCGGGGTTCTCCTCTCCTTCGCCATCACCCTATTCGGCCCCACATTCAGGTTCCCGAACTGGGCGCTGGCGATTAGCCCCTTCTATCACGTGCCGAACGTGACCTTGGCGACGGCGAGCCTGGCGGGCCTGGGCGTCGTCGCGCTCATTGCGGCGGCCCTGACCGCCGCGGGTCTGATTGGATTCCGGCGACGGGATGTCGCGACGAGCTGAGCGAGCGTACCTCGGTATGGTCGGGTTCCGACGACGGGATTCGGGGTTGCGGGTTGCGCAGGGGCGACGCCTCGGGGTGGCGGGCTGGTGCTTCGGGCTAGTGCTCGGAGCACCACCATAAACCGACCATCACCCCGGGCCAAAAGACTGTGGCCTGTGCAGACTTGCCTCCCCGCGCAGGCCACAACCGTCCGTCGGCACCTACTACTTACGCACCCATTTCCTGACCGAGGACGCACTGACCGCCAGCACGACGAGCACCGACACCCCGGCGTTGACCAGCCCCTGGAAATCCTGTTCGCCAACGAAAAGTAGGCGCGTGATGCACGCCAGAACCGAGCTCGCCATAAGCGCCACCCAAGCCCAGCGGAAGCGCGCGGCCGTCAGCGCCCACAGCCCCACCGAAAGGATGGCGCCGACGATCGAAATGGGCGGATGGTCGGAAAGCAGCACGAGGCTGAGCTCGTAGATAGCGCTGAAGATGGCCAGCACTCCTGTGCCCAGCAGCGGCATGGGCGGGATGTGGTGGCGAGCCACGGTCGTGTCCTCGTCCTTGTATTCCGGGGCGGGCAGTTCCTCGACCAGGCCCTTGACGTTGACGACGGGCAGGTGGCCGTCGGTCTGGATGGCGTCGCCCCCGCCGTTGCGCGAATGGTAGGCGGTGGAGAATTTTTCAATCACGCGCACGCCGATATTCGGTTTAGCGTAGCGCAGCGTGTTGATGATGTAGTCGCGCTCGGCGTCGGTGTTGGCGTCGATCTTGTGAGTGACCTGGCCGGTGAAGCCCGAAAGGCCAACGGAGCGGTCGTATGTGCCGGCAGCCAGGAAGTCGACGCGCTGGCCGCCGGGCAGGTACCAGCCTTCGGGCACAGGCCAGAAGCGCACATGGTGGCGCTGGGAAGGGTTGCCGTCGACCTCCTGCTGGTAGGCGAAGGCCTGCTTGCGGCCGAAGAGGTGCAGGTCGGAGACGGGCGCCTCCGGGTAGGAGCGACGCATGACCGAGGACTGGACGATCTTCCACGAGGAGCGCAGAGTGATGTCGTCGGCCAGCGTCCAGCCGGCGGCTTGCATAGCGGCGTGAATGTCGTGCTCGGTCCCGTCGAAGGCGAGGTTGACCGGGTCACCCAGGATTCCGTCGCTTGTGCGCGTGCGGCCGATGAAGTAGTCGGGCACGTATAGGACGGTGAAGACCTGGTGCATACGCGGCAGGGCCAGGTAGGCCGCGATCGCCCAGAATGCGACGAGGTACAGCGCCCACGCCGGGTCGCCGGGCACGCCGCGGTCGAGCAGTTCCCACGCGAACCATGCGACGAGCACGAATGCCACGACGACGAAGAACGCCGCGACCTTGTCCCACAGGGGCGTGCGATGCCGGCCGCTGACGCGCCGTTCCGCGCTCGTGTACGTCGGCTTGTCCTTCGGCACGGGGTAGCGTTCGGCTGTGGAGGACACGGGAGCGGACGACGATGCGCGCCCGCCAACGGCGGGTATGCTCGCTACGATCACGGCGGGTGAGGCGCCTGTAGTCGCTGCGGGTGAGGCGCTCGCCGCCGTGTTCGGTGAGAGTTCCCAGCGCGCATTGGCTGTATGGCCATTCGATCCTCGTTCATCGGTCACCTCGTCATTATCTCACGGAAATCGCTCGGCACCGCCGCACCGGCATCGGCCGTCCCGTTCCCCCCGGCACCGCCGCCTTTGATCCCGAGCCGCGGGCCGATGCCAGAAGCCGTTGGGCATCAACACCCCGCCGCGCCGCGCACCGTCCGCGTCTGCTCGGCCCGCGCTGCGAGCAGCGAGTCCTCGGGGTAGAATACGGCCTCCAGGGTCAGCGGGTGCGGCGGAGCCACCGTCACCTCCCCCGTCCGGCTGCATTCGGCCAGGCGCCGCGCGGGCCATCCTTCGTCGCGCTGTCCGAGGCCGACCCTCATGAGCGCGCCAACGAGCGTGCGCACCATCGAGTGGCAGAAGGCGTCGGCCTGGGCCTCGACCTCGACGAGGCCTCCCTCCCGGCGCGCTTGGAGGCGCAGCAGCCGGCGGATCGTCGTCGCGCCGGGGCGTGGCTTGCAGTAGGAGAGGAAGTCGTGCTCGCCAATGAGCCCGGCCGCCGCGCGGTTCATGGCATCGACGTCGAGCGGGCGCGTCTGCCACAGCACATCCCGACGCCGCAACGGATCGAAGGCGCTCGCGTCGTCGCAGATCCGGTACGTGTAGCTGCGGGACAGCGCGGAGAAGCGCGCGTCAAAGCCCTCGGGCGCATAGGAGACCGCCTTGATGACGATGTCCGAGCTGCCCCTCGGGCCGCCGCTCTCCCGGGCCAGCAGCGCGGCCAGCCGTTCGGCGAGCGCGTTAGGAGGCGTGCGCGACGAACGCCCGGGCAGGCGGGAAAGTTCCTCCTCGCTGAGGTCGACGTGGACCACCTGGCCACGCGCGTGGACCCCGGCGTCGGTGCGGCCGGCGACCACGAGGCGATGCGACCGGCCGGTCACCGCCTGTAGCGCCTGGCTCAGCGTGCCCTCGACCGTGCGCATCGACTCCTGGCGCGCCCAACCGTGGAAGTCGGTGCCATCGTAGGCCAAGTCGAGGCGCAGGCGGTGCAAATGCGATACGGTCGGGTCCATGACGCCAGTTTCGCACAGTGCCAGCTCGCCTGCCGAGCCATCAGCCGCGCCCAATTCTCCGGCGTCCGGCGTCGGTCCCGATGCCACCGTCGGTCCCGATGTCACCGTCAGTCCCGATGTCACCGTCGGCCCAGATCTCACGCCCGACGTCCCCGGCGCCACGGTCGCCGGGCAGGCCGCAACGCCCGGGAAGGCCGGGCACCACCTGGCCCCGTCGAGCCAGCACTCGCCCGAGTTCTCCCCGTCCGGCCCGGGCCTGAAGCCAGACCAGGGCCCGGCACCACACCCTGCGCTCGGCCAGAGCCCTGCACCGCACCCCGTGCCCGGCCTGGGCCTAACGCCCGGCCGGGGGCCATCGTCGAGCCAGGGTGCCGCCGATCCCGCGGCATTCGCCCACGCGCCCCGGGTCTTCGGCGACGTCGAGGCCTTCGCGGCCGCGCCGGCTCCCCGCACTCTCGCCGTCGACTGCGGCGGCGGCGGCATCAAGACGGCGCTCTTCGACGCGGCCGGGTTCCAGCTGGGCAGCCCCCAGCGCACGGCCGTGCGATACCCCTTCTCCCCCACTGACCTCCTGGCGATCGTCGGTGAGCACGCGGCCACATTCGACGGCTTCGAGCGCATCACCCTGGGAATGCCCGGCATGATCCGCCACGGCATCGTCGTCTACACGCCCCACTACATCCGCAGGTCCGGGCCCCACACGAAGATCGAGCCCGAGCTCGCCACCGCGTGGGGCAACCTCGACATGGAGGCCAGTCTTCGCGCCCAATTCGGGGTGCCCGCCCTCGTGCTCAACGACGCCGAGGTGGCCGCGGCGGGAGTCGTCACGGGCGAAGGCTGCGAGCTCGTCCTCACGCTGGGTACGGGGCTTGGCAGCGCCCTCGTCGACGACGGTCGGCTCGCCCCCCACCTGGAAATGTCGCATGCGCAGATGCGCTGGGGCCTGACCTACGACGACGTCGTCGGCGAGTCGGAGCGCATGCGCCTGGGCGACTCCGCCTGGTCGCGCCGCGTCTTGCGCGCGATCGACACGCTGTGGCCGATCTTCCGCTGGGACCACCTCTACATCGGGGGCGGCAATTCCTCGCGCATCAGCACGAGCGTGCGCGCCAAGCTCGGCGACAACGTGGTCATCATCCCGAATGCGGCCGGCATGAACGGTGGCGTCCGCGCCTGGTCAATGGCCAAGCCCGGCAGGTCCGGGGCCAGGTGACCCGCTGCAAGGAGTTCAAGGGGCTAAGGCGACGCGGCGGTACTAGGCAACGCAGTGCCAGGTGACGACGCAGTACCAGGCAACGCGGCGCGCCCAGCGATGAAGCGCGCCCAGCGACGAGGCTGCGCCAGACGGCCGGGACATAGACAGGGCGGGCGGTCGTAGGCCCACCTTGCGTCCGGCCGCTACTCTTGCATCAGGGCCGACCTAACGTCGACGTCAATAATGATGGATTGCCCAGCGCACCACCAATACGAGCCCAGAGAGGAAGAAGACCAAGGGAAACAGGATGAAAGGCACCTTGACCACCAGCGGCACGTTGATGAGAAAGCCGTCGAACAATATGCCGGATGCGGACACGAACCATGAGGGCAAGACCATGAGAAATATGCCGATGGCGAGGTTTTGGGCCGAACCGGCATTTCCCGCGACGCGGGAGCGCGTCAGTTCGGCGTAGTCCGGCCGCGCGAGCGTGCCGGAAGCAGACGAATCCTCTGAAGACGCCTCCATCCACGGGTGGCTCGGCGCGTCCCTCGCGGCTTGGTCCCAGGGCCGCGCCGTGGCGTCGAGCGCACTCTGTTTGCTTGGAGCCCAAGACTCCGCTTGAGCGTACGGCGACCCGGGAACGGGCGCCTCGCCGTTACCCGGCCGCAGCCTGCGCTCGCGCCAGGAGCCGCCGTCCCAGTAATGCTCGTACTGCCCATCTGCCTGATCCGGATACCACCCCGGGGCCATCGACATAGCGCCCCTCCCCGCTCTTAAAACGTATCCCACCTGCCGGGAAGTATAACGACACATCTACCAGCCAGAGAATAGCCGGACTCCCCTCTTGACATTCGCCAGACAGACGCGCCAAACCTGGCGGAAGCCGGAACTCGGACCGGTTTCAAGAACACCTGCAGAGCCCGCCATCAGCCACTAGCCACTAGCCACAACGTACTGCCGCCTCCACAACGCGCGGCCGGCCAAAAGAACACGGACCGTCCGCCAGCCGGACCGCGGAATCGTCTTGGGAACACCCGGCGTCCCACCGGCGGGCCCCTCAAGATTTCGGCAGTGCGGCTTCTTGAGCGCGGCCAGCCTACCGACGGCAGTCCTGCCTATCGAGAGTTAACTCGCCTACCAGCAGCCCGTCCCGCCTATCTCGGTTGACGCCCCGCCTATCAGCGTCCCGCCAATCTCGACAGCCGTCTCACCTTTCGCCGGCGCGTCAGCCGCCTGATGACCCACGCCACGGTCATGAGGAAGCCAACCAGAAAGAACAATGCGGGAATGATCAGGAAGAAATTGAGGACCAGTCGCGATACACCGTCGTCATCTTCGAAGTTATCGAAGAACTCCGTCAGGACATAGGCGAAAAGGGCGGGAAAGACCATAAGCGCGATGCCGAAGCCGAGTAGCACGACGTCGCCCCAGTGCCACACGTCCCGTACAGGGGTGGGCGTCCCGTATGCGTCTGAGGCACCCGCCACCGGGGCCGGACCCGCTCCCGCGGCGCCATATGCCGGACCGCTGCCGGGCGTAGCCTGCGCCAGACCGCTGCCGGGTGCGGTCTGCCCGCTGGGAGCCAATGGCCCGTCGTGCCCCTCGTGCGGGCCGCCGACCGCAGGCACCTGTGCGGGACCGCCGGGCGAAACAGCCCGCGGCCTGGCTTGACCCCAGGCTCCGCCATCCCAGTAGCGTTCGTACCTCGGGTCGAATTGATCGGGGTACCACCCTGGTGCCTGGGACACCGCTTCCTCCTCGCCGTCGTTGCCCGGCCATCACGTCGTGGCCGCTGAACGGACTCTATCATCTGCGTCCCGGGGCCTGGCCAACAGCCGATCCTTCCGGCTACTGGCCCGTCGCGCGCGTGAAGGCAGCGAAAATGGCGTTATCGGCGAGGCTGCTGCGTATGCTTCGAAAGTAGCGCCGCCTTTCCACAATTCCGCGCCACAAGCAGAGCAGGCCAACCACTGACCAGAAAACCCAGACTCCCGGGAGCATGGAATCGAATATGGCCGAGACAGCGATGTCACTGCTGAAAGGGAAGGCGCTCTGCCGAAACAGAAAGTACACTCCCAGTGCCAGCACCACCCCTAAGAGCTGCAAGGCAAACGCCGCAAGCCCGTACCCCACCATTCTCTTGGGCGCGTTGGTGTCCGGAAAGAAGAAATACGTCTTCACATCGGTCAAACCCATCTGCTCCATCGAGAGTTGCTCCATGCGCGATTGCAGATCGGCGGCCTCAGCTGGGTCGCCACCTGCCTCGATCAAGGCCTCGCGTCTTGCTGAAAGTCGCGCACGTTCTTCTTCGAGCTCCTGGCGTCGCGCCGCGCGACTCGCGTTGAACCCCGGGTAGCCGACGACTCGCGCCAGGTATCCCGTTCTGTCGGCGTAGGCCAACCATATGCGAAAGTCTCGGTATATCCTTAGCAGTTTGCGGTCGGCTCGGCCGAAGCTGCTCCATGTCGGAGTGGGCAGGCCGCCGGGCCCGAGCAGCCCCGCGGACCCGGCCAGGCCCGGCAAGGGCGAGATCTCGCCCTCGATCTCTATCGCCATCGGCCCGGTCTCGCTATGCATGCCATTGATCCACACGGGCCCGTCCTTCCCTCGCCTTTCTCCGCGGAGAGCCTATCACCAGGGCCACACGCCCGGATCTGGATATGCGAAAGCGGGCACCCGAAGGTGCCCGCTCGTCGCCAGTGCGCTAGCCTCGGCCGCCAGCGGGCCGATCACTTGTCCGCCGCAGGCTCCTCGTCCTCGGCAGACTCCGAATCGGAAGCAGCAGCCTGATCGTCGGCCTCGGCCACATCGTCGGTCGGCTCGTCGGCCTCGGCAGTCTCCTCGACTTCCTCCTCGGCCGGCTCCTCAGCCTTGGCAGCACGCTCGGCGGCCTTCTCGGCCTCCTTGACGACCGCCTGCTTGGGCGAAACAGCCTCGAGGACGAGCTCGATGCGAGCCAGCGGGGCATTGTCGCCCCGGCGGTTGCCGAGCTTGATGACGCGAGTGTACCCGCCCTCGCGCTGCGCGAACTTCGGGGCGAGCTCCTCGATGAGGATGGCCGCGAGTTCACGATCGCCGACGACCCTGAGGATCTGGCGGCGGTTGTGGGTGTCACCGCGCTTGGCCTTGGAGATGAGCTTGTCCATGTACGGCTGAACGGCCTTGGCGCGAGCCTGCGTGGTGGTCACGCCCTCGTGGCGGATCAGGTCCTTGCAGAGGTTCGCGATGATGTGGCGCTGGTGCGCGGGCGAACCGCCCAGACGCGGGCCCTTGGTGGGCTTAGGCATTGTAGTGTCTCCTAGAAAGAATGCGGGCCTCAGGCCTGCGAGTCGTCGCTGAACTGCATCGTGTAGCTGTCATCGCCGTAGGTCGAAACGAATCCGGCCGGCGAATCCTTCAGGCGCAGGTCGAGCTTTGCGAGCTCGTCCTTGACGTCCTCGATGGACTTCGCGCCGAAGTTGCGGATGTCCAGGAGGTCGGCCTCCGAACGCTGGATGAGCTCGCCGATGGTGCGGATCCCCTCGCGCTGCAGGCAGTTCTGCGAGCGGGCGGGAAGGTTGAGAATCGTGATGGGGCGCTGCAGGTCCGAGGACTGGGTCTCCACGACGGGCGCGGGACCGATCTCGATTCCCTCGGCCTCGTTGTTGAGGTCGACGCACAGGCCGAACAGCTCGACAAGCGTCTTGCCGGCGGAGGCAAGGGCATCGCGCGGCGTCGTCGACTGCTTGACCTCGACGTCGATGATGAGCTTGTCGAAGTCGGTGCGCTGTGCGACACGGGTGGCCTCGACCTTGTAGGACACCTTGAGGACCGGCGAGTAGATCGAGTCGATCGGAATGCGGCCGATCTCGTCGTCGAAGCCCTTGTTCTGCGCCGCGGAGACGTAGCCGCGTCCGCGCTCGACCGTCAGGTCGATTTCGATCTTACCCTTCTCGTTGAGGCTGGCAATGTGCAGGTCGGGATTGTGGATCTCGACCCCGGCCGGCGGGGTGATGTCCGCCGCCGTGACCTCGCCCGGTCCCTGTTTGTGCAGGTACATGAGCACGGGCTCGTCGTTTTCCGACGAGACGACGAGTTCCTTGATGTTGAGGATGATGTCGGCGACATCTTCCTTCACGCCCGCGATGGTCGAGAACTCGTGGAGGACGCCATCAATACGGACGGACGTCACCGCCGCGCCCGGAATGGACGACAGCAGGGTGCGGCGCATGGAGTTGCCAAGCGTGTAACCGAAGCCGGGCTCCAGCGGCTCGAGCACGAAGCGCGAGCGATGCTCGGAGAGCTGCTCCTCGGTCAGAGTAGGACGCTGCGCGATAAGCACGATTCATTCCTTTCATGAACGCCCACTATTTGACGTTCAGTTGGCCCGCCAGCACTCTGTCCGGCTGGCGGGTGGTGCGGGGCATGCCCGCGGACGCCGCGATTGGCGGCGTGGATAGGTCAGACGCGGCGGCGCTTCGGTGGGCGGCAGCCGTTGTGGGCCTGGGGCGTCACGTCGGAAATCGAGGTGACCTCCAGCCCGGAGGCGGTCAGCGACCGGATCGCGGTCTCGCGGCCGGAGCCGGGACCCTTGACGAAGACGTCGACCTTCTTCATCCCGTGGTCCATGGCGGCGCGGGCGGCGTTCTCCGCGGCAAGCTGAGCGGCGTACGGCGTCGACTTGCGCGAGCCCTTGAAGCCAACCTGGCCGGACGAGCACGAGGCAATGACCGCGCCCGTCGGATCCGTGATGGAGACAATGGTGTTGTTGAAGGTGGACTTGATGTGAGCCTGGCCGGCTGCGATATTGCGACGCTCCTTGCGGCGCGGACGACGGTTGCCGGAAGCTGCCTGGCGAGTCTTGGGAGGCATGGTCTACTTTCTTCCTCGAGCTGCTTACTTCTTCTTCTTGCCTGCGACGGTGCGCTTGGGCCCCTTGCGGGTGCGCGCGTTCGTCTTCGTGCGCTGGCCGTGGACGGGCAGGCCACGGCGGTGGCGCAGGCCCTGGTAGCAGCCGATTTCGATCTTGCGGCGGATGTCGGCCTGGACCTCGCGGCGCAGGTCGCCTTCGACCTTGTAGTTTTCGTCGATGTGGTTCTTCAGCTTGACCAGATCGTCTTCGGTGAGGTCCTTGACGCGGACGTCAGGGCTGATACCCGTCGCGGCCAGAGTCTGCGCGGAACGGGTGCGGCCGATGCCGTAGATGTACGTGAGCGCGATCTCGATCCGCTTCTCGCGGGGAAGATCGACGCCGGATAGACGTGCCAATTCCTTAGCTCCTATTGTCTTTACCGAAGGTGTGGGGCACTGCCTTCCCCGCGGCTGGCGCCACGGGCCCCGGCCTCCGGTCCGGGGGCGGCCTTCCGGCAGGCAGTGCTGGGTCGCGGGCTTGGCCCGCTGCGACCGATCAGCCTTGGCGCTGCTTGTGTCGCGGATTCTCGCAGATCACCATGACGCGGCTGTGGCGACGGATCACCTTGCACTTGTCACAGATCTTCTTCACACTGGGCTTGACCTTCATCGTTACTTCCTTGCCACCAGGTACTGGCGGCGATAGCAATCGGGGCTCACTTATAGCGGTACACGATCCTGCCGCGCGAAAGATCGTAGGGGGTCAGTTCGACCACCACGCGGTCCTCCGGCAGGATCTTGATGTAATGCTGGCGCATCTTGCCGGAAATATGCGCGAGCACGACGTGCCCGTTTTCCAGCTCGACGCGGAACATCGCGTTCGGGAGGGCCTCTACGACCGACCCTTCGACCTCGATGACGCCATCCTTCTTCGCCATAACCCTCGCTAACACTCCTGTAGGCCTCGCGCCGGGTTGCGCGGAGCCTGGCAAACTCCACCGCGGGCAGAGCATACCGAGGATTCATCTTACATCGCCGCCACTCCCGTTGAAAGTCGGCCTCCGGTGCGCTGCATCACCGGTTCGTGCGCGACGAGCCGCGCGCCATCGGTTGGATGCCGACGCCGGGCGGCCGGGCCACCGGGGCGGGACCCGATGGCCTCGTGGTCGCCCCTCACCACACGACGCGCCCACTTCCACGCTCGGCGTCCACTACTACGAGCCTTTACCACACAGGGGGCAGGGTGCCCTCAATCGCGTCGATAATGGCCTCGGCAGGCCATACCCCAGCGACAAGGGTCAGGACGGAAAGAAACGCAAAACCCACACGTGAGCGCCGCGCGGGCAAGGCACGCACCGCGGCCATGCCGCGCAGATGCGCGCATATCGCCAGGGGCGCGCACAGCAGGCCGGCAATGATGACGGTCCGGTTCATAAACGTGAAGTATTCCTCCGCGACAGGATCGCCAAAGGCACGGGTGATGGTCCTGTCTATCGCCGCCCCAATGGACGTGAACGCGGCGATGCCGAGCGCCGCCGTGGCGCATAGGGAGACTGCCAGCAATACGGCTAGCCGCGCCCGTGAGATGGTCGGCTCGCCGGAAGGCCTTTGCCCGCTAGATGACCCTTGCCCACTCTGGCCGCTAGCCGCGTGCGAGCCAGTCGGGCCGCCGTCGGGGTGCTTGGCGTCGCGGAGCGTGTGGTTAGTGGCCTCGCCAGCTGATGCCACCCACTCGCGCTGCCCGGCATCGCCATTCATCGCATCGCCTTTCGGCCGTGACCTTCGCACGCCGCATATCATACAGGCCGTATGACGTAGTCCTGGCGTCGACCGGCTAGCGCAGAGCGATAAGTGCAGCCACCGCCATCACGCCACCCGCAATGAACGCCACGACGGCGGCGATCCAGATGACGACGAATAGAGCGCCGCTCACGCGAGTGCTTCCGCGAGCCACACTTCTCGCGCCTTCTTGTTGCTCGTCACCATTATCAGCGCCGAGATGTCCGCTGCCGCCCTCGGGAACCGCACTTCCCACGTCGTCACCAAGTTGGTCGTCGTGGTCCCTGGCCTCGGGATGTTCACCGCCTGCCTCGGGAAACGCACTTTCCGCATCGTCGCGTTGTTGCTCGTCATGGTCATCAGCCGCGAAGCCCGCACTGCCACTTCCGGATTGCTCGTCACCGCCCTCGGCCTCGGGATGTTCACTGCCGCTTGCAGGGTGCTCGCCGCGCTCATCAGCACGAGGAGGCGAACTACTGCCCCCGGGAACCACACTCTTCGCGGACACCGTGGCCACGCACACGGCGGCGGCGATGCCTCCGAAAGCGAGCAAGTAGAATACCGCCACCCCGCCTTCGTCATTGCCATCAGCCGACATCGACATGATGGCTGTAAGCCCGATCACTACCACTAAGGGCACGACGGTGGCACCGACGGCCAAGGAGCCCAGGATTGCCAGTGCGATATTCCCTTTCTTGATCTCAGCGGCTTGTGGAGCGTGGCCGGCAGCGGGAGCCTCGTCGTCTTCGCTCGGCACCATCACCTGCTGCGGACGGCGGTCCGTCCATGCCGCGCCGTCCCAGTAGGCCTCGTAGCGCCCGCCCTCTCCGTCGCGAAACCATCCGTACCAGCCAACTTCGCGCGCCATAACTCACCTCCAGTAGTCCAGCTAGATTGCACTCAATCACGCTAGGGAAGCCTGCCGGGCAACCCAAGACTTTGGGGACAGCCACCCGCCGCAATCCGGTCCTCCTGGCGGCACCATTTCCGGACGTTCGAGCAGGATGCATTGCTCGATCCAGCCAAACCTGCCGCGTCGTCATGCTGGCCGACGCGGCCTGGCCCAACCGCCTCGTTATGACCGCGGGCAACGGACCCGATCAGCCGCACGCCCTGCGGCTGCGTGCGTCACGCCGCTCTGCCTGCTGCTCGCCCTTCACACCAGGCTTTCAACCGAGTGGCACGGGCGTCACGCCGAAGGGCGCGAGGCCCGCCGCGCCCCCATCGAAGGCCGTGAGCACCCAGATGCCGCCCTCGTGGATGGCGACCTCGTGCTCCCAGTGGCAGGCATCCGAGCCGTCCGTCGTCACGACAGTCCACTCGTCCTCGAGCACCTCGTTGGCCTGGTCGCCAGCGGTGAGCATGGGTTCAATGCACAGCACCATCCCCGGCCGCAGCCTCTCGCCGCGAGAGCGCGTGCGGAAGTTGGGAACGTCGGGCTCCTGATGCATGGCCGATCCAATGCCGTGCCCGACGTAAGCCTCGACGATTCCCGGCTCCTCGGGCAGACCGGATACGTAGTCGTCGATGGCGCGGCCGACGTCGCCGATCCTCTTGCCCGTGGCGAGCGCCGCGATGCCGCGCCACATGGCCTGCTCCGTCACCTCGCTCAGGCGCGCCCTGTCCGCCCTGACCTGCCCGTCACCGCCGTCGAGGACCATCGAAAATGCCGCGTCCGCGTGCCACCCGCCGACGACAGCGCCGCAGTCAAAGGACACGAGGTCGCCGGGCTGGAGGATCCGCTCGCCCGGGATGCCGTGGACGATGACCTCGTTGACCGACGTGCAGATCTGGCTCGGGTAATCGTAGTAGCCGTAGAAGTTGGACTCGGCCCCGGCCTCGCGAAGGACTGCCAGGGCGACGTCGTCCATGTCGGCCGTCGTGATCCCCGGCCGCGCCGCCTGCCGCAGCGCCGCATGAATCCGCGCGACCACGAGCCCCGCCTCGCGCATCGCGAGGATCTGCTCGTCCGTCTTGTACTCGATAGCCATGCGGCAACCCCGCGCCGGCTAGGCCCGCGAATCCAGGAAGCCGCGGATGGCTTCGTCGATGCGGCCCGCAACCTCCTCGATCTCGCCAATGCCGTCGACGGAGACGAGGATCCCCCGGCTTCGGTAGGCGTCGATGAGTGGCTCGGTGGTCTCGTGGTAGAGGGCGATCCTGCGGCGGATGACGCCTTCGGTGTCGTCCTTGCGCCCCTGCTGCGCTGCCCGCCCGAGCAGCCTGCCGACCACGACCTCGTCGTCCGCCGTGACCTCCAGGACGAAGTCGAGCGCGTGGCCCATGCCTTCCAGTATCCCGTCGAGCGCCCGGACCTGTTCGACGTTGCGCGGGTAGCCGTCGAGCAGGAATCCATCCGCGGCATCGGCCTGCCCCAGCCGCTCGGCGACCATGCGGTTGGTCACCTCGTCGGGTACGAACTCGCCGCGAGACGTGTACGAGTCCGCCAGGCGCCCGAGTTCGTCGCCGGCCTGGGTGTGAGAGCGGAAAATGGCGCCGGTCGAGATGGCTGGGATGGAGTATCGCTGCGTCAGGATATCGGCTTGGGTACCCTTGCCGGCGCCGGGCGGGCCGACGAGAACCAAACGCACTGACATGGATAACATCCCCTCCGGCCCCGGCCGGGCGCCGTCGCCCTAGCGCAAGAACCCTTCGTAATGACGCTGTTGAAGCTGGGCGTTGATGTCCTTGACGGTCTGCAGACCAACGCCTACGAGAATCATAATCGATGTCCCGCCGAATCCACCCTGCATGATTCCCATCCGCGCGAACATGATCGACGGGATGAGGGCGACGATCGTCAGGTAGGTGGCACCGACCCAGGTGATGCGGTTCGAGACGAACTTGAGGTAGTCGGCCGTTGGCTTGCCCGCGCGAATGCCCGGGATGAAGCCACCGTACCTCTTCATATTGTCGGCGACCTCTTCGGTGTCGAAGGTGATGGACACGTAGAAGAAGGTGAAGCCGAAGATCAGCAGCGCGTAGAACGCGAAGTATCCCACGCCCTGGTTGATGAAGTGCCTATTGATAAAGCGCACCCAGCCGTCCGTGTCCCTGCCGAAGGAGGTGACCATCTGCGGGAGCATGAGGATCGAGGAGGCGAAGATGACGGGAATGACGTTCGCCATGTTGATCTTGATCGGCAGGTACGTGGTCGACCCGCCAATCGTGCGTCGCCCGACGACGCGCTTGGCGTACTGGACGGGAATGCGGCGCTGGCACTGCTCAACGAACACGACGACGGCAGTGATCGCCAGGAAGACGGCGAGCACGACGAGGGCGCGCGTCCAGCCGCCGTTGGACCGGACGATGTTGTAGATCATCGAGGGGAAGCTGGCGCAAATGCCGGTGAAGATGAGGATCGACATGCCGTTGCCGACGCCGCGCTCGGTGATGAGCTCGGCCAGCCACATGATCAGGCCCGTGCCGGCCGTCATGGCGAGGACGGCCATGCTGATCCTCAGCGGATTCGCATCCGGGATCGGGTCGACGGAGCAGTTCGTGAAGAGCGTGGTGTTGGCAATCGACACGAAGACGGCCGACTGCAGGACGGCCAGGCCGATCGTGAAGTACCGCGTGTATTCGGTGAGCTTGGCGGTACCGGACTGACCCTCCTTGTGCAGCTGCTCGAAACGCGGGATGACGACACGCAGCAACTGGACGATGATCGACGCCGTGATATACGGCATGATTCCCAGGGCGAAGACGGACAGCTGGAGCATGGCCCCGCCCGAGAACAGATTGAACATGTCGAGGAAGCCGCCCGACCCGGCCTGCGTCAGGCACTGGCGAACGTTGCCGATCGAAACGAAAGGCGCGGGAACGAAGGTGCCCACACGGTAGATGGCCATGATCGCCATCGTGAAGAGCAGCTTGCGCCTCAGGTCGGGGGTGCGGAACGCGGCCGCGAACGCCTTGATCAAGGTTCCTCCAGATTGCGGTGTGACCGCAGTGATTGCAGCGGGAAACGAGACCCGCAATATTGGCGCGGGCCTGGCCCGCTCGTAGTACGTGCTATCGCGACGCGCGTGCGCCACCTCGCCCACTATACCCGCGAGTCGCCTTCACCGGGAATGAGCTGGCGACGAGAATGCCCCCGCAGGTTTCGCGAGGGCATTCTCGTCGTTGAACTATCGAGCCGAGACGGTTCCGCCGGCGGCCTCGATCTTTTCCTTGGCCGACGCCGACCAGGCGTCGACGGTGACATCGAGCTTGACCGACACCTCGCCCTGGCCGAGGAGCTTGACCAGGTGATTGTCGCGCACCGCGCCCTTGGCCACGAGGTCCTCGACGCCGACCTTCCCGCCCTCCGGGAAGAGCCTGGCGAGGGCTTCCACATTGACCACCTGGTACTCGACGCGGAACGGGTTCTTGAATCCGCGCAGCTTGGGCAGGCGCATATGGATCGGCATCTGCCCGCCCTCGAAGCGGGCCGGAACCTGGTAGCGCGCCTTCGTGCCCTTGGTGCCGCGACCGGCGGTCTTTCCCTTGGAGGCCTCGCCGCGACCGACGCGGGTCTTCGACTTCTTGGCTCCGGGGGCCGGACGCAGGTGATGCACCTTGAGGACGTGGGCGGACTGATTCTCTGACTTCCTATCGGACATCAGTCGACCTCCTCCACGGTGACGAGGTGGGCGACGGTGCGAATCGCGCCGCGCACCTCCGGACGATCCTCGCGCACGACGGACTGGCCGATGCGGCGCAGGCCGAGGGTGCGAAGGGTGTCCTTCTGGTTCTGCTTACCACCAATAGTGGACCTGACTTGCGTGATCTTGACCTGTGCCATCATGCACCAACTCCAGCCACGGCGGCCTCGTTTTCGGCCTTGACGGCCTCAGCCTGCTTATCGGCGCGCTCCTTGGCGTCCGCCTGGGCGCGGGCACGCAGCATCGACTCGGGTGCGACGCGCTCGAGCGGCAGGCCGCGGCGAGCCGCCACCGACTCGGGCTGCTCGAGTTCCTTGAGCGCCGCGACGGTCGCGTGCACGATGTTGATCGCGTTGGACGAGCCGAGCGACTTGCTCAGGACATCGTGGATGCCGGCGCACTCCATGATGGCGCGGACCGGACCACCCGCGATGACGCCCGTACCGGGACCGGCGGGACGCAGCAGGACGACGCCGGCCGCATCTTCACCCTGCACCAGGTGCGGGATCGTGTTGCCGATGCGCGGAACCTTGAAGAAGCTCTTCTTGGCCTCCTCCGTGCCCTTGGCGATGGCCGCGGGAACTTCCTTGGCCTTGCCGTAACCGACGCCGACGGTGCCGTTGCCGTCACCCACGACCACGAGGGCCGTGAACGACATGCGGCGGCCGCCCTTGACCGTCTTGGCCACGCGGTTGATGGACACGACGCGCTCGATGTACGCGTTCTTGTCCTCGCCCCGGCGGTCGCGACGGTCACCGCGACGCGAGTCGCGGCGATTGCGGCGCTCGCCGCTGTTCTCTTCCGAGCCGCTGCCGGCTCGACCTCGCTGCTGTGCAGCCATTACAACCTCTCCTCGCTCTCGGTGCTCACAGGGTCAGCCCGGCGGAGCGGGCGCCTTCGGCCACGGCGGCCACACGGCCATGGTACTTGTTGCCTCCGCGATCGAAGACGACGCTGCTCACGCCGGCGTCGATCGCGCGCTTGGCGACGAGCTCCCCCACCTTGCGAGCCTGCTCGACCTTCGTCTCCGTCGAGCCGCGCAGGTCGGCCTCGAGCGTGGAGGCCGCGGCCAGCGTGTGGCCCACGGAGTCGTCGATGACCTGAGCGGTCATGTGGCGATTGGAACGCGAGACGACCAGACGTGGGCGCGAAGCCGTGCCGGCGATCTTCTTGCGAAGCCGGAAGTGGCGGCGCGTGCGGGATACGTACTTGCCCTTGCCCTTGACGGTGACAGCCATCACTTACCAGCCTTTCCAGCCTTGCGGCGCACGACTTCGTCTGCGTAGCGAACGCCCTTGCCCTTGTACGGCTCGGGCTTGCGCAGCTTGCGGATATTGGCCGCGGTCTCGCCCACTCGCTGCTTGTCGATCCCGTTGACCGAGAACTTCGTGGGGCTGTCGACCTGGAAGGTGATGCCCTCGGGAGCCTGGACGAGGATCGTGTGCGAGTAGCCCAGGGAGAACTCCAGGTCCGAGCCCTTGGCGACGACGCGGTACCCCGTGCCAACGATCTCCATGCGCTTCGAGTAGCCATCGGTCACGCCGACGACCATGTTGTTGATGAGAGTGCGCGTCAAGCCGTGCAGCGAGCGCGAATCGCGCTCGTCGTCGGGCCGGGTGACCGAGATGGTCCCGTCCTGCAGCTTGACGACGATCGGCTCGGCAACCGTGTGCTCGAGCGTGCCCTTGGGGCCCTTGACGGTGACGTGCTGGCCGTCGACGGTGACGTCGACGCCGGACGGAACCGTGACGGGCAGCTTGCCAATACGCGACATTCCGTATACCTCCCGTCACCAGACGTAGGCGAGGACTTCCCCGCCGACGCCCTTGTCCTTGGCCTCGCGGTCCGTCAACAGACCGGAGGACGTGGACAGGATCGCCACGCCCAGCCCGCCGAGAACCCTGGGCAGATTGGTCGACTTCGCGTAGACGCGCAGGCCGGGCTTCGAGATGCGACGAACTCCGGCGAGCGCGCGCTCGCGGTTAGAACCGAACTTCAGATTGAGGGTGAGCGTCTTGCCCACCTTGGCCTCCTCGACCTCGTAGCCGGCGATGTAGCCTTCGCGCTCGAGGATCTTGGCGATGTTCGCCTTGAGCTTCGAGTAAGGCATCGACACCGACTCGTGGAACGCCGAGTTAGCGTTGCGCAGACGCGTGAGCATGTCTGCGATTGGGTCAGTCATTGACATTGGGCGCTTGCCCTTCCCCGTCGCGGTTTCCCTTGCGGACCTACGACGTAGTGCTTACCAGCTGGACTTTGTGACACCCGGGAGCTCACCGGCCAGGGCGAGCTGCCGGATGCAGATCCGGCACAGGCCGAACTTGCGGTACACGGAATGCGGACGCCCGCAACGGTTGCAGCGGGAGTAGGCGCGAACCGCGAACTTGGGCTTGCGGCCCTGCTTCTGCTTGAGCGCGGTCTTCGCCATCGTCAGGCCTCCTTGAAGGGGAAGCCGAGGCGGCGCAGGAGCGACCTGCCCTCTTCGTTGGTGGACGCCGTCGTGACGACGGTGACATCCATTCCGCGCACGCGATCGATCTTGTCCATATTGATCTCGTGGAAGACGGTCTGCTCGGTCAGTCCGAAGGTGTAGTTGCCACGGCCATCGAACTGCTTGGGGCTCAGGCCGCGGAAGTCACGAATGCGCGGCAGCGCCGTCGACAGCAGGCGGTCGAGGAACTCCCACATGCGCTCGCCACGCAGCGTGACGTAGCAACCGATGGGCTGACCCTCGCGCAGCTTGAACTGGGCGATGGACTTCTTGGCCTTGGTGATCTGCGGCTTCTGGCCGGTGATGACCGTCAGATCCGCGATCGCGCCATCGAGCACCTTGGAATCGCGAGCCGCGTCGCCGACGCCCATGTTCACCACGATCTTCTCGAGGCCGGGAACCTGATGGGGGTTGGCGTACTTGAACTCATCCGTGAGCGCGGGGACGATCTCCTCGCGGTACTTTGTCTTGAGACGGGGTGCGATGCTCACAGCTCGATCTCCTTACCCGCGCGCCGGCCGATGCGCTCGCGCATGACCTTGGTGCGACCGTCGCGCTCGACTTCGACCTCGCGGAAGCCAACGCGGACCGGCTTCTTATCCGGACCGACGAGGGCCACCTTGGAAATGTGGATGGGAGCCTCGATCGTCTCGATGCCGCCACCGCCGTTCGGGCCGGCCTTGACGTGCTTGGTCACGCGATTGACACCCTCGACGACGACGCGGCCGCGCTGGCGGTCGACGGACAGGACGATGCCCTGCTTGCCCTTGTCGCCGGGCGCCAGCGGAGGAAGACCCTCCTCGGCGCGGCGCGCATTGCGCTCCTCGATCTTCTTCGTGTCGGACGTGCGTCCGGCGATCACCTGGACGAGGTCGCCCTTCTTGATCTTCGCCATCAGATCACCTCCGGTGCCAGCGAAACGATGCGCATGAACTTCTTCTCGCGCAGCTCGCGCCCCACGGGACCGAAGATGCGGGTCCCGCGAGGTTCGCCGTCGTTCTTCAGCAGCACAGCCGCGTTCTCATCGAAGCGGATGTAGGAGCCATCGATGCGACGGGTTTCCTTCCTTGCACGGACGATGACGGCCTTGACCACATCGCCCTTCTTCACGTTTCCGCCAGGGATGGCATCCTTGACGGTGGCGACGATCGTGTCGCCGATTCCGGCGTAGCGCCGGCCCGAGCCGCCGAGTACGCGGATGCACAGGACTTCCTTGGCACCCGTATTGTCGGCGACGCTCAGCCGCGTCTCCTGCTGGATCATTTCTGGTTTCTCCTGTCGTCGTGCCGGTTCTCGCCAGGCGAGCCTTGCCGAACGGATGGGGTTGTCGTGGTGAGCGCGCCGCTCACTTGGCCTTCTCGATGATCTCGACCACGCGGAAGTGCTTGGTCGCGCTCAGCGGACGGGTCTCCATGATGCGGACGAGATCGCCGACGCGCACTTCGTTGGCCTCGTCGTGGGCCTTGACGCGGCGCGTGTGGGTGATGACCTTGCCGTACAGCGGGTGCTTGCGGTGGTCCTCGACCTCGACGATGACGGTCTTATCCATCTTGTCGCTGACTACGTAGCCGCGCTCGACCTTGCGGTGATTGCGGGCCGGAGTAGCACTGGTGTTCTCGCTCAATTTCTCCCTCACTCCTTAGAAGGCGCGGTGCGGATATTGAGCTCGCGCTCGCGCTTGATCGTGTAAATGCGAGCGATGTCGCGACGGACTTCCCTGAGCCGGCCGGTGTCTTCGAGACCGCGGGTAACTGAGGCGAAGCGCAGGTTGAACAGCTCTTCCTTCGACTCCTTGAGCTTGTCGAGCAACTCGGCGTCGGTCATGGCATCGAGCTCTTCGGTCGTGATGCCCTTGGCCATCATTCACCATCCTCTCGAGTGACGAAACGGGTCTTCATGGGCAGCTTGTGCATGGCGCGCAGCATGGCCTCGCGGGCCAGCTCCTCACCGACGCCGTCCATCTCGAACATGACGCGACCGGGCTTGACGTTGGCCACCCACGTCTCCACCGGGCCCTTGCCGGAGCCCATGCGCAGGCCGAGGGCCTTCTTGGTCAGCGGGCGGTCCGGGAAGATGTTGATCCAGATCTTGCCGCCACGCTTGACGTGACGGGTCATGGCGATACGCGCAGCCTCGATCTGGCGGTTGGTCACGTAGGCCGGCTCCAGGGCCTGGATGCCGTAGGAGCCGAAGGCCAGCTGATTGCCGCCCTTGGACATGCCACGCCTGGTGGGCCGGTGCTGCTTGCGCCACTTTGTGCGACGAGGAATGAGCATTGTCAGGCCTCCGATCCTGAGGTCGCCGGCTCCGACGCCGGAGCGGCCGCCGCCTGCTGCTGCGGCGCGCGGTTGCCCTGGCGGTCGCCGCGGCCACGGCCACGACGCTCGCCACCGCGGCCGCGGCCACGGGGTGCCTCGGCGAGGGCACGGTAGTACTCGGCGTCGGTGACGTCGCCGCGGTAGATCCACACCTTGACGCCGATGCGCCCGAAGGTGGTCCGTGCCTCGTAGAAGCCGTAATCGATATTGGCGCGAAGGGTGTGCAGCGGCACGCGACCCTCGCGGTAGAACTCCGAACGCGACATCTCAGCGCCGCCGAGGCGGCCCGAGCACTGCACGCGGATGCCCCGGGCGCCGGCGCGCTCGGCCGACTGGATGCCCTTGCGCATGGCGCGGCGGAACGACACGCGCGAGGCCAACTGCTCGGCGATGCCCTGGGCGACGAGCTGCGCGTCGGCCTCGGGGTTCTTGACCTCGAGGATGTTGAGCTGAATGGACTTGCCCGTCAGCTTCTCGAGGTCGGCCCGCAGGCGATCGGCCTCGGCGCCGCGCCGCCCGATGACGATGCCGGGGCGGGCCGTGTGAATGTCCACGACGACGCGCTCGGCGCGACGCTCTATGTTGACGCGGGAGATGCCCGCGCGGTCGAGCGTCTTGGAAATCATCTTGCGGATTTGAATGTCTTCCTGGACGAAGTCGGCGTAGCGCTGGCCCGGCTTGGACGAGTCAGCGAACCACTTCGAACGGTGGTTGGTGGTGATTCCGAGTCGGAACCCGGTCGGGTTGACCTTCTGCCCCACTATCGGGTCCTCCCCTTCTTCTTACCCGCGGCGACTTCGTCGCCGACGACGATGGTGATATGGCTCGTACGCTTGAGGATGCGATTGGCTCGGCCCTGCGCGCGCGGCTGGATCCGCTTCATGGTGGGACCCTCGTCGACGTACGCCGCCTGGATGAACAGGTCCTCTTCGTCGAAGCGCTCGCCGTTGACATCCGCCGCGTAGCGGGCGTTGGCGATGGCCGAATTCACGATCTTCAGGACGGTTTCCGCCGCCCTCTGGGGTGCGTACCGAAGCACGTCGACGGCATCCAGGGCGCGCTGGCCGCGGACGACGTCCACGACGCGGCGAGCCTTCTGGGGCGTGACGCGCACGAATCGCGCCTGTGCCTTGGCTTCCATGTTCCTGCCTTACTCTCTCTGCTCGTCAGGCTGCGCCCTCAGCGGCGGCGGCCCTTACGGTCGTCCTTTTCGTGCCCGCGGAAGGTGCGGGTCGGGGCGAACTCGCCGAGCTTGTGGCCGACCATGGACTCGGTGACGAACACCGGCACATGCTTGCGGCCGTCGTGCACGGCAAAGGTGTGACCCAGGAAGTCGGGCGTGATGACCGACCGACGCGACCAGGTCTTGATGACGTTCTTCGTGCCCTTTTCATTCTGCTCGTCGACCTTCTTCTGAAGGTGCTCGTCAACGAAGGGGCCCTTCTTGAGACTACGCGGCATTCAGCTCATCCTCTCTCAGCGCTTGTTGCCGGTCTTGCGACGGCGCACAATGAGCTTGTCGCTAGCCTTTTTCGGACGGCGGGTGCGGCCTTCGGGCTTGCCCCAGGGGCTGACCGGATGCCGGCCGCCAGAGGTCTTGCCCTCGCCGCCACCGTGGGGGTGGTCGACCGGGTTCATGACGACGCCGCGGACGGTCGGGCGGACGCCCTTCCAGCGCATGCGGCCTGCCTTGCCCCAGTTGATGTTGGACTGCTCGGCATTGCCGACCTCGCCGACGCTGGCGCGGCAGCGGGAGTCGACGTTGCGGATCTCGCCGGAGGGCATGCGCAGCTGTGCGTACTTGCCCTCGCGTGCCACGAGCTGCACCGAGACACCGGCCGAACGGCCGATCTTGGCGCCACCGAGGGGGCGCAACTCGACGCAGTAGACCGTGGTGCCGACCGGGATGTTCTTCAGCGGCAGGTTATTGCCGGGCTTGATGTCGGCCGCGGGACCGTTTTCGATCGTGTCACCCTGCCGGAGGTTCTTCGGCGCGATGATGTAGCGCTTCTCGCCGTCCGCGTAGTGGAGGAGGGCGATGCGGGCCGTGCGGTTGGGGTCGTACTCGATGTGAGCGACCTTCGCGGGCACGCCGTCCTTGTCCCAGCGGCGGAAGTCGATGATGCGGTACTGGCGCTTGTGGCCGCCGCCCTTGTGGCGGGCCGTGATGCGGCCGGTGTTGTTGCGGCCGCCGGTCTTGGTCAGCGGGCGCAGCAGCGACTTCTCCGGCGTCGATCGGGTGATCTCGGCGAAGTCGGCTACGCTCGCACCGCGACGACCCGGGGTCGTCGGCTTGTACTTACGAATTCCCATGAGTTTCGATCCTCAATCTCTCAGCCGTAGATGTCGATTGTGCCCTCGCGCAGCGAGACGATCGCGCGCTTGGTGTCCTTGCGCCGGCCGATGCCGTCGCGGGTGCGACGGGCCTTACCGCGGCGGTTCTGGGTGTTCACAGACGCGACCTTGACGTCGAAGATGGACTCGACGGCCTGCTTGATCTCCGTCTTGTTCGCCCGCGGGTCGACGAGGAAGACGTACTGGCCGACGTCCTCCAGGCCGGCCGACTTCTCGGTGGCCACGGGCTTGATGATGACGTCGCGCGGATCCTTGTTCCAGAAGCTCGAGTCAGTCACTTCTCCTCCTTGCCGTTCTTCGAGACGAACTCCGTCAGGGCCGACTCGGTGAAGATGACGTCGTCCGCGACCAGGACGTCGTAGCTGTTGAGCTGATCCACGTAGATCACGCTGGCCTCGACGGCGTTGCGCAGCGACAGGACCGAAAGGTCATCGTCGCGCGAAACGACGGCCAGCGCCGTGCGGTCGGCGACTACCTTGCGCAGCAGCTCGAGCGCGGCCTTGGTCGAGGGCTTATCACCCTCGACGAAGCCGGTGACGACGTGGACGCGGCCGGCGCGCGCGCGATCGGAGAGCGACTGGCGAAGGGCGGCGGCGATCATCTTCTTGGGCGTGCGCTGGGCGTAGCTGCGCGGCTGGGGGCCGTGAACAGTGCCGCCTCCGGTGAACTGCGGTGCGCGGATCGAGCCCTGCCGAGCGCGTCCGGTGCCCTTCTGCTTGAACGGCTTGCGACCGCCGCCGGAAACCTGGCCGCGGGTCTTGGTGGCGTGCGTTCCCTGGCGCGCGGCGGCGAGCTGGGCGACGACGACCTGGTGGATGAGCGGGACGTTGATGTCGAGGTCGAAGAGGGAGGCGGGCAGCTCAACACTGCCGGCGGCCTCTCCCTTGACGTCGATGACGTCAACCTGCAGGGACTGTGTCATGTCAGGCTCCCTTCACGGCGGTGCGGACCACGACCGTGCCACCCTTGTTGCCAGGGATGGCGCCGGCGACGAGCAGGATGCCCTTTTCGACGTCGACGGCGTGGATGGGAAGATTCAGGACGGTGACGCGCTCGCCCCCCATGCGGCCGGCCATGCGCAGTCCCTTGAAGACGCGCGACGGCGTGGCGCAGGCACCGATGGCACCCGGCTTGCGGTGGTTGCGATGCGCGCCGTGGGAGGCCGCGACGCCCGCGAAGCCGTGACGCTTCATGACGCCGGCAAAGCCCTTGCCCTTGGAGGTGCCGATGACGTCGACCAGCTGTCCGGCCTCGAAGAGCTCCGCGGTGAGTTCCTGGCCGAGCTCGTACTCGGCGGCGTCAGACGTGCGGACCTCGGCGAGCTTCTTGCGCGGGGCGACGCCCGCCTTGTCGAAGTGTCCCTGCATCGGCTTGGTGACGTTCTTGGTCTTGAGCTCGCCGGATGCAAGTTGGATGGCCGAGTAGCCATCGACATCGGGCGTGCGCACCTGGGTCACGACGTTCGTGCCAACGTGGACAACGGTGATGGGAACGAGGCGGCCTGCCTCATCCCATAGCTGGGTCATGCCCAGCTTGGTGCCGAGCAGCGCCTTGACGGGCGCGCCAGCGATCTGCTTGGAGTTCATGATGCGTTACCTCAGAGCTTGATTTCCACATTGACATCGGCCGGAAGATCGAGACGGCGGAGCGTATCGATCGTCTTCAGGGTCGGATCGACGATGTCGATGAGCCGCTTGTGGGTGCGCATCTCGAAGTGCTCGCGGCTGTCCTTGTACTTGTGGGGGGAGCGAATGACGCAGAAGACATTCTTTTCCGTGGGAAGCGGCACGGGGCCAACAACCGTCGCACCGGTGCGCGTCACTTCGTCGACAAGCTTCTTAGCTGCATTGTCAATGACCTCGTGGTCATATGACTTCAGCCGGATGCGGATTTTCTGTCCAGCCATGCCGTCGTCTACCTCTCTCTACCTCGGTGATCGCCCGTACCCGCACTCGGGCGTGTCGCGTCTAAACACCGCAGTATCCAAGCCCTATGCAGATTACGACGAACCCTTGTGACACGTCGGGCAACGTTCGTTCCCGACGAAGTTCATGGCCCGGCCTCCCGGGCAACTTGTTCAGTATGCCAAGACCACCACCGACGTCGCAAACAACCGGGCGGAATAGTGGCATGGTAAACAACGGCGGCCGTCCACGCGCTCCTCACCCTAGCCCGTGCGAGCGCGAAGACGAAAATCGCGGATGCGAAAACTCCGCACCCGCATGACGTCACCTGGCCGCTGGCGGCGGGCCACCGGCCGCGTCCGTGAGCCGCCCGGAAGTGTCCACGCGCTACCTGCCCTTGCGCTATCTCCTCACGCGCTACCTGGCAGCGCCACCGCTCACTCGGTGATCCGAACGGAAATATCCGATTGTTCAGCAGTCAGCATTACGTCGAAACGTGATTTATCGCCGCGATGCTGGGCGACGAAGGTTTCAATGGGGATGGACTCGGCACTCAGAAGCAGCGAGACGATGTGAAGGACCGGCGCGCCGACCCGCACGTGGAGGTGACGCGCAGCAGTCTGCCCCGCGACCACGGCCCCGACGCTTCGGCGCGCCACACCGAAACTCAGGCCGTACTCCTCGCGCAGGATCCGGTAGAGGGAATCCTCCTCGAAGTCGAAGCGTTCGATACCCGGCACGAGTTCCGCCGGCATCCAGCTCGTCGTGTACGCCCAGGGCTCGCCCGCCACGTGCCTCACCCGCTCCACGGCGACGACCTCGCCACCCGGTTCGAGGTCGAGCAGCCCCGCGACACGCTCGTTCGCCGGCTCGCGCTGGAGCCGCAGGATCCTGGAGCTCAGAGCCAGGCCCTGGGCCCGAGCGTGGGCGTACAGGCCGTCAATCGACGACGCCAGACCGTGATCCTCGGTGGGCATCGTGACGAACGTTCCCTTGCCCCGGACCCTGGTGATGACGCCTTCGGTCTCCAGTTCGGCCAGCGCCTGCCTGACGACGCTGCGCGAGACGCCGTAGGTGGCACGCACGTCATTATCCGACCAGAAGCGGTCGCCGCCCGCCAGGCCTTCGGCCTCGATGCGCGCCAGCAAGATTGCCTTGAGCTGATGGTAGTAGGGCACGGCCGAGTCGCGGTCGATTCGTTTCACGGCAAGGTCACCTCCACGGGAACAGTACAGCACTCGTCCGACATGGATCGCCGCAACCCGCGCGGGCACCGCCCTCGCGCTGCATTGCGACAGCCCTGCCGGGCCGCTAGTCCCACCCGGCCACACTCCTCGTAGACGAAGCTGCCGGAAGGCCACATCACCTTCCTCCACACACTTGTCCGGTTGTCCGTATCAGCGTTAGAGTGGCGTGAATCCACCATCGTCGTTGGATCACCGAGGAGTCGCAATGGCGCATCACCTGAGAGTCGGAGTCATCGGAGCGGGTCGCGCAGGCCTCATTCATGCGAGAGCCTTCGCCTGGCGGGTTGCAAACGCGCAACTCGTCGCATTGTCCGATCCCTCCCCACAGGCGCGGGCAAGCGCACAGAAGGAGTTCGGCGTGCCCGTCTTCCCCACGCACACGGAGCTTCTGGACTCGGGCGTGGACGCGGTCGTCGTCGTTACCCCGACGAAGTTCCACCGCGACATCGTCTGCGAGGCGGCCGCCGCCGGCAAGCACGTCCTGTGCGAAAAGCCCATGGCGATGGACGCGAGCGAGTGCGAGGACATGATCGCGGCCACCGACGCGGCGGGCGTCAAACTCCAGATCGGCTTCATGCGCCGCTTCGACGCCGGCCACCGGCGCGCGAAGGCAGCCCTCGAGGCCGGGCAGATCGGTGAGGTCGTCTCGGTCACGACACTCACCCACGGGCCGAGCATCCCCCACCCCTGGATGTACGACCTGTCGGCGAGCAACGGCCCCCTCGCCGAGGTGTCGAGTCACGACATCGACATGCTCCGGTGGCTCACGGGCTCGGAGGTGGTCGAGCTCCAGGCCTTCGGCGGGAACTATCGCAGCGCGGACGCGCTCGCCGAGTTCCCCGACTTCTACGACACCTTCCTCCTCAACGCCCGGTTCGCGAGCGGCGCGCTCGGCCACATCAACGGCGCCCAGGGGGTGCGCTACGGCTACGACAGCCGCGTCGAGATCCACGGCACGCACGGCAGGATCGACATCGGCGGGCTCGCGGCCGACCGCGTCGTCGTCCACAAGGCCGAAGGCACCTCCGAGCAGAGCATCGTCGACTCGTGGCGCACCCTGTACCGCGATGCCTATGTCGCCGAAGACAGCGCCTTTGCCACAGCCATCGCCGACGACAGCCAGCCCCTTGTCACCGGGCGCGACGGCCTGGCCGCGGTCCGCATCGTCAACGCGGGAAATGCCGCGATCGCAAGCGGTCACATCCAGCGCCTCTAACAGTCCCGTCCCACATCCGGCATCTCGTGCCGCCGCGCCCCACGTCCAGCCCGACGGGGCGCCCGGTCCGTGGGCACCGTCGCCCCGGAGCCCGCCCGCCCCTCCCCTAGATATAGATAGGAACCTCAATGAACGCCAACGGATACGTCATCGGCATCGACATGGGCACCGGCTCGGCCCGCGCCGGCATTTTCGACGCCACGGGCCGCCAGGTCGGCTTCGGAAGCGCGCGCTGGGCCACCACCCACGCCCAGCCCGGATGGGCCGAGCAGGATCCCGCCGAATGGTGGGAAAGGACGGTCGAGGCCGTTCACGCCGCCCTGACACAGGCCGCCATCGAGCCCTCGCAGATCGAGGCGATCTCCATGGACGCAACGTCCTGCACTGTCGTCTGCCTGGATGCCGACGATGCCATCACGCGGCCCGCGATCCTGTGGATGGACGTGCGCTCCGTCCAGGAGGCAGAGCGAATACTGGCCACCGGCGACCCTGCCCTCCGGCTGTGTGGCCAGGGAGCCGTCTCCGCGGAGTGGGGCCTTCCCAAGGCCATGTGGATCAAGGACAACGAGCCCGAAGTCTTCGCGCGCACCGCGACCATCTGCGACGAAACCGACTGGCTCGTCCACCGGCTCACCGGCCTATGGACGATGTCGGAGTCCCACGCCGCGGGCAAGTACTTCTACGACGCCAGCGCGGGAGGCTGGCCCACCAGCCTCTACAAGGCAGTCGGCGCGATGGACATCCTCGCGAAGTTCCCCGCCAAGGTCACGGCCGTCGGCCAGATCGTCGGCCCGCTGCTTGCCGACGTCGCCGAGGAGCTCGGCCTGCCCGCCGGGATACCCGTCGTCGAGGGCGGCATCGACGCCTACATGGGCGCCATCGGCCTCGGCGTGGCCACCCCGGGGCGGATCGCGCTCATCACCGGGTCCAGCCACGTGCTCACCGGGCAGCTCGACGAGCCGGTATACACCAGGGGCATTTGGGGGTCCTTCGCGAACGCCACCGTTCCCGGCTACTTCACCTTCGACGGCGGCCAGGTATCGACCGGCGTCGTCGTCGAATGGTTCCTCAAGAATCTGGCGGGCGCTTCCCACATCGAATCGGAGAAGACGGGCGAGTCGGTCTACGACATCCTCACCCGTCAGGCCGAGCAGATACCCATCGGCTGCGACGGCCTGCTCGCACTCGACCATTTCCAGGGAAACCGCGCGCCCCACTTCGACGCCCGCTCTCGCGGCATGTTCTGGGGCCTAACGCTCCACCACACCGAGGCGCACATGTTCCGAGCGATCCTTGAAAGCATCTGCTTTGGCACCGAGGCGATCTTCGAGGCATTGCGCAGCGCGGGTGCTCCGGTCGAGGAGATCATCGTCTCCGGCGGCGCCACGAACAACCGCCTATGGCTGCAGATGCACGCGGACGTTTCCAACGTGCCCCTCGTCCTCACGGACGTGACGGAAGGCCCCGCGCTCGGCTCGGCGATGGTCGCCGCGGTCGGTGCGGGGTGGTACGAGGACATTCCCACGGCGTCGCTCGCCATGACCAAGACCGCCGAAGTCATCCAGCCCGACCCCGGCGCACACGAACGCTACCGCCCCTACTACGAGCTGTACACAGACTCCTACCTTCAGATGAAGGACCTCATGGCACGCCTGAGCGAGCACTACTCTGCCTAGCCTGGCGTACCCCAGCCGCGCGGCCCGGGACAGGCGTATACCTGCCCCGCAAGGCTGGCCGCACACCGCACAAGGCTGGCCGTACACCCGCCACATGCCGCAACACCCGCCGCGCACGCCGGCACGCCGGCCCTGCATGCCGCACGCCCATCGAAAGGACTACCGTGACGAATCCCCGCATCCACCGGGCCCTGGAGCACGCCAGCGACACCCGCCGAATCGACATGGGACGCGACGTCCTGAGCGCCTTGGGCGCTGTCTTCACCGAGACCACCCGGGCAGACCGGGCGATCATCGTGGCGGACCGGACGACGTGGGACCTCGCGGGCCCGCAGGCCACCTCCCACCTAGAGGCGGCCGGAGTCCAGCTCGCCCAGCCGCTGATCTTCCCCGGCACTCCCCCGCTCTACGCCGGCTACGACAATGTCGAGCGCGTCCGCGAGGCCATCCGCGCGAGCGGGGCCGTGGCATGCTCGATCGGCTCGGGGACGATATCGGACCTCGTCAAACTGGCCTCCGGCGAACTCGGGCAACCGTACGTCCACGTGTGCACCGCCGCCTCAATGGACGGCTATGCGGCGTTCGGCGCGGCGATCGCCAAGGACGGCTTCAAGATCACGCGAACGTGCCCGGCGCCGGCCGGAATCGTCGCCGACCTCTCGATTATGGAGACCGCCCCCGACATGATGACAGCCAACGGGTACGCGGACCTCATCGAAAAATTCCCGGGCGGGGCCGACTGGATCGTGGCCGACGCCGTCGGGATCGAGCCCATCGCCCCCGACGCGTGGGCGCTCGTTCAGGAACCCCTGCGCGCGGCAATGGGCCGCCCCGAGCAGCTGCGCAGGGGCGACCCGGCCGCTCTGGAGGCGCTCGTTGAGCTCATTATGCTCTCCGGCCTGGCGATCCAGGCCCACAAGTCCTCGCGCCCCGGTTCGGGGGCCGGGCACAACTTCTCCCACCAGTGGGAAATGGAGGGGTACGGCCTCGACTGGCCGCTGCCCCTCTCCCACGGGGCGAAGGTCGGATTGGGAAGCATAGCCATAGCCGCCGTCTACGACGCCGTCATCGGCATGGACCTCACCGCCGTCGACGTCGACGCCCTCGTGGAGTCCTGGCCGAGCCGACGGGACAACGAGGTCCGTGTCAGGGCACTGCAGGAGATCCCCGCCATCTGCGACGCCGCCGTGGCCCAGTCCGACGCCAAGTTCGTGCCGGCTGACGAGGCGCGGGGCCATATCGAGGCGATTCGCGCAGCCTGGCCTTCCCTGCGCGAAAGGCTGCGGGCCCAGGTGCCGACGGCGGCCCAGACGCGGGACATGCTCAGGGCCGTGGGCGCGGTCTACCACCCCTCGCAGGTCGGGATTTCGCTGGACAAGCTCCGCCGCACCTACTATCAGGCGCAGACCATTCGCAGCAGGTACACGGTCCTTGACGCCCTGTTCATGGTGGGGCGTCTTTCCGAGGTCGTCGATTCCCTCTTCGAGCCCGGAGGTTTCTGGGCTGAAGAGGAGGTGCCGTCGTGGACGATCGTGCCCGGGGCGGGTGGTATTCGATGAGCGGCGTCCTCACGGTGTGGGCCGAATTGTCTCGATCCGTCCGGGCACTCGACCCTGCCCAGATCGAAGCCTTCGCGCGCGCCATCGGGAATGCGCGCTCCGTTTTCGTCACGGGGCTGGGCCGTTCGGGAGCGGTGGCCTCCGCCTTCGCCAACCGGCTCATGCATGCGGGCTTGTCGGCCCACCGAATCGGCGAGTTCACCGTGCCGGCAATAGGCGATGGCGATTTACTCGTCGCCATCTCCGCCTCGGGGCGCCTCCTCGGCGGCGACATCGCGCTGGCCGCGGGGGCGCAGGTCGCCGGCGTCACCGCGACGGCCAATTCTCCCCTGGCGCGAGCGGCGTCGACGACGATTCTCATTGCCTCCGCCGGTAGCGCCCAGCCGATGGGTTCGCTCTTCGAGCAGACGGCCCTCGTCGCCCTGGATGGCGTGGTCCTGGACCTCATGACCGCGCTTGGCCAGGACGACGGGCGAATGCGCGCCCGTCATGCGAACATCGAGTGAGGAGGCAGGTCGGGGCTCACCCCGGCGGCGCCGGCAGGCCAGGCAGTACCGGCGGCTCCGGCCGTGACGATCCACCATCGGCAGCGCAAAGGCTCGGCCGCCCCAACCACTGCACGAGCAGAAGAATTGGACGACAAATGGATGCACGCAAACTCGCAGCAATGATCGATCACACCAACCTCAGGCCCGATGCGACCAGGCAGGATTTCACGACCCTGTGCGATCAGGCCAAGGCCTACGGCTTCGCCATGGTCGCGATCAATCCCTACCCCGTCGCCCAGTGCGCCGCGGAGCTGGCCGGAACCGGCATCCACGTCGGCGCTGCCATCGCCTTCCCCCTGGGCCAGACGACCATCGCGGACAAGGTGGCCGAGGCATGCACCGCCATCGACAATGGCGCCGACGAAATCGACTACGTCATCAACATCACCGAACTCAAGGCCGGCAACCTCGCCTACATCGAAGAGGAAATGACGCGAATCGTGACGGCATGCCGCGAGCGCGGCGTCATCAGCAAAGTCATCTTCGAAAATTGTTACCTCACCAATGAACAGAAACGCGCCGTGGCCGGGGTCGCCGCTCGCGTGCGCCCGGACTTCGTCAAGACGTCGACGGGATTCGGCAGCGGAGGAGCAACTCTGGAGGACGTGCGCCTCATGAAAGACGAGGTGGGCGACGCCGTCGCCGTGAAGGCAGCCGGAGGAATTCGCACGCTCGACGATGCCCTGGCCCTCGTTGAGGCCGGCGCAACGAGGATCGGGACCTCGCGCGGCTGCGACCTGGTCGACGAACTGCTGGCACGGTCGTGACGGTCAGGCACGGTCGTGACGAAGCAGGTCCCGACCGGGCGCACCGCAGCGCCAGCATCTACCGGGCGAGGAGCGCCGCAGCTGCCGCGCGACCGCGCAGGCGGCCAGGCCCAGAAAACGGGCGAGGCCCGATCCCACATGGAAACCGGGCCTCGCCATCGGATCACTCAGGAATCCGATCAGCGTTCCTCAAACCGCCGACGCAGCCCAAGCAATCCAATGCCAGCCGCCGTTGCGCCGAGCACCAGGACGGACAACAGCGTCGTATCGACACCGGTCCTTGCCAGCCCATTCTTCTTTGGCTGGCCCGCCGTCGTCGACGGGGCCGCATTCTTCGGCTCGCCTGCCGGAGTCGACGGGTCGGCACTCTTCGACGGGTCGGCAGTCGTCGGTTCGTCAGCCGGAGTCGACGGGTCCTGCGTCGGCGGTTGCTCCACGATGGTATTCGTCACCGTAAAGCCATCCGCCGCGCTGCCCGTCACCTCGGAGGTGTAGCCAGCCACGTCGTCCTCGGCCACCGTATAGGTGATCTCCTTACCCGCCGCGAACTTATCCAGGTCAGCAAAGCTGCCAGACCACTCGTTGTCGGCCGAAAGCGTCAGCGTCTTACCGGTGTCCTCGCCGTCGGCCAGCAGGTGAATCGTGACGGCGGGTCCGGTCTCGCCCTCCCACTTCTTGGTCACGGGAATCGAGACCGTCTCCGGGGTGTGCGCATTCGTCAGCGTGTAACCCTCGGTCGCATCTCCGCTGACCGTCACCGTGTAACCGGTGGGGGTGTCGACCTCCTGGACTGTGTAGTCAATCGTCTTGCCCGCATCCTTCAGGTGCAGTTCCTTCCAGGTGTGCGTCCACTGGTTGTCGGCGTTCAGCGTCACGGGATCACCCTCGGCCTGGCCGTTGGCGTACAGCTGGACCTGAATAGACGTCGGGCGGACACCGTCCTGATCACCGGCATCATCCCAGGCCTTCGAGACCGTCACCGACGTGCGTCCCGGCGTGTACGCGTTCGTGATGTCAAAGCCGTCGATGCTCGTGGAATACTCGGGCACCGCGTCCTCGGTCACCGTGTACACGACCTCCGTGCCATCGGCGTTGTACTTGGCCAGGTCATCGAAGCTGCCCTTCCAGTCACCGGCGGCATCAAGGGTCACCGACTTGCCGGTATCGTTGCCGTCGGCCTTCAGGCGAACAACCAGCGAATCCGGACGGACCCCGTCACGATCCGAATCGTCATCCCAGGTCTTCGTCACGGGAACCGAGATGGTCTCCGCATTCGTGTTCGTCACGGTAAAACCATCAGCGGCACTGCCCTCAACAGTGGACGTGTACTTCGACGCATCAACACCGGAAACCTCCGCCTCAGTCACCGTGTAGGCAATCTCCGAGCCATCAGCTTTGTACTTAGCCAGACCATCGAAGCTGCCCGTCCAGTTGCCAGCGGCATCCAGAGTCAGCGTCTTATCCGTCTCAGCCCCATCAGCAAGAAGACGAACCGTCACCGCGTCACCAACAGGACCAACCCACTTCTTCGTCACGGACACCGAGATGGTCTCCGCATTCGTATTCGTCACGGTAAAACCATCAGCGGCGTTGCCCTCCACCGTGGTCGTGTACTTCGACGCATCAACACCGGAAACCTCCGCCTCGGTCACCGTGTAGGTGATCTCTTTACCCTGGGCGTTGTACGCGCGCAGGTCATCGAAGCTGCCCGTCCAGTTGCTAGCGGCATCCAGAGTCAGGGTCTTGTCCGTCTCGGCGCCATCGGCAAGAAGACGAACCGTCACCGCGTCACCAACAGGACCAACCCACTTCTTCGTCACGGACACCGCGGTCGTCTTCGGCTTATCGGTGACGGTCTGCAGCGCACCACCGGAGGGGCTCACATTGAGAGTGAACACCTGATCGTTGAGCTCATAGCCGGAAGGAGCGGTAACTTCCTTGGCCGTGTAGGTACCGGAGGTCAGCGATTCCGAGGTGACCGTTCCGTCCGTACCCGTGGTGAGCTGGAAAGTGCTGCCATTAGGGGCGGTCACCTCGAACACGGCGCCGGCCAAGGTGACGCTGTTGTCCTCGGCATCCACCTTGGTGAGCTTGATCTTATTGGCAAGATTGCCGTCGCCCGATCCTCCCGACGTGGCGACTTGGTATGACCCGGAAAACGACGCCGACCGCTCGGTGGACGTGAGTGTCATAGCATTGCGGAGCCTCAGGGGCGGCGTGTAGGAGCTCCTGTAGGTGAGCCTGTATTGCCCGCCGCTGATGTTACCGACGTTGATGGTGAAAGAGCGCCCATCGGGGGCAATGGTGATCTTATTCGTCAGATCCACGGCCTCATGGGTCGCGATCACGAATCCCTTGGAGTCCATGTCAACGCGAACGAGTTGGAAGCTATCGGCAATGTAGGTCTCCGAACCGTCACCCTCGGACAGTCGATCGGAGATGACGACGTTGGTCAAATTTGCCCCGGTATGGTTAATTCTGGCAACCCACCGCGCCTCGTTGGCGTTGCCACTCACCCTTTCTCCCCACTTGTTGAGGTATTCGTTTTCCAGATCCTTCTCTCCCCGAACGAGGAAGTTGATCGAGGTCGGAGAAGTGGTGACGCCTCCGTTCACGGAAACCGTGAAGGTATTGTCCTCGCCCTTGACAATCTTCCGCGTGTTGAGCTGGGCGCCAAGGCGGATATTGCCCTTAATGTTCTCCCGGCCCTCAACGTAGTCGGTGAACGTCACCGTGACCTTGCCGCCACCGCCCTCGGTCGGATCAACATGCGCCTTCGCGATGACCGTCTCTCCGTCGTCCGCGTAGAGGTTGAAGTCCCGTGCCGAACTCGTGGTGGGGAACACCATCTGGTCGGGAAGATCGATGGTGAAGTAATCGCCCTCGTGCAGGTTGGCGCCATTGGCCGACGCATCCCACTTCATCGCAAGGTGGAAGGAAGCCGTGTACCACAGATCCGACAGGGTCTGACCGTTGAGGTTCTGTATCTCAAGTGATGTCACCTCGGCATTCACCTGCCGAGGTTCTGCCGCGTGGGCCACCGAGTTGCCTAGATTCGCCGACACTGCAAGAGCGAGAACGAAAGTGACGAGCGCTGCCAACAGTCGTCTCATCCTTGTACTAGATTGAGACATTATTCCATCCCTCTCGGCCACCCGGATTATTAAAGCTATCTTCCGGCCCAATTCAGATATCCACGTACGTCCGTTGAAACCGTACTCAGTCGGTGATGTTACTATTCCGACCCTCGGTCACCAAATCCTCCCAGGGTCGGATCCACCACACCCCCGGGGCAGTACGTGCTGGCTCATGGTTCGGGCGTCGTGTCACCAAGACACGGCCCAAATCGGCATTGCTGCCACATCGAGACCCCGGCAGATTGTCTCGCCTGATACGCGATAAATGTCGCTGAGACGACATCTCGATCAAAGTCGAGATCCCGACACCTTCTCAGCGCCACCTTGCCAGCGGCGCCCTTTCGTGTAGCCAGTGGTTCCCTTGTTCGCGTAGCTTGCTGCGCTCTCGCTCGCGCACCCAACGGCGCCCTCGCCCGGGCCTCAGTCTTCGTCGCGCATCTGGCGCACGGCCTCGTCGTAGACGGTCTGCACCTGCGGGCCGATGACGACCTGGACCGCATTTCGCCCCGGCCGCACGACGCCGATGACGTCCGCCTCCTTAATATCCTGCTCACTGACGGCCTGACCGTCCTTGACCGTCACACGCAGGCGGGTCGCGCAGTGCTCGAAGGTCTCGATATTATCCGCGCCGCCGAGGCCGGCCACGACCTGCCGCGCCAGCGCCGGCGTACCGCCTGAGTCCTCGCGCCCGGGCACGCCGGCATCGGCCTGACTTTTCGCGCCCACCTGGATATCGCCCGCCTGACCGCCGACATCGGCGCGGCTGTCTGGGCTGCCGTCGCTTGCTGGATCTGCCTTGCTTGCCGGACCGCCCTCGTCCGCCCTGGCGCGATCGCCTGTCCGGCCACCTTCACCCGCCCAGGCGCCATCACCTGTCCGGACACCGTCGCCAGAGCCAGCCTTCTTTGCACCATCGCCTTCGCCACGCCCGTCCGAGGGCACCACGCCGCCCTGCGAGGAGTCGCCCTCCTCCTCACGCCGCCCGGGCGTCGGTATATCGAAGACCTTAATGAGGCTGTAGAACACGACGAAGTACACGACGAAGAACGCGAATCCCATGACGAGGAGCATGAGCGGATCGTTCGCCAGCGGGTTGCGTACGGACAGGATGAAGTCCACGAAACCCGCGGAAAAGCCGAAGCCCGCGGTCCATCCCATGGACGCGGCGATCGCCAGCGAGACTCCCGTGAGCACAGCGTGCACGAAGTAGAGGAACGGCGCCACGAACATGAAGGAAAACTCCAGTGGCTCGCTCACGCCCGTGAAGAACGACGCGAGTGCACCGGCCGCCATCGTGGATCCGACGAATTTGCGCCTCGACCGCTCCGCCGTCAGGTAGATCGCCAGGGCGCCTCCGCTCAGGCCCAGCATGGTAATGGGGAAGAATCCCGCCTGGTATCGACCAACCTCCCCTTTGACCGTGCAGACGCCGTCGGACCACGCACCCGGGCAACTCGATGCGTCGAGCGCCTGCCCGGCGCGTTCCACGGTCTTGGCGCCGCCCAGGAAGTCTTCGACGTCGTTGATGCCCACGACGTCGAACCAAAAGATCTGATTGAAGGCGTGATGCATGCCCGTTGGCACGAGGATGCGATTGAAGAATCCGTACAGGCCCGCTCCCAGCGCCCCGAAGTCCTCGATTCTGTGGCCAAGATTGAACAGGGCCGAGTAGACCGATGGCCACACGGGATAGAGGAGGCCGGCGAGCAGGATGGACGCGAGTGTCGCGGCGATGGGCACGAGGCGCCGCCCGGAAAATAGCGCGAGGAAGTCCGGCAGGCGCACGCGGTAGAAGCGGTTGTAACACCACGCCGCCAGCAGGCCGGAGACAATGCCGAAGAGGACGTTATTGGGCCCGATGGCGCCCCAGCCTTCCCGGGTCCATTCGAGGACCTCGGGGTGGGCGCTATCCGTCAGGCGCAGCCTTTCCAGGCGATCCAGGTCCACGCCCCGGAACCTGGCGACGGCCTGTTCGTCGAAGAGTGAGATCAGCGTCTGGAAACTGAGGAAACCCGACAGCGGCGCGGCGCCATTGGACTCGCGCGACAATCCGTAGGCCAGCGAGATGGCGAAGATGTACCCGAGGTTGTCGAGCACCACGAGGCCCGATTCCTGGAATATCTCCGAGGCAATGCGCTCACGTCCCCAGTCCGTCGAATTCATCCAGTTGCCGATGCCCACGAGAAGCGCCGCAACGGGAAGGACGGCGATGGGGCCGATGAGCGCCCTAGCGAAGCGTTGCAATTTTCCGACCACTCGCCCATGCCTCCCAATCCGGCCGTTGTGTCGCCGCAAACGCGCGACGACGTGGCAGACATACGACGACGTGGCTGCCCCGGACCATCGCCGCCACCGGTCACACGCACCGGCCACCAGCTAATGAGTTATGGTACGCATCACAATCGACCGTTTTCAAGGCGACGGGCGGCTGCCGGCCCGACTCGACGAGCGCGAGCGGCGTGCCCCATGCGGCGCCTTCACCGAGCCGGTTGCGCGGCGACGTGGGCCGCCCGCCTGACACCCCGGCGACGCGGACCGCGCGCGAGAACCCGGCCCGCCCGGGCACCCGCGCACCTCAGCCGCTGGCGCTCTCGCGGTGGGCATGCATGCGCCTGCGCAGCGGGGCAACGAATACGGCTTCCAGGGTGAAGGTCAGGACGGTCATGACCACCGCGTAGGCGAATATCTTCGAGCTGTCGATGTTCAGCTGGGCGGACCTGATGGCGCCACCCATGCCGCTCGCCGTCGCCAGCAACTCGGCCATGACCGAAACGCGCACCGACTGCCCGAGCGCCACCGTCGCCGCGGCCAGCACCGGCGGGGCGACCATGGGAAAACCCACCCTTCGCAGCGTCGTCCACCGGCTCAGGCGAAACAGGCGCGCCATCTCCAGAAGGTCGGTGTCGATGGAGCGCACGGCCTGGGCCGTCGCTGTCGTCAGAACCGGGGCGGTCACCAGCGCGACGACGAAGATGACCGCTCCCCCATTGTTTCCGAACCACAGCAGGCCGAGGATGACGAAGATGATGGCCGGCGTCGACAGCAGCACCTGCAGGCCCACCTGGCAGAACCAGGACAGGCGCTCCCACCTGCCCATGGCGCATCCCCAGACGACCCCGGCCGCCACCGCCAGAACCAGGCCTGTCAGCGCGCGCCTGAGCGTCAGGACGAGCGCCTGCCAGAACTCGGGCGTTCCCGCGAGCGTTACGAGCGCGCGAAGTGTCTCCTCGGGCGAGGGCAGCATGTACTCTTCCTGCCTGCCGGCGAGGAACGCCCACACGCCCAGGAGCACGAGCGCGCCACCGAGCACCCACGCGGCGCGCTCGATCCATCGGCCAGCCCCCGGCGCATCGGCAGGCGATGCTTCTTTCCACGCGCCCGTGCCCGCCCCCGGAGTGCCTACCGGGGACGGGGCCTCGTCATTCGGAGTCGAACTCGTCACTTGGCGTAGAACTTGTCATCGGGCAGTTTGCCGCCGTAGATGTCCGGCTCGACCTCTCCCAGGCGCTTGAGGAAGTCCTCGTACTCCGCTCGCGCGTCGTCGGCCGGGACCATGTCGAGTTGAAGACGCGGGATGATGTCCCGCACGACGTCGGCATCGAGATCGTAGTGCTCGGCAATCGCCTGGATCGTTTCCTCGTCGCCCGCGTTGGCCTTGTCGATCGACGCCGTCACCTCCGCGCGCACGGCGGCAACGAGCTCCGGATTGGAATCGACGAGCTCCCCGGGCATGACGAGCCCGGCCATCGGGATGCGGCTTTCCTTGCCCGTGACCTTGGCCCACTCGTCCTGGAGATTGAGCACGCGCTTGACGGGCTTGCCCTGCTGGCCGAGCATCCTCTCCGCCAGCGTCACGGCATGCTCGGGCATGACGGCGTAGTCGGCCTGCCCCGTCGCAACGAGTTGAATCGCCTGCTGGCCGTCATTGGCCTCGACGACCTCGATATCGGAGTCGCGATCCAGCCCGTTTTCCTTGAGCAGGTAGGAGAAGACGAGGTCGGGCATATTGCCCGGCATGACGACGGCGACCTTCTTGCCCTTGAGGGACTGCCAGTCGCCTTCGGGCGCATCCTGCGGTCCGACGACGTAGAGCATGCCCCACACGACGGGGCCGACCAGCCGCACGTCGACGCCCCTGTTGTACAGGTTGGCCGAGGCGTAGGCGGGAGCCGCGGCGACCTCGACGTCGCCCTGCATGAGCGCGGACTTGAGCTGCTCGACGTTGTCCCAGTTGCTCACGGACACGTCCGAACTGAATTCCGAGAGGTTGCCTTCCTTGCCGAAGCCGATCATCGGTGCACCGAAGGCCATCGTCGTCGGAACATACGCCCTAATCTGCTCTAGCTTGGCCGGAGCTGCCGCGCTGGAGCCGGACGCCGACGAGGACTCGCTCGACGTGGAATCTGACGATCCCGAGCATGCGCCCAGGACCATGGCTGCCGCCACGAGCACGGCGGCGAAACGTTTGGTCAACATGCTGTCCTTTTCTCTGGAGGGGTTGATAGGTGAAGCTGCCGGCGATCTCGATAGCCGCCGACTGCACGGGGCCGCGGCCAGCGCCGGCCGCGGCCATCGGATTCCCGGTTTGCCCGACGCCCTGGCGCCCGGCAAGCGGGGTGTCGCGCCAAACGTCCGGGGCGGTGCCCGGCGAGGAGCCTCACGCCCGAACGTCCGGTTTGCTGGTCAGTGCCCGGTTCGGCCCGGAGTTCTTGGCCCAACCCGCGCAGCTGACGGCGCCTACGTGCGGCTCCCGTCGGCCGACGGGTGGTTCCTGCCCGGCGGCCCGTCCCTGCCCTGGGCCTGGAGGCGCCACCGCCCACCCGGCGGCCCGTCCAGGTGCAGCCGCAGGGCGGAGACCTCGTCGAGCTCGCCCGGGTCGTGGGAGACCCAGACGGTGACGAGGTCGCTGTGGGCGATGATGTCCCTCAGGTCCTCGCGCAGGGCGAGGGCCAGCGGCTTATCGAGCGCCGAAAACGGCTCGTCGACGAGCAGTAGGCGCGGGCCTGTCGCCATCGCCCGCGCGATGGACACCCTCTGGCGCATTCCCCCGGACATCTGCGCCGGATAGAGCTCCATGGCCCCGTCAAGGCCGACGCGCTCCAGCCATTCCTCGGCGATGAACATCTTCCCAATGCTCTCCGGCGGCAGGGTCAGCTGGACGTTTTTGCGCGCGGTCAGCCAGGGCAGCAGCCGCGGCTCCTGGAAGACGAAGGACATGCGCCCCTCGGGCAGGTGCACGCGCCCGGAGTAGTTGCGCGTCATGCCCGCGATCACCCGCAGCAGCGTCGTCTTGCCTGCGCCCGAAGGGCCCGAGACGCCCAGGACCTGGCCCGGCGGCACGTCCAGACTCAGGCGGTCGATGAGGTGCAGGCCGCGCCGGTAGACGTCGACGTCGTCGAGGCGAAGGTTCCGCCCGCCGCCGGTCCGACCGGGCGCGCGCTCGTCGCCGTCGCGCCGGCCGGCCTCGACGCCCCAGCCACTGCCATCGGCACGCCCGGAACTCATCGTCACATCCTTTCCTCAGGCGGCCGGCTTGCGGGCCACGAGTCCGACGGCGTTGATGTGGTCGGCGTGTTGGCGGAAGACGGAGCGCATGGACATGATGCGCTCGCGAGCCGCCCTGTTGCGGCGCACGTTCCAGAAGAACCTCAGGGCGCCGCCCAGGCCCTCGTCGGCAATGAGGCGCTTGGGCTCGAGCAGGGCCATGGGGTTCGTGTCGGCATACTCGATCTCGAATCCGGCCTCGCGCAGGAGGCGCTGCCAGTCCCGGCTCGTGAGCGGCCGTGCGCCGACCTTGATGGTTCGCGACAGTGCCCGCGAAACATCCGCGACAACCTCGTCGGGGACATCGTCCGGATGGAAACCGAGCTCGTGGATGGCATAGCGTCCCGATGGGGCGAGGATGCGGAAGGCCTCTTTCATGATGTCGAGCTTGTCGTCATTGGACTGCATCGTCAGCATTGCCTCACCCACGACGAGGTCGGCGCACGCATCCGGCAGCCCCGTGCTCCTCGCATCGGCGGCATGAAGGCGCGCCTGCGGATGGTCCTTGAGGACGGCCTGCAACTGCGGGGTGCCCTCCGTGTTCGGATCGACGCCGATGTACTGCCTCGGAGCGGCAGCCAGGAGGATTTCCGCCGTGCGCCCGACGCCGGGACCGAACTCGACGATTCGGTCCTGTGCGCTGGGCTTGGCATTGGCGATGACGCGGCGGGTCAACTCGATGCCGCCCGGCCGCAGGACGCGCTTGCCCATCTTCGCCAGCAGCCAGTGCCCCTGCAGGCGCTTTTCCTCCGGCCCCTGACGCGCGCCGTGCGCCTGCTCACTCATCGGCCTGCCCCTGCGCCTCGGCCGCGTACGCCGTGCCCGCAACGTCGACGAGCGTCAGCGCCATGTGGCAGGGCTCTAAGGCCTCCAGGGCGTGCCTGTCGCCCGGAGCCAGGTACACGACATCGCCACCGACGAGGTCCTTCGTCTGGCCATTGACCGTAAAGCGCATCTTCCCGCTCATCTGCTGAACGACGACGGCACGCGGCGAGGCGTGCTCGGTCAGCACCTGGCCGGCGTCGAAGCTGAACATGACGTGACGCAGAACGGCATTGTTCACGATCACGCGCGACGTCGTTGCCGCCTCTAAGATCGGGAGCTTGTCGAAGACGCCCGTGTACACGGCCGACTCGTTCGTAGGTGTCGAAGGCATGGTCTCACCTCAAATACGCAAAGTTATCCTTTCGTAATTATATTACCCCATGCCAGGCAACCCTTACCTTCACATTCGTTCCAATTCGCCGGGGCGCGCATGCCCTACGTTCACGCGCATGCCCGATGTTCACGCAAAGGGACCCGCCACGTCAGTGGCGGGTCCCTCCGTCGAATCGTCAGCTACGACGCCGATAGGTCACTTGATGACCTTGATGACGCGGCCGGAGCCGACCGTGCGGCCACCCTCGCGGATGGCGAAGCCGAGGCCCTCCTCCATGGCGATGGGCTGGATGAGCTCGACCGTCATCTCGGTGTTGTCGCCGGGCATGACCATCTCGGTGCCCTCGGGCAGCGTGATGACGCCGGTGACGTCCGTCGTGCGGAAGTAGAACTGCGGACGGTAGTTCGAGAAGAACGGGTTGTGACGGCCGCCCTCCTCCTTCTTCAGGACGTAGACCTGAGCCTCGAACTGCGTGTGCGGGGTGATCGAGCCGGGCTTGGCAACGACCTGGCCGCGCTCGACCTCCTCGCGCTTGGTGCCGCGCAGGAGCAAGCCGCAGTTCTCGCCGGCGTCGGCGTGATCCATCTGCTTGTGGAACATCTCGATGCCGGTGACCGTGGTCTTCTGGTTCGGGCGGATGCCGAGGATCTCGACCTCCTCGTTGATGTTGAGCAGACCGCGCTCGACACGGCCGGTCACGACGGTGCCGCGACCGGTGATGGTGAAGACGTCCTCGATGGGCATGAGGAACGGCTTGTCGAGATCGCGAACCGGATCCGGGAAGTAGTTGTCGACCTGCTCCATGAGCTCGCCAATGGCCTCGACCCACTCGGCGTCGCCCTCGAGGGCCTTGAGAGCGGAGACGCGGACGACCGGGATGTTGTCGCCGTCGTACTCCTGCGACGACAGGAGGTCACGGACCTCCATCTCGACGAGCTCAAGCAGCTCCTCGTCCTCAACCATGTCGGACTTGTTGAGCGCGACGATGAGGTTCGGCACGCCGACCTGGCGGGCGAGCAGAACGTGCTCGCGGGTCTGAGCCATCGGGCCGTCGGTGGCGGCGACCACGAGGATCGAACCGTCCATCTGAGCGGCGCCGGTGATCATGTTCTTGATGTAGTCGGCGTGGCCGGGGGCGTCGACGTGTGCGTAGTGACGCTTGTCGGTCTGGTACTCGACGTGGGCGACATTGATCGTGATGCCGCGCTGACGCTCCTCGGGAGCGTTGTCGACCTGGTCGAACGGGGTGAACTCGTTCAGGTCCGGGTACTTGTCCGCCAGAACCTTGGTAATCGCGGCGGTCAGCGTCGTCTTACCGTGATCGACGTGACCGATCGTGCCGATGTTCATGTGCGGCTTGGACTTGTCGTACTTGGCCTTTGCCACTTGGGCCCTCCTGGGACTCTAGTTTGACTTGTAGCTGGTGTGTGAAATGCGCAAACGCTTCAGACCCGGCTTAAGTGCTTGATTTATTCGGTTACTGATTGTACAGGACCGTTAGGGCTCACTCGCCCCGGGTCTTCTTGATGATCTCGTCGGAGACGTTCTTGGGAACCTCGGCGTACGAGTCGAACTGCATCGTGTACACCGCGCGCCCCTGCGTCTTGGAACGCAGGTCACCGACGTATCCGAACATCTCACTGAGCGGGACCAGGGCGCGAACGATCTTGACACCGGTCGCGTCCTCCATGGACTTGATCATGCCACGGCGAGAGTTGAGATCGCCGATGACGTCGCCCATGTACTCCTCGGGAGTGCGAACCTCAACATCCATGACCGGCTCGAGGAGCACCGGGTTGGCGCGCTTTGCACCCTCCCGCAGCACCATATTGCCAGCGATCTTGAAGGCCATTTCCGACGAGTCGACTTCGTGGTAGGCGCCGTCCTCGAGGGTGGCCTTCAGGCCCACCATCGGGTAGCCGGCCAGCACGCCGTTAACCATCGCCTCCTGGATACCCGCGTCGACCGAGGGGATGTACTCACGAGGCACGCGGCCGCCCGTGACGGCATTGGCGAACTCGTAGGTGTCGCCACCCTCCTCGTCGACCAGGGGCTCGAAGGTCACGATCACGCGAGCGAACTGGCCCGAACCGCCGGTCTGCTTCTTGTGCGTGTACTCGATGTTCTCGACCTTCTTGCGGATGGTCTCGCGGTAGGCGACCATCGGCGCGCCCACATTGGCGTCGACCTTGAACTCGCGCTTCATGCGGTCGACGAGGATATCGAGATGGAGCTCACCCATGCCGCCGATGACCGTCTGCCCGGTCTCCTCGTCCTGGCGGACGGTGAAGGTCGGGTCCTCTTCGGCCAGCTTCTGGATGGCCGTCGAAAGCTTCTCCTGGTCATTCTTCGAGCGCGGCTCGATGGCCACGTGGATGACCGGGTCCGGGAAGGTCATGGACTCCAGGATGATCGGCTTGTCAATGGCGCACAGGGTGTCGCCCGTCGTCGTCTCCTTGAGGCCGACGAAGGCGTAGATGTGCCCGGCATGCGCCACCTCGACGGGGTTCTCGCGGTTGGAGTGCATCTGGAACATCTTGCCGATGCGTTCCTTCTTGCCCTTCGTGGCATTGAGCACCTGGGTGCCCTGTTCGACCTTGCCCGAGTAGACGCGGATATAGGTGAGCTTGCCGTAGAAGGGGTGGACCGCGATCTTGAAGGCCAGCGCCGCGAAGGGAGCCTTTTCCGAGGCCTCGCGCGAGTCTTCCTCGTCCTCGTTGCCGGGCTTGAAGCCCTTGGTCGCCGGAATGTCCAGCGGCGAGGGGAGGTAGTCGACGATGCCGTCGAGCATCGGCTGCACGCCCTTGTTCTTGTAGGCGGAGCCGCAGAAGACGGGGTAGACCTCGCCGGCAATCGTGCGCAGGCGAAGACCCTTCTTGATGTCGTCGAGCGAGAGCTCGCCCTCCTCGAGGTACTTCTCCATGAGCTCGTCCGAGGCCTCGGCCGCGAACTCCATGGCCTGGAGATGGTATTCCTCGGCGCGATCGGCCAGCTCGGCCGGCACGTCCTCTTCGACGACGAGAATGCCGCGCGTCGCCTCGCCCTTGTCGTTCTTCTCGGGGAAGCGGATCGCCTTCTTCTTCAGCACGTCGACGACGCCGGAGAACTCGTTTTCCGCGCCGATCGGGAACGTCACGACGACGGGCGTCGCCTGGAGACGATCCTTGATCGTCTGGACCGAGAAGTCGAAGTCGGCGCCGAGCTTGTCCATCTTGTTGATGAAGCAGATGCGCGGCACGTTGTACTTGTCGGCCTGACGCCACACGGTCTCCGACTGGGGCTCGACGCCCTCCTTGCCGTCGAAGACGGCCACGGCGCCGTCGAGCACGCGCAGGCTTCGCTCCACCTCGACGGTGAAGTCGACGTGTCCGGGCGTGTCGATGACATTGATCTGGGTGCCCTTCCAGAAGGCGGTGACGGCCGCGGACGTGATGGTGATGCCGCGTTCCTTCTCCTGCTCCATCCAGTCGGTCGTCGAGGCGCCGTCGTGCGTCTCCCCGATCTTGTAGTTGATGCCCGTGTAGTAGAGAATGCGCTCGGTGACGGTGGTCTTGCCAGCGTCGATGTGCGCCATGATTCCGATGTTGCGGACCTTCTTGAGGTCAGTCAGCACGTCAAGTGCCACGTTTAGGCTCTCTTCTTCCTCGAGGCGCGCCGGGCGCGCCAGTTCGTCATTACCAGCGGTAGTGAGCGAAGGCCCTGTTGGACTCCGCCATTCGATGCGTGTCTTCACGACGCTTGACTGCGGCGCCAAGGCCGTTGGAAGCGTCGAGGATCTCGTTGAGCAGGCGCTCGGTCATGGTCTTCTCGCGGCGCTGGCGCGCGTAGTCCACCAGCCAGCGCAGGGCGAGCGTCGTCGCACGCCCCGACTTGACCTCGACGGGCACCTGGTAGGTGGCGCCGCCGACGCGGCGGGAGCGGACCTCGAGCGAGGGGCGGATATTGTCCATTGCCCGCTTGAGGACGGCCAGAGGATCCTGACCGGACTTCTCACCGACGCCTTCGAGCGCGCCATAGACGATGCGCTCGGCCGTCGACTTCTTGCCGTCGAGGAGCACGCGATTGACGAGCTGGGTCACCAGGGGCGAGCCGTAGACGGGATCGTTGACCAGGGGACGCTTGCGAGCTGGGCCCTTGCGAGGCATTACTTCTTCTCCTTCTTCGCGCCGTAGCGGCTGCGAGCCTGCTGACGGTTCTTGACTCCCTGGGTGTCGAGCGCACCGCGCACGATCTTGTAGCGAACGCCGGGGAGGTCGCGGACGCGGCCGCCGCGAACGAGGACGATGGAATGCTCCTGGAGATTGTGCCCCTCACCGGGAATGTAGGCCGTGACCTCGATGCCCGACGACAGGCGAACACGGGCAACCTTGCGAAGAGCCGAATTGGGTTTCTTCGGGGTGGTGGTGAAAACGCGGGTGCAGACGCCACGACGCTGGGGGCTTCCCTTCAGCGCCGGGGTCTTCGACTTCCCGACCTTGCTCGAGCGGCCCTTGCGGACCAACTGCTGAATTGTGGGCACTATGTCTCCTGAAAAAGTTCTGTTCAATACTCGGGGTGCTCGCAATGTCCGGCATGCGGCTATCATTCACAAGCCAAGCCGCGATATACCGCGGCTTATGGAAGGGCCACTCATGAAAAGGCCAACCTTTACAAGAGTAGCGGCCGCCAGTGAAGCACGTCAAAGATGCCGCCTGTGGCGGTGGTTACCACCGTCGCCCGGCACGCCGGCGAAAAGCCGGGGCGGCGAGATCATTCCCGCCGCCCCGCAGCCCCACGCGTCAGAATGCCGAATAGCCGGCGTTCAGATCGAAATCGGGGAAATCGGCGTAGCCGAAGCCGTCGTCGAAGACCTCGAGGTCGCGGTGGGTGAAACCGTTATTCTTCTCGAACTCGACGCGGGCCTCGGCAGTCGGCTCGACGCGCACATCGCGCAGCTGCTCCAGGCCCGTGCCGGCCGGGATGAGCTTGCCGAGGATGACGTTCTCCTTCAGGCCGGACAGCGGGTCACTCTTGGCATTGAGCGCCGCCTCGGTCAGGACCTTGGTCGTCTCCTGGAAGGAGGCCGCCGACAGCCACGAGTCGGTGGCCAGCGAAGCCTTGGTGATGCCCATGAGTTCAGGGCGGCCCGAGGCCGGTTTGCCGCCCTCGGCCATGGCCGCGCGGTTTTCGTCCTCGAAGATGGCCACGTCGACGAGCTCGCCGGGCAGCAGCTTGGTCGTGCCGGCCTCGAGAATCGTCACGCGCCGCAGCATCTGGCGCACGATGACCTCGATGTGCTTGTCGTGGATCTCCACGCCCTGCGAGCGGTAGACGCCCTGGACCTCGGCCACGATGTGCTCCTGGGCGGAGCGGCGGCCGGAGATGCGCAGCACCTTCTTCGGGTCGACGGAACCCTCGACGAGCTGCTGGCCCACCTTGACGTCGCCGTCCTCCGCGACGAGCAGCTTGGCGCGCTTGGACACCTGGTAGGACAGGTCCTCGTCGCCGTCGTCACGCACGATGATCAGGCGGCGCGTGCGCTCGCCCTCCTCGACCTTGAGCCGGCCCGCGGCCTCCGCGATCGGCGCCTCGCCCTTCGGCGTGCGGGCCTCGAAGAGCTCTTGGACACGGGGAAGGCCCTGGGTGATGTCGTCGGCCGACGCCGACCCGCCCGTGTGGAAGGTGCGCATCGTCAACTGCGTGCCGGGCTCACCGATCGACTGGGCAGCCACGATGCCCACGGCCTCGCCGATGTCGACGAGCTTGCCGGTTGCCATGGAACGGCCGTAGCACTTGGCGCACGTGCCGATGCGCGACTCGCACGTCAGCACCGAGCGGACCGCCACCTCGGTGACGCCGGCCTCAATGAGGGAGGCGATGACGTCGTCGCCCAGGTCGGTGCCCGCCTCGCAGATGACATTGCCTTCGCCGTCCTTGATGTCGCGAGCCAGCGTGCGGGCGTAGACGGTCGTGTCGAGCTGCTCGTCGGGCACGAGGGTGCCGTCAGCGCCGGTGCGCGCGATCGTCTTGGCCAGGCCGCGCCGCGTACCGCAGTCGTTCTCGCGGACGATGACATCCTGCGAGACGTCGACGAGGCGCCGCGTCAGGTAACCGGAGTCGGCGGTGCGCAGGGCGGTGTCAGCCAGGCCCTTGCGCGCGCCGTGCGTGGCGATGAAGTACTCGAGGACGGACAGGCCCTCACGGTAGTTCGACTTGATGGGGCGAGGGATGATCGCGCCCTTCGGGTCGGCCACGAGGCCGCGCATGCCCGCGATCTGGCGGACCTGCTCCCAGTTGCCGCGCGCGCCCGAGGACACCATGCGGTTAACGGTGTTCATCTCCTCAAAGTTGTCGCGCATCTCCTGGGCGATCTCGTCCGTGACGTTGGACCACAGGTCCACGAGGTCGCGACGGCGATCCTCGTCCTCAATGCGGCCCGTGAGGAACTGGTGCTCGATGCGGGCGGCGTCGGCCTCGGCCTTCTCCAGGATCCCGCTCTTGGTTTCGGGCACGACGACGTCGGACACCGCGATCGTCGCGCCGGAGCGGCCGGCCCAGTAGAAGCCCGCCGCCTTGAGGGCGTCGAGCGAGGCGCCGACGGCGACCTTCTCGTAGCGCTCGGCCAGGGCGTTGACGATGCGCCCGAGGATCTTCTTGTCGACGGGCTCGTTGACGTACGGGAAATCGACCGGCAGCGTCTCGTTGAAGATGGCGCGGCCCAGGCTCGTCTCCAGGAGGAAGGGCTCGCCCTCCTCACGCCCCTCGGGAAGCTCATGGCCGACCGGCGGGATCACGTCGCCCTCGAAGCGAATCTTGCACGGGGCGTTGAGGTGCAGCTCGCCCAGGTCCATGGCCATGCGCGCCTCCGCCACGGAGGAGAAGGTGCGCCCCTGGCCGGGCAGGCCCTCGCGCACCGACGTCAGGTGGAACAGGCCAATGATCATGTCCTGGCTGGGCATGGTCACCGGGCGGCCGTCGGACGGCTTGAGGATGTTGTTCGACGAGAGCATGAGGATGCGGGCCTCGGCCTGAGCCTCGACCGACAGCGGCAGGTGGACGGCCATCTGGTCACCGTCGAAGTCCGCGTTGAACGCCGTGCATACGAGCGGGTGGAGACGGATGGCCTTGCCCTCGATCAGCTGGGGCTCGAAGGCCTGGATGCCCAGGCGGTGCAGCGTGGGCGCGCGGTTGAGCAGGACCGGGTGCTCCTTGATGACCTCTTCCAGCACGTCCCAGACCTCGGGGCGCTGGCGGTCGATGAGGCGCTTGGCGGCCTTGACGTTCTTGGCGATGTCGAGGTCGACGAGCCGCTTTTGCACGAAGGGCTTGAACAGCTCGAGCGCCATGATCGTGGGCAGGCCGCACTGGTGCAGCTTGAGGTCCGGGCCGACGACGATGACCGAGCGGCCCGAGTAGTCCACGCGCTTGCCCAGCAGGTTCTGGCGGA
>JAUMUM010000027.1 GCA_030530685.1 Actinomycetaceae bacterium | reverse complement strand
CGCACGAACCAGGCTCGCACGAAGACCCGCGCCCGCACGAACCAGGTCCCACCGCCCTTGAGGCACCCGGACGCGACTCCTCGCGCTTCGCGCCCTTCGCCGAGCCGGACAGCGACCAGGCCTCGCCGTACGAAAAGGCGATGCTCACACGCGAGCCGCACGCCGCCGCGTCTGCCGCAGACGAGCCGCCCGAAGACACGACAGCGGGCACGACCCCGGCAGGCAGGAAAGCCAAGAAACGAGCCAAACGGCCGACCTTCCAGCTCTCCGACGCGCAGGCCGAAACCTACGAGGACGAGCTGCGCGGCCGCATCGGCCTCCTGCCCCGGGGCGCCACCCTGCCCCGCACGATCCGCATCCAGGGCTGGATCGTCACGCTCGTCGCGGCCCTCGTCGCTCTTGGCACACGCTTGTGGAACCTGACCCATCCGCGCGCGATCATCTTCGACGAAACCTACTACGTCAAGGGTGCGTTCTCGCTGCTGCGCATGGGCTACGAGGGCAATTGGGACGGCGACAACGCCAACGACCTCTTCCTCGAGGGCGACTATTCGGCCCTGCAAACGGAGGCGGACAGGGTCGTCCATCCGCCTTTCGGCAAGTGGGTGATGGCCATCGGCCAGTGGCTCTTCGGCACGGACAACGGCGTCGGCTGGCGTTTCAGCACCGCGGCGCTCGGCGTGCTGTCGGTGATCCTCATTGTGCGGATCGCCATGCGGCTCTTCCGATCGCCGTGGCTCGCGGGATTCGCGGGGCTGGCCATGGCGCTCGACGGCATGGGGATCGTGCTCTCGCGCACGGGCATCCTCGACAATGTCCTGGCGTTCTTCGTCCTCCTGGGTTTCTACTTCGTGCTCCTCGACCGGGAGAGGCACGGGGGACGGCTTGCCCACCGAGTCGCGCATGGATTGTTCAGGGACACACCCGAGGCACGGGCGGCCGTCGCCGCCGGCGACCTGCACGGCTCCCAGCTTCTGACGGCCGACCCGTGGGCGGCGCGGTCCTTCGCGCGCCCCTGGCTCGTGGCCGCGGGCATCAGCCTGGGCCTGGCCTGCGGCGTGAAGTGGTCGGGCATCTACGCCGTGGCGGCCTTCGGGCTCCTCGTGCTGGTTTTCGGCGTGGCCGCCCGCCGGTCCATGGGCGCTCCCCTGTACTTCGGCGGCGCCGCCTTCCGCGACGGCGTGCCCGCGTTCCTCGCGCTCGTGCCCACCGCGCTGGTCACCTATATCGCCCAGTGGTACCCGTGGTTCCGCAACCCGAATTCCCTGGACAGGAACTGGGCAGCGGAGGCTGCCGCCCGCGGCGAGAGCATGCCGATCTCGTGGGCGCCCGACGTCGTCAACTCCTTCGTGCACTACCACCAGGACATGTGGAGCTTCCACCACAACCTTTCCTCCGAGCACACGTATCAGTCGCAGGCCTGGGAGTGGCTCGTCCAGGGCCGGCCCGTGTCCTTCTACTGGAAGGACGAGGGGCTGAGCTGCGGGAGCTCGAAGTGCGTCGAGGCCATCACCTCCGTCGGCAATGTTGCCGTGTGGTGGCTGGGGCTCGTCGGCCTGCTCGCGGTGATCTTCGGTGCGCTGGCGCGCTCGGACTGGCGGGCCTGGGCGATCCTCGCCGGGTATGCCGGCCTGTGGGCGCCGTGGCTGCTCTACACGAACCGCACGATCTTCCAGTTCTACGCCGTCGTCCTTCTGCCCTTCGTCGTGCTGGCGCTGACGTATGCGGTGGGAATGGCGGCGCGGCTGCTCGGCCCGTCGCGAAGCGGAGCGACCTTCGCCCGAAGGCGCGGCCTCTTCGCTGGCCGGCGTGCGGCCGGCGCGGCTGCCAGCCCCGTACCGTACGAGGAGCGGGAAAGCACAACGGCGGCAGGCGACCGGTGGCGGGAGTATGCACCACCGGCAGCTTACGGTCGGTGGCGGGAGTATGCGCCACCGACCTACCAGGAGTACACACCGGCGGTGCACGGTCAGCGACCGGAGGCCGCCGTGCCAGGCCAGTCGCCGCAGGCAGCGGCACTCGCGCCCTCGCCCGACCTGCCCGATGGCGTCGGCGCTCCCTACGACTCCGGCGCTCCCTACGCTGGCACCACCGAGCCCGTCGTTCGTGCACCGGACGACTTCGCCCACGTCATCGACGGCGAACCCGACCGCCAGTGGTGGCTGCCTCGAAGGGCGCGCATCAGTTCATACGTCCTGGTCTGCACGGTCGGCGTCGTCATCCTCGCGGCGGCCGTGTTCTGGTTCCCCATCTGGACGGGTATGACGGTGCCGCGTTCCTTCTGGCAGATGCACATGTGGTTTAACTCGTGGATCTGAGCCGTCCATCGGCTGACGATCCGAGCCCTGCGCGATGCCGGTACCCACCGGGCCTTCAGGAAACTCGCGGCCAGCGTCTGAGCTGGCCCGGTTGAATGGCCGTCGAAACACACCGACGACGATTCAGGAGTGACAGTGGATAAGGCCGCACGCAATGACCGCCGTGAGGCAACGGCCAGTCGTGTGCTCGCCGCGGCTCGCCCGATTCCCGAGGCCCGGATGTTCTCTGGTTGCGAAGGCTCCCGGCAGCCGGTTGCTCTCCGTCGGCCCAGACACTACCGGGCAGCCGGACGGAAAGAACTCCCCGGTTTCCGAGAATCACAGGAGTGGGGTTCAACCCTTCGCGACCAAGTCGGTAGAGTAGTTTCTCGAAAAGTAAGAGCCCCAGGAGAACAGTAGTGAGTGACACATATGACAGCCCTCGGCGCGATGACCCCGAGGGGACTTCGCCCAATACACCCGAATCCGGGGGCTGGTCAGGCGATATGAGCGCCGACCAGGCCTCCACCGGCCCGGCAGGTCACGTATCCGGCGACGGCGATGTCCACCAGGCCTCGGCCGCTGGCACTCCCGCCGAGGATTCTGGCCTACCCGGCGAGGGCGCACACCGGCCCGCCGATGCCGCGCACTCCGCCCAAAACTCGGCTCCCGGCGCGAGTGACGCAACCTCGCACACAAGCACATCGGCCTCGCCATCGGGCAGCGATGTCTCCACCCCTGCCCCGGCGGCGCCCCATACGCCGACGGGCGTGCAGAAGACAGAGGCCGTCCCGCCCATGCTCGCCCCGGCCCCCTATGGCGGCAGCGCAGCGGGCCCGTCGCAGGCGGAACCCTCACAGTCGGCCCTTCCGGGCAGCTACCTTCCCTACTCGCAGCAGTACCCCGGCTCGGTCTTCGATCCGGCCACGGGCACTGCCGCCCCGAAGCGTCGGAGGTCGTGGACGACGGCGGCACTGGCCGCGGCCGCCATGGCCGGCCTCCTTCTTGGCGGGCTCGTCGGTGGCCTGACCGGCTTCGCGGTCGGCGAGCACGGCAGCCGCGAGGACGCCCAGCTTGAGCAGCCGCAGCAGCCTCAGCCGTCCATCGACCCCAACCAGCCTCAGGATCAGCAGCCCGAGCAGGGTGTCCAGCAGGGCGAGAAGGTCGACTCGGCGCCCGGCGTCGTGCTGGTGACGACCGCCTACGAGAACGGCCAGGGCGCGGGTACGGGCATGATCGTCGACAAGTCCGGCATCGTTTTGACCAACTACCATGTCGTGACCAATTCCAGCGAGGTGACGGTCACCGTCGCGGACACGCAGAAGCAGTACACGGCCACGGTGGTCGGTCACAACTCGTCCAAGGATATCGCCGTCCTGGAAATCAAGGATCCGCCCAAGGATCTCGAGGCGGTGACCGTCGCCAAGAAGGCGGCCAAGAAGGGCGACTCCGTCTCCGCCGTCGGCAACGGCTCCGGCCAGGGATATCTGACCTCGCTCAGCGGAACGGTCACGGGGCTCGACCAGTCCATCACGGCGCACGACAGCGCAAACTCGGAGCGCGCCGACGAGCTGGCCGGCCTCATCCAGACCGACGCCGACGTCGTGCCCGGTTATTCGGGCGGTCCTCTCATGAATGCCGACGGCGAGGTCGTCGGCGTGACGACCGCGGCCTCGACGGGCTACACCTCCGCCGATGTCAACGGATACGCCGTGCCCATCGACGAAGCCATGAGCATCGTGAAGAAGATCCGCTCCGGCGACGCCGACGATGACACGACGATCGGCAAGAATCCCGCCCTCGGCGTGTCGGTGAGCACGAACAACCAGAACGGCTCGGGCGGTGAGGGCTCCGGCAAGGGAGCCGTCGTGCAGAACGTCGTCGAGGGATCGGGTGCCGAGGCGGCCGGCATCCAGCAGGGCGACGTCATCACCCACCTCGATGGCGACGAGGTCAACTCGGCTTCCGACCTGTCCGACCGGGTCCGCCAGCACAAGATCGGAGACAAGGTCAAGCTCAAGGTCAAGGGCTCCGACGGCAACTCCAAGGAGGTCGAGGTCAAGCTCGGCGAATCTTCCGTCAACTGAGCCCCACGGTTGTCCGGCACATGCCGACCGGCCGCGCCGGCCTCGCGCACACGAGTTTTCTCAGCGCGAGGCCGGCATCGTCGTGAGAGGAGGAAGGTCGCTGCTCGAAGAATGCCGCCCGTTGAAGAATGCACCGGTGACGGGGCCAGCACCGCCACCGGCCGCACCTGTCCCAGACTGCCCCTTGACGGAAAATTGCAGCGATGACACGTTTTAGTGCACCGGATTCAATATGACGCGGAGGTGAACGAAGCGATGACAACAACGAAAAGATGGCCGGCACGTCGTGGCGTGTCCCACCGTTCCCGCGCGAACCAGTGCGCCGAAATGAGGCTGAAGCCGTTCGGGTACACAATCATCAACAAGCGCTGCTCGGAGGTGCGGTAGCCATGAGATGGACGTCTTACGGCGCAAAAACGAGTTGGTTGACGAAGTTCGGAGTCGCACTCGTTTCTGGCGGAGTAACGCTGTTGGCGCTCGTTGCACTGACGGGCAGAGGATCGTGGGCGGCTGGCGCGGCGCTCGGCGTCGTCGGGCTATGTTCCCTTGTGTTGGGCATGCGACGTGGGCGACAACGCCGTGACAACGCCTAGTGCGGGGCGGTGAAGTTCCGCCTCGATGCTCCCGGTCGCGCCGGTCGACTGGTCAGGGCTTGGCCGACCCGCGGCGGCGAGTTTCGATAGTGCGCGCACGGGGCGCGGTCACTGCGAACATCTTGCCGCGACCGCGCCCGTCGACGTTAGCCGGGCCGCCAACGCGCCCCTCGCTTCGACGCCGCCTACGCGCCCCTACCCGAACAGGCGCTTGGACGCGATCGCGGCGCCCTCGGCCAGCGCCTCGAGCTTGGCCCACGCGATGGAGGGATAGACTCGCCCGCCGAGCCCGCAGTCCGTGGAAGCGACGACGTTTTCCGGCCCAACGAGCCTCGCGAAGTTCTCGATGCGCTCGGCGACGAGCTCGGGATGCTCGACCACGTTCGTCGAATGCGAGACGACGCCCGGAATGATCTTCTTGCCCTCGGGCAGCTTGACGTCCTCCCAGACCCGCCACTCGTGGGCGTGGCGCGCGTTGGCGGCCTCGAAGGTGTAGGCGCCGGCATTGACCTGGAGCACGAGGTCGACGATGTCCTTGAAAGCGATGTCCGTCGTGTGCGGGCCGTGCCACGAGCCCCAGCAGACGTGGAAGCGCACGAGCTCCGGCGGGATCCCCTCGAGCGCCTTGTTGGCGGCGTCGATGCGCAGCTGGACCCATTTCCGGTAGTCCTCGACGGAGGGCTCGGGCACGAACTGGTCCCATGCCTCGGCCACGGAGGGGTCGTCGATTTGCACGGTCAGGCCGGCGTCGGTGATTGCCTTGTACTCCTCGTGCAGGGCGGCGGCGCAGGCATCGAGGACCTCGACCTCGTTGGCGTAGTATGTGTTCGCGATGCGCGCGGCCGACCCCGGCGAAACGGCGGCGATGAAGCCGTCGGAGGCGGACAGCCCATTGGCCTTGAGGGCGGCGAGGGTGGCCTCGACGTCTCGGGCGACCTCGTCCTGGCCGATGTACGTCAGTTCCCCGGTGATCGTCGGGAAGGCTACGACCTTCTGGTTGGCCACGTGGATGCCCGAGGCGGGATCGCGGTAGGCGTCGGCGAACGCGGTCCAGTCGCGGCGCTGCGTGAACGATGCCAGCTGGATGCCGTCGGCGGCCACCGGCGGCGCGAAGCCGAGGTGGTCGTCGCCCGAGGCGATCTCGAGGCCACCGAAGCGCGAGAACGAGTAGAACCACCAGGCGCCGTAGTCGACGGTCTGCGTCATGATGTGGCCGTATTCGCCGTCGTTGACGACGTCAATGCCGATGTCCTTCTGGCGCCCAATGACCTCGGCCGTGGCGTCGACGAGGATGGCCTGGAAGTCGGCGGCGGGAAGCTCGCCGGAGGCCAGGCGCGCATTTGCCTCCAACAGCTCTGCCGGTCGCGGCAGTGATCCCACGTGAGTCGTGTGAATCCTCGACATGTCACTCCCTTCGGATGCGGGTGGCGCCCGGCCGTTCCCGGGCGGCGTGCTGCTAGGCACATGCTATTCGACGCCGAAGCCCTCAGGCCGCGACGCCTCAGCCGGTGAGAAAGAACCTGAGCCGGTGAGGATGGCGCGCCCGTCGGCCAGGGCGACGCATCGGTTGGTGACAATGGCGCGCCCGTCGGCCAGACGCGCCAGCCGTGGACATCGCCGGCGTCGAAAGCGGCTTGCGTGCGGGAGCCCGGCCTGCCACTAAGCGCCGGCCGCAACTCGTCGTCTTACTGCGGCCAGCTTTAGACCGAATTGGTGTGGCCTCCCCTGTATCGCTGGCGGGTCACTCGATTATCGTCATCGCTGTCACTTGTCATCGCTAACGAGTTCAACCAGTGCAAAGGTGAGTCATGCGGGCCAGGAATCACAGCCGTTACAACAATGAGCAAGCCGCGCACGACAGCCAAGCCACGCGCGACTCGACCCGCCCAACTCCCACGCGGGACGGCTCCGCGGCCCAAGACAGCGGGCACCACGAAGCGGCCGGCTCCACGGCCCAGGGCGACGACGCGAACGCCACCGCTGAGCACCATCAGGAAGACCCGGCAACCCGCAGCAGCGATCACCACGAGCCGACACCCGACAGTCACCCGGCCAGCTATTACCGCAAGCCTGGCACACTCCACAACATCGCTGGCGCGCTGGCAGCGTGCCTCCTTGCAATATCATTTACCGTTTCCTCGCAATACGCCAGCGAGCCCTACATCCCGTTCGGCACAACCACGAAGGGGCACCTATGCGACGGCTTCCTGTCCGACGACTTCCTCAAGGACGAACTGGACTTCACTTCCTCACCCAATAACTACAAATATGCGAACTATCCGCCTAGTTCGAGCAGCCTCTATGGCAGTCGCAGCAACCACAATGGGGTCATGACATGCGAGCTCCATGATGATGCCGACGGGGCCTATCTGATAATCGAGTACAGCGACAGCGGCGAGTGGGTATGGCTTGAAGAAGAGGCTGACTCCAACGAAGACGGTGACTGGACGCCCTTGAGCATCAAGGGTCAAGAAGGTAAAGGCTGGATTTACGAAGGAGATGACTATATTCCTAAAGCGCTGTGGGTCTTTCCCGATGGCTCCGACCTTGTCGTCAGATCTTTCCGCACTACGGATGCCGATAACGTGCGAACCTTAATGCGAGCGATCGTCGGCACAGCTGCCGAACATAACAAGAGCTCCGGCAAAGTCTCCCGCAAGAGCTTTGTCCCTGAAGATAGCGGGACTACATCGCAGGCTTCGACCAATGGCGTATCGGATGAGGCGCGTCTATGTGGCGGCATACTCACCGACGACTTCCTCAAGAACGAACTATCCTTCACCTCATCGTCCGCCGCATACCGCTACAGCAACCAACCCGGACATGACATGGGATCTACGGAATGCACACTCTACGACAACAAACTCAACCAACTCTATGACGAAAGAACCAGCAATAAGCATCTTAGCATCGAGTATCAGACCGAGGTTTCTTCAGAGGCCGAGATTACCGTCTCAAAGGCAGAGTCCAACGAACGGAGGAACTGGCGGCCTTTTACTCTTGATGGTCGAGAGGGAAAAGGATGGATCCAGCGCGACCCAGTCAGGATGTGGGAGCCCATGGCCGTCTGGATCAACCCTGACGGGTCCGTTGTTCTCGTTAAACTAGGGGAATATGACGACGACGATTCTGGCTGGTTCAACAGCGAGGACGAAATGAACACGGGCACCGAAGAAAGCGTCAAAGCCCTAATGCACAGAGTCCTCGACACCGCTCCCGAACACAACAAGACCGCCGGCAGGGTATCTGAGCGAGCAGGCTACGGCGACCGATAATCGCATGCAGTCCACCGGCACCCCTAGTTCGACGCAGCCACCCTAGTTGATCGAGCGCGCCACCGACAGCCTGTCATTGCGCCCGGCGTGGTCGGCGGCGGCCTTCGAGAAGTCGGTGATGTCGCCGACGATCAGGCTGTGATTCTTGCGCCACAGCAGATACTTGGTGGTCAGGTTGACGAAGGACGAGAGCCGGTTGCGCCCGCTCATGAGCGTGGCGATGTGCACCGAGTTCCAGATCATCCACCCGAGGAAGCCCCGCATGCGCGGCACGTGCTTGACCTCGGCGACGGCGGAAGCTCGCCCGATCGTCGCCATGATGCCCAGGTCCTTGTACTTGAAAGGCCTGGGCCTCTTGCGCCCCTCCAGCTGCGCGCGGATGACCTTGCCGATGTGCTTGCCGGTCTGCTTGGCCGGCTGTGCCAGCTGCGGCAGGCCTTGCTCGCCGATCGACGCGACGTCGCCGGCCGCGAACACGTCCGCCACGCCGTCGACCTCGAGGTGCTCGTTGACGAGTATCCGGCCGCGCTTGGTCTGCGGCAGGCCCCACTTCGCCACGATGTCGGGCACGCCGACGCCGGAAGCCCACAGCACGATGGCGGCGTCGAGGAAGGTCTCCGGGCCTGAGCCGTCGACGGGCGCGAGCACGACCCCATCATTGCGAACCTCCTTGACCGCCTGCGAAAACAGCAGCTTGACGCCGCGCTTGTCAAGGGCCTTGCGTGCGTAGTCGCTGGACTTCGGGTGGAAGGGCCCGAGGAGACGGTCGGCCATGTCGACCAGGGTGATCTCAATCGCGTCCGAACCGATTTCCGGGAAGAGTACCGGCAGGTCCTTGTTGCGCATTTCCGCCAGGGCACCCGCCGTCTCGACGCCGGTGGGGCCGCCGCCGACCACGACGATCCGGATCTTGGCATCGCTGCGGCGCGAGGCGGCGTCGAGCAAACCCATGAGCCGGTCGCGCACATCCAGGGCGTTGCGGCGGGTGTACAGCGGCAGCGAATGCTCGGCGGCGCCGGGGATACCGAAGAAGTTGGCGCTCACGCCCGTTGCGACGATGAGGTAGTCGTAGCGCATCCGGTTGCCATCTTCGAAGAAGAGGGTCTTGGCCGCGTGGTCCATGGCGATGATGTCGCCGAGCACGACGCCCAGATTCGGCTGGTTCGTGCGCATGGCGCGCAGGAAATAGGTGACGTCGCCGGGGCTCAGGGTCGAGGTGGCGACCTGGTAGATGAGTGGCTGGAAGGTCGAGTACGGGTTGCGGTCGACGAGCGTGACGCGGACCTCGGCGCGGCGTAGGCTACGCGCCGCCGAGATGCCGGCGAAGCCGCCGCCCACGATGACCACGTGCGGCAGGTCGCCGTCGGGCGTGATGTCGCGGGGCTCGGGAGTGCTGGCTGGTGCCGCGGTGTCGTTGGAGGTCGGTACCTCGTCGTCGGAGTGCGAAGTCATATACGCAACGTTAGTGTTGCGTATATTCCAACGGTAATTATGTGTGAAAAGTCAAATGTTCGAATGGTCGAACAGCGGAGCGGCCCGGGTACTCTCAGCAGGCAAGCCGTGGCGCCCTCAGCAGGGCAGCCCGCGGTAAAACTATCCTCACCCACCCGTTTCCTGTATAAACCGGCCCTGGACGCCTGGCATCTCACTTCCGCCCGGCGCGCGCCAGCAGCGGACGATTGGTGTCGTCTCCCCTGTGATCTGCGGGATCGCTTCACTATCGTCGCTCGTGTCAGCCTCCCGCCCGCATTAGCCGCCGCCCGAGCAAAGGATCCCCATGAACGCCAAGGCCAGCCGCGATCGCGACACCGAGCAGGTCCTCCGCGACGGAAGGATGCTACCGGACAACAGTTCGCAGCCGCGCTACTCCGCGTCACCGACGTCCCGCCTCGGCATTGCCGGCGCGCTCGCCGCATCCCTCCTGGCGGCCGCCTCCCTGACCGCGTGCTCGCAGTCCGGCAACGACCAGGCAGACCCGACCAACCCCACCAGCTCGCAGTCCCTCGAGACCACCGACCGGCAGCCCGCAGACGAATCAGACGAACCCACCGACGAGGACTCCACGGAGCCTTCCGACTCGTCGAACGCCGGATACCTGTGCGGAGGCCTCCTCTCTGAGCAATTCCTCAAGGACGAACTATCCTTCACACCATCAAGGGACAAATTCAGCTACTGGAACGACCCGCCCGATGGATACTCGTCCGGGGACATGTCATGCAGAATTTATGACGAAGCCGATGACACACAACTGGACATTGAATATGACTCCGACACCACCTCCACTCCTTATGAAGTTGAGCAAGCCGAGTCCAACGCTGATGGCAAGTGGCAGCCCGTGACCTTCGACGGCCAAGAAGGCAAGGGATGGGTCAATTCGAGCAGCATATATCACCAGGCGGTCTGGGTCGACGCCGATGGCTACGTCATCGTCGTTAAGATCTTTGGTGACGGGGACGGCAGTAGAACCGTCACCGCTGACAACCTCAAAGCCCTGATGGAGAACATCGTCGGCACCACGCCCGAACACAACGAGACCGCCGGCGACGTCCATGAGTCCCACGGCTAGCTTGAATCCCACCGCGAACCTGAATCTCGCTACCAAAAGGCGTGCACCTTCGCAGTAACCCGTCCTACCGTCCCAAAAAAGCGCCGGAGCCGGGGTAGAGTCGATGGACCCGACGCTGGCACCAAGGAATGTCGGCGCCAAGGAAGGAGGTCCACATGACAACCCTCGATCCCGATCTTTCGGCCCGCTTCGACCCGTATTCCGTGCTGCCATCGGTGGCGGTCTTCGATGTAGAATCCGACGACGTCGCGCCCGGCGGGCGATTCGACCCCGCCCAGACCAGCGGGATATTCGGCCTTCCGAACGGCCAAGACCGCTCGCCGAGCCTGCGCTGGCACGGCTTCCCGGCGGGCACGCGCAGCTTCGCGGTGACCGTCTACGACCCCGACGCCCCGACGGCGAGCGGATTCTGGCACTGGGCGGCGGCGAACATTCCCGCTGATGTGACGGAGCTGGCTGCGGGAGCAGCCAACGAGCCTGACGGGCTCGCGGCCGGCGTCGTCCAACTCCGCAACGACGCCGGCACCCGGGGCTTCCTCGGTGCCGCTCCCCCGCCCGGCCACGGGACGCACCGCTACTACATCGTCGTGCACGCGGTGGACGTTCTGCGGCTCGAGGTCGACGAGGACACGCCCATCGCAATCCTCGGCATGCAGCTATTCGAGCACTCGATCGGGCGGGCCAGCCTCATGGCGACGTTCGGACTGACCGAATAGTTCGCGCTTCCAAATGGCCGGTGGGGCTCCGAGCGGCGCCTCACCGGCCTTATGTCTGCTCTTGCCACGGCGGCCTTCTTTGCACCTGCCTTCGCCGCGGCGCCTTCCTTGCCACGGCACGTCCTCGGCGCTCCTCTTCTTCGCGCCAGTCTTCCTCGCCGTGCAACCTTCGCGCGCGGCTGGCGGCCCCCTCTCTCGGCACCCCTCCACATGCAGCCGACGCCCCCTAGCCTGGCGGTCCCCACGCGCCGTCAGAACATGCAATCAGCGCGCCATCCCGGACATCGAGTCTCCACAGCTTCTATGAAATGAACAGTTTGGCTACAAAAAGCGTTTATGTATTGACAGCTAGATGACAAGGCCTCATGATGATCCGTAAGGATTCGCGTAACCAGAGAGGCTTACGAATGGACAACAACTTACAGCCGAGGACGCAAGACGCCTCGCAGACCGGTTCCAACCGCAGCGTCATCCTCATTTCCTCGGTGGCGGCCCTAGCCGGCTTCCTCTTCGGCTATGACACCGCCGTCATCAACGGCGCCGTCGAGGCCATCCGCAGTCAGTTCGATATCGGGAGCAACACACTGGGCTTCGCCGCAGCCTCGGCGCTCATCGGTGCGGCCGTCGGCGCCTTCATCGGCGGTTCCGTCGCCGACCGTATCGGCCGAATCGCCGTCATGAAGATCGCAGCCACGCTCTTCTTCGTTTCGGCCGTCGGCTCGGGCCTTGCCCCCGAGATCATCTCACTGATCGTCTTCCGCATCATCGGCGGCGTCGGCGTGGGCGTTGCTTCGATCATCGCTCCCGCGTACATCGCCGAGGTCGCGCCCGCCAGGCTCCGCGGGCGCCTTGGCTCGCTCCAGCAGATGGCCATCGTCATCGGCATCTTCGTCTCGCAGCTGATCAACCAGCAGTTCGTGACTATCGCGGGCGGAGCCGGATCCGAGCTGTGGTTCGGGCTCGACGCCTGGCGCTGGATGCTTCTGGTCGAGGCTCTGCCGGCTCTGGCGTACTTCATCGGTGTCTACTTCATCCCCGAATCGCCGCGCTTCCTCGTGGCGGCTGACAAGATCCCGCAGGCTCGCAAGGTGCTTCAGCTCATCATGGGCGAAGAAGGACTGGAAGGCGCGATCAACCGCATCAGGACGTCTCTGGCTCGCGAAACGAAGCCCTCCCTGCGCGATATCCGCGGCTCGTCCTTCGGCTTCAAGCCGATCGTCTGGGTGGGCATCTTCCTGGCCATCTTCCAGCAGTTCGTCGGCATCAACGTCGTCTTCTACTACTCGAATACGCTGTGGCAGTCCGTGGGCTTCCGTGAGGACCAGGCCTTCCTGTTCAGCCTCATTTCTTCGATCATCAACGTGACAGTCACGGTTGTCGCCATCCTCCTGGTCGACCGGATCGGACGCCGGCCCCTGCTGCTCATCGGCTCGGCAGGCATGGCGATCACGCTCGCCATTGTTGGCATCGTCTTCGCAACGGCCCCCGTCGGCGCCGACGGCCCCGTCCTGCAGGGGGCGGCCGGGCCTATTGCCCTCGTGAGCGCCAACCTCTTCGTCGTCTTCTTTGGCGTCAGCTGGGGACCGGTCATGTGGGTCATGCTCGGCGAGATGTTCCCGAACAAGATCCGCGGCGCCGCACTGGCCGTTGCTGGACTGGCACAGTGGTTCGCCAACTTCGCCGTCACCCAGTCCTTCCCGAGGCTCGCCGACCTCTCGCTGGGCTTCGCCTACGGCTTGTACGCGACCTTCGCGCTGATATCCTTCTTCTTCGTCAAGCGCTACGTGCGCGAGACGCGCGGCAAGGAGCTCGAGGACATGCCCGGAGAGGATAACTAAACATGGGACCGACCATCGATTCTTCACAGTTGACCATCGGTGTCGACGTCGGCGGCACCAAGATCGCCGCGGGCCTGGTCGCGGCCGACGGATCAGTGCTCGCCACGGGCACCCGCCAGAGCCCGGCGACGCAGGTCGAGGCCGTCGATGCCGTCATCATCGAGCTCGTCACCGAGCTGCGCGGCCAGGCCGACGGGCGCGAGGTGGCCGGGGTTGGCATCGGCGCGGCAGGATTCTGCGACGCCGAGCGCGAGCACGTGGTCTACGCGCCGAATCTGGCGTGGCGCAACGAGCCGCTGGCCTCGCGGATCTCGCAGCAGGTGGGCCTGCCGGTGGTCGTGGAGAACGATGCCAATGCGGCGGCCTGGGGCGAGTTCCGCTTCGGCGCGGCACACGACGTCTCCTCGGCGGTGGTCGTCACGCTAGGCACCGGCATCGGCGGCGGCATCATCATCGACAATCGGCTCCTGCGCGGGACCCAGGGCTTCGCCGGCGAGATCGGGCACATTGAGATGAAGCCCGGCGGGCGGCGCTGCGGATGCGGCCTGCGCGGCTGCTGGGAGCGCTACGGTTCGGGCACCGCGATCGTACACGAGGCGCGGGAGATTGCCACCGTGGCACCGGCCAACGCCCATCGACTCCTGGAGTTGGCGGGCGGCGACCCGCAGTCGATCACCGGACCGATGGTCACGAAGGCCGCACTGGAGGGCGACGACGTCGCACTGGACGTCATGGCCACCGTCGGCGAGTGGATCGGCAAGGGCCTGGCCACCCTGGCGGCGGTCCTCGATCCGGACGTCTTCGTCCTGGCCGGAGGGGTTGCCGCCGCGGGCGACATCATCCGCGATCCCGTCGTGCGCACCTTCGAGCGCGGGCTGACCGCGCGCAGCCACCGCAGGGTCGCGCAGATCCGCATGGCCGAGCTCGGCGTGCCGGCCGGGTTCATCGGGGCGGCCGACCTCGCTCGGATCTGAGCTGGTGTGAGGTCGGGCATGACGGTTTGACCTTGGCACAGCAGGTGTGAGGCCAACCCGGCAGGCGTGTGGCTGACGCGACTAGGTGAGGCCGACGTGGCTGACCGCGACCACGTCGGCGGTCAATGCCTAACCCAGCCGGAAGGCCGTTGCGACTGAGCCCGCCACGGCTGGCACGGCGAGGTCCGCACCTGGCGGCCCGCGTCGCGCGTCAACAACAACCACACGTTCGGTGCCCCGGGCTGCGGCTCGGGGCACCGTCGCGTCCACGCGGCCAGAGCCCTGGCTTCATTAACCGGCCCCGCCTTCATCGGGCGTACGCATCGCGTCCACGCGGCCGAGGCCCGCCTCCGTCCTACCGTGGCTCGGGGCGCCATCGCCTGCCTGCGCGACTCCGCTCGCGACTGGCCCAACCATGCCCCGAGCCTGCTCTGCCGCGCCCGACTACGCGCACACCTTTTCTTCACAAGTCGTCGGCATCTGTGATGAAATGCATTCATGGCGAGTAAATCGAAGGTTATGTCGGGCGGATCGCAGACGGCCCTGCGTTCGGCGAATCAGCAGCGGGTCATCGACGAACTCTCCAGGCGCGGCACACTCACCCAGGCCGACATCGCACGAAGCACGGGCCTTGCCGCCTCGACGGTCTCGAATATCGTGTCCGACCTGTGCAGGCAGGGCATCGTCGAACGCAAGACCGGCGTGGCCGGGCCGCACGGCCAACTCCTGAGCCTGGTGCCGTCCGCGGGCAACGCTCTGGGAATCGAGGTCGGCAGGCGCCACCTGACCTTCGCGCTGGCGGACCTTGCACACAACGTCATCGCCACCAAGCGTATCGCCTTCACCCGCGTGGGCGGTTGGAACCAAGAGATGGAGGCAATCTCCGCTCAAATCGACCTGTTCCTGGCCGAACATTCGATCAAGAGGGAAACGATCCTCGTCACCGGCCTGGCGCTTCCCGCCCCGCTCGACCTTGCGGGCCGTCGCATCAGCGCCACCGACGTCATGCCCGAGTGGGCGAACATCGACATCGTCGACAAAGCGAGCGGCATCCTCGGGATGCCCGTCGTCGCCGATAACGACGCGAACCTCGGCGCGGTCGGCGAACACACGTGGGGCGCGGCCCGGGGCACCGACGACCTCGTCTACCTCAAACTGGCCGACGGCATCGGCGCAGGGCTCGTGCTCGACGGGCGCCTCTACCGAGGGGCGGACGGCTCGGCCGGCGAGGTCGGCCACACGACGATCGACGAAAGCGGGCAGATGTGCCAGTGCGGCAACCGCGGCTGCCTGGAAACCGTCGCCGCAGTGCCGGCCATCCTTAAGCTCATGCGCCCCGTCATGGGCAAGGATGTCACCGTTCACGACGTCATCGACGGCGCCAAGAACGGCAACGCCGCCTGCATCCGCATCCTGGAAGACACGGGCCGGGTGGCCGGCATTGCGCTGGCCAATCTCGCCAACATCGTCAACCCGCGCATCGTCGTGGTGGGCGGCGTGCTCTCCGAGGCCGGCTCGATCCTCATCGACCCGCTGAGTACGGCGCTCAGTCGCTACGCCGTGCAGGGCGTAGCCGCCGAGCTCCAGTTCCGGCCCGCCGAGCTCGGGCTGTACAGCCACGTCCTCGGGGCCGTCGACCTGGCGCTCTCGCATGCTCCGGCCGTGTTCGTCGGCGCCGGAAGTGAGGGGGCCGAGGCTGAAAAGAAGGGCGAAGGCGCCGGCGGCGAGGATTAGAGCGCGAGCACAAAGGGGCTGGCAGCTTTCGGCGGCATCCTGTCGTTCACGTCGACGCGACCGCGAGCGCGAAAGCTCTGGCAGCTGTATGCGAAAGCTCCGATCAATTGCAGCTATAGGCGGCCCGGCATCAATAGGAGCGGGTAGTTACAGACGACGCGGCAGCGAGGCATCGCAGACTCAATTGGCAGCGCAAGCAGTCGTCGTGGGCAATGCGCCGGGCAACGCAAGCAGCTGCAAGCAGCGCGAGCAATCACAAACGGCCTCGGCTTCCTAGGACCGCGCCCCTAGGAAGCCGATCAGACCCGTCGGGGCGAGCATGATCCACTGGGGCAGCTCAAGCCAGAGGTCGTCGCGCTCCTGGACTACGATCACGACGATGAACACGGCCCCGAAGGCCACCCACAGCAGCGAGACGAACCGCGCCACCGGTCGCCAGGTTCTGCGGTAGGCCGGCAGGCTGGCGATCAGGTAGGCCACGGCGCTGATGCCAAGGGTCACCGAGATCATGTGCCAGCCGGCGTAGAGCGTCAGGCGCGGGATTTCGGCCAGGTTTGACTCCATCATTGGGGCGGCGACCTGGCGCCCGCCGGCGACGACGTGGACCGCGGCGGTCGCCCCGGCCAGCAGCGCGGCCAGCATCAGGAGCTTGCCGACGCTCTTGTTGCCGCCCTTACCGGAGGTCTTGTTCTTCTGCGGGCTCATGCGTTGCTCCTACGCTGCTTGTCTGGTGTCAAGGTTGCTGTCTGGTGTCTTCGCTGTCTGCCTGATGTCGGCGCCGTTTGCCGACTGGCTTTTGTCGTTTGCCTGGTGTGGCCGCCATTTGCTGTGGCTCGCGGCCCAGTATTACAGAGTGGGCGGCGGCCGACCAGCTTTTGGAGGGCGCGCTGTCGCGCCCTTTCGGCGGGCGGGTTGGCCGGGCGGACGGCGCTGCGTGATGCCTGGGTCGCACGCCGTTGTTGTGCCGCCGCAACCTCGACGCTTCGCTATTCCACGCTCGGCCCTTCGCTGTAGCGGGCCTTCGCTGCCACAACACGTTATTGCTGCGCCCCGTCGCAGTCACCCGTCGCCACCGCGGTCCTGGACCGCCTCGTTCCGCCGCGTCGTTCCTGTGCCCTTTCGGCAAGGTGCTTGAGGCTTCCCGGCGCCTTGCCCTCTTTCCTGCACCCGCGCCTTGTGGGCCTTCTTCTCCACAGCGCCGACGGCGGAAGAACGGGCGCGGGCCGGCGCGGGCGAGTTACAGTGTCCTGTGGCCAACTTGCTGATCAGGGACGCACGCATCGTCCCCTTCCGTTCCCGCATCGACCTCGCCCGCGAGCGCGCATCGCATGCTCGCGCCTTCGGCACCGGGGCTGCCAGCCCAGCCACCGTAGCCGGTGCCAGCCACGCAACCGGGGCAAAGCTCGCGCGCCTCAATGCCCAGGCGAGCCCGCCTGCCGTCGACATCCGCATTGAGGGCGGCCGCGTCGTCGACGTCGGGAACTCGCTGCCCCACCGCGGCGAGGAGGTCCTTGACGCGGGCGGCGCCTTCGCCATCCCCGGACTGTGGGACGCACACGCACACCTCGACCTGGAGGCGGCCAAGGCCGCTCGCATCGACACCCTCGCGACAACGTGCGCCGAGGACGCGCTCGCGCTCGTCGCCGAAGCCATCCGCGCCCTGCCGGACGGCCCCGGCCCCGCAACGGTCCAGGGCTTCGGCCATCGCCTGTCCAACTGGCCGCGCGTGCCCACCGTCGCCGAACTCGACGCGGTCACCGGCCCCGTGCCTACCGTGCTCGTTTCCGGCGACGTCCACTCCGGCTGGCTCAACTCGGCCGCGCTGCGCATGCTCGGCCTGCCCACCGCCACCGACGCCGACCCCGGCGAGCCCATGCGCGAAGACCCGTGGTTCGCCGTCCTCGACCGCCTCGACGACATCCCCGGCACGCGCGAGCTGCGCGAATCCGGCTATCGCACGGTCTTCGCCGACATGCTCGCCAAGGGCGTGACCGGCGTGGTCGACATGAGCTGGGCCGACGGGCCAGACGACTGGGGCGCCCGCATCGCCGCCATGGCCGGCGCCGGGGCTCTGCCCGCCTTCCCGCGAATTCGCGCCTGCGTCTACCGTGACAAGCTCGACGCCTGGATCGACGCGGGCCTGCGCACCGGCCTGTCGCTGGCCGGCTCGCCCACGGGCGGCGACGGCCTGCCGCTCTTCACGCAGGGCCCGCTCAAGGTCATCGCCGACGGCTCGCTCGGCGCCGCGAGCGCCCACATGTGCGAGCCCTACCCCGCCGAGCTCGGCGCCGCACACCCGCATGGCATCGCCAACATCGGCCGCGACGAGCTCACCGCGCTCATGGCGCGCGGCAACGACGCCGGATTCGAGATGGCCATCCACGCGATCGGCGACGCGGCCATGAACGACGTCGCCGCGGCCTTCGCCGCCTCCGGTGCCCGCGGGCGCCTCGAACACGCCCAGCTCCTGCCGGAAGGCGCGGCGGGCGACGGCGGTGCGCTGGCCACGCTCGTCGCGCGCGAGATCGAGTTCTCCATCCAGCCGGCTCACCTCATTGATGACTGGGCGGCCATCGACAGGATCTGGCCGGGCCGCCGGGCGCGCACCTACGCCTTTGCCGACCTGCTTGCCGCGGGAGGCCTCCTGCACCTCGGCTCGGATGCCCCGGTGGCGCCGCTCGACCCGTGGCTGGCCATGTCCGCCGCCGTCGGGCGGCGCACGCCGGACGGCTCGGTCTGGTCGGCCGGCCAGCGCCTGAGCGTCGAGGAGGCACTGGCGTCCTCCGTCGACGGCGCCGGGCCGCTGGGCGTCGGCTCGAAGGCCGACATCGCCCTGCTACCCGAGAACCCTCTGACCTTGGACGACGCGGCCATCGCGGCCCTCCGCCCGCTGGCGACGATCGTGGCCGGGGGCCTCACGTTCGGCTAACTGTCGGCGTCGCCCGGGTTAGGGCTGACCGGCGCCCGGGTTAGGGCTGACCGGCGGCCGGCGGCACCCACGCGAGCGGCGACATCACTCGACTGGCTGTCGCCGTCGGCATCGCCGGCCGTGCTGACATTGCCAGCGCCGTCCGCAGTCGCACCTGCACCGCCAGCGTCGGCGTTCGCGCCGCCCTCGCCGCCCGCGCCCGCGCCGGCCACGCTTTCACCCGCGCCAGCGTCGTCGTCGGCCAGAATCTCCTCCTTGATCCTCTCCACCTGCTCCAACCCCGTCTGCAGCGATAGCGGCTTTTCCTTGAGGAACAAGGCCACGAGCACAGTGGCAAGCAGGACCGGTACCATGAGCGCGAAGATCGGCGTCAGCGCGTCGGCGTACGCCGTTGTGATCGCCTCGCGCAGCACGGGAGGCAGCCCGCCGACGAAAGCCGGCGTCAGGGACGATCCCTCGGCGGCACCGGCGTCGCGCATCTGCTCCAGCACCGACAGGACGGCCGGGTCGCCCGTTCTCGCGACGTCGGCGAGGTTGGAGGAGATATTGGATGTCAGATTCGACGAGAACGTCACGCCCACGATGGCCGCACCCAAGGAAACCCCAACCTCCCGGAAGAAGTTGTTGCCGCTCGTGGCGGTGCCCATGTGCTGGGGCGGCACATCGTTCTGAACGACGGTCACGAGCAGCTGGAACAAAGGCCCCATGCCGATCCCCAGGACGAAAGTGGCCGCGGAAATCATCCACACCGGCGAATCGACGCCCAGCCGGCTCATCCACAGCAGCGCGACGGCGGCAATGACCGGCCCGACGATCGGGTAGATCTTGTACCTGCCGGTGCGGCTGACCAATGCGCCCGACGCCGTGCCTCCCGTGAGCATTCCCAGCGTCATGGGAACGAGCATGAGGCCCGACATCGTCGCCGAATACCCGTAACTCATCTGCAGGTAGGTGGGCAGGTAGAGCGTCGCGCCGACGAGCGCTCCGATCGCGAGCATCCCTATGAGCGTGGCAACGATGAACGTGCGGTTCGTCAGCACGCTCATGGGTAGGATGGGCTCGGCCGCCCTGGTTTCGACCCATCCGAATAGCGCCCAGCACGCGGCCGCGGCCACCCCCAGCCCGATGATGATAGGGCTGGTCCACTCGTACCGGTTGCCGCCCCACGTCGTCATGAGAACGATGGCGACGGCCCCTGAGTCGAGCAGGGTCAGGCCCAGCCAGTCGATCTTTGCCCTGAGCGAGCGCTTGGGCAACTTCAGCGAGACGGCGATTGCCGCGAGGGCGAGCACGCCCAGCGGCAGGTTGATCCAGAACACCCACTGCCAGGACACGGAGTCCGTCAGCCAGCCGCCCACGACGGGCCCGATGACCGAGGAGATGCCGAAGATCGCTCCGATGGGGGCCATGTAGGTACCCCGCACGCGGGAGGGGATGAGGTCGGCGGTGATCGCCTGCGAGGAGATCATGAGGCCGCCACCGCCCAGGCCCTGGAGGAAGCGGAAGGCCACGAGTTCCAGCATCGAGCTGGACGTGCCGCACAGCGCCGAGCCGATCAGGAAGAGGGCGATGGCCACGAGGAAGAGGCTCTTGCGGCCGACGAGGTCGCCGAGCTTGCCGTAGACGGGCATCGAGACCGTCAGCGCGAGCGTGTAGGCCGTGATGACCCACGCCATGTGGCTTGCCCCGCCGAGCTCGCCGACGATCGTGGGAAGGGCCGTCCCGACGATCGTCTGGTCGAGCGCCGAAAGGAACATGACCAGCATGAGCGAGACGTAAATTGCCCAGAACCGGCGGTCGGGCTTGAAGGAAAGGCCGTCCTTGGCGGCCGCTAAGCGGTTGGTCATGCGTGATTCTCCTGGTTGTGCGTGAAGTCTTCGGCTGCCGGGGCCTCCGGTACGTCTTCGGCT
>JAUMUM010000034.1 GCA_030530685.1 Actinomycetaceae bacterium | reverse complement strand
CAACGTGCGCCAGGTTCAGCGTGCGCAGGGCACGGCGCACCGCCACGTCGCGCAGTGCGACGCCCTGCGGGGCCACCGCAGCCGCCAGGGCCGCGGTCCGGTACACGCCCAGCAGGAACTGGATGTGCTCGCCGTCGGTGGCGCAGGCGCCGTCGGCCGCCTCGCACCGGCCGAGTGTCTCCAGTAGCGCCGGCAGGGCGCGCCACGAATCCGGCGCGTCGCAGGGGATGACAGCGGTCAGCGGTGCCGGATCGCCCGCCAATGCGTCGGTTGTTCTGCCGGCGCGTGCGATGGGGCCTCGCGTGGCGGTCGCGGCCTGAGCCAGCCGCGCCAGGCCCGCCGCTATACCGGCGACCGGGCCGCCCAGCGGTGGGTCCTCGAGCGTGCGCAGGACCCCGGCGGGCACCGCCACGCTGGGCGGCGCCACGACGGCGATTCGCCCGGGAGGCAGCTGGTCCCGCACGCGCGCCACGCCGTTCAGCACGTGATCGAGCAGTCGGGCGCCTCGGGCCACCACCTCCGGCTTCGACGCGCCGCCCAGGCGGCGTCCGGTACCGCCCGCGAGCACGACGACGTCGAGCCGCCCGCCGTCCGTCATCCGTCCTCCCGTTCGTCGATACCCCAAGTCTGCGCTGGAACCTCCCGGTTAGGTGAGTGCGTGGTGCTTGGCCCGCCATCCATCGCCGCGGCCTTTGCCGCGTCGGAGGTTGCGCCGACTGCCGCACTAACCACCACTGTCGCGCCGGCTGCCGTGCCGGAGCGTAGCCCGCACCACGACCACTGCTCGCGCTCTAGCCGTTGCCCGCGCCGCTGCAGGTGCCCGTGCCACCGCCATTGCCTGCGCGTCGGCCGTTGCCTGCGCATCAGACCTCGTCGAGCTGTGAGTAGATCGATTCGAGCAGTGGGAGGACGACGTCGAGCGTGTCCTGCGAGCCGCCCGTGGAGCCGGGGGAGGTGACGATCAGGGCCGCGCCCGGCTGGCGCCCGGTCAGTCCGACGACGCCGCGCGAAAGGCTGGCTCTGGGCGTGTGGGTCAGCCCGTGGGCCCGGATGTGCTCGGCCACGCCGGGCAGTTCGACGTCGATGAAGGCCCGCGCGGCTTCGGGTGAGTCGTTACCCGCGCGGAATCCCGAGCCGCCGAGCACCAGGATGAGCCGTCTGCCCGCGTGGAGCGCGCGCCCGATCGCCTCCTCAATGGAGGCCTGGGCCTCGGCGACCACGCTGATATCGGCCTGTACCAGCCCTTCGGCGAGCAGCCGCTCGACGCACTGTTCGGCCGCAGCGTTGGGGCGCTGCCCGGCCAGGATTCGGTCGCTGACGACGACGATGCCGGGCCGGATGTTCTTCGGGTTCCACTCGGGTGCCATGTGCGTGCCTTTCTGCAGGAGGCTGTCAGACAGCATAGCCCCGCGGGTTGGCTGGCCGCGCGGCTCGGCATGGCGATGCCGATGCGCACGCACAGCGTAGCCACTTCACGGCACGGCATATGGCTGGTGCGCGAGGGTTCGCGCGCTGAGTGCGCCCCGCGAATTGGTGGGAGGGTCGAGCGAACCGAGCCGTAGCTGAGCGGACCGGGCAAACGAGCAGTAGCTGAGCGGATCGGTGAGTCGGGCAACGGCCGGAAGAATTGGGCGGCGGTCCAACGAGCCGGGCGAACCGGTGGGCGGGTCGAGCGAACCGAGGAGTCCACGCAGAACTCGGAAACGAAAAAGTGTCGGAGCCGCGGTGCAGCATGGAGGCATGGAAGACGACGGAATCATGACGGCAAGGACGATGGCCGAAGGCCGGAGGCGGGAGGTCCGTGAAAGCGCGCAATGGCGCGGACCCGTGACTCGTCTCGGTCGGCTTCGAGCCATGCCGGATCGGTTGGCATTCGGCGCAAGGAGTGCGTCGTGCGCTAATATCTGGCGTAAATTCGCGGGTGGAAGCCGAGAAAAAGAAGGTCGGCCGCCACCTGGCATACGCCCCGTAATCGCGGGGCACGAGATGGCGGAATCGAGGAAGGCTGTGATAGCGATGCGGCACGCGAAGAACGGTGGCGGGCGGGTTCGGCTGGCGTGCCTTGTGACGGCGTCCGCCTTGGCTCTGGCTCTTGCCTCGTGCGGTTCCGGCAGTGGCAGCGAGGCCTCGCAGAGCGCCTCCGCCACGGGGACGAAGTCGGTGACCCTCAACGTCTACGGCGCGGCCTCGCTCACGGAGGCCTTCGGCGAGATCGAGAAGATATACGAGGAGGCGAACCCCGGTGTCGACGTCGTCTACAACTTCGCCGGATCGCAGGACCTCGTCGACCAGATATCGGCGGGCGCCCCCGCCGACGTCCTGGCCACCGCGGATACCACGACGATGGATGCGGCCTCCTCCCAGAACCTCGTGGGCGAGGCCGAGCGCTTCACATCGAATACGCTCGTCCTCATCGTGCCCGCGGGAAATCCCGCCGGGGTGACCGGCCTGGACTCCTCCCTGGACGGGGCCAAGCTCGTCATCTGTGCGCGGGAGGTGCCGTGCGGCGCGGCGACCTCCAAGCTAACGGGGCTGCTGGACGTGAGCCTGAGCCCGGTCTCGCAGGAGCAGAAGGTGACCGATGTGCGGGGCAAGGTGGCGTCCGGCGAGGCCGACGCCGGCATCGTCTACCGCACGGACGCCCTCGCGGCCGGGAACGACGTCGAGACGATCGAGATCCCGCGGGCCGGCGAGGTGGTCAACGAGTACCCGGCGGCGGTCGTTTCTTCGTCCGAGAATCGGGACGAGGCAGAGAGATTCGTCGACCTGCTCGGGTCGCCGCAGGGCCAGGCGATTTTGGAGAAGCATGGATTCAATGTTGCCGAGAAGTGAGAGTGGGTCGCCCGTCGTGCTGCCGGAGGTTGCGCAACACATCGTGGAGGTCCCGCCGCATGCCCGCTGTCTCACCTGCCGCCTGTCGCGCCGTGGGAGGCTGGC
>JAUMUM010000007.1:25580-114474 GCA_030530685.1 Actinomycetaceae bacterium | reverse complement strand
CGCCACGACGAGCGCCAAGGAACCTGCAGGCAAGAAGGCGCCTGCCAAGATGGCGGCGTCTAAGGCAGCGTCGGCGGCCAAGGCCGCGTCTGCGCCCGATGCTGCACCGAAGGGCTCGGCGGAGGTCGAGGGCTGATGTCCGAGCGGCGGGCCGAGTCAACCCGCGAGCCGGACGCGCCCGCCGGGAGGGGCCTGTTCGTCACCTTCGAGGGCGGCGACGGCTCCGGAAAAACCACCCAGGTCGACCTGTTGAAGCAGTGGCTGGAGGCTCGCGGGCACAGCGTGCGAACGACCCGTGAGCCGGGCGGCACCGAGCTCGGCCGCCAGATTCGCCAGCTCCTCCTTCACGGCGGCGACGTCGCCCCGCGCGCCGAGGCGCTGCTGTACGCGGCCGACCGCGCCCACCACGTCGCCACGCTCATTCGGCCGGCGTTGGAGCGCGGCGAGGTTGTCATCGCCGACCGCTACATCGACTCCTCCATCGCCTACCAGGGCGCGGCGCGCTCTCTCGGCAAGGACGAGATCCGCGAGCTGTCGCTGTGGGCAACCGGCGGCCTCATGCCGGATGTCACCGTGCTGCTCGACCTTCCCGTCGGCGAGGCGGGTGCGCGTCTCGGCGCCTCACAGGACCGCATCGAGAGCGCCGGGCAGGCCTTCCACGAGGCGGTGCGGCGCGAGTACCTGGAGTTGGCGCGCCTCGATCCCGGCAGGTGGCTCGTGGTCGATGCGCGGGCTGGCGCGCAGGAAATCGCCGGCCGGGTGCGCGAGTTCGTCGGCCACAGACTGGGGCGGCGATGAGCACGTACAGCCCGACGGCGGGTGAGCACACAGCGGCGGGCCCGAGCGGCCCGTCGGTGGACGCACGTAGCCTGGTGGCGTGTGCGCAAGGCTTGGTGACGAGTGAGCATGCACGCGCGCTCGGCCTGGCGATGAGTGCGCGGGCACACAGCGGGAGGTGGCGATGTGAGCGTCTTCGATGAGCTGGTGGGTCAGGATGCATGCCGCGCCCGCCTGACGCAGGCCGCCCGGGCCGGCAGGGGGCTCGCCGGCCGCAGCGGTGTCTCGGCCGACTCGGCGATGAGCCAGGCGTGGCTGATCACGGGGCCACCGGGTTCCGGGCGCTCCCTGGCGGCCAGGGCGTTCGCCGCGGCCCTCCAGTGCACCGGCCCGGAGGTCGGCTGTGGCCAGTGCCACGCCTGCCAGACCGTCATGGCCGGCACGCATCCCGACGTCGAACACGTCACCACGCAGGGCGTGGTCATCACGGTGGACCAGACGCGCGCCCTCGTCGGCCGTTCCTACGTGTCCCCGGGAAGCGGACCCTGGCGCATCATCCTCATCGAGGACGCCGACCGCATGGCTGAGCGCACTACGAACGTGCTGCTCAAGGCGATTGAGGAGCCGCCACCGTTTACCGTGTGGGTGCTGTGCACACCCTCGCCCGAGGACGTCATGACGACGATCCGCTCACGCTGTCGGCACGTCTCGCTGACTGTGCCCTCGCCGCGGGACGTGGCCGGCCTGCTGACCCGCCGCGACGGTGTCCCTCCCGCGGTCGCCCTGGCTGCCGCCCGCGCCTCCCAGTCGCACATCGGCCGGGCGCGGGCCCTCGCACTCGACCCGTACGCGCAGGCCGAACGCGAACTCGTCCTGCGCGAGGCGCTGGCCATCAGGGGAGCGGGCGACGCCGTCCTGGCCGCCCACCGCGTACTCGCCCAGGCCGAGGCCGCCGCCAAGAAGTCCGTGGGGGAGCGCTTCGACGCCGAAGAGGCCGAGCTCCGGCGCACACTCGGCATCGAGGGCGACGCGCGGGTGCCTCCCGCAGCCCGCGCCCAGCTCAGGGAGCTGGCCGAAAGTCAGAAGCGGCGGACCACGCGCGCCCAGCGTGACGAGCTCGACCGCGCCATGATCGACCTCCTGTCCCTGTACCGCGACGTTCTGGTGGTCCAGCTCGGTGCCGACGTCGAGCTGGTCAACGCCGATGTGGCCGAGCAGGTCCGCTCTCTGGCCGACGAGTCCACGCCGGAGCAGTCCGTGCGTAGGATGGACGCCATCGCGCAGGCCCGCACGAGGCTCGCCGGTAATGTCTCGCCACTGCTGGCCCTGGAGGCGATGATGGTCTCGCTGCGCCCGCAGGGGTGAAGTGGGTGTCGGCGACCAGGGCGCTCGGAATGTGAGGCAAGGTGCCGGAAGTCCCGCTATTTCCACGTAGAGTAAGGGACGTCGCCGAATGGGCGCGATTCACGCACGCTGTGGCGGGCGTGCCTGCCCGCCGTTGAAGGTACGGCAACGCGCAGCCGGAAACTGGTCGAAGGGCCCGCGTGCCTCGGCCGAAATATGCCCGATGCGATCGAGGCTTTACACGCGGAACCTTAGATAAGGAAAAGAAGAATATGAAAAAATTCCTTAGGCATCTAATTTTTACCCAAACATGGCTTTCTGTGTCTTTGTACCGTGAGATACAAAAATGTTTTAGTGTAATGCTTGCACTTGGTATTGTCGTATCCGGCTGCTCGCAGGCGTCAGATTCCTCAGGCAGTGCATCGTCGGATCTTCCGGCTGCGCCGAAGGAGCTGGAGAAGTTCTATTCGTAGGATGTCGACTGGGGCGAGTGCGAGGGCTCGGACGATGAGTGCGCGGAGATCGAAGTGCCGCTGAACTACGAAGATCCCGACGGCAAGACAATCAAGATCGCCCTGCGTAAGCATAAGGCGGAGGGCGACAAGGCGATCGGTTCGCTCTTTGTCAATCCCGGCGGCCCGGGCGCGTCCGGGGTCGCCATGCTCGACAATGCGAACACCACATTCAGTCAAGACGTGCGCAATGCCTATGACATCATCGGCTTCGACCCGCGCGGCGTTGGCAAGTCGACGCCGGTCGACTGCCTCGACGACAAGGAGCTGGGTGATCTCCTCGACAAGTCATACGATTTTGACAAGCCGAGTGATCGTTCGCAGTTTATCGACGATGCGGAGCGCTTTGCCAACGGGTGCAAGGAGAAGTCGGGGGACCTGCTCGAGTTCGTCGGCACGGAGCATGCGGCCCGCGATATGGATGTCATGCGTCAGCTGGTCGGCGATCCGAAAATCAATTATGTCGGTTTTTCCTACGGGACGTCGCTGGGCAAGACGTATGCCGGCCTTTTCCCGAAGAATGTGGGGCGCATGATTCTGGACGGTGCTGTCGACACCTCGGATCCCAGTATTCAAGTCGGGTATGACCAGGTCATGGGCTTCGAGAATGCGTTGACCAATTACATTCAGGACTGTGTGGATTCGGGCCAGTGTGTGCTTGGTGGCAGTGTGGATGAGGCGCGGCAGAAGGTTCGTGAACTGATCGATGCGTCGTTGGCCAGTCTGTTCCCGACCGAGAATAGCGAGCGGCCACTGACCCAAGCGCAGTTGGTTACCGGGATTATCGCGCCGCTGTACGACGACGAAACGTGGCCGGACCTGACCGCCGCTTTCGAGCAGCTAATCAACGACAACGACGGCTCGAAATTCCAGGCCCTTGCCGATCAGTTCACGGGTCGTGATGGCGATTCCTTCCCCAACACTTACATGTCCAATGAAGCGTTCCAAGTCATTACCTGCGCCGATGAGCCGGCCAGCAGTGAGGATGAGCCGTCCGATGAGGACTTAGAACTCGCGGAGAAACTCGACCAGGAAGCGATAGTCTTAGCGCAGTCGGCATCGGGTGCGCAGGCTGACTGTGTTGCGATGTTCCCAAACCCCAAGGAGGCATCCGAACCGAGTGATGCCAAGGGCTCCGACACGATCGTCGTGGTCGGTACGCGTCACGATCCGGCTACACCGTATGCCTGGGCGGAGAAGATGCATGAGAGCCTGGATAATTCGGTGCTTGTCACGTGGGAGGGTGAGGGCCACACCGCCTACAGACGTGCCGGCGATTGCATCGGCAAGCCGCTCGACGACTACCTCCTGGAAGGCACCGTCCCCAAGGACGGCCTGACCTGCCCGGCCGGCTGAGGTAGCTAGGTTGACCTGGCCGGGAGACCTGCCGACTTGACCCGGCCGGCTGAGGTAGACGGGTTGACCCAGCCTTTTGAAGTAGGACGGCCTGGCCCGGCAGGTTGCCGAGCCGGGCGCACACGAGGCTTGGGCGCAAAGCGCCCGGGCCTCGTGCTTTGCGTAGGGGGCATGGTGCGGGCTGGGCCGGAGTCGTCCAGTTCGGAATTGGGGTCCACAGCCAGCGTGGCTGGCCTTCGGAAGTGCGAGGCGTGGGCGTTTGAGTTAGTTTGGACACATGAGGTATGGGAAGAGCGTAAGCGTGTTGGCCGCCGTGATTTTGACGGTATCGGCGTGTTCGCAGTCCACGTCTGGGCCTTCTGGTTCGGCGACGAGTTCCAGTGCGGGGGCGTCGTCGTCGGATCTTCCGGCTGCGCCGAAGGGGCTGGAGAAGTTCTATTCGCAGGATGTCGACTGGGGTGAGTGCGAGGGCTCGGCTGATGAGTGCGCGGAGATCGAGGTGCCCTTGGATTACGACAATCCGGGAGGCAAGACGATTACGGTGGCCTTGCGTAAGCATAAGGCCGAGGGCGGCGAGGCGATCGGTTCGCTCTTCATCAATCCCGGCGGCCCGGGCGGGTCGGGGATGTCCATGCTCGACAATGTGAGCGTCACATTCAGCCGGGATGTGCGCAAGGCCTATGACATCATCGGCTTCGACCCGCGCGGCGTGGGCAAGTCGACGCCGGTCGACTGCCTCGACGATGAGGAATTGGGAGACTACCTCGACGCGTCGTACGACATGAGCGATCCTGCCCAGGTTGAGCAGCAGGAGCAGGACATGCAGGGCTTTGTCGACGGCTGCAAGGAGAAGTCGGGCGATTTGCTTCAGTTCGTGGGTACGGAGTACGCGGCGCGTGACATGGATGTCATGCGTCAACTGGTTGGCGATCCGAAGATCAACTACGTCGGTTTTTCCTACGGAACGTCCCTCGGTGGCACGTATGCCGATCTTTTCCCGAAGAATGTGGGGCGCATGATTCTGGACGGCGCCGTGGATGACAGGGTCACATGGGCGCAGAACGCCTACGACCAGACCATGGGCTTCGAGAACGCGCTGACCAATTACATTCAGGATTGCATCGATTCGGGCCAGTGTGTGCTTGGTGGCAGTGTGGATGAGGCGCGTCAGAAGGTCCGCGAACTGATCGATGCGTCGTTGGCCAGTCCGTTCCCGACGTCGAACAGTGAGCGGCCACTGACTCAAGCTCAGTTGGTCATCGGGATTCTCACACCGCTGTACGACGACGCCTCGTGGCCAATACTCACCACCGCTTTCGAGCAACTGATCAATAACAACGATGGCTCGCTGTTCCAGTACTTTGCCGATGCCTATTCCTCGCGTCAGGGCGATAAGTTCACGTCCAATATGCTCGAAGCCAATATAGCGATCAACTGCGCCAGTAGGCCGGCTAGCAGTGAGGAGGAGTTCGCGCAGGTTGCGCAACAGCTCGGGCAGGAGGCGCCAGTCTTCGGCGGAGATGAAGCAATGGGTACTCCGGCGTGCAACCTCTGGCCGTATAGCCCAGACAAGCCCAAGGCGCACGAGGCGAAGGGCTCGGATCCGATCGTCGTGGTCGGCACGCGTCACGATCCTGCTACGCCGTATGCCTGGGCCGAGAAGTTGAACGATGACCTGGATAATTCGGTGCTCGTCACGTGGGAGGGTGAAGGCCATACCGCCTACGGACGTAATTCGGGCCAGTGCGTCCAAAATGCGCTGGACGCCTACCTCCTGGAAGGCACCGTCCCCAAGGACGGTCTGACCTGCCCGGCCGGGTGAACCGGAGGCCGGAATCGTGGCGCACCCATTGACCAGAATCGTGGCGCACGGAGCAGTATGAGGAATCGGTTTGCGGGCGTGTGCACGGATGGGTAAGATATCGATCGCTGCGAAACGCGGCGTTGCCACCTTAGCTCAGTCGGCAGAGCGATTCACTCGTAATGAATAGGTCGAGAGTTCGATTCTCTCAGGTGGCTCACACCAGCCCCCGCACCCGCGGGGGCCACCCTCTTCCCCGGCACAAACGGCGCCGGAACCCAGGTGCCAGACATTGACTCGCGCTGGATACCACGTCCCGATTGTGTGGGCGCGGCCCCGATCTGATGCGCCGTCCGGCGGCCTCTTTGTCCTTCTGCTTCCCTCCATCGCCATCCGAGTCCGAAGGCTGCCGGTTGCGGGGCGAGGCAGGCATCGGACTCGCCCTGCTTGAGCTGACGCCGAAGGCTGCCAGTTGCGAAATGGGCTCAAAGAAGGCCCGGTCCGTGGACGAACCGGGCCTTCCCGAGCCAGCCTCGGAAATTGCGTGGTGTAGGTTCACGGCCCGCGTACGGACTTCGTGGATCGACGCGGGTTTCCTTGAAGTCTAGCGCAATTTCCGGGCGCGAGTTCGGGCGAAATACACTCCCGCGAGCCAATAGCAGACGAACCGGCTGCCGGATGGATCCCAGACGACGGGGCTGCTGTCGGACCGGCCCGGGCCACTAAGCAGGGGTGGGCCACCAAGGTAGGCCCGACGGACGGATAAGGTCGGACTGCCAAGGTGGGCCGGACCGCCTGGTGGGCCCGACGGCCGGATAAGGCCGAGCCGCCAGGTGGGCCAGCGGGTGGGCCGAGCAGATGTCAGGCGTGCCCGACGGCCAGATACGCCAGACCGCCGGGAAGGCCCGGATAAGGCCGGGCCACCAGATCCAGGATGGTCTAGCTGCCAGGCTCATCTGGCAGCTAGACCATCCCGTCAGATGGCGTCGACCAGGACGGTCGCCACTCGCACGAGCGAGACGGCGCCGGGATCGGGAGTGCCGACGGACTTCTGCCCAAGCGGCCTGGCCCGGCCGAGCTTGGCCACGAGGTCACGCGTCGACTCGGCGCCGGCGTCGCCGGCCTTCACGGCCGCCTCGCCCTTGGCCTTGAGGTCGCCCTCCGTGGCGAGGAAGGCGTCGACCAACGGCACGAGGGCGTCGACGAGCGTCTTGTCGCCGACCGCCGCGCCGCCGAGGCGTTGGACGGCATCCCGGCCGGCCGCGAGGGCCTCGCCGATGGCTTTCGCATCGGGCTCCTCCTCGTCGCCGAGGCGCGCACCGACCGCCGTCAGCAGCGCGCCCCACAGCGCTCCCGACGTGCCACCCGCCTGGTCGGACCACGCGTCGCCCGCGGCGGCCAGCGTCGTGCTGGCTCCCGCACCCTGCCCCACGATCTCCCTGGCCGCCTTGGCCGCGCCGTGCGAGCCCTTGGCCATGCCCGAGCCGTGGTCGCCGTCGCCGGCGATCGAATCCAGTTTTCCGAGCTCCTCCCGCGCGGAGTCGAGCATGTCGGCCACGGAATCGAGCAGGTCGGCGATGACGCGCGCGGCCTTCTGCGAGGCTGGCGAGCCCTTGGCTGTGACCTTGACGGCGGTGGCCGAGGTGGCCAGGACCGAGTCGTCGCGCTGGACCTTGCCGACCGAGCCCTTGCGGTAGGCAGGCGTGTCGCAGGGGGCGTCCCAGTACTTCAGGAGCTCGTCGTCGGCCCACACGAGTGTCAGCGAAATCCCGGCCATATCGAGCGATGTGACGAACTCGCCGGACTCCACGTCGACGCATTCGATTCCGGCGGCCTCAAGCCGTTCCACGACGCTCGCCACGACGACGAAGAGCTCCTCGTACTTCGTGGCGCCCAGGCCGTTGACGATCGCGATGACGCGGTCGGACGCCTCGGCCGGACGCTCGTCGAGCAGGCCTTCGACGAGCGTCCTGGCGACGTCGTCGGCCGTGCCGAGGTCTGCTTCATCGACGCCTGGCTCGCCGTGAATTCCAAGGCCGATGCCCATTTTGCCCTCGGGCACAGTGAATAGGGGTGCGTCCGCCCCGGGAAGCGTGCAGCCCGAAAAGGCGACGCCGAAGCTGCGCGTGGCGGCATTGGCCTTATCGAAGATCCGCTTGACCTCGGCGAAGTCCTTCCCGGCTTCGGCCGCAGCGCCCGCGATCTTGAAAAGGGGGAAGTCGCCGGCGATGCCGCGGCGCTTGTCGAGCTCGTCTTTGCCGCCGGAGGCGATATCGTCCGTGACGACGAGCGTGTCGGCCTGGATGCCCTCGGAGCGCAGGCGTTCGATCGCCTGGCCGAAGTGCAGGACGTCCCCGGCGTAGTTGCCGAAGCCCATGAGCACGCCGGCGCCGCGTTCGGCCGCCTTCATGACCGAGTAGGCCTGGGCGCCGGAGGGCGAACTGAAGATGTTGCCGCAGACCGCGCCGTCCGCAATGCCCTGGCCGACCCAGCCGGCGAAGGCCGGATAGTGGCCCGAGCCGCCGCCGTAGACCACGGCGACCTTTCCTTCGGGCGTGGCGGTGGACCGGACGACGCCGCCGTAGACGGGTTTGACGTAGCGCTTGTTGGCGGCGACGAAGCCCTTGAGGGCCTCGGCGGGGAAATCGGATGGATCATTCACTAATCGCGTCATTGCGCACCTTTCGAGGGGTGACACCGCAGTGTCGGTAGGTCGGTTCATTCGATGGTAGATAAGAGACTTTCATAACACAATTCATATTGCATATTGCGGAAGTTTCTGATAGTTACACCTGGCCTCTTCTGGCTTCGGCAGGTCGCGATGGAGCGTAGGCTTGGTCCATGGACATGAAGGCAGCGGTGCTCGCAGGAATTGACGACCTATCCCTGACGAGGGTGGCACGTCCTGAGCCCGGCCCCGGTGAAGTGCTTCTCAAAGTCGAGGCGAACACGATATGCGGAACCGATCTGCGCATCATTTCGGGTGCGAAAACGGCAGGAGTGCGGCGCGGGGTCATCATGGGCCACGAGTTCGCCGGCCGCGTCGAGGCCGTGGGCGAAGGCGTGACCGTGCCGGTCGGGGCTCAGGCCACGTGTTCGATTGTCGTCAGCTGCCAGCGGTGCCGCCGGTGTCTGAGCGGGCACGAGCACCTGTGCGAGAACCTCGTCCTCTTCGGCTACGAGCTTGACGGCGGCCTCGCCGAATACCTCCTCGTGCCGAAGGTCGCGATGGATCACGGCAACCTCATGCTCGTCGAGCGCGAGCTGCCCGCCACGACGCTCGCGCTGGCCGAGCCCGTCAGCTGCTGCCTCAACGGTGCCCGGCAGGTGCGGGTCAAGCCGGGCGACACCGTCGTCGTGCTCGGCACCGGGCCCATCGGACTGCTCCACATCGCACTGGCCCGCCTTGCCGGATCCACGGCGATCTTCGCGTCGGGCCGCGCAGGCCGCCTGGAGCCCGCGCTCGCGATGGGGGCGACCGAGGCCTTCGACCTCACCGGCGAGGCACTGACGCGCGAGATCATGCGACGCACCGACGGGCGTGGAGCGGACGTCGTCATCGTCGCCGTCGGAGACCTGGCTCTTGCCAACCAGGCCCTGGAACTGGCCGCCATCGGCGGGCGCGTCAATTACTTTGCGGGCTTCCCCAAGGGCTCGACGACGACCTTCGACCCGAACCTCATCCACTACAAGGAACTGAATGTCGGCGGCGGGTCGAATGCGCGCCGGGCTGACGTCGCACTCGCCGTCGAACTCCTGTCCAGCGGGCGGCTGGACGTGGCGGGTGTCGTCAGCCACGAGTACCCGCTCGACGAGGTGGACGCCGCGATCGAGGCCGTCCGCCAGCGTAAGGGCCTGAAGGTGGCGGTCCGTCCGGGCTAGCCCGGCTTAACCTCCGGTGCCATCGGGTGGGTCGCCAACCGTTGGGCTAGCCCGGCGCGCTCGTGGCCGAGCCTGGCCGGCCGCGTGGCCACGCGGTCACGTGGCTACGCGCCGTCGGCCCTTCCGGGCTCACCGCCCGCGCCGTTGAGCGGCACGTCTTCGTCGAGCATCTCGTCCAGGAGCGTGCCGTCGATGCGCGAGCGCACGTAGTACCATCCGGCGACCATCATGACGATGACGACCGCGAAGAGCAGCAGCGTCCACCGCCCGTCGGCGTCCCTCACATTGGACAGGACGATGACGGTGAAGAAAATGAGGGCCGCGTAGTTCGACCAGGGAGCGAGCGGCATGCGGTAGGCCGGACGGCGCTCCCGGCCCTGCTTGACGCGGCGCAGGAAGGCCAAATGCGTCACGAGGATCGCCGCCCATGTGCCAGCGATCCCAATGCCGGCCAGGTTCATGACGATGTCGAAGGCCTCGCCCGGCAGGGCGGCGTTGAGGGCCACGCCAAAGAGCCCGAGCGCCGAGGTGATGATGATTCCGCCCGAGGGGATGGCGTTCTTGTTCATGCGCTTGGCGTAACGCGGGCCCGAGCCCGCCATCGCCATCGAACGCAGCGTGCGGCCCGTGGCGTACAGACCGGCGTTGAGCGACGACATCGCAGCCGTGAGCACGACGATCTGAATGACCGTCCCGGCATGCGGGATGCCGAGGTTCGAGAAGAATGTGACGAAGGGCGATTGCGTACTCGAGTAGGCGTTGTAGGGAAGCACGAGTGCCATGAGGGCGACGGAACCAACGTAGAAGACGAAGATGCGCAGGATCATGGAGTTGATGGCGCGGGGGAGCACCCTTTCGGCTTCCTTCGCTTCGCCTGCGGCAACTCCCACCATTTCGGTGCCACCGAAGGCGAAGACGACGCCGAGGGTCAGAACGAAGATCTTGTCGAAGCCCTCGGGGAACAGCCCGCCGTGGTCCGTGATGTTGTGAACGCCTGCCGTGTGTCCGCCCACGTCCTGGCTGGTGACCACCGCCCATATCGCGATGACCATGAAGCCGACGATGGTGGCGACCTTGATGGCGGCAAACCAGAACTCGGCCTCGCCGAACATCTTCACGCTCATCATGTTGAGAACGAAGACGAGCGCCAGGGCGACCAGGGCCATCACCCACTGGGGGATGGACTTGAAGGCAGACCAGTACTGCATGTACAGCGCGACAGCGGTAATGTCCGCCATGACGGTCACGGACCAGTCGAGGAAGAACATCCAGCCTGTCACGTAGGCGCCCTTTTCGCCGGTGAACTCGCGCGCGTAGGAGACGAAGGCACCCGAGGACGGCCGTCGGATGGCGAGCTCGCCCAGGGCTCGGACCATGAAGAAGGCGAATACCCCGCACAGGGCATAGGCGAACACGAGGCCGGAGCCACCCTCGGCGAGCCGACCCCCGGCGCCCAGGAACAGGCCGGTGCCTATTGACCCGCCGATCGCGATCATCTGGATGTGGCGGGGCTTGAGTTCTTTGGCGTAACCGGCATCGCCTTTGTCGCGAGGCGTGGAATGCGTATCGGACATCGTTGTCCTTCCTCTTCGGGAAGCCTGTGAAGGCTATTCGGGATGGAAATGAAAGGTGGGAAGCATTGCAAACAGAAGCACTTGAAACAATTGGCGAGTGCGATCGCGGACCGCCGTGGTCCGCGCATCTGGCATGCGACGTTGCCAGGCACCCCGGGTGAGCCCGCCGGGCGTGGCGCAGCCCGATCTTGTGTCATAGACGATATCGCATTGAGGCGCCCAATGTGGGTGTGTCGAGTAGTGGGGAGGGTGTGGATGGGCGTGAGCGGTGCACGGGACGACGCGCTGGCACGGCGGCGGCGCCACATGGGAAACTTGGACCATGACTTACCAACTCGTACTGCTCCGCCATGGCGAGAGCGAATGGAACGCAAAGAACCTCTTCACCGGCTGGGTCGACGTGCCGCTGTCCGAGAAGGGACGCGACGAGGCCGTCCACGGCGGCAAGCTCCTCAGGCAGGCCGGCGTCCTGCCCGACAAGCTCTTCACCTCGATGCTCCGACGCGCGATCATGACGGCCAACCTCGCCCTCGACGAGGCCGACCTCCACTGGATCCCCGTCGAGCGTCACTGGCGCCTGAACGAGCGCCACTACGGCGCCCTGCAGGGCAAGAACAAGAAGGAGATTCGCGACGAGTACGGCGAGGACCAGTTCATGCTCTGGCGCCGTTCCTACGACGTTCCCCCGCCGGCCATTGAGTTGGGCTCCGAGTTTTCGCAGGACGCCGAACCGCGCTATGCGGGCGAGCCTATCCCAGCCACGGAATGCCTCAAGGACGTACTCGAGCGCCTGCTGCCGTACTGGGAAGAGGTCATCGTTCCCGAGATCAAGACGGGCAAGACCATCATGATCGCGGCGCACGGCAACTCCCTGCGCGCCATCGTCAAGCACCTCGATGGCATCTCCGACGACGACATCGCCGGTGTCAACATTCCCACGGGCATCCCGCTCGTCTACGAGCTCGACGAGGACACCCTCGAGCCCGTCAAGAAGGGCGGAACCTACCTGGATCCCGAGGCCGAGGCGAAGATCGCGGCGGTCGCCAACCAGGGCAAGTGACCGCGGGCGAATAGAGCCAGTAGCGGGCCGGGCTTGTGCTCGGCCCGCACGTGTCTGCGAGGCGGGTGTGCTGGCGGCGTCGGCGAGAACGACGAGTCGAGTCTCGGGCGGCCGGCCTGGTGCGGCCGCTATCCGACGTTCGGGCCGCCGTCGATCCCGAGTCGAACGCCGTCTGCGCGGGTTGTGGGCGCGGCCCAATATAGTTATATCGGGCATGTCGCCTCGGCGCGGCCGCCCGTTCGTCGCCGCCCTATCGTCGAGTGAAAGGTCAGCCGTGACGCAGGACAATCGCCAAGCCAGGCCCATCATCCTCGACTGCGACCCAGGGCACGACGACGCCGTCGCCATCATCCTCGCGTTGGGCAGCCCCGCGGTCGAGCTGCTGGCGGTCACGACCGTGGGCGGCAATCAGACACTGGAGAAGGTCACGCGCAACGCCCGGGCGGTGCTTACCGTGTGCGGCCGCGAGGACGTGCCGGTGTACGCCGGCAGTCCCAGGCCCCTCGTGTGCCAGGTGTCCACGGCCGGGTCGATACACGGCGAGACGGGGCTCGACGGCGTCGACCTGCCCGCTGCCGGTGCGCCACTGGGACGACGCCGCGCCGCCCAGTTCATCGCCGATGCCGTCATGTCCGCACCGGCCGGCACGATCACCCTGGTGGCCACGGGCCCGCTGACGAACATCGCGCTGGCGGCGCGCCTTGAGCCGGGAATCGTCGAGCGGGTGCGCGAAGTCGTCATCATGGGAGGCGGCTTCCACGAGGCGAACTGGACGGCCGCCGCGGAGTTCAACATCTGGGTCGACCCGGAGGCGGCCCGGATCGTCTTCGAGGAGGACTGGGACGTGACCATGGTGGGCCTTGACCTCACGCACCAGGCTCTCGCCACCGAGGACGTCGAGGCGAGGATCGGGGCGCTGGGCACCGAGCTCTCGCGCTTCTTCGTCGGCCTCATGGGATTCTTCCGCGCCTCGCACGGCAGGACGCTCAACCTGGCGGCGCCTCCGCTGCACGACCCGTGTGCCGTCGCCTACGTCGTCGACCCGTCGATTGTCGCGACGAAGAAAGCGCCGGTCGCGATCGAAACCCGCGGCCAGTTCACCACCGGCATGACCGTCGTGGACCTGAGAGCCAACGCAGCGACCGACTGCCGCACGAAGGTCGCCTACGAGCTTGACCGCGAGCGCTTCTGGGACCTGGTCGAGCAGGCCTTCCGGCGCCTGGGCGACGGTGCGGATACGGGCCTGCGGGCCGAGCCGTGAGCGCAAACACGGGCCGCGGGCAGTTCGCGACGAGTCGGCGTCGGGCCGGGCCGTGAACGCAAGCACAGCAGACGCATGTTGCCCGCACTTCGTCCCGCAGCGAGGCGACTCCTAGCAGGATTCGTTCGCACGTGGGCGGCGTGTGACAACCTAGGCAAAAAAGTCGAGCTTATTACGATCGTGCTAGAATGTCGACTTGGAATCAGCCGGAATTGAAGGGGATTGCAACCGAAATGAGTTACACGATCGGCGAGACTGTCGTCTATCCGCACCACGGTGCAGCCCGCATTGAGGACATATACACCCGAAAGATTCGCGGCGAAGAGAAGACCTATTTCAAGCTTCGGGTCATGCAGGGCGATCTCGAGATCCAGGTTCCGGCGGACATGCTCGAAGACGTCGGTGTCCGCGACGTCTCCGACGACCAGAAGCTCGAGCACGTGTTCACGGTGCTGCGTGCCGACCAGATCGAAGAGCCATCCAATTGGTCGCGCCGGTACAAGGCTAACTCGGAAAAGCTCACGTCGGGCGACGTCGTCAAGGTCGCCGAAGTCGTTCGCGACCTCACGCGTCGCGATGCCGACCGTCACCTTTCCGCGGGTGAAAAGCGCATGCTCTCCCAGGCTCGCCAGATCCTCGGGTCCGAGGTAGCGCTCGCGCGCGATGTCTCGGAGGACGACGCCCTCGAACTCCTCGACGAGATCCTCGCCGAGTCTGCCGCCTGACGTCCGTACATGAAAGTCGCTGCGGTCATCGCAGCTGCCGGGCGTGGGACGCGGCTTGGAATCAGTGGTTCCAAGGCGCTCGTCGAGCTTGCCGGGCAGCCGATGCTCATTCATTCGTGCAGGGCGATGCTGGATTCCGGCGTCGTCGACTCCCTCGTCGTCACCGCCCCGGGGGATGACATTCCGGTCTTTGAGGACGTCCTTTCACGCGCGGGGATCCGGGCCGCTGTGGTCTGCGGTGGTAAGACGCGCCAGGCCTCGGTCGCGGCCGGGCTGAATGCCGCGGAAGGTGCCGACTGCGTGCTCATTCACGACGCCGCGCGCCCGCTCGTTCCCGGCCAGATCGTGCGTCGCGTGGTCGAGGCGTTGCGTGACGGCCACCCGGCCGTCGTACCCGCGCTGCCCGTCACGGACACGATCAAGGAAATCTACCCGGGGCAGGCAAGCGTGGCGGAAGGCGTTGAACGCGTCGCCAGGACCATCGATCGGGCGGCGCTGCGGGGAATGCAGACGCCGCAGGGCTTTTCCTACAAGACGATACGGCAGGTCCACGCGCTCTTCGTTGAGCGGGCCGACGCCGAAGAAAGCGCTGCCTCCGACGACGCCTGCCTCATAGAGGACGCCGGCATCCCGGTTGTCCTCGTGCAGGGCAGTGAGCGCGCCATGAAGGTCACCCGGCCGCTCGATCTGCGCATTGCCGAGATGCTCGCCGCCGAGCCCGGGCTCGGGTGAGCTCCTGCCGCCCATGCTGCCGACAGGCATCTGGTCCGCGAACTGGCCGCCAAGCTGGCGGTGAACTCCCGCCGACCAGCATCCCTGAACTCTACTGCCAGGGGCGAATGAGGTGCGACGCCGGTTTCTGCCGGGCTTGCCTCGTGGCGCCGTCTGCTCATGGTGCCTTCCGGTCATTGCCCCGCCTGCTCATGGCGCCGTCTGGTCCTGGCGCCGGGCGGCCGGGACTACCCTTGGAGCATGGACATTCGCGTGGGAACAGGAATCGACGTGCATGCGTATGGCGAGGACGTGGCGCGCCCGCTCTTCCTCGCCTGCCTTCAGTGGCCGGGCGAGCGCTCTCTGGACGGGCACTCGGACGCCGACGTCGCCGCCCACGCCGCGTGCGACGCCGTCCTCATCGCCGCGGGCGTCGGCGATCTCGGCACCGCATTCGGCACCGACCGCCCGGAGTGGGCTGACGCTTCCGGCGCCGCGCTGCTCGGCGAGGCGGCCCGGCTCGTGCGCGAGGCCGGATGGGACATATCCAACATCTCCGTCCAGATCATCGGCCAGCGCCCGCGCTTCTTGCCGCGCAAGGCGCAGGCCGAGGCGGCGATGAGCGAGGCCGCCGGCGCCCCGGTGGCGGTCAGCGCCACGACAACCGACGGTCTCGGGTTGACCGGCCGCGGTGAGGGGCTCGCGGCCATCGCCACGGCGTTGGTCACCCGCGGGTGATGCCCGAACGACCGGCGCGGGCGTGCGGAGGCGGCCAGTCGCGCGCGGACCATTGTGCCCGCGGTCTGGTCCGGGCCGTCGATCGGTGCTCCGACGGCCCAGGCCGATAGCCGCCCCGCGCAGGCCGGTGGGCGGCCCAGGCCAGCGCGCGCCGGTGGGCGGCCCAGGCCACCTACTGGAGTAGTGCCGCGACATCCCGGCCGTCGTCGGCCTTCGCCTGCGCCTTGACCGGCAAGAACGCCAGGAGCCCGGCGAAGAGCACGAGCACGATGCCGAGCACGCCGTAGATGGCGACGTCGTCGCGCGGCTGGCCGCTGATCCTGTGAGCCAACGTGATGGCGCTGGCGTACATGAAGGGCGCGAGGAAGGAGACGGCGCGCCCGGTGGTCGCGTACAGGCCGAAGATCTCGCCCTGACTGCCGCGCGGGGCGATGCGCGCCAGGTAGCTGCGCGAGGCGGCCTGCGCCGGCCCGACGAAGATGCACAGGGCAAGGCCGAACACCCAGAAGACGATCGGGCCGGCAGGCTCGCCGAAGAAGACGAGCAGGCCGAGGATGCACATGGACACCAGCGAGCCAATGATGACCTTGCGCGCGCCGAGCCTGTCGTCGAGCTGCCCGAAAGCCACGGTCGCCACGCCGGCCACGAGGTTCGCCCCCACGGCGAACATGACGACACCGGACTCGGAAAAGCCGAAGGCCGCGCCAGCCAGGATGCCGCCGAATGCGAAGACGCCGGCCAGGCCGTCGCGATAGATGGCTGACGAGAGGAGGAACCACACGATGGAGCGGTCTTCCTTCCACAGTCTGGCCACCGAGCGCGCCAGGGCACGGTACGAACCGAGCAGGCTGACCGGAGTTTCGGATGCGGGCGGGTGGTTGCGGGCGATCAGCAGGAACGGCAGCGTGAAGACGAGCATCCACACCGCGCACACCACCATCGAGACGCGGATGTGCATGGAATTTTCGTGGGTGACGCCAAACAGACCGGGGTCGGGCTGGATGAAGGCGAAGAGAAGGAAAACGAGGAGGACGATGCTGCCAATGTAGCCCATGCCCCAGCCGAAGCCGGAGACCCGGCCCACCGTGCGGGGCGTGGCGACGTCGGCGACCATCGAGTTGTAGATGACCGAGCCCGTTTCGAAGATGACATTGCCCAGGGCCAAGAGGATAAGGCCGAGCCACAGGAAACTTTCATCCGGCTCGACAAAGAAAAGGGCGGCCATGATGACAATGACCCCGAAGGTCGAGGCGGCAAGGACCGTGCGGGTCTTACCGGTGCGGTCTGTCCACTGGCCGAGTACGGGGGCAATGAGGGCGACGAAGACGCCGGCCACCGCCATCGTCCAGCCGAGGTTCGAGTTGGCCGACGGGCCGAAGATCGATGACGTAGTGAGGTAGACCGAGAAGACGAAGGTCGTGACGACGGCGTTGAAGCTCGACGAGCCCGTGTCCCAGGCTGCCCACGCGGCGACCCTGCCATTGATAAAGCCCAGGCGGGACGACGTGGCGTGCCGGGGCCCGGGCGCGGTGGCCGGTGAGTGAGCAGTGGCCGGCGAGGGTGCCGCTGCTGACGATGACGGGGCCGGCGCTGAGGGCGCATTGGCTGGTGAGGGCGAGGGCGCCGGTGAGCCGTCGGAGGCTGAGCCTGGGCCGAAGGCTGGAACATTGTGTGTAGCCATGAGCATAACCATAAGACGGCGCCACATTTCTCCGGCAACCGCCTCATGACTCGGTCGCGCTCGCGGTTCGGTCGTGACAGGGGTGCGGGTTGCTCCGCGGAGCACGAGTTGATGCTCGGGAGCGCGGCAGTTGACGGGCGGCTCGCGGTACCGGTGGCGGGCGAGGCTCGCCCCGCCAGAGGAGTGCCACCCGACCCGGGGCGAGGTCCCTGTGCCTGCCGTTGTGCCGAGCGTGAACGGTCTTGCCCGGACGTTCGGCGGCCATCGCTGTGTGCGTTTATTCCGTCCTTCCGGGCGGGTCCGGACGGTGGACGTCGAGCTTAAGGCTGGCGCCCCGCTCGCGCCCGGACCTCGGTTCCCGTTAGGCATCCGCGGGTGCACATGGGGCCGTCGTCGGGTCTGGCCGGTGCCGATTCGATAGGCTTGGGCCGTGAGCCTGAAGATCTATGATTCCGCAACCCGATCGCTGCGCGACTTCGAGCCGCTGGTCCCCGGCGAGGTGGGCATTTACCTGTGTGGCGCAACCGTCCAGGGCTCGCCGCACATCGGCCACGTGCGCTCGGCCCTGGCCTTCGACGTCCTCGTGCGATGGCTGCGCCGCAGCGGCCTGACGGTGCGGATGATCCGCAATGTCACGGACATCGACGACAAGATCCTCGGCAAATCCGCACAGGCCGGCGTCGACTGGTGGTCCTGGGCCTACCGCTTCGAGCTCGAGTTCACCGAGGCCTACCGCACGCTCGGCATCCTGCCGCCCACCTACGAGCCGCGAGCCACGGGCCACATCGCGGACATGATCGAACTCATCGGCCAGATCGTCGACGCCGGGCACGCCTACACGGGCAACCCGGGCAACGTGTACTTCGACGTCGCCTCGCTCGACGACTACGGTTCACTGACCCGGCAACGGCTGGAGAACATGGTGGCAGACGAATCCGACGCCGAACCGGATAAGCGTGGTCCGCACGACTTCGCCCTGTGGAAGGCCCCCAAGCCGGACGAACCGGCGACCGCATCGTGGGACTCGCCGTGGGGCCGCGGTAGGCCTGGCTGGCACCTGGAGTGCTCGGCCATGTCCGGCCGCTACCTCGGTGACACGTTCGACATCCACGGCGGCGGCATCGACCTGCGCTTCCCGCACCACGAAAACGAGCAGGCCCAGTCCCACGCGGCCGGCCGCGGCTTCGCACGGTACTGGATGCACAACGCCTGGGTGACGATCGACGGCGAGAAGATGAGCAAGTCCCTGGGCAATTCGCTCACGGTCGCCAATGTCATCCGCGAGGTGCCGCCCGCCATCGTCCGCTTCGCCCTGGGAACAGTCCACTACCGCTCGACGGTCGCATATTCGCCCACGACCCTGGCCGAGGCCGGCGCCGTGTGGTCCCGCCTGTCGGGCTTCGTCGCGCGCGCGGCCGACGCCGTCGGTGAGGTCCCGCTCGACGAGGTGACCGCCCTGCCCGCCTCTGACCTCCCGGGGGAATTCGTCGCCGCAATGGACGACGACCTCAACGTCTCCGGCGCGCTCGCCGCAATACACGAGGCCGTCACGCGAGGCAACGGCGCGCTGACCGCCGGGGACGCGACGGCCACCCGCGACGCTCAGCTTCAGGTGCGGGCGATGCTCGACGTCCTCGGCCTGGATCCGCTCAGCCCGCAGTGGCGATCGTCCAGTGCGTCGAGCGCCGAGCACGAGGCACTCGACGGCCTCGTGACCTCGATGCTCGAGCAGCGCGCCGAGGCCCGGGCCGCCAAGGACTGGGCGACGGCCGACGCCATTCGCGACTCGATGGCCAAGGCGGGCATCGTCGTCGAAGACTCGCCGGGCGGCGCCCGGTGGCACGTGGAGGGACGCTGATGCCCGGAAACCAGCAATCGCACCGCCCCAAGAAGAAAAAGGGGCCGACCGTCGGCTCCGGTGGCAAGCGCCGCCGCGGGCTCGAAGGCCGCGGCCCGACGCCCAAGGCCGAGGACCGCGTCTACCACGTGGCCCACAAGCGCAAGCTCAAGGCGGAGGCCGAGGCCCGGCAAGCGGCCGAAAGGAAGGCGCGCACACCGGGCGTGCGGGCCGCCATCCAGCTCGCCGCCGGCCACGAGCTCATCGCCGGCCGCAACCCCGTTGTCGAAGCGGTCCGCAGCGGCATTCCGCTCACCCGCGTGTTCATGGTCGGCTCGCTCGTCGGCGACGAGCGCCTGGGCGAAGTCGTGCGCACGGCGACCGCACTGGGAACGCCGCTCGTCGAAGTCTCGCGGGCGCAGCTCGAACGGATGACGGACGGCGCGGTCCACCAGGGCATCGCCATCGAGGTCCCGCCCTACGAATATGCGGATCTGACAGACGTTGTCGAGCGTGCCGGGCAGAGCGCGCGAGCCGGCCGCGCCGGGCTGATCGTAGCCCTCGACTCGGTGACCGATCCGCACAACCTCGGCGCAGTTCTCCGGTCGGCCAGCGCCTTCGGCGCGGATGGCGTCGTCATCCCCGAGCGGCGTTCGGCCGGCGTCGGCGTGGCGGCATGGAAGGTGTCGGCGGGCGCGGCTTCGCGGGTCCCCGTCGCCCGCGTGCCCAACCTCGTCGGCGCGTTGGAGCGGCTGAAGAAGGAGGGGTACTTCGTTGTCGGCCTCGACGGTGGGGCCGACACGGCAATCGACACGCTAGGCTTCGCCGACGCACCCCTCGTGCTCGTCACCGGCTCGGAAGGCAAGGGCCTGGCCCGGCTGACTCGCGAGACCTGCGACGCTATCGCCTCCATCCCCATCGCCGCCGAACTCGAATCGCTCAATGCCGCCGTTGCCACCGGCATCGCGCTCTACCAGATCGACCGCATGCGCGCCGGGCAGGCGCAAGCAACCTAAGGAGTCCCCATGGCTATGTGGCGCCCTATCAGTGGATCCATCCTCATGCTCGACCCGACGCTGGCAACGGCCAGCGATATCGAAGAGTACCTGACCGAGCACCGGATCATCGCGCGCGCCGCGGCCTCAGGCGACTGCTTTCACGTTGAGATCGCCGTGACTGGACGCCGCCGCAGGGTCGCTTGCCTCGACGACGAGGGCGGCGTCGTTCCCGGGCCGTCGCTGGCCGATTTCATCGAGTCGATGGACAATGCGCTGCGCAAACTGCAGATCGACATCGGCGGACGCATCGCCTGGGGTGACATCGACCTGGGGGAGGTCGACGTCGAGGGCGACGACTTCGAGCCCGAGCACTCGGCTCTGCGAACCGTGGAGCAGGCTGGCCTGGGGCAGAACACCGACATAACGGGGCAGAATGCCGACGAGGACGAGATCGAGGGCGATATTCCGGATTTCGGTCAGGGGCCCATGCTCGCGATCTCGGATGTTTCCTTCGCCGCGCTACCGGGGGCCGCCGCGAGCCTGGAGACCGAGCTGGCGGCGTTCGATGCCTGCGGAGCGACCGCCGTCATTGCCGACACCGTGCCACCACAGGCCAAGTCGATGGTCGGCAGTTCCAGCTTTGTCGTCGCCATGAGCGCCGATGCCGCGGGGCTGGATTCACCCGTGTTCGTCGTGCGCACCGACGGTGTGCGCCTGACGTGGAATTGGAGCGACAGGCTCCAGCCGCTGCCATGGGTGGCGGCCAGTGAGCCGGCGCGCCAGTTCGCGGAGGCCGAGCTCGGGGTTGGTGCGTTCACTTGCCGCGTCGCAGCGTGCGTGCCCCAGGCCAATGTGGAGATCGTCCGGCTGGCGCTCATCGGCCATCCGAGCGAGGCTCCGGCCAGGCTGGCCGCGGCCTTCGCCCTGCCCAGGGAGGTCGCCGACTGTCTGGGCGGACTGCTTCCCGCGCGGGTCATCCCCGGGGCGGTGGTCTTCGAGCCGAAGCCCTTCGGCGCGCGGCTGCAGTCGAGGGTGGCTCACGCCGTGGCGGGGGAGCGGCCGTCGGACATGGGGCTGTGGAAGATGTATCGCAAGGTCAACCTGGAGCGGCCTAGGCTGACGGAGGTGCTGGCGTCCGTGCAGGCGGGCGTTGGGGTGGTGGCGTTGGCCGGCGGGCTGCGATCCTGGAGGAGCGCGGGTGGCAAGATCCTTGCGGTGCTCGGCGGGGCCTTCGTGGTCAACGCCGGCGCCAGGATTCTCACGGTTCAGTGGATAAGCCGGGCGCTGGAAACCGAGGGGCTGTCCGTGCCGCGGCAGGAGGGTCCGGATGTGCCCGGTGGCGGTGCGGATGTGCTCGATGGCGCGGCGGGTCGCGAGGCTGGTGGCTCGGGTCGCGAGGCTGGTGGCTCGGGTCTGTCCGCTGGCGGGCCGGCTAGTGTGGCGGGCGGGGCGGCATTCGCCGCCGGGGCCTCGACGGCGAGCGATCCGGGGCCGACCGCGGATGCGCGCGGTCCCTCCCGGCGCAGGGCCACGTATTTGGCGCCGGAGCGGGGCGGATTGGCGCTCGTCGGTTCCGTGCCGGAGGGCGGGGCGCCTGCCGGAGGTGGCGCGGGTGTCACCGACGCGGATGCGGGCACGTCACGTGCATTCGCGGAGCAGGCCACGTCCGGATCCGCGGTCGGCGAGCGCGGAGAGGCGGCCGGGGTGCTCGGTGCCCCAGGGCAGGAACCGCCGGCGTTCGTCCTGTCAGACATTGAAGCTAGGAGGACCTTCGAGGAGCTCGGGGACGACGCGGCCGAGGGCGCGGAGTGCGACACGGCCGGCGACGATTGCGGCGAGCCCGATACCAGAGCTGCTGCCGTCGCGGACGAGTTCTCCTCGGTGCCGGAGGCCGACCGGGAGTCGATCGAAGCCTTCTGGACACGCGCGCGAAACGTCGCCCGCATCGCCCCGCTCGAGGCCGTCATGGGCCAGGACGATCTTTCGTCGCTGTGCCCGCCCGCCTTCTCCTTCGGCAACACGCCCGAGCTGGCCGATAGGCTCGCGGACCTCGTCCTGGCCGGGAAAAAGACGGCGACGTCGGGCTGGCTGGCCAGCTACGAGGCCGCCGGTGTCGACCTCCCCTCCGTGGGCGACCTGTCGATCATGTGCGACGGTCGGGGCCGGCCGCGGGCCTTGCTGAGCAATACGGATGTCAAGGTCGTGCGGTTCCAGCAGGCCGGACGCGAGATCTCCGACGCCGAGGGCGAGGGCACCTTCGAACAGTGGAAGGCCTCGCACGATGAGTTCTTCGCCGAAGAATGCCGAGCGCAGGGAATCGAGTACGACCCGGCGGGCTCGATCGTCGTCGAGTATTTCGAGGTTGTCTATTCGCGCGAAGACGAGGCGGTGCGGGGCGCCGATGATGCGGCCGGTCGTGTGACCGGCAGCGAGGAAACCCCACGAGGCGATGGGGAAAACTGAACGATGCGCCGTCCTTGATACTTAGGCGCTATCGGCCAGGCACGGAGAATCCATAAGCCAAAAGGCAACGGCCTCGAACTGTCAGTTGCCGGCCGCGGAAACTCAGCTTCCGACGTTGGACACGTTGACGCAGCCTTTGGCGGACGTCAACTTGCCCTCGGGATTGTTGGCCGCGACCTCCTCAATGGTGCGAACCTCGCCGACGCCGCCGTCACTGTCACTCGGCTTACCGTATTTCTCGCCCAGAACGATGGAGATGACCTCGTCATTGATCGTTTCGTCATACTGGATGACGGACTCGGGAAAGTACTGCGCAATCGTGTAGGCGGCGTTAATCCCCCGAGGTCCGGTGACGATGCGGGCGGATTCCTTGACGCGCCTATCGCTCTCCCAGTTGTCGGCGGTGGCCACGGCGATGCCCTTTGCTGAAAGATCCTCGGACACGGTGCCCGCAAGGCCAACGCGCGTCGTGCTGTTGTAGACATTCGCGGTGATCGCTGGCAGATCCGTGGGCGTCGAATTATTGGCGATGCAGGGGGTGACGACCCTGTCAGGATCGGGCGCTTTGGAGAACTCGCGCATGAGGGGGAAGGGGACGATGCCACTCCAGACGAGCATGGAAAGGATCATGATCACGGACAGCACCGCAGCTATGGAGCCGAAGAGCACGGTTTGGCGCTGCTGGATCTTGCGGCGGTAGTCGGCGCGTGCAGAATTTCCCTCGTTCACATGGTCTACCGTAACCCAGCGGGCGGCGGTATGCATGGATTACTTTAGGGCGGTCTTGGGGACTGGGTCACTGGCCGTGTTGCGCATCCGGGGTGGTCCGGCCGCGAGATAGTGGCTTGCCAATATGGTCGTGCCCGCCCGGGGTTTGGCTATGGGGCGCCGTCGGTTGGCGGCCGTCAACGGGCGGGTGTGACGGCGTCGTGTCAGAGACGGTCGCGATCGTGGCGAGCATCGCGTGTATCTCATTGCGAAGCTGGGCAACCTCGCGTTCGATGCACTCAACCTGATGGCGCGTGGCGGCCTCATGCTCGCTATTCTCTTCGGCAACGCGGCCAATGATCCACGAGGCGAAGGTTGCCGATACGATCCCGATAATGGTGATCCCGCCGATCATGAGCACGGTTGCGACGGCGCGCCCGATGGGGGTGACCGGCGCATGATCGCCGTAGCCGACCGTCGTGATGGTCACGAAGGCCCACCACAGTGCCCTGGGGAAGCTGGTGATCGTGGCGTTGGCGGCGTGTCTTTCGGCATCGAAGGTCGCCAGGGCGCCGACGTACGTGACCATGATGGCCGAGCCCACCGTGTAGGTCACGATGCTGCCGCGCAGCGCCATCGCCGTTGTGCGTTGAACGACGTTGAGCGCGGTGTACAAGCGAAGCAGTCGTAGAGGCCTAAATGCTGGGAGCACGACGACGGCAAGATCAACCAGATGGCGCACGAACCAGCGCCAGCGATCGCTTGCCAAGGCCAGGCGCACGCAGTAGTCGATGGCGAATGTCGCCCAGACGATGTTGAGGACGGCGTCGGCGACTTGGCGGTCGCGTCCTTCGAGTTCGGAGATGACAATGGCCGAGTAGACGGCGAGGAAGACGAGCGCGGCGAGGGTCAGCGGCCATTCGGTGGCCCGCTCCCAGCGTTCGAGGCGCGAGCAAGACGGCGGCTCCCCGGTGTTCGGCGAAGAATCCCGTTCGTCCGGCGGCCTCGCGTTCGACGCAGAAAGCCGGGGTACTGGCGCGTCTTTCCGAGCTTCCTGCGGGTCCGCCCGGAGCCCGTCGCCTACGCTACCTGCCGCGCGGCTTTGGCCATTTGCTCGGCTTGTCTCTGATCGGCTCACGGCCCGATCCTACCGGGCGGCCGACGCCGCGCTCGATGACGGCGGAGAGCGCCGTTGCCTGCATGGGCGCCCTCAAGCGGCTCTTCATAGTGGAGGAGCAGACGGCATGGGCGATCGCGCTACGCCGTGCGCCGCTCATCCAGGCTGCATTTCGTCGATCCCGCCCTGGCGGCCGCGGTCACGTCGACGTTGGTGGACCGCCTCATGCAAGACGTCCAGGCCGCGGGGTTGCGGTTCGAATCGCAGGTAGTCCAACGTTTTCGCCGAGCTGCTCGGTGGCACCGTGCATCACTATCGCGACAAGGCCGGCCGGCAGGCCGACGCCATCGTCGAGCTCGCCGAAGGGCGCTGGGCGGCCTTCGAAGTCAAACTCGGGCGGCGGCAGATTCCCGGCGCCCGGGCATCGCTGGCAGCATTCGTCGCCGACATCGACACCGCTCGAACGCCGCCTCCCGTGACTCACCGCCGTCGTCACCGCCGACGGCCCGACATGCGTCTGCCCGACGGCGTTCTCACCTTTCCGCTCCGTGCCCCGGGGTCATGAGCGGGCAGGGCTGAGTGCCCCAGCCGGCGCGGGCCAGCTGGCGGATGATCTGGTGCCGCGAGCGGGCGTGGCTTAGCCAGCTTCGTCGATGACGGTGACGCCGGTGGTTCCCGGGGCCGCGAGTAGGCAGGGCTGAGGCCTTCAAATCTGCTGGCTAATGATGCGCCGCGGACGAGGCTGCCCGGCTGCCCGTTCCCGCGAGCGGCTCACTCTCGCAAAGAGCCAACCGCGCGCCGTCGGCCGGGCGGGGAGCCGGCCGGTTCTTTACCAAATCCCTGGGAAGTCGGCCGACGGCCCGCGCGTGATCGGGCGAGCGTGGAGGGTGCCGAGACGAGGGCGGGCAGGTGTCGAGACAGGGGGCGCGGACACGGTAGTCCGGGCGCGGCCGGGTGACGGCACGTCGCGAACCGCGGCGGTGGGCGGCCGCGGCCGCGTGTTTGGAAGGCGCTGCCCGGTGCCGAACCGGCCGCGATCGGCACCGCACGACCTCACGATTCGAGACTCACTCCGTTATTCATGGCACCTTAAAGATTTACCCACGTTTACCTATACATTGATTCCAGCCCCTTTACTCTTGGTCCGTTGGTTCCATGCCAGCACACGCGCGGACAAGGCGCTATCGAGGGAGAGGGGTTGTCAATGTCGGCTCTGAATAGGTATGAATGCATGCGCATATGCGCCTGAATCGCCCGCGAAACGGGGTTTTGCAAAACCTACGTCGGCCTTTAGAATTTCCATTATGACATCAGCACTAGCACCAAATTATGCGCCTCTGGACGTTTCTTTACATTCCGGTGAAGGCGTATGGTTGACGGATGCCCATGGGCGCCGTTACCTTGACTGCCTTGCCGGCTACTCCGCGGTCAATTTCGGTCACTGCAACCCGAGCCTGGTCGAGGCCATGCAGGACCAGGTCGCGAAGCTGACTCTGGTGTCACGCGCGTTCGACCACGACCTTCTGTCCCCGTTCGCCGAGGCGCTGACGGAGCTGACCGGCACGGAAATGATGCTGCCCATGAACACGGGAGCCGAAGCCGTTGAGACGGCCATCAAGGCGGCCCGTCGCTGGGGCTACCTCGCCAAGGGACTGGCGGAGGACTCCGCCTCGATTATCGTGGCGGAAGGGTCCTTCCACGGCAGGACCTCCACAATCGTTTCCTTCTCGACCGACCCCGTTGCCCGCGACCACTATGGGCCGTACACGCCGGGCTTCCGCGCGGTCCCCTTTGGCGACGCCGACGCCGTGGCCGCGGCCATCGACGGCACGACCGCGGCGATCCTCGTCGAGCCCATTCAGGGCGAGGCCGGGGTCGTCATCCCTCCGGACGATTACCTGCCGCGCCTGCGCGCACTGGCTGATGCCCACGACATTCTCCTCATCGTCGATGAGGTCCAGGCGGGGCTCGGCCGGACCGGGTACACGCTCGACCAGCAGCGCGTGGGGGTGCGAGCCGACCTGACGACGCTTGGCAAGGCGCTCGGCGGCGGCATGATGCCGGTTTCGGCGGTGGTTGGGCGCGCCGACGTGCTGGGCCTGATGACGCCTGGCACGCACGGGTCCACCTTCGGCGGCAACCCGCTTGCCTGCCGCATCGGGCTCGAGGTTGTCGGCCTTCTCAAGACGGGCGAGTTCCAGCTCAGGGCGCGCGAGTTGGGCAAGGTGTTCGGCGAGCGGCTTGATTCGCTGGCCGAGGCGGGGCTCATTGCCGGGGCGCGTCACGTCGGGCTCTGGGCAGGGATCGACGTCGAGCCGTCACTCGGCCTGGAAGGCAAGGATCTGTGCAAGCGCCTGGCCGCCGAGGGCGTGCTCGCCAAGGACACGCACGGGTCGACGATTCGGCTGGCGCCGCCGCTGGTGATCTCGCCCGAGGAGCTCCACTGGGCGATGGACGTGCTGGAGGGCGTTCTGCGGTCGGCGCGCGAGAAGCTGGCCGCGTGATGAGGGGCGGCGGTGTGTTATCCGCCGCCTCTTGGCCCGCCACGTGGCATTGTGATTGCGCCTGGGGCCGATGAGCGCGTCCGCGATCTCGTGAAGCACGACATCGCGAACCTGCGGCGGTTCAGCGGCAGTAGGCGCCCGATAGGCTGATCGTGCGATCGTCGAAGCCCGTCAGGCCGGCACGGGTAGGGCTTAGGTGATGTGTGCCTGCGCAGGCGCTCGCCACAGGGGCTCATCTTCTTGAGCGCGCGTCTTCGCTTTTCCCAGAGTGCTAGGCGCTTGGGACACGTAGTGTCCGTGCATATCGTTTTCGGCTTGAGCGAGGTGGGCGGATGAGGCGCGTGAGCAAGCGGGCGGTATGCCTGGTCGCGCTGCAGGTACTGGCAATGGTCGTGAGCGCAGGACCGAGCAGGGCATCGCCGCAGGTTCCTGGCGAAGCGCGAACGGTGGTCGAGCCCGCCGCCGATGCGACCGTGACGATTTCCGGTGAGGGCGACTGCGAGGCGTTGTCTGTCGTCGTCGAGAGCGACGGCGATGCGAATGTCGAGTACGAGATCTCGAACGCGTGTCACGTGGAAAGCGTTCGCGCAGTGGATGCGTTCCGGGAGCCCACTGGCACGCTCGGCGATCCCACTCGGCCGCCGGCGCACACTGTTCAGACTTCCGGCCGTGCCTCGCCGACATCTGGCCAGCAATGCGACTGGGTCCATTCATCGCAAACCGTGCAGGACGTCGCCAACGTCGACATCGCCAAACACCGTTTGAACACCTACCGCTGCTGGGATGGCCACGAAACGAGCATGGTGAAATGGACCGCGCGTTCGTACACGGGAGTCCCGTGGAATCACGCCTCCGGCAGGCCCGACATTGTGCTCTTCGACAGTGACTGGGGCGCGACGGCGTCGGCGCAATCGAGCGGGAAATTCCACACCGACTGGGTGTGGTGCAACGTCAAATCGCGCTGGCAGGGAATCGAGCTGCGCAACACGCACGTCTCCTATCCCAACGGTGGCTACAGGGTCACGTTTTGGCAGAATGGGTCGTGCCCCGGAACTCACATAGCGACGGGTGTCAAGGCTGATAGCAAAGCGGAATGGTGATCATCGTGCGTGCCAATGGTGGAAGGAAGAACAGGGCTCCGAGCGCGGTCCTGGAGTGGGCGGGAGCCGTATGCGCGACCGCCAGCGCCGGATTCGGGCTGTGGGTCGCCGTGTTCTACGACGGGGTTGTGCCCGGTCTTGTCCCATTCGCGGCAGCAGCCGGGTGTGGAGCGGCTGTGGCGGTGATCGGCACGGCTCGATTCGACGTGCGTCTGGTTGGGCTCGGCATGGCCCTGCAGGTGGCGAGTCCTACCGGGTTTGCTTGGTCGGCGTCCCTCGCGGTCGGCGTGTGTGGCCTGGTGGTGCTGGGGTGCCAGGCGATGTGTGCGAGGGCTGGTCGCGGATAGGCTTGCGCGACAGGGCCAAAGGTAGGTTCGCGCGACCGGGCGGAGGGCGGTTTGGGGATGAGTTGGTTGCCGCTTGCCGTGACGGGGTGGGCCGGCCGTGTGGGTGTCACGTGGGGCGGCTCGCGTGTGAGCTGGGACCAGCATGGCGTGTAACACCGGTGACCGCTTGGAGTGAGTGCCCCGATGCCGAGCGGTCTTGACGGATGTCAAGTGGCGTGAGAAAGTGGAAATACAACGGGCGGGTATTCCGAACGTTGCCAGCCAGAAGCCCCGCGAGGGGCTTCTGTTATGTCACGGGTACCAAATGTTCTGATAGGTGACGTTCGGCTCAATGATGGCCCACAGTTTTTCCCTGGATCGGCGGGCTTTAGGGTGCTCGTTTTCAGGTGCGCAGTGGCACCTCTGATACACGTATAGGGCAAGGTCGATGGCTTGCAGGCCGATTACTGTCGATGAGTCGGCAAAGTTGAGTGGTGATGAAAGTCTTTCCAGCTTGCTTTTCTTGTACCCGAACGTTCCCCGCGTTTTGTAGTCTTCGAAGTTCTTCTGAAACTTGTCCTGAAGGCTATTCATATCGGCAACGACGATGCATTCGTCCGGTGACTGCGTTCGAGCGTGCTCATTGATCTTTTCGAGAAGGAAAGTCATGGTGACCATGTATGGGGGAAACGGGTCGCTGTACCGTTTCGCCAACCGAACAACGTCGAGGCCTTTGAAAAGAAAACTGACGTCGGCAGACGCGACTGCTCTCAAAGCTTCGTTGTAGACGCTGAACGCTTCCCGGTGTCGTCCACGCAGGCCTTTCCATTCGTGAGCGCCTCCCATGATCTCGTGCCCGTGAAACTCGATCTCAGAGGGTAAACCATGGAGGGTCGCGAACTTTGACCGCAGATTGGCGAACTTGTCTTCTAGGTCATTCCACGCGTCCTGCTCGGCAATGGCAGCGCCGATGAAGTAGAAGTCCTGTCCTTGAGGGAATGACTCATCGACGTAAGCGATTAGCATGGGCTAAGCCTATGTGCGACTGGCATTGGCGCGGTATTTCTGATTCGTCAGCATCCGCATCGTGGATGCTGGTCGACCTCGTGAGCGCGGGAAACTGCTGCTTGGCCGGTCGGTCTTTGGCGATGCGTCCGTCACAATGCACGAGATCCGTAGGCGTGGTCCCGTTCTGCCCGCACTACGCGGCGAGGTTTCGGGGTCGGTCGCGGCGTGCGAGATTTCCTTGCGGTTCCGGGAGAAAAGACTGGCGGGCCGCCGATGTTGACGACCCGCCGATCATGGGAGCGGAGGATGGGGGATTCTACGGAATCGTTGGCATATCAGTGTTTAACATGTGATAGTCCCCTAAAAATACCCCATGTGACTTACTGTTTCGACTTGACATAGTTGGTGTCGCTAGGTATAGTTATGTGTGTCATCAGGAACAGGAAAGGAGGTGACATGGGAGAACTGGGTAGCCTCCTTGCCGGAGTCGGAACGATGATTCTCGCAGCGGCCAAGCTCGTCGAGATGTTCCGGTCCGGCAAGGGAGACAAGGAGAAGAAGGACTGAGGTCCAGCCCACTCCCACATCATGGGGGTGGGCCCTCCACCCAGATTCTACCAAAGATTATGAGTACGACATCTGCATGTGTGGTGGCCGTTGCGGCCGCGGTGATTGTTCCGCGCCTTGATGGGGTTGCTGCCGTCTTGTGTGGGGCTGGCATCTTGTGCGTCGGTGTGGCCGAGGCCGTCAGGGTGGCCAGGAAGATGCGGGCATCATGACCGTCCGCTATCTGTCGGCGACCGAGGCCGCGGCCCGGCTTGGCATTCGTCCTGCCTCTTTCCATTCGTATGTTCGTAAGGGCCTGACGCCGGAACCCGATGCCCTCGTCGGGGATGTACGGGGGTGGCTGCCGGAGACGATCGATGAGTGGAACAAGCACCGTCCCGGCCGGGGCGCGCGAACCGACCTACACGGCCAGCGGTAGGCTGGCCTGTTGATACGACTAATCCCCCTCTGCCCTGGGGTGTCAGGGTAGAGGGGGATTAGCGTGTTAGGGGCGGGGTGTGGTTGCTAGGCCGGGGGCGAAGCGTTTGAGGAAGGCGTCGACGGCGGGGCGGGTGAGGATCCACTGTGCGGTACCGGTGGCGATGGCCCAGGCGACGGCTGTGAGTGCCTCGACGAGGGGCTGTGCCAGGGATGCCAGGTCGATGCCGGCGCGGGCGGCGAGGGTGACGAGGACTCCGACGGCGGAGGCGATGAGTGTGCGCAGGACGGCGCGGGCGGGGTGGGCGAGCTGTGTGGGGGTGGTATCGGGTTCCATGGTGCTCCTTACTTGGCTGCCTGTTGGCTGCGGTGGTTGGCGTAGGCCTGCTGGGTTGTGGCCTCGTAGTCGGCGGCTTCGTTGATTGCGCGCTGTAGGTCGAGGACTTTCTGGGGGTCGAGCCGTTTGACGGGTACGTCGGCCGCGGTGAGGGCCTGGGCTTGGGCGAAGTCGATTTGCCGCATGGATGTGCCGGTGACGAGGTAGGCGGCTTCGTCGCCTTCGCGGGAGACGATGAACATGTCGAGTTCCTCCGTTTCGTGTCGGGTGGTGGGGGTGCCGGCGAGTGCTCGCCAGTCGGTGGCGTCGCCGTAGAAGATGTTGAGGTCGAGGGCGCCGGGCCAGCCGGGGACTCCGCCGGCGCTGGAGTACTGCCACATGATGGGGCGGCCCCAGTAGGGGACGGTGGGGGCGTCCCACTGTTTCCAGCCGACAGCTGTGTTGTAGGGGTAGCGGGCGAGCCAGAGGGCGTATCCGGCTTGCTGGACGCGGGCTAGGGCTGGGTGGGCGGCGAGGACGGACTGGTAGGTGTAGAAGATGGGGCGCCTGCCGAGAGCGGCCTCGACGGTGCGCATCCATTCGAGGATCCAGTCGGCGTCTGCGAGGTTGGTGGCGTGGGATTCTTCCCAGTCGAGGACGAGGAGGGCGTCGGTCGGGGCTTTGCGGGCTTGGGCGATGAAGTTTGCCGCTTCCTGGGCTGGACTGCCGGCTTGGCCTCGTTCGCGGGCGTAGTGGTAGACGCCGGTGAGGGCAGCGCCGTCGAGCATGTTTTGCCAGCCGTTGACGACGAGGCCGGTCCCGCCAGTGCATTTGGTGATGACGAACGACACGCCGAGCAGGTTGGCTGCGCGCAGTCCGGCCTGGTAGCGGGCGTGGACGTCGACCCCGTTGAGAGGACCGCGCCCGGTAGGTCCTGCTGGGGCTGTGGCAACGCGCTCATCGGCGGCATAGACGCGGTGGCCGTGGTAGATCTCGGCCCATCCGAGGTAGGCGGCTGCCGAGCGGCTGTAGCGGCGAATGGAGATAGCACAGATGCCGGGTTTCCCGCGTTCGTCGGATGTGGAGATGGCCCAGCCGTCACCGATGGATAGGGCGACGTGCCCGTAGGCGGCGTTGGGGCCGGTCAGGTCCCAGAAGACGGGCACGCCGGGCGGCGCGTCGTAGTCTTTGTGGATGGGGCCGGATGCGGCCGACGCCCGGTAGGCTTCTTTGGCGGAGGCGTAGGCGCGGGGGAAGCCATACATGTCGCGGACGAATTTCTCGCATAGGCCGTTGTAACCGGGCTGCCCGATCATGGACCGGGCGTAGTTGACGACGGCTTCGGTGTTGATGGCGGTCAAAAGGGATGCTCCTTTCAGTGGCGTGGGCGAGGTGGGGGTGGTGGCGGCCGGTGGTTGGTGATGTGGTCGATGAGAAGGGACGTGTAGTCCTCTTCGATGTCGAGCCTGTCGAGGGCGACGTCGCGCTCATGTCGTGCGGCGTCTCGGCCGGCTAAGGCCTCGTCGAGGCGTTTCTCCATCTCGGTTTGCCGGCTGGTCAAGTCGGAGATCTGAGCCTTGAACACGTCGATAAGAGAGAGGCATGAGCGGATCGCCGAATCCTGGGCTTCGGACGCGACTTTCTGCTCCTCGACGCGCGCCTTGGCAACCTCGGCTTTGGCGGATGCGTTAGCTGCGTCTTTGGCGGTGCGCCGATTCGAGCGGGAGGTGACGAGGATGCCGGCGAAGCCGATGGCCGCGACGATGACCGCGGTGTCGATGAGTGGGGAGGGGACGACCATTCAGTAGCCCACCGCCAACCACGTGTAGGCATGCGCCCTGGAGGTTGTCTCGCCAGGGTAGAACGCCCTGAACCTGTCCTTGTTGGCGACGTCGACAGCGATTGGCGAGATGTTGGTGAATTGAAACTGGCCTGAGGCTCCGGAGAGTTGGGTGACCTGGACAGTGAGGATCCCGGTGGGGAAGGGCACGTCGAACTGGATTTGCGGCATGTAACCGTTGCCGAACTGGATCTCGGTGTAGCCCGCGGCCTGCCCGGTTTTGATCTGGATGGGCGTGCCCGGGTTAAGGCGCGTGTGGGCGATGACGACGGGAGAGCCGCTGGGTGCGTTGGAGCCGGTGAGCTGTCCGGGAGTCGACCACTGGGTGCCGTCCCAGGCGCGGATGCGCTGCTCGTCGGTGCGGTAGACGAGCAGGGGGCGGGAGGGTGTGGCCTCGAAACCTTGGGATTTCATCTCGTTGACGAAGTTCCTGGCGGCGACGAGGGACGGGAAACGTGGCAGCTGGTTGCCGGTCATGCCGACGAGCCGGGCCGGGCCGCGGGAGGAGTACTGCTCGGTTCCGAGCGGGATCTGCGCCTGGGTGATGAGTTCGACAGGCATTCACGTTCTCCAATCGATCTGGATTTGTCCTGACTGGGCGTCGGTGGCCACGCCATCGATGGCGGCGTATTCGTCTCCGACGAGGGCGATTCCTCCGCCGCGGTCGACGAGGGTTTGAGCGATTGACGGCGGAAGGTCGTGCCATCCGGCACTTGCGCCGGACGGGAGGGTGATCTCGGTGGTCGCGCCATCAATGGCGGGCCGGCCGCCTGGCTGGATGTCGAGGTGGGCCTGGAGGGTGAGGGTGACTGGCGTGCCCGAGGTGGCATCTCGCCGGCGGGCGCCGATGTTGATGCGGGCCGCGGTGACGGTGGTCCCGTGCGCCGCGGCGAAACCATATCCGTAGAACCACGCGCCGACGAAAGGTCCGGAGTAGCCGGCGCCTTGTGTGGGGTTGCCGGCTGGGTCCCAGGCGCCGGTGCGTTCGTCGAAGGCGCCGGAGGAGGTGGCGATGACGTCGATGGTTCCGCGGGTGGCGGCTGCTGGTGGCGGGGCGACGGTGTCGGGGATGTCGCGGGATGGCAGGGCCAGTCCGGGCCGTGGGATGGCGAGGGTGACGTGGCCCTGAAAGACGAGGGCGACGGTGGTGCCGGCGCGGGCTGAGTCTCCGATGAGGGTTGCTTGGATGTCGCCCATGTCTGTGGAGACCACGACGAGGGGCGGGGTCGCGGCGTCCTTGATGGTGCCGATGCTCGGGGACGGCTTGTCAGCGAGGCGGCATAGGACGACGGCTGAGGACTGGTTGAGGGGTTCGGCGATCATGGCCACGAGGACGAGATCGCCGGAGCGCACGGTCAGCCCGGTGGCCCACGTGGTGGTGATGGGTGAGCCTTGGACTGTGACGTAGACGCCGTCCCTGCTGGTTCGTACGCGGCCGATGGCGAAGCGCGTGCCTCCCGTGTCGCCGGCGGCGATGGCTGTGGCAAGTGGGTCCACTAGAGTGCCTCCTCTAGGAGGTTGGCGGGCACGTCGAGCGTGAGTTTCATGGCGTCGACTCCGTCGGCGTTGCCGGACAGGGCCAGGGTGACGATTTGGGCGGTGACAGGCTCGCGTAGCCCGGGCAGGTGGACGCGTATGGTGTCGCCAGATTGGAGGCCGGGGTGGGGCAGTGTCTCGATGGTCAGGGTGGTGGTCCGGTCGCGCACGAGGCTGTCGAGTTGGGTGCGCGCGGCCGCGTCGGCGGCTTCTTGGGAGGTGATCAGGGACGAGGAGTGCAGGTAGGGGCGGCACCCGATAGGCCCGCCCCACCGCAGAATTCCCGTGTCGAGGAAGGCCCGTCCGACGTACTCTTCGTTACCGCCGGCCGAGGAGGTGGCCACGACGCAGTTGTAGATCTGGGATTTGTCTTGCGCCGAGGTGACAGAGACGAGGACGCCGTCGTCTCCGCCGGAGACGTCCCAGACGGGATCGCCGTGCTGGTCAGGGACCGCTTCGAGGATGCCCTCGGGCCGCATGCGCAGGACGGCGTTGCAGGCATTGGCCAGGTCAGAGATGGCGTCCAGACGTTCTTTCTCGAAGACGGCCGAGGCCGGGGCGCGCCGGTTGGCGTTGACGCCTGGCGCGATGAGGACGCCGATGGGATGTGCCAGGCGCCGCATCTCCGACTCGTAGGTCGCGGTCTGCGAGGGCGAGGTTGGAGCTAGGAGCTTGTTCGCCTCGATTTCGGATGTCAGGTCGTCGGCGTCGACTTTGATGCTCGCCCCGCCGAACACCCATTGGGCCTGCCCGTCAGGCAGGCGCCGCAGCGTCCACTGCTCGGGCGGATCGACTTTCTGCACGGACAGCCACGCGTAGGGTGTCTCTTCTCCTGCGCCGTCGACGTAGGTCAGTTGCAGGCGCGTTCCGGCCACGGATAGGGCGCCGTGCATGGATCGGGGGACGAGCTCGCCGGTGGCGTCGACGATGGTCACGGAGGCTTGGACGCGGACCTTGCGTGTGGCGTCATCGGAGACCGACCACTCGGCGACGTCGACCGAGTCGGCCAGGAGCTGGCCGTCGCGCCAGATGGACACACGCATCCGGTCGCCGGCGTGCGAGCCGGCTAGGAGCGAGGTAGCCGCCTCGGTCATGTACCTCACGCGAAGATGCTCCTTCCATCGCGGTCAACGTCTGTGTATGTCATGGCTTTCAGGCCGGCCTCGAAGTCGACCCTGTCGTAGGTGCGCCCGTCGGCTACCTCGTCCATGTCGTCGTAGGAGAAAGCGGCGACGATGATCGATCGGGTCGGTCCGCGCACGAGGTCCCCGGAAAGGACGGCCCGCCAGACCGGGGAGTCCGAGTAGCGGGCCACGGTCGACAAGCTCGCAGCCTCGGCCGCCAGCCAGCAGACCTCGGGCAGCTCCCAGTCCTCGTCGCGCATACCGCGCACGCACAGTAGGGCGCCAGAGTCGATGAGCGCGGCGAGCCGGTCACGCTCGGTCCGGGTGGGCGCGATTAGACGCAGCTCGACGTCGGTGGGAGCCTGCCGGCCTCCACCGAGCCGGACGGGTAGGCGCGAACCGAGCACGCGCACGGACGTGCCGCCGGCCGGGCGGGACACGGAGGCCAGGGTCCCGTGCTCAACGAGCAGGGTCCCGGGTACCAGGTCGCCGGAGGCGGCCACGGCATCGCCCGGAGAGTCCGCATCGTGGATCCACGCGGTCGGCGAGTCAACCGTGATGCGCTGCGGGCCGTCGGCCTGCGAGCCCTGGGAGTCAGCCGCCCAGTAGGTCAGCTCGACTCCCAGGGGGCACTCGTAGTCGCGAACGATGGCCGTGCCGTCGACGTGGACGCGTCCGCCCCGGACCTTGACGGTGCCTGCCGGGGAGGTCCGCCACACGACGAGCTCGCGCGGCTGGTCCGATTCGACCGTGACAACGACCTGCGGTCCGGCCCCGTCAACGGTTTCATGATCGAGTTTCATCTGCGCCTTCCTGCCAGGTCGCGGGCCGAGGTCGCCAGGGCCTGGTCGGCCTGCTCGCGGACGTAGCCGCGCAGCTCGCGCCCGTCTTCGAGGACGAGGTGCAGGCGTGTGCCGGCCAGGCTGTTCGAGGCACCGGCGGAGGCCAGGGTGGCCATGGTGTCCCACTGGGCCGCAGTGAATACGGGCTCGGGCCTGCGGGTCTGGTTGGTGACTACGTTGACCCCGGGCCGCAGCCAACCGCCCGAGTCGTATTTGAGGTATGGCATAGGGTTGACGACCCGCTGGGGGTTGCCGCCGAGGCTGATCTCCCAGTGCAGGTGGGGCCCGGTCGACCGTCCGGTGCTGCCGACGCGGCCGATCTGCTGTCCGGCCTTCACCTGTGCGCCGGCAGCGACGAGCGCGGCTGACAGGTGCCCGTAGTAGGAGCCCATGCCGCCGGCGTGGGCCAGGACGATGCCGATGCCGGACCTGCCGGCCAGGGAGTTCCACCCGGCCCGGGTGACGATGCCGTCACGGTAGGCGTACACTGGCGTGCCGGTCGGTGCGGCGAGGTCGATGCCGGAGTGCATGCCACCGTACCGGCCGACGCCGAACGGGGAGGTCAGGCGCCCGCCGGCCAGGGGCCGGGACACGCCGCCGCTGAGAGGGCGCATGAGAAGCGTGCCCTGCTGCGAGTTGAGCATGCCGGCCGCGTCCGCGTAGAAGTCGGCGATCTTGATTTCCTTGGTGTCCTTGTCGACACCGGCGATGAAATCAATGAGCTTGTCGCCGGCCCCGACGAACAGGTCCTGCCAGAAGCCGGAGACATGCTTCCTAACCAGGCCCTGGAGCGGGTTGATGACGGCGCGGGCAGCGTCAGCCAGCCGGCCACGAACGAACTTGATGGCCTTGCCGCCGATGTCGGCGACGAACTCGGTCACGCCATCCCACGTGTCGGAGACCCATTTGCCGAACGATCCGAGGAAACCGCCGATCGGTAGGAGCGCCTGGGACGGGCTGTTACCGAGGGCTGCCTGGAGCAGTTTCGGGTCCTGAGTGGTGACTGCCTTGGCGGCGAGCATTGCCTCGCTTGGCGTGTACTGCCGGTCGGGTATGAGGGTGGGGTGGATGTCCCGGCCGGCCATGGTGATCGCTTCAGCTGTCTGAGCGGCCGTGTAGACGCGCCCAGGGTTGGTGAAGTTGACGAGCTCGGGGCCCTCTTCACCGACGATCGCCCAGCCCCTGCCGGCACGACCGCCGCGGGCGTAGCCTTTGATCTTCCCGACCTTGCCGATCTTGGACTTGTTGAGGCCGAGCGCGCCAAGAATCGAGTTGATGAACGCAATCACGCCGTTATTGATGACATGCTCGATCACCCAATTGACGGGCGTGGCCATCCACTCCTTGATCTTGGACCACGCTTTGCTGATGCTATCGGCCGCATTCTGGAACGGTTTGACGAACAGGTCGTGGACCTTGCTCGCCACGGTCGACAGGACGGAGACGATCGCGTTCCAGATGGTGGTGATCGTTGTCTTGATAGCGTTCCACACGGTCGTGACCACGGTCTTCAACGTGTTGAACGCTCCGGTCACGACGCCGCCGATGACGTTAACGATCGAGGAGAACACCGACGAGAGGATTCCCCACGCGGTCGTCGCGGCCGTCTTGATGACGTCCCACGCGGTCGAGATGATGCCGCGCAGGAACTCCCAGGCCGTGACAACCACGGTGCGGATGATGTTGGCCATCGTCGTGAAGATCGTCGACAGGATGGCCCAGGCAACGGTTGCCGCCGCCTTGATGACGTTCCACGCCAGGGACACGCCGAGTTTCAGCGCCTCGAACGACAGGGAGAGCGGGCCCTTGACGACTGTGACGATCGCGTTGAAGACAGGGGAGATGATGCCCCACGCGGTCGTGACTACTGTCTTGATGACATTCCACGCGGTCGTGACGATCGTTTTGAGGACGTCGAACGCCCCGGCCACGACCCCGCTAATGGTGGACGCGATCGAGGAGAAGACCGACGATAGGACGGGCCACGCGGTCTGGAAGGCGGAGACGATGGCGGAAACGACAGGGGAGATGACCTGCTGCCAAACGGCCTGCACGGCCCGCCAGGTCGCGTCCCACGCGGATTTGAGGCCTTCCCATGCCGAGTGAAGGAAGTCCGTGAACGACTTCCACAAGGCACGGCCCGTCTCCGTCTTGGTGAAGAAGTAGACGAGGCCGGCGGCGAGCGCGGCGATCGCGGCGACGACAAGGACAATCGGGTTGGCGGCCATGACCACGTTGAACAGGGCGGCAGCAGCGGTGGCGAGTTTGAAGGCTTGGGCGCCGGCGACGAGGCCCACAGCAAGGGGCACGAGCCAGTCCCGGTTGGCGGCCACGAATCGGAAAGCGGCGCCCAGGACGTCAACGACCGTGGAAAAGCCGGAGGTGAACGCGGAGAAGAACGTATCCGACTTGTTCGTCACCCAGTTCATGAACCCCGTCAGGGCAGGCTTGATTTTCGTCAGGATGTCGGCCATGCCGCCGACCATGGCAGCTTTGAGGTTCTCCCACGATCCTTCGATCGTCGATGTGGACGTCGCGGCCTTCTTGGCGGTGTCATCCATGCCCAGCTCAAGCAGGGCCTGGTTGAATTCCTCGGCGGTGATCTGACCCTTGGCCATGGCCTCGCGGAAATCGCCGGTGAACGCCCCGTTCTTGCGCATGGCTTCCTGGAGTTTGCCGGAGGCGCCGGGGATCGCGTTGACGATCTGGTTCCAGTCCTGGGTCATGAGCTTGCCGGCACCGCTGATCTGGGTGATAGCCAGTCCAAGGGCCCGGTAGGTCTCCTTGTTACCGCCAGCGATGGCGTTGAGGTTGCCGGCGGCCACCGCGATCTTGTCGAAATCCTTGACCCCGTTGGCGCCCAGCTGGGCGGTCATCGTCTGGATATCTTTAAGATCGTAGATGGTCTGGTCGGCGTACTTGCGGGTGGACTTGGCGAGCTTGTCGATGATGCCCTTGTCCAGCCCGGCGAACTTGAGCGTTGCCTTGAACTTATCGGTTGCGTCCGATGCGGCGATGGCTTCCGAGGCCAAAGTCCGGAAGCCGGCGACCGCGGCGATGGTCGCGCCGAGGCCGGCCAAGCGGGTCATCATGCCGCGCCGCAGGCGGGAGCCGGCCCTCTCACCGGCCTTGCCAGCTGACCCCTCGACATGGGCCATGGCGCGGGAGACGTCCTTACCCATGTTCCGGAAGGACGGTGATATTTGCAGCCAGGCGGTGCCTAGAGTGAGTCCATTTGCTCCTGCTGCCACGGCTCCTCCTACAAGCTAGGGCCTGCCGGCACGGGCGTGTGGGCTACCGGCGGGCTTCGGGATGGCGGGCCAGCCAGTTACGGGCCCGGCGTTCTTCCAGGTCAGCCTTGGCGCGGGCCTCGTCCAGCCACCCTTCCCGGGGTAGCGGAAAAGGCTTAGCTGACCGGGTAGTCAGGGCTCGTATATCTGCCTCGATGATGCGCAGGATGTGGGCCTCGGCCGATAGGCTCCCGTCGCCGCCGAGGGCCGTGCGGTACCTTGATGCCAGGGGTAGCTGGTCGGCCAAGAGCGCGCACCTGCGGAACGACAGGTCGCCGGTGAACACGCCGCACAAGTCGAGCCCGTAATACTGCTGGAAATCGGCTTCCAGTTCCTCCCAGCGCCCGGTCAGGCGCGCCGGGAGGCCAATCAGTTTCCCGCGCCGACCTCAGTGAAGAACTCGACGATCCATTCGGCGATGGTCGAGGCGCGCAGCTTGCCGTTCTCGTCGCGCAGCTTGTCGAGCTCGGCCGCGCGAGCCTGATCGTCAGGGAAAATGAGTTCCAGCATGGGCTTGGGGTTGCCGTCGTCCAGGGCGGACATGGCGTCCCAGTCGTCAAGGTCGTCGGCGTGGATGCGCACGTGCAGGCCCCTAACGGTCACATCGATGATGTTCTCTCCCCTGTCCTTGGCGGACTGTGCTTCGCGCCGGGCCAGTTCCGCGGCGGACGGGCCCTTGGCGGGCGGGTTCTTCTTCGTGGTGGCAGCCATACGGTTCTCCTTCTGCTCAGTGGTTCTCGGGATGGGAGGGGTGGGCGTGTGGGGAGGCGAGAACCGGTTTCCTCCCCACACGCGGCATCGGGCGTCAGGCGGGGATGAGCGACGGGACGTTCGAGAACATGGTCGCGTCGCCGATCTGTTCCAGGTTGAGCTTGTAGGCGGCGATGGACCCGACCTTGTACTCGACGGCGTCACGTTCGCCTAGCGTGAGCTTCGGGTAGACAGTGCGCATGATCTTGCCGGTCGAGGTCTCGACCAGGTCGCGCACACCGCACAGGTCGACAGCCTTACGGCCGGACGGGATCGTGATCTTGACGATGTCGACCTGGTCGCCGTTGACGGTCTCCTGGGCCTTCTCGGCCTTGGCATCCCAGTACCACAGCAGCAGGTCCAACTTGGTCTCCAGGACTGTCGCGGTCAGGTTCGTCGAGGACTCGGAGATGAACGACTTGACGACCTTCTTGCCCTGGTGTCCGTAGATCTTCTCGGCCGAGTCCGACAGCTCGTCCTGGAGGCCGTCGTCGGAGATCCACCCGCAGTCGATCAGTCCGGAGGGGATGTCCGAGGTGACGCCTGTGATCGACGATAGGTCGATACCGTAGGGGCCGAGGTAGAGCCTGTCGTCGTCGGCCCCGAACATCAGGGCGTTATCGGGGTTGAGCGGGGTCAGTGGCATGGGCGCGTTCCTTTCTAGGTGGCTTTCGCTGTGATCTGGTAGGTGGCCGTATACCGGTCTTGCTCGGAGACCGGGTCGGGCGAATATGCCGGCGTTGAGCCGCGCACGCTCGCCACCGGGACGGTCGAGGCGGGCAGGCCGTACATGGCCGCGTCGACGCGGTTGGCCGTGTCGAAGGCGGTTCCGGCGGTCGGCCCGTACGAGTCGAGCGTGAGCTGGACGTGGCAGACGATCTTGTCGACGCGTCCCGCCCCGCCGGTGGCCAGGACGAGCACATAGGCGGCTGTCCCGTCGTCGAGCCGCTTGCTGGCCACTGGCACGCCCAGCGTTTCGGCCAGGTGGTCAAGGACCAGTTTTTTCACGTCGGGAGCGCGCACTAGATGCTCCTTCCGACGGCTCGCTCGATGACGTGGTACCTGGCCTGGTCACGGCGGGCCTTGTACGTGTCGGGACGGACGTAAGCGCGGACACGATTGCCGTTGGTGCGGATGACGACGGTGAACCCGGGGCCGCATCGGGCGCGGATCTGCTCGGCCTCGGCGGCAACCCAGCCTTGAATGACTGGGCTTTTCAGGTAGTTCTTGATCTCGCCGTGGTTGAGTCGTACGCGGGCCACTATTCAACTCCTTTCAGTGTGACGACCAGGCCTTTGGGCCAGTAGGCGGGCCGGCCTTCCACCATCCAGGTGGTGCCGTGGATTTCCAGCTGGTCGCCGGCACGGATGTCGGGCCATTGACCTCGCCAGTAGGCGGTCGGCTCGGTGACGACAGGCTGGCCTGACGTCCCGATTGGTTCGGTCGAGGTGCCGGGCTTGAACAGTGCGGCGGGCATGTCGGTGCGCTCGACCGCGCCAGGCAAGGCCTCGCCGTACTGGTCAGTCCCGGCCGGGTGGGTGCGCACGCGCACGACGGGCGTGAGCCAGGCGTCCATCATCGCGCGGCCCACCGTTCTGCCAACAGGTCGACCTCGAAGGCCCCGGTCCGGCCGCAGCCGAGCGCCTGCTTCTCCAGGCGTGTCAGGTACAGGTCGCCGGACGGGTTCCGGAAGGTGATCGAGGCAGAGAACGGGCCGGTCGTCTCCGTGTACTGGCCGGCCCCATCCGGGGCCCCGGACGGCAGGGCGCGCTTGACCATGGCGCACACGACACGCCGGAGCGTTGCCGGCGAGGCCTGATCCCAGTGAGGGCAGGCGGTCATGACCACGTCTGAAGCGTCGTCGATCAGGGCCTGGACGGCTGTCTTGTCCGCATCTGACAGGGCGCGAGAGCGGGCCTGGACATCGGCGACGGTCGCGAACGGCGGCTTCGGGGCGTCAGACACGGGGCCCTCCTCTCACTTGGCGTGCCGGGCCTTCCTCTTGGCCGGCTGGGCCGTTTCGTCCTGGCCGTCGTCCGACTGCGGACTGTCGGGCAGCTCCAGGCCGAGCCGGTCGGCGATTGGACGCAGCTGCTCGGCCTGAGCGCGGCTTACCTCGGCCACGCCGTCGACGAATCGCACCCTCGGGTTAGTGACGAGCAGGTCACGGTGCCGTCGCGAATACACCTTCACGTCATTCATCCTTTCTCTCGACGGCGCCAGGCAGGGCCGGCCGTATCCGACGAAGGCCCCGCCTGGTTCCGACGCGGCGTCAGGCGACGGTGAGCTTGCCGTGCTTCTTCTCGTTGCCGTACTTCAAGCCGATCTCGCCGTACAGCTGGTACTTTTCCGACGCGCCAGTCTTGGCCAGCGGCTCGGCAAAGAAATGCCCCTTGCCAGGGACTTCGAGGAAGCGCGGCGCGCACTCTTCAAGCGAGACGACCGCCAGGGTGGTGGCTGGCATGTACCGGTCAAGCATGATGTTGGCCCGGCCGAAATCGGTCTCGATCGTCTGAAGGTTGACGCCGCCGACGTTGCGGGAACGCTCCTCAAACTTGGCATCGCGGATGAAGATCCTGGTCAGGGCGCGCTTGAGAGCGGCGCCGACGATGATCGTCCGGGTCTCGGACTCCTGGATGCCGCCGTTCTCCCACACCTGCTGCATGAGGTCGAGGAGCTCGTCGGCCGCTAGGGTCTCCGCGGTCGACGTCGTGGTCGCCACATTCGTGGTAATGGCTTCCAGGAGCCCGCGCGTCTTGCGGGCCGTCGTGTTGTCGACCGGCATCTGGTAGGTGCCGGTGATGAACGACTTCTCGACATCGCGCGCGATCTGCTTGAGCTGGGCGTCGGCCTGGAAGGCGATCTCGTCGATGACCGACGGGTCGCCGGCCTGGACCTGCGCGGCACCGTCCGTGGTGACCTGCCGGTTCGTTCCCATACGCGTGTAGGACACGGAAAAGGCTTCCTGGTGGATCTCCAGGACGTTCGAGGCGGCGAATCGGGCGCGCTCTTCGGACTGCGGGGCCTCGGCGCCTTCCAGGCGCTGGCGGGAATCGTCCGCGTCGCGCAGGTCGTATCCCGACCAGGTCGTGATGATCGCGCCGGTCGACTCGCCACCGGTCAGCCCGCCAATCGCGGACAGGAATGGAGTGTCTTCAGGGGACGCGTTGAACAGTTCCCCGACATAGTTCGGGGAGTTATACGTGGTTGCCATACCGGTGATTCCGGGCATGGATACCTCCTAGCGTGGGCTTTGGGTGTGGTCAGTTCGAGGCTGCGGGCATGCGCCCGAGCATCATCGCCTTGAGAGACTTGGCCAGCGTCGCGTCACCGGCCTTTTCTGCTGCGGCGATTTGCGCATCGATCGACACGTTCCCGGCCGGTTGCGGCTGGTGTCCGAGGGACGGGACGGGCTCGCCGGCGGTCGTGCCGGCATTGTCCTGCACGGCGGCTGCCTCGCCCTTCCAGTCGAGCAGGGCCTTCACCCAGGCGTCCATGTCGTCGCCCGGCCCGGCAAGAATGCCGGCAGGGATGCCAGTGTCCGCCGCGACAGTCAGGCGCGAGGCCAGTGCCTTGGCTTCGGCAAGCTCGGCCTTGGCGCGCTGGAGTTCCTCGGCCTGTTTCTGCGCCTCAGTCTTACCCGCGTCTTCGAGCTCGCGGAGCTTGGCCTCGGCGGCTGCGGCGCGCTTGGCGGCGGCCTTGTGAGCCTCGCGCTCACGGTCGAGAGCCCGCTTGCCTGCCTCGCCGAGCTGGTCGCCATCGGCGGGCGTGCCAGTCTCGGGAGTTGCAGAGGCGGCGGCGGCGTCCTGGGTAGGGGCGGTCGTCGTGTCGGCCATGGTGTGTGTCCTTTCGTTGCGGTGCCGCCTCGCGCGGCTCGGGGCCCGGTAGCCTCGCGCTACGGGCCGGGATGGTTGGGTGGTTCCGGCGGCAGGGGCCGCTGGAGACATCACGGGCGGGTGAGTACGCCGTCGGTGACAGAGTTAGGGAACAACCTGCGGATCTGCGCGGCGATTGTCTCGGCGTCCGGGGTGAGCCCCTGAGCGACGACCTCGGCACGTGCCTGCGAGTACTTGCCGTACAAGGCCTTCGGGTCGTACCCGGCGATGTGCGCCTTGACCTTGCCCCACTCGGGCACGATCTGACAGTCGCAGTGAGCGTGATACTCATGTCCGACGCTGCCGGCCGTGGCCTGCGTGTGGTAGACCCAGCCGCGCGAGGCAAGCATCAGGCACCACGCGCACGTGACCGGTCCACGAGGCACTCTTGCCCAACGGGGGCCCTTGCTATCGGCGGCGATGTTGAGCGCAATCGTCGACCTGCCGGCGTTCTTGACGTGCTTGTCCACGGAAGACGAGATGAGCGTCTGGGCCTGCTCGATCTCGCCCGTGAACAGTCGGCCGGCAGCGTAGCGGACGTCGCCGGCAGCGCGGGCCACGTAATCTTCCAGGTCGGCCAGGAGTGCCTCGTACCTGCCGCCGACAGCCCGGTCCCTGACGGTCTCATACCATTGGGCCGCGCTCGTGGCTGACACGTCCCCGTAGGCCGCGGTCAGGCGCGGGATAGCCTCGACGAGCACGTCGCGGGCTCCCCGATGGTCGGACAGGTCCAGGCCACGGAAGATGCGGTGCACTTCGGCGACGGCCGCCTCGGCGACTGTGGACACGACGCGCGAGTAGCGCTCGACGTCGGCCCTGCTCGTCACGGTTCCGCCTCACGCACTGGCTCGTCTTGGCCGGGCGTGTCGTCGCCTGCGTACAGGCGGGCGAGGACATCGGAAGCCTGGGAGCGGCGGATCTGCGAGCGAATCCGCAAGATCTGCTCGCGCGTGTAACCCATCTCCTCCAAGGCCACATCCGTCTTGGCCAGGTCGGGGATGGCCGAGATCTGCTTGACCATGGCATCCGACTGAGAAACGATCGACGGCATCGCCGGGTTGCGCCACCGAGTGGAGATCCGGGCCAGTTCCTCGGGCATCTCGTCAAGACCATCGCGCATCATCACGACGTTCTGGTAGATCCTGTTCAGGCCGTGACCATAGACCATGGTCGCGTTATGCGCCTCAATGACGATTTCCTCTTTGGCAGCGTAGATCGCGTCGGCGGACTCGGGGTTGTCCTGGACGATGCCGAGCGAGGACAGGGGCAGGGAGGTCACGCCCGAGAACTCGGCGGCCAGCGTGCGCATCTGATCGACGTGCGGCTGCTGGGACGCCTGCGGTAGCTGCGTGATCGCTGCCAGTTCATCGTTCTCGTCGCGCGTCAAGCCTTTGAGAGAGCCGACCCGCCACGACCACGACTTCTTGATCTCCTCGAACTGCTCACGGTTAACCCCGTTGAGAAGAAGGCCCGGGATGGTGAACAGCTCGCCCGACAGCTCGGCCCTCAGCGCGGCACGTATAGCACGGTCCGTGATCGTCATGACAGGCCGCGAGATCCGCGCCCGGCCGAACGGGCGCTCCAGCGAAGGGCGGAACGGGAAGGCCTCGACGGGCACGCGCCGCAGCCCGTGGGCGCGCACGTCAGAGACGAACCAGCCGGCCCCTCGGTTCTCACACGAGACCGCCTCGAACGCCGTTAGGACCGTTAACGCCGTCGGACGGCCCAGGTCATCCGTATCGTTGATGACGAGCGCGGCCTCCAGCTCGCGACGGCGCCGATCCCACAGGGCCGCCGACCACTCGGCCGAATGCGGCATGACCATCACCGCCGGCTCCCCGGAAGCGACGTCGCCGACGGTCGTCGACACGAACGCGACCGACTTAGCCATCGACGAGACGATCATCTGCGACAGCTCGACGTCGAAACGGTTCGCGTCGAGGATGGCTGACAACTCGAACGGGTCTTCCGACCCGGACGGGGCCACGGGCCCATCCCACATGCACATGTTCGCCAGGGCATAGACGGCCTTTTCCGGCCAGCCAGAGACGATCTGCAAGTCAGCGGCGATCTCGTCAGAAATCGCGATGTTCAAATTGCGCACAAGCGTCTTGGCGTCCAAATAGGTCTGGCGCAGGACATTACGCGGATACTTGCGAGCCCACGTGCGGATCAGACGGTCAAGGAGACCCTGAGTGTGGTCGTCCATCCCGGCCGGTGCCGGCGCCGACATGAGCACCGGGAACAGGGCGGGAGTTTCCTTGGAAATAACAGTCACACCAGCACCTCCCCTTTCCTTCCTGGCACTCGCTTAGACGTGCGGGCAGCCCACAAGGCGGCACCGACAGCTTCGACCGGAGTCTCGTCTCCCGCCTCGGTCGTCGCCTGCCAGCCCCACGCGCCATCCTGGCCGCGCCACTTGCGATCTGTGCAAGCAACCGATTCTTCCAAGGCGTCATCGGCATCGGCGCGCGGATGAGTCACCGCGCCCTCACGGATGCCGTCAAGCAGTAGCTGGCAGGACGCCAGATACTCACCGGTCGTCATGACATGGATAACCTTGCGTGGCACGCCGCGCTCGCGCAGCGCATCCTCCAGTGAGGCCGAGGCTGCACGGCCGCAAATCGCGATCCTCGCTGTCCTGCGCCACCGCGCGGCCAGCCAATCCGCCAACGACGCAACGCCCGCCTCGGTCGGCCCCGAATAAGCGCCAACGAGTTCAACGTGCACGCCGGCCTCGTACTTGACAGCGCCGGCCACGGCCTGCCGGTCACCGTCCTTGGAAAACGCGACCGCCAGCGAGCGCACACCCTCCGGAGCCTCATCAACCGCCGTCGCCAGCCAGTCAAACTCGCTAATCCCGCGCGACGCGGACCCATCCACATCCCAAATGCCCATGGCCTCGCGCCGGAAATTATCGTCCGACCCGAGAAGCTTCTTCATCCGCAAGATCGCCGTCTTGCTCGTCCGGTGAGGAAACGACGGGTTCGCGACCGCCAGTTGGCCCCAATCATCAGCCGTGGCCTCACGGTCGGCCGAGAACTCGACGTAGAGCGTGTCCGCATCCCCAGCCAGGCCGTCAGCTCTCCGGTTGGCAAACACCTCGCCCGGATCCTTCGGCCGAGGAGGAGTACCCATAAGCAGAACAAGCCCATTGGCAGCCGCATTCGTCGCCGGAACCATGTCCGACATCGCGTTCTCCGTGAGGATCTGCGCCTCATCCAGCACGAGCACGTCCACCCGCGCGAACCCGCGGCCGAAACCCGATTCGCGCGCCCCAAACAAGATTCGCGACCCGTTCTTGAACATGACCGCCTGCTCACCATTGACCGAGCGGACGGCCTGCACAAGTGGAGCGACCTTCGGCCGGGACGCCATCGACTTCATCGACGTGAACGTCTCCGAGGCCGTTCGCGTACGGTGAGCCGTCCAAATGACCGTCAGCCCCGGAAACAGAATCGACAGAGCGAAAACCATCCAGCCGACCGTGTACGTCTTGCCCGTCTGGCGGGGAATCGACATCGCCGCTCCACCCACGCCACACGCATACGCCCCAGAAGCACGCTTAGCCAACGCGAGCGCCCCGAGGTCATGCTGCCACTGGTCGAACTCGACGCCGAGCTTGGCGCACTGCCGGCGCACCGGGCCCCACCCGGTCGCCACGATCCCCTCCGGCACGCACACGTGACGGGCAAGACTAGACAGACGAAGGGTCGAACGGCTCGTCCTCGACGTCGACGACAATGCTGCCATCCTCCCTTTCCTGCTCCTTGATCGCCTCCAACTCTTTCGCGATCTCCATCAACCGACGAGACAACGGAGCAAGGTCGCGAGGCGACGTAGCCGGATCCTGCACGGCAACCGCGATCCGATCCTGAAGAGCCAGCAGAAGTTCCTTCTGATCACCCGACTTCGCCGCCACGGCCACCGACTTCTGCCCCTGCTTCGAACGCCGCTTCGGTTTCTGTCCGTCACTGGCGACAGCTTTCAGACCAGACATCAACGGCACCTCCTTCAGTAATTCCTTGCGGGGAGATATTGCGCTATGCCTTCGGGGGGCGAGGCCGCGTTAGGGGAGGGGGTGGTGCCCCTGGTGGCCGCCATCGCCTGTTGGTGGCCGGGTTGGTGGCTCGGGTGGTGTGCCGTGGTGTGTGGTCGGCTCGTCTGTTGTGTGGTGGTGGCGTGTGGTGTGGTGGTTGCGCGTGTTTGCGTGTCGTGTCGGTCTACCATTCGATGAGGTTGGTGGTTGTTTTCGGCGTGTTTTTGCGGGCTTTCCTGTGTGTTCCGTCGCCTCGTGACTGGTTGCAGTGTCGGCATATTGTCCGGCCGTTGTCGGCCGTGTTGGTTCCGCCTCGTGCCCATGGCGTGACGTGGTCTGGTTCTGCCGAGTTTGGTTGCCTTGTGTGGTCGTAGTCGAGTTGGACTGCGCAGATTGGGCAGTGTGTGATCCCTGCGTTGCGGTCGCGTGTGAGGATGTGCGTTCGCCAGTGGCGGTGGCTTGTGGTTCCGGTGCGTGAGGTTGCCATGATGATCGTGTCTGGCTGCTGTGGTGTGTGGGCTTGGGTGGTTTGGTCGGGGCCGGGTTGTGCAGGGGGTGGCCCGTGGGACGTGTCAGGGGCGGGGTGTGTGAGGGGTGGGTTGGGGTGTGTCGTGTGGGGGTGGGTGTCTGGGAGTGTGGCCCCGGGTGGGTTGTGGGTGGGGCTGTTGGGGGCGTCGTTGCCGGGGTGGTTATGCCTGCTGGGGTGGAATGGGCATAGTTATTCAGGTCAAGCGTTGCAGGGCGTTTGCCGGGTGTCAAGTTGTGGGTGTTAATGCCGAGAACGATCCAGGCTTGGTTGTGGTGTGGGCCACTTTCCCTACACTTGTATACAGCCTAAAATAGGGGGTATACTAGAGGTGCGAGGTTGAGGGGATAGGCCCCACAGCCCGGAGTCTGAAGGAGGCCCGAGATGACTAGCGAGATTACTACCGCCGCCCGCCGGATCACCCGCCACTACAACAACGAGCTTTACCGTGGCTGGTACGCCCACTACGACAAGGACGGCTACTGCCTCGGCGTGTGGTCCACGAAGATGACGTGGCGCCAGGCCCAAGAGAACATGGACTGGGCAAACTACGAGTACACGGCAAAGGACGCCGCAGCATACAACGAGGGATGGGATCATCTTGAGGCCTACCTCGACGCCAAGTACGGGCCGTACGGGGCCTTGCCCTACCAGAAAGGAGCGGCCTATGAGTGGCCAGACAGGCGACGCGGCTCGTGATCGTGATGCTGGTGATCGTATGCCGGGTGTGGAGTTGCAGACGGTGCGCGAAGCGCTCGGGCTGACCAGTGAGGCGCTGGCTCGTCTGCTGCGGGTCAATGCCCGCACCGTGCGGGCGTGGGAGGCGGGCCGTGACCCGATCCCGTACCGGGTGCGCAGCGAGGTCGAAGCCCTTGAGGCCTACACGGCCGAGTGTGTTGAGCACGTCGTGCAGGCGCTTCTGGACTCGCGCGACCCTGAGGCGGCTATCGTCGTGTACAGGAGCGATGAGCAGCTGCATGCGGCGCGGCCGGGGTTCGAGGATTTGACGGCCCGCTGGTGGCGGGCGGTTGCCTACCGAGCCGCGTGCGAGGTGCCCGGCACCCCGATCGTCACGCCTCCCGATAGCGCGTGAGGCCTGCGGTTGTCTTTCGCTGTGGTGGTGGTGCTGGCATAATGGGGGTTAGGCACATGGCCTGAAACCGTGTGCCTAACCGTGAGTCGTCACTTAAGCACTGCGGTTAGCAGTGCGAGAGCGACGATAGCAAGGGCAAAGGCCTGGATCTGCGCGATCCGAAGCACAGAGCGCAGTATCCGGGCTTTTTCCTTGCCCGACGAGCGATCGCGTTCACCCATCGATCTCACCTCCCTTCACTGACTCAGAACCTCAGCAATACGGGATACGTGAAAGGTCTGGTCCAGCCCAAGGGAGCCGCTGCCAGCATACAGCGGCTTAATGGCGCGCGGCGAGGTTCCTTGCGTCGGCGAGGCTGATGCCGTCGCTGGTTTCGGTGAGGTGGCCGCGTCTGATCCAGGTGCGCAGGGTGGACCGGTTGATTCCGAGGATGGTGGCGGCTTGGTCTCGGCTGACGTGGACGTTGGTTTGGGCGAGGAGTGCGCGTTGGGTGTCGGCGAGGGTGTCGTGGGTGTCGGTGATGTGCCAGGCGCGGTCGCAGGTGGCGCAGCTCCAGATGTCTGGTAGTCCGTGGGTGTCGGGGGTGCGTGTGAGGGGTTCGTGGCAGTAGGGGCAGTGGCGGTTGGAGCGTTCGGGGGCGTAGCCGGTGATGTGGGCGAGGCGCCGGTGGACGGTGTTGATGGTGTGTTGGGCTGTGTCCCAGCCGGGCCAGTGGGTGGCGGCCCAGTCGGTACGTGCGGCGAGGTATAGTGCGACTGGTTCGCATATTTGTTCGCTTTTTGTGGTGGCCCATTCGGTGGCGAGTTGGTCGAGTGGGTCGAGTGTGGCGGTGGTGGTGTGGGCTTGGGTGAGGATGGTTCCGATGGGGTCGGGTTGGATGTGGCTTGTTGTGGTGGTGGGGTTGGCGTGGATTCCGAGGATGGTGGCGATTGCGTCGGGTAGGTGGCGGGTCATGTGGTGGATTTCGTGGAGTTTTTGGCGGGTTTGTGCGGGTGTGTTCATGGGTGTCCTTGGTGGTTAGAAGGGTGGCTGGTCGGTTGCTGCTTGCCCGAAGCTCCAGGAGCCGTTTTGAGGGCCGTTCGTGCCGCTTGGATAGCGGGGGCTAGGCTGTGGCCTGTTTGGCTCTGAGAATCGATTCTGTGGAGCCTGGGGGGTGTTTGAGCGGCGGGGGATGATGCCGAGGAGGCGGGCGTGTCGGAGGAGGAGGGCTGTTCCTGGGGTGCCGTCGGTGCGGGTGAAGGCTTCGAGGGCGAGGTTTCCGGTGGCGGCGATTTGGTCGCCTTGTCGGGCGGTTTCGGCGAGCCATTCGGCGGTTTCGTCCCAGAAGGTGGCTCGGATCCATAGGGGTGCTCCGTCGTCGGACCATTTGCCGGTTTGCCGGTCGCGCTTGCGGGGTGTGGCGCATAGGGAGGCCTCGATGACGGGGCTTCCGCTTGGCGTGTAGCGGATTTCGGGGTTGTGGCCGAGGCGGCCTTGGACGGTGGTGGTGGCGCTCATGAGACTCCTTCGCGGTGTGTGAGTTTGGCTTTCAGGTCGAGGAATTCGCGGGTTGGTGGGACGGCGTCGGGTTTGGGTTCGTTGCGTTGGCGGCGGGCTTTGCGTGCTGCGGCGAGCTCGTCGTGTGGCGCGGTGGTGGTGGGTGCAGGGCTGGGTGTGGGTGTGGCGCGGCGGAGCCAGTTGCGGAAGGCGGCGTCGTGGTCGCGGTAGGTGCGGCCGGTGGCGGTGAGCCAATCCCGGTATTTGGCGGCTTCGAGGGCGACGTTGGCGCCGTTTTCGGCGGCGATGTGGGCGTGGGTGGGGTTGGGGGTCCAATCGTCGGGCAGTGGGGTTGCGCGTTTGGCTGGCTTGGCTTTGGGTGCTTGGTGCGCCGCCGTGGCGGCGGGCGCGTCAGCGCCGTCGGGCTTGGCGGGTTCGGGGCTGGCGGTGGCGTTGTTCCCTTCCCCCACACCCCCATCTAGAGAAGGAACGTTAGTGACTTCTCTAGATGTATATATAGGTCGGGTCGGGAGGGGTGTGACATGCTCCGGGTTGTCACGTGTGACATGTGGTGTGACGTCACGCGTGACATTTTGCGGCCGTTTGGCGGAGGATTCGCGTGCTTTCTTCGCTCGCTCTTTCGCCTTTCTTTGGCGAGCTGACGCCCTTTTCTCGGCTATCTCCTTCGCTGTCGGCTGGTAGTCGGACCAGTCGTTGAAGAGGTATCCGCCGTCGATTTCGACCCACAATCCGGCGCGCACGAGCTCGTCGACTGCGGGGTCGAGACCGCGAACGCTGTGAGCGGCGTTCTGTGTGACGTCCTGTGTGACATGTGGTGTGACGTCACGCGGGCTTTGCGTGAGGAATCCGAAGAGGGCTATGGCCTGGGCAGGGACGAACCCGTCCGTCTCGTGCTCTGAGCAGTAGGAGCCGGCGGTGATCCATAGGCCGCGGGCTTCCAGGGAGCAGGTCAGGATCTTTGGGTGGGACCAGAACTTATCGTCAACTTTGAACCAGGTCATCGCGTGGTCTTCCGTTCGGTATGGCAGGTGTGGCAGAGGTAGGTTTGTGGTGAAATTCTCCAGACTGGGAGGCCTGGAGGTATCATCTTGTTACAGTGGTTGCAGGTGGTGGGTTCGCCGATGTGGACGGGGATTGTCATGCGCGTGGTCTTTCTGTCGGGTGCGGGCAGGGACAGCTCGGGCTTTCGGCCTTTCCGTCCCTGCCCGCTGGCCGGTGTGTGGTTTACGCTTCGGTGAGCCTTTCGAAGAGGCTGGTCTGGTTGGGCGGGTCTTGGGTGAGGTTGCCGGACTTGTCGGCGAAGAAGGTGTGCGTACCGCGTTCGTATTCAGGTTTCTTGAGCTTGATCATGTCTTTGACGATGATGACTTCGCCCTTTTCGTCTGCTGCGGCGACCTTGAGGGTGTAGGTCAGGGTGCCGGACTTGCCGGTGTCTTGGACGGCCTCGACGAGCTCGCGGAGGTTATCGGAGAGCTCTTGGTGCGAGGCGCCGTCAGCGATGTTGAGCAGGACGGTGGCGAACTCGACGCCGCTGTCTGTGCCCGTGATTTCGCCTGTCTCTTTGTTGACGTAGATGCTTTCCGGGTGTGTCATTGGTTGTCCTTTCGTATTCCGGTGAGGATGGCGGCTAGGTCGGCCAGGGTCATGGTGACGAGTTGGTCGCCCGCGGCGGCTTTTCCGTGGCGTTTGTGGATGACGATGCCGGCCAAAGCGTCGTCGTTGCCTCGCTCGGTCTCGGCTTCGGCCAGCCAGGCCGAGAGCTCCAGGCGTGCCGTGTTTTTGCATTCGGCGACGATGCGGCCGCCCATGTGGCGCAGGCCGGCGATGTCGCCCCTGTCCTTGGCGCCAGTCTTGGCGCGCCGGTCGATTCTGTCGTCGTCGAGCGCGGCGGCGAGATAGTCGGCCACGAGCCGCTCGAACCGAGTGCCGGCGTCGCGTGCGCTCCTGCGGCTGCGGGCCATGGTCCTACAGCCTCTCGTCCAAAGAATGCAGGTATAGGATGTAGGCATCCTCAATGACGTCCCTTGAGCGCATACTCTCGTAACGCTGAGCTAGACGAGCGACGTTACGCAGGAATTCGTTGGGTGTTGCCGACTGCTTGTACGCTTGTGAGATCCTGCGTTTCTCGTTGCTGCCGTTGCCGAACACTGCGGGTTTAAGGGGAACGATGTCGCCGGTGTCGGGTATGGTCTTGACGAATTCCCAGCCGGAGTTGATGGTGTATGCCGAAAGGGAACCTCGTGTGTGTGGGCCCCGACTGAAGAATACGCCGGTCGTAGTGTCGAGCACGCCAAAGCAGGTGCGGAATTGTTCATGGTAGTTGTACATCATCGTGACGAGCTGGGCCCGAGTGATGGGCTTGCACGGGTCCTCGCAGAGGAGGATTGACCATTCGGTGCCGCCCCGGTACTCGTTCCAAACATAGACGTCGTCAGGGATGGCGCTAGCGATGGCGTTAACGACGTCTCTTGGCGAGGGACACATGTAGTCCATGGAGATGGCGAAGATCTCCATTGAGGAGCAGTGCGCGAATGCGCTGACCGCGTAGTTGTCCGCCTCCCTCTCGATGGCGTCGATGAACGTTTCCAGGTCGTATCCCGCGTCGACGTCGGGCTCGCCGAGCCCGTAGATTTCGGCGAGCTGGTCGAGCGCGTCCCACGTGATGGTGTACTGCCCGCCGTTGATCTTAGTGCGGGGCACGGGCTCGCCGTCGGCGTCGGGCACGAGCTCGATGACGAGCCGATTGCTCTGCCCGCCAACAATGAGCCGGCAGTAGGGGCTCTCCATGGCGGCAAAGTCCGTGAGGCGGACGGGGAAGAAGTTCCTGTCTGTGGGGAAGAAGCTACTGTCTGTCATGCTGATTCCTTTCTGCGCCGCGTGTACCGGCCGTTTGGAGTTTCGCCGCCCCACACGCCATACAACGACTGGGGCCTCGTCTTGCCTTCGAACGCGTCGGCGTAGGCGCGGCATTCGGCGATGACGGGGCAGGAGGCGCAGACGGCGAGGGCCGGGGCGTAGGTGTGCTGGTTGAGATCCACGGGGAAGAACATGTCCGGGTCGGCCTGGGCGCACGAGGCGTTCTGCGCCCAGGTGGTGGTTGCTGTGGTCACTGGTCGCCCTCCTGTCGCAGGAGGGCGTCGAGTCTGCCCATGTCGCCGGTGGTGAACCGGTCGGGGTCTTCTCGGGCCGGGGTGTAGGCGCGGTCGGTCCCGTCTACGTCGAGCTGTCGCAGGAGGCCGTCGATGGTGAAGTTGACGTCTAGGAGCATGTGCTCTCCGGGTGGGACCTGGAGGTGCAGGGAGCGCATCCCGGACAAGTAGTATTGGCGCGGGTGCGGGATCTCGACGATGCCGTCAACGTCGAAGGGCAGGTTTTTCTCGGCCCGGATCTTCCATTGCTTTTCACCGGTTGGGCGGCCGCCGTCGACGACGGTCACTTGCTCGAATCTGGCGGTGACGATGACGGGGCCGGCGTGGCGGCGCAGGACGTCGACGAACTGGCGCCATTGACGTTTGGCCGTGTTCCACTGGTCCATGGTCGGTGACGTTTTGCCGCGTCGGGCTGCGACGGCCTGCTGTTCGTCGCACAGCAGGTCCCACAGGTTGGTGGCCGAGTCAACGATGATCGCGTTGGGCCGCCCGGTGGCCGGCTCGCTCGTGGCGTCGATGGCGGCCTGGAGGATCGAGGGGAAGGTCCCGTCGTGGTCCACGATCTCGTAGTCGGCGCCGGGTAGGGCGCCGTACTGGTCGGCGCTGGATTCGCCGACCTCGATCCACAGGGTCCGGCCGGTCAGGGGCGAGGCCGAGAATTCGGCGCATGCGTAGGACTTGCCGCATTTCTCGCCGCCGGCGATGAGGAGGAACGGCCAGGGAGAGCGCCCGGTGGGGCGTCGGGTTTTCAGCGCCACGTCAGTCCTCCTCGTAGGCGGTGTAGTAGGCGGGCGGGCTGATCGTGTGGACGCGCGTGTTGTAGCCGGGCCATTGTCCGGTGGCTTGGCATTCTGCGTAGACGGCCAGGGCGCGGCGCATCTTCGCCTGGCCGACGGCGGCGTAGGATTCGTCCATATCGACGATGCAGGCCAGGTAGGGCTCGGTCTTGGAGACGACGATGTGCACGAAGTCGGGCAGGGTACCATCGTGGGTTGCGGCCCAGATGGCCCGGTACCACTCGCGCTGTAGTGCGTAGTCGTAGCGGGCGGCCTGGCGGGAGAACTCGGCCGGGTTGGCCGACGGCGTAGTCTTGACATCGACGAGGATGGTTTTCCCGACGATGGTTGTGACCCAGTCGATCCTGCCGCGCATCCACACGCCCGTGTCCGGGTCGGGCGCGAAGACCGAGACTTCCGGCCGGCCGTTGGCGAAGATCTTGCTGAGGCCCGGGGCGTTGGTGGCTGCGGCAGCGCAGGCGACCGCCCGGTCGTACTCGTCTTGTTTGATCGGGATCTTGCCCTCGGCCCGCGCGGCTGCTTTGAAGTCTTTAGCTTCCTTGGTCGTGGCGGCCCCGGTCGTGGACAGGATCTCCTCGGGGATGACCTCGACCGGCATACCGGCACCGAGCACGAGGCCGTGGACGACGTGCCCGAAATCGTAGGAATCTTTGGGTGGTTCGCCGTGGGCGCGCCGCCACTTGAGAACGGCAGGGCAGTCAAGGATGAGCTTGGCCTCGGTCGAGGACAGGCTGCCGGCCGCGACAGGGTCGGCGTGGTAGTCGAGCTCGGGCAGGTCGTAGATGACGCACGGCTCGTCAATGGCAACTATTTGGTCTGTTGCTGCCACTGGTCTCCTCCTTCAAGAATGGGGTTGGCTGGTTCGTCCGGCGCGGCAACGCGCAGGTCGCACCGGATCTTGCGGGGCCGGGTATGGCGCCTGGCTCGTGGCCGACCGAGGCGGAGGTATCCGAGCCGGTCGGCTTCGGCTGCCAGGCGTTCCTCGGCTTCCTGGTAGAGCTCGGTAAGGAGCATGTCGGGCGCGTCGACGTCGAAGATCATTGACAGGGTGGCGGCGACGACTTTCACGGCTCGTCCCAGTCGAGCAGTTCCCGGTCGACGGCCCGACGGTAGGCAGCGTCGTCGTCCTCGCCGTCGTCGATGTCGGGTTCAGTGGTGGCAGCGTCGACGATCGCGTCGGCCAGGCTCAGGGCCTGGCAGTGGTCGAGTTCGACGTCGCACCGGCCGACCGTGAGGGACACGTCGGACCCGACTTCATCGCAGCACGAGAGCGGGGACCCGCCTACGGGTTCGGCGTCCCAGTGGCCGGCGATCGCGTGGAGCAGGGTGGAGGCCAGTATCCCGGCCTGCCAGTCGGTCAAGTCGAAGGTATCGGCCCCAGCCTGGAGGCGGATCTGCCCGCTTTTGCGGGCCCTGTGGGCTGTGAAGTACACGTCACGCGGCCTTTCCGTGCAGGCGGGCACGCCGCCAGATGATGCAGTGCTCGGCTGCCGAGGCCAGGCGCCCGGCAGGGTAGGCCGACTGGTCGAGCTCGTCGAGCGGGACGATGGCCGTTACTGCGGCACCGAGCCATTTCGTGGCCAGCCGGCCCGCGCCGGCCGCGTCAGCGGCATGCAGCTCGACCCAGCCGGCAGGATCGGCAAGCGGATGGTCGGACTCGGGCGATAAGAACGCGGCAAAAACAGTCACGACGCGACCTGCCCGTCCTCAATGATGACCGCGCCCTCGTCGGCATTGCCGACACGCTCGACCCACAGCTGGAAATCGCCGTCGGCCACCTGGGAACGAATAGCCTCCATCGCGTCGCTGTCGAGCAGGGACCCGTCTTTGATGCGCAAGACCCGCAGCGACGGGTTAGCAGCCATCGCCATAGCAAGCGAGACCCGGATCTGCTCGGCCGACGAGGCCTGAGCAAACGGCACCCCCTGGTAGGTCACGCCATCCTCGTCGAAACCCAGGCCCTCGACCGGGAAGGCGGCCTTAGCCAAGGCGTCGGCCTTCTGCTCGTCAATCGCTCGGATCTTCTCGGACAGGTCCTGGTATTCCTCACGCAGACGCTTCTTCTCGGCCACCATGGCGCGGGCCCGGTTATTGTCCCGAATCGCCTGGTTCGCCCTCTCGACATCGAGCAGACGGCGGCGCAGCGCCTCGACATCGACAGGCGGGCCAGCCTGTTCAAGCTTGGTCTTGACGTACTCGATCTCCGCCTGAATCTCGTCTTGATCCATCGTGAGGTTTTCGATCTGTGTGAGGATGTCGTCAAGCTCGGTTTCAAGCCTTTCGAGTTCGTCCTTGATCTTGCCGCGCTTCGAGTTGGCGGCCATGGCCTCGTCCAACTGCTGGCCGATCTGCGAGACCGACTCCTCTACCTCGGGCAGGGACTCGTCGACCTCGACCTCACCAATGGCCTTGCCCGCCCGGCCAACCTCGGCACGCTCCTCATACAAGCCAGCGCGGCGGGCTGCCAGCTCGTCCAAGTCGACGTCCAACTCGACCAGGTCAAGTAGCGCCTCACGCTGCGCACCTGCCGACAAGCGCGTAAACGCCAACGGATCGAATGACAAGCGCCCAACCAGGCCATCCAACATCGCCTGTGGCGACGGATAGGCCGCGCCATCCGGCGCCTCCACCCGCAGCTTCGACCCGGCCGACGACCACGTACGCGTCACGACCAGATCACCCAAGTCCAAGCGGACGCTCGCCCGCTTCTCGCCTTCACGGATCGGCATGCTCGTCTCCCGAGCCGCCTTACCACCGCCAAGCGCCAGCCATATGGCATCCAGCACCGAGCTCTTACCTTGAGCGTTACGCCCACCCACGACCTGGAGCGTCCCATCCGGACGAATCTCCACGGCCCGCAAGCGCTTGACGTTCTCCGCCCGCAACTCAACAATCTTCACGAGTGATACCCTTTCAACTAGAAATTCGGATTGATTTCGCCCGGCCGCCTGGACCACTCATCCCGGCGGCCGGCACACGCTACACGCAAGGCGTCAGACAGACGCCCAATCGGATTGCTCGGCCAACTCACGCAAATCCGCGACACTGACACGCACCGCCCGCCCAAACTTCGACGCCCGCAACCGGCCAGAAGCAATCAGCTTGCGCACCGTCGTCTCCGAGACAGACAGCATCTGCGCCGCACGCCTGACCGTGACCATCTGAAACCCCTCGGTCGGCCCATCAGACGGGCCCTGCTGGCTCACGCCGCACGCCCCTTCCCCAGGAACCGGTCAACAAAATACTGCTGACCCTTACCCGTGACCTTCGGAGTCTTCGACACCGTCACATGCCCATCCGAATGCGTGATCGCCGTCTCCTTGACCTCGAACAAGCCAAGCTCCATCGCCCGCTGCGTCGGCATATTCCAATCCGACCCGCGCCGCGAGATCAGATAGCCGCGCTGACGCATCCACGCGAACAGACGGTTCGCCCCGATCTCGACCCCGTTACCCTTAAGGATCTTCGCCAAATCCCCAACCAAGATCGACGACGCCGACGCCGCCACCGAATCAGCAAACAACACCTTCGGCGCATCAGCCACACGCGCAGCCTCAAGCTCAAGGCGGTGGTTCTTCTCCCGGACCAGTTCCCGCGCGGTTGCCGTCAACTGCTCGGCAAGAGCGAGAACACCCTCGGGCGTCGAGACATCAGGGATAGGCGCTCGTACCTCGGCCTCGCGGGTGCGTACGGCGAAATAGGTTTGGGCTGCGGCGACCTCGGGCTTGCGCGGGTCACCGTTCATCGCCACGAGATACGCCGCGTACCGCGACAGAAGGAAGTCCTGACGCGGCCTACCACCTGCCTCGGGGGTTTTTGCCGGCGCCGGCACAAACCCCACAGTGCCCTGCCCGTGGGCCATTGCAGTCGCCGTGGCCCGCTCGGTATCGTCGGCGAAGCGGCGCCACTGGTCGTAGCCGAGCAGTGGCATGAGGTCGCGGGCAGACCAGTACTCGGCGCCATCCTCGCGTGTTTGGCGGATAGCGTCGAAAGGTGAGGTGCCGCCATTGAAGTGAACTATTTCGTTCATGCCACTTCCCTCCCCAAGGCCTCAGCCTTCGCTTTGATTGCGTAGTCCGGGTTCACCACGGCAATTTGGGGGATGTCGAAGAACGCGCATGCTCGCACGAGCACGTGAGGGGGAAGTCTCTTGCGCCCGGCCTCGATATTCGCAAGATAAGAACGAGAGATTCCTAGGGCGGTGGCTGCGTCGTTTGCTCTAACGCCGCGAAGTTCGCGGATCAGACGCAGCGTTGCCCCAATCCGTACTTGTTCCTTTAGTTTCCTGTTCATAGGAACAGTATGGAATGAACTGGATAGTTGATGCAACTTATCTTCCGAAAACAGGAACTGAATGGTTTGTTTGTGGGTTCGAAAATCGACGTAAAGCCGGGCATAAGTGCCCATCTCGCGCGGCTGGAATGTTCCAAAATGTTCCCGTAATGTGAAAGCATGGGCATCAATACGAATGGAGCAAAGGCGCTTGGCGAAGCAGTCAAGCAAGAGCGGCTCCGCCTTCAGTTCGCTACGTCAAAGGAGCTCGCTAACGCTATCGGAGTCTCGGCCCGACTTGTTGGCGATATTGAGAACGGCCGGAGAAGCTCCTATTCCAGTAGGACTCTTGGGGCAATCGATCGAGAGCTGCGCTGGCCGCCGGGGACTGCGCGAGAGCTCCTTGAAGGGGGTGATGTGCAGCTTCCAGGAGTTGGCGCTGGTCAACATGACGATGCGGTGACGTTCTCGGCCGAAGACGTGAGCATTACCGTAAGCCCTGAGAGTGTCCATGTTGGCATCCAGGTTTCGGTCAATGAGAGTGTTCTCGAAAACGCCGACCGTGCAGACTTGATAGGAGCGGCATACCGGGCTCGTGACGAGTTCAAGGAAGCTCTATACCGTTTCGGTAAGAGGGGGCTTGGTAGAGGCGTTGGCGTGCTCATTCCCAGGGGAATGGAAAGCGATTTGCCCGATTCTGTGGCGCGGTTGTTTTCGGATCATTCCGTGTTTGAGGGTGATCGTTTTGCTGCTCATGATCCGGGGTATGGGCCGGATGAGGAGACGGGGTGGCGTGAGGATCTCGGTGAGGAGTCGCAGGCACCCCCGGATGACGAGGATTGATAGCGCTGCACCGGGAGTGATGGGGTAGCGTTTCGCGCCCTCCTTGTGATGTCGGAGGTAGCTTGTAGCGTTCTGGGCATGCTCACGCTCAGGTCGGAAAGTGGTCTTTTGGATTGGTTTGCTGCGCGCGGCGTTCACGTGGTCGAGGGAGACACGGGCACAGACTGGGGCCGCTACTATTTGGGGCGCGGCACCGTAGTGTTACGGCGCGGGCTGACGGCAGGGCAGCGTGTGGCGACGTTGGCGCACGAGGCGGCCCATGTGGACCGGGCCGATGATGGGCATCAGTCGGCGGTGGTGGAGGCGCGGATCAATGAGGGCGTGGCCCGGCTGTTGATTTCGCCGGCGGAGTACGTGGTGGCGGAGCGGCTGTGTGGGTGCGATGTGGGGTGGATCGCGTCCGAGCTGGGAGTTCCTGCGTGGTGTGTGGCCGCCTATCGGCGGCTGTTGGGGCGGGGCGCGCGCCTCGATTCCGGGTGGACTAGTCGCGAGAGTAAAGGTACTTGGCGATGATCGCTACTATTCCGAGGGCTTCGACTGTTAGGCCAGTGATGAAGGCTGTGGCGATCACGGGGGTCATTTCTCCGCGGAAGACGAGGGCGATCGCGACGAAACATGATGTGCACACGCAGGCCGTGGTCATTCCGATCCCGAAGTAGAAGAATTTGTGGCGCAAATTGTTGGCCTGTTCGAGGCGGTCGTGTTCGAGCTCGTGGAACTCGTCGTCATTCTCGGAGACATCAACGTCCCGAGCTTTCTCTCGGAGCTTTTCGACGTCCTGAGCTTCCTCTAGGACCCTTTCGGCGGGTGAGTCGGTTCCCTCCTGCTCGCCATCATGCGTTTGGATAGTGTCGGTCATTTGGGGATGTCGCCTTGTTTGACGAGTCGCTCCAAGCGTTTTTCGGCTGCGGCGTGAGATACGTTGAATTGCTTCGCCACATCAATCGCCGCCATGCTCTGCTCCAAAGGGTCCGACAGAGACTCGGCGCGCAGTTCGGGGTTTCGTTTGAGGATCTGCTTGGTTGGCATGAGGAGCGCCCCGGCGAACTGGTCAGCGAAGAACTCGTGGAGGTCATAGTCGTTAGTCCCCCTCTTGTCTCGGAAGGAGTAGGAAGGGTCTTTGGCAACGAGCTTGCGCTCCATGAAGTGGCCGATCTCGTGAGCGAGAGTGAAACGCTGGCGATGCCGGGACTCGGTCGCGTTGATGTAGATGAAGGCTGGCTGGTCCTTTCCCTTCTTGATGATCATGCCTGACGTGTCATCGGGAAGTCTTTTGGTGTGGATTACTTTGATGTTGTAGTCGGCGCATATGGCGTCCAGGTCTACCAGACCGTCTTTGGTCTGGTAGTTGGCGTACAGCTTTTTGGCCGCGGTTTCTGCCGCTTCCCACACGGTGGTTGCCATCGTCGCCCCTTTCGTTGTTTTCCAGGATATCCGTTTCGGCAGGCCATATCACCTTCCGGATAGGGGACTCCGGCAGATGGCCAGGCGCTAGCATTAGCGGCATGTGCGCATTCGATGGAGCATGCACAACTGCTCACCTCATGTCCGCTAGCTCGTCCGAAGCGTCCGACCCGGTCAGCACGGCCATTGGGCTTGCTATCATCGCTGCGGCCGTCTGGCTACCCGTCCGGTGGGTAAGGAAGCGTGCCGCATCAGGAGCCCGGCCGCTGAGACACGTGGCCAGTCAGTCCCTCAAGGCGACAGGTGCCCGTTTGGTGGCCTGGGGAAAGAAAGTGGCAGCATTGATCCGGGGGTTCGCCCAACGGGGCGCAGCTTCTGTCGAGAATGCCAAAACGGCCAGGCGCGCCAGACGCGACAGAAAGCCAGCATCGTCATCAACGGCACGGCCCAAGGCAGAAGGGCGAAGGAAAGCGCCCAAGTACTGCCACCTATCGAGTTGTGGCAGGCTCGGGATCGTCGGCGAGTCCTACTATGGACCTGGTATTGCTCGGGCTCTCGCAGGGCGAGTGCCGGGCATAGCCGGGGACTGGGGCTCCGGTGTGTACATGATGGCCACCCTCCAGCGTGAACCGACCAATGTGCATGACCGCTATGCGGTTGTAGTCCACCTTCTCGGACCCAAAGGCGGGAAAGAGAAAGCCGGTTATATCGCGGCCGACAAGGCGCCGTCCTGGCATGGTGTTCTACGCGAGGTGCGCAAGCGGAAAGCTACGGCTGTCGCTCGGGCATCGGTCTATCGTGCTGGAGGAGGGAACTACTCTGTCGTTCTCCATTTGGGAGCACCGTGGTCGGCTGTGCTGAGAAATGATCCCCCAGAAGAGGCCGAGCTTCTCGACGCAGACAAGGAGGTGGTGTTGGAAGGAGCGAAGGACTGTCAGGACCTTTTGGTCTCATATCTTGACGTATTAGTATGGGCGACTCTTTTCAGGACAGTCATCCCATCTGGCAAGGATGCAGGACGTGTGACCTTTGGTGTGATGGTTGATGGGCAGTATGTCGGCCATTTCTCTCCACGTCGAGCGGCGCCTTATCTCGACATTATTGAAGAAGGTGACCTAGTCGCGTGTGAAGCCAGCGTACGCAAGGGTTGGAAACTCTTGGAGGCTCGCGTGTGGATGCCGGACTATGACGCTCTTTGATCGTGGATCGAGTGTTTTGGTTCGCTGTGGCAGCACGCAGGCCCCGCTATTGCTGGATGGCGGGGCCTGCGTGCGGGTTCACTTAGCTCGTTTTGTGGGATGGGGGCCGATCTTGCCAGCGCCGGAAACGCGCTCGGACGCGACTTCCTGGCCTTCCGCCCATATGGACACCGTGTCCGTATCCCGGTTGATGGTTATGAACCAGTCGGGGTAATGGTCTTCGAGCCCGATTCCGTAGGTTGGATGGTTCTTCCAGGAGTGACCGGTCAGTGGGGAGAGTTCGACAAGATGTACGATGACTGGGACGTTTACGGCGTGCTCATTGACGTCGTGAACCTCGCGCACGGTCCGTCTCCGAAGGCTGTTGATCTGGTTGTAAACTTGCTCGTTGGCCTCAGTGTCGGCGTCAGGGTCGAAGATGGACGCGTCGGGATCGTCGTAGATGCACTGGACGATGTAACGGGCGGAGTAGCCGGCTTCCTGGAGGGCCGCAAGCGTATCTTCCCACGAAGGGATATACAGGTTTTCCGACTTTCCGCGATCAAGACTAGTGGTGATGCTCCAGTCGATCCTTTCGAGTTGGAGGTACTTCTGGCCATTGCCGGGCCCAGTGAATGCCTCGCTGAGTGTCTCAAGAACCGGGGCTGGGTCGAAAGGAACGAGTGTGCCGGGCGCGTAGACGATGGTGTCAGCGGTGAGAGCGGTCATGTGCTTGTCTTCCTTTATCAGGGGGCGTCGCTTCAAGTGCCGCTAATTGGTGAAGTATGCGGTCCCCATGCCCAGCTCGCCGAAAATGTTGACCTCGACGGTGAGGTCTCCCGAAAGGTCGTCAATAAACCAGCCTGCCCTCCATGAGGCCGTTTTGCCGGGAAGCAGGGTCACGCTCGGGGTTTGGTCGAGGCTCGTGGGTAGGTAGCTTTCCAGGATGGATTCTGCCTGCTTCTCGTTCGCCAGAACGTTGACTGTGGGCGGCATGTCCACCGTCGCCGACGACCCGTTAGTGACAGTGATGGTGAAGCGGGCCATCGGCCCGGGTGACTCCAGGATAAAATCTTCCTTTTCCTCGGCTGTCGGCTCGAAAGCCTCTGGAGCGCTGACCGTAATGGTGACTCCGCTGGGGAAGACGGCGGTCTCACCGAGCTTTGCTACCGGGTCGGAGGCGCCTTCGTCGGCCGCGTCGATAGCCTCGTCAGTGGGGACGGTATCACCGTCCATCGGGGCGCCGGTCGGCTCGGCCTGGGTAGTGGACTGCGGGTTAGGGCCGCTCGACGTCGAGCAGGCAGTAAGAGTCAAAGATGAAAGGATAGCGGCAGCAATGACCGCGACGATCTTATGTGTGCGCATGAGACTTAGATTACACCGGCGTTGGCGGGCTTGAGGCGCTTTGAGACGCTCCCATACGCTCGGCCAGCTCAAGATCACGGCGCCTGTCCGAGTGCTGATAGATCATCACGGTCTCCGGCGAGGAATGCCCACCACGGCGCATGAGATCCGCGAGCGTGGCCCCGGCCTGCCCGTACAACGTCATGCCCGTATGGCGCAGATCGTGTAGTCGCATGGCCGGCAAGCCCGCCTTGTCGAGAGCGTCGGCCAGGATCCGCCGCATGACCTTATCGCTGACGTAGGGCGTGCTGTGCCCGTCACGTCGGAACAGTAGTGACTCTGGCGCGGGCGGCGTGTAGTTGTCCAAATGGTCCTGGACGATCTGGGCCGCATGCGCCGTCAGCGCGACCGTGCGGAAGCCGGCGCGCGACTTGGGCGGACCGAGAACGAGCATGCCGCCAGGTGCGCGTTTGATGGCTTTCGAGACGGTCACAAGCGGCAGGTCGACGTCGCGCCGCTCCAGGGCGGCGATCTCCCCGTACCGCATGCATCCCCACGACGCCAACACATAGGCAGCGCGCAGATGCCGGGGCGTAGCCTCGATCAACCGGTTGAGCTCGTCCGCGGTAAGCGCGACAGGCGCGCGCATAGATTCCCCGCGAGCCCCGATCACTTTCACAGGATTTGCCGGGATGATCTTATCCGCCACGGCGCGTGAAAGCACTGCCGAGAAAGCCAGCATGACGTTGCGCGCAGTCTTCGGGGCGAGGGACGCCGTCACGGTGCGCATGACTACGTCCGAGTGCTCCTCGGTCAGGTCCGCGAGCTTGACGTCACCGATAAGCGGCAAGACATGTCGGCGCCAAATCGACTGGTACGACCGGGCCGTGTTGGGCGAGAAGCCGGATCCTTCGAGCCCGTCGAGAATCGGGGCGGCCCACTGCGCGAGCGTGGCGTCTTCCGGCCTGTGGGATGGCGGCCCCTGCCGGCCTTTGACCGGCGGGCTCCATTCCCCAGAGACAATCTGAGCGTGAATAGCGGCGAGCTGCTGGCGCACCTGGGTTTTCGTCCTGACGCGGGGAGTGTAATACTCGTGGCCTTTGCGCCTGTAGCGGCCATAGTAGTGGCCAGACGGAGCTTTGATGATCGAGCCGAAATGTTCGCGCGCCATGCCGATCCCCTTTGTTCAAAAATCCCCCTTCTCTGCCGGGGGATGATCCCCCAAAAGATACCCCAACGGGGCGACATTCGGCGCTATTCGGCGAGGTTTCGGCGTCGGTCATGGCGCGGACTTTTCCGTGCGAAACCGGGAGAAAAAGCCGGCGGGCCGCCGATGTTGACGACCCGCCGATCATGGGAGCGGAGGATGGGGGATTCGAACCCCCGAGGGCTTGCACCCAACACGCTTTCCAAGCGTGCGCCATAGGCCACTAGGCGAATCCTCCGTGCGCACTTGGGGCGCTCGACAAGCTTAGCCGAACATCCGGCTGCGCGGCCAATTCTCGGCGTGACCTTGAGCGCATTTGGCTTGCCGATTCGAAGACTCCGGAGTCGCCCTGCCGCGCCCGACCCAACAGCTACCCGGCCACGTCCGACCCGCTCGAGAAAGATGGGGCCACCCCTTGCGCATTCATCGAATAAATGTTTGAATGATGAAGCCTTGCAATGAGGGGGTGTGTGCTTGTTGAAGTCGCTGAAATTGACCGGGCTGCATGTGTTCGTGGTCGGGAGTCGGCGGAGGAATCCGGACGTCGCCGGCTGGCCTGTGTTCGGCCGGGTGGCTCCGTGGGGTCTGGCTGTGCATATGCCTGTGGGCTCGCCTGTGCTCGCTCGGGTGGGCCATGTTCGGCCGGGTTGTCGCGGTGGGTGTTCCCGACGGCGCCGTATTGCCTTGGCGCGTGCTGCGGAGGTCCGGTGGCGTCGCTCGCGCCTGCCGATTTGCAGGGCGTCACGATAGTCGATGAAACGAAAGGATAAGACCGACGACGCGGAAAACGGCACTGGACATCGTGAAGGACTACTACCGGAAGTGGACGAGTGGCGATGTCGACGGCGCCATGGAGTCCGTGGCGGAAGACGTCTTCTGCCGGGCGCCCGGCGTCGACATTTCCGACAAGGGCGAGTACCGCGAATTCATTGCGAAGTTCGCTCCGCGCCTGACTGGCGTGTCCGAGATTGCCGAATTCACCGACGGCGACCGGGTGGTCCTGTTCTACTACCCGCAGACGGCGGCGACGTCCACCGCGGTTTGCGCTGAGTGCATGACGGTCCGCGCCGGGAAGATCGTCGAGAACGTCATGACCTTCGACCGGCTTTCCTACTCGCAGCCGAGCGGGTCGGAGAGCTGAGGTTCGCCGCCTTGCCGCCGGGGCGGTGGCTGGTTGGCCCGCCAACCCGGTGGTGGCGGCCTTGGGTGAAAGGTGGAAGAAGTGACGCCGGCAAAGACGTCGAGGCTACAGGGCGGAAGGTGACGATGGGCGCCGAAGGGGTTCCAGGCTCTGACGGGCGCTTGACCGGAATGTAGTATGTCTACTACATTCCATCGCGTGAGTATAGTAAACGATGAAAGTGTCGGGACTGAATTGCCGCGCATCACTCGACCGGATGCCGGTTCCCTGGGGGAAGGCGGGCAAGGCGCGGCTGCGTCGCCGGTCATTGAGGTGTCGGGCCTGCGCGTTGCCTACGGTGACAACCTTGTCCTCGACGGGATAGACCTGCGCGTCGAACCCGGCGAGGTCGTCGTCATACTCGGCCCCAATGGCGTGGGCAAGACCACCACGATCGAAATCCTCGAGGGTCTGCGCCATCCATCGTCGGGCGCCGTCGAGGTTCTCGGTGTCACGCCGTGGCGGGCGGATGAGGCCTGGCGGGCAAAGGTCGGCATCGTCCTACAGACATGGCGAGATCATGCCAAATGGCGGGTCCGCGAGCTCCTGGAATACCTCGGCGGGTACTATGAAGCCTATTCGACGGCGCACACCCCGCGCCCGTGGCCCGTGGACGACCTGCTCGGCCTCGTCGGGCTGGGCAAGGAAAGCGATAAGCGAATTTCGCGGTTATCGGGAGGGCAACGTCGGCGCCTCGACATCGCGGCCGGCATCGTCGGACGTCCCGACGTCCTCTTCCTTGACGAGCCAACTGCCGGTTTCGACCCGGTGGCACGCAGCGACTTCCACGACCTGCTCCTTTCCCTGGCTGACCAGGATGTCACGGTCGTCATGACGACCCATGACCTCGACGAGGCCTCCAAGGTCGCCAGCCGGATCGTCGTTCTGGCTGAGCGTCGGATCATTGCCAACGGCTCGCCCGATGCCATTCGCCGCATGAACTTCGGCAAGGCCGAGGTCATCTGGTTCGACGGCCACGCGCGGCAGGTGCACGCCACGGACGACCCAGCCGCCTTCCTGCGCGAGTTGCTGGCCCGGCCGGGCGCCGTCGTCGAGGACCTGGAAGTGCGGCGCGCCAGTCTTGAGGCCGCCTACATCGAGCTCGTCGAACGGGCCGAGGGCGGAGCCGCCAAAGGCGGCAGGCGTTTCGACCTCGCCGGCGAGAGCCCGTCGTCGGAATCGGAGCCAGCGCCATCGGGCAGGGCGCACGGGGAAGAAACGGCCGAGGAAAGCGGCGGCGGGGATGCCGTCGGCCGGGGAAACAGGAAGCCGGAAGGAAGGGCATTGTCATGAGTAGCATTCGCGTTGAACGCAACTGTGCGGCGGCCTCGCCGGGTGTGGGCCGCCGCGAGGGCGTGCGCCGCCCGTCCGCGCGCGACGTCCTGCGCCTGGGCGTGCGCCAGGCCAAGGTCGACGTGCGCAACACGCTGCTCAGCTGGGCGATCGTCAACTATCTCATACCGCCGGCCGTCATGCTTCTTGCTGGCCGGTTCGGATCGCACATGTCGGGCACGGCTGACCTTTCCATCACGACCGTCGAGTGGTTACTGCCCGGAATGCTCACCCTGAGCGTATTCGGCATAGGATTTGCCAATATGGCCACGGAGATTCAGGTCGAAAGGGAAGACGGCACGCTCATGCGGATGCGCGCAATCCCTCACGGGGTGAGTGGCTACATCTGCGGCAAGCTCCTGTGCCAGTGCGCGTTCGCCTTCGTGATGTTCACGCTGACGCTCGCCGCAGGCGCCGTGGTAGCTGGCACCATGATGCCGGACACGCCATTGCGGTGGGCGGCGGCGCTTGCGTGGGGACTTCTGGGGATGGTGTGTTCAGTCGTCGCCGGAATCATTGTGGGCTGTTTGAGCCGTACACCAATTTTGCCGGCCATTATGGTGTTTGGGTTTGGGGCGCTCATTTTCTTTTCGGGGCTCGTCCTGCCAATCACCGAGCAGGCGGGGTGGCTTCAGGCCATTGCCCAGGTCTTCCCCCTCTACTGGTTGGGTCTGGGCATGCGATCGGCCTTCCTGCCCGACGGGGCCGTCGTGCTGGAACTCGGCGAATCGTGGCGTACCCTGGAATCGCTGGCGGTGGTCGGCACATGGACGGTGGTACTTCTTGCGGTGGCCCCGGTCCTCGTGCGCCGGATGGTCCGTGGAGTGTCGGGAAGTTCCATGGCAGCGGCCCGGCAGCGTGTTCTGGCCAAGGGGTATTGAGCATCGATGTACAACCGCATCGCCATGTTGCGCACCGAACGCGGCACGTCCCGGCGCGAGCTCGCCGAGGCCGTGGGCGTGCACTACCAGACCATCGGCTACCTCGAGCGCGGTGAGTATGCGCCGTCGCTGGCGCTGGCCCTACAGATCGCCGAGTACTTCGACGTGCCCGTCGAGGTGATCTTCTCGCTCAAGCCCTTTCCCCGGCTGGGAAGTGAGGGGAAGGGCTGACGCTGGGAAATGACGGGCTGACGGGCTGTGTAAGGAAGGGCTGGCGGCGCGATCGCAAGGGCGACGGCGCGGCCCGCGGGCATTCGCGAGGTCGGCCGGGCAGAAGCCAAGGCGGCTTAGCCTGTGCCGGAGCGTTAGCCCGCGTCGGCGGGGTGAGGCTATGCTGGCGGCGCTAGGCGCCCAGGCCTTCGACGATCTCGGCTCCCGGCAGCGCGGCCAACAGCGCGCCGGGGACCGAGAGCTTGGAGGAGCGCAGGCCGGAGCCGATGATGCAGTGCCCCTCGACCACGCGGGCATCGAGCAGCAACCGCCAATCTGCCGGCACGCCCACGGGCGTGATCCCGCCGTACTCCATGCCGGATGCCTCGACCGCGCGCTCCTGCGGCCAGAACGAGGCCTTGCGCACGTTGAGGAGCTTCTTGATGGTGTGGTTGACGTCGGCCTTGGTCGTTGCACGGACGACGGCGGCCGCGATCCGCTCCTCGCCCTCGCGCTTGCCGGCCACCAATACGCAGTTGCAAGAAAGGTAGAGGTCCATTCCGTAGCGCTCGGTCATGGCGTCGGTGTCGGCGAACTCGGGGTCGATCGGGGCGACGAGCGCGCGCGAGGTCAGGGAGGGCTCGCGCTCGCCGAGTTCCCGAAGGGCCGAAGCCACGGGCACGGCAAGGAGATCGAGGTTGTCGAGGGCGCTGCGCCAGTCGGCGGTGCCCAGTCCGGGAATGTCGACGCTCATGTCTCTACCTTAAGAGGCGGGGCCTGCGGCGTCGCCAGGTGTCCGCGATCGCACACCCGCGGCGTCTGCCGCGCGCACCGTCTGCTGTTGCATGCCGTCTGCTTGTTGTACGCCGTCTGCCGCGCGCATCCGCACCGTCGGGCCGGCGTTGTGCGCGGAGATGGCACCCGCATCGAAAGGAAGTGTCGCGCATGCTGGCGTGGCGCTGGCAGCCTGGCCCACATACTCGAAGCACAGGTGGCCGGTGTCGTGGCATTCCGTCGATCGCCGCCGGTCTGGCAGGGAAGTGGCGGTATCGGGAGGGGCAGCGACTACGATTGCTCCATGAGTACAGTTGCTGAATCGGCCGATCGAATTGCCAAGGCCACCATGAAAATCTGTTTCGGAGATAGCGAAAGCGTGGATGGAGTCACGGTCCGTCCCGTGGCGCTCGCGTCCTTCGGATTTGGAACCGGCGATAAGGGCGAGGGCGGTGGCGGTTCGTCCGCCATCCCGATGGGGATGTACATCACCGAGGGCGGGCACACGCGCTTCCAGCCGAACACCGTCGCGCTCGTCGTCGGTGCAGGCATCGGGACGTTTCTCGCGACCAAGGGGCTGGCCAGTCTGGTGCGCGCGTTTCGCGGTAGGCCCTGAGGCCTGTGCCGGAGTGATAGATCGGCCCGCCGAGCGGCTAGCCAAGGCCGCCCGCGTGCCGTAAGCTAATGCACGACTCCTCATGCGACGTCATCGCGCAAAACTCCCCCAGGGTCGGAAGACAGCAAGGGTATGCGGGCTCTGGCGGGTGCGTGGGGAGTCTTTGCATTGTCGTCGTGTCGATGTGGGGCTTCGGCGCTGTCGGCCCTGCGGCACCGTGCCGGACCTGCGGCATCGTGCGCGCGGCAGTGGCACGACTCCATTGACCGGCGCTTTTAATGTCGGAGGCGGCCCGTAGACTGTTCACGTGAGCATGGCACTGTACCGGCGTTACCGCCCGCAAAAGTTTCAGGACGTGATTGGTCAGGAGCACGTGACGCGTCCGCTCATGGCGGCACTGCGCGCGGATCGCACGGCGCACGCCTACCTTTTCTCCGGACCGCGCGGATGCGGAAAGACGACGTCGGCCCGCATCCTGGCGCGCTGCCTGAACTGTGAGCAGGCGCCAACGGACACCCCGTGCGGTAGGTGCGAATCGTGCCGTGAACTGTCTTTGAGCGGCGGTGGCAGCCTCGACGTCGTCGAGATGGACGCGGCCAGCCACGGCGGTGTCGACGACGCCCGCGAGCTCATTGAGCGCGCCGCCTTCGCGCCCGCACGTGACCGCTACAAGATCTTCGTCATCGACGAGGCCCACATGGTCTCCAACCAGGGCTTCAACGCGCTGCTCAAACTCGTCGAGGAGCCCCCGCCTCATGTCAAGTTCGTCTTCGCTACCACGGAGCCGGAAAAGGTCATCGGCACGATCCGCTCGCGCACCCACCACTACCCGTTCCGCCTGGTTCCGCCGGAAACCCTGGAGTCGTTCATGTCCGGCATCTGCGCCGAGGAACGGATCGAGATCGGGGCGGGGGTGCTGCCGCTCGTCGTGAGGGCGGGTGGAGGCTCGGTGCGCGACTCGCTGTCGGTGCTCGATCAGCTCATGGGCGGCAGCGAGGGCGGCGTGCTGGCTTACGAACAGGCCATCGCCTTGCTGGGTTTCACCGACGGTTCGCTGCTCGACGACGCGGCCGAGGCCATTGCCGCGCGTGACGGTGCCACGCTTTTCGCGGTGGTCGAGCGGGTGGTGCAGTCGGGGCATGACCCGCGGCGCTTCGTCGAGGATCTGTTGCAGCGTCTGCGTGACCTCATCGTTGTTTCGCTGGCCGGTGAGCATGCGGGTGATGTCCTGGCGTCCGTTCCGCGTGACCAGTACGAGAGGATGCTCGCGCAGGCCGAACACCTCGGAGCCGCCGGAGCTTCGCGCGCCGCGGACCTGACGAACGAGGCACTGAGCGGCATGGTCGGGGCGACGTCGCCACGGTTGCTCCTCGAGCTGCTGTGCGCCAGGCTGCTCCTGCCGCAGACGTTGGAGCGCGCGGCGCAGGGCGTGGGCGCGGTAGATGCGGCTGGTGCAGGGGACGGCTTTGCGGGTGTGGGCGGTGCTGGCGTTGGCGTCGGTGTGGCCGCGGGATCCCCGGTTGGGCCGCCGGTGCAGAGGCCGGCGTCGGCGCAGCGGTCGGCGACGCGCGGGCCGGGGTCGGGCAGGGGCGGCACGGACGCGAAGCGGGGTGCGTCGGCGGTCGCTGCGTTTGGTGAACCGGCCACACAGGCTGAACCGACGACGCCCGATGGGGCGGCAGCGCCCGGGCACGCTCGCGGAGGTGAATCGGGCCCGCAAAGGCAGGCGGCGTCGCGCTCCCAGTGGCCGGCCTCGATCGAGCCCGAGACCGGAATTGGCAGGGAGGGAGGCCCCGCTCATGCCGGCCGACCGGCGCAGCCGGGCCGCCCGCCACAGGCTGGCCGACCGGCGCCGAGCGGTGGAGGGCCGGCCCCCGACACCCAGGTACCCGAGGGGCCGCGGTCCGAGGCGCCAAGCGGAGGAACGGTGGAAGCCGCCATGGGCTCTGGGGACGCGTCGATCGTCCGGCAGCGTTGGAAGGAGATCGTCGAGGCCGTCTCGCAGACCTCGAAGTCGTCGGCGGCGCTCATCGACGGCCACGCCATGGTCGGCTCGCTCCAGGATGGCATGCTCGTTCTCCAGTTCAAGACGGCCGGGTTGGCAACCACTTTCAACGACCGCGGACACGGCGAGCGTGTGGCCGCGGCCCTGCACGATGTCCTCGGGATCGACGTGCGCGTGCGAGCGCTGGTTGGCGGTGGTGACAGCCCAAAAGCACCGACCGCCCATAGGGGGGCGGGTCCGCAGCCATCCGCCGCTGGAAGCTCGCCGGTGGACGACGCTCGCCGAGCGCCCCGCGGCCCGAGGGCAGATGCGCCCGAACGCGGGAGCGGGGGCTCGAACGGCCCGGGGAATGCCATCGCGGGAGAGTTGCGGGGCGCCGGTGCGGCGGTTGCGCGTGGCGAAGGCGGCCGCGGTGACGGTCGTGGCAGTTCCGGCCGTGGAGGAAGCACTGCGTCGAACGGAGGAAATAGCGCGCCGGCCGGGGGGCTGGCAGGCCCGGCCGGGGGAAGAGAAGCCTCGGCCGACAGTGGCCAGGACGGTCGCCCGGCGGAAGTGGTGGGCTCGCCGGGACGCGCCCCGCAGGATGCGGCTGGGCCGGCGCCGGATGTGGTCAGGCATGCGTCGGAATCGGCGGGGTCCGTGCCGGACGTGGCCAGGTCCGCGACGCCTTCGCACACGCCGACTGCCCTAACCCGCACCCCGCGGGACGCGGCCGGGCAGGTTGTCGATCTAGCAGACGGCGGGCCACGGGCCGGCACGTCATGTGACGACCCGGGCGGAGAAGGCGGCGGTCGAGCCGATGGCCGGCGTGGCACCGAGGCAGGTCGCGGCTCGCACGACTGGCCCACTGCCACCGGAGGATCGGCCGAGGCGGCCCAGCCGGGCGGCCCCGAGCCCGCTCCGCTCGCCGACGGCGCGCCCGCGGTGCTCGACATCGCCGGCGTCGACCCGGCCGGGGTCCTCGCCCAGCTGCTCGACGCGCCTCGGGCGCATCGCGCAGCCGGGACGGAATCTGGCGCGGACGGCACGCCGGAGGGCGAGCCGTCGGCCACTCGCGCGGAACCCGAGCACGACCCGGTCCTACCTCCGGTGCCCGAATACGACCCGTACGAGCCGTATGCGGCCCCGTCGCCGGGCGCGCCGTCGCGGCCTGCACCCGGGCATACCTCACCAGGCTCGCCAGCCGGCGGAGTATCAGGGCCGAGCCAGCCGCCCGCGCCCTCGCCCGGCCTCCAAGATCGCGACGACGTTCCCTTCTACAAGCAGCGCATGCCCATGCCCGCTCCTGCCGCGTCCGATTCGCCGCCGGAGTTCGGGCCGGAGTCGGCGCCACGGGCCGATTCCCCGCCTGCGTCCGCCTCGCCGGGTTCTGGCCCGGTACGGCCAAAGCGCGGGGCCAGGTCGCCATCGGTGCCTGGGCCTGATTTCGAGCCCCCGTTCGCCCCGTCGAACAGCGCTTCACCGCCACGTGCCTCGGAGTCGATCGCGAGTCGGATCCTCGCTGCCCACGGCGGCGAGGCTGAACGTCGCAGGCCTCCGTCGCAGGCCGAGATTGCCGACGAGGACGAGGTCAGCCTGTCCGATCCGACGATCGAGCAGTCCAACCTTGTCGGGCTCGACGTCGTGCTATTGACATTCGACGCGACGGTAATTGAAGAAATCGCCAAGAACGAGGGAGGGCAGTGATGGCCGGCGTGTACGACGGCGCGGTCCAGGAACTGATCGACGAGCTCGGGCGGTTGCCCGGCGTGGGGCCAAAGAGCGCCCAGCGCATCGCCTTCCACATCCTCGACGAGGAACCGGCCGATGTCCAGGCACTGGCCACGGCGCTGCTCAAGGTCAAGGAGCGCGTGCGCTTTTGCGAAATATGTGGCAATGTCACCGAGGCCGAAGTCTGCTCGATCTGCACGGACCAGCGTCGGCTCGACACGGTGATCTGTGTCGTCGAGGAATCCAAGGACATCCTCGCCATCGAGCGCACCCGCGAGTTCCGCGGCAGGTACCACGTGCTCGGCGGCTCGATCAACCCGATTCAGGGGGTTGGCCCGGAGGACCTGCGCATTCGCGAGCTCGTCCAGCGGCTGGGTGATGGCACGGTCACGGAGGTCATCCTCGCCACCGACCCCAATATCGAGGGGGAGGCCACGGCCGCCTACCTCATCCGCCTGCTCGTGCCCATCGGCGTCGCCGTCTCGCGCCTCGCCTCGGGGCTTCCCGTGGGCGGCGACCTCGAATACGCCGACGAGATCACGCTTTCCCGGGCATTCGAGGGTCGGCAGCGCATCCACACCCCGTCGAGTCGGGGGCCGGGCGACGAGGGGCACGGCGGTACCGCTACGGCCGGAGCGCCCGGCACTGCCGCGGACGAGGAGCAAGCCGGCAGCGCGGTGCCCTAGGGGCCAACCGGTACCGCGCCCTAGGGGCCAGCCGGAGGTACCCGGCCAGCACCGCTGCAGACCGCGCGCCCGGCAGCCACGGGAACGCGTCGCAGCGGCGTCATGCTCCGCCTGAGCGTGGCGCCGCTGCCGGCTCGAACCTGCCACGTCGAGTCTGGCCAGTTGAGTCCAGTCAGAATATCCAACCGTGGGCTGATTCTCACCCTTCGCGTGCGCCGGTATTTTCTCAAGTGAGTACCGGTGATCGACGAGGGTGGGTCACACTGGCGCTCGGGCCGCGGGCGCAGTGCGGTGCGCGATGCGCGGCCGACAACCGGATAGCGTGTGATGACATGTGCCGGGAGCGGGGCACGCGCCCCGGGGGGCGTTCGTACATTGAATATGAGAACGGCGAGCGGCCCGCATGCTCCGAGGTGGTCGGATGCCTCGAGGCATGGCAGTGAAGTCGGCTGGGTGGCGGCTACCCATGGTGCCGGGTGCTGGTTATCGGGCAGGTTTCCAGTGCCCGGCACCGCCTGGTGTGCCAAGCGGCCTCCGCGTCGTAGGCCAGAGCGCGCCGTCGGTCGCCGCCGCGAAGATGCGGCCAGCGCAACCCGCCCGGCTCCGTCATCGCGGGCATGTTGCACTAAAGGTGTCGGCGCGAAGTTGAGGCCAGGGGCCGTTCGCAGAGAGTGTCAAAGGCGTGGCCCACGTGCGCAAGCGCGCTCGTCCGGCGAGCATCGTCGATATGGGCGGGACCGTACGTGACGATCGGTTCAAGCGCGTCGTAGCCTACGAACTCGAGGATTCCGCGATTGATGTGGAAGAGGAAGTCGTCGATATTGCCAAATGCGCCGGAGTCGGTGAAGGCCTCGGCCGGCCCGCCCGTGGACGTGAGGACCACTGCGCGCCGCCCCGTGAGTGCGGCATTGTCATATGTACCCAAGTCGCCGCCGGCCACTGCGCCCATAGCGAAGACTCGATCCAGCCAGCCTTTGAGGATGGCGGGCATGGAAAACCACCACAGAGGGAAGGACAGGACCAGCAGGTCGCTGCGCAGCAATAGGTCGAGATCGGCCTGGACTTCTTCGGGAAGAGTGCCGTTTTTTGTTGCATTCCACTGTTCGCGTTGTGGTTTGAAGAAGACGCCATTGAAGGAGGGGAACTCATCCCGTGTCAGAACGGGATTGAACTGGCGAGCGTAAAGGTCGATGAAGTCGACGTTGCAGCTCTGAGAACGTAGAGAGTGAAGTGCCATGTGGGCCGCGGAGGTGCAAAAGGAACGGGGTTCGGGATGGGCGTGAACGATGAGGGCACGCGAAGGACGGGCGGTCATGCGGTAATCATATCTACAAAACACGATTCGTCAATATGTGTGCCGGAGGAAGAGTCGAAAGAACGTGGGTCTGGATCGATTCACATGTCGCTTACTGCCCGACCGACGAGGCGTAACCGGTCCTCGTTGCGCTTGTAGTGTGTCCACTTTCCAATCCGCGTGGAATGCACGAGCCCCGCGTGTTCGAGAGTGGTCATGTAGGAGGAGATGGTCGACTGTGCCAGCTGGGCTTTAGCTTGGATATGGCTTGCGCAGACGCCGACTTCGGTCCGGTCGGCGATCGGCTCCCAATCGGCGAATTCTTCATTCGGGTTGCGCAGCCACTCCATGATCTGCAGACGTACAGGATTGGCCAGTGCCTTGAGCGCGTCGAGGAGTTGCCTGTCGGAAAGTCGATGTGCGTCGTTCACTGCCTCCGCCTCTCGCTGAGCCCGAACTTGGGAGTCAAGCATACCGGGCAAGGTTGTTGGACGACGAGGGCGGCGAGCCGGCGCGGACATACCCCTGAGGGTGCTCGGGCAAGGTTGTCGGGTTGAGCGTGATGCCATCGCCTGTGTGGCCCCAAGGTGCGCGTGCCCATGGAGCAGGGCAACCCGCGACAGTCCAGGTTCGTCGCCGCCGAGCGCCCCGACGTGACCGTTGCGCGCCCGCGCGGGTTTATCGCGGCCGTCGACAGTGCCGCAGGCCGCCGATAATCACCGCGGCGCCTGCCCTGTCGCCTTGGCGCGACGGCCCGTAGGCTGGGGCAGATCCGAACCGAGGAACAACATGCCATCGAACATGAAGCAGGAACTTGCGCACTCCGGTTGGGTGAAGGTGGCGTCGGTGGCCGAGACGCTCGCCGAGGCATCGCTGCCGATCCCCGATGTCGATTATCTAGACGAAGCCTTCGATAGCGCGGCCTGGGACGCCGCCGATGCGGCCAGCCAGGCACTGACCGAGCACTTTCGCCAGGCACGATTCGCCGCGACGACGTCGTTCGGCCCGCTACTGGTTCCCGATCCGTCCCGCCTCGACACGCGTGGCGTGCTGCCCGATGCGGCGCGGCGCGACCAGGGCGAGGCCGTCGAGCCCGATGTCGTCGACGCGCGCCTTCCCGCCGGCGTCGACGCCTGCCAGGCCGGCGCCGACTGGACGCTCTTCGTGGCGGCGACCTCCGACGCCGGCCTGGCCATGGGCAGCTGGGACGACGTGCGCGAGGCCGAGGCAGAGGCGTTCGTCGTCGACGGATTCGACACTCGCGGCCTCATGATCCGCCAGCTGTGGGGCGCGCTCACGCTCCAGTGCGGCGAGGTCATGCCCGACTGCGAACTGCGCGAGAGGTGGACGTTCACCCTCTTTGCCGGCGAGGAGTCGGTGGCCGGTGCGGCCGTTTCGGGCACGGTGCTCCACGGCCGGGTGCGGCAGCGGCTCGGCAAGACCACGCGTGGGATCGCCTCTGCGCGGGTGCGGCCGGCCCTGCCCATCGCGGCGTCGAGGTCCGTGGCTGCGCGGTGAGGTCCGCCACGCCGTCTCGACACGGTCGCGTTCTATTGCGTTGGACTCATATTCGGAGCCGGTCGGCCCGTGCCCACCGCCTGGCGCGCCGCGAGCACGGGCCGATACCGGCTCGGAAATGGCGGTATGCAGAGGAAAACTCTGGTACCTGTACGTCGCGGCAATGCTGGGCGGCGTGTCCACGTTCCAATACCTCGTGAACTTTCTGTCGGCGCCTGCCATTAGCATTGTGCCGACTGAAGGAGTAATACGTGGCGCTAGTAGTTCAGAAGTTCGGCGGGTCCTCGGTATCGGACGCCGCCAGCATCAAGCGTGTTGCCCAGCGCATTGTGGATACGAAGAAGGCGGGCAACGACGTCGTCGTTGTCGTCTCGGCAATGGGCGACACAACCGATGAACTCATAGATCTCGCGGCCGAGGTGACGGATGATCCTCCCGCACGCGAGATGGACATCTTGCTAACGGCTGGCGAGCGCATTTCGATGGCTCTCCTGGCGATGGCCGTGGACAACCTCGGCGTTGAATCCCAGGCATTCACGGGCCAGCAGGCCGGTCTGCGCACGGATGCCCGCTACGGCAAAGCCTCCATTGTGGGTGTGGTCCCCGAGCGGATCCTGCGCGTCATCCAGTCCGGGGCGGTCGCCATCGTCGCGGGCTTCCAGGGAGTCAACGAGCACAACGACGTCACGACGCTCGGACGCGGCGGTTCGGACACCACGGCGGTCGCCTTCGCGGCGGCGCTCAAGGCGGACGTGTGCGAGATCTACACGGACGTCGACGGTGTCTTCTCAGCGGACCCGCGCATCGTGCCGGGTGCCCGCCAGCTGCCGGTCATGACCCACGAGGAAACCCTCGAGCTGGCGGCTCACGGTGCCAAGGTCCTCCACCTGCGAGCCGTCGAGTTCGCCCGCAAATTTAGCGTGCCACTGCACGTGCGTTCGTCATTTTCCAACAAGGAAGGCACCTGGATCGTGGACGAGTCCTCCAATTTGACCAAGGCCATGGAATCCCCCGTCATCGCGGGCGTCGCCCATGACCGCTCACAAGGCAAGATCACCATTACGGGCGTGCCCAATGTTCCGGGGACGGCATCGAAGGTCTTCGCCACGGTTGCTTCCGTCGACGGCAACATCGACATGATCGTGCAGAACACGGCCGTCGTCACGCCCGAGGCATCCAATCTTTCCTTCACGATTCCCCAGGCCGAACTCGAGTCCGTCGTCGAGGCGCTGAAGGGCATCCAAGACGAGCTCGGCTTCCACGAGATCCGCGTGAGCGAGTCCGTGGGAATCCTTTCGGTCGTCGGTGCGGGCATGCGCTCCCACTCGGGCGTTTCGGCCGTGATGTTCCGCGCTCTGGGCGAGCTCGGCATCAATGTCGACATGATCTCCACCTCGGAAATCCGCATCTCCGTAGTGGTCGATCCCGATAGACTCGACGAAGCCGCCCGCGCAGTCCACACGGCATTCGGGCTCGACGCCAATTCGCAAGCCATTGTTTACGGAGGTACTGGACGATGACCACTCTCGCAGTCGTAGGCGCCACCGGCCAGGTTGGTCGCGTGATGCGCACGCTCCTGGAGGAGCGCAACGTCAAGGCCGATAAGGTCCGCTTCTTCGCTTCGGCCCGTTCGGCGGGGACCGTGCTGCCCTTCCGTGGCCGGGACATCACGGTCGAGGACGTGGCTACCGCCGACCTTTCGGGCATTGACGTGGCTGTCTTCTCCGCGGGCGGTGGGACATCCCTGGAGTACGCCCCGAAGTTCGCCGCGGCCGGTGCCGTGGTGATCGACAACTCCTCGGCCTGGCGCAAGGACCCCGAGGTTCCCCTCGTCGTCTCCGAGGTCAATCCGCACGCGCTGGCCGAGCGCCCCAAGGGGATCATCGCCAATCCCAATTGCACGACGATGGCGGCCATGCCCGTCCTCAAGCCGCTGCACGAAGCCTTCGGTCTGGTCCGCCTCGTGGTCTCCACCTACCAGGCGGTCTCCGGGTCCGGCCTGGCCGGTGTCAAGGAGCTCGACGGCCAGGTGCGCGCCGGCGTCGAGCAGGACCTGACCGCCCTGACCACTGACGGCCAGGCCGTCCAGCTTCCGCAGCCCGCGGTCTACGAGGCGCCGATCGCCTTCAATGTGGTCGCCTACGCCGGTAAGCTGCTCGACGACGGCAGCGAGGAAACGGACGAGGAAGCCAAGCTCCGCAACGAGTCGCGCAAGATCCTTGAAATCCCGGAGCTTGCCGTCTCCGGTACCTGCGTGCGCGTGCCCGTGTTCACGGGACACGGCCTGTCGATCAACGCCGAGTTCGCCAAGCCGGTCAGCTCCGAGCAGGCCCGCTCCATCCTGGCCGACGCTCCTGGTGTCCAGCTGGCCGACCTGCCCTCGCCCCTTGCGGCAGCGGGCAAGGATCCCTCGCTCGTCGGGCGCATCCGGGCCGACCAGTCGGTCCCGGATGGTCGTGGCCTGGCCATGTTCGTGGTCGGGGACAACCTGCGCAAGGGCGCGGCGCTCAACGCCATCCAGCTGGCCGAGCTCGTCATTGAGGAGCTCGCGGCCTGAACGTGAGTGCCAGGTCCGGGCCCGTGGTGGGCCCGGACCTGCGTCTGTGATAGGCCCGTCGTGAGGGCCGCGCCTTGGCCTATTGCTGGTCTCGCGGCACTCCGGATCAGGACCTGGAGGTTCGTCTTCGAGCCGGCGGCACTCCGGGCCTGGACGCTCGTGTTCGAGCCGGCGGTGGTCTTGGCCTGGGCCGGGGCTGCCCTCGATTCGGCGGCACAGCCTGTCGAGGCCTTGGCCCGCTACAAGCGCTAAGCGCCGGCACCTTCCGCCGGGCTCGCCGCGGACATCTCGGTCGGCGTCGAAGCGGATGCCGGACTAGAAGCAGATGTCGGCGTCGAAGCAGACGGCCCGGTCGGTGTGGCCACGGTGATGCCCCGTCCCGTCACGGGCGATACCCTCACGGACCCGAGCACCGAGCGCTCGTCGCGCTGGTGGCGCAGGACGGCCTCGACGAAGCTGGCAACAGCCTCCTCCATGGGAATGTCATGCCCGGCTCGCTCGGAAATGTACCAGCGGTGCTCCAAGAACTGGTGGAAGATTTCGGCCGGCTCGAGCTTGCCCAGGAGGTCGGGTGGGATGCTGTTGATGGTCGGCTCGTAGACCGTCGTCATCCAATCGTGGGCGACGACGGGCAGCGGCGCGTCGGAACTGAGGGCGATGCGGTGCTGCTCGATGTCATTCATGAGGCGCCGCGCCTGGTTCTCCTGGACGTCCATGCCCGTCAGGCGCATGATCTTGCGGGAGTAGTGCCCGGCGTCGACGACCTTCGGCTGGATGGAAAGGTGGTATCCATCCCGCTCGGTGACCATCGTCAACTCGCCGACCTCGAAGCCGAGATCGTTGAGGCGGTTGATGCGCTCGGTGACCCTCCAGCGTTCGTTGGTCAAGAGCCGGGTTTCTTCGGTCAGCTCATCCCACAGGTCGTAGTAGCGCTCGGCGAAGGTGTTGCCGACCTCGACGGTGTCGTAGTCTTCGGCCAGGAGGCCGCCGGCCTGCAGGTCCATGAGTTCGCCGATGATATTCGTGCGGGCGACCTCGATGTCGTACTCGCGCCGGCCCGGGGTGAGGCCCCGGCGCAGCTCCCCGGTCTCGGCGTCGACGAGGTATGCCGAGAATTCCCCGGCGTCGCGCCTGAAAAGCGTATTGGACAGCGAGACGTCGCCCCAGAAGAAGCCGAGCAGGTGCAGGCGCACGAGCAGGACGGAAAGAGCGTCGATGAGCCGCCGCACCGTTTCCGGGCGTTGGTACTTGCCGAAGAGTGCGCGGTAGGGCAGGGAGTACGGCAGGTGCTCCGTGAGCAGCGCGGGATTGAGGTGTTGGCCCGAAGCATCGGTTCGGCCTGAGACGACGGCCAGCGGCACGACGCACGGCGCGCCCAGGCGGCGAAGGCCGCGCAGCAACTCGTATTCGTGTTTGGCGACCGATTCGCCGATCTCTTTGATAGCGACGATCCTTTCGCCGATGCGCACGAAGCGCACGACGTGCCGCGATATTCCTCTGGGGAGCGCCGCGAAGATTTCCTCGGGCCAGGTCTCCAGCGGCAGGCCCCAGGGAAGGTCGAGTAGGGCTCCCTCGGCGCGGGCCGCCATGATTTGCAGGGCTGGCCGCATGCGTTGCGCGTCCGTCAAGTGCGGGTACCTCCGGTGTGGGGTCTCGTCTCGGCAGGTGCCTGATCCAGCTTAGCCGCCGGGAACGGGTTTGCGTAAAGGCGTTGGACGCATTCCCACTGAGTGGGAAGCGAAGGGGCGGGGCGTTCGGCGGAGCGAAGCGTGGATCAGGACAGTCCCTTGCTGCGCAGGTAGGCGAGGATGGCCAGCTTGACCTCGGCCAGATCCTGGGCGGGGTCGCCGGTGGTCGACTCGACGGCCACGGCAGGGCGAAACAGCTCGAAGGCCATGGTGGCTGCGGTCTCCACCTGCGCGCGATCCGTCTCGGGGTTGCGCTGGGCGAGCACCTCAATGAAGCGGTCGCGCAGATCCCGAATGGTCTGGCGGGCGGCGCCCGGGCCTTCCTCGTCCTGCGCGGCCCTCAGAGCCAACTGGGCGAAGGCGCGATTGGCGGTCTTGAAGGCGTGGATTGGCTCGGTCACCCGATCCGTCAGTTCCTGCAGCGATATTGCTCTGGGGTCGCCGGCTTGCTCCAGGTCGATGCCGCCCACGACGGTGCCTAGTTCGCGGACGTAGCGGGCCCAGAGCGCGGAGAGCAGGTCCTCCTTGTTCGAGAAGTACTGGTAGAGGGAACCGGGGGATATGCCGGCCTCGGCGGCGACGGCGTTGGTCGTGGTCCGCTCGTAGCCAACCGCCTCAATGACCGCGGTCGCGGCGTCGAGGATGTGCGCCATCCTTTCCAAGCCACGCCGCTGGCGGCGCGGCGGGCGAATGGGCGAGGGCGATCCCGAGGCGGACGGTTTTGTGGGCATGGTGCGAGTGTATCGGAATCGGGTCGGGGTCTTGCGGGCCACAATGTTTGCCCGTAACCTGTTTTACGAGTAAGTGCTCGTATTTCGATTCAAGGAGGTTGCATGCGGCACTTAGGAGAGCTGGAGGTCAGCGATATCGGTCTGGGATGCCTGGGCATGTCGTGGAAATACGGCCCCGTGAATCAGACCGTTGCGCGCGAGACCATCGCCGTCGCTCTCGATGAAGGCGTCACCCTGTTCGACACCGCTGCCTCCTACGGACACGGGAATAATGAGAAGCTCCTCGGCCGGGCGTTGGGGCGCCGTCGTAACGAGGTGGTCGTGGCGACCAAGACCGGGCTGAATTCGCTGCCGGTCTTTGGCATTCCCACGGGGCGCGACGCACGGCCCGAGACGATTCGGCGCGCGGTGGATGACTCCCTCAAGCGCCTGGGGACCGATTGGATCGACCTGTTTTACCTGCACCGCGTGGACCCCAAAGTCCCGGTCGAGGACAGCATCGGTGCGATGGCCGAGGCCGTGGAAGCAGGCAAGGTGCGGTACCTCGGGGTCAGCGAGGCCAGCGCAGACGAGATCCGCCGGGCACACGCGGTTCATCGATTGTCGGCCCTTCAGATGGAGTGGAACCTGTTCAAGAGGAAAGTGGAGGATGAGGTCCTCGGCGTCGCCCGTGAACTGGGAATTGGCGTAGTCGCCTACGGCCCCCTGGGCCAGGGCATGCTCACAGGGCAGCCGGCGGCGACCACGAAGCTCGGATTGCTCGACTATCGGCGCTACATGCCGAAGTGGCGAGGTGAGGATCTGCGGGCGAACCTGAGCCAGGTGGCCGTGGTCAGGGAGGTAGCCGACGAGGTCGGCGCGAGTCCGGCGCAGGTGGCGCTCGCCTGGCTGCTGGCCAAGGGAGACGACGTCGTGCCCATTCCCGGCACGACCAAGCCGCACAATCTTCTCAGGAACTTGAAGGCGCCCGCCGTGCAGTTGTCGCCGTCGCAGATTGAACGTCTGGACACGGTGGCCGCCGGAAGCCGTTTTTGATCTTTCCCAAGCTGCGGCGTGCCACTCCTGCGCCGCTGCGCGAGGTGCCCGAACCACGCACCGGGCACCTCGCGCTTTTCTGCGTCGGGTGGCGCTCGCCCGTCGGGCGGGGAGCTCATCTCACGGGCAAGCGCTCGCCTGTCAGGCGGGAAGACGCTCGCCGCTGGAGGCGGAGAAGAAATGCACCTGGTCCCAGACGGGCTCTAGATGCATGATCTGGCCGACCGAAGGCGTCTGTGAGGGGCTGAGGCGAACCGTGACCTGATCGGATCCGTCGCCCGAACCGAACCGCTCGGCCTCACCTTCGGAGCCGACGACGCCGCCATGGACGTAGGCGTCGGAGCCCAGGCTCTCGACGAGACTCACCCGGATGGGAATGTTGGACTGACCGGGCTCGTCGCCCCATCGAAGCGCTTCGGGCCGCAACCCAACCATGATCTTGCCGCCGTCGCCGGAGGCCATCGCGCCAAGGACGGGCTCGGGCAGGCGGATCCGAGCGTCTCCATGGGCGGCCACGCCGCCCTCGACATTCCAGACGCCGAGGTTCATGGCGGGCGAGCCAATGAACCCCGCGACGAAGGCGCAGCCCGGATTGGCGTACATTTCCTTCGGAGTGCCGACCTGCTGGAGCACGCCGTCACGAAGAACGGCGATGCGGTCGCCCATGGTCAGGGCCTCGGTCTGGTCGTGGGTGACGTAAACGGTCGTAATGCCCAGGCGCCGCTGGAGCGAGGCGATCTGGGTGCGCGTCTGGACGCGCAGTTTGGCGTCAAGGTTGGAAAGCGGCTCGTCCATGAGGAAGACGCGGGGCTTGCGCACGATCGCGCGTCCCATTGCCACGCGCTGGCGCTGCCCGCCGGATAGTGCCTTGGGCTTGCGGTCGAGGAAGGGCGTCAGGTCGAGGATCTTGGCGGCTTCTTCGACGCGCTGCCTGATCTCGTCCTTGGGCACGCCCTGGATCTTGAGCGCGAAGCCCATGTTGGCGGCCACGGTCATGTGCGGATAGAGGGCGTAATTCTGGAAGACCATGGCGATGTCGCGGTCCTTGGGCGAGACATTGGTGACGTCGTCTTCGCCGATGAGGATGCGGCCTTCGTCGACCTCCTCGAGGCCGGCGAGCATGCGCAGGGACGTCGACTTTCCACAGCCGGAGGGACCGACGAGGACGAGGAATTCTCCGTCCTCGATATCGAGAGAGAGCTTGTCCACCGCAGGCTTGTCGGCGCCGGGATAGATACGGGTCGCTTTCTCGAAGGTCACGGTGGCCATGATGCTCCCTTCACCGGCAGGAACGTGCCGGACGGTCCGATGTGAAGAGTGCCGAATCGCGTGTCGACTCTGACACGGGCATCGGGTGATACCCACGCCAATGTTACACGTATCCGCCGCCGAAGCTAACGGGTTTTCGGCCACTTACATGAGATTGCGTGCGCATTTGCACGGCCGGCGGACCTCGTTCTCTGTCGCGCGGCTACCTGGTGGCGCTCCGTGACGGCCCAACCGACATCACGTCGTGTTATCGGCGTCGAGGGGGTAGCGTTGCAGTGTGAGACAGCGAACGAGCATTGGCGGGTATCGGCTGATAAAGAGGATCGGCGCGGGAGGCATGTCCACCGTCTTCGAGGCGGAGGACGAGGCCGGACACCGCGTCGCCCTCAAGCTGTTCAACCCGGGCGTCCTCGCGCAGGACAATGGGCGCGAGCGGCTGCGCCGCGAGGTTGCCATGCTCCAAAAGGTACGCGGCCCGTACGTCGCCGAGGTTCTCGACGCGGAAACGGACGACCAGGAGGCCTTCGTCGTCACGGAGCTCATCGACGGGCCAACACTCGAGCAGGACGTGACGGATTCCGGCGTCTACAGCGGGGACGACCTGGCCAATCTCGCCGAGAGCCTGGGCAAGGCGGTCGAATCGATCCACCGCGCCGGCGTCCTGCACCGCGACCTCAAGCCGTCCAACGTCATGATCGGGCGCTATGGCCCGGTCCTCATTGACTTCGGCATCGCGCAGTTCGACGACGACGCGCGCCTGACCACGCCCGGCTCGCTGGCGCACACGCCGGGGTACTGCGATCCGCTCGTCATCCACGGCCAGGATCCCGACGAGAACGCCGACTGGTGGGCGCTAGCCGCCGTCGTCGCCTTTGCGGCAACCGGCAGGCCGCCGTTCGGGCGCGGCGCGACACCGGCGATCATGCATCGCGTGCTCGCGGGGAAGGCCGACCTCGATGGCCTGCCCGCGCCCATCGCCGCGGCGTTCGCCCGGGCCATGGACACCGATCTCAATCGGCGCATCGGTTACGACGCGCTCGTCGACGCCCTGCAGACGGGGCGTTTCGAGGACCCCTTCTACGACGAGTCCCCTTCTGGCGCGGCCTCTCGCCGTGGCGCCCATTCCGGCGGCGACGGCGCATCCGGCGCGGGTGGCAGCGGTGCGGGTGCCGGTGGCAGCGGTGCGGGCCGCGGAGGGCATACCGCTGGCGCGCTGCTCGTGGGAGGTGCGGCCGGCGTACTGGCCGGCGGCGCGAGTGGCCTTGGGGGCTCGGGTCGTTCGGGCGACGCCGCCTCGGCTTCGCGCGTTGCGGGTGCTGGTGGAGGCACCTATGGCTCGCCTGGCGGAGGCGCCGGTGTCGGCGAGGCTGCCGGGAGGGCAGCGCAGGATCCCGTGCACGGGGATGGCGCCACGCAGGTTCTCGGCGCGACGGGGCCGGCCACAGGCTATGCCGGTCAGGGTCGCGTCGCAGGCTATGACCAGGTGGGCCGCGACGCTGGCCACGCGGCGCGCAGGTCGCGGACGGCGTCGGGCGTCGATGGCGGCGCGACGAATGGCGGCGCGACGGAGATCCTCGCCACGAGCACGACGCGCGGCCGCCACGGAGCTGCCTCGCCCGACGCGAGAGCCACCCAGGTCCTCAATTCGTCTCCACGCGACGATGGTCGCACGGAGGTGCTTGGTGCGACCGGCGTCGGCGGTGATCGCACGGAAATCCTTTCGGGCATGCCCGAAGCCGGCGCCGGCGCAGACCGCACGGAAGTCCTACCCGGCGGGGCGGCCGGCGTCGGTAGTGATCGCACGCAGATCCTGCCGAGCGGTTCCGGTCCCGGAGAAGGCCGCACGGAGGTCTTGCCCGGTGGCGGAACGGCCAGCGTCAACGGTGCCGGGCGTACGGAGGTCTTGCCCGGCGGGGCGGGGCCGAGTGATGGCCGCACCCAGGTCTTGCCCGGCTCGGTCGGTACGCCAGGCGCGGCCAACGGTGGAACAGGCCCCGGTGAGGGCCGCACCGAGGTCCTTCCTGCGGGCGGCTTCGCTGCAGGCGCAACCCAAGTGCTTCCTCCCGGGCAGACACAGCCGCAGCAGGCGACGGAGGTCCTCGGCTCGCCGACGCCGCAGCCGGTGCCCGCGCCCCAGGTCCAGGGCCAGCGGGAGCTGTATCCTCCCACATGGGGCGAGCAATTCGGCGGCCCTATGCCGCAGGAGAATACCCAGATGCCATCGTGGATGCGCCCGGCTCCGCGAGCCCGGCTCGTCGTGCTTCTTGGCGGCGTGGCCTTCTGCGCGTTCGGCGTCGGCCAGCCCATCGTGACGCTCGTGGCCTACGCCTTCCTCGTGCTCATCCTGGCCATCGTGGGAGGCTCCTACGCCGAGTTGAACAACCGGCGCCTGGAGAAGGGCGGCCGATACCGCCACGAACGCCTGGGCGTCGCATTCCGGCTGCCTTTCGTTTCGATGTCCTCCCTCTTCCTGCAGGCCATCAATATCGGACTGGCAGCCGCCCTGGGAGCCGCCGCCGTCTGGGGCATGACGCTGTGGAGGCCGGAGGACCCGCGGTATGCCACGCTGGCCGGCGGCGTCGTGACCGTCTTCATCTCGTGGACGTCGGCGATGAACTCCCGGGCGCGCATGGGAACCCGCACCATCTTTGCTGCCATTGCTCCCTCGACCAGCTACCGTGTCTTCTGGTACTTCGTCCTGTGTGGATGCGCGGTCTTCGCAGTGTTTTCGGCCCTTAATGCGGTCTCGCCGGACTGGTCGCCCCTATCCGAGGTTCCGTTCTTCGCCCGGGTCCGCCTCTGAGGGCCGCTCGATCGGCCGCTTTGTTCCCCAGTTGCGGGGGGGGGTGGGGCAGGCTCATTCGTGGCGTGCCTGCCGCGGTAGCCAGTTTGCGTGCCGTAGCGTCAGTGCCGCATGTTCGCTGCGACCTCCCGTTCGCCCTGCGCCTGTCACGGTGGCCTGCGCGTGCTCACGCTCTGCGCTTGCCGTTTCCTCAGTACAGCGACTCACCGATGAATGCCACTGAGCGGCGATTCACATCACGCGGGCGAACTCGACCGTGATAGGTGGTCATGACCTGATTTACAATCGGGCGCATGGCATCACGAAACGCACCGGGCACGTCGCAGTCGAACCTGTCCAAGAACGAACGCCGCGAGCAGGCGAGGCAAAAGGCACGCGAGCTTCAACAAATGGAAATTCGCCGCGCCAAGCGCAATAGGCTCTTCGTCATTCTGGGAGTCCTCATCGTAGTGGCGCTCGTGGCGACGGCGGTCTATGTCATCGTCAACTCGTCGTCGAGGTCCAGCAGCGACGACGGCGGCGACGGCGTTGCATTCTCGCGGGGGGAGAACTCGATCACGGCCCAGGTGCCAGATAACGTGACCGAATGGGGCGGCATCAGCCTCGCGGCCAAGGACGGCAAGCTCACCGCCGGAGCGGTCGCCGAGGGCAAGCCGACCATCACCATCTACTTCGACTACCTGTGCCACTACTGCGGCGAGCTCGAGAAGGAGTACGCCGATAAGCTGACCGAGATGGCCAAGAACGGCGAGATCACGCTCGTCTACCAGCCGGTCTCCGTCGTTGGCGGCGAGAATTCCAACAACGCGGTCCAGGCGGACTTCTACGTCGCGAGCGTGGCGCCCGACAAGTTCGCGGACTTCCACAACGCCGTCTTCTCCGAGATGTCCAACCCGCTCTTCGACAAGAACGGAAACCCACAGACGGACTTCACCGATGACCAACTCCTCGAAGTTGCCAAGAATGCTGGCCTGAACGATGAGCAAGTCACCGGTTTGCGCGATGTCTTCGCTAACGGCACGTACTCCGAGCTGGTCAACCAGGTGAACACTCAGTTCGGCGTCACCGGTTTGACCGGAACGCCGGCCGCCATCGTCGACGATCGGCAGATTGTCAGGTGGCCCAATGGTGGCCTCACGACCGCGATCGACAAAGCCTCCAAGGAGTAGTTGGCTGGTGCTGCCAAGGAATGGCTGGCTGGAGCGCTGTCGTAGGA
>JAUMUM010000007.1:0-25570 GCA_030530685.1 Actinomycetaceae bacterium | reverse complement strand
CGGCCGCGGGTCGTAGTTCGAGTGGCCGCGGCTGGCTCGGGCCGACGTCGGCGACACCGAGACGCGGACCTTGGGGATCGCGATTTTTTCTGGCAAGATGATCCCGGCCCACATGGCCGGCCGGCGTCAGTCGGCCGGCTGGGCACGCCACCTTAGCTCAGTTGGTAGAGCACCCGCCTTGTAAGCGGACGGTCAAGGGTTCGAGTCCCTTAGGTGGCTCCGCATGATTGTGCTTCGGGCGCCGTGGCCCTTCGGTGCACCTGTGTGACTCCTGGCGTTGTCGTTGGCGGGCCTCGCTTGCGGAGACCGACGGTCGGCGTCGAACCGATACCACGAGTTTCGAACGTCACGCTTTGCAGCGAGAAAAAAGTTTCATTGAAGGATAAACTTGAACGCGGGCCGGATGTCACGCGCCGGCCCGGCACATCGGCGGCGCGGAGGCCGAGTCGGCCGTTCGGGTGTGGTTATCTCGCAGGGCACCCGGGCGTCGACTCATTCCAAGCCTTCGGGCTGCCGATGTGCTTGGTCTGGCTTTCGATCGGCGCGGCTCACGGCCTAACGGCGAGTCATGAGTGGATCGCGCGAGGGCGAAGGGGTGCTCACGATCGAGGGCCCGGTGGAGGCTGTGCAGGCACGAGCGAGCGGCCCATTGCGCGGTCGCCGGGGCGCCCGGTCCAGCGGCCGTGCGTCAGGCCAGCGACCAATCGATTGCCTGGCCGCCCTGCTGAACGAGCAGCTCATTGGCGCGGGAAAACGGCCGCGAGCCGAAGAACCCGCGCGAGGCCGACAGCGGGGATGGATGAGGCGAAGCCACGACGGGAACGTCGCCGAGCAGCGGCTTGAGTTCTTGGGCCGGCCGGCCCCAGAGGATGGCCACCATGGGCCCGCCACGTTCGGCCAGCCGCCTGATCGCGTGGCTCGTGATAGCTTCCCAGCCCTTTCCCCGGTGCGAGGCGGGTTGACCCGGTTGGACCGTCAGCACTCTGTTGAGCAGCATGACTCCCTGCTTGCACCACGGTGTCAGATCGCCGTTGGCGGGCGCGTCCAGCCCGAGGTCGTCATGCAGTTCCTTGTAGATGTTGACGAGCGAACGGGGGACCGGGCGGACGGAGGGGTCGACGGAGAAGCTGAGGCCGACGGGATGTCCCGGCGTCGGGTAGGGGTCCTGGCCGACGATGAGCACGCGGACCCCGTCGAACGGGTAGGTGAAGGCACGCAGAACATTGGCGCCGGAAGGAAGATACTGGCGCCCGGCCGCGTTCTCGGCTCTGAGAAAATCGCCCATGGCGTGGATCGCATCTTCCACGGGTTCGAGCTCGCGCGCCCACCCCGGATCGATATTGTGGAGAGTCATGTACCAAGGCTAGCGATCCGACGTCGCGCGCCGCATGGCCGTTGGAGGGAAATGTGACTATTGACGACACGGCTGCCGAGCCGGGCGGGGTCGACGGGGACGGGCACGACTCGGCGGTGCCTACGGGGCACTCCGCGGAGCAAGACTCGTCTGCGCTCGCTGGGCGCGACTCGTCCACGCCCACGTGGGAAGATTCGGCACTGACCGCCGAGGAAAACGCCGTCCTCGATCTCGAGGAGACCTGGTGGACCAGGGGAAGGAACAAAACAGAGGCGATTGCCACAATCGGCATGGCGCCCACCCGCTACTACCTGCTTCTCAACCGGATTCTCGCCAATCCGCAGGCGAGAATGGAGCGGCCGGAACTGGTCGGTCGGCTCCTGCGATTGAGGCAGCGACGCGCGGAAGAACGGCGTATGGGGAACGTTCCACCCGGTGAAGCGCCTGCCGGATGACGCAGTGCCTGCCATGGGCGTTAGGCTAGACCCGTGGCAGAGAACGAGTATCCGCAAGACGAGTTCGACCGCTTGGCGGCCCGGCGGGCCATACGTGGCACCCACCGGCGCAAGGAGTCGATGCTTAAGTGGTGGATCGCGCTCGCACTCATCGTCATCCTGGCCCCGGCCGCCGGGTGGGGCATCGTGCAATTCTGGGGATCTCAGGGGGGCTCGAGCGGCTCTGACAGGACCAGCAGCGCACCCGCCACCTCGCAGTCGAGCGAAGGCCAGGAGCCTAGCTCTTCGTCGAACGGCGAATCGACGTCTCCGAGCGTCACGGGTTCTTCGGACCCTTCGTCCGACCCTTCGCAGAGTTCTTCGTCGGACCCCTCCCAGTCAGTCTCCGGCGGTGGCGTCCAGACCGACCGGCGGGTGCTCGTTCTCAACGGCGCCGGCAAGACCGGCCTGGCGGCCGAAAAGCAGAAGACCCTCTCGGGGCAGGGCTTTTCCAATGTTTCCGTGGATAACTATGCGGGCGGCTCGCCGACCGTTTCCACGGTCTTCTACCCGAAGGACGAAGACAGGCCGACGGCGGCGGCGATCGCCAACAGCCTGGGCATTTCCGAGTCGCAGATCGAGATGGCACCCTCGGCCACGGGCGGCGACCAGATCGTCGTCGTGCTCAAGGGCGATATCGATTCCTGAGGAGACATCGCTCGGGCGGCGTCTGCCTCGGGCGCTCTCGGCTCCGGCCGGACCACAGTGATGGGCCAGTTCACGGCGCTGCATTGCCCGGCAGGGGCATTGCCCGATTGTGACTCAGCTTCCGGTGAACGGCGCGATCTTGCACTCGGCGGCCCGGAGTGCCAAACTCATGGTTAGCACTCTCGACGCGAGAGTGATAAAAGACTCTCAGTCGATGAGGCGCCCACTTTGCCGGGACGTGACCGGTGAAAGGGGCGTCGGCCGTCGCGGGCATCGGCTGGTTCACACCCTAATCGGAGGAACTATAGGCATGGCAAAGACCATTGCGTTCAACGAAGAAGCGCGCCGCTCCATGGAGCGCGGGCTCGACCTTCTGGCCGACACGGTCAAGGTGACGCTCGGCCCCAAGGGTCGCAACGTCGTCCTCGACAAGAAGTGGGGCGCCCCCACGATCACCAATGACGGCGTTTCCATCGCCAAGGAGATCGAGCTCGAGGATCCCTACGAGCGCATCGGCGCCGAACTCGTCAAGGAAGTCGCGAAGAAGACCGACGACGTCGCAGGCGACGGCACCACGACGGCCACTGTGCTCGCCCAGGCGCTCGTGCACGAGGGTCTGCGCAACGTTGCCGCCGGCTCCAACCCGATCGCCCTGAAGAAGGGCATCGACAAGGCCGTCGCTCGCATCACCGAGCGCCTTCTTGACGACGCGAAGGAAGTCGAGACGGAGGAGGAGATCGCCTCCACCGCCGCCATCTCCGCGGGCGACACCGAGATCGGCGCCAAGATCGCCGAGGCCATGGGCAAGGCTGGCAAGGAAGGCGTCATCACCGTCGAGGAGTCGAACACCTTCGGGCTCGAGCTCGAGCTGACCGAGGGCATGTCCTTCGAGCGCGGCTACCTCTCGCCCTACTTCGTGACCGACCCGGAGCGCCAGGAAGCCGTTCTGGAGGAACCCTACGTCCTGCTCGTCGACTCCAAGATCTCCAACGTCAAGGAGCTCCTGCCGCTGCTGGAGAAGGTCATCCAGGCTGGCAAGCCGCTGCTCATCATCGCCGAGGACGTCGAGGGCGAGGCCCTGGCCACGCTCGTCGTCAACAAGATCCGCGGCACCTTCAAGTCCGCCGCCGTCAAGGCCCCGGGCTTCGGCGACCGCCGCAAGGAAATCCTCCAGGACATCGCGATCCTCACGGGTGGCCAGGTCATCTCTGACACGGTTGGCCTCAAGCTCGAGAATGCCGACATCGACCTTCTCGGCCGCGCCCGCAAGGCCGTCCTGACGAAGGACCAGACGACCATCGTCGAGGGCGCTGGCGAGGCCGAGCAGATCGAGGGACGCGTCAACCAGATCAAGGTCCAGATCGAGAACTCGACCTCCGACTACGACACCGAGAAGCTCCAGGAGCGCCTGGCCAAGCTCGCCGGCGGCGTCGCCGTCATCAAGGCGGGCGCGGCCACCGAGGTCGAGCTCAAGGAGCGCAAGCACCGCATTGAGGACGCCGTGCGCAACGCCAAGGCGGCCGTGGAAGAGGGCATCGTCGCCGGCGGTGGCGTGGCCCTGATCCAGGCGGCCGAAGAGGCCTTCAAGGACTTCGACCTCGAGGGCGATGAGGCTACCGGCGCCGCGATCGTCAAGGTGGCCGTCGAGGCGCCGATCAAGCAGATCGCCGTCAATGCCGGCTACGAGGGCGGCGTCGTCGTGGAGAAGGTCCGCTCCCTGGACAAGGGCACCGGGCTGAATGCCGCGTCGGGCGACTACGAGGACCTGCTCGCTGCCGGCGTCATGGATCCGGTCAAGGTGACTCGTTCCGCGCTGCAGAACGCCGCGTCGATCGCCGGCCTGTTCCTGACCACCGAGGCCGTCGTGGCCGATCTGCCGGAGAAGCCGGCCGCCGGTGGCGACGCTGCCGGAGACATGGGTGGCATGGGCGGCATGTACTGACCTGTCGCGCGAGCCGAACGTTCGGGCGGTATCGCATGCCGACCGTGAACTAGACGAAGAGGGGCGCATCCCGAGGGAGCGCCCCTCTTTCGCGCCCGGCGACGCGCGGTCGAGTTCCAGAGGCCCGGTTTCGGGTGGCCTTGTGGGCGTAGCGCGGTTTCGCGCGGCTCGGCTTCTGCGTTCGGGGCCGCGTGTTCGAGTCAGGGCGGCTTGGCCTCGGTTGGCTTTGGGAAGGTGGTTGGTGGCTTCGCGGCGTGGCTCGGCCAGTCGTGCGCGGTCAGAGGTCGGGTTCGCGCTCCATGCCGCTCGTCGGCGCTTCCTCGGCCCCGGGCACGTCGGCGTGTTCGGGGGAATCGAGCTGGCCCGGGCGTTCGGAAGCGTCGGCCGGGTCCTGCGGGGTCGCCGCGCTGAGGGTTTGCGCTGAGGGGACGGTGGCGAACACGGGGCGGGACTCGGCGCTGAGGGGTACCGCGGCCGACGGAGGCGTTTGCGGCGTCGAGGGCGTGGCGCCCGTGGTGGCTGGGCTGGCGACGGCCGCTGCCGGCGTCGCGATTGGCGGGCGGCTCACGCGGCACGCATTCAGGCGGCTTTCGATGCGGCGTCGGGCCTCGGCCGCGAGCATGTCGCGCTTGCGCTGCTTGATCTGCTCTGGCGTGAGGTCGTCGGGAATCTTTCCTCCCGGGTCGAAGCGATCGCCGCACGACTCCATGCTGGAAAGGGCGTCCTTCGCCTCCCTCTTGACCGCCGGGATCGTTCCCGTGATCGCAGGAAGAGTGGACGTCGTCGGGGACGACGCCGAGGCCTGCACCTCGGAGGCCGGCGCCGAAACCAGCTCCCTGCGTCGCTGGCGATTCTCGCGATTCCAATGCCGCGAACTTTCCGCCGAATCGGCATGACCGAACCATGCCTCGTCCTCGTGCTGCGCGCCGGTGGGGGTAGGCCCGCCGGACGCAGCCGCATCGGATGCCGCCGCATCGGGTGCAGGAGCGCCGGGAGTCGGCCCGCCGTGTTCCCTGCCTTCCAGGGGGGACCGGCTGCCGATCGCCTGTGATCCGCCGGTGGCGTCCTGGGAGTGCTCGCGCTGGCCGACACTGACGCCGTCGACGTCGCCCGCCGCGTTAGCCTCGTCGAGGCTGCTCGTTCCGTCGCCGGGTCCGGCTTGCCAGGGGCGGGCAGATTGCGTTGCTCCGGCCGCAGTCACGTCGGAAGGCTCGCTCGCGCTGCCGGGCGCAGCGGGAGCTTCGGCCTCGAACGGGGTGGCGGTCCGACGACGGTCTAAGCTGTCCGAGTCGGGGAAAGCGGGCTCTGCGGCAGTCGGCGAGTGGTCGTTCGCACTTGCCGCAATTCGAGCCTCGCCCCGTTGCTGAACTCCGGCAGGTGCGGCTTCCTTCGACGACGTCGTGATCGGGCCGTCGGCATCCCCGTTCCCGTCCTGCCAAGCTGAGGGCGCGCCCGCAGCCCGACCGGCCGCATCTGGCCCGTTCGCGTCCGACGCCGTTGCGGCCTGCCGGGCCGCGGCGGCCTGGACTCCGACGCCCGCGGCCCCGGCCCCAAGCCCGGAACGGTCCTCGGCGGCGCCAGACCCAGATTCCGCAAGCTCACCCGCGGCGTGTCCGGCTTCCGAAGCCACCGCGCCCGCACCCGCCATCCCGGTGTCTGTACGCGCGGCTCCTGTGCCAGCATCCGCGACGTCGGACACCTCGGCTTCAGAAGCCCCAGCCGACGCGGCGACCGTCTCCGCGCCGGTGAGCTCGGCGGCCTCGGCCTCCTCGAGCTTCTCCAGCTTCGAGGAAATCCGAATGAGCTCGGCATTCATGTTCTCGCGCGTCGCCTCCTCCCACTGCTGGGCGAGCGGCGTCGCGAAGAGCGAAGGCCTGTCCAATAGTCGCTCGATGATGGTCTTCCTCGCCCGAAGGAAACTGAGCATGGGAATGTGGGCGTACTCCTCGCGGACGCATTCCGTATACCGCTTGTAACGCTGCGGCTCGACGGCCAGCGTGCCCAGATGCGCGTCGCGCAGGGCCAAAAGGTCGATGTCAATGGTGTCGAATTGAGCCGTGTCACACGGGCGACAGTCCTTGTTCGAGCGGACTGCCCGCACAAGCTGGGCCACCCGCTCCGCGCTTTCCTCGTCGACACCCAATCGCCTGAGATCATCGTGGGCGTAAATCGCCGAGGCCGCCTCGTTCTCCCCGCCGTTGCGCATGTACGTCGTCGCCGTTGATGTGGAGAAGACGACACCGTGATACCACACGGCCAGCCGTACGAGGTGGGGCTCGTGAGTTTCCGGCAGAAGCTCTTCAAGCATGGCGGCGGTGTCGATGAGGTGCTGGACACCGTGATAGTGACGGTCCGGACTCGACCACTGTTGAAGAATGGCCCCACACGCATCGACCAATTCTTCTTTTGGGAGTTCGGACCCGGCTGCTTGCACGGCTCTCACAAAGGCTTGGGGGAGCCATTGGGGCACGTTGGACTGCATCCAGACCTCCTGATCTCAGGTCTGCCATACTAGCCCTTTGGCCTGGATTCGCATACTCGTTTCCACGAAAGGATCCGAACGTATCAACCGCCAATCTAGTTGCCGATTACGCCGGCGGCTTCCAGGAAAATGGCCTAACGTAGTGCTGTGGACCTTTTGAAACGAACCTCATCTGCCTCGCCCCTTCGCGGCCGCGCGATGATCACGGGCGGAACGTCTGGAATCGGTCTGGCCTTCGCCAGGGCGCTGGCCACCCGGGGATGTGATCTCATCCTCGTGGCGCGCAACGAGGAGCGTTTGGCTTCCGTCGCGGCGCAGCTCGCCTCGGAACACGGCGTCGACTGCCAGACGATGGTGGCCGATCTCGGCACGGAAGAGGGCGTGCAGGCCGCCACCCGGTTCCTCGCCTCGCAGCCCGTCGAGGTGCTCATCAACAACGCCGGGTACGGCCTTCACCATCGCCTGGCGACCACGGACGTTAATCCCCTGAAGGACGCAATTGAGGTCATGGTCACCAGCGTCGTCCGCATGGGGGCAGCCGCCGGCGCCTCGATGAAGGAACGCGGCCACGGTGTCATCGTCAATACGGCGTCCGTCGCGGGGCTCGTGCCCATGGGGCTGTATTCGGCCATCAAGGCGTTCGTGAGGATGTGGTCGTACTCCCTGACGCTCGAGCTCGCACGCCACGGCGTTCAGGTCGTCACGTTCATGCCCGGCTGGGTGCGGACCGAGTTCCATGAGCGCTCGGGCATCAGCACGTCGAATATTCCCGATGCCCTGTGGTTGGACGCCGACGCCGTCGTCGACGAAACGCTGCGTGCCATTGACAGGGGAAAGACTCGCGTGACGCCATCGCTGAGATTCAAGGCCATCTCCGCGCTCGCCGAGCACGCCCCGAAACGGGTGGTCCACAAGGTCGCCGCGAAGATCAGCAGGGGCCGCGGCTGATGGACGACGAGCTCGAGCCGCTGGATCGGTACCTGGACGACAGGAAGGCCAAGCGTCGCAAGCGAGTGCGCAAGTTCCTCACGCGCCCGGCGATGACTACCGTTCTGCGGTCGACCGTCCTGGGGGAGGAGAATGTCAGGGGTCTTGAGGGCGCGTTCATCCTGGTTCCCAACCATTCCTCCCACCTCGATGCCCCAATGGTGTTCTCGCTGCTGCCCGAGTGGCTGACGGAGCGGCTGGCCACCGGCGCCGCGGCCGACTACTTCTATCGCAAGCGCGGAATTTCCTCGTTGACATCCCTGTTCTTCAACAGTTACCCGATCGAGCGCAAGGGCGAGCGCGGAAGGGCCGCCGGCATGACGGGGCGGCTGCTGCGCGCCGGAGTCCCCATCCTCGTCTTCCCCGAGGGCACGCGGTCACGCACCGGCGAGATCGGCCAATTCAAATCCGGTGCCGCGGCTCTTTCCATTAGCGTGGGCGTGCCGATCGTGCCCATTGCCATGTCGGGCGGGCACGAGGCCATGCCCGTGGGGGCATCATTCCCCAAGCTGCGCTCCGAGGTCTTCCTCTTCATCGGGCCGCCCATGCACGCGCGCGAGGGCGAGGGTGCCGAAGCGTTCATGGAGCGCGTGGTCCATGCCATCAAGCTCATGCTCGAGCAGCGCACGCCGCACCCGCTCAATGCAGACGGAAGCTCACCTTTCGGCGAGGAGGACGACGCCGAGGCCCGCTCCGCCTGATCCAATCGGGCTGACGTGGAATCGGGCGCGCATGTGCGCTACTGAGCCGCACGTTCCGGTGCCTGATATCGGGCAGTGCGCGCGTGCGGCGCAGCGGGCGGCGCGGGTCCAGAAAGGAGCTTTCCACTGCCGGGCGGCGTTCACCGGCCCTTCTTGTCCCGGCGCGGCTTCTTATCCTTCTTGTCCTTGCCCGGCGCGGCGTTAGACGGTGACGCCTCCGCGGCGACATCGGCAGACCCTCCGGTGCGATTCTCGCCGCTCGATGGGCGATTGGCGCCGGTGGGCTCGGCTGTCTGTGCCGATTCGCCATCCTGCTCCGAGCGCGGGGCGGAGTTCTTCGCGACCTCCTGCTTCGACAGCGGGAAGGCCAGGCGGACCGTCAGCCCTCCGCCCGGCGTCTCCGAAAGCCGGGCGGTCCCGCCGTGCGCACCCATGACGGAGGCGACGATCGCGAGCCCGAGCCCGGACCCTCCGGAAGCGCGTGAACGCGAATAGTCGGCCCGATAGAAACGCTCGAAGAGGTGCTCGGTGTCCTTCTTGTCCACGCCCTGGCCGTGATCGCGCACCTCGATGATGGCCTGCGCGCCGTCCACGCCGACGGCGACCTCGACGGGCGTACCCGCCGGCGTGTGGGTGAGCACATTGGACAGAAGGTTGGTCACCACCTGCGTGACCTTGTCGGCGTCGGCCGTGATGCCGATCTCGGGGGCCTCGGAGCCGTCCAGCCCGATGACGACGGCGCTGCGATCGTCGGCCCTCACCCTGAAGTCCATGACCGCGTTGACGCACAGCTCGGTCATGCTGACCGGCTCGAAGCTCAGCGGCCGCCCCTCGTCGAGCCTTGCGAGCTGAAGCAGGTCCTCAACGAGCCCACTCATGCGGTGAGCCTCGGACTCGATCCGCTCCATCGTCTGCGGGACCTCGCCGGATGCGACGCCACCAATGCGGTAGAGCTCGGCGTAGCCGCGCACCGTGGCCAGGGGCGTCCTCAGCTCGTGCGAGGCGTCGGACACGAACTGGCGCATCTTGGACTCGGAACGTTGCTTGGCGTCGAAGGCCTGCTCGATCTGGGCGAGCATGATATTGATCGAGTCGGCGAGCATGCCGACCTCGGAGCCTTCCTTGCCGGAAGGGACACGCCGCGAGAGGTCGCCCTTGGCAATGGCATGCGTGGCGTGCTCGATCCCCTGTAGCGGCCTGAGCGAGCGGCGAACGAAGACGTAGGCGAGCATCGAGCCGAGCATGATGATGCCGAGCCCGGCAATGACCACCCGCTGGATGACCGTGGTGATTGTGGCATACATGGGTGCCAGGGGTCGGGCGATGACGACTTTGCCAATGGGCGTCGTTGTGCCCGTGCTCCGATCTGCCTGGTCCACCAGAAGGACGACGGCTCGCCACTGGGAGTCGCCCGACTTGGCACCGGGAACCGTGACGGGCTCTGCACTATTATTGCTGTCGATGACGCCTTCGGGGTCTGCGGGTGTTCCGAACTTCTCTCGCAGCTCGGGCGGTATGCGTTCCTTTTGCGTCAGGTCGTATCTGTCCGCGTACTCCTGTTCGAGATCGATGTAGATGTAGTAACTGGACAGGGGATCTTCGCCGTAGGGCTTGTTTTGGTTGCCGACAGTTGGGTCGGGGTTTCGCGCGATGACGGTGTTGAGTTCCTTCTTGATGACATCGCGCGACGCCTTGATTTCGTCGTCCAGCGTGCTGAGAAGATAGGACCTCAAAACAAAAACGATGACCGCCCCCAGCGCCGCCGTCACGACGATGAGGAGGAAGACATTGATCACCAGAAGGCGGAACGCCAGTGTGTTCCTGACCCGCTGTGAAGACTCCCGAAAGGTCCTAGCCGTCACTGATCACTTCGCCCCGCGTAGGACGTATCCGATCCCGCGCTTGGTGTGAATGAGTGGAACGATAGCCCTGGCCTCCTCTGGATCCGTGACGCCGAGGGCTTCGGGCGAGTCAATCTTGCGGCGCAGGTAGGAGATGTAAGATTCGACGATGGAAATCTCGCCTTCCCAATTGTAATCCCAGACATGGTCGAGGATCTGCATCTTCGATACGACGCGCTCAGCATTGATCATGAGATAGCGCAACAGCTTGAATTCCGTAGGGGACAGTTCGATGTCGTGGCCGGCGCGGCGCACGTCGTACGTCTCCTCGTTGAGCTCGAGGTCGCCGTAGCGCAGGACGGCGGCGTCGGCGCTGTTGGGACGGGTGCGGCGCAGCACGGCGCGTATGCGCGCGACGACCTCCTCGAGCGAGAACGGCTTGGTGATGTAGTCGTCGCCACCGACGGTCAGGCCCTGGATCTTGTCCTTGACGTCGTCGCGGGCAGTGAGGAAGAGGACGGGAAGCTCGGGATCGTGCTCGCGGAGTTTGCGCAGGATCGTGAAGCCGTCCATATCGGGGAGCATGATGTCCAGGACCGCGAGGTCCAGCCGCGCGCCGGACTGATGATCGAGGGCTTCGTGGCCGTCGGCGGCCGAGAGGATGTCGAAGCCGGCGAATCGCAACGACGCCGAAAGAAGCTCACGAATCGAGGGCTCGTCGTCGACCACCAGGATCGTGGCTTCGGGCTGCTTGGTTTCCGTCATGGAAGCATTGAAACTGAATTGTCTGGGAGTTTTCTGACGAAAGCTAGAATGTGCTGTCAAGGCGCGGGAAAGTCGCAGTAGGCGCCCGACGCCTCGGTCGCGTTCCAGCCACACGTTCTAGGCGAAAGGCCCTCGGCGGGGAAGAGGATCCCGCCGAGGGCCGGGACGACCGCGCGCGGCGGCTCGGCTTGGCGCAGGTCCGTCGCTTGGCGCAAGCCCGCGGCTGACACCGGCCCGCCAGGCCTCGCCGCGCCGGGCAGGCGGTCGCCGAGACCGTCGCGTCCATGCCCCAGCGCTACTTGCCGCGCCGGGCGCGGGCGGCCCGCGTCAGTAGGCCGTGAAGTCGCGTGCCTCGATCTGGGCGGGCTCGTCGCCGCTCTTGAGTGCGGCCAGGCGGGCCTCGATCTCCAGGTCCTGCGAGTGGTCCTCGAGTTCGGCGAACTGCGACTCCAGCGAGGAGATGGCGACCTCCTGCTTACCGAGCGCCAGGGCCTCCTGGCGGCGGACCTGCTCTTCGTAGCGGCCGAGCTCCGAGGTGGGGTCGAGGACGTTGATCGAGGCGATGGCGTCCTGCACCTTGTTCTGGGCCTGCGCCGTCTTGGCGCGGGCGGCAAGCTGGTCGCGCTTGGTCTTGAGCTCGTCGAGCTTGGCGCGCATCTGGTCGAGGCCCGTCTTGAGCTTGGCGACGACCTCCTCCTGCGACTGGATCATGGGCTCGGCGTCCTTGGCCTCCTTTTCCGAGGCGAGCTGCTTGCTCAGTGCCACCTTGGCGAGGTTGTCGAACTTGGCGGCCTCGGCATCCTTACCCGCGGAGCGGTACTCGTCGGCCTTACGCGAGGCGGCCAGGGCCTTCTGGCCCCACTCGCGCGCGTTCTTCACGTCCTCGGCGTAATCCGACTGGGCCAGGCGCAAATTGCCGACGGTCACGGCCACGGCCTCCTGGGCCTCGGCGATCGAGTTGGTGTAGTCGCGCACCATCTGGTCGAGCATCTTCTGGGGATCCTCTGCGCGGTCGAGCAGCGCGTTGATATTGGCCTTGGCCAGCTGGGTGATGCGCCCGAGGATCGTTTGCTTTTCTGCCATGGTGTTCATGCCTTTCGATTGAATGCGTCCACTGACGATTGTACGTGCGGTTGGCGAGGCCGACGCCGGTCACCACGCGATGGCCTCGCAACTCAGAAGGAACCGCTTCCGCCCCCGCCGAAGCTGCCGCTACCGCCGCTGAAGCCTCCGCCGCCCCCGCCGAAACCGGCGGAAAACCCTCCGCCTCCGCGTCCGCCGCCACTGAATAGCGAGCCGATGATCATGCCGGCGACCATGCCTCCCATGCCGCCGAAGGGATCGTTGCGATTGTCGTCACGGTAGCGCCGCATGGAGCTGTCGACCTGTGACTGGGCACGGCGCTCGGCGTCGTTGACCCTGCTGAGTGCGGCCTGGTAATAGCTTGCCCGCTCTTCCGGCGTCTGAGCCCTGTCACCCTTGGCGAGGTTCTCGCGTGCCATCGACAGCAGCGAGCGAGTCTTGCCGTCGATGTACCTGTTGTACTGGCTGACATAGCGGTCCACGCTGGCGATCTTGTCCTCGGCGATCGCGCGGTTGCGGGTGGCCGAGGCGTCGGCGCGCAGCCGGCGTTCCTCCTGGGAGCGCACGCCGGCCAGGACGGCGTCGAGCGCGTCCTCGGCCGAGGAGAGTTCGGCCAGCGCCTTGATCGGGTCGACGCCCGTCCCGGAGTACTGGGCGATGAGCCGCTGCGCTTCGGCCTTGTGGGCTTCGATGGTGGGGTCGCCGCCTCCGAGCCGGTTGGCGTCGTCGACGTCGGACGAGATCGAGGCGATGGCCTCCCGCACCTTTTCAGCTCCCTTGGCCAGGGCCTCGGGTGCGCCGTCGATCTCCTCGACGCGCTTGGCCGCCTGGCCCAGGGCCTCCTCGGCTAGGCGGGCGTAGGGAACGGCCTCGTTCCTGCCTCCCTGAGCGATGCGCTCGCGGCCGGAGGCAATGGACGAGCGTGCATTGGCGACGAAAGCGTCGATCTGATCGGGGTACTCGCGCAGGGTCTGGACGGCCGCCTGCGAGTGCGACAGCGCCAGGGCGTCGATCTTCGTCACTAGCAGCTCGCGCTGGCCGGCGATTTCCTGCGCGCGAGTATCGAGTTCGTCGAGGAAGGTGTCAACGCGCGAGGCTAGGGCGCGCAGCTCGTCGAAGCCCTGTTCCTGGGACTCGATGGCCTCGCGCGCGGTCTGCGTATGGGTGAGAATCTCGTTGTACATTGCGCGGGCCTGCTCGGGCGTTTCGGGATTGTCGTCCTCGAGGAGCTGTTGGAGGACGAAGGCCTTCTGGATAGCCGCCTGCGCCGAGGCGAGCGCCCCCTCGAACTGCTGCGTGGCCTGGATGCCGAACTCGGCGCGGGCGAACTCGAGCTCGCCGGCGGCCGCGCGGACGCGATCGTCCGAATCGACCAACTCCTGCGACGCCTTCTTGGATAGCGACTGAAGATCCTGCGTCTGCTCTTCTTCCTTCTGTTTCTTCTGCCTCCTGCCGTTCCACATGATCGCGCCACCGATGGCGCCCAGGCCGACGCCGACGGCGCCCACGCCCGTGGCTATGGCGCCCCAGTTCGTGCGTTCGCCCTCGATGAGATTGTCGACGAGTGCACTGATGCCGCCGCTCCAGTTGCCGCTGCCGAAGTTGCCGAGAACATCCGAGTCGAGGGCGTCGTTGAACGTGTTCTGGCTGTAGCTGCCGTAGAAGCTGTATTGCCTCGATTCGGTGGCAATGGCCAGGAGGGTGTCCGAGCTGCCCAGGCCGGAGCGCTGGAAGGCGGTGCGGGACCAGTCGTCGGAGCTGTACGAGCCGAAGTCATCGACGAAGACCACCCGCAGTGAATTGCCGGTTTCGTTCCTGAGTTCGGTGAGTTTGGCCTCCATCCCCGCGGTGTCGACGTTACCGGTCGTGTCGGTGACGGCGGACCTGACGGCCACGGGGTCCTCGGCGAATGCGCTCGGCAGCGCGAGCAGGCTTGCCAGGAAGATCAGGGGTATGGCGGCCACTCGGGCCAGCCGCGAGCGACCGATAGCGTGGGACGTCTTCATCGTGTGATTCTCACCTGCCGCAAGAGATCTGAGGTATTGCACTGTACTACCGCATAACGGTACCAGCGCCCGCCGACGAATTCCCCGAATGCGGGGAGGCTGCACCAGTTACTTGGCCCGCGTGACATGGTGTGCACGAAGCGCCAGCTCGGACCTCCCGCGAAGCGCCTCGAATGCGGGGAGCCTGCACCGAACTCGAGGCCACGCTAGGCCCGCCCTGCCGTTAGAATGAACGTCAGATTGTCATGCCGCCTGCCGGCCCCTGAATGAAAGTTGGTGCGACGTGCCCACGGGTAAGGTCAAGTTCTTCGACGAGAAGAAAGGCTTCGGCTTCATTTCCGCCGACGACGGAACCGAAGTCTTCTTCTCTGCCTCGGCGCTTCCCCCCGGTGCCCGTGCCAAGGCCGGCACTCGCGTGGACTTCGGTGTGGCCGAAACACGGCGCGGCCCGCAGGCGCTGTCCGTCACCCCCGTGGCCAAGGTCGAGTCGCTCGTGAAGAAGAATCGACGCAAGCCCGCGGAGATGGTGCCGATCATTGAGGACCTCATCAAGATCCTCGACAGGGCATCCACCCAGTTGCATCGCGGCAGGTACCCCGAGGGTGGCGCACGGATCGCCGCCGCACTTCGCGCATTGGCGGATGATTTTGATGCCTAGCCCGCGCATTGTTCCGGGGGCCAAGGCGGGGCGCGAGAGGGTCCTCGTCGACGCCGTCGAGGTTGCGCGCGATGCCCTGCGCGACCTCACCCGGCCGGAGAACGTTGGCGTACACGTCGGCTTCGTCGTCGAGGGGGACCGGCTCCTGACTCACGCCTTCGAGTGCCTGCTGGAGGGCTACCGCAACTGGTTCTGGACGGTCACCGTATCGCGGGTACCGCGCTCCACGAAGGTGACGATCAACGAAATGGCACTGTGCCCCGGGCCCGATGCGCTCCTGGCTCCCGACTGGATCCCGTGGGCGGACCGCATCGAGCCATCGGACGTCTCGCCGGTCGACAGGCTCCCCTACAAAGCCGAGGATCCGCGCCTGACCCAGGGCTTCCAGGAGGTCGGCGAGGACGCCGACGAGGTGCAGGCCTTCGAACTCGGCTTAGGCCGCGCCAGGGTGCTCTCCGACGAGGGCCGCAGCGCCGCCTTCGAACGCTGGTACCGCGGGGAGGGCGGGCCCAATACGGAGGGCACGCGGGCCGCGCGCGCCACGTGCTCGACCTGCGGCTTCCTCATGCGCATGGGCGGAACGGCGCGCAGGCTCTTCGGCGTGTGTGCCAACGAGTGGTCTGCCTACGACGGCCGGGTCGTTTCCTTCGACCACGGCTGCGGCTCGCACTCGGAGACCGATGTCGCCAACCGGCCCAAGGTGTGGGATGCCTCCGATCCCATTCTCGACGAGCACGACATGGAGGTCGTCAAAGGGACGCAGGTCTGACGTGAGGATGTTGCAGGGGCGCGTGCGCGCCTATGACTGGGGGTCCCGTCACGCCATTCCGGGCCTGTTCGGGCTGCCCGAGGCCGAAGGCCCGGTGGCCGAGGTGTGGCTGGGCGCGCACCCGGACGACCCGGCCTACACCAACGGTTCGGACTCGATGCTCGACGCTTCGCAGCTCTACCCCTCGAAGGTGAGCCCGCCCGCCGGCCGGACGAGCCTGCCCGAGTGGATCTGCGCCGATCCCGGAGCGGTCCTCGGGGAATCCGTCGTGGAAAGATACGGCGAGCGCCTGCCCTACCTTCTGAAGATCATTGCCCCGGCCGCGCCGCTTTCGCTGCAGGTGCACCCGTCGATCGCGCAGGCGGAGGAGGGCTACGCGGCCGAGGATGCCATGGGGGTCGCCCACGACGACCCGGCGCGCAATTACAAGGACCGCAATCACAAGCCCGAGTTGGCCTACGCGCTGACGAGGTTCGAGGCGCTCGTCGGGTTTCGGGCCCGCCGACGCATTGGCGAGGTCCTGCGTGATCTGGGCACTGCACTGACCGAAAGGATGCGGGAGGTCCTGCGTTCGCGTGGCGTGCGGGGGGCGTTCGAGTTCCTGCTCGAAGAGGAGACCCGGCCCGGAGCCGACGCCGTTGCCGAGGTCGTCGAGGCGTGCCGGGCGCGGCTGGATGGGCAGTCGCCGTCGCGGCGCGCGGATGCCATCGTCGTGCGGCTGGCGCAGCGGTATCCGGGCGATCCCGGCGTCGTCGCCTCGCTTCTACTCAATCCGGTGACCCTGCAACCAGGGGAGGCCCTCTTCATTCCTGCGGGAACCGTGCACGCCTACCTTCAGGGGACCGCCGTGGAGATCATGGCGGCCTCGGACAATGTCCTGCGCGCGGGGCTCACCTCCAAGCACGTCGACGTGCCCGAGCTGCTCAAAGTGGTCGACTCGCAGGCGTCGCCGCCCATAAGGATCGCGCCGGAGCGCATGACGGCGGCCGTTTCCACCTTCTACGCGCCCGTCGACGACTTCGAGCTTTCGGACATCCACCTGCGCAATGCCAACGCTCGGCAGCGCATCCTCGGATTCGGGCCGCGCACGGTCGTGTGCCTGAGCGGCGCGGCCCAGCTGGAGGCCGGCGGGCAGGTGGTCGACGTCGTCGCGGGGCAGGCGGTCTTCGTGCCAGCGTCGGACGGGCCCCTGACGATGCGTGGCATAGGGCACCTGGTTCAGGCCGCCGTGCCGTGATGTCCCGACAGCCTTGCCGTCGGCGAAAAGGCGCACCCCGCCGTGATGCGCGGGGCACTCTGGCGGGAGGCGGACGCACGCCTGGCCTCCGGGCGTCCGCCGATCGTCCATAAGGTGGACGCAATTCTTTGGAAGCCCTTCCGCTATGCGAGACTAAGGTAACGTGACTACCACACGTGCGGGCGCGGCAACCCAATCTGCCGGAGGCAAGGGCATTCTCGACAGGTTCTTCCATCTCACCGAGCGGGGCACGACGCCATTGAGAGAGGTGCGAGGAGGCATCGTCACCTTCTTCTCCATGGTCTACATTCTGGCCCTCAATCCGATCATTCTCTCCGGTCCGGACTCCGAGGGCGGCTACCTCGGCGGCGGCTCATCCGCGAACACACCGGCCATCGCGGCGGGAACGGCGCTCGTCGCCGGGCTCATGTGCATCCTCATGGGTACCGTCGCCAACTTCCCCCTGGCAATCGCGGCCGGGCTCGGACTGAACTCGATCCTGGCCGCCTCCATCGTCCAGATTCCCGGAATGACATGGGCCGACGGCATGGGCATCATCGTGCTCGAGGGCATCGTCATCATCCTCCTCGTCCTGACGGGCCTGCGCGAGGCCATCTTCAGGGCCGTCCCCAGGTACCTGCGTATGGCGATCTCCGTGGGCATCGGCATGTTCATCACCTTCCTCGGCCTGGTCAATGCGGGGATCGTCAGCCGCGGCGGCGAAAATGGCCCGCCGCTTTCCTTCGGCGTCAACGGGTCGATTTCGACATGGCCGCTCTTCGTCTTCATCTTCGGCCTCATCCTCACCGCGGTCCTCATGGTCCGCGGCGTCAAGGGTTCGATCCTCATCGGCATCGTCGCATCGACGATCCTCGCGGCCGTCGTCGAGGCGGTCTTCCACGTCAGCCGCTCGGCCGACGGCGGCTGGGGGACGACGGAACCCAGGCTCGAGGGCAGCCCCATCCAGGTGCCGCACTTCGACACCTTCGGTCAGTTCTCGCTGACCGGTCCGTTCCAGAAGATCGGCGTCGTGGCCGTCATCGTGCTGGCGTTCAGCGTGATGCTCGCCGACTTCTTCGACACGATGGGCACCATGGTGGCTGTGGCCGCCGAGGGCGACCTGCTCGACGACGAGGGCAATCCTCCCAACACCCGCAGCATCCTGCTCATCGACTCGGTCGCGGCCGTGGCCGGCGGCGCGGGCGGCGTCTCGTCGAATACCTCGTACATCGAGTCCTCCACCGGCGTGGCCGACGGCGCACGCACCGGCCTGGCCACCGTCTGCACGGGCGTGCTCTTCCTGCTGTCGACCTTCCTGGCTCCGATCGCCAAGCTCGTCCCGGATCAGGCGGCGGCTCCGGCGCTCGTGGCCGTCGGCTTCCTCATGATGCAGCAGGTTGCTGCGATCGACTGGGACGATCTGGCCATCGGCATCCCCGCATTCCTGACGATCGTCTTCATGCCTTTCGGCTACTCGATCACGGTCGGCATCGGCATGGGATTCATCGCCCACGCGATCATGCAGGTGGCGCGCGGCCGCGCGCGAAAGGTCCACCCGCTCCTGTGGGTGGTCTGTGCGCTCTTCGTCGTCTACTTCCTCCTCGACCCGATCCAGAGCGTCCTCGGGCTGTAGCCTTCAGGCGGCCGACGTGTAGCCTTCGGGCGGCCGGCGAGCGCGTATGACGGCACCCTCGGGCGGCCGATCAGCGCCCGAGGGCTCCAACTCGCGCGGGTTCCGGTTCGCGCTGACTCGCGCGGGCCCTGACTCGTCCAGGACCGTCGGCGCCTCCCGCGGGCTCGGCTCGCGCGGCGTCAGCCGAATCGCTCCGGGACCCGACCTGCGCCCGGCGAGCCGGGAGACAGGGCGGTCAAGTGCGAAACGGCGTAGACTCGGTGGTCGCACCTTTCACCGCCCGGGCGGAGTGGGCGCGATAACGAGGCTGATGCGGGGAGGGTCATGGCTCGGACGTTTGCGAGCTTGCGTCACTATAACTATCGAATATGGTTCTTCGCGGCACTGATCGCCAACACGGGGACGTGGATGCAGATCATTGCCCAGGACTGGCTCGTGCTCGCCGAGTTGACGAACGACGACGCCTTCGCCGTCGGTACGATCACCGCCCTGCAATTCGCCCCGCTGCTCTTCTTCATGCCGGTGGCAGGCCTGCTGGCCGACCGCTACGACAAGCGCCGCATGCTCTTGTGCACCCAGACGCTGCTGGCGCTGCTGGCCTTCGGCCTCGGCACGCTCGTGCTCATGGGAAACCCGCAAGTGTGGCAGGTCATCCTCTTCGCCCTCGGCACGGGCACGGTGGCGGCCTTCGACGCGCCGCCGCGAACGGTCTTCGTCTCCGAGCTCGTCCCGCCCGAGGACCTGCCCAACGCCGTCGGCCTGAACTCGACGAGCTTCAACCTGGCCCGGCTCATCGGCCCCGGCGTGGCGGGGCTCCTCATTTCCGCCGTCGGCTCCGGTTGGGTCTTCTATATCAACGCCGCCTCTTTCGTCTTCACGATCGGTGCGCTCATGCTCATCCGCACGTCCGAGCTCTACACGCGCGGTCTTGACCCCGATGCGGCGCGCGGGCGCGGGCGGCTGCGCGAGGGACTGCGCTACGTGCGCTCTCGGGGCGACCTCAGGGTGATCTTCGTCGTCGTCGGTGTGGTCGGTTGCCTGACCATGAACTTCCAGCTCACCAGCGCGGCTATGGCGCGTTCGGTCTTCGACCAGGACGCCGGCGGCTACGGCATACTCGGTTCCATCCTGGCCATTGGCTCGGTTTCGGGAGCGCTCATGGCTGCCAGCCGGCGCAAGACCCCGCGCACGCGGACCGTCGTGGTCGCCGCGGGCCTGTGCGGCGTTGCCTCCGGGGTCAATGCGGTGATGCCGACCTACCAGACCTACGCGGCCTCGCTTATCCTCGTGGGATTCTCCTCGCTCGTTCTATTCACGAGTGCCAATACCGTCGTGCAGATTTCCACGGATCCGTCCGTGCGCGGGCGCGTGCTCTCGCTCTACCAGGTGGTCCTCATGGGCACGACACCCATCGGTGCGCTCATCGTTGGCTGGATCTGCGAGGAGATCAGCCCGCGGTGGGGGATCGGCATCGGGTCGGTGGCGGCCTTCTGCATGGTCATCTGGGCGTACATGTGGGGCAGGCGTCACTGGGGCGTGACCGTGCGCTACAACGTTCACTCCCAGCCGCACATCGAGATTCGCAGCATGGTCGAGCGCGCCCGCGAGGTGTGAGCGGGCGGCTCGGGGCGATCGGCTTGCCGCGAGGTGCGAGCACCGGCGCGGGAATCGAGCTCCTCGGTGCGCGGCCGCGCGGCCCGTCACATCCTGGCGACGACGTAGTCGATGCACTCGGTGAGCGCCCGGACGTCGTCGGCCTCGACATTGGGGAAGGTGCCGACGCGGATCTGGTTGCGCCCGAGCGAGCGGTAGGGGTCGATGTCGACGATCCCGTTGGCGCGCAGGTGCGAGCGCAGTTCGGCCGAGGGGACCGACTCGTCCAGGTCGATCGTGACGACGACGTTGGACCGGTGCTCCGGAGCCACGAAGGGCGCGGCATAGTCGCGGGCCTCGGCCCACTCGTACAGGATGGTCGACGAGGCGCGCGTGCGGGCGTCCATGGCCCCAAGGCCACCGGCCGACAGCATCCACTCGGCCTGCTCGGCGATTGCCAGAAGATTGACGATCGACGGCGTGTTGAGCGTTTGGTCGGCGCGCGAGTTCTTCACGGCCAGCGCCAGGTTGAGGACGTCGGGCACCCAGCGCGCGGCGGCCAGGCGCTCGATGCGTTCGATCGCCGCAGGGGATGCGAGGGCGAGCCACAGGCCGCCGTCGGCCCCGAAGCACTTCTGTGGTGAGAAGTAGTACAGGTCGGTCTGCGCGATGTCGACGTCGACGCCACCGGCCGCCGAGGTTGCGTCCACGAGTGTCAGAGCGGAGTCGGAACCGAAGCGTCGCACGGGGCTGAGCACGCCCGTCGAGGTCTCGTTGTGCGGATAGAGGTAGGCGTCGATCTCCTCTGGCGCGGCCGAGCCCTTGGCTCCTTCTGCCACGAGCGAGGCGGAGCCGGAGCGCTGGTCGAATCCCGCGTCCCGAGCCCCCGCCGTGTCCCGCGCGCCGGCCAGTTCGCCTGCCCCCGCCAGCTCCTGCGCCCCAGCCGGATCGTTGGCGCGAGTTTCCCGCCCGTCTTGGCACGTCGCGAGCAGGCCGGGTTCGGCCTCGATCCGCACGCAGTCGGCCCAGGGCACGCGCGAGATCGCCTTGGCGGCCTTGGAGGAGAACTCGCCGAACACGGCTGCCTGAGCCCTGCCGTCGACACCGGTGAACGCGAGCGCGTCCCACACCAGCGACGCGCCTCCATTGCCCAGGAGGACCTCGTAGTCGTCGGGCAGTCGAAAGAGCTCGGCCAGACACCGCCTGACGCGCCCCACGAGCGACTTGACCGGTTCCTGCCGGTGCGAGGTGCCGATCACGCGCGAATCGGCCTGTCCCGCTCGCCCGAATGCATCGCTTCGCGGACGCGAGGGTCCGGAGCCGAAACGGCCGTCTCTGGGAAGGATCTCAGCGGGAATGCTCACGTGCATAATGCAAGACTTTCATGACGTAAATTTGGCCGAATTCAGCCGTTTTGACGGCCTCGGTCGGATATTCTAGGTGCTCAGAATACCGCTATGAGATTGGGTGAGTGCACGTCATCTCACCAAGCGCAGGGATAGTCACGGGAGAGTCATGAGTCAGCTGGTCGATACCGCCGAGATGTACCTCAAAGCCGTGTTCGAGCTCGAGGAAGAGGGCGTGGTTCCTCTGCGCGCACGGCTTGTCGAACGCCTCGAGCAGTCCAAGCCGACGGTCTCCGAAACGGTGGCGAGGCTGGAACGCGACGGCCTCATGCACGTGGGCAACTCGCGGGCGATCGCTCTGACGGACAAGGGTCGGCGCCAGGCGACTCGGGTGATGCGCAAGCACCGGCTGGCCGAGCGGCTGCTGCTGGACGTGCTGGGCATGCCGTGGCACGAGATTCACGAGGAGGCCTGCCGCTGGGAGCACGTCATGTCCGACGCCGTCGAAGCGCGGATGGAGCGGATGCTCGCCGAAACCTCCGTGGACCCGTTCGGCAATCCCATACCGGGCGAGGACGCCGTTGGCCCCGAGGGGAACACGGCGGCCGACGCGGGCCTGCGCTCCATCAAGGAGTGGCTGGGCGGCGGCGAGTCGGGCCTGTGCAAGCTCGTGCGCATAGCCGAGACGCTGCAGACCAGCCCCGAAGGGTTGCAGCGGCTGAAGAATCACGGGATCGTGCCCGGTGCCGTCCTGGAGGTCGAGTCTGACGCCGGCGAGGTCCGCGTCGCGGCCGTCGGCGAGGAGGCCGGGGCGATCGTGTTGGACGACGTCGAGGCGACCCACCTGTTCGTGAGGTAGGTCGGCTATTCGCGAGGTGGGCCGGCCGGCATTGTCGCCGCACCGCGCCTCGCTCGAGGGCCTCGATGGAGCTGCGCGAGTCCTCACCGGCGTTGCACGGGGGTCAACGACGCCACAGGGGAGACCAAGGTCACGGGTGAATGTCTCAATTCGTGACAAAACGGGGCAATTCGATAACGGGCTCATGTAGCCTCGTTTCGTTGTGAGGCCGCCATTCCGCGGTTTTGTGGCAAGGGTGACGTGCCTAACGGTCCGTTATCGAAACGTGACATTCCGACGTAAGCCAGTTATTGTTCTACGTGGACAGTCGTTGAACGGCTACCGCCGGACAGCGAATGACGAAAGATTCTTAGGAGACACACGAAGATGACCGGACGCCATGCGATGAACCGCGATGTCGCCCTCAGCGCTCTGAACTCCCCAGCAGGACGCGGGCTTGCAGCAGCAATGGCTGTTGGCACGATGTTCGGCGTTGCGCTTCCGACCGCATCTGCCGACGAGGGCGCTACGACCAACGCATTTGGAGGCCCTGTTACAGATCTTTCGACTGCCAACACGACTGAGAGCACCACGGAGGTCACCGCTCCCGAGGATGCTTCTTGGCAGCTCGAGCAGGTTGAGGTCCAAGACGGCAATAGTGTTCAGTCCGTTTCGACGATTGAGGCTGAAGTCGAAGCACCGGCTCCCCAGGTGGAGGAGACCAAGGCGGCCACCGAGGACACCAGCGACGCCGCTGCCGCGAGCAGCGAGAGCGGCTCCGAGGCTTCGCAGAGCGCTGCCTCCCAGGCGACCGCGCAGCAGGAGGTCGTCAACACCTCCGCAGCCGCTCCCTCGGCTCAGTCCCAGCAGGCCGCCGCTGCTCAGCAGCGGGAGGCGACGGCTCCCGTGGCGGCCTCGTCCGGCAATGGCTCGGCGGTTCTCAACACGGCCCTGTCCTACGTCGGCACGCCGTACCGCTGGGGCGGCACGACCCCCTCGGGTTGGGACTGCATCGGATTCGTCCGCTACGTCTACGGCCAGTACGGCGTGAACATCGGCGGCTACACGACCTCGGTCCTTTCCGTCGGCACCCGCGTTCCCTACTCGCAGGCTCAGCCGGGCGACATCCTCTACTGGCCCGGCCACGTTGGCATCTACGCCGGCAACGGCCAGAATGTTGGCGCCTGGAACGCGTCGATGGGCACCAAGGTTGGACCCAACTCCTGGGTTGGCGGTACCCCGACCGTGATCCGCGTCTTCTGACGCATACTCGTTGAGAAAAGGCTCGGCCTATGGCCGGGCCTTTTCCGCGTTTGTCGGCCTTTATCTTGTCGACGCTTTGTGTGAGACTTAACATGTAAGGACCGGAGGTGATCACCGTGAGTTTTAAGCATGACAATGTGGTCGTGTGTGGCGTCGATGGATCGGATGCATCGGTCAATGCCCTCGTCTGGGCGGCCGAGGAGGCCAAGACGCGAAACGCGCTGTTGGACATCCTGTGCTGCTACCAGGAGCCAACCTATTCGGGGCACCGAGGGGCAGTAGGGATCAACGAGGAACAGGCTCACCAGATCCTCGAGTCCGCTCGCGAGGCAGTCTCCGGCGTCGGCGTGGACGTCCAGGTGTCACTGGAAGCGGAGGACCCGACCACAGCGCTCCTCGAACGGTCAAAGAAGGTGGCGCGCGTGGTTGTCGGAGCTCGTGGCGGATCGGGCGGATTCGCCGACAGGCTGCTCGGATCGGTCTCCTCGACGCTCGCGGCGCGCGGGTACTGCGCCGTCGTCATCGTTCCCGATAGCAAGGGGCGCCAGGTTGTGCCCGCCAAGCACATTGTCTGCGGAGTGGACGGCTCCGAAACGTCCCGCAATGCCCTGGAGCTTGCGGTGCGCGAGGCCGCACGATGGGGTGCGAAGCTCTCGTGCGTTAGCACGATCAACCTCGGGGCCTCCATGTGGATTCCCGGCCCCGGGTACCACCAGGAGGTGCTCGACGATGTTCGCGCCGGCCTGAAGGAAACCGTGGCATCGGCGTCGCAGGGCTACGACGTCAATATCCAGTGCCACGTCATTGAGGGCAACCCGGCGGCATTGCTCTCCGAGTTCTCTACGGTGGTGGACTTGCTGGTGGTCGGTACGCGCGGGCGCGGCGGATTCGCGGGGCTGCTGCTCGGTTCGACGAGCCAGACAGTTCTGCATCATGCGCAGTGCCCGATGCTCATCGTGCCCCGGCGTACACGTGACAACGAGGACGCGCCATGGAGCAATGTTCCGTGGAGCAGGACTCAACAGTCGCAGGACGGTGCCCCAGGCGTTTAGACATCGCCCGCCGTCCGACCGAATATAACCGAATACAGAGGGAGAATGTCCATGACTAAGCCATTCCGACGCACCATCGCTTTCTTGGGCGCGATAGCTCTTGCCGGATCGCTGACAGCATGTGGCAGTAACAGTAGTGGTGGCGGAGGCAGTGGCAATTCCACGGCGGCGCAGGACGTGACGAGCGCTGCGGCTGAGGCATCGGCCTCCGGCACGGCAGTACCCTTCACCGGCGATCTACCCGTTCTCGGCTCGCAAGAATTGCAACTGAAGGACGAGCAGGTACGAGTAGATCTCAACGCGGTGAGGGTTACGGACGAGTTCACGATTGTGACGTTCTCGGTGACAAAGCTTTCACCGGACGAAGATGAGTATGACAACTATAGTCCGGGTAATGCTTTCGATGGCGTCGGTAACACCACCGATGGCGTCACTGTTATCGATGGTGCGAATAAGAAGGTTTACGAGGCTGCGCGCACAGAGGACGGCGGCTGCCTGTGCTCGTCGACTACTGGGCAATATATCAAATCCGGCGAGACGGCGATCTACTACACCACCTTCGCGCGCCTGCCCAAGGATGTTGAGAAGGTGAATGTTAAGATTCCTAGCGTCCCGCAGGTCTTCGAAGGCGTGAAGGTGACCCGATGAAGACCTCCACCAAACCTGGACTGACACTCAGGCGCGCTGCGGGCAAGCGAGCGGCAGGCATCCTGGCAGCAGGGGTGCTGGTCGGCGGTGTCGCACTGCAGCCGACTGCGTTTGCCGAGACATCCTCAGACCCGACATCCTCGGCCAGCGCTTCCGGTACCGGCAAAGTCTTTGTGGCACCGGCGTACAATACCGATACCAAAGGCGTCAAGGCGAAGGTCTATGACGTC
>JAUMUM010000033.1 GCA_030530685.1 Actinomycetaceae bacterium | reverse complement strand
TGGGCGGCGAGCAGTCCGGGCACATTGCCGGCGTCGGCTTCGACCTGTACGTGCGGATGGTCTCCGAGGCCGTCGCGAAGATCCGCGGGCAGGCGGCCGGCGAGGACGAGGCCGAGGACGACGTGCGCATCGAGCTGCCCGTCGACGCCTACCTGCCGGAGGAGTACGTGGCCTCGGAGCGCCTGCGCCTGGAAGCCTACGCAAAGATCGCCGCCACTGGCAGCGAGGAGGAACGCCAGGCGGTGCGCACCGAGCTCGTCGACCGATACGGCCCGGTCCCGCCCGAGGCGGAGCGGCTCTTTGCCATCGCCGCGCTGCGCGAGATGTGCCGCCAGGCGGGGCTCGCCGAGGTGACGATGGCCGGCAGGAATGTGCGGCTCGCCCCGGTCAGCCTGCCGGATTCGCGCCAGGCCCGCCTCAAGCGGCTCTATCCGGGGTCCATGCTCAAGCCAGCGGTGCGCGTGGCCCTCGTGCCACCGCCGGGAGGCAGCAAACGCATGGGGGAGTCGGCCACGCTCGAGGGCGACGACCTGCTTGAGTGGGTGGCCATGCTCGTGCACTCGGTGTTCATCGCGGCCATCGGCCTGGCGTAGGCGATCGGCCCGGCGTAGGGCGTGGCAGAGCAGTGCCCAATGGCACAGGTGGCGCGGTGGAGCGCGGCCCTCGAGAACCCACGACCCGGCGTTGACCGCAGTGCGCCCAGCGGCGGCGCGGCAGCCAACCGGAGCCAATGCCACTGCCACCGGGAACTGAGCCCCGCGGCCGGTGCGGCACTAGTACGATGAACGGGTAAGAATGCCCCGGAGAGGAAAACGCGAATGATCCGTTCCAGTAGGAAGGCGTGGCTGACGGCCGGCGTGGCGGCCCTGGGATTGGCGCTGTCGAGTTGTTCGAGCCACCCGGGCACGGCGGCCATCGTCGACGGCAAGCACATCAGCGAGGCCCAATTGGACGAGTTGGCGCAGCAGATCGAAGCCAATGGCGGCGAAGTCCGGTCGCGCGCGGAGCTGCTCATCCTTGAGATCAACGCGGCCTTCGTGAAGCCGGTGATCGACGATTCGCCGGCCGTCACCGACGGCGTTAAGACCCAGATGGTCGAGGACTGCATCGACCAATTCGGCTCTCAGCAGCCGTTCTTCGGCGACGCGGACGCGGCTTCGCTGCCCGAGCCGATCAAGGTCCTGTGCTACGGGCAGTTCATCGAGCGCTTCGACCCCCAGGCCGCGCAGACCCTGAATACCGCGCAGGCCGAGGTTTCCACGACCGTCAATCCCCGTTACGGCGAGCTAACCGACGACGGCCTCGTCACGCCCGAATACCTTGAGACGCGGCAGGAATGAGGCGCCCGGCGGGTTGCCTTCAGTTCCTGCGTGCCATGCGTGGCCGCGCCAGGCCGGAGATACCGCCATACGTCCCGCCAACGGCGGCGAGTGGGCTGCCCGAATGGTGAAATGAGACATGAGTAACGGGTGGCGGCTGACGCTCGTGCCCGTTGTGCGGGAGAATGGAAGCTAGGGTTTTCCCAGCCGCGGTGGTCCAAGCCGCCGCGTCAACGAACAGAAGGAGTGGCTGTGGCCATCATTGTTGATCTTTACGCCCGCGAAATTCTTGATTCCCGTGGTAATCCGACCGTCGAGGTCGAGGTCGAGCTCGAGGATGGTACCCGCGCACGTGCCGGTGTTCCCTCCGGCGCCTCGACCGGTGCGTTCGAGGCCGTGGAGCGTCGTGACGGCGACGATTCCCGCTACCTCGGCAAGGGCGTCGAAGGCGCTGTGCAGTCCGTCAACGAGGAGATCCGCCCCGAGGTCGTCGAGTCCTACGACGCCGAAGACCAGATCGGCGTCGACAACTACCTCATCAAGCTCGATGGCACGTCCAACAAGGGCCGCTTCGGCGCCAATGCCATCCTCGGCGTGTCCATCGCCGTTGCCAAGGCCGCCGCGAAGTCGGCCGGCCTGCCGCTGTACCAGTACCTGGGCGGACCCAACGCTCACGTCCTGCCCGTGCCCATGATGAACATCCTCAACGGCGGCTCCCACGCGGACTCCAATGTCGACATCCAGGAGTTCATGATCGCCCCCTACGGCGCCCCCACCTACAAGGAGTCGGTGCGCTGGGGCGCCGAGGTCTACCACGCCCTGAAGTCCGTGCTCAAGAAGCGCGGCCTGGCCACCGGCCTGGGCGACGAGGGCGGCTTCGCCCCGAACCTGGGGTCCAATGCCGAGGCCCTCGACCTCATCTGCGAGGCCATCGAGAAGGCCGGCTACAAGCCCGGTGCCGACGTCGGCCTGGCGCTCGACGTCGCCTCCACCGAGTTCTTCGCCGATGGCGCCTACACCTTCGAGGGCGGCTCCAAGGACACGGCCTTCATGGTCGATTACTACGAGAAGCTCGTCTCGGACTACCCGCTGGTGTCCATTGAGGATCCGCTTTCCGAGGACGAGTGGGACGCCTGGGCCGAGCTGACCAAGCAGCTGGGCGGCAAGGTCCAGCTCGTGGGCGACGACTTCTTCGTCACCAACCCCGAGCGCCTGGCCAAGGGCATCGAGCTGGGCGCCGCCAACGCGCTGCTCGTCAAGGTCAACCAGATCGGCACCATCAGCGAAACGCTCCAGGCCGTCGAGCTCGCCCACCGCAACGGCTACCGCACGATGACCTCGCACCGCTCCGGCGAGACCGAGGACACGACGATCGCCGACCTCGCCGTGGCCACCAACTCCGGCCAGATCAAGACCGGCGCCCCGGCCCGCGGCGAGCGCATCAACAAGTACAACCAGCTGCTGCGCATCGAGGACCAGCTCGGCGAGAACGCCATCTTCGCCGGCCGCGGTGCCTTCCCGCGCTACAGGGGCTGAAGCGGGCGCGGGGCGTGCGCCAGGCTGGCCTTCGGGCGGTCGGCTGTGGCAGTCGGCGGCGGGCCGGCAGTCCGGCAGGTGCTGGCGGACCGCTCTGGCGGCGGATTACGCCGGTAGTCGGATGCAGCCCTGACACATGAATCCTGACAAGTCAGTGACGTCGCGAATGCGGCTCGATGCGTGTGCCGGTCAGTAATGGCCGGCACACGTGTTCGTGGGAGGAAAGTGGCCGATCTGGCCATACAATGGTCGGCATGAGTCCTCGTCGCCCCTCGTCAGCGCGCCCTCCACGTTCCGGCGATGGTGCGCGCCCATTTCGCGGCGCCCGCTCCTCGCGCGACGGACACCGGTCTGACGGGCGTGGCCAGGGGAGTCGGGCGAGCCGGGAAGGCCAGGATCGCGCCGTGAGGCGCTCCGAGAGAAGGTCCGGCGGCGAGGCCGGGGACGACGCCGGGCAGCCGACGCCCGGCGCTCGGCG
>JAUMUM010000001.1:219852-437740 GCA_030530685.1 Actinomycetaceae bacterium | reverse complement strand
GCTCGTGGCTCGTGGCTCGTGGCGGCGGCCTCCGACTGAAAGGTGAGGTGGCCGGAGCGAAGGCCCGGCTGCTGTGAGGGCCTCGTCGGTGCGAAGGGCCTGCCGGCGTGAGGGCCCTGCTGATGCGAAGGACCCGCTGACGCCGAGGTACAAACGAGAGTGAGGGGAGGAATGTGACAGGACGCGAACGCGGTCAGCCGCGCCGTCGCACGCGGGTGTCGCCCGTTCCCTGGTGGCTCGTGCTTCTGGCGTGTCTTGGTGTGGCCTACCTCTTCGTGCCCATCGTCCTCATGGGTGTGCGCGTTCCGTGGAGCGAATTCGGGCAGATCCTGGCGGAAGAGGAAACCCGCGAGGCAATGACGCTCAGCCTGCGCACCTGCCTCGTATCCGTGGCGATCGACCTCGTCCTCGGTATTCCGCTGGCACTCGTCCTGTCGCGGCAGTGGCGGGGCGTGCGCCTGGCCCGCGTCATTGTCGCACTGCCGCTGTCACTACCGCCCGTCGTCGCGGGCATCGCGCTTCTTTCAGCCTTCGGCCGCAGGGGCTTCATTGGCGCGCAACTGGAGGCGGCAGGGATATCGATCGCCTTCACGACGGTCGCGGTCGTCATGGCGCAGGTCTTCGTCTCCCTTCCGTTCCTCGTCATCACGCTCGAATCGGCGCTTCGCACGCGGCCCGCCGGGCTCGAGGAAACCGCCGCCGCGTTGGGTGCGGGGCCGTCCACCGTCCTGTGGCGCGTGACCCTGCCGATGGTCATCCCGGGAATCACGAGGGGGACGGCGCTGGCCGCGGCGCGGTGCCTGGGCGAGTTCGGTGCCACGATCACCTTTGCGGGCACGCTCCAATCGGTCACGCGCACGATGCCGTCGCAGATCTATCTGGCCCGCGAAGCCGACCCCGACAGTGCGCTTGCCCTGGGCATGGTGCTCGTCTTCGCGTCGCTCGCGGTGGTCGCGATCACCGAACTGCCCGCGCGCAGGCGTCGGCGACGCGGCGGCGATGAAGACGACGAACTCGCGTGGGACGGCGAACTCGCGTGGGACGGCGAGACCACCTGCGCCGACTCGCCTGGCGCCGCCGGCCCTGGCGGCTTGCCTGGTGGCACGCCTGGCGCTCCTGTTCCCACCGGCTCGCGCGGCGGTCCTGGTGGTACGGGCGGGTCTGGCGGCCCCGTCGCCTCCTTCGGCGCGGGCGGAGTCGCCACCGACGGCACGGGCGACCCCGCCGATACCGGCGCTCCCGTTGACGCCGGCACGCCCGTGGGGCTCTCCCTGGACGGGGCGATTGCCGAACGTTCCTGGGCGGTGCAGCTCGACGTTCCCGCCGGGCGGGTGCTGGCCGTCATGGGACGCAACGGAGCCGGGAAGTCGACGCTCGCCGAGTTGCTGGCCGGGCGCCTGGCGCTGAGCCAGGGCGAGCTTCGCGTAGGGGAGCGGGTGGTGGACGGGCCGGGCACATTCGTCTCCGCGCGACGTCGGCGGGTCGGAGTCGTCAGTCAGGACCCGCGGATCTTCCCGCATATGTCGGTGCTCGCCAACGTCGCATTTCCCCTGCGCTGCCGCGGACACTCGAAGAAGGAGGCCGAGCTCGCCGCTGCCCGGCAGCTTCGGTCCGTGGGGTGCGGCCACCTGGCCTCGCGCCGCGGCGACGCGCTTTCGGGCGGCCAGGCGGCGCGCGTCGCCCTCGCGCGGTCGCTGGTCTTCCGGCCGGATCTGCTCATACTCGACGAGCCGACCTCCGCGCTCGACGTGCGGGCCGGCGCGCGAGTCGGCCGGGTCCTGGCCGCCCGCCTGCGCCAGGATGCCACGACGACGATCCTCGTCACGCACGACGTGGCCGAGGCTCTCCAACTGGCCTCCCACATCGTCATCATGGACTCGGGGCGCATCGTCGAGCAGGGGCCGGCCGCCCGGATTCTCACCGCGCCCTCGAGTGCCTTCGGCGCCAGCCTCGCCGGGCTCAACGTCATCGCCGGCAAGCTCGCCTTCTCGGAGGGAGGCTTGCCCGGCCTGACCGTCGGCAACGAGCTGCTCCTGGCCGCAGACCATCCGGAAGGCTGCGCCGTCGGGGACGACGTCGTCCTCATGTTCGCCCCCGAGTCCGTGGCGGTGTACCGTCATCCACCGGGCGGCTCGCCGCGAAGCGTGCTTGCCGGGAGGGTCGAAACCGCAGACCTGTCCCTCGGCCTGGCCACACTCGGCATCCGCCTTGCGGGAGGCGCCGTGATCACGGCGCGAGTGACCGCTGCGGCCTGGGCGGAACTCGGCCTCGCCATCGGAGACGACGTGCTGTGTGCGGTGAAAGCCACCCAGGTACGCATGGTCCGGGCAGGGAGGGACGACGGCGCTGCCTCCGCGAGCGTCACAGCTCACGCGGGTGGGGCCGTGCGCGCCCAAAGTCCCGTGCGTAACATTGAGGAATGAGCACCCGCGATCCCTTCGAATTCATCGGACTGACCTACGACGACGTGCTACTCCTTCCTCAGGCGACGGACGTCATTCCCTCCGAAGTCGACACGACGAGCCGGCTCACGCGCACGATCTCCCTGAAAACGCCGTTCCTATCGGCCGCCATGGACACGGTGACCGAGGCGCGGATGGCCATCGCGATGGCACGCCAGGGAGGCATCGGCATCATTCATCGCAACCTCTCGATCGAGGAGCAGGCCCAGCAGGTCGAGATGGTCAAGCGTTCCGAGTCGGGAATGCTCCAGGACCCGGTCACCGTCGGCCCGGACGCCACCGTCGCCCAGCTCGACGAATTGTGCGGCAAGTACCGGCTCTCGGGCCTGCCCGTCGTCGACGCCGACAACCGGCTCCTGGGCATCATCACCAACAGGGACCTGCGCTTCATCCCCGAAGACGAATTCGCCGTCCGCTCGGTTCGCGACACCATGACCCCGATGCCCCTCGTCACAGCCCGGAAGGGTGTCACCCGCGAGGAGGCGCTGAGCCTGCTGGCCGAGCACAAGGTCGAAAAGCTACCGCTCATCGACGACGACGGCAGGCTCACCGGCCTGATCACCGTCAAGGACTTCGTCAAGACCCAGCAGTATCCGAATGCCTCCAAGGATGCCGACGGCCGCCTGATCGTGGGCGCCGGGGTTGGCTACCTCTCCGATTCCTGGGAGCGTGCCAGCGCTCTGGCCGAAGCGGGCGTGGACGTGCTCGTCATCGACTCGGCCAACGGCGAGGCAAAGCTGGCACTCGATATGATCCGTCGCCTGCGCGCCGACTCGGGCTTCGACAGTGTGCAGATCATCGGTGGGAACATTGCCACCGAATCGGGGGCGAGGGCCCTGATCGATGCCGGTGTCGACGCCGTCAAGGTGGGCGTGGGCCCGGGGTCGATATGCACGACGCGCGTGGTCGCGGGCGTTGGCGTCCCGCAGATCACGGCCATCCACGAGGCGTCGAAGGCCTGCCAGCCGGCCGACGTGCCGCTCATCGCCGACGGCGGCCTCCAATATTCGGGCGACATTGGCAAGGCGCTGGTCGCCGGCGCCGACTCCGTCATGCTCGGATCCCTGCTTGCCGGATGTGAGGAGACCCCGGGCGATCTCGTCTTCGTCAACGGCAAGCAGTTCAAGCACTACAGGGGGATGGGCTCGCTGGGCGCAATGTCCTCGCGCGGCAAGCGTTCGTACTCGAAGGACCGCTACTTCCAGAGCGACGTCACCTCGGACGACAAGATCATCCCCGAGGGGATCGAGGGGCAGGTGCCCTTCCGTGGCTCGCTTTCCTCGGTGCTCTACGAGTTGGTGGGCGGGCTCCACCAGACGATGTTCTACACGGGGGCCCGCACGGTGACCGAGCTCAAGCAGAAGGGGCGCTTCGTGCGCATGACGCCGGCCGGCCTGCGGGAATCGCATCCGCACGACGTGCAGATGACGGTCGAGGCGCCGAACTACTCGGGAAGGTAGAGCTACTAGAGGAGGCAGCCGGCCGGCTGCGGGCCGCGTGAACATGCGGGCCGCGGCCGGGCCAGCCCAAACACACTTGGGCCAACCGAACATGCGGGCCGCGGCCGGGCCGGCGGCCCAACAGTGGCATCACTCGGCCACGGGCCACTCGAAGGAGTCCGTAAAGGGCCTGCCGGCGTCGGCTGCCTTCCTGGCGAGGAACTCCATGAACTCGGCGTGGGTTTCGCACTCGCGCATCTGGATCTCCTCGAGGTCCTGTTGCGCCAGCTCGGGGTACTTGCGAAGCATGGCTCCGAGCAGGCGCAAAGTCGCCAGGACATCCGCCTCTGCATTGTGGAAGTCGTCCTCGTCGAAAACTCCGTAGTGGCGGCACAGGTCCTCCAGGCGGCGCTTGCCCTTCCGAAAACGATCAACCGAGCGATCCAGCAGGTAGGGATCGACGACGGGGAAGACTTCGCCTCCCAGGCGCATCGCCAGAGTGTCGAGGCCGTGGCGCTGGAGCTCGGCCTCGACGAGCGTGAAATCATAGGTGGCATTGAAAGCGACAACGGGCCGGCTCTGCACCATATGGTTGGCCAGCCTCGAGGCGATCTCCTCGAGGACCTCCTCGATTGGGCGCCCGTTCGCCCGCGCCTCCTCGGTCGTGATCCCGTGCACCGCCGAGGCTCGTTCGGGAATCTCGACGCCCGGGTCCGCCAGCCAGTAGTGCTTTTCCACGCCGGCCCGGCTGACCTCGACGATCGAACACGTGACGAGACGGTCTTCCCTGGGGCGAACGCCCGTCGTCTCCGTGTCGAATCCGATTACTTCGCTTTCACTCCACATAGGCTCCCTCGTTCTTCGATGCCTCACACACTAACCGGTGGCTCCGACGGTTTCCTGGGTGTGTTGTGCGCGAGGCCCGCGGTTGTGGAGGCGGTGCCCTTCGGGCGCGGCCTTGCGCGATCTGAGGGACAGTTTGGGCCCGACGCGGGGCGCGCCCGTTGCCCGCTTGCCGCGGTGCGCCTCGCCGCGCTCGTTGCCCGCTCATCGTGCCCGTTGCCCGCTCGCCGCGGCGCGCGCACGTCCTCGACCCGACCGTTGGTCACGCTCTGCGTTCCGCTGCGGGCACGGTGTCGCATGCCGATGATTTCGTTCCCATCCTCGATTGGCGGGGGCCGGCACGGTACCCTCGAGTCGTGAGCGAAGTCGAGATTGGCAGGGGAAAGCGGGCACGCCGCGTCTACACGCTTGACGATGTTGCCGTGGTGCCGCGGCGCCGCACGAGGGATGCCGACGAGGTCTCCACCTCGTGGCAGTTCGATGCTTACCACATGAGCATCCCCGTCCTTTCGGCGCCCATGGACTCGGTCACCTCGCCGGCAACCGCCATTGCCCTCGGCAAACTGGGCGGAGTCGGCGTGCTCGACCTCGAAGGCCTGTGGACCCGGTACGACGACCCGGAGACCATATTCGCCGAAATCGCGGCCCTCGACCCTAGCCTCGCCACGCGGCACCTTCAGCGCCTGTACTCCGAGCCCATCAAGCCCGGCCTGATTGCCCAGCGCCTCGCCGAGATTCGCGACGCCGGCGTACCGGTGGCCGGCGCCCTTTCGCCCGGGCGCACCCAAGACCTGTGGAAAACAGTGGTCGACGCGGGTGTCGACCTTTTCGTCATCCGCGGCACGACGGTCTCGGCCGAACATGTCTCCAGTTCGCGCGAGCCCCTCAACCTCAAGCGTTTCATTTACGAGCTCGACGTGCCGGTGATCGTCGGCGGGGCGGTGACCTTCACGGGCGCGTTGCACCTCATGCGCACGGGAGCCGCCGGGGTCCTCGCCGGATACGGGGGAGGAGCAGCGTCGGCCACTCGACGCACCGTGGGAATCGCCGCTCCCATGGCGACGACGATTGCCGACATCGCCGCCGCCCGGCGGGACTACCTCGACGAGTCCGGCGGCCGGTACGTCCACGTCATCGCCGACGGATCAGTGGGGACATCCGGCGACCTCGTCAAGGCGATCGCCTGCGGGGCCGACGCCGTCATGCTCGGTACGGTCCTGGCGCGGGCGAGGCAGGCACCGGGACGCGGCTGGCACTGGGGGCCGGAGGCCACGCACATCAGCCTGCCTCGCGGAGAACGCGTGCACGTGGGAACCGTTGGCTCCCTTGAGGACATACTGCACGGCCCCTCGCATGACCCTTCCGGCCGGACCAATTTCATGGGGGCGCTGCGCCACGCCATGGCCGCCAACGGTTACACGGACATCAAGGAATTCCAGCGGGCCGAACTGGTCATCACTTCCGGCTGAGCCATGCGGGTATCTTTCGGCTGAGCCAGGCAGTGACTGCGCCCGGCGGCCTCTACTTGATCGTGGCTCGCTTTGATCGTGGCTCGCTACTTGATCATGGACTGCGAGTACACGGCGCGGCCGACGTAGCTTTCGGGCGCGTTGCCCAGGAGCTCTGGAACCGTGACGAGGGTGTAGCCTCGCCGGTGCAGTTCGTCGATGATCGAGGGGAGCGCGACGGCCGTCGACGGGTGGATGTCGTGCATGAGGATGATCGCCCCCGGGTACGCCCCGTCCAGAGCGCGCTGCGTCGTCGTCTCGGCGTCGAGATTCTTCCAGTCCTCGGTGTCGACGTTCCATAGGACACCGACCATGGAATGGGCGGCCAATGTTTCCATGACCTTCGGATTCTTCGCCCCGTACGGTGGGCGCATGAGAGTGGGCGTCGGGACCGCGGCTCGTGCGAGTGCCTCGTTGGTGCGTGTCAGTTCTGAGGAGATCTGGTCGGGGCGCAGCGAGGTCAGCTTCGGATGGCTCCACGAATGGTTGCCGACGACGTGTCCCTGCTCGAATATCCGCCAGGCGGTGTCCGGGCGGGCTTCGGTCTGCTTGCCGGTGACGAAGAAGGTCGCGCGGGCGTCGGCGTTCCGTAGCGTGTCGAGAAGCTGGTCGGTGTAGGGGCCTGGGCCGTCGTCGAAGGTCAGCGCGACGCAGGCGGTCTGGCCGCAGTCGACCTCGCCGGCCGGTGGCTGGGGCAGGTGCCGGGCATCGGCGCTGGGCGCGCTGCCCGGCTTGCCAGAAGGCTCGGTTTGCGCCTCGGAGGGCGCGGTTGCCCACCCGTCCGAGGTGCCGAGTTCACGCGTGTTCGTCGGACCTTGCGACGCCGTTGGCTCCCGTGACGCCGTTGAGTCCACGATGGCACGGCGGATCTTCGCGCCCTTGGCGGTGAGAAGGCTCTCGAAGCCCTCGACCCTGTAGGCGGCATCGGCTTCGCTCTCGTTGAGTGGGACGATGAGTGCACCGTCGGAGTCGAAATAGGAGCCGCGCAGGCGAGCCTCGGCGTCCTGGCCCGCAGCCGTGGTTCGCACGTTCGCCGACGAGGGATGGCTATCGCGCGTGGCTGCCACCTGCTGGCCGCGTGCGACCGGTGCCGGTTCGGCCCGTGCGGCTGCCGCCTGCTCGCCCTGCCTGAGCGGCGCATATTCGCCCTGTGTGACCGGTGCCGGTTCGCCCTGGCTCGCGGCGAGCGGCGTTCGTGCCGCCGTTCGCGCGGCCCGCGGCCGGGTTGCCGTCGATAGCGGCGGCTGCGCACCGGATATGTCGGCGTTCCGCGTGCTCGCCAATTGCGCGTCCGTCGATTGCCTGGCCGCTGATGCCTCGGCATTCGGGTTCGTCGCAGAATCCTGCGCCGCGACGAACGAGGCGATCTGCGCGCGGCCGTCGTCGGTGAAGGCTTCCTGGGCCGCGGTGACCTCGCCGCTGCCCAGGTCGACGAAGTAGGCCTGTCTGGCCCGGGTCGAGCCGTCGGCCACGTATGCCGTGGAGTCGATGATGACGCAGGCGACGCCGTGGCCGCTCCCGCAGAGGTTGGCCCTCTGGGACAGTGATGACTGCCTGCCAGGGTTCGCGGCAACCTTCCCCTCGAAGGCCTCCACCTGCTCGGCGATCCACGCATTGGCCTTCTTCGCCAGCGCGGACGGGTCATTGACGCGGACCACCAGCGACGAGACCATCGCGGCCGTATCTTCCCTCGCCTCCGCACGGATGTCGAGCCCCTGCACGCCCGAGGTCACCGGCAGGCGTGGAGGCTCGATGCGCGCGCCGGAGAGCGATGCCGGACTCGCGAGCGGCGAGGACGCGTGACCCGATGGCGCGCTCGATGAACTGCAATCGATGACGAGCAGACATGAGGCGAGCGCCAAAACAAGGGGAAGCAGTCGGCGTAACACGCGGTGTCCTTTCAACGCCTTGGATGGAGTGGGCCGGACGCAGTCGGATGGTAGAGTCCACCATCTCAAGTCGACTGCATGCCGTGAGGTTGGTCAAGTGCTAGCGTGCCATGACCACGCCAGTTCGCGCCGAGCAGTCATGTCACTCTTTGCCGGGCAATCTAGACGCTGTAGCGGTAGACATTGGTCTGCCTGGCCTGGAACCCTGCCCTCTGGTAGAGGCGATTGGCCGCCTCCCGCGAGGGCCGGGAGGTCAGATCCACGGTCTTGGCCCCGATCGACCTCGCGTGGTCGACGGCGGCCTCGACCAGCTTCTGCCCGGCTCCCTGTCCGCGCGCCTTGCCGTCGACCACGACGTCCTCGATCCACGCGCGAACTCCGGTTGGGATCCTGAATGTGGCGAGCGTGAGCATGCCGAGGATAGCTCCGGCATCGTCGCCCTGCTCGCTCCTGAAGACGAAGAGGTAGGTCGACGGCTGGTTGAGTAGCTGTTCGACCTCGCTCGCGCTCAGGGCGGGCGTCGACGTCGAAAGCTGAGGGATGAGCGCATTGATCGCCTCGACCAGCTCCGGGCTGGCCTGGCTTGCGATTTCGATGGACACGGGATTCCTTTCGGTTTGTCAGGTGGCTGCCGGGCAGACACTACACCCGGCGGTGAGGGAGGTTGGCCAAGTCCCGGGCGGCCTTGGGACGTGCGTGCTAACGCGAGCCTTGCGTGCGGGGTCCTGCCACGGCCCACGAGCCCTGCCACGGCCTTGGGTGCGGGCAGGCCCCGGAGACGTCGATGCGGCTATGGAGCCTCGGTGGGGATTTTCTCGATGTGCGCGAGCCAGGCCTTGGCCGAGACGTCGGAGGGCATTCTCCAGTCGCCGCGCGGCGATAGCGTGCCCCCGGCCGATACCTTCGGCCCATTGGGCAGGGTCGACCTCTTGAACTGGTTGCTAAAGAAGCGCCGGTAGAACACCTCCATCCAGTGGCGAATCTGCGCGATCGAATACTCGTGGCGCTCGCTCTGCGGGAATCCGGCGGGCCACGAGCCGGCCGCGGAGTCCCGCCAGGCGTGCCAGGCGTAGAAGGCGATCTTCGACGGGCGTGCGCCCGTGCGGAGCAGATGGTGGAGCGTGAAATCCTGCAGCTCGTAGGGGCCGATCATGGCCTGGGTGGACTGCAGCTGTTCGCCGTCGGAGGGCACGAGCTCGGGCGAGATTTCGGTGTCGAGGACGGACTGCAGGACGGCGTCGACCTCGGAATCGAATTGCCCGGAGGATATGACCCAGCGGATGAGATGCTGCATGAGGGTCTTGGGCACGCCGGCATTGACGTTGTAGTGGCTCATGTGGTCGCCCACGCCGAAGGTGCACCAGCCCAGGGCGAGTTCGGACAGGTCCCCGGTGCCGAGGACGATGGCGTTGTTGGCTCCCGCGAGCCGGAAGAGGAGGTCCGTGCGCAGGCCGGCCTGGACGTTTTCGAAGGTGACATCGTAAACCTGCTCGCCGCGGGCGAAGGGGTGGCCCATGTCGCCGAGCATTTGCCTGGCCATGGGGCGGATGTCGATCTCCTCGAACGTCACGCCCAGCCGTTCGCACAGGGCGCGGGCGTTTTCCTTCGTGTGCTCGGACGTGGCAAACCCCGGTAGCGTGTAGGCGAGGATGTCGGTGCGCGCTCGCCCCATCCTGTCCATTGCCTTGGCCGCAACGATGAGCGCGTGCGTCGAATCCAGGCCCCCGGATACGCCGATGACGATCCTGGGATCGCCGATGGCCTTCAGGCGCTGGGATATGCCGTAGACCTGGATGTTGTAGGCCTCGTAGCAATCCTGGTTGAGCTGTGCCTCGTCGGAAGGCACGAAGGGGAAACGATCGACGGGACGGATGAGCCCAATGTCCTGCCTGCCGGGCGCGAGGGTCAGCGTCACGGTGCGGAAGTCATCGCGGCCGGAGCCGTCGCGGGGGAGTGTGAGGTTGTCGTCGAAGGAACCCTGCCGGAGCCGTTCTTGGCGCAGCGCGTCGAGGTCGACGTCGGCCACGATGGCCTTGCCGCCCGTGGCGAAGCGCTCGGATTCTGCGAGTTTGGCGCCCATCTCGTAGATCATGGCCTGGCCGTCCCACGAAAGGTCCGTCGACGATTCGCCCTCGCCGCTGCCGGTGTAGACATAGGCCGCGCAGCATCGGGACGAGGCCGAGGCGACCATGAGCTCGCGCTGGCTGGCCCTGCCGATCGTCACGGGTGAGCTGGAGAGGTTGACGAGGACCATCGCTCCGGCAAGGGCAGCGCGCGCCGAGGGCGGCACGGGCACCCACATGTCCTCGCAGACTTCGACGTGGAAGACGAAACCGGGCACGTCCTTGGCCTCGAAGAGGAGGTCAGGACCGAAGGGTACGGAGTCGGCTTCGACGTCGTACTCGGCGTAGGCATCGACCATTTCGCCGTAGGCATCAAGGGCGGAGTCATCGTCTTCGAACTGGCTGGGCCCGTCCGCCTCTGCGGAAAGGTCCCCACCGTACCGCGACCAATTCCCGGCCAGATCCGGCCACGGCTCGGCGAGAAGGTCTGGACGGAGCCCGACGCCGGGCAGCCGGATGTGGGCGCCGCGCAGGCTGGTCCCCGAGGCGAAGTGCCGCTTTTCGTAGAATTCGCGGTAGTTGGGCAAGTACGACTTGGGGACCACGCCCAGAACGCGCCCGCGGTGAATGACGACGGCGCAGTTGTACAGGCGGTTGCCATGCGCAAGCGGAGCCCCCACGACGAGGACGGGCTGGAGGCGCCGACTCGCCTGGCGGAGGAATTCGAGCGCCTCGAGCGTGGCGTCCAGCAGGACGTCTTGGAGAAGGAGGTCCTCGATCGAATAGCCACTGATGCCGAGTTCGGGGAAGACGGCCAGAGCGGCGCCTTCGCGCGAGCACCGTTCGGCCAGCTGGGCCGTACGCTCGGCGTTGGCCTGGGGATCGCCCGGCGCAACGGGAAGATTGCATGCCGCGACGCGGACCAGGCCGTGGCTGTAAATCGAGTAGAAGTCATCCATGCTTCAAGTCTGCCAGACCCGTCCGACAGGTTTTGGAGCGCGTTGTGACACGGGGCAGTCGAGGGCACCCTGGTCCGCGCCAAGCCGCGGGCGGCCGGGCGTGCGGATGTGAGGTGCCCAGCAGTGCGATGTCCGCGCCCAGCGCGCCGGGCGCGTCGTGAAGCCAGACCGGCCCGTTCCCGGCAGTCGTCACGTCGAGGCGCCCGATTCGAAGTGCCGCGATATCAGCGTGAGGATTTCCTCCTTTGACAGGCCGAGGTCGAGTCCGTGCGAGAGCGCGGGCGCCAAAATGGTCTGAACATAGGAGGCGCGGCCTTCGGCTCTGAGGATGTCGCGGGCCGACGAGGTGACGAACATTCCGATGCCGCGGTGCTTTTCCACAATTCCGTCGGACACGAGCAGAGCGAATGCCTTGTTCGCGGTGGCAGGGTTGATGCGGTAGGCCGAGGCATACTGCGTGGTCGACATGAGGCGGTCGCCGGCGGCGAGTTCGCCGCTGAGGATTCTCGTGCGTATGTCATCGGCTATCTGCAGGTAGATGGGACGGTCGTCGGAAAAGTTCATCGGTGGCAAACCTGTGTGCTCGGTTAGTCAACTCGCTAACCATTATGGTACTGGTGAGGCCCGAATCGGTGTATGAAGGCGATTATTCCGCTCGATGGGGAATTCCCCGACGCTTGCCGTTGCGTGTGGCGCCTTGCCGAGCGCCCGAGACCGTGGCCCGCGTCGGACACCGAGAGTACCCTTGGATGCCCGGGCGAAGCTGCCCGAGACCGAAAGGAGTCGACATGTCCCAACCGCGCATCGGCCTGCTGGGATGCGGCCGCATTGGAATCATGCACGCGGGAATTTTGGCGCCCAGGGTTGGCCAGCTCCTCGTCGCCGACCCACGTGCCGAGCGCACCCAGATGGCGGCCGAACGCCATGGGGCTGTCCCGCTGGACGTCGAGGAGCTGCTGTCCAGGCGCGACCTCGACGGCCTGGTCATCGCCACGCCCACGGACACGCACGCCGACCTCATATGCCGGGCCGCGAGCCTGGGCGTGCCGATCTTCTGCGAGAAACCCGTGGCGCTCGACCTCGAATCGACGCAGCGAGCCAATGCCGCGGCACGGGCGGCCGGCATCCCCGTCCACATCGGCTTCCAGCGCCACTTCGACACCGCCTACGCCACCGCTCGCAAGCGCCTGGCCGAGGGCGCGATCGGCCAGTTGCGGCGCGTGTCCATGGGCACGCTCGACCAAGCTCCGGCCGCGCGCGAGTTCCTCGCCGCATCCGGCGGCATTTTCAAGGACTGCCTCATTCACGACTTCGACGCGCTGCGCTGGGTGACGGGGCTCGAGGTCGAAGAGGTCTTCGCCTACGGCACCGACCTCGGCCTACCGGATTTCACCGACTTCGGCGACGTCGCGGAGACCGTCGTCACCCTGCGCATGAGCGGCGGAGTGCTCGTCACAGCCCACTCCTCGCGCTTCAACGGTGCCGGCTACGACGTGCGCATGGAGTTGCACGGCACGAAGGGCACCGACGTCGTGGGCATGGACGAGCGCCTGCCCGTCACCTCGCTCGAGCCGGGCGTGACGTACCCGCATGGCGAGCCGTGGGTCGACTTCATCGCCCGATTCCAGGATTGCTACGAGCGTGAACTCGAGGCCTTCCTCGAGGTGGTGGCCGGAAGGGCCGAGGTGCCGGCCACGATCGACGACGCCGTTGCCTCGCTGCGCATCGCCATTGCCTGTGGCATCTCGCTGGCCGAATCGCGTCCGGTCCGCGTCGAGGCTTCGTGAGTCTGCGGCCGGAGGTGGCCCGGGGCGAAGGACGTGGAGAGTAGGGCCGGCGCTCCGGAGCGCCGCGGCCCGTTGACCGGGAGGCCGAAGACCGTTCACGGAAGGGCAGCTCACAGGGAGGCCTGGCCCGTTCACCGTGAGGACAGGCCCGGACGGCGGTGTCGTCGGCACATGCGATTCGTGCACGCATTCCCGCCGCGAAGCAGCAAGGTCGCTCCGAATGCAATCCCTTTCCAGGTTGCGGTCGCCACATTTTCGTCTGATCGGGACTTTCCCGCGTCCGGCCTGAGGCCCCGTCGGCACTAGCGCGGATTGAAAATACTGTCTCATTTTTCTGCCGGTTTGCAGAGCGATATGCGACAGTCGGCGTTGACGGTGCCATCGCGCTGGTACTCTGTAGCGCATGTGTTGCGCACCGTTGGAGGATATCTCCTGATGGATCTCAGACTCGATGCGACGGTCTTCGATTATTCGTTCGTCGCCGTCTATCTCTTCTTCGTCATCGCGATTGGCGTCGTCACGAAGCGCAAGGTGCTCACGTCCGAAGACTACTTCCTTTCGGGCCGTTCCCTGCCGGCGTGGATCTGCGCATTGGCCTTCCTTTCGGCCAATATCGGCGCGACTGAACTCATAGGCATGGCGGCCAATGGATCCCAGTACGGTCTGGCCACCGTCCACTACTACTGGATTGGCGCCGTGCCGGCCATGGTCTTCCTCGGCCTGATCATGATGCCGTTCTACTACGGCTCAAAGGTCCGATCGGTCCCCGAGTATCTGAGGCTGCGCTTCGACCGGCGGACGCATCTGTACCAGTCGGTCGTCTTCGCGCTCGCGACCATCCTCGTGGCCGGCGTCAACCTCTTCGCCCTGGCGCTGCTCATCAACGTGCTCGTCGGCTGGCCCCTGTGGGCGTCGATCATTGCCTCGGCCTGCGTCGTCCTGCTGTACACGACGATGGGCGGGCTGACGGCCACCATGTACAACGAGGTCCTCCAGTTCTTCATCATCGTCGCCTTCCTCATCCCGCTGACGGTCGGCGGGCTTGCGCGCGTCGGCGGCATCGACGGGCTCCTGGAGACACTGCGCACGAACGAGGTTTTGGGGGAGAACGGCCTATCGGTGTGGGGCGGAACAGGTCTGGGCAATACGACGAACCCGTACGGCAACTGGATCGCCCTGCTGCTCGGCATGGGCTTCGTCAACTCCTTCGGCTACTGGACCACCAACTTCACCGAGGTTCAGCGCGCGCTGTCGGCCAAGGACATGTCCGCTGCTCAGCGCACGCCGATCATCGCGGCCATCCCGAAGATGCTCCTGCCGGCCATCATCATCATGCCGGGCCTCATCGCGGCCGTCCTCGTGCCCGAACTGGCCGAGGGAAGCCTGTCTCACAACAACGCCCTGCCCGCGCTCATCGGCCGGGTCATGCCCACGGGCCTCGTGGGCCTGGCGCTCGCCGCACTCATCGCGGCGTTCATGGCGGGCATGGCGGCCAATGTCTCCTCCTTCAACACGGTGGTCACCTACGACCTGTGGCAGACCTACGTCAGGAAGGGGCGCTCGGATATCTACTACCTGCGCGTTGGCCGCAAGCTGACCGTGGCCGGCGTGCTCATCGCCATCGGGGCGGCCTTCATAGCCGCGCGGTTCAATAACATCCAGGACTACCTCCAGCTCCTCCAGTCGATCTTCAGTGCACCGCTCTTCGCGACGTTCATTCTGGGCCTGTTCTGGAAGCGCATGACCGGCCCCGCTGGACTGTGGGGTCTGGTCGCAGGGGCGCTCGGCGCCGGTTTCGTGCAGATCGGCTACCAGAACGGTCTCCTGGAGTTCAACTCGCAGCAGGCCGCCTCGTTCACGGGCAGCGGCATGGCCTTCGTCTTCGACGTCATCGTCTCGGTGCTCGTGACGATGCGGACGCAGCCCAAGCCCATTGAGGAGCTCGACGGGCTCGTGTGGGGGCGTTCGAAGATGGAGATCAAGGGCAGCCAGCCGGCGCCCGACCTGCACAAGACGGCAGTCGAGGCCGAACGGGCGCGCATTGCCGAGGGACGCAGGCGTCCGTGGTGGGAGAATCCGTGGCCGCTGGGCATCGGCGTGCTCGTCGTCCTCGTCATTCTCAACCTGACGGTCGGAGAGGATTCCAGGCCGGCCTGGTGGGAGAGCCTGTGGCCCCTGCTCGCCTGGGGGCTTGCCATCGCCATCGCGGTCGTGGTTGCCGTGAGGCTCGTGCTAGGCCTGCTCGCCGGTGGCAAGACTCGCTACCCGAGGCTGTCGCGCGTGGCCTTCATGGACCTGCGCGCGTGGACGTCCGCGATGTTCGTGGTCTTCGGCCTCATGCTCGCCGGATACGGGCTCTTCTTCGTTTCGAGTGAGGACGTCGACAAGGGCGGTGGGCTCAACCTCGACCTGTGGACGGGCATCGGCATGCTCGCCTTCGCCGCAGCCTTCGCCCTGTGGCTCGTGCTGCGGCCTCCCGAGGTGGGTGAGGCCAAGATCGGCGATCCGGCCGAGGAGGTCGAGTACGTTTTCCTGCCCATTAGGGACCACGGCGAGAGCTCCGGCAGTGAGGGGCCTGGCGGCGAGGGGCCCGGTGGCGAAGGAACTGGCGGGGACCGGAACGGCGGGCCGGCCGACGAGGCTCCGTCGAGGGCGGCCGGTGACGAGCGCGGTACGAGTTCGGGTCGGGCTCCGGGCGATGAGAGCCCCGGAAGGTAATGCCCGACGGCGGGGGCCGGCTGCGAGTGCAGCGGGCCGCCGTCCGCGAAAGCAATGACGATGTGGCCGGCCAGCCGAGTGCTGCGCCGGCCACTTCGCACATCCGCACTAGTTCCCTCGCCCGGTGCCGCGCACCCGCCCACCCGAAAGCGCGGCGGGAACATGCGATCGCGGCCGGCTCGACGTTGGCCGCTTCCCGGGCTTGGTGTTGGCGGCGTCCCCCCGGCGTCGTCCGCGATCGGCGTCCGCACGTTTACGGGCGACCTCCGCCGTCCGCTGGGAATAATTGCATTTCCCTTGGGACTTATGACTTGACTGTAGCACGGTGTATCAGCTTAACCTTGGCGCATGGTCTGGCGTGAAGCGTCGGTCCTGGGCTCAGCTTCGAGGCGAGCTGGCAAACGGAGGGCCGATCACCGCCCCTGGAGGCGGAAGACCGCATTTCAGACTTTCAGTTGTGGACGGCGATCGTCCAAATTAGAGCGAAAGTCCCCACCCTACAAGCGCGGCCAGGCGTGCCCGTACGCCGCCCCAGTGCGCCCGAACGAAAGGACATGACAATGCCCTCCATCCTCGACTCCGAGCGTCGCGCGAGCGACCTATCCGGCCCGCAGAGATGGTTTCTGCTGGTCCTCGTCTCCATGGGTTCGTCAATCATCTATACGCCGGCCTACCTCAAGAACGTCTTCTACGACCCGCTCATGGAGGCCCTCGGCACGAACAATGCCGGCCTGGGCAAGCTCCTGGGCGCCTACGCTCTGACCGCGACCATCTGCTACCTTCCCTCCGGCATCGTCGCCGATAAGGTGCGGGTGCGCACCCTGGCGTGGGTCGGCTTCGGACTGACCGCCGTCCTGACGTACGTCTACGCTATGCTGCCGTCCTTCGACACCCTCATGTTCGTCTTCGTCGGCATGGGCGTGACGACGATCCTCATCTGGTGGGGCATTCGCTACAAGCTGGTCCGGCTCATCTCCGAGGAGGAGACCTACCCTCGCAATATCGGCGTCTCCTACGGCATTTACGGCGCCGCGGGTCTGATCATCGGATTCATCAACCTGTGGATCATCAAGATCTTTTCTGACTCCATGGAAGTCGGCGTTCGCGCGCTGCTCATCTTCCTGGGGTCGGTCATCCTCCTGCTCGCCGTCCTGTCCTTCCTCTTCATCCCCAAGTTCGAGGGCGAGATCGACCGGACGAAGAGCTCATTCAGCCCGGCCGAGCTCATTGAGGCTCTGCGCAGCCCCGTCGTCTGGATCGCGGCGGCGTGCATGTTCTGCGTGTACTTCTACTACACGGGCGTGGCCTACACGACCCCCTACCTGTCCGACGTCATGGGCGCGGCGCTCGGCGTGGTCACATTCATTTCGATCGTGCGCACCTACGGCATCACACTCCTGTCCGGCCCCGCCTTCGGCTTCTTCGCCAAGGCCGTGGGCTCACCGTCCAGGGTGATCCTCCACGGCTCGCTCGTGGCCGCAGCCGGCCTGCTGATCTTCACGGTCCTGCCGCATCGCGCCGCCATGGTCTACGTCGCGGCCGTCATCATCGTGCTGCTGGGCTTCATCGCCAACGGAGTGTTCGGCATCGTCTCCTCGCAGCTGACCGAGGGCCGAGTGCCCCTGACGATCTTCGGAACGGCCACGGGTATCCTTTCCGTGGTGGGCTTCCTTCCCGACACGTTCTCGTCGACCTGGTTCGGCGGCATGATCGACGACCACGGCAACGCGGCGTACAGGACCATCTTCGTCATCCTGGCCGCCTCCGCCCTGCTTGCCGGCGCCTTCGCCCTGCTCCTGCTGTGGTACGTGCGCAGGCATCCGGCCGGGGCGGGGTTTGAGGGGCCCGGAGGAGCCGACGCGGCAGCATCGAGCGGGGCCGACGGGGATGCGTCCGGCGGCACCGAGGACGCCGCGTCCGGCAGCGCCGGAAATGTCGCCAGCGCCGGGGACGGCGAGCCACGCCAGGCCGGCGCACTCAGAGTCGTGGCCGAGGCCGACGGCGAAACCCCTGGGAAGTAAGCGCCATGTCACGCAAGATCAATGTGCCCGCGCTGTGGAGCGAGCAGATGGGGGCCGCGGTGGCCAAGCAGCAGGAACTGGCCGCCAACGCCTACTCCACGGACCAGAGCATCGAGCAAATGCGCCAGGCCTACGAGCGCGAGAGGGCCTTCTGGAACGAGGGCGGGCCGCGTCCGGCCGACGTGCGCGACGACGCCGTCGACACCGTCCACGGCCCCGTACCGGTGCGCGTCTACCGGCCGACGGACGCCGCTCAGCTGCCCGTCATCGTCTACGTCCACGGCGGGGGATGGGTCCTGGGCGGCCTCGACACGCACGACCGGATCACCCGGACCCTCGCGTGCGAGTCCGGTGCCGCCGTCGTCGCGGTCGATTACACGCTCGCGCCCGAGGCGCGCTTCCCCCAGGCACTGGAGGAATGCGCGGCACTCGTCGAGGCGATCGCCGCGAACCCCGGCCGCTGGGGCGCCGAGCCCGACAATATCTCCATCGCCGGAGACTCGGGCGGCGCCAGCATCGCGCTCGGTGCCTTCCTCATGCTGCGCGACGCCGGCAAGGCGGCGTCCATCGCGTCGCTGCTGCTCTTCTACGGGTCCTACGGCCTGAGGGACTCGGCTTCCATGCGGCTGCTGGGCGGACCCTGGGACGGCCTGACGGAAAGGGACCTGGCCTGGTACCGAAGCCAGTATCTGCGCGATGAGGCGGACGCCGCCCACCCCTACGTCGATCTGCTCAAAGGCGACTTCACCTATGACGTCCCACCCTGCTACCTAGTTTCGGCCGCGCTCGACCCGCTCAAGGACGACTCGGCGGCGCTCGCGACTGTGCTGAACCTCAGCGGCGTCGACGTCGTCCACGACGAGGTCGACGGCGTGATCCACGGCTTCCTGCACCACGGCCGCATCCTCGACGCCGCCCGACAGACGCTGTCCGACGCCGCCGCCTTCCACCGCCGCCATGCCGGCGTCCGCGGACGAACCACCCACTAGGCATCAACGAACCAGAGAACGGAGTCGAAGATATGGACTTTTCGCTCAATGAAGACCAGACGCTCATGGTCGAGGGCTTCGCCGAGGTCATGGCCTCCTGCCCCTGGGAGAAGTATTTCCACGAGTGCGACGAGAGGGGCGAGTACCCGATCGAGTGGGTGCGGGCCGTCTGCGACGTCGGCTTCGACCGCATTCTCCTTCCGGAGGAATACGACGGCCTGGGCCTGGACTGGGTGACGCTCACGGCGGCCTACGAGGTACTCGGGCGCATGGGCGGCCCGACCTACGTCCTGTACCAGCTGCCGTGCTTCGACACGGTGCTGCGCGAGGGAACGCCCGAACAGAAGGAGAAGATCCTCGCCTACGTTGGCACGGGCGAGCAGGTTCTCAACTACGCCATGACCGAGCCGAGCGCCGGCTCCTCGTGGGATGACATGCGCACCACGTACACGCGGCGTGACGGCAAGGTCTACCTCAGCGGCCACAAGACCTTCCAGACGTCGGGCATGCGGGTGCCGTACATGGTCGTCATGGCGCGCGACTCGCAGAACATGGACGTCTACTCCGAGTGGTTCGTCGACATGTCCAAGCCCGGTATCGTCAAGGAGCCGCTGCACAAGCTCGGGCTGAGGATGGATTCGTGCGCCGAGCTCTATTTCGACGAGGTCGAGCTGGACGAGTCGGACCTGTTCGGCACCGAGGGCAACGCCTTTCGGCGCGGCGTCAAGGACTTCGATCTGGAGCGCTTTCTCGTGGCCCTGACCAACTACGGGCAGGCCTACTGCGCCTACGAGGACGCCCTGAAGTACGCGAACCAGCGCGTCCAGGGAGGCCAGGCCATCGGGCGTCACCAGCTCATCCAGGAGAAGGTGGCCAATATGAAGGTGCGCATCACGAATATGCGCAACATGCTCTTCGAGATCGCCTGGAAGCACGACAGCGGCCTGCTCGGGCGCGGCGACTGTTCCATGGCCAAGTACTACTGCTCGCATGCCTCCTTTGAGGTGGTCGACGACGCCCTGCAGATCCTGGCGGGCGTCGGCATCACGGGCGAGCACCGGCTCCAGCGCTTCTTCCGCGACCTGCGCGTCGACCGCGTCTCCGGCGGGACCGACGAGGTCATGATCCTCGCGGCGGGCCGGGCGGCCCTCAAGGAGTATCGCTGAGGACGGCCGCGGGCGGCCGCCTCGCGCAACCGGGGCGAGCCGCGGCGGCCCAGCGGTCACCAGAGCGATTAGGACACGACAAGAAAGGCCAGACATGGAAATGAACAAGCCCTCGTTCGGCCCGCTCGACGACGTCAAGGTCGTCTACTCGGCCGTGGAGATCGCCGCTCCGACGGCGGCGGAGATCATGTCCGAGTGGGGCGCGGACGTCACGTGGATCGAGAACACGTGGACCGGCGACTCCATGCGCGACACCACGTGGGTCAAGGAGATGGAGCGGCGCAACCAGCGTTCGATCTCCATGAATCCCTTCAGCGACGAGGGCAGGGAGATCCTCCTGCGGCTCGTGACCGACGCCGACATCTTCATCGAGTCATCCAAGGGCCCGACGTTCGCGCGCAAGGGCATCACCGACGAGATGCTGTGGCAGGCCAACCCGCGGCTCGTCATCGTACACGTCTCGGGCTTCGGGCACACGGGTGATCAGGCCATGGTGGGCAGTGCCGCCTACGACCTGACGGTCGCCGCCTACGCCGGCATCATCGCGCAGAACGGCACGCCCGAGCAACCGATGAACATTGCTCCCTACTCGGGCGACTACTTCAACTCGCTCATGATCATCTCGGCAGCCCTGGCCGCCCTGCACAAGGCCAAGGCGAGCGGGGTTGGTGAGAGCATCGATCTGGCCATGTACGAGACGCTCCTGCGCGTGGGTGCCTACTACATGATGGACTACCTCAACGCGGGCGTGACCTACCCGCGGCCCGGTGCGCGCCACCAGAACCTGTGCGCCATCGGCGAGTACGCGTGCAAGGACGGGTACATCGGGCTGTGCGTCTACGGCGTGCCGCAGAACAAGTATCTGCTGGAGACGATCGGGCTGGGCGATCTGTGGGGCACCGAGGAGTACCCGGAGGATACGTCCGCGCTCTGGCTCGATGGCCCCAAGGCCGACCTCATCCAGCGCAAGCTCGAAGAGTACCTGCTCACGCAGAACAAGGCCGACGTCCAGCGCGACTTCACGGCCCACAAGATCGCCGCGCAGGTGGTCAACGAGTTCGAGGACATCGTCGCGTCCGATCATGCGGCCCAGCGTGAGTGCTTCATCGAGTGGGAAAACGCGAGCGGCCAAATCGTCAAGGGCCTGAATACCTTCCCCAAGTTCGCCCGCAACCCGGGCGGATTCTGGAGGCCGACGCCACCGCTGGGCTACGACACGCGCGACGTCCTGACGCGCGCGGGCTTCACGGACGAGGACCTGGAGCGCTTCGAGCGCTCGGGCAGCGTGAGATTCGGAGATTGACGCGGATGGCAGAGCATACGACCTTGCGCGACCTCTGGGAGAGCCAGGTGGTCGCGCGCGCCGACGCCGAATTCCTCGTCTTCGAGGACCCGGCCACCGGTCGCGTCCAGCGCCACACCTACGCCCAATTCGGTAGGGAGGTCGCCCGCGCGGCCAATCTCCTGGCCGGGCTCGGCGTCGGCAAGGGGGACAGGGTCGCCGTGCAGCTGTGCAACCGCGTCGAGTTCGTCGAGTGCTTCCTCGCGCTGGCGTGCATCGGGGCCGTCCTCGTTCCGATCAACTCCTCGTTGACGCCACCCGAGCGCGAACACATCATCGGCGAATGCGGTGTCGGGCTGCTCGTCACCGAGGCTGAGGAGACCACCTCCGCCGCCGATGTTCTGACACTGGAGTGTTACGGGCGCCGCAAGCCCCGTCAGGCCACGGTGATCTCCCAGCGGCCGCCGCTGGCGCCGAACGACCTGGCCGAGATCATGTACACGTCGGGCACGACGTCCACGCCCAAGGGCGTGATGATCACCCAGGCGAACATGGTCTTCTCCGGGCGCTACGTTGCCTGGGAGCTCGCCATGCGGCCCGAGGACCGCTACCTGACGTGCATGGCCGTCACCCACGTCAACTTCCAGCTCTCGGCGCTCGTTCCGGCCGTCCACGCCGGGTGCACGCTCGTGCTCCAGCGCCGCTACTCGGCCCGCACGATGTGGGACCGGGTGCGCCGCCACGACGCCACGCTGGTCCAGGCGATGGCGATGATCGTGCGCACGCTACTCAGGCAGCCGGTCGCCCCGGCAGAGCGCGACCACCGCGTGCGCGAGGTCCACTACTTCCTGCCCCTGACCGAGGGGGAGAAGAGTCAGTTCGAGGAGCGTTTCGGTGTGCGTCTGCTCAACAACTACGGCTCGACGGAGACGCTCGTCGGCTCCATCACCGACTACCCTTCAGGCCCGCGCCGCTGGCCGTCGATCGGGCGGGCAGGCCCGGGCTACGAGGTGCGCATCGCCGGCAGCGGCGGGCAGCCCGTGCCGGCCGGGCAGTGCGGCCAGATCCAGATCCGCGGCCGGGCGGGCGTCTCGCTCATGGCCGGGTACTGGAACGACCCCGAGGCCACGGCCGCGGCGATCGATGCCGAGGGATGGTATTCGACCGGCGACGCCGGGTACGTCGACGAACAGGGCTGGGTGTACTTCACCGACCGCCTCGGCGACCTCATTAAGCGAGCGGGGGAGAATATCTCGGCCGCCGAGATCGAGCGGGTCCTGCTGAGTCATCCGGATGTCGCGGACGTCGCGGTCATCGGCGTGCCCGACGAGGTGCGCGACGAGGCGGTCAAGGCCATCGTCGTCCCGGCTGCCGGCCGCCTGCCGAGCAAGTCGGGCCTGCGCGCCTTCGCCGCGAGGTCCCTCGCCTGCTTCAAGGTCCCGGAGATCATCGAGTTCCGCGCGAGCCTGCCGCGCGGCCAGTACGGAAAAATTGACAGAAACCGCCTGAGAGAAAGGCATCGCAATGGCTATCAAGACTGAGATGGTGGGCCAGACGTTCGGGCCATTCATCCGCGACTACACGTTCCGCGACCTCGAGCTCTTCGCGCTTGGCTGCGGCGCCGGCATCGACGGTCACGAGGATCTCGAGTACATCAACGAGCACGACGAGCGCGACCCGCAGCTCAAGGTGCTACCCATGTTCGGCGCGATGCTCATCGTCGACTCCGAGGTCACCCGCACCATCGACTACGGCTACAACTATTCCGGCTCGCTCCACTGGGGCTTCGACGTCCGGTTCCACAGGCCGATCACGAAGATGGCCGACCGCCTGACGACGATGGTCAAACTCGAGGGCCTGTACGACCGCGGCGAGGGTCGCGGCCTGCTCGCCCAGCACATTGGCGAGACCTTCGACTCCGACGGCAACCTGCTGCTGACCAATGAGTCGTGGGACTGCCTCATCTACGACGGCGGCTGGGGCGGACCCAAGCCGCCGAAGGACATCGTCGACATGCCCGACGGTCCTCCCGACTGCGAGCTCTTCGAGCGCATCCCGCGCAATCAGGCGCTCATCTACCGGCTCTCCGGCGACTACCACCCGCAGCACATCGACTGGGACTACGCCGCCGAAAATGGCGAGCCCAGGCCGATCCTGCACGCCATGTCGTACGCGGGCATCGCCATGCGCCACGCCATTACCTTCGTCGCCGCCGGGCAGCCCGAGCGCATCACGCGCTTCAAAACCCGCATCACCTCGCCGTTGCACCCAGGCACGGCCGTCAAGACCCGGCTGTGGAAGGTGGCCGAGGGCGAGCTGAGGTTCCAGCTGGTCGACGCCGATTACGACACGACCGGCGCCAAGCCGCATCTGAATTGGGGGATCATCGAGTACAGATGACGCATCGAGCGGGCGCCCGCGTTTAGGGGAGCGTGGGGCGCCTCGGCCCGCTGGCCACCGGCCAAAGGGGTAGATGATCGCACACGACGCACGAGCCTGATTTTCGTCGCCAGAAAATCTGGTTCTCACCGCCGGATAGGAGGCTATGGCGGTCGAGAAGGGGCTCCGGACCGTGCTGATGCAGCGGATCCGTTCGCGAGTGGGCGACATCAGGCACGGTGGATCGCAGCGGGCCCGGGCCGCGGCCAATGGCGGCCGGCCTGCCTGACTTGGGCCGGCGAGGGAGGGCACCTGCCCGCCCTCGCCAGCGCTTAGGATCGCACGCGGCATTCGCGCTTAGATGGAGGCGTGACTTAAGATGCCGATCGCCCGACCGTTCACGGAGGGAGGAATGATGTTTAGCATCGAAAGGCACGTGGTTGGCAGCTACCGAGCCAATTGCTACGTGCTTCGCAGCGGTGGCCAGGTGCTTGTCGTCGACCCCGGCGACGAGCCCGCGCGCCTCATCGACGCCATTGGCGAGGCCGACGTCACCGACATCGTCTTAACGCACTGCCACTGCGACCATATTGGCGCGGTTAACGAGCTCGTCGAGCGATACTGCGCCCGAGTGAGCATCGGCGAGCGGGACGTCGTTGGCCTGGCAGATCCGCACCTGTCGGGTTTCGACGAGGAGGGGCGCGACTACCGCGTCGAGCACTGCGACCGCGCCCTGGCCGAAGGCGATGTCGTCTCGTGGGGCGAGGACCGCCTGCGAGTCGTGGCCACGCCGGGCCACACGCCCGGGTCGATCTGCCTGCACGGGGCGGGCCTGATGTTCACGGGCGACACGCTCTTCGCCGGCGGAGTGGGCCGCACCGACTTCCTGCGCGGTGACGCGCAGGCCATGCGCGAAAGCTGTGCGCGCCTGGCGACATTCCCGCCCGCCACGGTCATCCTTCCCGGTCACGGGCCGCGCTCGCGCATCGAGGTCGAGCGGGCGTACAATCCGTGGCTGGCGTGAGCGCGCAGGCCGCCGGCCCGGGGAAGTGGCTGCCCGAGCAGGCTTCCCGCCCGGGCAGCGGCCCGTCCGTGGAGGCCGTGTCACAGGACAGGAGCCCGCCGGCCTTAGGAGACCGACCTGAGGTTGCGGCGCGGTGCCGTCCCGTAGAGTTGGTCGCACACGAGGTTCTCGGCGTACTGGTCAATCTCGGTGAGGAAGCACTCGACGTCGGCGGGCACGAGGCAGAAGGCGCGCATGAGCGCAGAGCCCTCAATGGCGTCGAGCAGGCGTACGACGGACGTGCCGACCGGCAGTGCTCCGGCCATCTTGTACTCCCAGAGCTGGGCGCGGATCTCGGCGATCGGGTCGAGGTACGTGTGCCGGTAGGCCGCGCGTATCGTCGCGTTTTCCTCCGAGGCCATCTCCACGAACACGCGCCTGACGGCCTTGGCCTGCGGTCCGAGGTACAGCCTCATCCGGTACTCGACCTCGTTGCGCAGGACCTCGTGGACGGTCCCGCCGATGGGACCGGGTGAGGCGATGAGAGTCGTGAAGGCGTCGAGGAAGAGGCAGTCGCGATTGGTCCAGCGCGTGTACATCGACGACTTGCCCACGCCGGCGAGGTTGGCCACCTTCGTCATATTGAAGCCGTGCCAGCCGGCATCGCCGTAGAGTTGAAGCGCCGCCTGAAGGATGCGGCGATCGGCGTCGGCGGCCCTGGGTCTGCCCACTGTCCGCGGCCTGGTTTCTGCCATTAAAATCCTCCTTGATGAAACCATGTCCATCTTACCTCCCTAATGCCCAAGGTCCCGGCACGCCCCCGCGCATTGGAGGTAATGTTGCCGACATCCCCACTCGATTCGAGAAACCAACGAAGATCCGTTTTCGGACGGGATGCGTCCGAAAACTCCGTCGACACATAGAGAGGCTCTCATGACTGTAGTCGTTGCGTACAAGTACGCGGCAAACCCACAGGATGCATCCGTGGGCGCCGACGGCCAGGTGGACTGGTCGCGAGCGAAGAGCACCGTTTCCGAATACGATCCCGTGGCCATCCAACTCGGGCGCAATGTGGCGGACGCTGCCGGCACCGAGCTCGTCGGGGTGAGCGTCGGCGGCAAGGACGTCGCCAGCTCCATGGCTAAGAAGAACGCCATGTCCAAGGGGCTGGACCGCGCGCTCGTCGTCGCCGACGACGACGCCAAGACCTGGAACCTGACGAAGGTCGCCTCGGCGCTGGCCGGGCTCGTCGGTGGCATCGACGGAGCGGACATTCTGCTCGCGGGCGACTCGTCGATCGACGAGGGCGCCAAGATGGTGCCCGCCCTCGTTGCGGGATTCCTCGGCTGGCCGTGCTTCCAGTCCGTCGTGGCCGTGGCCAAGACCGACTCCGGCTACGAGATCACGCAGAACGTCCCGGGCGGCAGGAGGACCGTCGCGGTCGATGGGCCTGTCGTCGTGGCGGCCTCCTCCGACGCCGTCAGCCCCAAGGTGCCCTCAATGAAGGACATCCTGGCCTCCGGCAAGAAGCCCTTCGAGACGGCCGAGGCGGCCCCCGTCGAAGCTGGCGTGACCGTGACCGGCCGGGCCAAGCCGGAGACGAAGACCCGCAAGAACAAGATACTGACCGGCGACTCCGCTGCGGCCGATCTCGTGGCCGCGCTCCGCGCCGACGGTGTGCTCTGAGAGGAAAGGACATAGAGATGGCAAACACCTGGATCATCGCGGTCGAGTCCCAGATCGCCGCACTCGTCGAGCACGGCCGAGCCGTTGGCGGAACGGTGACCGCCGTGACGGTCGGCGGAACGCCGGTTGCCGGCGTGGACCGCGTCGTTGACATCCCCCTCGCCGACGGCGTGCCGGCCGAGGCCGCCGCCCCCGCCGTCGCCGCTGCCGTGACGGCCGAACCCGGCGACGTCGTCCTGGCCGCCAACAAGCCGGCCGAACGGGTCCTGGCCGGCGCCGTGGCCGCCAAGCTGCAGGCCCCGTATCTCACGGGCCTCAGGTCGATTGGCGCCGGAACGGCCGAGCTCTCCCGCTACGGAGGCATCACGCACGAGACCGTCTCCTTCGACTCCGCTGTCGTGGCGGTGGCCGATGGCGGCGCGGAGGCCTCCGGCGAGGCACCGGCTGCCACGCAGGCCGAGGGCGAGGTCTTCGAGGCCAAGGTCACCGGCCAGGACGCGGGCGACGCCAGCCAGGTCGACCTCGGTTCGGCCAAGCGCATCGTCGCTGTCGGGCGCGGCTTCAAGGCCCAGGAAGACCTGAAGATCGCCGAGGACTTCGCCGGGGCCATCGGCGCCGAGCTCGGCTGCTCGCGTCCGCTGGCGGAAGGCGCCGACTGGATGAGCGTCGACCGCTACATCGGCGTCTCCGGCCAGGTCGTCGCCCCCGAGCTGTACGTGGCGGTCGGCATCTCCGGGCAGATCCAGCACACCGTCGGCATGAACGAGTCGAAGGTCGTCGTGGCGATCAACACGGACGAAAACGCCCCGATGTTCGAAGGGGCCGACTACGGCATCGTCGGTGACCTGTACGAGGTGCTGCCGGCGCTCACGGAGGAAGTGAAGTAGCCTCATGTCCGAAGGCAACTACGACTTCGACGTCATTGTCGTCGGGGCGGGTGTGGCCGGTGCGGTGTGTGCCTACCAGCTGGCGTCGCAGGGCCACGAGGTCCTGCTCGTCGAACGTGGCATCGAGCCGGGCTCGAAGAATCTTTCCGGGGGCGTGTTCTACTGTCGCATCATGCAGGAGATCTTCCCGGATTTCCTCGACGAGGCCCCGATCGAGCGGCGCATCACGCGCAACTGCCTGAGTTTCCTCAATCCGACGAGCTTCGTCAACGTCGACTACTGGGATGCGCGCCTGGCCGAGCCGGTCAACGCCGTGACCGTCCTGCGCGCCAAGCTCGACCCGTGGCTGGCCGAAAAGGCCGAAGAGGCCGGCGTGACGGTCATGCCCGGCGTCAAGGTCGACGGCCTGATTCGCGAGGGCGAAGCCTTCGTCGGTATCCGCGCGGGTGACGAGGAGCTGCGCAGTCGCGTCGTCGTGGCTGCCGACGGCGTCAACTCCTTTATCTCGCGCGACGAGGGGATTCGGGCCAAGGAGCCGATGAAGAACCTCGCGGTGGGCGTGAAATCCGTGATCCACCTGGGCGAGGAGAAGATTCGCGACCGCTTCAACCTGACCGGCGACGACGGCGCGGCCTACGCGATCGTCGGCGACTGCACGAGGGGCGTGGGTGGCGGCGGGTTCATGTACACGAACCGGGAGTCCGTCTCCATTGGGATCGTGGCCCGGCTCGACGACCTCGCCGCCAAGGGTGAGGCGTCCTCCGAGCTGCACGATCACTTCCTTGCCCACCCCGCCATTGCGCCGTTCCTCGATGGGGGCGAACTGCTGGAGTACGGCTGCCACCTCGTTGCCGAGGGCGGGGCGCAGATGCAGCACGACCTCGTGCGCGCCGGTCTCGTCGTCATCGGTGACGCCGCCGGGTTCACGCTCAATACCGGGTTCACGGTGCGAGGCATGGACCTGGCGGCCGGCTCGGCGCAGGCCGCCGCCACGGCGATCGACCGCGCGCTGAGTGCCGGCGACTACGGCCAGGAGTCGCTCCAGCGATACGTTGACGAATACCGGGCCACGTTCGTCGGCAAGGACATGGAGACCTACGCGAAGGCTCCCGAGTTCCTCGAGAACGAGGAGATGTACGGCGAGATCGGCCAGATGCTCGCGGGCGTTTTGCACGGGGTGTACAACCTCGATCTGAGCCCGCGCAAGCACCTCCTGCCGACGGCATACGACGCCTTCAAGGCCTCCGGCATGAAGGTCCGCAGGCTCGCCAAGATCGGCTACCAGGCAGTTAGGGCATTGTGAGATGACGCAATGGGGAAACGTCCAGTCCAGGCTGGGCAAGAACGTCTACGAGGTCGACGAGGGCAACTCCCACATCACGGTCAACCAGGAGATTGCCAAGGCCACGGGCACGGGCAAGCTCCTCGTGAAGGTGTGCCCAGCGCACGTCTACACGGAGGAGCCCGACGGGACGATCTCCGTCGAGTACGCGGCCTGCCTCGAGTGCGGCACGTGCTTGGCGGTGGCCGCTCCGGGCGCGCTGAAGTGGCACTATCCGGACAGCTCGATGGGAATCGTCTTCCGCGAAGGCTGATGGCGACGGGCGACGACGGCGGCGAGCGCCGCGCGCCGCTGCAAGACGCGCCGCGCAAGCCACCGTCAGGGCGGCTGGCGACCCCGCTGGACGGAACGCGTGCCTGGCGGGGTCGGCGACTTTGGAGTGCTCGTGAGGCTGGGGCGGGGAGGGCCGCTCGCTAGTTGCTGCTCGCTGGCTCGCCGCTTGCTAGGCCGCCCCGGCGGGATCGACGAGGCTCACGCGGGATCGACGAGGCTCATGGCCTGGCGGGCGATGGACAATTCCTCGTTGGTGGGCACGACGAGCACGGCAACGCGCGAATCCGCGGTGGACAGCACGCGCGGCTCCTTCGAACGCGTCGCATTGAGCTCCTGGTTGATCTTCACGCCGAAGGGTTCGAGGCGGGCGACGACCTCGGCACGCAGGACGTCGTCGTTCTCCCCGGCCCCGGCCGTGAAGGTGATCGCGTCGAGCCCACCCATGACTGCGGCGTAGGCGCCGATGTACTTGACGAGGCGGTGGACGTAGACCTCGAGCGCCTCCTTGGCCTCGTCGCTGCCCTGCGCGGCCAGTTCCCGCACGGCGCGCATGTCGTTCTGGCCGGCCAGCCCCTTCAGGCCCGAGCTGCGGTTGAACAGGTTGTCAATCTCGTCGATGCTCATGTCGGCCACGCGCGCCAGGTGGAAGACGACGGCCGGGTCGATGTCGCCGGTGCGGGTGCCCATGACAAGCCCCTCGAGCGGGGTCAGGCCCATTGATGTCTCGACGGCGTGCCCGGCGTCGACCGCGGAGACCGAGGCGCCGTTGCCCAGGTGCAGGACGATCTGCTTGAGGTCGTCGCTGCCCAGGATCTCGGCCACCCTGCCCGAGACGTACTGGTGCGACGTGCCGTGCGCCCCGTAGCGGCGGATCTCGTACTTCTCCGCGGTGGCTCGATCGAGCGCGTAGGTGGCGGCTTCGCGGGGCAGTGCCTGGAAGAAGGCGGTGTCGAAGACGACCACGTGCGGCACGTCCGGCAGCAGGCGGCGCGCCACGACGATGCCCTTCAGGTGCGCCGGATTGTGCAGGGGAGCCAGCGGGCACAGCTGCTCGATCTTCGCCTGGACAGCGTCGTCGATGATGGCCGGGCCGTCGAAGTATTTTCCGCCCTGGACTACCCGGTGGCCGACCGCCTTGATGCTTCCGTCGGAGAGCGAGGGGCCGACCTCCTCGAAGAGCTCGATGACCGTTTGGAGGCCGGAGCCGTGGTCGGCCACGGGACCTTCGATCTCGCGGACGGTCTCGCCGTGGACGTGGCGAATGAGTCCGGTCTCCTCGCCGATCCTTTCGACCAGCCCGGATGCCAGCGGCTGGCCGGAAGCCGGGTCGAGGAGCTGGTACTTGATCGAGGAGCTACCGGAGTTGATAACGAGAACTGACATCCTGGTCCTTACGTGGTCGCCTGGCCCTGCTGAGCCTGGATTGCTGTGATGACGATGGTGTTGACGATGTCCTCGACGAGTGCGCCGCGGGACAGGTCGTTAACGGGCTTGTTCAGGCCCTGGAGCACCGGGCCGACCGCGACGGCTCCCGCCGAGCGTTGGACGGCCTTGTACCCGATGTTCCCCGCGTTGAGATTGGGGAAGACGAACACCGTCGCCCTTCCCGCCACCGGCGAGCCGGGAAGCTTCTTGGCGGCCACGGCCTCGTCGACCGCTGCATCGTACTGGATGGGGCCCTCAATGAGCAGGTCGGGGCGGGCCTCGCGCGCCAGCCGGGTCGCCTCGGCGACAGCGTCGACATCGGGGCCTTTGCCGGAGTCGCCCGTCGCGTAGGAGAGCATGGCGACCCGCGGCTCGACGCCGAACTGCGCGGCCGTCTCCGCCGAGGAAATGGCGATATTGGCCAGCTCCTGCGGCGTGGGGTTGGTGTTGACGGCGCAGTCGCCGTAGGCGAAGACGCGGTCGGCCATCAGCAGCAGGAAGACCGAGGAGACGATCGACGTGCCGGGCTTGGTCTTGATGATCTGGAAGGAGGGGACGATCGTGTGGGCCGTCGTGTGCGCGGCGCCGGAGACCATTCCGTGGGCGTCGCCCATGTGCACCATCATCGTGCCGAAGTAGGAGACGTCACTGACGATATCGACGGCCTGCTCGTAGGTCACGCCTTTCTTCTGGCGCAGCCTGGCGAACTCGGCGGCGTACCTGGCGATGCGCTCTTCGTCGGTGACCGAAACGATGTCGGCCCCGGATATGTCCGCCCCGAGTTCGGCGGCGCGGGAGCGAACGACGTCGGGCTCACCCAGCAGTGTGATGTCGGCGACGCCGCGCGCCAGGCACTCGGCTGCCGCCAGCAGGATGCGGTCGTCCTCGGATTCGGGCAGGACGATGCGCTGGCGCCTGGCGCGCGCCTTCTCCACCAGGGCCGCCGTGAAGCTCAGGGGGGTGACGACGTCGGAGCCGACGGCGAAGGCCTCCAGGAGTACCTCGCGCGCCCGGGCGTCGAGGGATCCGCGCGCGTGCACGATGGGCGAGGGGTGGTCTTCGATCGCCACGTCCTGATCGCCGCCCACGATGACGGTGGCGACGATCGGCGCGTGCTCCTTGCTGATTTCGGCGGCGGCGAGCTGGGTGACGGCCGCCACGCGCTGCGCCGTGCGGTCTTGGCCGCGGACGAGCATGACGACGTTGGTGCCCAGGTGAGCGGCCGCCCGGCCGGCGCGGTCGAGCGAGCCGGGAAGGACGGGGTCGGTTTCGAGCAGCCCGAGAACGAGCACGGCGTCGAAGTCCCGGGCGTAGTGGGTGTATCGCTCGACGATGGCGTTCATCGCCTCCTCCTCGCTGACGAGGTAGGCCTGGCGCGTGGACCCCCACGCGCGCGGCGCATCCTGCGAGCGGCCGACCTTGGCGAGGAGCTCGAGGAACGCGTCGTCGTCTTCGATGGCGCCATTGGTGAACGATCGGAAGACGCCGACTCGCTCGTACGATGACATGAGCGTTTCAAGATAGGCTAGGGCGACGTCTTGGGTGGGGCAGTTGATCTCGGCGGCGGTGAAGTACACGGAATGTGCCACGATGCGAAGTCCTTCCAGTCTGGCCTGTCGCCACGTTTTTTGACGAGTGCTTTCGCCGTATCGATTCTCCCACAACCCGGCGGCCTTGGGAGGAAAGACGGCATAACTATAGGACGGAGGGTGTCGTCGATGCTGAAGGCGGTGGAGAAGCCGGGCAATGACAATGGCCGTGGTCCCGGTGTGCGGTGCCTTCGTGATGGCCGGGCCGGCCAGCGGGTGCCGTCGCGCGACGGGCTCGCCGCGGTGCCCGTCGACGTCGCGCGCACATGCCAGGCGCGCCAGGCGCTCGAGGAGGCCTTCCCGGACCGGGGCGAGGAGGTGGAGGCCGCCTTCCGCAGCGGTGACGTGCTCGACGCCGACGGCGCGGCGATCGATCCGCGGCGGCGCGTTGTGGCGGGGCAGCGGCTCTACGTCTTCCGCCCCATTCCCGACGAGCCCGCCGAGCCAATCCGACTGGATATCATCGCCCGCAACGAGCGGTGGATCGCGATCGACAAACCGCACGGCCTGGCCTCCACCCCGCGCGGCTCGCACGTGGCACAGACGGTAACGGTGGCGGCCAGGAGGCAGTTCGCCGACCCGTCGATCACCGTCGCGCACAGGTTGGACGCCGCGACGGCCGGTGTCATGCTGCTCGTTGCCGACGCGAGGTTTCGCGGCGCCTATCAGGAACTATTCGCCAGGCGTCGGGTGGCGAAGTGGTACCTGGCCATCGCCCCGGCGGACGATGGCTTTGCCGGGGGCCGGCTCGTGGAACTCGCGCTGAGCAAGCCGCGCGGATCCCTGCAGGCGCTCGTCGTTGACGGCCGGCCGAATTGCGCGACCCGCATCCGCCTGATCCGGCGCAGCGGCGGGCGCGGCCTCTATGAGATCGAGCCGATAGGCGGCAGGACGCATCAGATTCGCGCCGTCATGAGTCACCTGGGCATGCCGATCGAAGGTGACTGGCTGTACCCGAAAGTCGCCGCGCGGGCGACCGCCGACCTTCAGCTGCTGGCCCGCCGCCTCGAGTTCCGTGATCCCGTCGACGGCGCCAGCGTAAGCCTGGAATCGTCCCGGCGCCTGGACTGGCCGTGACTGCCCGCGCGATTGCGGCGCGCGCCGCGCCCGCCTTGGTACCGCGTTCGGTCAATGCCATGCGCACGGGCCCGCCGCGATGTTTGGGCTGCAACGCTGTTCGGCCTGCCGTGGGCTCGCCTCATCGCCGGCTCGCTCGGCCCGCCGCGGTGGGCGAGAGATCCCAATGCGAACGCGCGGCGTACCCTAACGCGGCTCGCGGCGGCTCCGAGGCGCTATCCTTGGAGCCGTGACTGACAAAGACCACCCCGTCCTCGTCGTGGATTTCGGAGCCCAGTATGCCCAGCTGATCGCGCGCCGCGTGCGCGAGGCGGGCGTCTATTCGGAGATCGTCCCGCATTCCATGCCGCCGCGCGACATGCTCGCCAAGGAGCCCGCCGCCATCATCCTGTCGGGCGGCCCGTCCTCCGTGTACGCCGACGGCGCCCCCAGCCTCGACCCGGCGATCTTCGACGCCGGCGTGCCCGTCCTGGGCATCTGCTACGGCTTCCAGGTCATGGCCCGCGCGCTCGGCGGCACCGTCGGCCGCACGGGAACGCGCGAGTACGGCCACACGCAGGCCAGGGTCAACCAGGACGCCTGCCTCTTTGGCGGCACCCCCGCCACCCAGGCCGTGTGGATGAGTCACGGCGACGCCGTCCAGGCCGCGCCCGAGGGCTTCGATGTCACCGCCGCCACCGACCAGACGCCCGTGGCCGCCTTCGAAAACCGCGACAGGCGCCTGTACGGCATGCAGTGGCACACGGAGGTCGGCCACACCGAGTTCGGGCAGGACGCGCTGTGCAACTTCCTCTACGAGGGCGCCGGGATCGCGCCCACGTGGACGCCGGGCTCGATCGTCGACGATCAGGTCGAGGCCATCCGCGCGCACGTCGGCGATTCACAGGTCATTTGCGCGCTGTCCGGCGGCGTCGACTCCTCGGTTGCGGCGGCGCTCGTTCACCGGGCCATCGGAGACCAGCTCACGTGTTTCTTCATCGACCACGGGCTCCTTCGCGCCGGCGAACGCGAGCAGGTGGAAGAAGACTACGCGCAAACCATGGGCATTCGCGTCATCACGGTCGACGAGTCCGAGCGCTTCCTCGATGCGCTCGTCGGTGTCAGCGACCCGGAGGCCAAGCGCAAGATCATTGGCCGCGAGTTCATCCGCGCTTTCGAGCGGGCACAGTGCAGGCTGGTCGAGGAGATCGGCGCCGACGGCGGTGACGTTCGCTTCCTCGTCCAGGGAACGCTGTATCCCGACGTCGTCGAATCTGGCGGTGGCGAGGGTGCGGCGAACATCAAGAGCCACCACAACGTGGGAGGACTGCCCGAGGACATGGCCTTCGAGCTCATCGAACCGCTGCGCACACTCTTCAAGGACGAGGTGCGCGCCGTCGGCCGGGAGCTCGGTGTGCCCGAAAAGATCGTCGCGCGCCAGCCCTTCCCCGGCCCGGGGCTGGGCATCCGCATCGTCGGCGAGGTCACGCGCGAGCGCCTCGCCACCCTGCGCGCGGCCGACCTCATCGCCCGCGAGGAACTCAGCGCGGCCGGTCTCGACGGGCAGATCTGGCAGTGCCCGGTGGTCCTGCTGGCCGACGTGCGCTCGGTGGGAGTCCAGGGCGACGGCCGCACGTACGGCCATCCCGTCGTCCTGCGCCCGGTCTCCTCCGAGGACGCCATGACGGCCGACTGGACCCGCGTGCCCTACGACGTGCTCGCCAGGATATCGACGCGGATCACCAATTCCGTGCCGGAGGTCAATCGCGTGGTGCTCGACTGCACCTCGAAGCCACCCGGCACGATCGAGTGGGAGTGAGGGTGCCGTAGCCGGGCCACCTGCCCGGACGTTACTCACTCGTTCTTTCGTGCGACGGGCCCGCATGCCCGCCCTTGCACGCGCAGGGTTCCCGAACATGGGCCTTTAGTCGTGCCTGTGTCGAGGAACTCGCTGTTTCCCCGTGGGCGGAAAGTTCCTTCCGGTCCGTCTTTTTCTTGGATTCCTGCCAGAAAACGCGCTCGCCCGCTCGCGTGTGCCGACGTGGACGCACTAGAGACAGCCTAGGGGGTCGATGAGACAATAGTAGTACTCCATTCGGACTCCGAAGCACTACAAGAGAAGAAGAGTGACCCATGGAAAGCGACATAGCCGTCGACGCCGCAACCAAGGCGTGGGAAGGCTTCACACCCGGCAACTGGACCCAAACGATCGACGTTCGCGATTTCATCCAAAAGAACTACTCGCCCTACGAGGGGGATGCCTCCTTCTTGGCCGGACCGACCGAGAAGACGCTGCGCGTGTGGGACACCCTCGAAAAGGAATACCTCTCCGAAGAGCGGCGCCGTCGTGTGTACGACGTCGACACCGACACTCCGGCGGAAATCGATGCGTTCCCGGCCGGCTACATCAGCGATGACGACGACGTCTGCGTCGGCCTTCAGACGGACGTGCCGCTCAAGCGCGCCATGATGCCCAATGGCGGGTGGCGCATGGTCGAGACGGCCATCAAGGAGGCCGGCAAGCAGCCCAATCCCGACATCAAGAAGATCTTCACCCAGTACCGCAAGACGCACAACGACGCCGTCTTCGACATCTACACTCCGCGCATCCGCGCGGCCCGATCCTCGCACGTCATTACGGGCCTGCCCGACGCCTATGGCCGCGGCCGCATCATCGGTGACTACCGCCGCGTCGCCCTCTACGGCGTCGACTACCTCATCGACCAGAAGCAAAAGGCCAAGGACTCCGTGGCTGACCAGCCGTTCTCGGAGCACTGGGGCCGCTTCCGCGAGGAGCACGCCGAACAGATCAAGGCCCTCAAGCGGCTGAAGACCATGGCGGGCTACTACGGCTTCGACATTTCCGGCCCGGCGACCACCGCCAAGGAAGCCGTCCAGTGGACCTACTTCGCCTACCTCGCGTCGGTGAAGTCGCAGGACGGTGCCGCCATGTCGATCGGCCGCCTGTCCGGCTTCCTCGACTGCTACTTCGAGCGCGACCTGGCGCGCGGGCTCATCACGGAAACGGACGCGCAGGAGATGATCGACGCCCTCGTCATCAAGCTGCGCATCGTCCGCTTCCTGCGCACCATCGACTACGACCAGATTTTCTCCGGCGACCCCTACTGGGCCACCTGGTCGGACGCGGGCTTCGGCGAGGACGGCCGCACGCTCGTGACCAAGACGGCCTTCCGCCTGCTCCAGACGCTGCGCAACCTCGGCCCGGCCCCGGAGCCGAACATCACGATCTTCTGGGACCCGGCACTTCCCGAGGGGTACAAGGAGTTCTGCGCGGCGATCTCGATCGAGACCTCCTCCATCCAGTACGAGTCCGACCCGCAGATCCGCGGCCGCTGGGGCGACGACGCCGCCATCGCCTGCTGCGTCTCGCCCATGAAGGTGGGCAAGCAGATGCAGCTCTTCGGCGCCCGCGTCAATGCCGCCAAGGCCCTGCTGTACGCCATCAACGGCGGACGCGACGAAATGTCGGGCAAGACGATCGTCGAGGGATTCGAGCCGATCACCGGTGAAGGGCCGCTGGACTTCGACGAAGTCTGGGGCAAGTACGAGGAGATGCTCGACTGGGTGGTCGGCACCTACGTCGAGGCTCTCAATATCATCCACTACTGCCACGACCGCTACGCGTACGAGTCCATCGAGATGGCGCTGCACGACTCCGACATCGTGCGCACGATGGGCTGCGGGATCGCCGGCCTGTCGATCGTCGCCGACTCGCTGGCGGCCATCAAGTACGCCAAGGTCACGCCGGTGCGTGACGAGACGGGCCTCGTTGTCGACTACGTGACGGAGGGCAGCTTCCCGACCTACGGCAACGACGACGACCGCGCCGACGACATCGCGGCCACGATCGTCCACACGATCATGGACAAGATCAAGTCGATCCCCATGTACCGCGATGCCATCCCGACGCAGTCGGTGCTGACGATCACCTCGAACGTCGTCTACGGCCGGAACACCGGAAACTTCCCCTCCGGCCATCGCAAGGGAACGCCGTTCAGCCCGGGAGCCAATCCCGAGAACGGCATGGACACGCACGGCATGCTGGCTTCCATGCTGTCGGTGGGCAAGCTCGACTACGAGGACGCCCTCGACGGCATCTCGCTGACGAACACCATCACTCCAACCGGCCTCGGCCGCACCAAAGACGAGCAGGTTGGCAACCTAGTCGCGGTTCTCGACGGCGGCTTCATCCCCGAGGACTCGTACCTCGCCTGATCCACACCATCACGACAGACAAGGAGCCGTAACATGGCCACCAAGACATACGAAGAGCGCCTCGCGTCGATGAAGGCCAGCCGCGCGAGCAAGGGCGGCGTCGCCGGGCTGTACCACGCGAATATCAACGTCCTCAATCGCGACACCCTCGAGGACGCGATGGAAAACCCCGACAAGTACCCGAACCTCACGGTTCGCGTTTCGGGGTACGCCGTGAACTTCGTGCGCCTGACCCGCGAGCAGCAGCTCGACGTGCTCTCGCGCACCTTCCACAACATGTGAGATGACCAGCACACTCATCGAGACTGCCGGGGAGCAGGACTTCCTGGCCCCGGCAGCTCGCCTCCAGGGTCACGGGACCGCGGGGCTCGTCGAGTTGACGGACCTGGAGAGGGCCGACCGGCTACGGCGCATGCGCGAGGGCACACTCGGTTCGATCCACTCGTGGGAGCTCGTCACGGCCGTTGACGGCCCGGGCGTGCGCATGACCGTCTTCCTGGCGGGGTGCCCGCTGCGGTGCCTCTACTGCCACAATCCCGACACCTTCCAGATGCGCGACGGCGAGCCCGTCGAGGTCGACGAGCTCCTGAAGCGCCTGCGCCGCTACCGCACGACGTTCAAGGCCTCCGGGGGCGGCCTGACGATCTCGGGCGGCGAGGTCCTCATGCAGTCGGCGTTCGCCGGCAGGCTCCTGAAGGGCGCCAAGGACATGGGCATTCACACGTGCATCGACACCTCGGGGTTCCTCGGTGCGCACGTGAGCGAGGAGATGCTCGGCAATATCGACCTTGTGCTGCTCGACGTCAAGTCGGGCATTCCCGAGACGTACAAGAAGGTCACGGGGCGCGAGCTCGCCCCGACCGTGGCCTTCGGCGATCGTTTGGCCGAGGCCGGTACCGAGGTGTGGATACGCTTCGTCCTCGTGCCCGGGCTGACGGACGAGCCCGAGAACATTGAGGCCGTGGCCGATATCGTCGAGCGGTGGCCAAATGTCAGCCGCGTGGAGGTCCTGCCCTTCCACCAGATGGGTGCCGACAAGTGGAAGAAGCTCGGGCTCCACTACGAGCTGGAGCAGACCAAGCCTCCGTCTCGCGAGCGGACGGAGGCGGCGCGCGATATCTTCCGGGCGCGCGGGCTGACGGTCTACTAGCTGAGCGTCTACTGGCTGGCTGGCTGTCTACTCGCTTCGGGTGCGCGGGGCGGTTGGCACCGGCCCGGCAGGGAGGTACGCGTGGGGCAGATGGCGCTCTTGCTAGCATGTCAGCGTCACCCGCACGTTCGAAGGAGGCGCCGTGCCCTGCTGGATCCGCTCATGTGCCGCGATTGCCGCACTGCCGCTGTTCATCCTGTCAGCGTGCTCGAAGGGCTCGGCAACTGATTCCCCCTCCTTCGAAGGCCCGTGGGCGCAGGAGATGAAGAAGGCGTACGAGGAAACGACGTCCGATTTCGCGCGTGAGGTTCTGGCCAGAGGAGAGATCACCGGCGACGATATGTCCCGAGCGCAGAAGGACGCGAGTTCGTGCCTGCGAGCCAAGGGATTCGCGAAGGTCGGATTCGATGACAACGGCGTCGTCAGCTACGTCGCGCCAAAGGATCGGGACGAGGCCGCCATCGACGAGGACATTTCCTCCTGCCAGGCGACGTCGGGCTACGATGTGCTCTCCCACCTCTACTTCCAGATCCGTTCCAATCCCGACAACGAGGAGTGGGAGGAACTGGTCGTGCGCTGCCTGAGGGCCAGGGGAGCGGTCGGCGGTTCCTTCGACGTCGACGACTACGCCACGCTCCTGGAGGCCGGCGGCAGGCAGGCTGTCGACGAGGAGGCACTGAGCGAGTGCGAGACCGACCCGCTCGGCGTCGACTGACAGGTGGCCGCGCGGCGCCGGGACTCGGTTCTGGCCCGGCCAGGCGCGCGGCATTCGACCGCCCGAAAATCGTCGTGGGGGTGACGTAGGCTAGTTCTGCTATGGAAGACAACTCTGCATCGCGCGCCGCATACCTCGCCTCAATGGAACGCCTTCGCGCCCGGATCCGGGAGCAGAGCGCGGCGGAGTCGGCCTCGCCTCCGCCCGAACGCGGCCTGCCCGGGCAGGCCGGAGTGGGCACCGGGAGCGGCGCGCGCCTGGAGGCGATCCTCGAAGGTCTCAACGAACAGCAGCGAGCCGCCGTCGTCCACGAGGGTGGCCCCCTGCTCGTCGTGGCCGGCGCGGGCTCGGGCAAGACGCGCGTGCTGACCAGCCGCATCGCCTACCTCATAGCGTCGGGGAGGGCTAGCCCCGGGCAGATCCTGGCCATCACCTTCACCAATAAGGCGGCTAGGGAAATGCGCGAGCGTCTGGAGGCGGCACTCGGCCCCCTGTCGCGGGCCATGTGGATTTCCACGTTCCACTCGGCCTGCCTGCGGATCCTGCGCGCGGAGCACTCCGAACTCGGCATGCGATCGAGCTTCACGATTTACGACGCCGCGGACGCCCAGCGCCTCATGGCCATGGTCTGCCGCGAGGAGAACATAGACTCGCGCGCGCACCCGCCCAAGAAGCTCTCGCGCCGCGTGTCGGATATGAAGAACGACCTCGTGTCGCCATCGGATGCGCTCGCGGCCGCCGCCGACCGGGACGAACAGGTCGAGGCCGAAGCCTACGCCGCCTACCAGCAGCGCTTGCGCGAGGCCAATGCCATGGACTTCGACGACCTCATCATGGCGACCGTCCAGCTCCTGCGCTCCAATCCGCGGCTCGCCGAACACTACCGGCGTCGCTTCCGGCATATCCTCGTTGACGAGTACCAGGACACGAACCACGCCCAGTACGCGCTCATCCGCCTGCTGACGGGAACGGCCGAGGACGCTGTCACCTCGAGTCTGACGGTCGTCGGCGACGCCGACCAGTCGATCTACGCCTTCCGCGGCGCGACCATCCGCAATATCACCGACTTCGAGGAGGACTTCCCGGACGCCACGTCGATCCTGCTCGAGCAGAACTACCGCTCGACCCAGTCCATCCTCTCCGCGGCCAATCGCGTCATCTCGCACAATCGGGGCCGGCGGCCCAAGCGGCTGTGGACCGACCTCGGCGCGGGGGAGAAGCTCGTCGGCTACGTCGCGGACTCCGAGGCGGATGAGTCGGCCTTCGTCGTCGACGAAATCGATTCTCTGCGCCAGGAGCATGGGCATCGCTACGGGGACGTGGCCGTCTTCTATCGCACGAATGCGCAGTCGCGCGCAGTCGAGGACATGTTCGTCCGCGCCGGCATTCCCTACCGCGTCATCGGCGGTACGCGATTCTACGAGCGGCGCGAGATCAAGGATGCGCTGGCCTACCTGCACGCCGTGGCCAACCCGGACGACACCGTGTCCATCCGCCGCATCCTCAACGTTCCCAAGCGCGGTCTGGGCGCGAAGGCCGAGGAAGCCGTTGCCCTTCACGCCGCGCGCTGGTCGATTTCCTTCGGCGCCGCCCTGGCCGATGTGGCGCAGGAGGATCCGCAGCGCGGGCCCGTCGAGGGGCTCACCGCCAGGGCACGGGCCACGATGACGGGATTCGTGCAGATGCTCCAGCGGGTGCGGGCTCTCGCGGAGGAAGGTGAGGCCCCGGCCACGATCATCGACGAGATCCTCGAGGACTCCGGCTACCTCGACGCGCTGCGTTCCAGCACGGACCCCCAGGACGAGTCGCGCCTGGAGAACCTGGCCGAACTGCACTCCGTGGCCCACGAGTTCCGCGCCGCCAACCCCGAAGGCACGCTGGAGGAGTGGCTCGACCAGGTTTCACTCGTGGCGGACTCGGACCAGTTGGCCGAAGGCGACGAGGGCGAGGGGGAGGTCACGCTCATGACGGTCCATACCGCCAAGGGCCTGGAGTTCCCCGTCGTGTTCATCACGGGGCTCGAAGACGGGACCTTCCCGCACATGAGGTCGCTCGGCGAAGCCAGGGAGCTCGACGAGGAACGCCGCCTGGCCTACGTGGCCATCACGCGCGCCAGGCAGCGCCTGTACATCACGCGCGCAGCCACGCGTTCGGCGTGGGGGGCGCCGCAAGAGTTCCCGCCCTCGCGCTTCATCGAGGAGATCGGCGAGGGGCTCGTCGACTGGCGCCGCGAGGCCTCGAGCCAGGACGTCCTGCGCTCGTCCGGCTGGTACGGGCCGGGATCGGGGCGCGGCGGGTATGCGCGCGGAGGGTACTCGCGCGGCGGTTCCTTCGAGGATTCGGCCTTCGACGGCGCGCCCGTGCTCGGCTCGGGGCGCGGTTTCGTGCCCGGCAAGCTCGGGGTCGGCCAGGGCGAGGCTGGCCGGGGCGGTGCCGACCACGCGGGTGGCAGCGGTAGGCCGGGCGACGCGAAGAGCGGTGCCGACCGCGCGGGTGGCAGCGAGTCGGAGAGGGCTGGCGAGCCAGGTTCGCCGGAGCGTACGGCCGGAGGCGAGTCAGAGGGCCTCATCGAGCACGACGGCCTGGCAATCGGGGACATGGTCCGTCACAAGAGCTTCGGCACCGGCAAGATCCTCGCCTTCGAGGGACGGGGGAGGTCGACGGTGGCCAAGGTTCGCTTCCGAACGGGCCAGACGAAGCGGCTCATGCTGCGCTTCGCCCCGCTGGAGAAGATGTGAGCCGCGCGGCCGTTGGCCCGGCCTGTGATTGTGTCGGAGCCGGACGATAGGATCATCCGGTAGTCATCGATTCGGAAAGCGGCGGCGATGAGAAAAGACAGCGGGTGGCATGCGGCAGGTGACAGCGCCGGGGCCGGGCAGGTGCGGGCCGACGGCCCCTTCGTGAGCGCTCTGCACCGTGCGGTGCGCTATATCTTCGGGGTCCTCGCGGCGGTCTGCGCGATCGCGCTGTTCGTCGTCGGGACCCGGCAGGCCACGCGCGCCGATCCGCCGACGCCAACGGCCGACTTCGTCCACGTCGTCACGGGTGAAAGCCACACGTGCGCGCGCACGACGAACGGCATTGTCTACTGCTGGGGAGACAACCAGGCGGGCCAGTCCGGCGCGGGCGAGAAGATCGAGAAAGATGCGGTCCTCACGCGCCCGATCAGAATCGATGTTCCCGGCTTCATCACGATGCTCGTCGCCGGCGCCAACCACACGTGCGCGCTGAATTCCGACGGCGACCTCTACTGCTGGGGGCAGAACGCCCAGGGGCAGTCCGGCAGCGAGAGCTCGGGTCCCGTCGTGGACGAGCCGCGCCAGGTGGCGTTCAGCCGCCCCGTCACCGCCCTGGCGGCCGGGAGGGACCACACGTGTGCCGTCACCGAGGACGCGAAGCTCTCGTGCTGGGGCTCCAACCGCGACGGCCAGATCAAGCCCTCGGGTGAGACGAAGGCGCAGAGATCGTACTCGAAGCCGGAGGTCATCGACCTTCCCGAGAAGGCGGCCGGCGTTTCGGTCACCGACAACGAGTCGTGTGGCCTCGTCCAAACCGGAGACGTCTTCTGCTGGAGCGACGCCGTCGACTACGCGCAATACGACCGTGCAAGCGACGAGGACGCAGCGGGGCGTGCGAGGCCGTCGGACTCGGCTGACGAGGAAGACGGCGCGCGTTCCTCCGGCGAGCCCGATTCCGACAGGACGCGCCCGGGCAGCGGCAGGAACGGTTCGCCATCGGCAAGCGGTGGGTCGGCCGGCAGTGACTCGGCCAGCCCGAGCGGAGACTCAACCGGCCCGAGTGGTCAGGCTTCCGCGTCGGACTCGGCCTCCGAGGAGCGCGGCCTGCACCAGGTACCGCTTTCGGACGATTACTCGAAGAAGGCCGCCGCGATTTCCAACGGTCCGTATGGCAGCGCCAACCCGTGGCACTGCGCGTTCTTCGCTTCGCGCGAGGTGTCCTGCTGGAACTCGCCGTCGAGCCGTGCGGAAGGGGGCGACTTCCTCATGCAGGACGTCGATCTCAAGATCAAGCTGCCCGTGGCGGACTTCGCCGGGGCAGGCGGCTACCGCATCGATGGCAAGGGAACCGTCATCGAGGTGACGCCCGAATCCGATGCCGAGGGCGGGGCGCCGGCCGCCGCCGTCGACCTGCCGGGCAAGGCGACGTCGATCTCGTCCGGGTACGGATCCGATCACTGGTGCGCAGTGCTCGCCTCCGGCGACACGTACTGCTGGGGAAGGAACGACCGCGGCCAGCTGGGCAGCGGCACCACGAAGGAGGGGATTGACGGTGACGCCGAGGTCTCGCCGGTGCGCGTGGGTTCGTGACAGGCGCGGCGCGTGGGTTGAGCATTCGCCGGGTTGCGGAGCGGCGCGCTGGGCGGCCGAGCGTTGCGCCGGCGCCGCCGAGTATTGGGCAGCCGAGCGTTGCGCGAGCCGCGTCGCCCGGGCAGCTCGGCAGTGGTATTTGATAGCTTTGGGGCACGGCCGGGGCGCACGGGCGACGGTCGGCACTGTCAGCTAAGGAGGCAGTCCCATCGCACGGAGCACGGATGACAAGCACGGCTCGCCGGCGCACTCGGTGGCACGCGATGTGCCTGCGCGCGTGATGCTGCGCCGCGGACGCGAGTTGCTGGACCGGTTGAAGGCCGCGGATAGGGCCGTCGTTCTGTACCGCTGCGGCCTGGTCGGCCTCGTCCTGGTCCTCGGCGCCTCGGGCCTTTTCCTTCGCTCACTCCTCAGTCCCGACGCACCGGACGGACCTTTCACGAGCGTCGTGGTCGGCCAGCATCACACGTGTGCGACGAGCGACAAGGGCTCGGTCTACTGCTGGGGAAGCCAGGCACAGGGCCAGGTCGGTAGCCACAACGGCAAGGTTGGCAGGATCGAGGTCCAGACCTACCCGGCCAGGGTCGATGTGCCCGGGTCTGCCACGGCGCTATCGGCGGGTGCGAGGCACACGTGCGCCCTGAATACGAAAGGCGAACTCTACTGCTGGGGCGCCAACGACGCCGGGCAATCCGGCAGGCCGAAGGCGAAGGTGGTCTGGCAGCCCTCCAAGATCCCGGTCCGGGACGTGACCTCCGTCAGCGCAGGCGAAAGCCACACATGTGCCACCACGAAGCGCGGTGCCGTCTACTGCTGGGGTGATAACGGCAAGGGCCAGGTCAAGACGAGCGAACTGGACTGGCTCTCCGCGCCGGAGGAACACTACGCCCGTCCGCAGGAGGTCGAACTGCCCGGCAAGGCGGTCGACGTCGCGGCGGGGCAGTCGGAATCCTGCGCGCTCATGGACGACAGCGGGCTCGTGTGCTGGAGCGCCGCCTACGTCGAGCCGATGCCCTCGTCGTCCGAACTGTACGTCGGCACGGGAAAGGTGCTGTGGTCGCGGTACGTCCCCGGCAAGATCGAGTCCATCGCCAGCGGTGGCGACCCCGACAAGGGGGCATCCCTGTGCGCGCAGACCGCTTCGAAGACCGTGTTTTGCTGGGCCTCGGGCCTGGGCGACGGCGATAGGTTCGATATCGACGAGCCCGGCGTGGCCAGGATGTTCACCGGCGAGGTGCAGGCTTCCGCCGACATCGCGGGCAGGAACGGTTACCTGAAGGCGTCGAAGGGGCACCTCGCCCACGTCCCCGTGCAGGAGGCGCTCAATTCCGCCGGGCGCACCAAGAAGACCTTCGTCCAAAAGGAACCCAAGATCTTCCGGGTGCCCGGCAGGGCGGTCGCGGTCTCATCGGGATATTCGTACGAGCACGGCTGCGCCATCAACGATTCCGGCGCGGCCTACTGCTGGGGTCACAACGAGTTCGGGCAGCTCGGCAATGGGATGGTCGTCGCCGAAAAGGACGATGAGTACGCCTCGACACTTTTCCCGGTCCGGGTCGGGCCGTGACCGCACCACGTCGCTCGGAAAGTCGCGTCAGCGCGGGCCGCGACGGGGCCCGGACTGTCGCCGTGACGCGGTGCGAGCTGTGGCGGCAACACGGGTTGCGCCGACGACTCACACGGCCACGGCAATCGGGACTACCGGCGATGGGAGTACCGGCAATGGCACCCGGTGCCGCGCCGGCCATGGCATAGGCCGCGCCGGAGTTCGGGCCGCATGGGTGCGAGGACCCCGAACGATGGCCTAGAACGGGCCCGACGACGGCAAACGGTCACGATGACGGCTCAGTCTTCGTGGCTCCAGTTTCCCCGCCAGTACTGCTCTGGAGCCGGCGAATAGTCCTCCGCGGAGAGCTCGTGAGCCCACCGGATCGGCAGGTAGGGATCGTTGAGGGCGGGCCGGCCGATGGCAACGGCGTCGCACATGGCCTTGGCCAGCGCCTCCTCCGCCTGGCGCGCGCTCGTGATGAGGCCGACGCCGACCACCCTGGCCTTCGAGCTGGCCACCGCCTGCGAGACTTCGTGCGCGTAGGGCAACTGGTAGCCCGGGCCGACCGGGATGTTGGCCTCGACGTTGCCCCCGGTGGAAACGTGGATGACGTCGACGTCGAGCTCCGCCAGCTTCTTGGCCAGCCGGCAGGTCTTGGACGCGGTCAGGCCGCCGTCGGCCCAATCGGTGGCCGAAAGGCGCACGGAGATGGCGGTCGAATCGCTGACGGCGGCACGCACGTCGCCGACGATCCGCATGAGGATGCGCTCGCGGTTTTCCACCGACCCGCCGTAGGAGTCGCGGCGATGGTTGGTCAGGGGCGAAAGGAACTGGTGGATGAGGTAGCCGTGGGCCGCGTGGATCTCGATGAGGTCGATGCCGGCGCTGTCGGCCCGGTGGGCTGCCCTGGTGAAGGAACGAATGATGCGCTCGATCTCGGGTTCGCTCAAGGAGGTGGGCGTCGCGTGGCCGGGGGAGGGGATGGCGCTGGGCGCCAGGAGGTGCCAACCGTCTCGGGTGCCCTTCCAGGCGCCGGCGTGGCTCGGCAGGTTCGGGCGTGTGCCGCCCTTGCGCCCGGAATGGCCGAGTTGGACACCGGCGATGGCGCCGCCCGCGTGAATCGCGTCGGCTATGCGCGCGAACCCGTGGATCTGGCCGTCGCTCCATAGGCCCAGGTCGGCCGGCGAGATCCTGCCCTCGGGCGTGACGGCCGTTGCCTCGGCGATGACGACAGCGAACCCTCCGTGGGCACGCGTCCCGTAGTGCTGGACGTGCCAGTCCGTCACCCGACCGTCCTCCTTGGCCGAGTACATGCACATCGGTGGCAGCCAGAGGCGGTTCCTGGCTCTCATTTTGCGAACGGGCATGGGGGCGAACAGACGGGGGCGACTCATGGATCCGATGGTACGTCGGCCAGTGCGGGCGCGCGACGGCTTCGCCATATTTCGCAATTATTTCTGCCGTGGTGGGACGTCTGCCGCCCGCCTTGCCAAGATCCTTGCTCGGTGCTAGTGCTCTGAGGTCTGGCGATGCTGTCCGTGGTGGGCCGGCCGGTGGTGCGCTCGCGGGGCTCGGTGAATGCGGCGCCGTTGCTGAGCGGGGCGAGGCAGCGATGAGCTCGATCGGCGGAAATTGCCGATTGGGCCTGTCGATTCCTGTCGGAGGGCTTCGATACACTGAACGTGCCCAAAGCCCAAGGTTTCGTGGAAAGGATGTCAGGTGGATCTCTACGAGTACCAGGCCCGCGATCTTTTCGAGAAGCACGATGTTCCCGTCCTACCGGGAATCGTTGCCTCGACTCCCGAGGAAGCCGAGGACGCGGCTCGCGAGTTGGACGTGGGCCTCGTCGTCGTCAAGGCCCAGGTCAAGACGGGAGGGCGTGGAAAGGCCGGCGGCGTCAAACTTGCCCGCACACCCGAAGAGGCACGCGATGCCGCCGATCGGATTTTGGGCATGGACATTAAGGGCCACACCGTGGGCAGGGTACTCGTTGCCGCCGGGGTGGACATCGCGTCCGAGTATTACTTCTCGCTTCTGCTCGACCGCTCGCAACGCAGCTACCTGGCCATGTGTTCCGTGGAGGGCGGCATGGAGATCGAGGAGCTGGCCAGGCAGCGGCCCGAGGCGCTCGCCAGGGTCGCGGTGGACCCGCGCGTGGGGATCGACGAGCCCAAGGCCCGGCAGATCGTTGAGGAGGCCGGCTTCGACGCGGAGGTTGGCGCCAAGGTCGTGCCCGTGCTGCAAAGGCTGTGGGAGGTCTACGATCGCGAGGACGCGACGCTCGTCGAGGTCAACCCGCTCGTGTTGACCGGCGCGGGGGACATCATCGCCGTGGACGGCAAGGTCACGCTCGACGACAATGCCCGCTTCCGCCACGCCGAACATGAGCATCTCGTGGACAAGGGCGCACAGGACCCGCTGGAAGCCAAGGCCAAGGCTCTGGGCCTGAACTACGTCAAGCTCGACGGGCAGGTCGGCGTCATCGGCAACGGGGCGGGCCTGGTCATGTCCACGCTCGACGTCGTGGCCTACGCGGGCGAACGCTACGGCGTCGGCCCGGCCAATTTCCTCGACATCGGTGGCGGTGCCTCGGCGGCGGTCATGGCCAATGGCCTGGATGTCATTCTCGGCGATCGAGACGTTCGCTCCGTGTTCGTCAATGTCTTCGGTGGCATCACGGCGTGCGACGAGGTGGCCAGGGGCATCGTCGAGGCACTTGAGACCCTGGGCGACGCGGCGTCGAAACCGATCGTCGTGCGCCTCGATGGCAACGCGGTTGAGGAGGGGCGCGCCATCCTGGCCGAGGCCGCGCACCCGCTCGTCACGCTGGTCGATACGATGGATGGCGCCGCGCTGCAGGCGGCGCAGCTCGCAGCGGGAACTCAGGACTGAAGGGGAGACCATGGCCGTTTTTCTCGATAAGAACTCCAAGGTGATCGTCCAGGGCATGACCGGCTCCGAGGGGCAAAAGCACACCCGCCGCATGCTCGGCGCCGGCACGCAGGTGGTAGGTGGCGTCAATCCGCGCAAGGCGGGGACGGCCGTCGACTTCGACGTCGTGCCGGCAGGGCCGGGCGCCGAACAGCGCCAGGCCGGCACCGTGTCCGTGCCCGTCTACGGCTCGGTGGCCGAGGCAAAGGCGGCGACCGATGCCACGGTATCCGCCATCTTCGTTCCGCCCGCGCACGCCAAGGGCGCCGTGATCGAGGCCATCGACGCCGGGCTGGAGCTCGTCGTCATCATCACCGAAGGCATACCGGTCGCCGACACGGCCGAGTTCTTCGCCCATGCCAGGGACAAGGGCGTGCGGCTCATCGGCCCGAACTGCCCGGGCATCATCACGCCGGGCCAGTCGAATGTCGGCATCACGCCGCCCGATATCACCGGGCCGGGGCGGCTCGGCCTCGTTTCCAAGTCCGGTACGCTCACCTACCAGCTCATGTACGAACTGGCCGACATCGGCTTCACCACGTGCATCGGCATTGGCGGCGACCCCGTCGTGGGCACCACCCATGTCGACGCTATCAGGGCCTTCGAGGCTGACCCGGACACCGACCTCATCGTCATGATTGGCGAGATCGGCGGCGACGCCGAGGAACGCGCCGCCGCCTTCATCGCCGAGAGCGTGAAGAAGCCCGTCGTCGCCTACGTCGCGGGGTTCACCGCGCCCGAGGGCAAGACCATGGGGCATGCGGGCGCCATCGTCTCGGGCTCGGCCGGGACTGCCGAGGCGAAGCGGCAGGCGCTCGAGGCCGTCGGCGTGCGGGTCGGCAAGACGCCGAGCCAGACGGCGGAGATCGTTAGGGAGATTCTGCGCGGGTAGCGCCGTCGTGGGCAGTGCCTGGCTGGCTGCGGCCAGGCAGGCGGCCGGCCGATGGCAGCGCGGTGGTCTCGCGGCGAGGAAGCCGGCCGTGCGGCGGCAGCGCGGCAGGCCTACGGCAGCGATCGCGGTCCTGCGGGGATGGGCTGCTCCTCCGCGGAAACGCGCTCTAGACGAGCCTCGGGATCGTCGCCCGCGCCCTCGATCCTCCAGAGGCGGACGATGGCGCCCAGCGACAGGGCGAAAGCGGTTCCAGTCAGCGCTAGGTACGTGCCGTAGTAGCGGCGCACCGGCCCGCCGAGCGGCTTTTCCAGAATGAGGACGACGGCGGTTGCGCCGACCATGCGCAGCGCGCGCTCTGCCAGGGCGTGCGCGAGGACGGGAGGCAGGTCCAAGTCGCGGCGCCCGGACTCGGCCGCGAAGAGCTTGACCGGGATGCCTGTGAACGCCTGCTTCCAATAACCGCGTGGCCCAACGCCGAGGTATCGCGCCGTGGCCTCCTCCATCTGCGGCGTCGTCCACGGCGCGGGAGGGCGCCTGCCGGCGCGCGTGAGAAGGTGTGTCACGGCCACGCCGGAGACCGAACCCGCGACGATCATGGCGGCGCGCCGAAACAGGTGCCTCGGCTGCGCCACTCCAAGCCAGACCTGGCACATTTCCGCCGTGATGGGGAAGGACACGGCCTCGGACAGCCCCCAGGCGTAGGCGACGGCGTCGCCGCGGCGCCCCGTCATCGCCCGGTCGACGGCACGGAAAGCCGGGGACGTGCGCCCTCGACCCATGCTGCGCACCTTGCTGTGGATCTTTCGTGCCAGCCCGAACATGTCGCTCCTTCCAGACCGTCGACGTCGCCTTCGTGCCCGATGAAACGTATGTGGGCAAGGATGCCACGCGCGGGCGACGGATGGCGAGCCTCCAATCGGAAAACGGACGGAATCGGAAGGGTAGGAGGACCCAGGCGGCTCCGAAGTCGCAACCTGGCATGCGCGCGCTCCGTGACGGCGGCGAGCGTGTGGCGTTGAGTCGGCGGCAGCGCGGGTGGCGCTGAGTTTGCGGCTGGGAGCTAGCGGCAGCGCGGGCGGCGAGCTGGCGGCCGACTCACGCATCGGTGCGCATGAAGTGGGCCGCCGCCACGGCCCACACCGCGAGGGTCCACGCGGCGAGGGCGGCAATCCTTGCGGCCGCTGCCGAGCCATCACCATCGAGTGCGGCCTCCATGGCGCCCTGCCCGATGACCGTCGGCAGGACGGACCACCTCAGCAGGGGAGGGGCGACGACGAGGCAGACCAGGGCAGTGCCGAGCGAGGCGACTGGGCCACGTAGGATCACGCCCACGGCTGCCGCAATCGCCGCCAGCGCCGTCAGGTGAATGCAGCCGGCCACGACGAACGCCCACCGGGAGGCGGGAAGGCCGGCCGCCCAGGCACACGCCAGCATCGTGACCGCGGCCAGCACCCCGCCGAGGCACACCGTGACGGCCGCCTTCGCGGCCAGGAGCCTGCCTCGACGCGGCAGGCACAGCAGGGAGCGGTGTATCTGCCCGCCGGCGTGCTCGCCGGTGGACGCCAGCGCGCCGAGGACAATGAAGCCGGCGGCGGCGACGTCGGCCACGCTGCGCACCGCCTGGCCCGCTTGGTCCGGCCGCGGCGCCAGGGAGCCGGCCACGAGGGCGGCCAGCACCGCCGTCGCCGCGCACGTCAACCAGGTCGAGGCCAGGCTCGCCAGCTTTCGCCACTCGGCAGTCAGGGCTCGCGCGAAGCCCGGACGAGCCCCGCTGGCCGCGTCTCCGTCTTCCCGGCGCGGCTGGCGTTTGTCCGGCTGGCTCACTCCGCTGCCCTCCCGGCGCAGCTCCGACCTCTCCGCGCGGCTCATGCGTCCCTCCTCGTGAAGCACAGGAAAGAGGCGGCCACGGCGGCACCCGCCCAGCACCCGAGGGTCAGCCAGGCGACGGCCGGCTCCACGGGCTCGGCAGCCGAAACGGGCCTCTCATCCCCCCTGAGCGTGAGGTAGGACCACGCCACGTCGGGCATGAACCTCACGGCGCTCGTGATCCGAGACAGGAGCAGGCTCAGGGAAACGGCCGAAGCGTTGATGAGGAGGAAGGTCAGCGGAATCGTCCCGCTGCGCGCCGCCGTCGCCAGGGCGAAGGCGATCAGCCCCATGGTCAGCCAGTAGGCGCCCACGCCCAAGCCCCGCGTCAGGACGTCATCCAACTCGCTGGCGTACGGGCCGACCAGGCGCTGGAAGGTGACGATCGTCAGCGGCACCGAAATGGCGGCCAGACACGCGATCCATGCGGTGAGCGCGGCGAGCTTGGCCGCGATGAGCCGGCCCCGCCGAGGCACGGACACCATTGTCGTTGCGAGCTGCCGGCCACCGCCGAGCCGTGACACCGAGCGCACGTACTCGCTGGACACGGCGACGACCCCCAGAATCACGGGGCCAATGACGCCGATCGCCACGTCGCTGAACCCGGAGTCGACGGTGGAAGAGGAGGCGAGGTCTCCCTCGTTGCCGGTTTCCAAGGCGCGGCGCACCGTCCGCGAGTTGAGCGCCGTCAGGGCGAGCGGCACGACGACACTGAGTGAACTGGCGACCCAAGCCGCCGGCAGCGTGGCCAGTTTGAGTACTTCGGCTCGGAAGGCGGCCAGCGCCCGACCCGTCACTGCTCGCTCCCCGTCAGCGCGAAGAATGCGTCCTCGAGGCTGGCATGCCCCGAGGCGACCTCGTCGAGCGTTCCGGCCGCGACGACTTTCCCGCGGGCGATGACGACGACGTCGTCGGCGATCTGCCCGAGTTCGCCCATGAGGTGGCTGGAGAGCAGAACGGTCCCGCCCCTGTCGGCATGGCCGCGCAACAGCCGTCGAATCCAGCGGATGCCTTCGGGGTCGAGGCCGCCTTCCGGCTCGTCGAGCACGAGCACCTCGGGGTCGCCCAGCAGCGCGGTGGCAAGACCGAGTCGCTGGCCCATGCCCAGCGACAGGTCCCGGACCCGGCGCGACGCGTTCTCGGCGATTCCCGTGATTTCGAGGCATTCGTCGACGCGCGCCCGGCTGATGCCGGCCGTGGCGGCCACCCACATCATGTGGGCCTTCGCGCGCCGCGAGGGGTGGGCGCCCGCGCCGTCGAGCATGGCGCCTACAGTGCGAGTGGGGCGTGCCAGGTCGCGATAGGCCCTGCCGGAGATGGTCGCCGATCCGCTGGTGGCGCGGTCCAGGCCCAGGAGTATGCGCAGCGTCGAGGACTTGCCCGCTCCGTTCGGCCCGACGAATCCGGTCACGCGCCCGGGCTCGGCACGGAAACTGACGTCGCTGACGACCTCGCGGTTACCGTGGCGTTTGCTGAGGTGTGAAATGTCGATCATGGATGGCGATCTTCGTCCGGGCCGGGCCCGCGGGCATCGGACGGGAGGGCGGAAAGCCGCGCGGGCATCGGCCCCAGGGCTGACATCCTCAGGTCCGAGAGACGAAACGCCGCGAGGCTGGGTACGGTGAGGTCATGCCCCGTAAGTATTCTTCGAGCGCCGTCCTGGCCGTGACGGCCGCCCTGGCGACGGTGCTCGTGACGATGAGCACGAACGGAACGGGTGAGGCCCGCGCCGAGCCCCGCCCCGGCGCGGTAATCGTCGTCAGCCTATGCATCCTCCTGACGTCCGTCCTCGCCATCGTCCTCGTGCGCAGAGACCGCGCGCGGTACTGGGCGGCCCTGCGGGCGAAGGAGGTCGAGCGCGCGCTCGCCGCCGAGCGGCTGGCCATTGCCAGGGACCTGCACGATATCGTCTCTCACGGGCTCGGGCTCATGACGATGCGCGCCAGCGTGGCGGCGCTCGTCAATGGCGAGGATGCCGGCGCGCTGCGGTTGGCGCTCAGGGACGTCGAGGCGATCAGCCGCTCGACCACGCTGGAGATGCGCCGAATGGTGAGGGTTTTGCGCGGGGATGCGGCGGCGGATGCGGCGCGAGGCGGGGATGCGGCGTCACTGGCAGACGTGGCATCACTCGGGAACTTGGAGACACCGGCGGGATCGGCGTCGGCCGGGGGCGCGGCTGCGCGCAAGGGCATGGCATTTCCCGGAGATTCGGCGTCGGCCGGGGACGTGGCGTTAGGCGGGGATGCGGCGCCGCTCGGGCCGCTGCCCGGCATCGAGTCGATCGGCGAGCTCGTGGAGCGGGCGCGGGCCTCGGGCCTGGACGTGACATTCGTCGGCGAGGGCGTGGCGGCCAACTCGGGCGGCGTGGCCGTGACCGCCTACCGGATCGTTCAGGAGGCGCTCGGTAACTCCGCCAGGCACGCCGGCCCCGGCCGGGTGGCCGTGAGCCTTTCGCGCGAGGAGGGGACCCTGGTTGTTTCCGTCGACGACGACGGCGGTTCCCGCCGTCCAGCTGGCGGATGGCCTCCCGGCGCCGGAACGGACCCGGCAGCGACGGGCGGCAACGGGCTGGCGGGGCTGCGCGAGCGAGTCGCGGCGCTGGCCGGTGAGTTGGACTATGGGCCGCGCGCGGAAGGGTTCTTCGTCGAGGCAAGAATCCCGGACCCGGGCTCGGCGGCGCTCGACGGCGAAGGCGAGGTGTCGCGGTGATGGAAGGAACTCACCTGGCGGGAAGCGTCTTGCTCCGGAATCTGGTCACCATGGGCTCGGCGGCGCTCGACGGCGCGGCAGACGGAAGGACGCGCCCGTGACCGCCCGCCCCATTAGGGTCGTCATTGCCGAGGACCAGGCGCTTCTGCGAAGCTCACTCGTCGCCCTCCTGGAGGCGAGCGAAGGCATCGAGGTCGTGGGTCAGGCGGAAGATGGGGCCGAGGCCGTCGCCGTCGCCACGCGAGTCAGGCCCGACGTCGTTCTCATGGACATCCGCATGCCACGGCTCGACGGTCTGACCGCCGCGTCCCGGATCCTGGCACGCGACGAGCGGGTGCGCGTGCTCATCCTGACGATGTTCGAGCTGGAGAGCTACGTCTACGAGGCCCTGCGGATGGGGGCGTCGGGCTTTCTCCTCAAGGACACGACACCCGAGGGGATCGTCCAGGCCATCGTCACGGTGCATTCGGGCCAGGCGCTCCTGGCGCCCACTGCGGTGAGGGCGCTCGTCGACCGGTTCGTTCCTCGGCCGGCCTGTGTGGCGAGCATCGACGGGTTGACGGCGCGCCAGACCGAGGTGCTGCGCCTGGTTGCTAGGGGGATGTCGAACCACCAGATTGCCGAGCATCTTCACATTAGCCATGCCACGATGAAATCCCACATGAGTGCCCTGCTCCAGAGAGTGGGTGCCCGGGACCGGGCGCAGCTCGTCATCTTCGCCTACGAGAGCGGCCTGGTGGGCGCGGGCTAGGCCTGGACCTAAGCGAGTCGGCTGGGGAGGCACGCAGTCGGAGGGCCGGGATGGATGGCGCTCATGGCCAGTGAAGCCAGCAGCTGACCGACGTCGATGTGGCGGCGGAGATGCCGCCGCCACATCCGGGAACCTCCCCGGAGGGCGCGTGACAGATTCCCTTCAATTCCCCATGTGCGGATGGGGAAGCTCCGGTCCAAGAATGATAGCGCGGCCCAGCCGGGCCGGGAAGGGATACAGTGAAATTGCGACAATCGGGCACCCTGCCTCCCGGCTCGCGAACTGCTACCCACCTTCGCGCAAGGCGTGTTGCTTCGCGCAAGGCGTGTTGCCGCCTTTGCCAGGCCGGCGAGCCGAAGGTGAGTGACACGCCGCGGTATGATCGCGACGCCTCGCCGCGAGCTTGAAACGATTGGACCGATGGAAACAGACGAACGCCAAAGCCACATTGCAGCCGCCATCGCGCCGCTGAAGGCCCTCCTCTACACGTGGGGCGCCACGGTCGCGCTCGCCGTCCTCGGATACGCGCTGACCGCCTCCGCGCTCTCACTCGGCGACCTGACCTGGCACCAGTCGGTCAGGTTCGGCGGGTCGCTGTGGATGCTGGCCATGGGCTCCCGGCTCGAGCTCGCCGACGCCACCATCAGCCTCATGCCGCTGACCCTGACATGCATCATCCTCGTGCTGCTCTACCGCTTCGTGACCGGAGCGCGGATCGAGCGATGGTCGCAGGTTGCGGCGGCCACCGCGTCGGCGCTGGCGACGACGACGATCCTCAGCTTCCTGGCCCTGCCGCAGACATCGCGCCCGGCCGGCATCGTCGCGGCGAGCCTCGCCACGGCCCTGATCGCGGCATGGGCGAAGGCGCGCGAGGACATGTCGGGTCACCGCGGCGTCATCGCGGCGCGGCAGGCGGGCCAACTCCTCGGGCCGGTCCTCGTCGCCCTGGCCTGCCTTGCCGTCCTGGCCCTGGCCGCGGCCGTCGTCCTGGGGCGTTCACGCATAGGAGCGATCTACGCCTCCTACGTGGCAGGAGCCTCGGGCGCAACGATGCTCACGCTTGCCCAGCTGCTCTTCCTACCGAATATCCTCGTGTGGATCGTCGCCTTCGCGGCAGGCCCGGGATTTGCCGTGGGCGAAGGAACCCGGTTCTCTGCCCTGGGAGTGGTCACGGAGCCTCTGCCGGCCATCCCGTTCTTCGGCGCGCTTCCCGGTCCGGGCGTGACACTGCCGTGGCTCGTCGCGGTCTTTGCGCTCGCGAGCTTCGGCTACGGTCTGCTGCGCTCGCGCAGGTACGAGGACGCCAGGCGGGCCGGTACCGTCGCGGCCGCGGCGGTGGCCATCGCACTCGTTGGCGCCACGGCCGCAATGTGGCTGGTCTCCGGGTCGATCGGTCCCGGACGCATGAGCGTCGTCGGGCCGCCGATGGTGGCCGGCCTCGTGCTCGCGGCACACATCGGCCTGGCTCCGGCGCTCGGCTTGCTCGCCCGGCATGCGTTCGCCCGGGTGCGCGCCAAGCCGGGCGAAGAGGCTCGGCAGGCCGAAGGTACCGAAAAGACGGAAGAATGGGTGGAAGAAGGTGACAACGTCGCCGTCGAGGGTAGGATCGACGAATGAGCACCCCGACTGCACTCCACGCGAAGACGCCGGCCAGGATCGTCGTGCTGGTCTCCGGAGCCGGCACGAATATGCAGGCCCTCCTCGAGGCCTGCCGGGATGAGGCCTACGGCGCCGATGTCGTCGCGGTGGGTGCCGACCGCGAGCGGGCCAGCGGACTGCGCATTGCCGAGGCGGCGTCGATCCCCACCTTCGTCCGTGAACTGCGCTCCTTTCCTACCCGTGAGCACTGGAATGCCTCCATGCGTCACGCCGTGGCCTCCTACAGGCCGGACATCGTTGTGCTTGCCGGCTTCCTCAAGCTCCTCTCCGACGACTTCCTCGAAGCCTTCCCATACCGGGTTATCAACACCCACAACTCGCTGCTTCCCTCGTTCCCGGGAATCGATGCGCCCGCCCAGGCGCTCGCCCACGGTGTCAAGGTGACGGGGGCGACGCTGTTCGTCGTCGATTCGGGCACGGATACGGGAGCCATCCTCGCCCAGGCCACATGTCCCGTCCTGCCCGCCGACACCGAGGACAGTCTTCTCGAACGGATCAAGGGCATTGAGCGCCAGCAGCTCGTGGAGGCCGTCGGTGACATGGCCAGGCGCGGGTGGTGGGTCGACGGAAGGCAGGCAGGAATAGGGGAGTGGAAGGGGAACGATGTTCGGGCCTGACAGACTTCTTACGCTCGTCGTTTTCGCGGCGGCGACGATTGCCGCGCTCGTGTGGGCCGTGCGCGCCATAGGCCGAGCGACAAGCCGGCGGCGCATTCTTCGCGCCGCGACGGCCATGACCGTAGCGGTGGTGTGCGCCCTGGCGACGACGGGAATCCAAATGAACAGGAATCTCGGTTACGTCAACAGCTGGGGCGATGTTCCCGAGCTCGTCGATTCGGCGTACGGTTCCGGCCCCGTTCGCGCCAAGCCAGACGCGGTACCCAAGCGCGAAGGCAATGATCCGGTTCTTGACGCCCACGAGGGCGAGGCCGCATGGAAAGCCACGTTCAAGCGCGATTCGAACGGGGCAATGAAGACCGTGTTCAAGGGCCCGGTGTCAAAGATCGAGGACTTGGTGTGGGTGTCGGTGCCGAAGGGCTACGCCCCTGACGATGGCAAGACCTACAGGGTCGTCCTCATGCTTCACGGCTACCCCGGCAATCCGAAGAAGGTGCCGAGCCAGCTCGATCTCGCGGCAATGGCGAAGGCCCACCCCGACACGATTTTCGCCATCCCCTCCCTCAAAGTCCGGCATGTGTACGGCGATTGCGCCGATATCGAAGGCCGGCCGCCCATCGCGACATGGGTGCTGCAGGACATCGTGGGGATGGTCCGGCACAACTTCCCCAACACCGCCCCCACTCGCGAGGGATGGACGATCGCAGGCGCGTCCTTCGGCGGCTACTGCTCGTCCGTTCTTGGCCTGACCAATCCCCACATCTTCTCGCGCATCATCGCCTTCTCCGGTTATGACAAGCCCTCGACCGGCCGCCTCGTCGCGGCCGAGCAGACGATCAAGCGCCTGTTCACCGTCTCCCATCTGCTGAGGCAACAAAGGCAGTGGCCCCAGAGGTACTACGCAACCGGAACGGCGCACGATGGCAAGTCCAAGGAATTCCTCGAGTCCTTGAAATCCGTGAAGTCGGACACCGTCAAGCTGACGACGGTGTTGGAGCCGAGCGGTGGACACAACTGGGGCGTGTGGAGGAAGCAGCTTCCAGCTGCCCTCACGTGGAACGAGGCGAAGTGATGTTCGAGATCACTGGCGTGGGAACCATACTGCTCAGCCTGGCCGCCACGATTGGCGCGGCCTTTGCGGCGATCACGTGTGGGCCGCGGCTCGTGTTCGACGGGCGCCGGGCCGCCCTCGGCGTGCTCGCGCGCGCGGGCCTTGTCGCGGTTTCGTGCCTGCTGGGCTTCGTGACGGTCCTCCTCGTGTTCAATAGGGCAACGGGAACGGTCTCCGCCTTCTCGGAAGTCATCGTGTTCTTCCAGTTGGTTGGCATCGTGGACTGATCGGCGTGGACTATCGGTGGCCGAATGGCGGGCTGCCGGTCTTGACGGTCTCTCCGGCCCGCTGCGCGGTCCGCACCGGCGTCAAGAAGGCAGGGACGGCGACCGGGCGGACGGCCTCGTTCGCCTCGAGTGTGGGCGGGGCAGTGACGCGCGCGGCGAGATCTCCAATCGCCCCCTTGTTCGCCTCGAGTGTGGGCGGGGCAGTGGACCGGCACGCTCAGGCTATACACTGGGCGTGCCGCATTGAGCACGCGGCCCCGTGGTTTTCCAGTGGAGGTCAGGCATGAAGATTCCCTTTCGTCGCGCAATCGTCTCGGTGTACGACAAGACGGGCGTCGAATCCTTGGTGCGAGTGCTGCACGAGCAGGGGTGTCAGATTACTTCCACGGGGTCGACGGCGGCAGTCATTGCGGCGGCGGGTGTGCCTGTGACGGAAGTGTCCGACCTGACCGGTTTCGCCGAATGCCTCGACGGGCGCGTCAAGACGCTGCATCCGGCCGTGCACGCCGGCATCCTGGCCGACCGCCAGCTCGACTCGCACGTGGGCCAGCTGGCTGAGTTGGACATCGAGCCGATCGACCTCGTCGTCGTCAACCTCTATCCCTTCGCCCAGACTGTCGCCTCCGGCGCGAGCTTCGCCGAGTGCATCGAGAAGATCGACATTGGTGGCCCAGCCATGGTGCGCGGCGCCGCCAAGAACCACGCGAGCGTGGCCGTCGTCACGGATACGGCGGACTACGAGGCCCTCGCCGAGGCCGCGAGGAGCGGCGGCTTCGACGTCGACGATCGGCGGGAGTTGGCCGCCAAGGCCTTCGCGCACACGGCGGCCTACGACGCGGCGGTGGCCGAGTGGATGTCCGAAGGCCGGTACCTGGGCCTGACATACGAGCGGCGGACCGCTCTGCGCTACGGCGAGAACCCGCATCAGAGCGCCACCCTCTACACCGACGGCACGGGAGGGCTGGCCGACGCCGCGCAGCTCGGTGGCAAAGAGATGAGCTACAACAACTACCAGGACGTCGACGCGGCCATCCGGGCCGCGGCCGACCACAGCGAGCCCACGGTGGCGATCGTCAAGCACGCCAACCCGTGCGGCGTGGCGATCGGCGCCGACATCGCACAGGCCCACCGCCGCGCGCACGCCTGCGACCCCGTCTCGGCATTCGGCTCCGTCATCGCCGCCAACCGTGAGGTGACCGAGCCGATGGCACGCCAGGTGGCCGAGGTCTTCACCGAGGTCATCGCGGCGCCTGGATTCGCCCCGCAGGCGCTGGATATCCTGCGGAAAAAGAAGAACCTGCGCATCCTACGCACCGATGCGCCCCTGCCCTCGCGCGATGTTCGCGCCATCGGCGGGGGACTGCTCGTGCAGCAGCGCGACCGACTGGACGCGCCGGGCGACGACCCGGCCCGGTGGAAGCTCGTGGCCGGTCAGGCCGCCGACAAGGCCACCCTGCGTGACCTGCTCTTCGCCTGGCGCAGTGTGCGGGCGGTCAAGTCGAACGCGATCCTCCTGGCGAGCGACGGCGCAACCGTCGGCATTGGCATGGGCCAGGTCAACCGGGTCGACTCGTGCCGCCTGGCCGTCGAGCGGGCCGGTGCCAGGGCGCGGGGGTCCGTGGCCGCGTCGGATGCGTTCTTCCCGTTCCCGGACGGCCTGAAGGTACTCGCCGACGCGGGCATTCGCGCCGTCGTGCAGCCGGCGGGCTCCATCCGCGACGCGGACGTGGTGGAGGCGGCCGAGCGGGCAGGTGTGACGATGTATGCGACGGGCGCCCGCCACTTCGCGCACTGAGGCTTGTTCGGGCTGGGCCTGCAAGGCTGCGCCGACAAAGAACCCGCAGCCAGGGCTCCGGTCGGAGGCATCCGCCGCGGAGCCTTTCCGGCATCCGGGTAAAGAGTTATCGTCATCCTGGTAAACGGTGGTAAGAGTTTCTCTGTACAGTTGTCTTGATTGATGTGATGAGAGGAAAGGAAAGGACTGACGATGAAGTTGGATCAGGCGCATGTCGATCGCGCCGTTGCCCAGGCGAAGGCGTGGACACAGGCGGCCAAGCAGTACCCGGTTGCGCACTCGGCGAAACTCCTCGCCAAGGTTTTGGACCACCCCGGAGGCCTGGACTACACGGTCTCCTTCGTTGACGGCGTCATCCGCCCGGAGGACCCGGTCATCGCGTCGAAGAATCTGCGGCAGCTGGCCGGCCGTGACGTGTCGTTCCTGCCCGCCTACCTCAAGACACCCGCCAAGGCCGGTGGATCGATCGCCCCGGCCCTGCCCGGCGTTGCCGCCGCCGCGGCCGAGCGGGTCTTCGCCGCCCTCGTCGGCGACCTCGTCCTGCCCGTCACGCCGGACAAGCTCGGGCCCGCCATCGCCAAGCTGCGCGAAGACGGCTCGCGGCTCAACCTCAACCTGCTGGGCGAGGCCGTGCTCGGCGACGACGAGGCCGCCCGCCGCATGAACGCCACCCGAGAGCTCATCGAGCGGCCCGACGTCGACTACGTCTCGCTGAAGGTATCCTCCGTGATCGGCCCGCACGCGCCCTTCGGGTACGCCGCGGCCGTGGACAACGCGGTCGACAAGCTGCTGCCGGTCTATCGCCTGGCCGCCTCGAAGGACACCTTCGTCAACCTCGACATGGAGGAGTACCGCGACCTCGACCTGACCATCGACGTCTTCAAGCGGATCCTCGACCGCGACGAATTCTTGGGCTACCGGGCCGGCATCGTGCTCCAGGCCTACCTGCCCGACACCATGGAACGCCTGGACGACCTCACGCGCTGGGCGCAGGCGCGCCGGGCGCGCGGCGGAGCCCCCATCAAGGTGCGCGTGGTCAAGGGCGCCAACCTTTCCATGGAGCGCGTTGACGCCGCCATCCACGGCTGGGAGCTGACGGTCCAGCCGACGAAGGCCGAAACGGACGCCAACTACCTGGCCGTCCTCGACGCGGCGCTCACGCCCGAGCGCGTCGACGCCGTCCACATCGGCATCGCCGGCATGAACCTGCTCACCCTGGCCTACGGGCTGGAGGTCGCCAAGGACCGCGGCATCACCGAGGGCGTTGACGTCGAGATGCTTGCCGGCATGGCGACGCCGCAGTCCCGTGCGGTGCGCGACACGGTGGGCCCGCTGCTCTACTACGTGCCCGTCGTGCGCCCGGAGGAGTACGACGTGGCCGTCGCCTACCTGGTGCGTCGGCTCGAGGAGAACGCCACGCCGGAAAACTTCATGTCCAATGTCTTCGAGATCGACGACGACGCCGTCTTCGCCATTGAGGAAGAGCGCTTCCGGCAGGCGGTGGACCTCGTGCCCGAGCTCATCTTCGCGCCCCGGCGCAAGCAGAACCGCCAGGTCAGGGGGGCGAAGGTCCCCGAGTCCTTCGCCAATGTGGCAGATACCGATCACTCGCTGCACGCCAACATCGACTGGGCCGAGAAGATCGCCTCCCGCATCCCGACAAGCACGCTGGGGCAGGCTGAGGTCGAGGCCGCCATGATCGCCTCCGACCAGGAGGCCAGCGCCGTCGTCGCGTCGGTGCGTGCGGCCAGCGCAACGTGGGCCTCCCGCAGCGCCCGGGAGCGCGCCGCCGTCCTGCGCGCCGTCGCCCAGAGCCTGGAGGACCACCGCGGCGAGCTCATCGAGGTCGCGGGCGCCGAGGCCGGCAAGACGATCGACCAGGCCGACATCGAGGTCTCCGAGGCCATCGACTTCGCGCTGTACTACGCCGATCTGGCCGAAAACCTGGAGAAGCTGCGCGGGGCGACGTACTCGCCGGTGCAGGCCACGCTCGTCACGCCGCCGTGGAACTTCCCGATCGCCATCCCTTCCGGCGGCGTCCTGGCGTCCCTGGCCACCGGCTCGGGCGTCGTCTTCAAGCCCGCCAAGCTCACGCGGCGCACGGGAGCCTACGTCGCCAAGCTCATGTGGGAGGCCGGCGTACCGCGCGACGCCCTCGCCCTCGTGTGCATGGACGACTCGTCGCTGGGCCGACGCCTGGTCGAAGAGTGTGACCAGGTGATCCTCACGGGCTCGACCGAGACGGCGCAGATGTTCCGCTCGTGGCGCCCCGATCTGCGCGTGTTCGCGGAGACGTCGGGCAAGAACGCCGTCGTCGTCACGCCGCACGCGGACATCGACCTGGCCGTCAAGGACATCGTCTACTCGGCCTTCGGGCACACCGGCCAGAAGTGCTCGGCGGCCTCGCTCGTCATCCTCGTCGGCTCCGTGGGCTTCTCCAAGCGCTTCCAGCGCCAGCTGGTGGATGCCATCCGCTCGCTGAAGGTCGGCTACCCCCAGGATCTCGCCACCCAGATGGGGCCGATGGTCCAGGCCCCGGCCGGCAAGCTCCTGCGTGGCCTGACCGAGCTGGGCGAAGGCGAGTCGTGGGTCATCAAGCCGCGGCGCCTGGGTGAAAAACTGTGGACCCCGGGCCTTCGGGCGGGCGTGAAGCCCGGGTCCGAGTACCATCTGACCGAGTACTTCGGGCCAATCCTCGGCGTCATGCGGGCCGACACGCTTCAGCAGGCCATCGAGTGGCAGAACGCCGTCGAGTTTGGCCTGACGGCGGGCCTGCACTCGCTCGACTCCAAGGAGATCGCCACCTGGCTCGACTCGGTCCACGCCGGCAATGTCTACGTCAACCGAGCCATCACGGGTGCCATCGTGCGACGCCAGCCCTTCGGAGGCTGGAAGCGCTCCGCCGTCGGCGCGGGCACAAAGGCGGGCGGCCCGAACTATCTCATCGGCCTCGGCCACGTCGCCGACGCGCCCAAGGAGCCGACCGGCGCCGAGCTCGCCAACACGACCCTGCGGGCGGCGCAGAGCGTGGCGCTGGAGATGAAGAGCGTCATCGACAACAACCGTTTCCTCTCCGTGGTCGAGGGCATGGACTCGGCGCTGGCCGGCCACTTCCAGCCGGCCGATCCCAGCGATCTGGGGGTCGAGATCAACCTTCTGCGCTACGTTCCCGCACCCGAGGTCGTCATTCGCCTTGGCGAGGGGCGCGTCGGCGACCTGCTCGCGGTTGCTGCCGGGGCGCTCGCGGCCGGTGCCAAGCCGCGGGTCTCCTCGGCCGTCTCCTTCTCCAAGCCGATGCGCGACTTCCTGGCCTCGCACGGGGCCAGCGCCGTCGTCGAGACCGACGAGGAGTTCCGCGCCTACTGCGCTTCGCGTGCCGATACGGCCGACGGGCTGCGGGTGCGCCTCATCGGTGGCGACGCGCGCGCCCTGGCCGAGGCCGTGGGTGGCAGCATCGACGTGGCGATCTACTCCGAGCCCGTCACGGGCTGTGGCGAGGTCGAGCTCCTGGCCTTCCTCCAGGAGCAGGCCGTCAGCGCCACCAACCACCGCTTCGGCAACCCGACGAGCCTGCTCGACGGCGTCCTGTGAGTGGCAGAGCCCCGTGAGTGGCAGAGCCCCGGCAGCGGCAGGGCCCGGTGAGTGGTCCGGCCAGCGGGGCCCTGCCAGCGGCTCAGTCCCGCCGGCCGTAGGAGCCCTGGCAGCTGCAGGGCGGGCACAGGTGGCGTGATCTAACTGGCCAGCTGCCTCTGGCCGGTGCTAAGTGCTGGGGCCCACCTCGACCTCGAGGTGGGCCCGCGCCCGCGTCAACCGGCGAGGGCCCGCATCGAGCGCAGCCCGACGACCAGCGGCGCCAGGGAGGGCTCGGCCAGGGAGCGCGTCATGGAGATCGTGCGCTCGACGGCCGAACGGCGCGAAGCCACCCAGGTATCGACCCGTCCCTCGCCGGGATCGGTGCCCGCCAGGACGGATTCGGTCAGCGTGACGACGCTCGCCGTCAGGTCGGCCTCCGTGGCCGACTGCGCCATGGCCGTCCACTTGTCGGTGATGGGCAGCTGCGCGCTCAGCTCGAGCAGCCTGCCGATATTGAAGCGCTCGTACAGGTCGAACAGGACGCGCAGGACCTCGTCGGGATCCTCGCCCGTGCGCTCGGCCACTGCAATCGCGTCCATGAGGGCCGCGGCGCGGGACAGGTCCGCGAAACGGCCGGCCAGCTCCGCGGGAACGGACTGCTCCACGAGCCGATCGATCTCGGCCTGTCGGCGAATGCGGTCGGGCTCGGGCAGGTAGGCGTCCAGGCGCCCGAGCCATCCGTGCATGGGGGAGAACCGTTCGACGGTCTGCCCGATCGACGAGGCGCGGGCCTGGAGGAGCCGGCGGACGGTGGCGTCCAGGTGGTGGCGGAAGGTGATGTACAGGTCCGCCTGGAGCGAGGTGGGCGCCACGCCGTCGAGCGCCTCGACGGCCTCGACGAAGCCCGAAAGATCGAGCAGTTCGCGGGCCGCGGCGAATGCCCGGACGATCTCGCCGACGTCGGCCTGCGTGTCCTCGACGGCCCGCAGCACGAAGGTCGCGCCGCCGCGGTTGACGAGCGAATTGACGAGCGAGTTCGCGACGATTTCGCGAGCTAGCGGGTGGGAGCCGAGCGTCGCGCAGTAGCGATCGACGATCTCGGCCGGGAAGTAGGAGCGCAGCTCGGCGGCGAAGTATTCGTCGTCGGGCACGGAGGTTTCCAGCAGGTCATCCTTGAGCGCGAGCTTGGTGTAGGCCACGAGCACGGCGAACTCCGGGGAGGTCAGGCCCCGGCCCTCCTGGCTGGCGCGGGCGGTCAGTTCTTCGTCGCTGGGAAGGAATTCGAGCGCTCGGTCCAAATCGCCGCGCTCGACGAGCCAGTGCATGAGCCGCAGGTGCTCGTGGACCATCGTCGGGCTCTGCGCGCGAGCATTGCCCAGCAGCACATTCTGCTCGTAGTTGTCGCGCAGGACGAGGGTGGCGACGTCGTCGGTGACCGACTCGAGCAGGAGGTTGCGCTGCTTGGGCGTCAGGTCGCCGTTGGCCACCTGCTCGGCCAGGAGGATCTTGATGTTCACCTCGTGGTCGGATGTGTCCACGCCCGCGGAGTTGTCAATGGCGTCGGTGTTCAGGCGTCTGCCGGCCAGGGCCGCCTCGATGCGGCCGAGCTGCGATAGTCCGAGATTGCCGCCCTCGCCCACGACCCGGCAGCGCAACTCGGTGGCGTCGATGCGTATGGCGTCGTTGGTGCGGTCGCCGATGACGTCGTTGCCCTGCGTCGATGCCTTGACGTACGTGCCGATCCCGCCGTTCCACAGCAGGTCGACGGGTGCGGCGAGGATGGCGCGTATGGCCTCGTTCGGGGTCAGCGAGGTGACGGAATCGTCGAGCCCGAGCACCCGGCGCACCTCGTCGCCGATGGGAATGGACTTGGCCGAGCGCGGCCACACGCCGCCGCCCACCGAGATGAGCGAGGAATCGTAGTCCTCCCACGAGGAGCCGGGCAGCGCGAATAGGCGCTGGCGCTCGGCGAACGATGTGGCCGCGTCCGGGTCGGGGTCGAGGAAGACGGACCGGTGATCGAACGCACCGACGAGCCTGATGTGCTCGGACAGCAGCATGCCGTTGCCGAAGACATCGCCCGACATGTCGCCGATGCCCACGACCGTGAAATCCTGCGACTGGACGTCCACATCCAGTTCGCGGAAGTGGCGTTTGACCGACTCCCACGCTCCGCGCGCGGTGATGCCCATGCCCTTGTGGTCGAAGCCGGCCGATCCGCCCGAGGCGAAGGCATCGCCCAGCCAGAAGCCGTACTCGCGCGAGACCTCGTTGGCGTCGTCGGAGAACTTGGCCGTGCCCTTGTCCGCCGCCACGACGAGGTAGGTGTCGTCCCCGTCTTTGCGCACGACATTGTCGGGCGGGACGACGACGCCCGCCACGAGATTATCCGTGACGTCCAGGAGCGAGGCAACGAATAGGCGGTAGGCGGCCAGGCCCTCGGCCAGCCAGGCCTCGCGCTCGGCCGGCGGGGGCAGCCGCTTGGCGAAGAAACCGCCCTTGGAACCCGTGGGGACGATGACGGCGTTCTTGACCATCTGGGCCTTGACGAGCCCCAGGATTTCCGTGCGGAAGTCCTCGCGCCTGTCGGACCAGCGCAGCCCACCGCGCGCGACCTTCCCGAAGCGCAGGTGCACGCCCTCCACGCGCGGCGAGTACACCCAGATTTCAAACGCAGGGCGCGGCTCCGGCAGGAAGGAGATGGCCCCGGCGTCCAGCTTGAACGCCAGGGTGGGCTTGCTCTCCTGGTAGGCGTTGGTCCGCAGCGTCGCCTCGATCACGGCGAGGAAGGCGCGGGCGATGCGCTCCTCGTCCAGCGACGAGACGGAGGCGATCCTTTCCGCGAGGTCGGCGCGGATCGCGGCCTCGGCCTCGGCGTCGTTCGTGCGGGGATTGAACCGGGCGTCGAAGAAGTCCACGAGCAGGCGGGCGATGTCGGGGTTGGCTACGAGCGTTTCCTGGAGGTAGCTGCGCGAGAACGGCAGGGTGCCCTGGCGCAGGTAGGCTGCGATGGCCCGCAGGATGCTCACCTCGCGGCTGTCCAGGCCCGCCGTCAGCACGAGGGCGTCGAGGCGGTCGGACTCGGACTTCCCGTTCCAGGCGTCCATGACGGCCTCCTGGAAGCGCGAGCGCACGTCCTCGCCGGCCCAGTGCTGTTCCGTTGGCGCGACGAGCCCGAAGTCGAAGATCCGCGCCGGGGGATCTCCCTCGAGGGTGAAGGGGCGCTCGTCCGTGACGACCAGGTCGAAGTTCGAAAAGATTGGGAGGATGCGCGTGAGGGAGACGTCGTCGCGGATGAACATCTTCAGGCGCCTGCGGCCGTGACCGCCGTCGGTCGGCTTGTACAGGCTCAGGCGCAGCTGCCCCGGCTCCAGGGCGTCGATGTGGCGGAAATCGGAGGCCGCGACCCTCGCGCTGTACTGGGCCCGGTAGGCTGAGGGGATGGAGTCGCGGAAGCGTTCGAGCACGCCCGCCGCCGCTTCCTCACCGAATTCGCGGCGTACCGCCCGTGCCAGATCCTCGTTCCAGTCGCTCGTGGCATCGGCGATGCGGCGGACCAGGCTCGCCTCGTCGATGTCGGACTCGTCGCGGATGCTGCTGACGATGAAGCTGATGAAGGCCAGGGGACCGGAGCTGACCGAGACCTGCATGTCGACGTCCGCCGACGAGAAGGTTTCCTGGACGATGCGCGCCAGCTCCGTGGAGGCGTGAGAGGTGAAGCGTTCGCGCGGTATGACGACGACGCCCGCCGCGGCGCCCGGGAAGATGTCGCGGTGCAGGAGCGTGGTCGTCGAGGAGGCCGCCTCGGGCCGGATGAGTGCGGCGGCGTCGGCAGCGAGCTCGTCGGCGTCGAGCAGCATGAGGATATCGCGCGGGTAGCTCTCCATGAGTTGGAGGAGGTCCTTGCCGGAGTGGGAATCGCGCGGCAGGCCCGAGGCGTCGAAGACGGCCTCGACCCGGCCGGCGGCCAGGGGAGTGTCGAAGACCGAGCCGATGTAGGCGCCGGCTGTCATGAGGCCGAAGAGCACGAGGCGGCCCACGTAGACGACGTCGGTGTAGGCGTGGCGGTGGACGAGTGCGCGCACGTGCGACTTCGTCACGAGGAACTCGGGGGTGTCGGTCGCCGCCAACTCGGCGACCAGTTCACTCTGGCGTCTGGCCAGGCCCAGCTCGGACCCGGGAACGGGGGCGCCACCGTCGCGTTCGAAGGAGCCGAGCAGGATGAAGTTGCCCTCCGCGATCCAGGCGAGCACGTCGTGGGCGTGGCCCTCCAGGCCTTCGGTCGCGCTCCTGGCCAGGGCGGTCATGGTGTCCCAGTCGCCGACGGCGGCCTTGACGTCCCGGATGACGGAGTCGATCTCCGCCGCCAGGCCGGCCTCGCTGCCCGGGCTCACGCGCCTGATTTCGACGCTGATCCACGAGTGTCCGTCGACCACCGGGTGCAGCAGCCGCTTGATCGTGTGACCGAGCGTGCGCAGTCGGATGGAGACGGAGTCGACGAGGAAGGGGATGTCCTCGGTGACGCACTGGACGAGTGTCGAGCCTAAAGACCAGCCGTCCTCCTCGATCGTGGGCGTGAAGACCCGCACGCTGACGTCGCCGTCGGGGTGCTGGCTGGCCAGTTCGTAGTGCGCGCGCACCAGTCCGCACAGGTCCTCCGGCGCCATGGAGTCGATGGTGCTCGCGCCCCCGACGTATGCGTCGAAGATGGACGGTGGTACCGCGTCCCCCGCGAGCTTCGTTGCCTTGTCGATGAGATCGCGTGTGGCTGGGGTCTGAACGAATGCCGTCATTGGTCATGCTCCTTTGCGTGCGCTGCCTTCAACGGTACCCGTGGCCGGGCCGGTTCGCCATCGTTCGCGGGTGGTACGTGTGGTCCATGCCTGTCCGTTGCCCGTGTTCGGTGGGCGAGGTGCCCGGGAGGCATCGGTGCCGTCTCGTCCGGCCCATCGCCCGCGCTCGGTGGGCAAGGCGTGGACAACGGCCGCACCGGCTGGGAAGACACCATCGCCCGCGCACAGCGGGCCGTCGGATTGCTGAGTGTGACGGCGGTGTCCTCAGATGGCGACCCTCAGGGCCTTTCGTGCCCGCGACAGCTCCCGGGGCGAGTCGACGGCCAGGAGTGCTGCCAGCCCGTGCTCGTCCTGCCACCTCAGGACAAAGCCGTCGCGCGTCGACTCGCGTGCGGGAGGCGAGCTCGGAACGACGCCGACCAGGCCTATCTCGCGGCCGAACTGCGTGGAGAAGACCTCCGCCGGAGCCAGGAAGGGCGGTGGGGCTGTGCCAAGGATGGAGGCCGCCGCGAGCGCGCCATCGCCCAGGGCCTTGGTCCAGTGGCCGCCGGCCAGGCAGGGGTGGCTCACGCGGTCGGCGCAGTCGCCGACCGCGTACAGGCCCGCCACGCTCCGGCCGCCCAGAAGGACTCGGGCCTGCACGTCGGTGGCCAGCGCGCCGCGCGCCGTGACATCGGCGGCCACGCGCGGAAAGGTGGGGGCCGAGCCCGTGGCGTCGACAAGAACCGTCCCGTCCGCCGCGCTGCCCGGGTGGCGCCGGCCCAGGTGGACCGTCACGCCGGCCGCCTCCAGCCATCGCAGCCAGATGTCGGTCCCGGCCTCGCCGAGCGAGCGGGCGAGCAGGTGCTGGCTCGCCTCCCACAGCTCGACGCGGGCGCCACGCTCGGCGCAGGTCGAGGCCAGCTCCGTGCCGATCCAGCCGCCGCCGACGATGTCGACGCGCGTGCCCGGAGCGATGGCCTCGGCGAGGGCATCGGCGTCGGCGAGCGTGTAGAGGACGCGGGCGCCGGGTACGCTCCCGCGCGGGGGTGAGCCCGTCGCGACGACGGCGACGTCGACCTGGACGGGGCCTGACTCGACCGTGCCAGCCGCACCGGTCGCCTCGCCAGCGCCAGCCACGTCAACAGCGCCAGCCGACTCAATGACCAGCCAGCCGCCCGCCCCGTCGGGCTCGATCGCGCTGACCTCCCGGGCGATCACCTCGACGCCGAGGTCGCCGAGGTCGCCCAGGCCCTGCCGGGCCAGCGGCACCTGCCGCTCGCCGAAGAGCTGCTTGGTCAGCGGCGGGCGGTCGTAGGGCTTGCCACCGCCGCTGTCCCAGGCCGTGATCCGGCCGTCGAATCCGGCTCCGCGCAACTCGGCGGCAACCCGCAGGCCGGCCAGGCCGGTGCCAATGATCCCGATGCGTCGCATGGCGACAATGCTAGTGCGCTGGGTACAGTGGGGGCTATGAGTTCCATCCGGGTTCCGGCGGGCGTTGTGTACATTGGGCTCGCCCTGTGGATCGCCGCCGTGGTCGGCTCGGCCTACGTGTGGTCGGCCGTCGTCGCCTGCCGGATCCTGGCGGGCAGCCTTGTGGCCCTCGCCCTGGCTCGTGCGATCCTTCCGACGGGCTATGTCCCGCGCGCGCGTTCGCGTGGCTTCGATGTCGTCGCCTACGTGGCGCTGGCGGGTGCGCTGTGGTATCTGTCGACGTGGGCCGGCACGCCGCTCGTCGCCCTGGCGGCCTGAATCGCTCGCTGCCCGCAGCGCGAATGCCGCGCCAACCTCACCTCTTCGCAATGTGGTCACTTTCGCCGAGAGCTTGACAACGTCAATATAATCACTCCGGCCTAGGACTTGACACGCGATCGAATCGTCGATCGTGATCGAATGAGCCGGCCTCAGATAATCATTACCGGGCGGCGTTCACGAGCGATGGGCGTTCTTGAGCGATGCCCGTCCTCCAGGGAGAGCGATGTCAACTGAAACAATCGAAGAAAGCGCTGAGGGCCTGCGCAAGGGCCTGAAGAACCGGCACATCCAGATGATTGCCCTGGGTGGAGCTATCGGAACGGGGCTTTTCTACGGCTCGGCTGAAGGCATCCAACTGGCCGGGCCCTCGATCCTCATCGCTTACGCCATCGGCGGGGCGGCGATCTTCCTCGTCGTGCGCGCCCTCGGTGAAATGGTCGTCCACCGCCCGGCCTCCGGCGCGTTCAGCCGCTACGCCAACGACTACTGGAGTCCTCGGGCCGGCTTCGTCGCCGGCTGGAGCTACTGGTTCCTGTACATCTTCGTGTCCATGTCCGAGTTGGTCGTTGTCGGCAAATACATACAGTACTGGTGGCCGTCGGTGCCGGAATGGGTTTCGGCCTTGGTCTTCCTCATCCTCATCACGTCGGCCAACCTCGTCGGCGTCAAGGCCTTCGGCGAGTTCGAGTTCTGGTTCGCCATGATCAAGGTGGTGGCGGTCATAGGCATGATTGTCCTGGGCACCTACCTGATCATTAGCGGCACGAGTACTGGCTCGGGCCCGGCCCCCGCGTGGTCGCACCTGTTCGACGATGGCTTCATGCCCTTCGGCATCAATGGCCTGCTCATGTGCCTGGCCGTCGTCATGTTCTCCTTTGGTGGCATGGAACTGGTCGGCATCGCGGCCGGCGAGACCGAGGATCCCGAGCGCACCATTCCCAAGGCAATCAACCAGCTCGTCTACCGCATCCTCATCTTCTACATCGGTGCGTTGGCGGTGGTCATGTCCGTGATCCCGTGGAGGGATATCAACGGCAAGTCCAGCCCCTTCGTGCAGATCTTCGATTCGGTCGGCATCACGGCCGCCGCCCACATTCTCAACATCGTCGTGCTCACCGCGGCCCTGTCGGTGTTCAACTCGGGCCTGTACTCCAACGGGCGCATGCTCTACACCCTGGCCCGCCAGGGCAGCGCGCCGCGCTTCCTCGGCCGGCTTTCGGCCCAGCGCGTGCCGCGCAACGGGATCCTGCTGTCCTCGGGGATCATTGGCGTCGTCGTTGTCGTGGTCCTGTTCTTCTCCAGGGACACTGCCTTTAGCTTCTTCATGTCGACGACGCTGGCTTCGGTCATCATCACGTGGGCGATGATCCTCATCACCCACTCCAAGTTCCGCCGGCACCTCGGGCCGGACAAGGTCGCCAAGCTCAGCTTCAAGCTGCCGGGCGGCTTGGTCTCGTCCGTGGTGGCGATGGCCTTCTTCGTGCTGGTCGTCGTGATGATGTGGCGCAACCCCAACTACAGGTTGGCCGTTATTATTCTTCCCATCTGGCTGACCGTTCTGCTCATTGGCTACGAGCTCAAGACTCGCGTGCTGCAAAGTGGTACCGGTGGGGCGCCGCACAGCGACGCGGGCGGGGCGCGAGTCGATAGCCATGCCGCTGGCGGCCACGCAGTTCCTGAGGCCGACGCCGCTATTACCGGTGATGGCGCCGTGCCTGGAGACGGCGATACACAGAGGTTCGCGCCGAAGCGGTGAGTGAGCCCTAGGCAACCGCGCGCCCGGGAGGCGACAGGTTGAAGGCGGCCGGACGCGGCGAGCGGCTCGGCCGAGGCCTCTGGTCGGCAGCCGGGTGGTGCCCGGCCGAATGGCGGAGCCCAGCGTTCAGCCGGATGGCGCCCAGCCGTTGGTGTTTCAGTCACTGGCGCGGTTTGCCGAGGTCGGCGCTGCGTTGGGGCTCCGCCGGTTCCGCCGACGGAGCCCCGCCAGCCTCAGTTGCGCTGCCCCCGAGCCCCGTCGGCGCGCTCCTCATCAGCAAAATCGCTACCGGCTTTCTCGCCGGCTGCCGCGGCATCTGCGGGCTCGTCCTGGGCCGCATCCGCAGAACTGCCGCCGCCCGTTTCGTCCGAAGAATCGTCGTCGGCCTCGGAGCCGGAGCGCCGCGCCAGGTGGTAGATGAACGTGACGGCGGAGGCGAAGAGCACGACGCCGAGCACCTGGGCGGGATTGGCGAAGCCGTCGCCGACCACGGCCAGGGGTGACTCGTTGCCGGTTGCGGCCACGACACCCGCGAAGGCCACGCCGAACAGGGACTCGCCGACGATCAGGCCCGTGGCCATGAGCACGCCCACGCGCTTCTTGACCTCCACATTGCCGCCGGAGCGCTCGGCCCAGCGGTCGTAGAGGGTGCCGATGACGGCGCCAATGGCGATCATCGTTGTCGTCGTGGGATAGAGGTACATGCCCATGCCCACGGCCAGCGGCGGGAGCTTGAGCCTGCCGCCGGTCGCCCTCTGCAGCGCGAAGTCGACGATGACGATGGCCACGCCGATGCCCGCGCCGATGCCGATGAGGCTCCAGTCGAGCGAATTGTCGAAGATGCCGCCGGCCAGCCTCGAGATGATCGAGGCTTGCGGCGCGGCCAGCGCGTCCTTGCCGGCGCCCGGTGCGCCCTGGAAGCCGAAGGTATTTTGCAGCAGCTGCAGGACCGGCGGGATGATGAGCGAACCGAAGGCCACGCCGATGACGAGCGCCACCTGCTGCTTCCACGGGGTCGCGCCGACGAGCTGGCCGGTCTTCAGGTCCTGGAGGTTGTCGTTGGAGATCGTGGCGATGCCGAAGACGATCGCCACGGTGAACAGCGTGAAGGCGATGAGTGCAGCAGTCTCCGCGCCGCTCGTGGGGCCGTAGACCATCTTGATGAGCAGCGCCGCGATGAGCACCACGAGGATGCCGACACCGGAGATCGGGCTATTGGAGGCCCCGATGAGGCCGGCCATGTAGCCGCACACGGCCGCGATGACGATTCCGATGACCAGCGTGAAGACGACGGACACGACGACGATGCTCGCCGTGCCGCGCAGGACCGTGCCGTGGAGGAAATCCCACAGGAGGAAGCCGATGGGAACCATCGAGGCGGCGATGACCAGTCCGACGATGCGGATCGGAAGGTCGCGCTCGGTGATGTCGACCTCCTCGCCGTCGCGGCGGTGGCGCGAGGAGACCGCCGCCTCCCTGATGCCGACGAAGATTGGCCTGAGGATCTTCAGGAGGGTCCAGATGGCGGCCACGGCCATGGCGCCGGCGCCGATGTAGCGGACCTCGTCGGTGAAGACGGCGAGGACGGCCTCGTCCAGCGGGCCATCGAGCTCGCCCTGGCTGCGGATCGGCAGGAGGATGCCGAAGGAAATAGCCACGCCGACGATCATCGAGATGCCGACGCTCAACCCGACGAGGTGGCCGACGCCGACCAGGGCGAGGCCAAGCCCGGAGCCGAGCATGGTGCCGCCGGCCCCGACCCTGAAGAAGCCGAGGATTTCGGCGGCGACCACCTTCATATTCGTCAGCAGGGCGTAGGTGGCCGACGCGACGGCGCCCGTGATGATGGCGCGCATGCCGCGACGGCTTTCCCGCGACCCGGCCTCGGAGTCGCCGACCTTGAGGACCTCGGCGGCGGCCACGCCCTCCGGGTAGGGAAGGTCGGACGTGGTCACGAGGGCTCGACGCAGCGGAATGGAATACATGACGCCGAGCGTGCCTCCGACCGCGCAGACGGCGACCGTCGTCCAGTACGGGAACCCGGACCACCAGCCCACGATGACCAGGCCCGGAAGGACGAAGATGATCGCCGACAGGGTGCCGGCGGCCGAGGCAATCGTTTGGACGATGTTGTTCTCGACGATCGAGTGATTCTTGAAACGGTGGAGGATCGCCATCGAGATCACTGCCGCGGGGATCGATGTGGCGAAGGTCAGGCCAACCTTGAGGCCCATGTAAACGTTGGCGGCCGTGAAGAGCAGCGTGATGACTCCGCCGAGGACGATGCCCCTAAGTGTCAACTCGGGCAGGTTCCTGCGTGCTTGGGGTGATGACATGCCTGTCTCCCTTGGATTGGATGTTGGCCAGTACCGTTCCACCGTAGGACGTCGCGGGGACGGGGAGAACTTCGTCGACTATGTGGACGGTGCGCTCCTCGACGATGCGAACGGCGCGCTCTTCGACAATGGGAGACGGCCTGCTAGACGGTCCTCCGTTCGCGCCGGCATGTGCCGAGCGCGTCCGCTGGCGGTGCGGCCGCGGCACCGATTAGAACTCGCCCACATTTTCGGTTGGCCGGCCGCGGCGCGGTGGCCCGCCCGCCGTCGTCCGGCGACAATGGAGGCGTGGATCCTCTAGCGAAGAACATTGCGTTCGTCCTTCTGTTCACCCTCATCGGCGGGCTCTTCTCCGCCTCGGAGATGGCGCTCGTCTCCCTGCGCCAGACCCAGATCGACGAAATGGCCAAGGGCGGCGGCACGGGCTTGGCCGTCAAGCGCCTGACAGAGGACCCCAACCGCTTCCTGTCCGCCGTCCAGGTGGGCGTGACGATCGCCGGTTTCTTCTCCGCCTCCTTCGGAGCGTCGAATATCGCGCCGGAGGTGGCACCTGTCTTCGAGGGCTGGGGGATGAGCACGTCCGGCGCGGCCACCCTGGCCTTCGTTCTCGTGACCATTGCGATCGCCTACCTGTCCATCGTCTTCGGGGAGCTCGTTCCCAAGCGGCTGGCCCTCCAATCCGCGCAGGCGATCGCGCGCGTGGTCGCGCGCCCGCTGGCCGCCGTCACGGCGCTCCTGCGGCCCGTCATCTGGTTCCTGGGCGTGTCGACGAATGTCGTCCTGCGGCTCTTCGGGCGCAATCCGCGTACGCCGAAGGACACCATGGGGGTGGCCGAACTCAGGGCTTTCGTCGCCAGCCAGGAGGAAATTGGGCGCGAGGAGCGCGAGATGGTCGTCGACATGCTCTCCGTCGGCGACCGCACGGTCGAGGAAATCATGACCCCGCGCACCGAAGTGGACTTCCTTTCCGCGGAGATGACCATTGGCCAGGCCAGGCGCGAGGTCTCCCGCCTGGACCACTCGCGCTACCCGGTGCGCCAGGGCACGTCCGACGACGACATCCTCGGCTTCATCCACATCCGTGATCTCATCGCCCCGGTCGACGAGGGCGGTGCCGTGGGCGACCTCGTCCGCGAGATCCTCATGTTCCCCACGGGCAAGCCCGTCATGGACGCGCTAGCCGAGATGCGGGCCAGGCACGCGCACCTGGCCGTGGTCGTCGACGAGTACGGCGGCACCGATGGCATCATCACGGTCGAGGACGTGGTCGAGGAATTCGTCGGGGAAATCAGGGACGAGTACGACCGCGAGTTGCCCGTGGAGATCAAGCGCGGGGACCTTCGTGAAATCGATGCCCTGGCCAGCCGCGCCGAGGTCGCCAAGGCCTTTGGCATCCCCCTGCCCGACGGCCCCTTCGACACGATCGGCGGCTTTGTCATCAACGAGCTTGGCCGCATGCCCGAGGTGGGCGACGAGGTCCGTTGGGGTGCCCACCTCCTGCGCGTCGAGTCCCTGGAGGGGCGGCGGATCGCCTGGCTTCGCGTGACCGAGGCGCCCGAGTCGGCCGCCGACGGCGAAGAGAAGTAGGGCAGGGGCCGCCGGACTCCCGGCCCGCCCGGTGGGCCCTGGCGCCCGGGCGGGCCTGCACGGTTCGGGACCGACCGCCGGTCAGGGCCGATCGTAAATCGACAGGTGCTTAAGGGGAGCGTCGTAGTTGCGGTCGGCCACCGTGTACAGGACGTCGACCAGGTCCTGCCACCACTGCTCGCGCGGCAGGCGGGTCTTCATGTCGACGTGCTCGTCCATGTGCGCCAGGCGCGAGACCGTCATCGACCCCTGCCACAGCCCGACGTACGTTCCGTCGTTGCTGCCCTCGGCCAGCTGCTGGGCCAGCTGCTCGATGGCCGCCGAGACAAGCTGGACGGCCAGGGTGCGGTCGAAGCCCGTGGGGTTGCCGCCCTGCTGCATGTGCCCGAGCACGGCCGGGCGGACGTCGTACAAGTCGTTGCCCTCGGCCTGGAAAATATGGGTGAGCAGTTCGGTGGTGTAGTACTCCGAGGCCTCCTCGTTGGCCACGACGAGGTACAGGTTTCGGCCGGCCTCGTAGCTCTTGACCATGCGCTCGCAGTCCTTGGCCAGCTGGGCCAGGGTGATGCCCTTCTCGTAGAGGTAGACCTGCTCGGCCCCCGTGGAAATGCCCGACATGACGGTCAGGTAGCCGCAGCGTCTGCCCATGACCTCGGCGACGAAGCAGCGGCGCGAGGCCGCGGCCGACTGGCGTATGCGGTCGAGGACCTCCGCGTTATTATTGAGCGCCGTGTCGACGCCGATGGACAGCTCGGAGCCCGGCAGGTTGTTGTCGATGGAGGCGGGCACGCACACGATGGGAATGTCGAAGGCCGGGTAGCGGCCCCGCTCGTGCACCATCTGCCAGGCGGCCTGGTAGCCGGCGAAGCCGCCGATGACGATCAGCGCGTCGACCTGATTGTTCTCAATGGAGCGGCCGAGCGCGTAGTACTGGTCGAGGGTCGGCACCGCGCGCTGGGTGCCGAGGTGAGCGCCGCCGGTGCCGGCCCAGGAGTCGACGTCGCCCCATGTCAGCTCGCGCACCTTGCCGTCGATGAGGCCCGGGAAGCCGCCCTCAATGCCCAGCATCGTGAAGCCGTGGTCGATGCCCAGGCGGACGGCGGCGCGCGCGGCCGGGTCCATGCCGGGGGCCAGCCCTCCCGCGTGGACGACGCCCACCCTGGGGGCGCGGCGGGGCTCGCCGCCGTCGTCTTGCGGCATCCGGCCGGGGGCCGACTCGGTGGGGGCCGACATCGTCTCGAAAATGCCGATCATCTTCTCGTAGCTGGCACCGCGCGCCGAGACCGCCGCGTCGTAGTCGCCGGCGGCGAGCATCGACTTGACGGCGCGGGTGTCGCCGATGGCGTCCATGAGGCCCAGGCGCACGATGCGGTTGCCGCGGGTGCCGATGATGCACGGCTCGTCGTCCTCGTCGGCGCGGATGAGCTCCAGGGCCGCCGTGTAGCCGAGGAGCGTGGGCATCCAGCGGTCGTAGGCCGAGGGCGTGCCGCCACGCTGGACGTGGCCGAGCGAGGTGATGCGCACGTCCTCGCCGAGCCTGTCGGCCAGCAGGTCCCGCACCTGGACCGCGGTGATCGGTTCGCCCGAACGGTCCGTGGCGCCCTCGGCGACGACGATGATCGAGTCACGCCGACCGGCCGCGCGCCCCTCGCGGAGCTTGTCGCACACGGCCTCCTGCCAGCCGTCCTCGGGCGGCATCTCGGGGATGAACACGTAATCGCAACCGCCGGCCAGCGCACTCATGAGCGCGAGGTATCCGCAGCGCCGCCCCATGACCTCGAGGATGAACGTCCGCTGGTGGGAGGCCGCCGTCGAGGTGATGGAGTCGACGGCCTCGAGGATGCGGTGGAGGGCGGAGTCCGTGCCGACGGTCATGTCCGTGCCGACGAGGTCGTTGTCGATCGAGCCGACGACGCCGGCCAGGTGGAGCTTCGGATGGGCCGCCGCAACCTGCGGCGATATCTCTTTGCACTCGACGAGTTCGTCGATGAGACCTGGCCACAGTTCGCGCAGCTCGTCGGCGCCGGAGAGCGTGCCGTCGCCGCCGATGGCGACCACCCGGTCGATGCCGAGACTGACGAGGTTGCGCACCGCGGCGCGCATGCCGTCACGCTCGCGGAACTCGTCGCACCGGGCCGTGCCTATCCGCGTGCCGCCCTGTTCGAGGATCCCTGAGACATCGGACCACGTCATTTGCGAGATGAGCTCGCCGCCCTCGACGGCCCCCTTCCAGCCTTCGCGCACGGCGAAGGGCACGGCGCCTTCGTGTATGGCCGTGCGCACCACGGCGCGCACGACGGCGTTCATTCCCTGGGCGTCGCCGCCAGAGGTGAGGACGGCGATCTTCGTGGGTTCGGACATGGTCACTCCTTCGTCTCAGGCTGCCTCCATTGTGCCTGGCCGACGCCGCCCCGGCACAGGTTCTTTCGTCCGGAACACGGCGCCGCTCGTCAAGTTGCGGCTGGCGCCGCTCGTTCTGTCGCGGCCGGCGTTGCCGGCGTTGTCGGCCGAAGCGCCGCCGATGTCGTTGACTGTCGCGTGCGCCCGGGGGAGCATGGCGACGTCGGGCCGCTGTCCGCACGGCATTGAGGCGGCGGACGGCCGGGCCCGGGACGCGATGACGCCGACGATTGGAGACGAGGTGCCCGTGGAAGGCGAGGGCCGCGCCATCGGCCTGTGGCTCGACGAAGACACGATCGCGTGGCCGGCGCGCGAGGGGACGTCCCACGTCCTGTACTACGCGGCCGAGGGCGGCATGAGGCTCGTCGGCTCGCGCGTCGAAGGCGCCGACGGCCACGTGGCGCTCACCGTCAAAGAGGCTGGCCTGACGGACGAGCACAAAGCCCGCGACCCCTATATCACCGCGGCCTACGCGGGCAGCGACTACCTCGCGCTAACCTTCGCCGAGCCGGTCGACGCCCCCGCCCTGCTCCGCGGACAGCTAGAGGTTCTGGAGGTCGACGCTACCGGGCAGGTCGTGGCCTACTCCGGCCTGCAAACGGCGCGCGTGCTCGACGCCCTCTACGGGCGGGCCGCCTCCCGCCGCCGGCAGGGTGTGATCTTTCGCGACGGCGTGCCCTCCTTCAGCCTGTGGGCACCGACGGCGCGCTCGGTCACGCTGCGCTGCTACGCCAGCGCCGAGGGCGAGGAGTACTCCGAGCATGCGATGGCGCTCCAGGCGGACGGCTCGTGGACGCTGACCGGCCGGCGCTCGTGGGTCGACCGGCCCTACCTCTACGAGGTCGAGGTCTACGTCCCCGTCACGGCGGTCGTCGCCGGTGACGCCGAGCAGGAGGCCATCGCGGGCACGGTTCGGCGCAACCTCGTCACCGACCCCAACGCCGTGGGCCTGACGGTGGACTCGCGGCGGTGCGTCGCCGTCGACCTGGACGACGAGCGCTACATGCCCGAGGTCTGGACCGCCACGCCGTCGCCGCCGATCGCGAGCTTCGCCAGACGGGCGATCCTCGAGCTGCACGTGCGCGACTTTTCGGCCACCGACGCCTCGGTCCCCGCCGGCCTGCGCGGCACGTACGCCGCCTTCGGCTGCGGCAGTTCCAACGGTATGGCCTACCTGCGCGAGCTTCGCCAGGCGGGAATGAACACGATCCACCTGCTGCCGACCTACGACGCGGCCTCGATACCCGAGGAGCGCGCCAGGCAGCAGGTCCCCGACATTCCGACCGACGCCCCGCCCGACTCGCAGCTGCCGCAGGCCGCCGTCGCCGCCACCGCCGCGGCCGACGCCTACAACTGGGGCTACGACCCCTTCCACTACACGACACCCGAGGGCTCGTATGCCATCGAGCAGTACGGCGGGCTGCGCACGGCCGAATACCGCCGAATGGTCGGCCACCTGCACGCGGCCGGATATCAGGTCGTCCAGGACGTCGTCTTCAACCACACGTACACCCACGGTCAGGGGGACAAGTCCGTGCTCGACCGCATCGTCCCCGGCTACTATCACCGGCTCGGACGCGAGGGGCAGACGTTGACCAGCCCGTGCAGCGCCGAGCTGGCCACCGAGCACGCCATGGCCGAGGCCCTCATGATCGATTCGCTCGTCACATGGGCCAGGGCCTACCGGGTGGATGGCTTCCGCTTCGACCTCATGGGCTTCCACTCGGTGGACACGATGCGCAGGGTGCGCGCCGCCCTCGATGGCCTGACGCTCGAGGCCGACGGCGTCGACGGGCGGCAGATGTACCTGTACGGTGAGGGGTGGTCCTTCGGCACGACGGCCGACGGCTCGCGCTTTGCCCCCGCCGTCCAGGGCGCCATGTCAGGCACCGGCATTGGCACGTTCAACGACCGTCTGCGAGATGCCGTGCGCGGCGCGCCGGCCGCCGCCAAGAACGGCTCCCAGGGACTGGGCAACGGGCTGGCCACCGACCCCAACGGCGTCGCCGGCGGGGACGCCGATGCGCTGCGCCGGTACGCGGATGCGGTCCGCATCGGCCTGGCAGGAAACCTGGCCGACGTCGAGATCACGGCCGCCGACGGCCGGACGAGGACGGGGAGCGAGGTCGAGTTCAACGGGCAGGCGGTCGGCTACGCGAGCCAGCCGCACGAGTCGATCAACTACGTCGACGCCCACGATGACGAAACCCTCTACGACATCAACGTCTGGCGCATGCCGCCCGGCTCGACCATGGATGCCAGGGTCCGCATGAACACGCTGAGCCTGGCGGCGGCCACGCTCGGGCAGTGCCCCGTCTTCTGGCACGCGGGCACCGACCTGCTGCGCTCGAAGTCGATGGACCGCAACTCCTACGACTCGGGCGATTGGTTCAACGCCATCGACTGGACGGGGACGACGTCGAACTTCGGCGTCGGCCTGCCTCCGGCCGCGGAGAACGCCGGGCAGTGGCCGCACATGGCGCCCTTCCTGGCCGACCCCTCCAACAGGCCGGGCCGCGCCGACATCCGGGCCGCTCACGAACAGGCGCTCGACCTCCTCCGGCTGCGTTCGAGCACGCCGCTGCTGACGCTCGGCGACGCCGATGCCATCGTGCAAAAGGTGTCCTTCCCGAACGCCGGGCCGGCGTCGCGCCCGGGCCTGATCGTCATGCGCATCGACGACACGGTGGGCGAGGACGCCGACCCCCTCCTCGACGGCCTCCTCGTGGTCTTCAACGCCACGCCCGAGGCGATTGAGGAGCCGATCGAGGGGGCCGCCGGCCTGCCCTACGAGCTGTCGCCAGTTCAGGCGCGAGGCGCCGATCCGGTCGTCAAGCAGACGCGGTGGGACGCGGGCAGCGGCGCGATCGCGATTGCCCCGCGCACGGTCGCCGTCCTCACGCTGGCGCAGGGCGATGGCGAGGAGCGCGCCGGTAGCCTGGGGGCGTCGGCGAACTCCGAATCGATCGCCTCTGGCCTCGGCAGCGGGCGGCGGGCTTAGTATTGGGGGAACCGGCGCGAAGCTGCGCGGCGCGCAGCTCAGGCAGGCAGCGCAGAAAGGACAGGACATGACCGCACCCATTGACGCAACGCAAACGACGGCGTGGGCCAAGCTCACCGAATTGGCATCGGGCTTTTCCGCCGACTTCCGCAGGAGCTTCGCGCAGGACCCGGAGCGCGCCATGCGCTTCACGCGGCAGGCGGGCGACCTTTACGTCGACCTGTCGAAGAACTACATCGACAACGACATCCTCGCCGCCCTTCTCCAGCTCGCGGACGAGGTCGGCGTGGCCGAGCGTCGCGATGCCATGTATGCCGGCGAGCACATCAATGTCACGGAGGATCGCGCCGTCCTGCACACGGCCCTGCGCCGCCCGGCCGGCGATGAGCTCGTCGTCGACGGCCAGGACGTGGTCGGCGATGTCCACGAGGTCCTATCGAGGATCTACGCCTTCGCCAACGACGTGCGGTCGGGGGCGTGGACGGGCGTGACCGGCAAGCCGCTGACGACGATCGTCAATATCGGCATCGGGGGTTCCGACCTCGGCCCCGTCATGGCCTACGAGGCGCTCAAGCCGTACGTCGAGGAAGGCATCGAGTGCCGCTTCATTTCGAATATCGACCCCTCGGACGCGGGGGAGAAGCTGCGCGGGATCGATCCCGAGACCGTCCTGTTCGTCGTCGCCTCCAAGACCTTCACGACGCTCGAGACGCTGACCAATGCCCGGGCCTGCCGCGCGTGGTTCCTCGACGCCCTGGCCGAGCGCGGGATCGACGGCGATGGCGCCGTCGCCAAGCATTTCATTGCCGTGTCCACCAACCTGGAGAAGGTCGCCGAGTTCGGCATCGACCCGGCCAATGCCTTCGGTTTCTGGAACTGGGTGGGCGGGCGCTACTCCCTGGACTCGGCCATTGGGACCTCGCTCGTCATCGCGATCGGCCCGGAGAACTTCGCCAACCTGCTCGCGGGCATGCGCGCCATGGACGAGCATTTCGCCACCGCGGCCGCGCACGACAACGTCCCCCTGCTCATGGGGCTGCTCAATGTCTGGTACTCGAACTTCTTCGGTGCGGCCAGCCACGCCGTCCTCCCGTACTCGCAGTACCTGCACCGCTTCCCCGCCTACCTGCAGCAGTTGACCATGGAATCTAACGGCAAGCGCGTGCGCTGGGATGGCTCCGACGTCACCACGACCACGGGCGAGGTCTTCTGGGGTGAGGTGGGCACCAACGGGCAGCACGCCTTCTACCAGCTCATTCACCAGGGCACGCAGCTCATCCCCGCGGACTTCATCGCGTTCGCCAACCCGGTCCACCCGCTTGTCGGCGAGGACGGAACCGACCAGCACGAGCTTTTCCTGGGTAACTTCTTCGCCCAGACGAAGGCGCTCGCTCTGGGCAAGACGGCCGACGAGGTCCGTGCCGAAGGAACGCCGGAGGAAATCGTCACGGCGCGCATCTTCCCGGGTAACAAGCCGACCACCTCGATCATGGCCCCCGCGCTGACGCCGTCCGTGCTCGGCCAGCTCATCGCCCTCTACGAGCACATCACCTTCGTCCAGGGTGTCGTGTGGGGAATCGACTCCTACGACCAGTGGGGCGTCGAACTCGGCAAGCAGATGGCCAGCGATCTGGGGCCGGCGATTTCCGGGGATGCCGCGGCGCTCGCCAAGCAGGACCCCTCGACGGCCGCGCTCATCGCCTACTACCGGGACAATCGCGAGGGGTAGCGGGCCGGGTCATTAGGCCCATCGGGCCCCGAAAGCCTGCGCGCTGGCGCCTAAGCTGGATAGGGTACGGGCACGGATGCCCACAACTCAACGTAAAGGAGACACATATGGCTCGCACGCCAGTCACCGTCACCGTCACCGGGGCGGCCGGAAACATCGGCTACGCCCTCCTATTCCGTATCGCCTCGGGGGCGCTGCTCGGGCCACAAACTCCGGTGCGTCTCAAGCTGTTGGAGATCCCTCAGGCTGTCAAGGCCGCTCAGGGCACGGCCATGGAGCTGGCAGACTCGGCCTTCCCGCTGCTGGAGAGCGTCGACGTCTACGACTCACTCGACGACGCCTTTGACGGGGCCAATATTGCGTTGCTCGTGGGCGCACGGCCGCGCACGGCGGGCATGGAGCGCGCCGACCTCCTCGAGGCCAACGGCGGCATCTTCGGCCCGCAGGGCAAGGCCATCAACGACCGGGCAGCCAGCGACGTGCGCGTGCTCGTCGTCGGTAACCCCGCCAACACGAACGCGGTCATCGCGATGCACTCGGCGCCAGATGTGCCGCCCGAGCGCTTCACGGCCATGATGAGGCTCGACCACAACCGGGCCATTTCGCAGCTGGCCGCCAAGACGGGCAGCGCGGTTGCCGACATCGAGAAGATGGTCGTCTGGGGCAACCATTCGGCCGACCAGTACCCGGACGTCTCCTATGCCACGGTCGCGGGCAAGCCCGCCACCGAGCTCGTCGACGCCGAGTGGCTGGAGTCCTACTTCGTGCCGACCGTGGCCAAGCGCGGGGCCGCCATCATCGAGGCGCGCGGGGCCTCCTCCGCGGCGTCGGCGGCGTCGGCGGCCATCGACCACGTCTACGACTGGGTCAATGGCACGAGCGGCTGGGCCACGCCCGGCATCTATCAGGACGGTTCGCACTACGGCATCCCCGAGGGACTCATCTTCGGCGTGCCGGCCATCGCCGAGGCGGGCGAGTGGAAGGTCGTCGACGGCCTGGAGATCTCCGAGCGCACCCGCGCCGGCATCGACCACAACATCAAGGCTGCCACCGAGGAGCTCGACGCCGTTCGCGCCCTCGGCCTGATCAAGTAACGCGCCCCGATCGAGTGGCGAAGCCGATCGAATAGCGCGCCCCGATCGAGTGGCGTAGGCCGGAGACGGGCAGCGAGGACAGCGAGCCAGATACGCGGTGGCCCGGGCGCATGCGCCCGGGCCCACCGCCATGCCTGGCCGAGTTCCCGGGCCACGTCGTCGTCGGGCGTGTTCTGTGCGATGCGCTACACGCGCGGCGGCCGAGTGGTGCCAGCGCCCGCACGCCCGGCCGGACCCGCGATTTTGCATGCGATACCACACTTGAGAGTGACGACTGAGCGGGCCTGGTGCGATAACCTACTGTTTCGTAGCCTTAATCCAGCGGCGATGCAACGGCCGGTTCATCGGCGGTTTCGCGCCGTTTCCGGGCCGGAAGATGGGAGAATCCTTTGACTGAACCTCGTGCCGAGGACGTTGGACGAGCACTCTTCGAGCTGACGGGCAGAAACGCGCCCGTTGTCTTGCACACGGAGCTAACGGCCTCCACGCAGGACGACCTCGCCGAGCTCTGGGAGGCTGGTTCGGTCCCCGCCGGCACCGTCATGATCGCTGACGACCAGACGGCCGGGCGCGGGCGCGTCGGGCGCACGTGGCACTCTCGCCCGGGCAAGTCGCTCCTTGCTTCCGTCCTGCTCGAGCTTCCCGAATCCGTGGCCGATCACCTGGCCTGGGTCACGCTGGCCGGCGCCTGCGCCGCCTTGGAGTCGGTGCGCGCGCAAGCTGCCGCGCACGCCCAGCACGCAGTCGCGCTGTCCTGGCCCAACGACATCGTCAGCGTCGACGGCGAGTCCGGTCCCCGCAAGTTGGGAGGCTTGCTCGGCGAGGTGTGCGGGCGCCGCGACGGCAAGATCGCCGTCGTCCTGGGGTGGGGCCTGAACCTTTCGCTGACCGAGGACGAGTTGCCAACCCCCGTTTCGGCCTCGCTCTTGAGCGCCGGGCTGACCGTCCCCGATCGTGACGGCCTCGTTGCCGGGTGGCTCGCCGGGCTGACGAGCCGCCTGGACGCGCTCGTCGAGGCCGGCGATCCCGAAGCGGCGGGCCTTGTCCGCGAGGTCAACACCGTCACCGAGACCCTGCGACCCGGCATCACCGTCGGCCGGCCGAGGCAGGCCCCCATCACCGGGAGCGGCCTTCGCATCCTGGCCGACGCCTCGCTAGAAATCGCCACGGACGATGGCATCCAGGTGGTCACCTCCGGCGAGGTCTCGCTCCTGGGCATGTCGCCCCGCATGGAAGGAGAACCACGTTGATCAGCCGAGTCCTCGTCGCCAACCGGTCGGAGATCGCCCTTCGCGTCATCCGGACCGCGCGCGAGATGGGCATCGAGTCCGTCGCCGTCTACGCGGACTCGGATCGCGACGCCCAGTTCGTCACCGAGGCCGACGCGGCCTACGCCCTGGGCGGCAACGCGTACGCCGAGACCTACATGAACGCCGACAAGCTGCTGGACATCGCCGCGCGAGCCGGCGCCGACGCCGTGCATCCCGGCTACGGCTTCCTCTCCGAGGTTCCCAGCTTCGCGCGCGCCGTCATCGACGCCGACATGGCGTGGGTCGGCCCGTCGCCCGAGGTACTCGACGCCCTGGGCGACAAGATCAAGGCGCGCCGCCTGGCCGAGTCGGTGGATGTCAGCCCCGTGGCAGGCATATCGGATCCCGTCTCCTCGCGCGAGGTCGTCGACGACTTCGTCGCCACCCACGGCTTCCCGATCGTCACCAAGAAGGCCGACGGCGGTGGCGGGCGCGGCATCACCGTCATGGAGTCCGACGCCGACCTCGACCTCTTCTTCACGGCCCACGGGCACGAGGCCGAAGGCTTCTTCGTCGAGCGCTTCATCCGCACGGCCCGCCACGTCGAAACCCAGTGCGCCCGCGACAGCCACGGTGGTTTCGCCGTCGTGTCCACGCGCGACTGCTCCGTGCAGCGCCGCAATCAGAAGCTCATTGAGGAGGCGCCGGCCCCCGCGCTGGCCGAGGGCGTCGAGGACGAGCTCGTCGAGGCCTCGCGCCGGCTCTTCGAGGCTGTCGGATACGAGGGGCTCGGCACGTGCGAATTCCTCGTCGAGGCCGACGGGCGCGTGAGCTTCCTCGAGGTCAACCCGCGCCTGCAGGTCGAGCACACGGTGTCCGAGGAGGTCACGGGCCTCGACCTGGTCGACATGCAGCTGCGCATTGCCGGTGGCGGCCACATCGGCGAGGTGCCGGCCCCCCGCGCCCACTCCTTCGAGTTCCGCATCACATGCGAGGACCCGGCCGGCGGCATGATCCCCTCGACGGGCACCATCACGCGCCTGCGCTGGCCGCTCGGCCACGGCGTGCGCATCGAGTCGGGCATCAACGAGGGCGTGGCCATTACGCCCGACTTCGACCCCATGCTCGCCAAGCTCATCGTCACGGCCCCGACTCGGCAGGCCGCCATTGCCCGCTCGCGGCGCGCCCTGCACGAGCTCGACATCGTGGGCGTGGCCACGCCGGCCGACTTCTACTCGGCCGTCATCGCGCTCGACGATTTCAGCCCCAGCGCTCCCTCGACCCGCTGGTTCGAGGACGAGATCCTGCCAGCCCTGGCCGATCCCGCCAAGGCCGAGGCCCTGGGCGTGCGCGCCGCGCCGGCCCAGAGCGCCTCCCCGGCGCAGGGGGCCGCGCCCGCCGAGGAGCGGGCCACATTCGTCGTCGAGGTCGACGGGCGGCGCGTGCAGCTGACCGTCCCGCGCACGATGTTCGCCTCGGCCGGTGCCACGTCGGCTCCCCGTGCGCAGCCCCTGCGGGGCGGGGCGCGGGCGCGCGGCGATGCCAAGTCGGGTGAGCTTGTCGATCCCACCGGCATGGTCAACTCGCAGATCCAGGCGATCGTCGTGCGCGTGTGCGTCGAACCCGGCCAGAAGGTGGCGCGTGGCGACCTGCTCGTCGTTCTCGAATCCATGAAGATGGAAAGCTACGTCCACGCGCCCTACGACGGGACGGTCGCCGACATCGTCGTCGAGGGCGGGCAAAACGTTTCGGCATTCCAACCCCTCGTGCGCGTCCTTCGCGAGGGGGACGACTCCCGGAAGGAGAACTCATGACGCTGACCTCGCTACGCGGACTGCCCGATGAGTCTCAGACCATCGGCGGGTCCTCGCACCACATCCACCGCGACGACTTCGCCGCCTACCAGCAGGGGCTCGCGGACCTCGCCGAGGAAAAGGCGGAGGTGCGCCAGCATTCGATGGGCAAGCTGACCGCCCGCGAGCGCATCAACGAGCTCCTCGACGAGGACAGCTTCACCGAGATCGGCCAGTTCGCGGGTGGCAATATGGCCGACGGCTACACGGGCGCCGGCGTCATCACCGGCATAGGGACGGTCGACGGCGACTCGGTGGCCGTCTATGCCCAGGATTTCTCCCACCGTGGCGGCACGCTCGGCAAGGTCGAGGGTGACAAGATCATCACCCTCATGGACAAGGCCCTCCAGCTGCGTATCCCCATCATCGCGATCCTCGACTCGGGCGGCGCCCGCATCCAGGACGGGGTCGTCGCGCTGTCCCAGTACGGCCGCATCTTCCGCAAGACCTGCCAGGCCTCGGGCGTCATCCCGCAGATCTCGGTCATCCTCGGCCCCTGCGCCGGGGGCGCCGTGTACTGCCCGGCCCTGACGGACTTCATCGTCATGACGCGGGACAACTCGCACATGTTCGTCACCGGCCCGGACGTCGTGCGCGCCACGACGGGCGAGGACGTCAGCTTCGAGGACCTGGGCGGCGCCGTCGTCCACAACTTCGAGTCCGGCGTGGCCCACTATCTGGCCGACGACGAGGCCGACGCGCTCGACTACACGAGGAGCCTGCTGACCTACCTTCCTCCCAACTGCGACGGCGCCCCCAAGCGCTGGGACTACGAGGAAGGCCCGGAGGACGCCGCGGCGGCGGCCGCGCTCAGTTCGCTCGTGCCCGAGGCGTCCAAGCAGCCCTACGACATGGCGGAGGTCATCCGTTCGATCGTCGACCACGGCGAGTTCGTCCAGGTCCAGGAGCTGTTCGCCACGTCGATCGTCGTCGGCTTCGCCTGCATGAACGGCGAGTCGGTGGGGATCGTGGCGAACCAGCCGCTCCACGAGGCGGGCACGCTCGACGTCGACGCCTCGGAGAAGGCCGGGCGCTTCGTCCAGTTCTGCGACGCGTTCAACGTCCCCATCGTCACGCTCGTCGACGTGCCCGGCTACCGGCCCGGCACCGAGCAGGAGCAGGCCGGCATCATCCGCCGCGGCGCCAAGCTCATCTGGGCCTACGCCAATGCCACCGTCCCGCTCATCACCGTCATCCTGCGCAAGGCATACGGCGGCGCCTACATCGTCATGGGATCGAAGTCCCTGGGCGGCGACTTCAACTTCGCCTGGCCCGGCGCCGAGATCGCCGTGCTGGGCGCCGAGGGCGCCGTGGCCATCACCGGACGCCGCGAACTCAAGGCCGCGCAGGCCGAGGGCCGCGACGTCGACGAGGTCAAGCGGCAGCTGGTCGACGCCTATACGCGCGACAACGTCAACCCCTACCTATCCATTGAAACCGGAGAACTCGACGCGATCATCACACCCGAGACGACGCGTTCGACCATCGTCTCCTCCCTGCGCATCCTGCGCACCAAAGACCGTTCACACTCCGGCATCCGCCGCCACGGCAACATCCCGATGTGAGCACCCGAAAGGCACATTCAATGACTTCCAAGTTTTCCCAGCCGAACGTCTGGATCGCGCACTTCACCGGCCAGTCGACGCCGTGGCGCGCCGAGCTCGCCGAGCTGAGGTCGGACCCGGTGATCGCTGCCCGCCTGCGCGAGGTTCGCGATGCCGGTGAGCGGCTCCTCACGCCCGTTGCCCCCGAGCTGCTGACGCTGACGGGATCCTTCGACATCCTGACCGATGACGTGCCCGACACGCCGGCCGGCTCGATGCCCGGGATCTTCCTGGCCCAGTACGGGGCGTACACCGACGTCGTCGAGACCTTCGGCACCGAGCCGGGGTCGGCCTTCGGGCACTCGCAGGGCGTGCTGGCCGCCGAGCTGCTGCGCACCAGCCCGGAGAAGCTCTTCGCGCTGGCGCGCATGCTGGGCGCGGCCACCACTCGCCAGACGCTTCGCGCCGGCGCCATGCCCACGGGGAACGCCACGCCGATGCTCGCGTTGCGTGGCGTCGACCCCGCCTCGCTCGAGTTGCCCGAGGGCGTGACCCTGGGCATCGTCAACACTCCGACGTCGGTGGTGGTCTCCGGGGCGCCTGCCGACCTGGCCCCGCTCGCCGAGGGCAACGACACGGCCGAATTCCTCCAGGTCGGTGCGCCGTTCCACAGCCCGCTCCTGGAGCCGGCCGTCGAGCAGGTTCTGCGGTGGGCGGAGGTCTGCGGCCTCGAGATCGACGGTGTTGAGGCGCTCGTCCGCTCGTGCCTGACCGACTTCCTCGACTGGACGGCCACCACGCGCCAGGCCGTGCCGGCCGGGTCGGTCGTCGTCAATCTCGGCCCGGGCACGAGCCTCGGCCGTATCGCCGCCGAAAACCTCGCCGGGGCGGGCGTGACCTACCTGGAGGCCGGTACGGCGGCCGCGCGCGACGACTTTGGCTCGGGTGAGCCGCGTGAAATCGTCACGGCCGACTGGAGCGCCTTCGCGCCGCGCGCCCGCAGGATCGACGGCCGCGACGTCGTCGAGACCGCCTTCACCCGCCTGACCGGCCGCTCGGCGATCCTCGTGGGCGGCATGACCCCCACGACGACGGATGCCGGCATCGTCGCGGCCGCGGCGAACGCCGGCCACTGGGTCGAGCTGGCCGGCGGCGGCCAGGTCTCCGAGGAGATCCTCAACGACAATGTCTCGCGCCTGACCGAGCAGCTCCAGCCCGGGCGCACGGCCCAGTTCAACGCCATGTACATGGACCGCTACCTGTGGGAACTCCAGTTCGGCGCCCGGCGCATCGTGCCGCGCAAGCGCGGGGCCGGCGCACCGATCGACGGCGTCGTCATCTCGGCGGGCATCCCCGAGCTGGAGGAGGCCATCGAGCTCGTCGACCGCCTGCGCTCGGAGGGCTTCCCGTACATCGCCTTCAAGCCGGGCACGGTCGACCAGATCCGCCAGGTCGTCGCCATCGCGCGCGAGCTGACCGAGCGCGATTACCGCATCCCGCTCATCGCCATGATCGAGGACGGCCAGGCCGGCGGCCACCACTCGTGGGAGAGCCTGAACGACCTCCTGCTGGCCACTTACGGCCAGCTGCGCGACGCCGGCGTCATCGTCTGCGTCGGCGGCGGACTCGGCGATCCAGCCCTGGCCGCGACCTACCTGGACGGTTCGTGGGCGCGCGACTTCGGGCGCCCCGACATGCCCGTCGACGGCGTCTTCATCGGCACCCCGCTCATGGCGTGCCGCGAGGCGACGACGAGCGAGGACGTCAAGCGGCTGCTCGTTGAGACCCCCGGCATCGAGAAGGACAGCTGGGTGCGCCGCGGCGAGGTGCGCGGGGGCATGACCTCCGGCCTGTCGACGCTGCACGCCGACCTCTACCAGGTAGCCAACTCCAGCGCCGCCTGCTCCCAGTTGCTCAACGACATCGGCAAGGACGAGCAGGCCATCGCCGAGCGCCGCGACGAGATCATCGAGGCGCTCAACCGCACGGCCAAGCCCTACTTCGGCGACGTCGAGGACATGACCTACCGGCAGATGCTCGAGCGCTTCGCCGAGCTGACCCACCCGTGGATCGACGAGTCCTTCCGGCAGCGTTTCATCGAGCTCGTCGAGCGGACCGAGGCGCGTCTGTGCGGCGCCGACCACGGCCAGTGGCCCTCCATCTTCACTCAGGAGATCGACGACCCGGCTGACGCCATCGCCGCACTCGTCGAGGCCTATCCGGCGGCCGCGACCGAAAAGGTCACGCCCTCGGACGCCGTCTACTTCGTCGAACTCATGGGCAAGTACCCCAAGCCGGTTCCCTTCGTGGCCGTCATCGACACCGAGATCGCCCGCCGCTGGGGCTCCGATACGCTGTGGCAGGCCCACGACCCGCGCTACCCGGCCGACGCTGTGCGCATCATCCCGGGGCCGCGCTCGGTCGCGGCCATCACCGAGCTCAACGAGCCGGTCGCCGACGTCCTGGCCCGGTTCGAGGACGCGGCCGTCGCCCGCCTGGGCGAGCCGACGCCTGCCTTCAGCCGCGTGGGCGACACACTCGAGGACTACCTGGCCGGCGCGCACTTCGTCGTCTGGCGCGGACACCTCGTCGAGAACCCGGCCCGCATCGACGGCGCCCGCATCGTCGACGAGGGCGAGGGCTGGGAGATCGTCGTTCCCTTCGATTCCATCTGGGACGGCACCGGCGCGGACACCCACGCCGTGCGCGAGATCCGCATCCCGCTCGTCGTGCCCGAGGGCGCCGCGACCGGCGCGCTTCCGCTCGTCGACGATTCCCGCCTGCTGGCGACCATGCGCCGCCTGTTGGAGGGCACGGCCGGTGTTGGCACCACGACCATTGGCGGCAGCGACATCCCGCACCTGCCCGACGAGGGCGAGCCCTTCACCTTCAGCTTCGACCCGGAGGCCGCCTCGGCCCACGCGCTCGTGTGCGCGCCGGGCGACAGCGCCACCTACGGCTCGGTGCCCAGCGCCTTCTTCGGCTCGTGCTGGCCGGTGCTCTACGGTGTCATTGGCGCGGCCAAGCTCCACGGCTACAACGTCGTCGAGGGGCTGTTCGCCGCCGTTCACCTCGACCACTCCGAGCGCCTGTACATCCCCATCGAGCAGATGTCGGGCGAGTTCACGGCCGTCTCGCACAGCACGGGCGTGGCCGACACGATCGCCGGGCGCGTCATCGGCATCCAGACGACGGTCACCGACGCGGATGGCAACGAGGTCGCCTTCTACGAGGACCGCTTCGCCATGCGTGGCCGCGTGGGCGACGCGCCGCTCGACGAGCCGCTCGTGCGCGGGGGCGTGGGTGAGGTCGTGGAGACGCCGCGCTCGACTCTCGGCAAGACCACGGTGACGGCCCCGACCAATATGACGGCCTTCGCCATCGTCTCCGGCGACTACAACCCGATCCACACGTCGAAGGCCGGCGCCAGGCTCGGCGGGCTCGACGAGCCCATCGTCCACGGCATGTGGTTGTGCGCGGCCGCCGAATACTTCGTGCAGTCGCTGGCGGGCACGCGCATTCTCGGCTGGACCTACCGCATGTTCGCCACGGTCGACCCGGGTCAGAGCGTCGACGTGCGCGTCGAGCGCGTCGGGCGCATCCGCGGCGGCGGCCTGGCCCTCGAGGTCACGTGCACGGTCGGCGAGACCGTCGTGGCCACGGCCTCGACCACGGTCGCGGCGCCGTCGACCGCCTACCTCTACCCGGGGCAGGGCATTCAGACGCAGGGCATGGCGCTCGACGAGCGCGCCGTTTCGCCCGCCGCGCGCCGCACGTGGGAGCGTGCCGACGCCCACACCCGCGAGAAGCTGGGCTTTTCGATCCTCTCCGTCGTGCGCGATAACCCCCGCGAGCTCGTGGCTGGCGGCGTGCGCTACTTCCACCCGGAGGGCCTGCTCAACCTCACCCAGTTCACGCAGGTTGCGCTCGCGACGGTGGCCGCCGCCCAGACCGAGCGCCTGCTCGAGGAGGGCGTCCTCGTCGAGGGCTCGTACTTCGCCGGCCATTCGCTGGGCGAGTACACGGCGCTGTCGTCCTACGGCCGGGTCTTCCCGCTGGAGAGCGTGCTGGAGATCGTCTTCCAGCGCGGGTCGACGATGCACAACCTCGTGCCGCGCGACGCCGAGGGCCGCTCGAACTACCGCCTGGGCGCCCTGCGGCCCAACCAGTTCGGTGAGACGGACGTCGTCGGTTACGTGGAGTCCATCGCCGAGGCGAGCGGCGAGTTCCTCGAGGTCGTCAACCTCAACCTCGAGGGCCAGCAGTACGCCGTGGCCGGCACGGTCGCGGGACTGGCCGCGCTGGAGGCGGACGCCAATGAGCGTGCCGCCCAGGCCGGCGGCAAGGCGGCGTTCATACTCATCCCCGGCATTGACGTGCCCTTCCATTCGCGCGTCCTGCGTGACGGCGTGCCCGACTTCAAGAGCCTCCTCCAGGCGCTCATCCCCGACGTGGTCGACGCCGATGCGCTCGAGGGCCGCTACATTCCCAACCTCGTGGCACGCCCCTTCGAGGTGACCGAGGACTTCGCGCGCTCGATCCTTGAGGTCGCGCCGTCGGCCGATATTGAGGAGCTGGTCGCCGACTTCGATGCGAAGGTGGCAGCTGACCGCGACCGCGTCGTGCGCACGCTGCTCATCGAGCTCCTGGCGTGGCAGTTCGCCTCGCCCGTGCGCTGGATCGAGACCCAGCAGGTGCTCCTCGATGCCGACGTGGCCGAGTGGGTCGAGGTCGGCCTGGCCTCTTCGCCCACGCTGGCCAATATCGGCGCGCGCACCGTGGCCGCCAAGGGCGCGGATGCGGTCGTGTTGAATTCGGCCCGCGACGAGGCCAAGGTGCGGCGCGAGGACGTCGCAGCCCCCGTCGCCGAGCCCGAGGAGGAGCCGGCCGCCGCGGCCCAGGATGGCGGCGCGCAGCAGGCCCCCGAGGCCGCTCCTGCGCCTGCGCCTGCGCCCGCCGCTCCGGCCCCCGCGGCTGAGCCGGCTGCCGCCGCTCCTGCCCCCGCGGGCCCTGCCGCGGCTCCGGCGGACGACATCGACTTCGACGCCGGCGACGCCCTGACGGCCCTGCTCGTGCTGCACTCGAAGATCCTTCCCGACCAGATTGCCGACGCCGACTCGGTCGAAACGCTGACCAATGGCGTGTCGTCCAAGCGCAACCAGGTGCTCATGGACCTGACGGCCGAATTCGGCCTGTCCTCGATGGACGGCGCGGCGGAGGCCCCGCTGTCGAAGCTGCGCACCGAGGTCGTCGCCGGCGCACACGGCTACCAGCCCTTCGGCCCGGTCCTGACGGAGTCGATCTCCGGGAAGCTGCGCCAGATTGCCGGCGCGGCCGGCGCCAAGCCCTCGCGCGTGGCCGACTACCTCGCCTCGGCGTGGGGTCTGGGCAAGGGATGGGCCACCCACGTGGCCACCGCCATCGTCCTGGGCTGCCGCGATGGCAAGTCCATCCGCGGCGGCGAGCTGACGACGATCGCCCAGTCGAAGAACTTCGATGCGATGATCGACGAGGCCGTCGCCCAGGTGGCTGCCATGCGCGGCGTGAGCGTGTCCAAGGTTTCGGCGGCCTCCGGTGGGACCGGCGTGGCCGTCGATCCCGCCGCGCTCGAGGCGGTCACGGGCAAGCTCACGGACGCCCTGGCGGACACGGCGCGCACCCTCCTGTCGCGCCTGGGCGTCGAGGCTGCCGCGCCCGAGGCCGGCGTGGGCGAGGACCTCGCCCTGCGCGAGGCCATCTCCGCCGAACTCGGCGACGGCTGGGAGAAGTTCGTCAGCCCGGCATTCAGCGCCGAGCGCGCCGTGCGCCTGTGCGACCGCTGGGCCACGGCCCGCGAGGACCTGGCGCGCATTGCCGCCGGCTACGAGGTGCAGGGCAACTTCGAGGGCGTCGGTGAGGAGGTCGCGCGCCAGGCGCGCTGGCACGCCAAGCACAGGCCCGAGCACGCCGAGCGCCTCGAGGCCATCGCCGCCGACGCCGTGTCCGACGAGCCGGGCGAGTTCTCCGGGAAGATCGCGGTCGTCACCGGCGCCGCCCCGAACTCCATTGCCGCCGGCGTGGCCGGCAGGCTCCTGGCCGGGGGAGCGACCGTCGTCGTCACCTCCTCTCGTGTGGACACCTCGCGCCTGACGTGGGCCACGCAGCTCTACCGCACGCACGCCCGGGGCGACGCCGAGCTGTGGCTCGTGCCCGCCAACCTGGGCAGCCTGCGCGATATCGACGCGCTGGTCGACTGGATCGGCAACGAGCAGCGCCTGACCATCGGCGCCTCCTCGACCCTGGTCAAGCCCGCCTTCGTGCCGGACTTCCTCTTCCCGTTCGCGGCGCCGCCGGTTGCGGGAACGCTCGACGAGGCCGGAACCGCCGCCGAAAACCAGGCGCGCGTGCTGCTGTGGGGCGTCGAGCGCCTCATGGGCGGCCTGTCGCGCATCGGCGAGGACACCCACGTGGGCCACCGCCTGCACGTCGTCCTGCCGGGCTCGCCGAACCGCGGCACCTTCGGTGGCGACGGCGCCTACGGCGAGGTCAAGGCCGCCTTCGATGCCATCGTCAACAAGTGGTTCGCCGAGCCGTGGGGCAAGCGCATGTCGCTGGCCCACGCCCACATCGGCTGGGTGCGCGGCACCGGGCTCATGGGGCGTAACGACCCGCTCGTCGAGGCCGTCGAGGCGGCCGGCGTGCGCACGTGGGACACCGGGCAGATCGCCGACGAACTCGTCGCGCTGTGCTCGGCGCAGGCCCGGGAGCGTGCCACGGCAGAGCCGATCGTCGCCGACTTCACGGGCGGCCTGGACAAGGTCAAGCTCGACATGCGCGAGCTTGCCGCCTCCCTGTCCGCGCCCGAGGCGGGCGAGCCGGAGGACGAGGCCCGCACGGTCAAGGCCCTTCCGGGCATCGTCCCGCTGCGCGATCACGCGGCCTCCCGCGCGGACTTCGCTGCCGGTACCGCAAGGCCCGAGGACACGATCGTCGTCGTCGGCATCGGCGAGGTCGGCCCGTGGGGCTCGTCGCGCACGCGCCTGGCCGCGGAGCTCGGCATCCAGCACACCGGCGAGGTCGAGATGACGGCCGCCGGCGTCCTCGAGTTGGCCTGGATGATGGGCCTGCTGACGTGGTACGACACGCCGAAGGCCGGCTGGTACGACGCGTCCGGCACCCTTGTGCCCGAGGACGAGATCTACGAGCGCTACCGTGACGAGGTCGTAGCCCGCTCGGGCATCCGCTCCTTCGACGACGACGGCCCGCTCGTCGACCTCGGTTCGGTCGACATCGCCGGCGTGCGCCTGGAGTCTGACGTGACCTTCTCTGTGGCCGACGAGGCCGCCGCCATGGCCCACGTCGAGGCCGACCCCGAGACGACGAGCGCAGCGTTCGTCGACGACGAGTGGGTCGTCACCCGCAAGGCCGGCGCGCTGACCTACGTCCCCAGGCGTGCGACGCTGACGCGGACCGTGGGCGGTCAGTTCCCGACCGACTTCGACCCGTCCCACTGGGGCATTCCCGCTACCATGCTGGAGTCCGTCGACCGCATGGCCGTGTGGAACCTGCTGACGACGGTCGATGCCTTCGTCGCCTCGGGCTTCTCGCCGGGCGAGCTGCTGGCGGCCGTTCACCCGAGCGAGGTCGCCTCGACCCAGGGCACGGGCTTCGGCGGCATGACGTCGATGCGGCGCTTCTACATCGACCGCTTCTTGGGCGAGTCCCGCCCGCAGGACCTCCTGCAGGAGACGCTGCCCAATGTCATCGCGGCCCACACGATGCAGTCCTTCGTCGGTGGCTACGGCTCGATGATCCACCCGGTCGGCGCGTGCGCGACGGCGGCGGTCTCCGTCGAGGAGGGCGTCGACAAGATCGCGACCGGCAAGGCGAGCTTCGTCGTGGCCGGAGGCATCGACGACCTCGGCGTCGAGTCCCTGACCGGTTTCGGTGACATGAGCGCGACGGCGGACTCCGCCACGATGGCCGCCAAGGGCATCTCCGAGCGCTTCTACTCGCGTGCCGGCGACCTGCGCCGCGGAGGCTTCGTCGAGGCCCAGGGCGGCGGGACCGTCCTGCTGGCTCGCGGCGACCTCGCGGCCGAGCTGGGCCTGCCCGTGCTGGCCGTCGTCGGCTTCGTGCAGTCCTTCGCCGACGGGGCACACACCTCGATCCCGGCTCCCGGGCTGGGTGCGCTCGCCGCAGCCCGCGGCGGGCAGAAGTCGCGCCTGGCCAAGAATCTGGCCGAGCTCGGCGTGGCGCCCGACGACATCTCCGTGCTGTCCAAGCACGACACGTCGACCGACGCGAACGATCCGAACGAGGCCGAACTGCATACGCGCATGGCCAGGGCACTGGGACGGACCGAGGGCAACCCGCTGTACGTCATCTCGCAGAAGACGCTGACGGGTCACTCCAAGGGCGGCGCCGCGCTGTTCCAGATGGCCGGCCTGGCCCAGGTCTTCGCCAGCGGCCTCATCCCGGGCAACATGGCGCTCGACTGCCTCGACCCGGTCTTCGAGGACGACGACTTCCTCGTCTGGCTGCGCAGTCCGTTCCAGCACGAGGGCGTCAAGGCGGCCCTCATGTCCTCGCTCGGCTTCGGGCACGTGGCCGCCCTATTGGCCCTCGTCTCGCCGGCGGCCTTCGAGGCCGCGATCGAGCGGGCCGATGGTGCCGAGGCCGCCGACGAGTGGCGCGAGCGGGCCGACGAGCGCCTGCGCGCGGGCACGGTTCGCTTCGAGCGCGCCATGATGGGCCGGGCGAGCCTCTACGAGTCGATCAAGGATCGCCGCTTCACCGGCGATGCGCATGCCAGCGAGGCGGCCATGCTCCTCGACGAGAATGCGCGCCTGGGAGCCGACGGGTTCTACCCCGAGGCGCGATGATCCTGGGGACCGGCATCGACGTCGTCGATGTGGCCTCCTTCGCGGAGCAATTGGCCGAGCCCGGAACGGCGTTCTCGCGAGTCTTCACGGCTCGCGAGAGGCGGCAGGCGCGAGCGCGCGCCCTCGCCCACGCCGCTCCGGGCTCGGCCCGCTCCGACGAGGCCGAGCATCTGGCGGTGCGCTGGGCCGCCAAAGAGGCCTTCGTCAAGGCGTGGAGCGCCGCGCTGTGGGGCAGCGAGCCCGTGCTGCCGGACATGGCATGGCACGAGGTCGAGGTCGTGGCCGACGCATGGCACCGTCCCCGGCTCGCGGTGCACGGCCGGGTGGCCGAGATGCTGGCCGGGAGCCTGGGGCCGGTGCGCATGCACGTGAGCCTCAGCCACGACGGTCCCGTTGCGGTGGCGAGTGCCATCATCGAATCCGACGGGCGCGCTGAGGTGGGTGGCGGCGTCCGCGCCAAGGCCGGGCCGGGCCTTGAAGGCGATGGTCCGGACGGTGGACAGGGCCCTGAACGTGATGGCCCGGACGGCCGATTGGGCCCTAAGGCCGATAGGGGTGGCCGCGGGGCTGGCACATGCGGTACGTGAGTCGCGAGCTGTCCGCCGCTGGGGCGTTAATTGCACGGCCGAATCGCAGTACTTTACCCTGAATTGGATTTGCCTACGTCACCAGGAGGAATGACTATGGAAGCATCGCACGAGCAGCCCATTTCGGCCGTCGATCCGGAAATCGCCGCGGTTCTCGACGAGGAACTCGGGCGCCAGCGTGACGTGCTGGAGATGATCGCGTCGGAGAACTTCGTTCCCTACGCCGTACTCCAGGCACAGGGCTCCGTGCTGACCAATAAGTACGCCGAAGGATATCCGGGCCGTCGCTACTACGGCGGCTGCGAGGCCGTTGACAAGGCGGAGAACCTGGCCATCGAACGGGCCAAGAGCCTCTTTGGCGCCGACTACGCCAACGTCCAGCCCCACTCAGGCGCCCAGGCCAACGCCTCCATCTACCACGCGCTGGTTTCGCCCGGCGACACGATCATGGGCCTGGAGCTCGCCCACGGCGGCCACCTCACCCACGGCATGCGCCTGAACTTTTCGGGCAAGAACCACACGATGGTCGCCTACGGGCTCGATCCCGACACGTTCAGGATCAACATGGACATCGTGCGCGAAAAGGCCCTGGCCACACGCCCGAAGATGATCATCGCCGGCTGGTCGGCCTACCCGAGGCACCTGGACTTCGAGGCCTTCCGCCAGATCGCCGACGAGGTCGGCGCCTACCTGTGGACGGACATGGCCCACTTCGCCGGGCTCGTGGCGGCGGGCCTGCACCCCAACCCCGTGCCGCACTCCGATGTCGTGACGACGACGATCCACAAGACGCTCGGCGGCCCCCGCTCGGGCATGATCCTTTCCCGTGACGCGCAGACCTTCGGCAAGAAGCTCAACTCGGCGGTCTTCCCGGGGCAGCAGGGCGGCCCGCTCATGCACGCGGTCGCCGCGAAGGCCGTGGCCCTCAAGCTCGCCGCGAGCGAGGAATTCGCCGACCGCCAGCGCCGGACCCTTCAGGGCGCGAAGATCCTGGCCGAGCGCCTGCTCGCCAAGGACGTGGCCGACGCCGGAATCAGCCTCGTCACCGGCGGCACCGACGTCCACCTCGTCCTCGTTGACCTGCGCGACGCCGACATGGACGGCAAGCAGGCCGAGAACCTCCTGCACGAGGTCGGCATCACCGTCAACCGCAACGCCGTGCCCTGGGACCCGCGGCCGGCGGCGGTCACGTCCGGCCTGCGCATTGGAACGCCCGCCCTTGCCACCCGCGGATTCGGTGCGCAAGAATTCGAGGAGGTCGCCGACATCATCGCGGCGGCCCTGACGCGAGCCGCCGATGTCGACGCGCTGAGAGCTCGAGTTGGGCGGCTGACCGAGGCCTTCCCAATGTACGAGCGCATCAATCAGACGGGAGACTGACATGACGGCCCAGATCCTCGACGGCAAGGCGACCGCCGCGACCATCAAGTCCGAACTGGCCGAACGCGTGGCAAAGCTCGACGCCACGCCCGGCCTCGGAACGGTCCTGGTCGGCGAGGATCCGGGCTCCGTCTCCTACGTGGCCGGCAAGCACCGGGACTGCGCCGAGGTCGGCATAGCCTCGGTGCGCGCCGACCTGCCGGCCAGTGCCACGCAGGCCGATATCCTCCGCGCGATCGATGATCTCAACGCCGACCGGGCCTGCACGGGGTACATCGTCCAGCTTCCCCTGCCCGCCGGCGTGAACACCAACGCCCTGCTCGAGGCGGTCGACCCGGCCAAAGACGCCGACGGCCTGCACCCGGTCAACCTCGGGCGGCTCGTGCTCTCGCTGGGCGGGACGATCGACACGCCCCTGCCGTGCACGCCGGCAGGGATCATCGAGTTGCTCACGCGCAACGGCATCGAGATCGCCGGGCGCGAGGTCGTCGTCATTGGCCGCGGCGTGACGGTCGGCCGCTCCATTGGCCTTCTCCTGTCCCGTCGCGGCGTGGACGCCACGGTCACCAACTGCCACACCCGCACCCGAGACCTGCCCGAGGTCGTGCGGCGCGCGGACATCGTCGTGGCGGCGGTCGGCAGCGCCCACCTCGTCAAGGCCGAGTGGGTCAAGCCCGGGGCCGTCGTCGTCGACGTCGGCGTCTCGCGGGTCGCGGGGGAGTCCGGCAAGTCCAGGATCGTCGGCGATGTCGACCCCGGCGTGCGCGAGGTGGCCTCGTGGATCTCACCCAACCCCGGCGGCGTCGGCCCGATGACGCGGGCGATGCTCGTCGCCAATGTCGTTGACATTGCCGAGCGCGGGGCCGCAGGCTAACCGGGACCACCGGTACAAGACGCTCGGGGCCAGTGCGGCCCCGAGGTTCGGCGGGCCTCGAACGCGCGTCTCGCTATACGCGCCATCCGGATCGCGGCGCCGGCCGCCGCTAGCGTTGCCTGCCGCGAGCCCTTCAGCTTGAAGTCTTAGGCTTCGAATGCGCCAAGCCATTAAGCTTGATCGGGCGAGCCGTTAAGCTTGACCGGGGAGGCCGGAGGAGCCTGGCTCGGGGATGTGTCAGGCTGTGCTGGCGCCGCAGCGACGTGGCGCGGGCGCGCCGACGTGCTTCGACCCGCGCCGGCTCCGGGACAATACGCAAGACGAAAGGCATCTATGCGAATCGCGACCTGCAATGTCAACGGCATACGAGCCGCCGCCCGCAAGGGCATGGGGGAGTGGATCGCCTCGGCCGACGCCGATGTGCTCCTCCTCCAGGAGGTCCGCGCTCCCGGCGAGCTGGTGCCGCCCCTCATCGGCGAGGGGTACGCCGTGCATAGCGAGGTCTGCGAGATCAAGGGCCGCGCGGGGGTCACCGTGGCCGTGCGCGAGGGTATCGAGGTCGGTCACATCCGCCGCGGCGTTGACGGCGACGAGCACCCCGCCAGCACGGGCCGCTGGCTCGAAGTCGAGCTTCCCGAATTCGACCTGCTCGTCACCTCTGCCTACCTCCACTCGGGCGACGCGGCGAGCGAGGAGAAGATGGCGCTCAAGTACCATCATCTGGACGCCGTCACCGAGCGCCTTTCCGCCCTGGCATCGCAGCCCGGCCACGTGCTCGTCGCCGGCGACTTCAATATCGTGCGCTCTCCGCTGGACATCAAGAACTGGAAGCCGAACCACAACAGGACCTCGGGCGTCCTCGACCCCGAGATCGCCTACCTCGAGCGGTGGTTCGGTCCCATGGGCTTCGCCGACGTGCAGCGGGCGCTCGACCCCGATTCCCAGGGGCCTTACACGTGGTGGTCTCAGCGCGGCAAGGCCTTCGCCAACGATGTCGGCTGGAGGATCGACTACCACATGACCGACGCGGCGCTCGCGGCAAAGGCGACAAACTATCGCATCGACCGGGCCGAATCCTACGACGCCCGCTTTTCCGACCATGCGCCCCTGGTCGTCGACTACGACATCTAGGCGCGGCATGGCGAGCATTTCGGATCGTGTTGCCCGCCGGCCACCGGCTGGGGCATCCCCCGTGGCCCCTGCGGGCCAGCTTCCGCGCGGGCGCTTCGAGTCGCTCGGCCGACTGGCCGCGAGCGGGCCGGCTCACGGCGACGAGGGGCAGGGGCGTGGCAACGAGCGGCGAGCGCGCGCTTGGCGTGGCCGCCGGGTGCAGGCACGCCACGAGGCGAGCGAGGGCCAGGCGGTGGTGGCTCGCGCCGGTGACACGGGGGCGCGGGCGAGCGACGACTCTGCCGGCCGACACAGGAGGTCACGCGACGTCGCGCAGTCGAACGCGGACGCCGGCAAGGCGCGCGAGAGTGCTGGGACGTCACGCCGGGGCCCTGGGACGTCCCCCCGGAGTTCCGGGAGGGTCGACGGCCAAAACGGGAGGGCCGACGGCCAAAACGGACGCGAGGCCGGAGCGATGGCAGCCGCGATCGCGAGGGCCAAGCACGTGCGGATCGTGCGCGCGCTCATGCGGTATGCCGCGGTGCGCGGCGGCCTGCTGTCGGGCGGCGTCGCCTACGCCGGCCTCTTTTCCATCGCGGCGGCGCTGACGATCGCGTGGACGGTGTTCATGCGGTTGCTCGGCGGGAATGAGGCGCTGCGCGGTTCCGTGGTCGATGGCATCAACTCGGCCCTGCCTGGCCTGCTCCAAGACGACAGCGGCCACGGCCTCATCAGTGCCGACGCGCTGGTCCTGGATTCGGCCATCACACCCGCCACCGTCATCGCGGTGCCTGTGCTCCTGTGGACGTCCACATCCGTCATGCAGGCGCTGGCCTCCTCGGTCCGGGCTGTCTTCGGCATTACGACGCTCAGGCAGAACGTGGCCATGGTCAGGGTGCGGGCCCTGGGTGGCTTCGTCGTGCTGGCCGCGGGCATCGTCGCCTCCGCGCTGCTGACGCTCGTGAGCGCCTCGGCTGGACGGACGATCCTGGCCGCCGTGGGCGTCGAGGGGACGGCCGCTGGCACGCTCGTGCGGGGCGCCGGTCTGCTCGCCTCGTTCGGGATTGACGCGCTCGTCGTCGTCTTCCTCATCCGCGTCATGTCGGCGGTTCGCGTGCCGCGGCGCGACCTCGTGGCCGGCGCCCTGCTCGCGAGCCTGGCCTTGACCATCCTTCGCCTGGCCGGCACCTCTCTGCTCGGCTCGGTTTCGGGCAACGCGCTCCTCGCCTCGTTCGCGGCCCTGGCCACAATACTGCTCTGGCTCAATCTCGCCACCCGTGTCTTCCTCATGAGCGCCGCGTACATGGCCAACCCTCCGGCTCCCTACGTGCCTCTGGCTCCCGGTGAGGTTCACGCCAAAGCTTCACCCAACTTCGTCACGCTGTCCGATCCCCGCACGCTTGCCTGGCCCCACGATCCCCTGAACGGAGGCGTGCTTCCCGAGGAGGGCACGCAGGGCCTGGCCGCCTACTACCGCGACCTGCCGGGCGAGGCGAGCGGGGGCGAAATGTCGGGCCGAGCGGGTGTGACTGGCGAGCCGGGCCCAGACCCCGACATGCCCGGCTCGCGTGATGTGTCCGGCTCGCGTGATGCGTCCGGCTCCGGAGGGGGCCACCTGCGGATCGGCGACATGGCGGACGACGGGCCTCGGTGGGGCGGCCTGGCCGGCAACCTTGCCCGGCGTCGCATGGAGCGAACGGAACGTAAGGCCCTCAAGGCCATTGAAAAAGCACTCGAAGCACAAGACGACTACCAGGACGGCGTTCGGCGCGCCGCGGGACAGGAGTGAATATGTCCTTCCATGCGATCATCCCGGCGGGTGGGGCGGGCACTAGGCTATGGCCGCTTTCCCGAAAGGGCCACCCCAAGTTCCTCTCGGATCTGACGGGGGCGGGGCGCAGCCTGCTCCAGCAGACCGTCGACCGGCTTGGAGATCTCGCCGACGAGGTCACCGTCGTCACGGGTGCGCACAACGCCGACGCGGTCGCCTGGCAGGTGCCGCGGGCCCAGATCGTCGTCGAGCCCCAACCGCGGGGAACGATGGGGGCCATTGGCCTTGTGGCAGCGATCGCGGCCGCGCGGGACCGTGACGCCGTCATCGGGTCCTTTGCGGCCGATCACCTCATCGCCGACGAGGAGGCCTTCCGCGCCGCTGTCCGCACCGCCATTGCCGCGGCCGAGGCCGGCTACGTGGCCACGATTGGCATCACGCCGGACGGTCCGTCCACGGCCTACGGGTACATCGAGGCCAGCGGCGAGCTCGATCTGCCCGAGCCCAGCCTGTTCGGGGCAAGTGGGCACTCGCAGGTCGGCACCGGCCTCGGTGGCGACGTCGAGCCATTTGGCCAGGCGGGGCCGCAGGCCTCCTTCGAGAGCGAACCCGAATACGCGGTGGAAACGCCCCCGCCGGCCGAGTTCTTCGACGATCGGGGGCACCTGATCGGCGTGGCCTTCGGCTACAACCCGTACGTGAGCCAGGCAGTCGACGAGTGGAACGCGGCCGGCGACGAGTGGAACGCGGCCGACGGCGAGTGGGACGCTACTGACCAGGCCCTCTTCACCGATTCCCACACCACCGGAGCGATGGGCGAGGACGGCGGCTGGCCGGGCCCCACCCCCCAGCATTCCGACGAGGACCTCGCCACGGACCTCGAGCCCTCGCGGGAGCCGGCGGCGCCCGTGGCACGGCTCGCCGCGGCCTTCGTCGAAAAGCCCGACGAGGCAACCGCAGCCTCCTACCTGGCGACGGGCGACTACCTGTGGAACGCGGGAATGTTCGTGGCCAAGGCCTCCGTCCTCATGGACGCACTCGAGCGGTTCCACCCCGAGCTCGCCTGGCCGCTGCGCGAGATCGCCGATGCGTGGGACGGTCCACAGCGCGAGGCCGTCGTCTCCCGGCACTGGGCCGGCATGCAGTCCCTCGTCATCGACACGGCCGTCGCCGAACCCCTGGCGCGCGAGGGCGGAATCGCCGTCGTCCCGGTGGAAATGGGATGGTCGGACATTGGCGACTACGACTCGCTCGCCGAGGTCATCGACGAGGATGCCCGCACGGCCCAGGTCGTCCCGGGGGCGAGCCGCCAGCCGGTGATCGCGCAGTCCTCACCGGGTGCGCTCGTCTATGCGGGGCGCAAGCCCATTGCCATCGTCGGCATTCCGGACGCCGTCGTCGTCGACATGGACGACGTGCTGCTCGTGACCACGCGGCAGGCTGCCCAGCAGGTCAAGGGCGCGGTCGACTCCCTGCCCGCCAGCGGACTGTCCGACCTGGCCTGACGCCTTCGGACGGGCCGGGGTCGGCGGCCGATGCCGCGCCGGCCCGCGCCGGATAGAGCTGGATAGACGAGGGTCGCGCCGGGAAGATTCGTGCGGCGGGCGTCATGCTCTGGACGGGCGACCGGCCTGAGGGTCTCAGGTTTGGTGCGCGTCGGAAAGAGCCGGATAGATTCGGTCCGCGCCAGCCTGCACGGAACCGCGACGTGGGACTTTTGGGCCAGACACGTGCGCGCCCGGAAAAGCCCGCGCGCGCAGGGTCGCACGTTTCGCGCTGCGGCCCCGAAATTGAGCGAGATTGGCCTGTCGTATAGTTTCTGGAAATGGCTCCGGTGAACGTAGACTGGAGATACATTCAACAGCGTCGGAAATGACGCGTATCGCACACAGGAGAAAGCGTGAAAAGAACAAAGTTTGCTGCGATTCTCGGTGTTACAGCACTGTCGCTGGGCGCCTGCGGGTCGGGAAACTCCAGCAACTCATCCGGATCCGACTACACCGCGTGCCTCATCTCCGACGCCGGAGGGTGGGATGACAAGTCCTTCAACCAGTCGGCCAAGGAAGGTCTGGACCAGGCCGAAAAGGAACTCGGCATCAACGTCAAGACCGCCGAATCGAAAACGGATTCGGACTTCACTCGCAATGTCGAAGGTATGGTCGGCGAAAACTGCAACCTGATCATCGGCGTCGGCTTCAAGCTCAACGACGCCATCGCGAGCTCGGCCAAGGAGAACACGGATATCGACTACGCCCTGGTCGATTCCTCCTTCGAGGATCAGCTCGACAACGAGCGCGCCCTCGTCTTCAACACCCACGAGTCCGCCTACCTGGCCGGCTACGCCGCCGCGGCCAATAGCAAGACGGGCAAGGTGGGCACGTTCGGCGGCATCAACCTTCCCACGGTCACCATCTTCATGGACGGGTTCGCCGACGGCGTCGCCCGCTACAACCAGGACAAGGGCGCCAATGTCGAGGTCCTGGGCTGGGACAAGGAAAAGCAGCAGGGAACCTTCACGGAGACCTTCGACGATAAGAGCAAGGGCACGGACGCCGCGAGGGAGCTCGCCGAGCAGGGCGCGGACGTCATCATGCCCGTGGCCGGCCCCGTGGGCCTGGGCGCCGCAGCATACGCCAAGCAAAACGGTGGCATCATGATCGTCGGCGTCGACAGCGACTGGTACGAGTCCGCGCCCGAGTACAAGGACATCATCCTCACGTCGGTGCAGAAGGGCATCAAGGTTTCCGTGTTCGAGACCATCAAGGCCGGCTCCGAGGGCAAGTTCGATAAGACGCAGTACGTCGGCACCCTCGAGAACGACGGCGTCTCGCTGGCTCCCTTCCACGATTTCGAGGCGCAGCTTCCCGAGGGTCTGCAGGCCGAGCTCGACGCGATCAAGCAGGAGATCATCGACGGCAAGACTGTCGTCGAATCCGAGAGCGCCTTCAAGGTCAAGGAGTAGGCGAGTGAGGCCGGTCCGGACAATCGGGCCGGCCTCACCTCACGCCCGGGAGCGAGCCCGGGCGCATGAAAGGCAGACGCACGTGCACCTTCAGCTGCGGGGCATCACGAAAAGATTCGGCTCCTTCGTGGCCAACGACCACATAGACCTCACCGTCGAACCCGGTGAAATACACGCATTGCTCGGCGAGAACGGCGCCGGCAAGTCCACCCTCATGAACGTGCTCTTCGGCCTCTACGGCGCCGACGAGGGCGAGATCCTGCTGGACGGCAGGCCGGTGCGCTTCACGTCGGCCGCCCACGCCGTCGAGGCAGGGATCGGCATGGTCCACCAGCACTTCATGCTGGTGCCCGTCTTCACGGTGGCCGAGTCCGTGTGCCTCGGGTACGAACCGACCGGCCCGACTCGCCTCATCAAGCGGGACCGCGCACGGCAGATCGTGCGCGACGTGTCCAAGAGGTTCGGCTTCTCCCTGGACCCCGACGCGAAGATCGAGGACCTTTCCGTTGGCGTCCAGCAGCAGGTGGAGATCGTCAAGGCACTGTCCCGGGGCGTCGAGGTCCTCATCCTCGACGAGCCCACGGCCGTCCTGACGCCGCAGGAGACCGACGAGCTCATGAAGGTCATGCGCGAGTTGGCAGCCGCGGGCACGTCGATCATCTTCATCACGCACAAGCTGCGCGAGGTCCAGGCGGTGGCCGATAAGATCACCGTCATCCGGCGCGGCAAGGTCGTGGGCCAGGCATCGCCGACCTCCTCGCGCGAGGAACTGGCGACCATGATGGTCGGCCGGCCCGTCATGCTCCGCGTGGAGAAGGAGGAGGCCACGCCGGGCGCGGCCGGCCTGCAACTCGGCGACGTCTCCCTCGTCTCGCCCGCGGGCACGCCGCTGCTCGTCCACGTCGACCTCCAGGTGCGCAAGGGCGAGATCCTGGGCGTGGCCGGCGTTCAGGGCAACGGCCAGACGGAGCTCGCCGAGGTCGTCATGGGATTGACACAGCCCGACTCCGGCGCGGTGCTCCTGGAGGGTAAGGACGTGACGAGGCATAGCGTTCGCCACCACATCGACGGCGGCATCGGCTTCGTGCCGGAGGATCGTTCGACGGACGGGATGGTCGCCACGTTCTCCGTGGCGGAGAACCTCGTGCTCAACCGCTACCGCAACGCGCCGTTCGCCAAGGGCCCGGCGCTGTCGCCGTCGAAGGTCACGTCCAACGCGAAGGAACTCGTCGAGGAGTTCGACGTGCGCCTGTCGGCGGTGACCGACCCGATCTCGGCCCTGTCGGGCGGCAACCAGCAGAAGGTCGTCGTCGCTCGTGAGCTATCGCGCGAGTTGTCGCTGCTCGTCGTCAACCAGCCCACGCGCGGGGTCGACGTCGGCTCCATCGAATTCATTCACAAGCGCATCGTCGCCGAGCGCGACCGCGGCACGCCCGTGCTGCTCGTGTCCTCCGAGCTCGACGAGATCGTCGCGCTGTCGGACCGGATTGCCGTCATGTACAAGGGTCAGGTGCTTGGCGTCGTCCCGTCGGACACGCCGCGCAGCGTCCTCGGGCTCATGATGGCAGGCGTTCCGCAGGACGAGGCCTTCCGGGCCGCCGAGGAGTCCGGTGACGCCGCGGCTGCCCCGGAGGTGGAGGCGGTGCGCCCCGGCGACGTGGCGGGCGCGGGGGATCCCACGCGCTTCGCCCCGTCCGCGGGCGCGATCGAGGTGGCAGAGGCGGGTTCCGGCTCTCGCGGTGAGGAAGGAGAACAGGGTGAGTGACAACGGTTTGCCTGGTGAGCCGGTCAAGGACGCCTCCGACGCGCCGGAAGACCGTGCCCCGGCGCAGGCGCCGGGCTTGGGCGGTGCGGGCGACGAGCCTCGGCCGGCAGACGGGGGCGATGGCCCCGGCGGGACGCCCGCGGATGGCGCGCTCGGCCCACCCGTGAACGTCGGCCCACTGCGCTGGGTCATGGCGGTGTTCCACCGCGCCGTCCGCTCGCAGTTCCTCCTCATTTTCCTGGCCATGGCCATCTCCCTGCTCATCGGCGTCGTCCTCATGCGGATCGCCGGAGTCAGCCCCATCGAGGGGTACAGGGCAATGTTCAAGGGCGCTATCTACGACTGGAAGGGCCACACTCCCGAGCGCCGTATCGCTCCGCTGACCGAGTCGGTGTTTTCCGGTGTGCCGCTCATCGTTGCCGGGCTCGGCTTGGCCGTAGGCTTCCGCGCCGGCCTGTTCAACATCGGTGGCAAGGGCCAGGTCATCATGGGTGGTATCGCCGCCGCCTGGGTCGGCTTCTCGTATGATTTGCCCCCATATGTACACCTGCTCGCCTGCCTGGCGGCATCCATCGTCGCCGGCGGTCTCTACGGCTTCATTGCCGGCTATCTCAAGGCGACGACGGGCGCCAACGAGGTCATCGTCACGATCATGCTCAACTCGATTGCCGGCCTGCTCATTGCCCAGCTCCTGCGCTACGACGCCTTCCAGCGTCCGGGTTCCAACGAGCCGAAGTCGCCGTTCATCGCTGAGAATGCCGAGCTGCCGGGCATGCCCAATCCGTACAAGATCGACGCGGGCATCATCGTCGCCCTCTTGGCGGCGCTCGCCGTATGGTGGCTCCTCGAGCGCTCGACGTGGGGCTACGAGCTTCGCGCCGTGGGGGCCAATCCGAACGCGGCCCGCACGGCCGGCATGTCTATCGGCAAGGTCACGGCACTGACGATGGCGCTGTCCGGTGCGCTGTGCGGCCTGGCCGGAGGCGTGACCATCTCCAGCGACGTCAAGGCGCTGACTGCTCAGTTCGACGGCACGCTCGGCTTCGACGCCATCACGGTGGCGCTCCTGGGCCGCAATAGGCCCGGAGGGACGATAGCGGCCGGACTCCTCTTCGGCGCCTTCCGCGCCGGCGGGTCGAAGATGCAGATCTCCGCGCATGTGCCCATCGACATGGTTCTCATTCTTCAGGCGGTCATCGTCCTCCTCATCGCGGCGCCCGCGCTCGTCAGGTGGATGTTCAGGCTGCCCAAGCCTGACGGCCTGAGCATTCGCAAGTATGTTTCCCTTCACAGCGAAAAGAAGGTGGCGGCATGAGCGCAACGATCACCTCTGCAACCACGAGGGTGCGTGGCGCACACGGCTCGCTGGAATTCGCGGCATCGGTGGTCTTCCAGGCCCTGGTGCTCGGCGCGGCCCACATGTTCTTCGCCACCGACGGCGCCCTGTCCACACCGTGGCTCGTCGCTGCCCTCGTGGCAGAAGGCGCGGTGATCTACCTCTTCCGCCGTGCCGCCTATCGGGGGCGGCCGCCGTCGGGGCCGGCTCCCGCGAGGCTGCTTGGCGCCTTCTCCTGCCAGGCGATCGCGGTCCTCGCCCTGCTCCTGTCCCGGTGGGCCGAGGGTACGCCGTCGACCATCTGGCTCGCCGTATTCCTGGCGTGCCAGGCGGCTGCCGGTCTCCTGGTGTTCTACGCCGCCCGCGTCGGCGCGGGCCGTGGCGAGCTCGGCGCGGGCGACCCGGCCGGGACCGACGAGGAGTCCCTGGCGGCCAGGCCCGAAAGGCTTCAGGACGCCGATGAGATTGCCTCCTCGGCCCAGGCCGCGGGCGTCATCACGCGCGTGAGCCTGAAGTTCCCCCTCATCTTCCAGCTCGTGACAGTGCTGCTCGTTTTCTTCGCGGCCAGCGCCGAGGGCCAGACTAAGTACGACCTGAACGCCGGGGGAGGGGAGAGGGCCCGCGCGCTCGTCAAGTTCGATCTCTTCTACGTCGACGCCCGCGTGCTATGCCTGACGCTCGCCGTGCTCTGCGCCCTGGCCACGGTCCACGCCTTCTATCGCGTGTGGATGCGCATGAAGATCTCGGCGCTGTCGGCCTTCGTCGCCGGTGCTTCGATCGCCCTGGGCATCCTCACGTGGTACGGCGCCGACTCGAGGGCCAACGTGACGCTGACGGCTACGCTCGCCGGCGGCCTCGTCTTGGCCGTGCCAATGATCTACGGCTCGATGGCCGGCATCGTCTCCGAGCGGGTCGGTGTCGTCAACATCGCGATCGAGGGCCAGCTGCTCGTCGGTGCCTTCGCCGGCGTGGTCGTGGCCTCGGCGACGAAGAGCGTCACGCTCGGGCTCGCCGCCGCTCCGGCGGCCGGCGCCCTGCTCGGTTCGCTCCTGGCCTTCTTCGCGATCAAGTACAACATCGACCAGATCATCATCGGCGTCGTCCTCAACGTCCTGGCTCTGGGACTGACCTCCTTCTTCTTCCAGGCCAAGCTGGAAGGTGGATCAGGGCTGAACTCTTCGGCAGTGCACCTGCGCAATATCCGGATCCCGCTGCTGGCGGACATCCCCATCATCGGGCCGATCCTGTTCAAGCAGACGCTGTTGACGTACTTCATGTACGCGCTCGTCGCCTTCCTGACGGTCTACCTCTTCCGCTCGCGCTGGGGCCTGCGCCTGAGGGCGTGCGGCGAGCATCCCAAGGCCGCGGCGACCGTCGGCATCGATGTGCGGCGCACCCGCTTCCTCAATACGATGCTTTCGGGGGCCATTGCGGGCCTCGGCGGCGCCTTCCTGACCATTGGGGCGAGTGTCGGGCAGAGCTTCAACGAGAACATGTCGGCCGGGCGGGGGTACATTGCGCTGGCGGCCATGATCCTGGGCCGGTGGCATCCCATCGGCGCGGTGGGCGCGGCCCTCGTCTTCGGACTGTCGGAGGCAATGGCCACGCTGCTCAAGAGCCTGGACGCCGGTAGCGCCCTGGCGGGCTACTTCAGCATGCTGCCCTACGTCATCACGATTCTCGCGGTCGCGGGCTTCGTCGGGCGTTCCCGCCCGCCGGCGGCGGAGAACACACCCTACGAGGGGTGAGCCATGGACGGACGAGGAGCCATGGACGACGCCACCTGGATGCGGCTTCGCGGCCTCGCCATTGAGGCGATGGAGCGGGCCTACGTGCCTTACTCGGGCTATCCGGTGGGCGCGGCGGCCATTGTCGACGACGGCCGCTGGGTCTCCGGCTGCAATGTCGAGAACGCCGGCTACGGTGTGACGCTGTGCGCCGAGTGCGGGCTCGTCTCCGACCTCGTGCGTGGCGGCGGCGGCAGGCTCGTCGCCTTCGTGTGCGTCAACGCGGATGGCGAGCGCATCGTCCCGTGCGGGCGGTGTCGGCAGCTCCTGTCCGAGCACGCCCACGAGGATCTGCTCCTCGACATGCCGCAGGGGGTCATGACCATGGAGCAGGTCCTGCCGCATTCCTTCGCGGCGGGCGACCTGGCTGGAGTGGAGAACCCGGCGGCTAAGCGGCACTCGGTCGGTGGGAGTGTAGGCGGCGGCGTGGCGCGCGGGAGCGTGGCTGGCAGTCCGGTGCGCGGGAGCGTGGCGGGCGGTCCGGCCGGTGGGAATTCGGCTGGCCAGGCAGTAACGTCGGCCGGTCCGGCTGGCGGCCCGGCCGGTGCGAGGAATGCGGAAGGGTGGAGCGATGTTTGACGCGGTCGATGTCATCCGTACCAAGCGCGATGGCGGCAGGCTCGCCGACGCCCAGATCGACTGGGTGATTGACGCCTACACGCGAGGCGCGGTGGCCGACGAGCAGATGAGTGCCCTGGCCATGGCCATCTTCCTCAACGGGATGGACCGGGCGGAGATCGCGCGCTGGACCAGCGCCATGATCGACTCCGGCGAGCGGATGGACTTTTCCGGCCTCGGGCGGCCGACGGTCGATAAGCATTCGACCGGGGGAGTGGGCGACAAGATCACGCTGCCGCTCGCCCCGCTCGTGGCCGCCTTCGGCGTGGCCGTCCCGCAGCTGTCGGGCAGGGGGCTCGGGCACACGGGCGGCACGCTCGACAAGCTCGAGTCGATCGCGGGGTGGCGGGCGTCGATGACCAACGACCAGATGCGCCGGCAGCTGGGCCAGGGCTCGGGCGCCGTCATCTGCGCGGCGGGCGAGTCCCTCGCCCCGGCCGACCGCAAGCTCTACGCGCTGCGAGACACGACGTCGACGGTCGACTGCATCCCCCTCATCGCCTCGTCGATCATGAGCAAGAAGATCGCGGAGGGTACGGGCGCGCTCGTGCTCGACGTGAAGGTAGGATCGGGCGCCTTCATGAAGACGGTCGAGGCGGCGCGCGAGCTGGCGCGCACGATGGTCGACCTCGGCTCCGACGCCGGGGTGCGGACCGTCGGGCTGCTGACCGACATGTCCGTGCCGCTCGGGCTGACCGTGGGCAATGCCCTGGAGGTGCGCGAGTCCGTCGAGGTCCTGGCCGGAGGCGGGCCTGCCGACGTCGTCGAGCTGACCGTTGCCCTGGCGCGCGAAATGCTTGAGGCTGCTGGCGTTGACGCCGACCCCGCGCCGGCACTGAGTGACGGGCGGGCCATGGACGTGTGGCGACGGATGATCCGCGAGCAGCACGGGGATCCCGACGCGCCGCTACCTCGGGCGCTCCACACGCATGACGTGCGGGCCGAGCGTGACGGCGTGCTCGCCGACCTCGACGCGCTGAAGGTCGGCGTCGCCTCGTGGCGGCTCGGCGCCGGGCGGGCGCGCAAGGAGGATGCCGTCCAGGCGGGCGCGGGCATCGAGATCTTCGCCAAGCCCGGCGAGCGCGTGGCCAAGGGGCAGAGGCTGCTGACGCTGCACACCGACGAGCCGGAGCGCTTCGAGCGGGCCATTGAGGCCCTGGAGGGGACGCTGCTCATTGATGGCGCGGCCGGTGCTGCTGGAAAGCCGGCTATGGCGGGCGACGTGGCTGCGGCAGGATCCGTCGTGCTCGATAGGATTGGCGCCGCATGACGTGGCGCTCTGGCCCGGGCGGCGTGCCACGGGCAGCCACAGATGAGAAAGGCAGACGATGGGATATTCACGCGACGAGGTCGCCGCACTGATCGACCACACGCTCCTCAAGCCGGAGGCCACCGACGACGACGTCCGCGCGCTCGTCGAGGAGGCCAAGCGTATCGGCGCATACAGCGTGTGCGTCTCTCCCAGTCGGCTCCCGCTTCCCGCCGACATCGACTTGGGCTCCGTCAAGCTGGCCGCGGTCTGCGGCTTCCCCTCGGGCGCTCATCACAGCGAGATCAAGGCCGCCGAGGCCGGGCGCTCGGTGGCCGAGGGCGCCGACGAGATCGACATGGTCATCGACCTCGCCCAAGCCGTGGCGGGCCGCTTCGACCTGGTCGAGGCCGACATCCGCGCCGTGCGCGAGGCGACCGGTGGCGCGGTCCTCAAGGTCATCATCGAGTCCGCAGCGCTCAGTGACGAGCAGATCGTCGCCGCCTGCGAGGCGGCCAGGGCTGCCGGCGCCGACTTCGTCAAGACGTCGACGGGCTTCCACCCGGCCGGAGGGGCATCGGTCCATGCCGTCGAGCTCATGAAGACCACGGTGGGCGACGAGCTCGAGGTCAAGGCCTCCGGCGGGATTCGCGACGGCAAGTTCGCCGCCGAGCTCCTGCGCGCCGGGGCCACCCGCCTGGGGTTGTCGTCGTCGGCGAAGGTGCTCGACACGCTGTAGGGGCCGGCCGGCAGGCAGGTTGCCGGCGGGCGAGGCTGGCCCAAAGATCCGCGGGCACGACCAAAGACCCGCGGTGACCTGAGAGTGGCGTGCACGACCAGGGGCGGCGGGCATGACCGCAGACAGCCGGCCCAGCTTGGGTGTTTCAGCCGGCCCGGCCGATGTGCTTCAGCCGGGCCGGCGAGTCGGTCGAGTCTCGGCCGGTCGAATCTCAGTCAGTCGAGCCTCAGCGCCTGGGCCACGTCCCGCGACAGCTCGTCCAGGCGTCGCCGCGCGGCTTCGATCGCCTCGTCAAGGTCGCCGTCGAGCGGCTGGCGGACCTCCAGGTAGCACTTGACCTTGGGTTCGGTTCCGGAGGGCCGCACGATGACCCGGGCGTCGTCGTGCGTGTACCACGCGAGCGCGTCGGTGGGGGGAAGGTCGTCGCTGCCCTCGGAAAGGTCCTCGACCCGCACGACGTCGGAGCCGGCCAGGCGCCGCGGAGGCTGGGCGCGCAGCTTGGCCATCGTCGCCGGAATGATCCGCAGGTCCTCGACGCGAACGGTCACCGGCGCCGTCAGGTGGACGCCGTGGCGCCGGTACAGGCGCCTGAGCTCGCCGATGAGGTCCTCGCCCTCGCGCTTGAGATCGGCGGCGAGCGAGGCGAGCAAGATCGCGGTGGAAAGCCCATCCTTGTCGCGAACGACCTCCGGGTTGACGCAGAAGCCGATCGCCTCCTCGTAACCGTAGGCCAGCTCGGGCACGCGGGCGATCCACTTGAATCCGGTGAGCGTCTCGGCGTGCCCGATGCCGTGCGAGGCCGCGATTTTGGACAGCAGGCGCGAGGAGACGATGGAGTTGGCGAAGACGGGGCGGGCGGGCTCGTCCTCCTCGCCCCAGCCCGCACCCTCGGCCACCCTGCGCGCCAGACGTTCGCCCAGCAGCGCGCCGATCTCGTCGCCGCTGAGCTGGCGCCACGTGCCGCCGGAGGCAATGGCCGCGGAGCACCGGTCGGCGTCGGGGTCGGAGGCGATGATGATGTCGGCACCCACGCGCTGGGCCGTGCGGATGGCGAGGTCGAGCGCGCCGGCCTCCTCGGGATTCGGGAAGGCGACGGTGGGGAAGTCCGGGTCGGGCTCGCACTGTTCGGCCACCTCGGTGACGTCGGTGAAGCCGGCCTGCGCGAAGATGCGCCGCATGACCTCGGCGCCGACCCCGTGCATGGCCGTGTAGACGATGGACAGGTCCGTGTTCTTCCCGGCCAGGCCGACGCAGTGCTCGATGTAGGAATTGATGAGCTCCTCGTCGATCACCTCGTAGCCCTCGGCCAGCGGGATATCGCGCGCCGGGCCCGTGGCGGCAATGGCGGCCGCAATCTCGGAGTCGGCCGGCGGGATGAGCTGGACGCCCCGGCCCCACCTGTCGGCGCAACGGCCGCCGAGGTAGACCTTGTAGCCGTTGTCCCGAGCCGGATTGTGCGAGGCGGTGACCATGACGCCAGCGTCGGCCTCAAGGGCGCGCACCGCGTAAGCCAGCAGGGGAGTGGGCAGCGCTCGCGGCATGATCATCGCGCGCATACCCGCGGCCGTAACGATCGCGGCCGTGTCCTTCGCGTAGTCCTCGGAGCCGTACCTGGCGTCGTAGCCGACGACGACGAGCGCGTCCGGCCCGGCGTGCTCGCCGAGGTAGGCCGTCAGGCCCGCGGCGGCCTTGCGCACGACGGCACGGTTCATGCGGGCCGGCCCCGCGCCCATCTCGCCGCGCAGGCCTGCCGTGCCGAACTCGAGGAAGCCGGCGAAGCGATCGGACAGGTCTGCCGCGGCCGCCCCATCCCCCGCTCGGGCCGCCGTAAGGACCGCGCTGAGCTCGGCGCGGGTGGCCTCGTCAGGGTCGTCCTCGATCCACTGTAGGACGTCGGTTTCTTCGTAGGTCATCGAGACTCCTTGTCGATGCGGGAGATGATGCTGGCCAGAAGTGCGGAGATGCGCGGGGCGGCCTCGCGCCCGGCATCGAGGACCTCGCTGTGGTCGAGGCCGCCGGGGGCGATGCCCGCGGCATGATTGGTCACGAGCGAGATGCCCATGACCTCCATTCCCGCCTCTCGGGCCGCGATGGCCTCCAGGGCCGTGGACATCCCGACGAGGTCGGCGCCGAGGATGCCGGCCATCCGCACCTCCGCCGGAGTTTCGTAATGGGGGCCGGGGAACTGGGCGTAGACGCCCTCGGGCAGGTCGGCCGATTCGCGGCGGGCCATCTCGCGAAGACGAGGCGAATACAGGTCCGTCAGATCCACGAAGTTGGCGCCGGACAGGGGAGAGGCCGCCGTGAGATTGATGTGGTCGCGGATGAGCACCACCGTTCCGGGACCCCACTCGGGGACGACGCTGCCGCAGCCGTTCGTCAGGATGGCCGTGCGGGCTCCGGCCGCCGCCGCGGTGCGCACGCCGTGGGCGACGGCGTCCACGCCCCGGCCTTCGTAGTAGTGCGTGCGAGCCCCGAGGATGAGCGCGTGGCGGCCCGATGCGAGCCTGACCGAGCGCAGCGTCCCGCTGTGGCCGGCCACGGCGCTGCGCGAGAATCCGGGGATGTCGCTGGCGTCGACCTCGGCCACCGCCTCGCCGATGAGGTCGGCGGCCTGCCCCCACCCGGAGCCGAGTGTCAGCGCGATGTCGTGGGAGGCGACGCCGGTGCGTTCGGCCAGCACGGCCGCGGCCTGGGCGGCGAGCTCCCCTGCCTGAAAATCAACCATAGCTTTACGTTACTCGCCCTCGCCGTCGAACGCGAAAGTGTCAGGGCTTGGCGGGCCTGGAAGGCCTCGCCCTAATCCTGAGACGATGGCCAGGCCGCGTTTGATCGTGACATTGGAAAGCATCGTTCGGGAAGCACCTGTGACCGGGCCCGGGCAGATAGACTCGCAGCATGGACTGCTCAGACCCCGTGGAACTGACCCTGAAGCTCGTCGATATCCCGTCGGTCTCGGGAGACGAGGCGCGCTTGGCCGGTGCGGTCGAGGAGCGGCTCGCCCGGTGCGAGCACCTCGACGTCATGCGCAACGGGAACGCCGTCGTGGCCCGCACGAATCTGGGCCGCCCGGTGCGCATCCTCCTGGCTGGGCACCTCGACACGGTCCCCATCGCCGACAACGTCCCGGGCGAGCGGCGCCACACGAGCGAGGGCGAGGTGATATGGGGCCGGGGCAGCGTCGACATGAAGGCCGGCGACGCCGTCTTCCTCCACCTGGCCACCGAGTTGACCTCACCGCGCGCCGACCTGACGTGGGTCTTCTACGATAACGAGGAGGTCGAATTCAACCTCAACGGCCTCGGCCGCATCGCCCGCGAAAACCCCGAATGGCTCGACGCCGACCTCGCCGTCCTGGGCGAGCCCACCGGCGCCGCAATTGAGGGCGGCTGCAACGGCACGCTGCGCGTGGACGTCACGGCACGGGGCGTTGCGGCCCACTCGGCCCGGCCGTGGCTCGGCGACAACGCCATCCACGCCCTTCGCCCCGCGCTGCAGACGCTGGCCGCCTGGAACCCCACCGAACGCGAGGTCGGCGGCCTGGCATTCACCGAGTCACTCCTGGCCGTCTCGGTGCGCGGCGGTACGACTCTCAACTCCGTGCCGGACGAGGCAACGCTCGCCGTCAACTTCCGCTTCGCGCCGGACCGATCGCCGCAGGAGGCCGTCGCCTACGTCAGCGGGCTCTTCGACGGCTACGAGGTGACGGTCGCCGACGTGGCCCCCGGCGCCGCACCGGGGATGGACCACCCGGAATTCGTCCGGCTCGCGTCCATTGCCGAGGCCCACGGGGCCGGTCGAGCGCGCGCCAAGCTCGGGTGGACCGACGTCTCGCGTTTCTCCGCGCTCGGCATCCCGGCGATCAACTTCGGTCCCGGCGCCCCGGAGTTCGCCCACCGCGACGACGAGGCCTGCCCCGTCGAGCAGATCGAGCGCGTGACACGAGTCGTCGACCAATGGCTAGCAGTCGGCGTGTGAGGAGCGACCGGCACGCGGCACAACCCAAGCGGCCTGCGCGCCGGAGACGATCGTGACGCCGCAGCCGACCCGCGCCCCAGTGCCAAACGGGGCGGCGCCGAGTAGCCTATACGCATGACAGACAAGCGATCCCACCGACGGGGTTCCGTGCTGCTGCGCGGTTCCCACATTCCCCATGACACGGCCGATGCGATCCTGCTGAGCCACGACAAGGCGGATTGGCTCAAGGCCGATCCCTGGAGGGTCATGCGCATCCAGGCGGAATTTGTCGAGGGATTTGGGGCGCTCGCCGACCTGCCGCCGTCGATCTCCATCTTTGGCTCGGCCCGCACCCGGCCGGGAACGGCCGACTACGAGTTGGCCTCGCAGATCGCCGAGCTCCTCGTGGCCAAGGGCTTCGGTGTCATCACGGGCGGCGGCCCCGGAATCATGGAGGCGGGCAACAGGGGTGCCAAGCAGGCCGGCGGCGTATCCGTGGGCCTGGGCATCGAGTTGCCCTTCGAGCAGGGCGTCAATGAGTACGTCGACGTCGGTGTCAACTTTCGCTACTTCTTCGCACGCAAAACCATGTTCCTCAAGTACTCGCTGGGCTTTGTGGTCATGCCCGGGGGATTTGGCACCATGGACGAGCTCTTCGAGGCCATCACGCTGGTGCAGACGGGCAAGGTATCCTCTTTCCCCATCGTGCTCGTCGGCCACGGGTTCTGGGATGGGCTCGTCGAGTGGATCGACAAGACCATGCTCGCCGAGGGCATGATCAGTCCCGGTGATACGCAACTGCTGACGGTCGTCGACACGGCCGAGGAGGCCGTCGAGGCGGTCATGACGGGCATCCACCGACTCGCCGAGGAGATCCGCTCGGGCGCCTCGGCCGAGTGAGTGGGGCAGGCCCGGCCGTGCTGAGCGGGTCACGGGTGCGCCACGGGTGCACTGGGCAGACGCGGCAAGGCCGAGGGACGCCGAGTTGACTCGGGTGCGCCAGGCGGGCCACGGGTGCACCGGGCGCGCCACTACCAGGCTGAACAGGCTCTTGCCACGTGTAGTCAACGGGTATTCTTCCGGCCCCGTGACGGGCATTTTTCCCGCTTTAACAATAGGGAATCGACATGGGTATTTTGTAGAATGAAAGCGTGCTGACGGCGATCGCCGCCAGCGGGAAGGAGTGCACCATGGCTGCCATGAAGCCCCGTACCGGTGACGGCCCGCTTGAGGTAGAACGCGAGGGCCGTGGAATCGTCGTCCGCATACCCGTCGAGGGAGGTGGCAGGCTCGTTCTCGAGCTCGGCGATGCCGAGGTCACGGACTTGAAGGAGGCGCTATCAGCCGTTGAGCGGTGAAAGTCGGAAGGTCGACTAACGACAAACGACATCTTTCGCGCGCCGGAATGCTGGGTCGGCACGGGTGCCAAGCGTCAGCGAACCGTCGCCAAAATGAGTCCGTCCCCCACCGGAAGCAAGGAGGTTTCCAGTTCGGGGGAGGCAAGTAGTTCGCGTCCCAGATTGCGCATGGCGACGACGTCCTCCTCCCGACGGGCGGGATCGGCCACGCGGCCGGCCGCCAGGGCGCGCGCGACGATGAGGATGCCTCCCGGGCTCAGCAGCCGCAGGGCCTCCTGGGCATCGCCGGGAGTTTCGAGCGGGTCTCCGTCCAGGAGAACGAGGTCGTAGGATTTGGCGGCGAGCCTCGGAAGGAGGTCGGCGCTACGCCCGTGAATGAGCCTGGCGCGGCCGCTGCGCACGCCCGCCGCCGCAAAGTATTCCCGCGCGCTGTGCTGGGCCTCGCTTTCGACGTCGATCGACGTGAGCGACAGCCCCGGGTTGGCAAGCAGACTCAGTCCGGATACACCGGTTCCCGTGCCGACCTCGACGGCCGTCTTGACCTGGGCCACCCCGGCGAACATGCGAATGAAGGCGCACGTGGCCGCGCTCAGGCACGATATGCCGAAATCGGACGCCTCGTGCCTGGCCATGACGGTGACGTCGTCCTCGACGAACGCGTCCTCCACGTAGGCCCACGCCTGAGTGTGATTCGCTGCCATCTCAACCCTCCCCGGGCATATGGTACTAGACGGGAGTCACGCCCAGGCCGAGGCCCACGAGCCCCCGCGAGCGGTGGGAGAGCCTGTCGGCCACAGTGCGAAGCTGGCTTTGGGCCGGCGAATCGCCCTCGCTGAGCACGAGGGGCACGCCCGCGTCGCCGCCCTCGCGAAGCGCGACCTCGATGGGGATGGAGGCCAGGAGCGGTACCTCGTAGCCGAGGTCCTCCGAAAGCTTGTCGGCCACGAACTGGCCGCCGCCGGAGCCGAAGAGGGCGTTGTGCGAGCCGTCGGGCATGACCAGGTGCGACATGTTCTCAATGACACCGACGACGCGCTGGCCGGTCTGCTTGGACATCTGGCCGGCGCGCTCGGCCACCTCAGAGGCGGCCGTCTGCGGCGTCGTGACGACGACGATCTCCGACTTGGGCACAAGCTGGGCCACCGAAATGGCGATGTCTCCGGTGCCCGGGGGAAGGTCGAGCAGCAGGACGTCGAGGTCGCCCCAGAAGACGTCGGCGAAGAACTGCTCGAGGGCGCGGTGGAGCATGGGGCCGCGCCAGACGACCGGAGAGTTATCCGGCAGGAACATGCCGATGGAGATCGTCTTCACGCCGTGCGCAACGGGAGGGATGATCATCTCATTCAGTGGCGTTGGCGCGGTGGTCACGCCCATCATGCGGGGGATGGAAAAGCCGAAGATGTCGGCGTCGACCAGGCCGACCTTCAGGCCCTGGGCGGACATCGCCGCCGCGAGGTTGGCCGTCACGGAGGACTTGCCGACGCCGCCCTTGCCGGAGGCGACGGCGTAGACGCGCGTGAGGTTGCCGGGCTTGGAGAACGGGACGACGCGCTCGGGCTTGCCGCCGCGCAGCTTGGTCTGCAGGGCCGCACGCTGCTCATGGTTCATCGCCCCCATGCGGACGTTCACGCGCTCGACGCCTTCCAGGGCGCCGACGGTCTTGGCGACGTCGGCCTGGATGTTGTCGCGCAGGGGGCAGCCGGCCGTCGTCAGCAGGATGGAGACGGAGACCGTCTCGCCGTCGACGACGACGTCTTCGACCATATTCAGGTCGGTGATGGGACGGTGGATTTCCGGATCAATGACGCTTTCTAGGGCGGCTCGTACCTCATCGGCTGTAACCATGGTGTTTATGGTACTCCTCGTGCTCTTTCAACCTAAATGGTCACCGCTCATCGCGTGCCCGACGCGCGGCATGGAGAACGTCGTGAACGGTCTCTAGTCCCGCCTTTGAGCGCTCGGTGTCATCTGCCGGTGTCCTCGTCGTCCCGGGCCGATCGCAGCGCATCGAGCTCGGCCTGGAGTTCGGCGATACGTCGGTCGCGCTCGGCCAGACGTTCCTCGCGGTCCCGGTCGAATTCCTCGAGCACCATGCGCAACTCCGAGCGCACGTAATCACGTGTGGCGACCTCGCCCATGGCCATGCGCAACCCGGCGATCTCACGCGTGAGGTACTCGGTGTCCGCGAGGTTGCGCTCGGCGCGCTGGCGGTCCTGCTCGGCAATGACGCGGTCCCTGTCGTCCTGCCGGTTCTGCGCCAGGAGGATGAGGGGCGCCGAATACGAAGCCTGTGTGGAGAACGCCAGATTGAGCAGGATGAACGGGTAGGGGTCCCACGCGTAATTGCGCGATAGGCGGTACAGGAGGACGTTGGCCGCGACCCAGGCCGCGACGAAGATCGTCATGTAGAGGATGAACTTCGGGCTGCCCATGAACCTGGCCGTCGCCTCGGCGAAGCGCCCGAAGGCGTCGTTGTCCTTGTTGCGCCTCCAGTGCATCCTGCGGCGCGGTCCGCGCTCCAGTGGCTTGTCGAACTCAGACATGCTGCGCCTCAACCGCTTCGTCGGTCACTTCCTCGTCGGCGTCGCGCCAGTCATCGGGAAGCAGATGGTCGAGCACGTCGTCGACGGAGATCGCGCCGATGAGTGCGCCGTCGTCGACCACGGGAAGGGCCGTGAGATTGTAGGTGGCCATCAGGCGCGTGACGGTGCCGATTCCCGCCATGGGAGGTATGCCTTCAACGTCGGTGTCGAGGATGGTGCCGACCATGGCCGACGGCGGCTCGCGCAGTGCCCTCTGAATGTGCACGACGCCCAGGAACTGGCCCGTCGGCGTCTCCTGGGGCGGGCGGCAGACGAACATGATGGCGGACAGCGCCGGCGTGATGTCCTGCCTGCGAGCCGACGCCAGGGCCGTGGCGATCGTCGCTTCGGGGGGCAGGACGATCGGCTCGGTCGTCATGAGGCCGCCGGCCGTGCGCTGCTCGTAGGCGAGCAGGCGGCGCACGTCCTGGGCCTCGGAGGGCTCCATGTGCTCCAGGAGCACGGCGGCCTGCTCGACCGGCAGGTCGCCGACGAGGTCGGCGGCGTCGTCGGGCTGCATGACGTCCAGGACATCGGCGGCGCGGTCGACGTCCAGGCTCGAGAGGATCTCGATGCGGTCCTCGTCGCCCATTTCCTCCAGGACGTCCGCCAGGCGCTCGTCGGACAGCTCGCTGGCCACGGCCTGCCGGCGCTCGGCGGGAAGGTCGCGCAGGACGTCGGCGACGTCGGCCGGCTTGAGCTCGCCGATCTGGGTGAGGATGGTCTCGGAGCCCTGCGACGCCGCGGGGTTCGTCAGGCCCGTGACCTGGCGAACGGGCACGGTGAAGGAACGCTGACCGCCCGGCGACTTCTTCGACGTTCGCACGTAGAGCGTGGTCAACTGCCATTCCCGCGGCTTGATTTGCGCGATGGCGGCGTCGACCACGACGGCTTCCTCGCCGCTTTCGCGTATGTGCACCTGGCGTTCGAGGAGCTGCGCGAGGACCAGGGTCTCGGCCGGGCGCCTGGAGAAGCGGCGGATGTTGAGCAGGCCGGTCGTGATGACCTGGCCGTTGTGGATGGAGGTCACGCGAGTCAGCGGGACGAAGACGCGACGCTTGCCCGCCACCTCAACGACGAGACCAACGGCCAGAGGGTCGCCTTTGAGCCTGAAGAGGACGACGACGTCGTAAACGGTGCCGACCCTGTCTCCTATGGGGTCGAAAACGGGTGTCCCCGCCAGGCGCGCCGCGTAGACCGTCTGGACGTTGTGCTTCATCTCTACCTCCTCGAAATAGCTGCCATCCACTCCTGAACGTCGCGGATCGTTCGCGGAATTCCCTCGGACAGCCGCCGCGTCCCCCCTGCCGTGACGAGAACGTCGTCCTCAATGCGCACGCCGATGCCGCGAAAGCGCTCGGGAACTTTGAGGTCGTCCTCGCGGAAATACAGACCCGGTTCGATTGTGAAGACCATGCCCGGCTCCAACTTGGCATCCATGTACATCTCGCGTCGCGCCTGGGCGCAGTCGTGCACGTCAATGCCCAGGTGGTGCGAGGTGCCGTGAGGCATCCAGCGGCGGTGGTGGCCGCCATCGGGAGCCAGCGACTGCTCGGCCGTCCCTGGAAGCATACCCCAGGATTCGAGGCGCTTGGCGATGACCTCCATGGCTGCCTCGTGGACGTCGATGAAGCGGCAGCCGGGCTCCTGGGACCTGGCGAAGGCGCGGTCGGCGGCGTCGAGCACGGCCTGGTAGACCTCGGCCTGCGCCGGCGTGAACGTCCCCGAGACGGGGAGGGTGCGCGTGATGTCAGCCGTGTAGAGCGAGTCGAGTTCGACCCCGGCGTCGACGAGGATCAGGTCGCCTGCTCGCACCTGGCCGTCGTTGGCGATCCAGTGGAGGGTATTGGCGTGGTTGCCGGACGCCGCGATGGTCTCGTATCCCACGCCGTTGCCCTCCTCGCGCGCCCGGGCGCCGAAGGCTCCCTCGACGACGCGTTCGCCGCGCCGGTGGCCGACGGCGCGAGGCAGCGAGGCGATGATTGCCTCGAATCCCTGCCGCGTGGCCTCGACGGCCTTGTCCATCTGCTCGATTTCGAAGGCGTCCTTGATGAGCCGGATCTCGGAGAGGGCCTCGGCCAACCGGGCATCCAGCTGGCCGGCTCCTTCGGCCAGGCCGGCGCGCTCGCGCTTGTGGGTGACCGTCGCCTCGACCGCGGCGTCGGACTGGGGGACGACGGCGAGCCTCACGCCGCCCTTGCCGAGGTCCTTGTCCAGGGCGTCCGACAGCGTGTCGAGTGGCCGGCAGCGCAGGCCCGTCAGGGTGGACATCTCCTCCAGGGAGGGGCGCGCCCCGACCCAGAATTCGCCGTGGCGCGCGTCGGCGTAGAACTCCTCGGAGGAGCGCGGCGCGCGGGGGTGGAAGTAGAGCGTGGCCTCGTGGCCGGTTTCCGTCGGGTCGAGGACGAGCACGGCGTCGGGTTCGAGCTCGGCGCCCAGGCCCGTCATGTGAGCGAAGGCCGAGTGGGCGCGGAAGCGGTAGTCGCAGTCGTTGTTGCGGACCTTCAGGCCGCCCGCGGGCAGGACGAGGCGCACGCCCGGGAAGCGCTCGGATATCTTGGCGTGGCGCGCGGCCAGGTAGTCGGCTGCAGGGCCGCGGTCGGGGCCGGCCGGGCGCGGGCCCCAGTCGGAGCCGATGAAGTCCTTGAAGGCCTGATTGCGTGGCTGCTGGGAGCGGGTTGCCCCGCGCGCATGGAGTTCTTCTTGTGTCATGTCCCTATTTTGTCACCTCGCCGCCAGCAGGCACCCATCGCCGGGGCTCTCGCTGCCGGCCCGGCGCGCAGCCGCCCGCGGCCCGGCAGCGATTGCTCGGGAAGTTGCTTCTTGCGGTCACTCACGCCCGCGGCCCGGCGCGCAGCCGGCGCTAGAGTGTGTGCATGATCGACCTTCACGCGCACACGACAGCCTCGGACGGGCGCTCGACGCCCACCGAGCTCATGTTCCAGGCCCGCGACGCCGGGGTGACGGTGCTGGGCCTGACGGACCACGACACCGTGGCGGGATGGGACGAGGCGGCCGGTCACGTGGCCGCCACCGGGGTGTCGCTCGTTCGCGGCATGGAAGTTTCGGCGCGCATCGACGGGATCTCGGTCCACCTGCTGGCATACCTCTTCGATCCGCGTGACCCGGCGCTGGTCCGCCACGGCCAGACGATGCTCCAGGCCCGTCTCGGCCGCGCCAGGCAGATGGTCGAACGCATCGGGCGCGACTACCCGCTGACGTGGGAGGCCGTGCAGGCCCTGTCCGGCCCCGAGGTGCCCGTCGGGCGCCCGCACATCGCCGACGCCCTCATCGGCCTCGGCGTAGTGGGCAGTCGCGACGAGGCCTTCGCACGATTCCTCACCCCGGCCTGCCCGTACTACGTCGGACATTACGCGCCGCGGGCGGCCGACGTCGTCGAATGGGTGAACGCTGCAGGAGGGAAGGTGGTCTTCGCGCATCCGACGGCTGCCGCGCGCGGGCACACCGCGAGCCTCGCGCAGATCGAGGAGCTGGCCGACGCCGGACTATTCGGCCTGGAAATCGACCACAGGGACAACGCCGACGTCGATCAGCTGGTGAAACTGGCGCGACGCCGCGGACTAGTGCGCACGGGGTCAAGTGACTACCACGGGTCGGGCAAGGCCAACCGGCTCGGCGAGAACGTAACGTCGCCGCGCGCCTATGAGGCCCTGATATCGGGTTGCTTTTTGGAGGTACTCGTTCCGTGACGTTCGCGGCTCACTCGGAGTCGGTGCGGCGTATGCGCTTGCGGTTGCGAGTGCGGCGCGGGGCGGCCTGCGGGTTGTCCTTAATTCCGCGCTTGGGATCGCGTGACTTGACGCTCTTGCGGTCGTCGCGGCCGCGCTTGGCGCCCGACGTGTTGGAACCGCCGCGCGAGGTCGCCGCCCGCGAGCCCCTGCCTCGCTTACCGCGGCCCTTCGACGATGCGCGCGGCTTGCCAGTTTCCCCGAGATCCTCGATGTACTCGGCGTCGAGGCCGGCGCGCGTGCGCTTGGCCTTCGGCAGGCGCCCGGTCGCCTCCTGCGGAATGTCGAGGTCCGTGTAGAGGTGGGGCGAGGTGTGGTACGTCTCGACCGGTTCGGCCTGGCCCAGGTCGAGGGTCTTATTGATGACGGCCCAGCGCGTCAGGTCGTCCCAGTCGACGAAGGTCACGGCCGTTCCCTTGTTCCCGGCGCGGCCCGTCCGGCCGATGCGATGGATGTAGGTCTTTTCATCCTCGGGGCACTGGTAGTTGATCACGTGGGTGACGTCGTCGACGTCGATGCCGCGCGCGGCGACGTCGGTGGCGACGAGCACGTCGACCTTGCCGTTGCGGAACGCCCGTAGCGCCTGCTCCCGAGCGCCCTGGCCGAGGTCACCGTGCAGAGCGCCGGCAGCGAAGCCGCGTTCGGTCAGTTCTTCTGCCAGGCGTGCGGCCGTGCGTTTTGTGCGCGTGAAGATGATGGTCAGGCCGCGATCCTTCGCCTGCAGGATCCGCGCGACGACCTCCGACTTGTTGAGGGCGTGGCAGCGGTAGACGACCTGCCTCGTCTCTTTGACCGTGGCACTGGAGTCGGTGGGGTCGGCGGCCCTGATGTGCGTCGGCTTGGACATGTAGCGGCGGGCCATGGCCACGACAGGCCCCGGCATCGTCGCCGAGAACAGCATCGTGTGGCGGTTGCCAGGAACCTTGGACAGGATCGTTTCGACGTCTTCGAGGAATCCGAGGTCAAGCATTTCGTCCGCCTCGTCGAGGACGGCCGTACGTACGTGCCGCAGGTCGAGGGAGCCGTGCTTGGACAGGTCGATGAGGCGGCCCGGCGTGCCGACGACGATCTCGGCGCCTTCGGCCAACGACTCCTGCTGGGGCTCATAGGCGCGGCCGCCGTACACCTCGACGATGCGAAGCGAGCGCTTGGCCGCCGCGGCCCGCAACTCGGAGGCAACCTGTTTGGCCAGCTCACGGGTGGGAAGGACGACGAGCCCCTGGGGCTTGCCCGGCGCGGCAAGGTCGTCCCAGCCGTCCTCGTCGGGGCCGGTCGCGTTTTCCAACATGGGAATGCCGAAGCCGAGGGTTTTACCGGTGCCCGTCTTCGCCTGACCGATGATGTCGTTGCCTCGAAGGGCGACGGGCAGCGTCAGCGCCTGAATGGGGAAGGGGTGGGTGATTCCGCGCTCGGCAAGAGCTTCGACGATTGGAGACGAGACGCCGAAATCGGCGAACGATCCTGCGGGTGAGCCGGCCACTTCTGTCATACGTATTTCCTTTCGTGTGCGCCACAAGGTGTGGGTGCAGGCTCTTCAGACTCTTCAACCGTGGCGCTTGATCAGGCAGCCGATCGCGGAACAATGGGGTGCGCTTGGGGCGCGGCGTCGACATGACGACCGGTCAACCTTGCTTAATTCAGTCTACGGGACGATTGATTCAGATGCTTCCCTTCGCCACGCCCGACGTGTCACAATCATATGCAGTCGATTATCGGCGAAAGCGCGCGCAGGAGCCTTAGCTACGCACACGAAGCTAGTGTCGGTCGATGGGTATTATTGCCCGTGTTTTCAATGTGGCCGTTTGCTAAAGCGACTTGTACTGTCTGAAGCACGAACCCTTCAATTATTCCACGTATTTGGGTTGGTGCTCCCTGTGGGAGTTAGGCTCACTTTATTGATCGGCAGCATTCGTCATGCAATATTCACCTTTGGCATCCGGAATTGGGATGCTCGTTGTAGGAAATGGACTTCCCGCCGGGTCGGGATTCCTCTTCGTTGCCCGGATTCTCCTGGACATCGCGGGCATCTGCTTCGTTCTTCTTGCGCTCGTGTTCGCATTCGCTGACATTTCCGGCCGTGTGCGCGGCCTTCGCACGTATTCCGAACGAGTCGCGTATTTCCGCCGCTATCCGCGCCACTATGCCCGCGATATTGACGGCTTGCGCCGTGCTCGCAGGTCCGTGCGCTACCCGCGTCATATCGCGGTTGGAGTGGACTACTCGGCCAATATGCCGGTGGATATGCGTCAGCACGGTCAGGTCACCGGATGATCCCTGTGCCCGGTGCCTTCGTCAATTCGTCCGCGCCGCGGGTCGAAGGGGCCGAGCCGCTCGCCATTGTCGACACGATCGGCTGGTGGGGTGCGCTCGCCATGGTGATCAGCGCGATCTTCTATGGCCTGTTCCTCTTGCTCATTTCGCGGCGTTCGCCCAGGCGGCGGTCACTCAATCGCAGGTTCTCGCAGTGGCTCACCGACGGCCTCGACGGAACCGGCATGGTCGGCCATCCGCGGATCGTCATCCTGGTGCCCTGCCTTAACGAGGCGACCGTCATCGTCGCCAGCGTCAAGAAACTCTTGGAGATTCCGGCGCCCGAGGTCCACATCCTCGTCATCGACGATGGTTCCGACGACGGCACCGCCGAACTCGTCGAGGCTATCGGCGACCCGCGCGTGCAGGTCATGCGTCGCGTCGCGCCCAATGCCCGGCAGGGGAAGGGCGAGGCACTCAACCGGGCCCTGGACGTGGTCCGAGCCCGGTACGTGCGCGGCACGGCCCGCGACGTCGTCGTGGGAGTAGTCGACGCCGACGGGCGCCTGGACCCCGAGGCTATCACCGAGGCTCGGATCGCGTTTGCCGACCCTCAGGTCGGGGCGGTCCAGGTGGGCGTGCGCATCAACAACCGCAAGCGTTCGCTGCTGGCGCGCATGCAGGACATGGAGTTCGTCGTCTTCACCGAGGTCTTCCAAGGCGGGCGCCGCCACTTCGGCAGCGTGGGCATGGGAGGCAACGGGCAGTTCGTTCGGCTCGCGGCGCTGGAGGCACTGGGCGCTAATCCCTGGTCCGACTCGCTGACCGAGGACTTCGACCTGGGCATCCGGCTCAACTCCAGCGGCTGGACCAACGAGTTCTGCGGCCAGGCCGCCGTCCACCAGCAGGGCGTCACGCACCTGGGCCGGCTCCTTCGCCAGCGCTCGCGATGGTTCCAGGGCAATCTTCAGGCTCTGCACCTGCTGCCCAGGGTCGTGCGCGAGCATCGCGGGCGGGCCAGGACGGACACGCTCTACCAGATCCTCACCCCCTACCTCATCCTCGTTTCCTCCCTCCTGACGGTCTCGTTCGCCATCGCGGTCGGCATGTCGATCTCTTGGGCCATCAGGGGCGTGCCGCAGCAGTGGTGGTGGCTCCTCACCGCCTATCTGCTGGCCTTTGGGCCAGGACTGGCCTATGGGCTCGTCTACTGGAAGGTCGAGCGCGAGGAAGGCTTCGGCCTGATCAAGACCTTCTTCTGCTCGCACCTTTTCGTCCTGTACGGCATGCTCGGCGTCATCTCGGGATGGTGGGCCATGGGGCGCGTCGTCGGCCGCAGGAAGAGCTGGGCTAAGACGGCCCGAGAATCCGAAGACGAGGCCGTGCCCGACCAGCTTCCGGCGGGCACGGCATACCCGGCAGATCCGAGAGTTACTGCATGAAACGTAAGAGCCTGTTCATCGTCGCGCTGGCAGCGGCCGTGGTCGTGAGCCTGGTCGTTTTGCGGGTGACCGTCTTCCGCGAACGGGCCCAATGCCCGGGATGGGAGGTCGTCTACGACGGCTACGGCGAGGTCCAATGCGGCAGCGGGACCGTGGACATCACGACGAAGTCGGCCGCCAAGCCCAGCATCACACACGGCGGGCTCGTCGTCGCCCAAGAGGAAGGCGAGGGGCGTGTCAGCGCCAAGATGACCACGCTCGACCAGGTTCGCAAGGGCCAACCCAACCCGTGGGAGGTGGCGTGGTTCCTGTGGCGCTACCAGGACCCCGAGCACTTCTACGCCATCGTTCTCAAACCTAACGGCTGGGAGGTGTCCAAGCAGGACCCCGACTACAAGGGCAACCAGAGATTCCTCGACTCCGGTGACAGCCCGACATTCGAGGTCGGCAAGACCTACGAGGTGGAGGTCACCCCGGTCGGCGAGGCGACGTTCGTCATCAAGGTCGACGGACAGGAAATCACGACCGTAACAGATCGCGAAAGCCCGTACCTGAAAGGGAAGGTGGGGCTGTACACCGAGGACGCCTCGGTCCGCTTCTCGGACGTGGACAAGGGAGATCCACCAGGGAAGTGACATCGACCGGCCCATGCACACGGGCTGTGAAGACAAGGAGTTACCAAAACATGTCCAACCCGCCATCGCCTATCCGGGTAATGCTCGTATACGGGACTCGCCCCGAAGCCATCAAGATGGCTCCTCTCATCAAAGCCTTCGATGCTGATCCTCGCTTCGAGGCAATCTCCGTTGTGACCGGTCAGCACCGGGAGATGCTCGACCAGGTCCAGGGTTTCTTCGGCATCACGCCCGACGTCGACCTCGACATCCACAGCCAAGGCCAGACCCTCACGCAAGTCACGACACGGACCCTGGAAGGGGTCGGCAAAGCAATCGACGACTTCGCTCCCGACGCGGTCGCAGTCCAGGGCGATACCTCCTCCGCCTTCGCGGCGGCTCTGGCGGCCTTCTACCACGAGGTGCCAGTCCTGCACGTGGAGGCAGGGCTGCGCACGGGCAATCTTTCCTCGCCCTATCCGGAGGAGGGCAACCGCCGGCTCATCGGCCAGCTGACGGCACTTCACCTGTGCCCGACGGAGGAGAGCAGGGATAACCTGCTGCGCGAAGACGCGCCTGCCTCCGCCGTTCGGGTCACGGGAAATACCGTCATCGATGCCCTTCTTCACGCCGTCGAACAGCCGATTCGAAGCGACGACGAAGCGCTCGATTCCATCCTTTCTGACACCGACAAGCGGGTCGTCCTGGTCACCGCGCATCGCCGCGAGTCCTGGGGCGAGCCAATGGGACGCATCGGGCAGGCAGTGGCTCAGCTGTCCGATGCGTTCCCACACACGGTTTTCGTACTTCCGGCCCACCGCAACCCACAGGTGCGCCAGTCACTGCTTCCATGGCTAAAGGATCGGGACAATGTCCTGGTCACTGAACCCCTCGGCTATGGAGCTTTCTGCGCCGTGATGAATCGCGCCAGCCTCGTGCTGACCGATTCGGGCGGTGTGCAGGAGGAGGCACCGGCTCTGTCCAAGCCGGTGCTCGTCCTGCGCGAGAACACCGAGCGGCCCGAAGCTGTTGCCTTCGGCGTCGCTCGGCTTGTGGGAACTGATGTGGACCGGATTGTTGGTGAAGCCACCACTCTCCTGACGGATGAGGCGGCCTATTCGGCTATGGCCAGGGCCGCCAATCCGTACGGAGACGGGCACGCCTGCGAGCGAATCCTCGCGGCGACGGCTTCGCTTTTCGGTCGGGGAGAACCCTTCCCCGACTTCGATCCGCGCAGAGGCGAATAGCCCAGTAACAGTAGGAGTCCAGTAGTGACAAACCGTTTACAATCGAAACCACGCCGGCGAATCGCACTGGCCGCCACCGCCATCATCAGTTCCCTCAGTCTAGTGGTGCCCGCCTGGTCAGCTGAAGGCCAATCCGATTCCAATTCGCCGGCAAGTGTCGACGTCTCGTCCGACGGCGCTCAGGGTGGCCAGGTTCTTCCCGAGCCGGCGGCCGCCGAAAACAAGACACTTCCCCTTCAAGACGACCAGCAGGCCAATGTTGATCTCAACACTCCTGCCGAGCAGGTGCAGACCAGCGGGCAGGTGCAGATCCGCGACCTGTCCAAGTCGGCGCCTCGCCTGCCGGCCTCGGCCAAGACTTTCGGCAACAAGAAGGGGAGCAAGAAGACGCTCGTCGTCTACGACAGCACCGGCGACTACGCCCACCTGGGCGAGTACTACGCCATGGGCTCGAGTACCTTGGCCACCCATTACGGCACGGTGACGTCAGTTCCGGTCCGCGACTACAAGGCCGGGCTGGCCGGGCGCTTCAACGCCGTGATTTACGCGGGCTCGACCTACAACGAGGAGTTGCCGCGCGCATTCATCGACGACGTCCTCACCGGCAACGTGCCCGTCCTGTGGTCGGGTTTCAACATCTGGCAGCTGGCCAAGACCGACGCCGACCGCCAGACCTTCATCAATCGCTTCGGCTGGGACGCGGCCACCTCGTACATTGATTCGACCGATACCGTCGAGTCGGTGACCTACAAGGGACGCGACCTCACCCGTAACGCGCTCAACACCGGCGGCATTCTCTCGCCCAAGATCGTCAATGCCGATGCGGTCAACGTTCTTGCTTCGGCCAACTGCGGAACCGGCGGTCAGGCAGCGGCCTGCGACCAGATCGCGCAGAGCCAGGGAAATAGTTTCCCCTGGGCGGTGCGTTCGTCGAATCTGACCTATATTGGCGAGATTCCGATGGCCTACATTGACGAGACGGATCGTTACCTCGCCTACGCCGATCTCATCCTGGAGACCTTGGATCCTTCGGGCAAGCTTGCTAAGCCTGCCAAGGCCGCCGTGCGCATTGAGGACGTCAGTCCGGGTACCTCCGTCGACGAGGTCAAGCCGATCATCGACTACTTGGTCGCCGAGAAGATCCCCTTCCAGATCGCGACGATTCCGTTCTACTCCGACCCCAAGGGCGTTGAGAACAACGGAACTCCGGTCCACAAGAAGACCTTCAGCGACAACCCGCAGTTGCTCGCCCTACTGAAGTATGCGCGCGCCAATGGCGGAACCATCGTCCAGCACGGCACCACTCACCAGTATGAGAATCTCGATAATCCCTACAACGGCCTGACCGCCGACGACTTCGAGTTCTACCGTTCGTGGTGCACGAAGGAAGCCTCCGGAGGCGACCCGATTGCCTGCGAGGACACCTCGTGGGTCCAGCTTGCCGGTCCCGTGCCGGCCGACTCGGTCAACTGGGCGGTTCGCCGAGTCCGGGAAGGCAGGAACGAGTTGCGCCGCGTCGGTCTTGGAACTCCGACGATTTTCGAGACCCCGCACTACGCGGCATCCGACGCCTCCTACAAGGGTATGGCCAAGCTGTACAAGACGCGCTACGAGCGTTCTCTGTTCTTCTCCGGCTCGCTCATGCCTTCGATGGCTGGCAAGGGCTACTTCGGCCAGTTCTTCCCGTACTCGGTCACTGACCTTTACGGCACGAAGGTCCTGCCCGAGAACCTCGGCAATTACGAGCCGGAGCCTTTCAATAACCACGGGGCACGGTCGGGCGCCGATATCGTGAAGAACGCGCAGGCCAATACCGTTGTTCGTGACGGTAACGCCAGTTTCTTCTTCCATCCCGGCATGCCGGTCAGCGAGTTGAAGATCGCCGTCGACGGGATCAGGGGCGCGGGCTTCACGTTCGTCTCCGCAGATAAACTCAACTGACCGGGTTGCGGTGAGCTTGGCCGAGCGGGCTGAGGGTTTGCCGAGGAGTTCGGCTGTGCCTGCCTGGCGCAGCGTGGCGACCTAGCAGCCAAGCCGAGGGCTTGCCGAGGAAGGGAGACCGGGGCGGTGGGAATGGGGAATTCCCGCCACCCCGCTACCGTTGTCGGATTTGGCGCTCAGCGGAGTGTTTGGCGCTCATTGGAGTCAAGCTCGGCATTTTCCGCATTGTCGTCGGGCCTGGCGTGTTGCTGTCGGGCCTGGCGTGGTTGTTGCGGGGCCCGGCGTCCGCCGTCGGGCCCGATGTGTTGTTGCGGGGCCCGGCGTCCGCCGTCGGACTCTCGAACCGTCCGTCTTCGGACTCCGCGCGTCGACATGGTGGCGAGCTCAGCCCGCGCAGCCGTGCCTCCTCAGCCGGCGAAGCCGAAGCCGACCCTGCGGGAGTCGGCGTTGGCGGTCGTCACGTAGCCCAGCGAGGAAGCGGGAACGATGACGGTCTTGCCGTCGGAGTCGGTGAAGGTCAGCGGGATGTTTGACGATAGGGCCGCCGCCACGGCTGACTGGATCGCCTTCGCGTCGAGCGGGACGTCGATCTCCAGCTCGCGGTCGACATTCTGGATACCGATCATGATCTTCATGCGGACTTTCTCCCCGTGATTCATTGCGCATCACAGCGATGCGCGGCCTGAACTCAGCTTAGCGGTAGGCCGGGCACGCGGCCGGTTCCTGTTCATCAATGGCCAAAAGTGTGGCGGGTGGCTGGCGCGCGGTCGGGCATCTGCGGCGTGCGACGGGCCACCGGTCGAAGGGGCACCGGTCGCATGCCAAGGGTTCTGGCAGCGTGCCAGGAGTGGCGGTCTCGTTGCGCGGCATGAGGGCAGCGCCGGTCGCGCGCGACGGGGTTCGCGTTGCGGTGGCGGCTGTGTGGAAGCAAATGCGCGGTCACCGAGGCTGATGGTCTGCGCGCGGCACACCGAGCGCGCCGGTGCGCACGTCGCACGCCAATAGGGGCCGAAAAAATGTCGGAGGGGCTCGATAGGGTTGATCCGTCAGTCAGGAAAGGACGGCACAGCGATGGATAGCGGACAGGAACAGGCGCTGGCGGCGTGCAGTGCGCCGTGCAAAGTGAGTATTCTCGGCGCGCCGGGGACGGGCAAGTCGACCGTGCTCGCGGCGCTCGTCGCCCGCGAGGCTGAGCGCAGAGCTCAGCGCATAGGGGTCATCACGCCCGACCGGCGCGCGGCAGGCAGCATGTACGATGCGATTTCCATGGAGCTCGGGGCCGTATCGGAGCAGGTGAGCGTGCGCACGCTCACGGCCTTTTCCTATTCGATCGTCCAGGAGTATGCCCAGGCGGTCGGGCGGCGCGAGCCCGAACTCATCTCCGGCCCCGAGGAGGACGCCCTGCTGGCCGATATCCTCCGGGAGGGCGCAGCAGGAGTCGAGTTCCCGGGTTACGTGACCGAGGAACTGCGCTCCAGCCGTGGGTTCCGCTCACAGATGCGCGATCTTCTCACCCGCGCGGTTGAGTTCGGCTACGCTCCTGAGCGCCTTGTCGAGCTTGGGCGCACGCGCGGCGAGCCCATGTGGGTCGCCGGCGGGCAGCTGCTGCGGGTCTACGAGGATCTCACGGTGGCCAAGGACGCCCTGTCGGGAGTGTCCGACGCCCCCGATCGGCTGGACCACGCCCATCTCGTCGGCGCCGCCGCGTCGATCCTGCGCGGCTGGGAAGGCAATATGGGCAAGGCATCGGGTGCTCCGAGGTTCCCGCGTCCCCGCTGGGATTGGATCCTGGTGGACGATATCCATAACGCTCCGCGCTCGATTCTCGCGCTGCTGGAGGAGTTGGCGGCCGACGGGGCGTCCATCGTCGTCACGGGCGATCCCGATGCCGCGGTTCAGGGCTTTCGCGGAGGTGTGTCGTCGCTGCCGGGAGACGTCGTCAGGGAGCGAGGCTTCACCTCGGTGGCCCTGCGCGAGCGTCACAGGGCGGGAGGGGCGATTGGAGATCTCGCCGCGCGTGTCACCCAGGCGATCAGGGTCGGCGGCGGGGCCATCGAGCAGCGGATCCCGCTGGCGTCGGGAGAAGAGGACTCGGTGCGGGTGTATCACTTCGTCCACCCCGAAGAGGAAAACGCGGCGATCGCGAGTATCGTCAGGCAGGCGCACCTGCTCGAGGGCGTGCCATATTCGCACATTGCCATTATGACGCGCTCGCGCACGGCCCATCCGGGTCTGCGGGCGTCGCTCGTGCGCCGCGGGATTCCGGTCGGCCAGATTGGAAGCGACCGCCCTCTTCGGGAAGAGCCGGCGGTGGCGAGCCTCCTCGCCCTCGTTCGGCTCGCCCTCGGGCAGGGCGAGGATCTACGCGGCGCCCTGTGCGGGATGCTCCTCGCCATTGATCCTCTGCGGCTGCGGCAGATGGAGCGTGTGCTGCGCGGCTACGAGGTGGCCCGCGGCGGCGTTCGGGACAGGGACGCGCTCCTCGCACTCGTGCTCGAAGGCCCGGAAGCGGTCAGGCAGGCCGCGCCCGAAGGCGCCGGCGAGCTCATCAGGGCTGCGGAGGTCCTGGCGGGCATACGGAAGGTGGCCGCGCGCTCCGGCCGGCAGGCCGAAGAGGTCCTGTGGGCCGCATGGGACGGTGCTGGCGTTGCCGAACAGTGGAGGCAGCGGGCGCTGTCGGCGACGGCGGTGGCCGATGCGGCCGACGACGCTCTCGACGCAGTCATTCAGCTATTCCACGTCGCCCAGCGCATGGCCGACCGCGACGCCGATGTCACGATCGACGCTCTGCTGGCCGAGATCGAGGCCCACGACCTGCCGCAGGACTCGGTCGCCAGGGCCGGGTCCGGAGCTGATGCCATCACGCTGACAACACCGTCCGCCTCGATTGGGCGCGAGTGGGACGTCGTTATCGTGGCGGGGCTCCAGGACGGGCTGTGGCCGAATATGCGGCTTCGCGACACTCACACGCACACGAGTCGCCTCGCCCAGGTGGCGACGGGACGCGAGGTCGAGGGGGCCGATGCCCGGGCGATCCGGGAGGAGGCATTCAACGACGTTCTCGACGATGAGCTGCGCCAGTTCCACCACGCGGTGACGCGGGCAAAGAAGAGGCTCGTGCTGACGTGCGTGAAGGGGGAGGAGTCGTACCCTTCTCGATTCCTCGACCTCCTCGGGAGCGAGGCCGAGGCCTTCGAGCGCGGCGAGCTTTCCGACGACGTCGTCGCATTCGTGGCGCGGATGCGACTGGAGGTCGCGGCGGGTGGGGCGCGGGCCGATCGCGCCCGGGCGGCGCTCGAGACTCTGCGGAAGTCCGGATTCGTCCAGGCCGACCCCGGCAGATGGGTCGACGCCATGGAACCGAGCACCACCGATTGCCTTCCCGCGGGCGAGGTAGTCCGCGTCTCGCCGTCGCGCGTCGAATCCATGCTCGCATGCCCGCTGTGCGGCTTCCTTGCATCCATCGGCTGTGAGGACGCCGACGACCGCCGCCGTGCCGATATTGGCACCTTCGTCCACGGCATCGCCGAGCGCCACCCCGACGGCAATCGCGAGCAGCTCTTAGAGGCATTCGAGGAGGCCTGGCAGGCCTTCCCGAAGCTCCCTAACCCGGACGAGGCGGCCGCCGAATACCGGCGCGTGCGCGACATGATCGAAGCCCTGTCCCACTACCTATCCGACTGGCGACTATCGTCCTCGGGGCAGGTGCGCGTCGAGCAGGCGATACGCGTGCCGGTGTCCGAGGGTGTGGTCCTCAACGCGAAGATCGACCGCCTCGAGGCCGGAGGCGAAGGCACGAAGGTCGTCGATTTCAAAACGTCAAAGACGGCTTGGAAACAGAAAGAAGCTGAGGACAGCACCCAGATTCTGCTCTACCAGTGGGCGCTCGAACGCAAACTTGGCGAGGGCGCGAGCACGGGCGGCCAGCTGGTCTTCCTTGGTGCCAGGAACGCGAGAGGGAAGCCGACGTTGCGCCACCAGTCGAAGATCGACGAGGACGGCAGGCAGCTGGCCGTCCAGCGGATCGAAGCGGCTGCAAAGACGTTGCGGGCGGGGCAATTCGAGCTCACGCCGGAACAGACCTGCGGGGATCGCGCGTGCCACTTCACCCATGTGTGCCCGGTGTGCGGTGACGGAAGGATTTTCTCATGAGTTCGTACGAGTCGATCATGCGCTCCATCAGCCCCGCGTTCTTGCCGACGCCCGAGCAGCGGGCGGTCATCGAATCGGCAAGTTCTTCGATCCTCGTCGTCGCCGGAGCGGGCTCGGGAAAGACGGCCACGATGGCCAACCGCATCGCCTACCAGGTGGCGCGCGAAAATGTGCGGCCCGGCGAAGTCCTGGGCCTGACCTTCACTCGCAAGGCCGCCGGCGAGCTTGCGCAGAGGGTCGAGCGCTCCCTGGCCGCCATTCGCCGCGGCGGCTTCCTGGAGGAGGACGTGCGCTCCAGCCTCGCCAGGCCCCACATTTCCACCTATAACGCCTTCGCCTCCCAGATCGCCCAGACCCACGGCATGCTCGTCGGGGCCGACTCGGCGGCGCGGCTCATCACTGACGCCGAACGCCGACAGCTCATGAGCGAGGCGCTGGCCACAACTTCCGTCAGCGAGGTCCTGCTTGACTCTTATACGGCGGGCAGCATCGTCGGCTTCTGCCTCGCCCTTGCCGCCGGGCTCATTGACAACGACGTGAGCCTGGAGGAGATGGGCGAATTCGTGGCCCGCGAACACGCCGCATATGTTCGGTTGAACGGCGACCGCCGGACTTTCAGGGGGCTGGCGGAGGTCGGTAAGGAATGGAGCGAACTTAAGAAGAAGGAGCGCCTTTTTGCCGTCCGCGAGGCCTGCTTGCCCGTCGTCGAGTCGTATTTTGCGCTTAAACGAAGCAGGGGCCTCATCGAATTCGCCGACCAAGTAGCCCTGGCCACGAAGGTCCTGCGCGCCTATCCGCAGGTTGGTCGCGAAATATCCTCCGAGTACCGGCTCGTCTTGCTCGACGAATACCAGGACACGTCCTCCGGCCAGGCGGAGTTCCTGCGGCTCGCGCTCGGAGCCAGGGACGAGGGCCGCTCGGTATGTGCCGTTGGCGACCCGAACCAGGCCATCTACGGCTGGCGCGGAGCCAGCGCCAACGCGCTGGCGGACTTCGCCGTGCAATTCGGCCCGGGAACCGAAAGGCTCTCGCTGTCTACGTCCTTCCGCTCCGACCACGCGATCCTCTCGGCCGCCAATGCCGTCGCCGGCGGCCTCGTCACGGAAGGCGTCGAGGTCAAGGAGCTCGACGCACGCCAGGGGGCCGGGCCGGGGCGCATCACGCTCGCCAAGCCCGTGCTTCGCGAGGATTCCTACCGGGCAATCGCCCACAGGAGTCGCGACGTCTTCCGGCAGGTCTACGCCGAGGCTGAGCCAGGCACGAGCGCGACCCGAGCCCCAGAGGTGGCAGTGCTGTGCAGGAAGCGAAGCTACTTCGAACCCATGATCCAGGCGCTGCGCGAACTCGACATCCCCTACGAGATCGTCGGGGGAGAGAGCCTTGTCCTCCGCCCGGAAATTGTCACGGTGCGCAGTGCGCTCGGCGTCGTGGCGTCGCCGTCGCGCAACGACCTGCTCATGCGGCTGCTGGCGGTGTGGGCCCTGGGGGTCAACGACCTGCGCGCGCTGCATGCGTGGGCGCGCGAGCTCGCCGCCGGCCGGGAGCGCGTGCGGCCGAAGCCGGAAAGCCGCGAGAGCGCGCATGCCGACGTCGGCCGGGAAGGTGAGGCACTCGGCCGGGAAGGTGAGGCACGTGCTGTGAGCGGTGAGCTGGCTGGCCTGGGCGGTGCCGAGTCACGCGGCCTAGAGGAGCCGCGGCAGCCCGGACACGAAGCAGGGCCCGCAAATGAAGCACGGCACGGCAATGACGAAGGAAGGCGTCCTCGCGAGGAGGTCAGCCTCATCGAGGCCGTGACCGAGCTGCCCGACGAGTCGTGGGCCGCGCCGTCCGGCCTGACGTTGTCCGAGGAGGGCAGGCGCCGTCTCGTCACCATCTCCTCGATCCTTGCCCAGCTGCGGCGGGCCACACACCTGCCGCTCGGCGAGCTCGTCTCCTTCGCCGTCGGCCAGCTCGGCCTCGATGTCGCCGCGGCCACCCGCACCGAAGGCTCGCAGCGGGTGAAGACCTCGCTCGACTCGTTCATCGCGCTCGGCCGCGAGTTCCAGGACCAGCACCCGGGCCAGGGGCTTGCCGAGTTCCTCGCGTGGCTCGACCTTGTCGAGACTCACGAGCACGGCGGCGAAGAAGAAGCCGGGCGCGACGAGGTCGAGGCGGAGGTGCACCCGGGAATCGTCCAGATCATGACGGTGCACGCCGCGAAGGGGCTTGAGTGGCGCGACCTGGTGGCCATACCGGAGATGGTCGAATCGGAGTTTGGCCAAGAGCCCTCGAGCATCAAGACGTGGCTGACTTCGGCCGACATATTCCCGGAGCCGCTTCGCAAGGACGCGCGTCACCTGCCCGTCTTCCGCTTGTCGGACCACGACGACAAGATCGAGGCCGGGCAGGAGTATTACAGGTACCGGCGAGAGGTGGTGCCCGAATATAGGGCGCAGGAGGCGCGGCGTCTGGCCTACGTCGCCTTCACCCGGCCATCGGCCGAACTGCTGCTGGCGAGCTACGGCCTCGACGGCGCGAAGGAAATCACAGCCGGAGAGGACGGCGCCGTGAAACTTTGTGAGCCGTCTTCCTTCCTGCGCGATGTCGAGGCGATGGCCGTGCCGATTGCCGAGGTCGCCGGCGAGGACTGGCCGGAACAGCTCGTGCGACAGTGTCCCGAGCGGTTAACGGTCAAGGAAGCAGAGGAGGCGATCCAGGCCGGGGGTAGTGGCCAGCAGGCGGCGATGCTGTGGCCGGGCGACGTCGAGCGGCGCCTACCGGTCCGGCTGCCGGGCGGCAGTGTCAGCGCGCACGGCGGTGACGGGCACGGTGTGGCTGGCGGCGCCAGGCCTGCGACGACTGACGGAGGGAGCGAGTTCCCCGGTGGTAACGCGGCGCTCGGCGCCGGACCTGTTGCGGCTGGCGAGGGTGTTGGTGAGCCATCCAGTGGCGCCGGCGCGCCAGCAAGCGGCGGCTGGGAAGCCGAGCTCTTCGTCCTGGAGCGGGAGGATCGCCTGACGGACACGACGGTTTCCCGGCCCTACGTCACGGCGACCGACGTCGTGCACATGGCGGATGACCGCGAAGCCTATCTGCGCGATATCCGGCGGCCCATCCCGCAGCGGCCGAGCCGTTCGGCGCGCACGGGAACCGATTTGCATGCCAGAATCGCCGGCTTCTACGAGCGTCCGGCCACGCTCGACCTCGACGCGGTCCTCGCGGCCGACCAGCAACCGGTTGACCAGGACCTCATGACGCGCGCCGAAGAACGGCGACTATTCGAAGCTTTCGAAAGCAGCCGGTGGGTCCGTTTTCCTCCGGTTGCCATTGAGGAGAGCCTGACCGTGGTCATTGGCGGGAAGATCGTGCGCTGCAAGATCGACGCCGTGCTCGACACGTCCGCGGCCCCCGACCTTCCCGATGTCACGATCGTCGACTGGAAGACGGGCCGCCGGCCGGGCGCTGATCACATAGCGTCGAGGCAGCTGCAACTGGCCATCTACCGGCTCGCCTGGGCCAGAACGCACGATGTGCCCGTCGAGTCGATCGGATCGTGCTTCGTCTACCTGCGCGACGGCAGCGTCCTCATGGTGGAGGATATGAGTGAAGAGGACATCGCGGCGCGGATGACGCTCGAATGAGTGCCGCGCACGGCCGCGACTGGAGAACGGAGAGTGCTGCGCGTGGTGAAACCGACTGCTGCGCGGCCGGGTCTGGAGGACGGAGGTGAGTTTTGCGGGCGGGCGGGTCTGGAGGACGGAGGTAAACGCTGTACGCGGTCGGTACTGGAGGATTAGGTGCCTCTCGACTTGCCCACGCCGCGGGCTGGTCTACTAGCACGGGCAGCGTGACGTTATCGCCGGCCGACGGCACGCCACTGCAAGTCTGCTCCGCGGGCTGACCCGTGCCTCGGTTAGCGGCAAATCACGGGCTTGCCGACGCTTCGGGCTAGTCCACGCCAACCCACGCCGCGGCTAGTCCACGGTCCAGGCCCGACTGCCGTCGTCGAGCTCGTCGACCTCCCGGGCATGCTCATCTAACATGACCCGCGCCTCGTCCTGAATGGACCTATTGTCGGTGCGAATGCCGTGCATGAGCCACCTGGGCACAGCCAACTCGGACATGAGAATCATGCGGTTGTACATGGCATCGTCGAGCGCGATGCCCCGCGTGTTCTCGTAGGACTCGATGACGGAGGCGTAGACGGCCTCCTCGAGCAGGAAGAAGGGAGCGAGGTCGAGCGCGGGGTCGGCCACCTTGGCCTCGCCGAAGCCCGTCACCGTGGTGATCGAGCCGTTGGACCAGAGGAAGTTCTCCGCGTCGATGTCGCCGTGCACGACGGTGGCCTCGAAGTCCCACAGGCTCATGTCCTGGAGGGCCTCCTCCCATCGACGCCGCAGCGCGGGAGGCAGCGGGCTTGAAGCGTCCACGTCGTGCAACTCGGCGAGCAGGCGCTGGCGCCACTCGTTGGCCGTGTACACGGGCAGCCCCGCGTTGGCGACGACGTCGGGGTCGAGCGAGTGGATCGACGCGAGCGTGCGGCCGATTTCCCGGGCATCGACCTCGGAAACATCGTCCCAGGCGACGGCGTGGCCGAAGGGCTCGGGGAAGATGAGCGCCCTGCCTCCCGTGGCGGCATTCGCGAAGCCGGCGGGCCTAATGATGTCGAAGGGCAGATTGCCGCGGCGCAACTCCTCTAAAAGCCAGGGTGCGAGCGCCGCCTCGGCTTCGATGAGGGTCGAGGCGTGAGAGTTCTTCGGGCACTTGACCATCCAGTGGCGCCCATTCGAATCCAGGACGCCGCCCGCGGCGTAGTCGTCCGAATTGACGAAGGGAGGGCGGGTTCCCACCGCCTCGAGTCCGTCAATCGCGGCCACCGCGAGCGCTGCCAGATACAGAGAGTTGCTACTCACTCCTCAAACCTACGACGTTTGACAAGGCGGTGGCAGTATCACACACCGTGGAGGACCGCATCGCCCCCAGGTTATCCACAAGCGCCCGTGCTCTATCCACAGCTGTGCACACGTGACGCGGGTCGTTCGCCTCCCCGCATAGCCTCAAGTCGAGGAGGGCACATGAGAACGATCCGCGACACGGAACTGCGAATCCGTGACATGGTGCGACACGAGGGCGTCGATCCCCAGTGGGAGCACGAAAGACTGGAGCGCATCATCAACGCGGCCATCGCCGAGCACGAAGAGCTCGCCGTGCTCGGACAGGCCGAACACCTCGAAGAAATCGCCCTCGTCCGCCGCAAGCTTCGCGACGCCGTCGGCGGCTACGGCCCCCTCCAGCCTTTCCTCGACGACCCGAACGTCGAAGAGATCTGGATCGACAACCCCGGTGCCATCTTCGTTTCGAAGGGAGGCAGGACCGAGCTGACGCCCGTCGTCCTGACCGAACAGCAGGTCCGTGACCTCGTCGAGCGAATGCTGCGAGCCTCGGGGCGGCGGCTCGACCTGTCGAGCCCCTTCGTGGACGCCTCGCTGGAGACCGGCGAGCGCCTGCACGTCGTCATCCCCGACATCACGCGCAAACACTGGGCCGTCAACATCCGGCGTTACGTCCTGCGCGCCCGTACTCTATCCGAACTCGTGCGCGCCGGGACGCTTCCGCCCCTGGGCGCAGCCTTCCTCGACGCGGCGATGAGGGCCGGGCTCAACGTCCTCGTGTCTGGAGCGACTCAGGCCGGCAAGACGACGCTCCTGCGCGCCCTCATGGGCTCGGTCCCAGCCGCGGAACGCATCATCACCGCCGAGGAGGTCTTCGAACTCGGGCTAGAACACCGCGACGTCGTGGCAATGCAGACGCGTCCGCCGTCGATCGAGGACAGGGGAGAGGTAACGCTGAGGCGCCTCGTGCGCGAGGCCCTGCGCATGAGGCCCGAGCGCATCGTCATCGGCGAGGTACGCGCGGCCGAGGCCTTCGACCTGCTCGTCGCCCTCAACTCGGGAGTCCCCGGAGCCTGCACGATCCACGCCAACTCGGCGCGCGAAGCAATACTCAAGCTGTCGACGCTGCCCCTCCTGGCCGGCGAGAATGTCACCTCGGCCTTCGTCGTGCCGACGGTGGCGGGAGCCGTGGACATCGTCGTCCACATTGAAAGGGACCGCAGGGGCAGGCGGTCCGTGACGGAGATATGCGCGGTGACCGGGCGCGTTGAGGGCATGCGCGTGGAGACGACCACGCTCTTCGGCGAGCGCGACGGCTCGCTTGTGCGCCTGCCCGGAGAGGTCCCGCGGCTCGAGCGATTCGAGCGGGCGGGAATCGATATCGCTTCCGTCCTGGGAGGTGCGTGATGGGCGTTCTCGTCGGGCTGGGAATGGGGCTCGGTATTGCGATGATCGCCGGCGTGGTCACCGGGGCGTTTCCCGAGATCCAGGCCCGACCGTCCAGGCAGCGGCTCCGAGCAGGCCCCGGCGCCGTGTGGGTGCTCGCCTCGGCGGGGCTATGCGCGCTGCTGGCCTACGGCGCCCTCCGCACTGCCGCGTTCGCCCTCGTTGTAGGTGTGGCCGGGGCGGCAATCCCGGGAGCTTTCGCGAGGGGCCGGAGGCGTCGCCGCGTCGAGGCGGCGCGCCAGGAGTGGCCGGACGTGCTCGACGACGTCGTTTCCGCCCTGCGGGCGGGCCTGGGGATCGGCGAGTCACTGGCTGCCGTCAGCCGGAAGGGACCCGAGCGCATGCGCGGGGCCTTCGCGCGTTTCGCCGACCAGCTGCGGGCGACGGGACGGCTCGACCCTGCGCTTGACCACCTCAAGGAAAGCATGGACGACCCGGTGGCTGACCGTGTCGTCGAGGCCATGCGCCTGGCCAGCCGCCTGGGTGGCCACGACCTGGCGTCGATGATGGAGCGCCTGGCGTCGACCATCCGCCGCGAGAACCGCGCCCGCGGCGAGCTCGTGGCCCGCCAGTCGTGGACGGTCAACGGTGCCAGGGTTGCGGCCGCGGCCCCGTGGATCGTCCTGGCGCTGCTGGCCACTCGCCCGGGGACCGTCGAGGCCTTCGCCTCGCCCGCGGGCACGGCGATCCTCGTCGGAGGGTTCCTCGCGACCGTCGTGGCTTACTGGCTCATGCTCCGAATCGGCCGCCTTCCGGACCAGCCGCGCGTGCTCGCGGGAGGAGACACGGACGCCGGGCGGGCAAGCGGTCACCCGGCGAACGGACACCCACCGAGCAGGGCCACCGCGGGAGGCGCCGCGATCGCGGCAGTCCGCACGGCCAAGGGAGGCCGGCGATGATCCCGGCAATTGTGGGAGCGATCGCGGGCCTCGGGCTCGCACTCGTCCTTGCGGCGCTCAGCCAGCGCACGAGCCTTTCCAGTCGCATCCTTCCCTACACCGACGAGGGATGGCGTTCGCGCGATTCGAACCTCCGCCAGACGATCGGTCGCTGGGCATCCGGCCTCCTGGACGGCCTGGGGTCGACGAACGCATCGGTCCTGCGTCGCTGCCAGACGCTAGGCACCCTGACTCCGCGACAGTTCAGAACCGCCCAGGCCCAGTGGGCGGGGCTCGGCTTCCTCGGTGGTTGCCTCTGCTCGGCCGCGACCCTCGCGCGAGGCGGCAACCTGGCCGTTGGCGCCGTTCTCATGCTCGGTGGCCTGTTGGGCGGGGCGATCTGCGCCGACGCCCGCCTGACGAGGCGGGTCCGGGACAAGGAGGCGAGGCTCACCCAGGAGCTTCCCGACGTGGCCGAGCTGCTCGCGCTGGCAGTCGGCGCCGGTGAATCCATCCGCACGGCGCTCGAACGCGTCGTCGGCATCGGCCGCGGCCAGCTGGTCTTCGAGTTGGAGCGCACGCTCGGCTTCGTCAGGGCGGGAAGCTCGCTCGCCCACGCGCTGGCGGGTCTGGCGCGGCGTTCGCCCAGCGCTTCCGTCGTGCGCCTGGCCGAGGCGCTGATCGCCGCCATGGAGCGCGGCACGTCCGTGGCGGGAGTCCTGCGCAGCCAGGCCGACGACGCGCGCGATGCCGCCCATCGCAGCCTTCTGGAGGCTGGCGGGAAGAAGGAAATCTCCATGATGGTGCCCGTCGTCTTCCTCATCCTTCCCGTCACGGTCCTCTTCACTCTTTTCCCCGGCCTGATGGCCATGTCCGACATCAACTAGGAGTCACGATGAATTCACGACGCACTTTCCGCCTTCCGTGGCCGTGGACGCGCGACGCCACCGGCTACCTCGGCAGACGGGCCCTCCTCGCATTCGCTTCCATGCTGTGGCTGAGAAGAACACTGGGCCCGTGCCGGGCTGTGGCCGGCTTGCCACGCAGGCGGAGAGGCTCTGCGGGAGGACGGCCCGGCACGCCCGGACAATCCGGCCGCTCGAACGCGAGCCTGGGAGCAAACAGGCACTCCGGCCCGGCCAACCCGAGCATCGATGGGACCGCATCCGAAAGGGGCGACGTACCCGGGTGGGTCCTCGTCACGCTCATGACGGCCGGCCTCGTCATAGCGATCTGGGCGGTTGCCGGGCCCGCGCTCGTCAGCCTCTTCAACACCGCGATCGAACGCATCAGGAACTTCTGATGCCAGCTCGCAGCTTTGGCCACCGGGGCGCGTCGGCTCTCCGGCACCGGGGCACGTCGGTCGGCCCTAGTGGACTGGAGCACCGACGCACGCTGGCCCTTCATCGCGGGCTGGCGCATCCGGTCGACTTGGCCCACCCTCGCGCGCAGGCCAAGTCGGTGTCGCACCCGGGACAGTGGCGCGAACGGGGCGGTGCGCTTGCCGGCTTCGTTATGATCGCCCCGCTGCTCATCGGCGTGGTGCTCGCGCTCATGGGCATCGCCGGCACGCTGTACGTGCGCACGCTTATGCTCGACGCCGCAGCCGAGGCGGCACGTTACGGCTCGCAGTCCGGCGCGGGGCCTCGCGCGGCCGAAGCGCGCGCCCACGATCTGATCGACTCGAGCTTCGCGTCGAGTTTCACCCGGGAAATCCGCGCCGAGCAGACGATCCTCGACGGCGTGCCCGTCATCGAGGTAGAGGTGCGTGCCGATGCCTTCGGCCTCGCCACAGTGGAGGTGCGCGCCCATGCGCCGGTCGAATAGGTCCGAAATAGGCGGCGGCCTTCGCGCGGGCGACCCATTGGCGGCACGCAGGCCCGCGAGAATGATTAGCAGGCAAGGAGCGGGCGGCGAGAGCGGCAATGTCGTCGTCGAATTCGTTGGCGTCATGGGAGTACTCATGGTTCCGGCCATCATCGCGATCCTCGTGTTCTCGACGCTCATTGGCGCTCGCATGGCCGTCGACGCCGCCGCCCGGGACGCGGCGCGCGCCTATGTCCGGGCCGAGAGCAGCGAACAGGGGAGGGTGCGCGCACAGGCAATGGCGGACCTGGCGCTGCGCGAGCGCGGCATCGATGCGCCCGCCAGGCTGGAGGTCCGCTGCAGCGCCAACCCCTGCCTGAGTCCGTCGGGCACCATTGAGGTTCGGGTGGTTGCCGCCGTGTCGCTGCCCCTCGTCGGCGGGCGGGCCGACGTCGGACAGACGCACACCTTTGCCGTCGACGAATTCCGCCAGGTGCGCCAATGAGACCCGGTGCGCCAACGAGACCCGTGAGGTGGCGCTCGCCTCGCCCATTGCCGGCGGGAGGATCGGCCAGCGAGCGCGGGAACATGATCGTCCTGGGGATCGCCGCGTGGTTCGTCCTCCTCGTGCTGATGCTGGGGATCGCCTCGCTGTCGCTGATCTACCTCGAGCGGCGCGAGCTGCTGGCGCGCGCCGACGCGCTGTCACTCGAGGCGGCTTTCAACCTCGGCGATAGATACTTTGTCGACGGCGACCTCGTGCCCGGCGGCCCTGACGAGGTCCGCGAGGTGGCAAGCAGCGCCGTCGACGAGACAACCAGGCTGGCCGATCCCACGGGCATCGAGGACAGGGCGGCCGTCGTCAGCCTCTCCCGCACGGTCCGGCTACCCTTCGTGCCGGAATCCATGCCGTTTTCCTCCGTCGATATCAAGGTGACGAGCCGGTCCTCGCTGCACCACTACGACGAGTGACGCCCCGCGCGGCACGCGCCAACTGCATACCTCATGTCAGCTTGCCCGTCCGAAGCCCTGGTCCTGCCCGGCACGCGCCGGCCCTTCCAGATACGCGCCGGCCCTGCTCGCCCGCCGGCGCCCATGCGGTAGCCTTGGGCCGTGGCCACTGATTACCAGGCAGAGATCGAGGCTCTGCGCAAGACCTACCAGCAGATTTCCTCCGTGACGGACCCGGACGAGTTGCGCGCGCGCATCGCCAGCCTGACCGAGGAATCCTCGGCGCCCGACCTGTGGGACGACCAGGACAAGGCGCAGGCCGTCACGTCCAAGCTCTCCCACGCACAGTCGGAACTCGAACGGCTTGAGCGGATGGAACAGGCCATCGACGACCTCGACGCTCTCAAGGAAATGGCCGACGAGGAATCGGCCGCGGACCCCGAGACGGCCTCCGAACTCTACGCCGACCTCGACACCGAACTCACCCGCGTCGGTGCCGAACTCTCCGAGCTTCAGATCCGCACGCTGCTGTCCGGCAAGTACGACGAGCGAGACGCCGTCGTGACCATACGCGCCGGAGCCGGCGGGGTCGACGCAGCGGACTTTGCCCAGATGCTCCAGCGCATGTACCTGCGGTGGGCCGAGCGCCGGGGCTACGCGGCCAAGGTCCTCGACACGTCCTACGCCGAGGAGGCGGGCATCAAGTCGACGACCTTCGAGGTCAGCGCGCCGTACGCCTACGGGACCCTGTCGGTCGACGCCGGCACACACCGGCTCGTGCGCATCAGCCCCTTCGACAACCAGGGCCGGCGCCAGACCTCCTTCGCGGCGGTCGAGGTCATTCCCCTCATCGAGCAGACCGACCACATTGAGGTCCCCGAATCCGACATTCGCGTCGACGTCTTCCGTTCCTCGGGGCCGGGAGGCCAGTCCGTCAACACGACCGACTCGGCCGTGCGCATCACCCACGTGCCCACCGGCATCGTCGTGTCCATGCAGGACGAAAAGTCGCAGATCCAGAACCGCGCGGCCGCCATGCGCGTGCTCCAGTCGCGCCTTCTGCTCCTCAAGCAGGAGGAAGAGGCCAAGGAAAAGAAGGAGCTGGCCGGCGACATCAAGGCCTCGTGGGGCGATCAGATGCGCTCCTACGTCCTTCAGCCCTATCAGATGGTCAAGGACCTGAGGACGGGCTTCGAGGCCGGCAATCCCGACGCTGTATTCGACGGCGACATCGACGGTTTCATCGACGCGGGCATTCGCTGGCGGGCCACGGGCGAGAAGGCCGGCGAATAAGGGCCGGCGAGCAGGAGTAGGCGCGAGTAGCCGCCACGCCGGCCACCGGGCTTGCCCCAGGACCCGTCCGCGCGAAACGACGATAGGCAGCCGCCACACCGACCACCGGGCCGCGACGCCCAGTTCACATTCGACTTTCCCGCCCTCGGCGCGTCCCGAGCGAATGCCAAGCCGGTGCCGCGTATGGTCATTTCCGACCATGCTCTAGATCACCGGTGGTTTTGATGATCACATTCCAAAAGGTTACGAAGCTCTATCAAAAGGGCGCCCAGCCGGCGCTCGATGACGTCAGCCTCGACGTCGAACGCGGCGAATTCGCCTTCCTCGTCGGGCCTTCGGGCTCCGGCAAGTCCACGATGCTCGCGCTCATCCTGGCGCAGGAACGCCCCACGTCCGGCCGAGTACACGTCCTCGGCAAGGACCTGTCCAAGGTCTCCCAGCGGCGCGTGCCGCTGCTTCGCCGCCAGATCGGCATGGTCTTCCAGGACTTCCGCCTGCTGTCGGACAAGAACGTGTACGACAATGTCATGCTCGCCCTGCAGGTCATCGGCGCGCCGCGCCACCGCATCAAGACCGAGGTTCCGGAAGTCATCAAGATGGTGGGACTCGAAGGCAAGGAACGCCGTCAGATGTCCGAGCTTTCGGGCGGGGAGAGGCAGCGCGTCGGCATCGCCCGCGCGATGGTCAACCGCCCCCAGCTGCTGCTGGCCGACGAGCCGACGGGCAACCTCGACCTGGAAACCGGCCTGTCGATCATGCAGCTTCTGGAGACGATCAACCGCACCGGCACCACCGTCGTCATGGCCACTCACGACCAGAACATTGTCAACCACATGCGCAAGCGCGTCATCGAACTCAAGGACGGTGCGGTCGTGCGCGATCAGTCGCGCGGCGTTTACGGCGGGGGTGACGGGCAATGAGACTGCGGTTCATCAGCACCCAGACCGTCAAGGGCCTGTGGTCGAACCGGGCGATGGCGGTGGCCGTCATCCTCGTGACCTTCGTGTCGCTCCTTTTCATCGGCACGGGGGCACTCCTGCAGAGGCAGGTGAGCGTCGTGCGCGACGAGCTCGCGTCCCAGCTTCGGGTCTCCGTCTTCATGTGCCCGAACAACGCTGAAACGACGAAGGAATGCGCCGACGGCGAGGCTACCCAGGAGCAGATCGACGCCCTGGAAGCCGAACTGACGGGCGGCGAGGTCTCCAAGTACGTCGAGTCCTACGAGTTCGAGAGCAAGAAAGAGGCTCTGGAAAACTACAGGGAGGAGATGGCCGGTACGGGGTTGAGTACCATCGTCGATGAGAGCGACATGCAGGTGTCCTTCCGGGTCAAGCTCGTCGACCCGCTCGACTACAAGGTCGTCTCGGAGAATCTTTCGGGTCGCGACGGTGTCGAAAAGGTCGAGGACCAGCGTGACGAGTTTGAGCCGCTGTTCAACATCCTCAATCGCTTCATGCGGGTCGCCGTTGTCCTCGCCGTCGTCATGGTGATCACCGCTCTCCTCCTCATTCCGACGACGATCCGGCTGTCGGCCATGTCGCGGCGTGACGAGACGGAGATCATGCGTTACGTGGGCGCCTCGAACTTCTTCATCGAACTTCCCTTCATCCTGGAGGGCGTCGTATCGGCGCTCATCGGGTCGCTACTCGCAGTCGGAGGCCTGTGCGTAGCCATCAGATACTTCGTCCAAGACTGGCTGGACTCGGCCATCTCCTCTTGGATCGACACGATCGGCATTACGGATGTCTTCATCCTCGCTCCGGTTCTCGTGCTCGGTGCCGTCGTCGTTGCCGCATTGGCATCCTGGCTGACGCTGCGCCGCTACGCGACGGTGTGAGGCGCTACGGAAGGAACGTTATGAAACGGAATACAAGGTGGATGGGTGTCGTTGGCGCGCTTGCGCTGACGCTGGGCGCACTCGCTTCGCCCTCTTCCGCAGATGACCGCGACGAGCTCGTGGAAAAGCAGAAGGAGCAGGAGTCGCAGCTCGAGTCCTACAAGTCCGATTTGGAGGGCGTGGACACCGATCTGCAGGAGGTGTACCTCCAGCTCCAGCAGACGCAGACGCAGATCCCGATCGCGCAGGAGGAACTTTCTACCGCGCAGAGCGAGCTCGCGGCCGCCACACGCGAACAGGAAAGCATCGCCGCACAGCTCGAGGCCGCGCAAAGCGAGTTGAACACCCTTAACCAGAAGGTCGAGACGGGCCATAACCAGGTGACGGCGGCCCGCAACCAGCTCAGTGCCATGGCACGCGCCCAGTACCGCGGCGAGAAGGTGCCTTCGCGCTGGGAGCTCATCAGCGGGTCGAAGTCCTCGGACGACTTCGCCAACGCGGTGTCGGCCTCGCGCGCGGCCTATCGCAAGCAGGCCCAGACGCTCGCTCAGCTCGAGGCCGACACGGCCGCGGCCGAGAACAAGCAGTCCCGCCAGAAGGCGGTCAAGGCCAAGATTGCGGAGCTGAAGGACGAGGCCGACGAGGTCGTTGCAGAGAAGCAGGAGAAGGAAAAGGCGGCCCAGACCAAGGCCGAGCATCTGGCGACCCTCGAGTCGAGCTACGAGTCGCAGTCGCAGGAGCTCAATGCCAAGAAGGGCGAGTTCGAGGCCTCGATCTCGCAGGTGACGGCCGCGCGCGACGAGACCGCCGCCCAAATCGCCGAGATCGACGCGGAAAACCAGCGCAAGGCCGAGGCCGAACAGGCCGCTGCCGCCGAGCGCCAGAAGCAGGAGCAAGAGCAGCAGGCCGATTCGTCCGGCGGATCGCAGGACGAGGCCGCATCGCAGGAGCAGCAGGAACAGGCCGCCGCGCCGCAGTCGGCCGTTGGCAGCAGCTTCCTCATCCCGGTCATTCCGAAGCCGCTGTACGTGACGTCGCCGTTCGGCATGCGCGAGTACCCCTTCGGCGGGCGGTACATGCACAACGGCGTCGACCTGCGCTCGGCCTGCGGGCAGGAGCAGATCGCGCCCGGTAATGGGGTTGTCGCCAAGGTGATTCCGGCGCCCGGCAATTCGACGCACGGTAACCAGATCTACATCAACCTGGGCAACGTCAACGGTCACTCGTGGGTGGTCGTGACCAACCACCTCTCGGGCTTCAACGTCCAGGTCGGCCAGCAAGTGTCGCAGGGCGATGTCATCGGGTGGACCGGCCAGACCGGCCAGGTCACGGGCTGCCACGTGCACATGGAGGTCTGGCGCGACGGTCAGGTCATCGATCCGATGTCGCTTCCTCCGTTCAACTGAGGTCCATGAGGCGTCCGGTTGACGCCGGGCCCGATGCGGATGCCCGCCTCCCCGGAGAGGCGGGCATTTCGCTTGGCGCCGGGCCGTCGCGCCGCGAGAATGGCGGGCGTCGCGCGACCGAAGGCTTCCAGCTGGCCGGTACTCTGTTGCGCCGCACAGGCGGCCGGAGGTGACCGGCGCGCCCTCCACCGGGTACGATGTACCTTCGTCGCGAATTCAGGGTGGAGGAGGTTTCCCGTGGCGAAGAAATCCAAGGAGGGGAAGCTGACCGCTGCCCAGAAGGCCAAGGCCGCCGCGGACGCCAAGCAGGTCATCGCGCGCAATAAGCGGGCTCGCCATGACTATTCGATTGAAAGCACGCTCGAGGCCGGCCTGTCCCTGACGGGCACCGAGGTCAAGGCCCTGCGGCAGGGGCGCGCCTCGCTGTCCCAGGCCTGGGTCGAATTCGACCGCAATGGCGAGGCCTGGCTTCACGGCGCGAACATACCGGTCTACGCCATGGGGACGTGGACCAACCACGCGCCCATGCGCAAGCGCAAGCTGCTGCTGCACAGGTCGCAGATTCTCAAGCTGTCGCAGCAGGTTCAGGCCAAGGGGTACACGGTCGTCCCGCTCGAGCTCTACTTCATCCGCGGCCGCGCCAAGGTCGAGATCGCCCTGGCGCAGGGCAAGCAGGAATGGGACAAGCGCGAGACCCTGCGGCGGCGCGACGCCGACCGCTACGCCGAGCGGGCCATGGCCCAGGCTCGGCGTCGCAGCCGGGGCTGACGGCCGGCCCCGCCTCCGGCGTCGTTCGACCAACGCACCTTACCGGCACGGCTGACGCTCGCCCCGGCTGACATTTGTCATGGCACGGGCGTGAGGCCTTCACCCGATCCGATGATGCGCCTTTCTACCGGCGCGAGGCGTGGCCCGCCATGCTTGTCCTATGAATACTTCATCGCTCCACGGGGAGCTCGCGATTGAGGCGCGCGCGTTGACGCGCACGTACAGAGGAAAGGGAAAGGAGAAGGGTTTCACGGCGGTCGACGGCATTGACCTCGACGTGCGCCGAGGCGAAATCTTCGCGCTGCTCGGCACTAACGGCGCCGGCAAGACCTCCACCATGGAGGTGCTCGAAGGGCTGGCACCGGGCTCGTCCGGTCGGGTCACCGTCTTCGGCCTGCATCCCATTGAGGACCGCTCGATCCTCAGGCCTCACCAGGGCATCATGCTCCAGGAGGGCGGCTTTTCTCGCGACCTGACCGTCGAGGAGACCATGCGCATGTGGACGGGCACCCTCAGCCGTCCAGCCGCGATCGGTGAGGTCCTGGAGTCAGTCGATCTCGCCCACCGCAGCAGCGTGCGGATCGCCTCCCTGTCGGGCGGCGAACGACGGCGGCTCGACCTGGCCTGCGCGCTCGCGGGCCGGCCGTCCCTCCTCTTTCTCGACGAGCCGACGACGGGCCTCGATCCCGAATCCCGCGTCGCAACGTGGGATCTGCTGCGGGAGCAGAACGCGAAAGGGACAACGATCGTCCTGACGACACACTACCTCGAGGAGGCCGAGGCGCTGGCCGACCGCCTGGCCATCATGCACGAGAGTCACATCGTGCGCAGTGGGAACATCTCCGAGGTAATCGAGGGCCACATGGCGACGATTTCCTTTGCGACCCTCGACCGGGCGCTGCCCGGGCCGCTGGGCGAGCTCGCCACGGTGGACGGGGCTCACACGAGTCTTCGCACGCCGCGCCTGCAAGATACGCTCACCGCCCTGCTCGACTGGGCCCGCGCGCAGGGCGTCGTCCTTCGCAATCTCAAGGCTCACGAGGCCAGCCTCGAATCCGTCTTCCTGTCCATCGCCGCCGAGCGCATCTGAAAGGCCCGCCATGACGAGCAATCCCTCCCAGCCCTCCGTGCCTCAGCCGGCCCGCCGCGGGCACGGTGCCCCAAACGCCGAGCAACTCTCCGGCGCCGACACCGAGCCTGCCGGCGCCAAGGCCCAGCCGACCGGCGCCGACGCCCACCTAGCCGCTGCGAACTCCCTCCCTTCCCTCACGCCCAGCTCGCAGATGTCCAAAGCCCTCGCGCTGGTCCGCGCCGAGGCGGCCCTGCTCAAAAGAAACCGGGCACACGTCTTCCTCGCCGTTCTCGTCCCCGTGTGCATGCCCCTGTGGCTGACCTCGTTGCTGGATGTCTACCCCGAGAGCATGGTCGCGCGCGTCGTCAGCTCCATGGTCGTCTCCTTCACGCTCCTCATGGTCGCCTACTACATCGCCCTGGCCGTCTATGTCTCGCGGCGCCAGGAGCTCGTTCTCAAGCGCCTTCGCACGGGCGAGTGTTCGGACGCGACGATACTCATCGCCTGCGCTGTGCCATCGATCGCGATCTCACTGGCAGCTGTGGCCGTTACCTTCGTCGCGTGCGTGGCCGTCCTGGATGTATCAGCTCCGGTCCGGCCGGAACTCGTGGTCTGGGGAACCGTCGCCGGGTGCGTCGTCGTGGCTGCCATCGGCGCTGTGACGGCCATATACACTCGCACCACGGAGTCCGCGGCGGTGACGTACCTGCCCTTTTTCATCCTCGGCATTCTCGGAACCGACGGGCTTTTCCCGGTGGAGAACATGCCCGGGTGGCTGAGCAACGCGCTCCTCGTCATTCCGACCAACGGATTCTCGCGTATCGTTTCCGTGGGGTGGACGGGCACGAACGGCGACGGCGAGGCGCTGGACTACGGGAGCATGCTCGCCGACTGTCTCCTGTGCTCGGTGAGCCTCGCGGCCTGGATGGCCATTGCAGCCCTGATCGTCAGGAAGCGTTTCGTGTGGGATCCCCGGTCGTGAGGTCGGCCATGTAGGCACGACGGGGAAGCGCGGCAAGACAGGACGTCCGGCGGCAGCGCGTGTCGGCGAGGTCCGATACGGTGGTCCCGGCGTGGCGGTCTCGGATCTCGGCAGGCGATCGCGAGCGATCCCGAGCACGGAATAGGCAATATGCTCAGACCCGCGGAAGGGTGGACCATGATCGACCGATTGTCCCGGCGACTGGGATTGAGTCGGAAGGTGCCATTGACGGCGGAGGGCCGCCGGATGGTCAATCTCTACGTGTGGCCCCTGGTCGTCTTTATTCCTCCCATGCCCCTTGCCGGCGTCACGCTGTTCCTGCAGGATCTCGCGGTTTTAGGCAACCGGTGGCCGTGGATGGTCGTGGCCGTCGCGCAGGTCGTGCTGTCGTGTTTCGCCTTCTACCTGATGACTGCCTTTCGACCTGTGCCCATGCGTGCCGCCGTGCCCATCTGCTCCATTCCATGGGCGATGTCGATACCCGAGCTGATCCTCGCAGGATTCGACGGGGCGGTCACCAGGGCCGAGGGTCGGCTCATTGTGGTGCTCGTTTGCGTCGTCGCGGTGCCGATGACGGCTCTCGGGAGCCTGCGCGCGGCTTCCTTCCTCCTGATTCCTTTCATCGTCGCTCCTATCGCCATCGGCATTCCGGGTGTGGTCTATTACGTGGTGCTCAGCTTCGTCACCGTGAGGTCCAGCATGTGGTACCTGGAGGTGACCGACAGGCTCGACGCAGCGAATGCGGCGCGTGCCGAGGTGGCCGTCATGGAGGAGCGTCTGCGCTTTGCCCGAGATCTGCACGACATCATGGGCCGCTGCCTTTCCGTCATCGCGCTGACGGCGGAGACGGCCACCGAGATGGTCGCGCGAGGCGATGACAGGGCCGGCGAACAGACGCGTGAAATCCGCAGGCTTGCCGACGACGCCCTGAGGGATGCGCGCAGGCTCGTGGCGGGATACCGGGGCACGGACCTGCGCCGCGAGGTCGAGGGGGCCGCCGACCTGCTGAGGTCCATCGGTGCCGAGGTGAGCGTCGAGGTGCGCGGTCTGCGCGCTGTTGAGGACGACGAGCTATTCGCGGTCGTCATTCGCGAGGCGGCCACCAACATCCTGCGGCATGCCGCGCCCGAAAAGGTCGCCATCAGCCTCGACGCCACCTCCCTGACGGTCACGAATGACGGGGCGCACTCGCCGTTCGGCGTCGGCCACGGGCTCACCGGGTTGGCCGAACGTGCCGAGGCCCTGGGGGCCAGCCTGACGTACCACCTGGAAGGTGCAACCTTCGTTCTCGGCGTGCGCCTGGGCGAGCGCGGCGCACATGCCGAGATCCTGTCGGGTGGGCTGGAGCCAGCCGGCCCGGCCGCGGAGCGGCCTGACGAATGCGGGCCCGCAGGGAAACAGGTGTAGGAGAATACGCGCATGATCCGATTGATCCTGGTCGACGACGAAGAGCTCATTCGCTCCGCCCTGGCCACGCTCCTATCCCTCGAGGACGACTTCGACGTGTGCGGCGAGTTCCCCTCGGGCGAGGATGCCCGCGCCGTGGTGGGTTCACTCGCGCCGGACGTGGCCGTCGTCGACCTGCAACTGCCCGGCATGGACGGCATCGAGACCTGCCAGGCCCTCATGCGCGCCCACCCGGCCCTGCGATGCCTGATCGTCACAAGCCACGCCCGGCCCGGATACCTCAAGCGGGCACTCGCGGCAGGCGTATTCGGCATGCTTCCCAAAACGGCCTCACGCGCGGCGCTCGTCGGCGGAATACGGCAGGTGGTGGCGGGACGTCGCACCGTCGACCCCGAGCTTGCGGCCGAGACGATCGCGGCGGGGGACTGCCCGCTGACCGTGCGCGAGGCCGACGTTCTGGGGCGCGCGGCCGACGGCGCGCCGATCGCGGAAATCGCCAGGCTGGCGCACCTGGCCGAAGGGACGGTCCGCAACTACCTGTCGAGCGCGCAGCGCAAGCTCGGCGCCGACAACCGGTTCGAGGCGGCCCGCCTGGCGAGGGCCAAGGGCTGGCTGTGAAGGGACGAGGACTGTGGGCCGCCCCGGCCTTGCTGAGTGTGGGCACCCGGCACCCCAGCCTCGTGGGCCCGGCGACCGCGACCCCGCGGCCATGCGCCTGACACTGCAGACCTGCCACCCCGGCCTTGCGGACCCGGCGGCCGCGAGGTAATATTCTCACGCGCCGATGTGCGCACGAGTTTGTCAACTCAATAGGGGATGATCGGTTTCGACGGCGAATGTGCGCCGAAGGGAAGCGGGTCGAGGATGCAGAGTCATCTCGTTAACGACTCTCTGCGAAACAATAGGTGCCAACAAGAACAAGAGCACCGATTTCGCCCTCGCCGCCTGAGCGAGCTTGCGAAATCCGTCAACCCGGGGGTGCTTTCCCTCCGGGACCTGGCGTCGTTTTGAAAGCCACTGCTGAGCGCGTATGCAGCGGGCGCGCTCGGGACTCCTACGCTGCTAAGTCCGTCAGCAACTCGTCTGCGTGAGTGCTGGGGCCGAAAACAACGTCTAGCAGACTGCACCCGGAGAAGACTTGGGCAAACATCGTCGGACGCGAGTTCAATTCTCGCCATCTCCACCGTGGCCCCTGCCGTCGGCTTTCGACGGCAGGGGCTTTTTCTATGAGCGCCGTTTCTATGAGCCCGGCGCGCTTTTCACGAGTCACGAGCGCGGCGCACTTTTCGCGAGCTTGGTCCGGTCCCGGGCACGCCGAGCGCGATGCGCTTCTCACGAGCCCGGTGCGGTCCCAGGCACGCTAAACGGTCCCGGGAACGCTGAGCCCGGTGCGGTCCCAGGAACGCTAAGCGGTCGCAGGCGCTTGCCGCCGCCTCAGTCCGCGGCGAGCCAGCGCAGCATGCGGTAGAACAACTGCGTGGCCCCCGGCATGAAACCGGCGCCGTGGTGATACGTGCAGTCCATTGTCGAAACGACGATTTGCGCCGGGAAGGTGGCCTCGTCGTGGTAGAGCAGGACGTTGGGGTGGCCCGGCACGGCGAGGTACCGGTTGCCCCACGGGTCGAGATTGTCCTCGTCGCGATGTCCGTCCAACTCCTCGAGTACCACGAGCGGCGTCGCCGAATCCGGCGGGGCCAGGACCCCGTGGTAGTGCCAGTGGACGGCGCGATGCGATAGGTACTCCCACAGCGGGTGGTCGTCATTGACGGAGCGTCGCCCGACGTCCTCGCCGGTGCGCCAAGCCCAGAAGTTGGTGCCCCGGGGCTCCTCGCTCGTCCCTGGAAGCCAGCGGCCAACCCCGTTCTCGCCATCGATGTACACCCGTGCCCCCGGGCGCTGCAGAAAGGCGAGGACGAACTCGGCATTGCGCTCCATAACGCTGGGATGCTGCCGGGAGGCCACGAAGAGGGAGTCGCACCCGTCGAGGCTGGAGGCATCCATGGTCGGCGCGTAGACCTCCGCGAGGTCATAGGCCACCACGGCCGGATCACGCAGATCCGCCAGGTGGAAGAACGAGCCACTGTGAACGAAAGCGATCTTCCTCATCACACATCACCTGCCAGGTAGGAAACGGCGGTCTGCGACAGCCGCTCGGCCGTCGTGCCCGGGCGGTCGAAGCCCAAGAGATCGTTGCCGGCGTGGACGATGACCTCGCCCGAACCGAGCGGATAGGCGACGTCGACCGGCAGCTTGCCCGGACCGATGCCGGTGATCTCGATTGCGCCCTCCGGCAGGTCGGCCAGGTAGTTGCGCGCGTAGAATCCGGCCACTCCGATGCGCGTGAGCTCCTCGAAGGAATGCTGGCCCGGCACGCCGGTATTGAAGAGAACGTCGCGCCGGTCGACGCCGGCCCATATCGGATGCTCGCCAAGTGGGCTCAGCCACACGTCGCCGGCCCCGTGGAACTCCATCTTGCGAATGGTCGGCATGCCGTCGACGAAGGGCCTGAGGGGATGGCCCGAGACGAGCATGCGCCCGCCGGAGCGCACCCAGGCGCTCAATTCGTCCCGGCGTTCGTGCAGGAAGACCTGGTCGCAGCCCATGGTCACGATGAGGCCCCGGTAATCGGCCAGGTCTCGCCCGGGTAGGTCGTAGATGTCGATGGTCGTGACCTTGCCGTCGTCGGGTTCCGATGGACTTCGCATGACAAGTTTGAGCACGGTCGGCATTTCACCCTCCTTCATGGTTGAGAAGATCTGGGACCACCACTTTTCGGTGCCCAGAGTCGAATTCGATGCCCGGTGTCTTCACGGGGATCTGGTACAGCTGGGACAGGCTGTCCTCGGTCAGCTGGCTGTCGGCGCCCTCGCACGTGATGTCGGTGTCCATGAGCATGGCGTGATCGGCTATTTGCAGGGCGTGTGTGGGGTCGTGAGTCGTGAAGACCACGCCGATTCCCTCCTCGCAGATCTGCTTCATGATGCTCAGGGTGCGGGCCTGGTTGCGCATGTCGAGGGCGGCGGTCGGCTCGTCCAGGATGAGGGTCGTCGGGTCGGATGCCAGCGCCCGGGCGATGAGTGCCAGCTGGCGCTGCCCGCCCGAGAGGGAGGCGAAGATCTGCCCCGAGGCGCCGCCCATGCCGACCCGCCGCAGGGCCTCGGCGGCCTTCTCCTCGTCCTCGGTGCTCGGCGTCGACCACATTGAACGGTTCCGGCTCGTTCCCATGAGGACGATGTCGAAGGTCGTGAACCGGAAGGGGTTCGCGGTGTTCTGTGGCACGTAGCCGATCCCTCCGACCGACTCGACGCGCCCGGCGGCCGGCTTGCGGATGTTCGCCAGGCACGTGAGCAGCGTCGTCTTGCCCCTCGCATTGGGGCCGAGAATCGCCAGGCAGCTGCCCGGCTCGACCGTCAGATTGACGTTCCTGAACAGCCACCGCCCGCGCGGGTAGCGATGGCCGACGTCGATGGCTTCAAGCAAGGGAGCCTCCATGGTGCGATCGGCGAATGAGTACGGTGATGAACACCGGCGCGCCGAGCATCGCCGTCAGGATGCCCACCGGAACCTCCACCGACGACAGCGACCGCGCGAGCGTGTCGATGACGAGGGTGTAGATCCCGCCGAGCAGGAACGACGAGGGGATGACGATCCGGTTGTCGTGGCCGACAAGCAGCCGCATCAGATGCGGCACGACGAGGCCGACCCAGCCGACGATGCCGACGCTCGCCACCGTCGAGGCCGTCAGCAGGGCCACGGCCACGATGAGTGCGGCCCGCATCCGGGCTGGGTTGATGCCCAGCGAGATGGCCTCCTCGTCGCCGAGCGAGAGAATGTTGATCCTCCAGCGCAGCGCGACGACGACCACCAGCCCGAGCGCCACCGGGATGATGATCATGATGACCTTGTCCCACGTGGCGGCGGCGAACGATCCCATGAGCCAGAAGGTGATGGACGGCAGCGTCGTGTAGGGGTCGGCCAGGTAGGTCACCAGCGACACGAGCGCGTTGAAGAAGGCCGAGACGACGATTCCACCGAGCACGATGGTCAGGATCGGTGAGCCCGTGCGGATTCTGCCGATGAGCATGACGAGCCCGACGGCCGTCAGGCCGCAAGCGAACGCCCCGGAGACGATGGCGCTCGATCCCAGGCCGAGCAAGATCATGAGGACGCCTCCGAACGCCGAGGCGGAGGAGACGCCGATGACGTCGGGGGAGACGAGCGGGTTGCGAAACAGTGCCTGCAGGGCCGCGCCCGAAATGGCCAGCGCCCCGCCGACGAGGACGGCCAGGACAATCCGGGGCGCCCTGACGAGGCTGACGGCGGAGTGCTCACTGGCCGTCCACGGTGTATCGGAGGTTCCGCCGAGGTGAAGGGCCTGGAGGGAGTCGTTCCACAGGATCTGCGCCACGCGCACCGGCGAGATGACCAGGGGGCCGATCCCGATCGCCACGAGCATCGCGACCACCAGCACCGCCATGAGTCCCAGGATGATCGTCGCGTGGCGCAGCCGGACTTTCCTCGGGATGACGCCGTCGTCGGCCGGGGCGGTTGCGGCGTCGTTTGGGATGACGGCGTCCTTCGGGGCGGTTGCGTCGCCGGCCGGGGCGCCCGGCCCCTCCCCGTCGTGGGAAAGAGGCCGGGCGCGGTCGTCGGCGGTCACCGCGGACTCACTGGACGCGGTCATAGTTGGCTGAGCCGTTGTTGATATCGGTGCGCAGCGTCAGGTCAATGTCTTCCTGAGTCAGGTCGTAGTTGTACATGAACTTGATTTGCTCGCGCATCATCGCGGGCAGGTCGACGTCGATGTGCTCGGGGTGGACCAGCGCGGCGGCCCAGTTCCAGTACAGCGGCGACTCCGCGCACGGCACCTGCCAGCGGTAGACGCCCAGCGGGGCGCGGTAGACACGCTTGTTCTTGACGGCCGAGACGTCGGCGAAGCGCTCGTCGCTGTAGATGTCATCCGGCGTGGCGGGGTCGAATGCCGAGAGGAAGATGACCTCGGGATCCCACGCGATGATCTGTTCGGCGCTGACGCTCCCGTCGTCGACGGTGGCGTCCTTGGCGACGTTCTCGGCGTTGATCAGGTCGAAGACGTGCTGGGCGTAGTCATCGCCCGTGGCCACTCCGAGCTTCGAGTCGGAGTACGAAAGCTGTAGGACGCGTGGCTTGGTCTCGATGTCCTTGGTCTTGTCCTGAAGCTCCTGAGACTGCGTGTGCATCGTCTTGATGATTTCCTCGGCTCGGTCTTCCTTGCCCACCATCTGGCCGAACATCGTGATCCACTGCTCGAGTTTTTCCTGCGTGCCGTACTCCAGGCCGACCACGGGGACGCCCGACTCCTCGATCGGCCGGATGACGTCGTCGCCCTGATCGCCCCACTGGATCACGACGTCGGGTTCGAGCCCCAGGATCGTTTCCATGTTCGGCACGAAGTCGTCGCCGGAGATCGTGGCGGTCTTGGCGGCGTCGGGGAAGATCTTGCCGGTGATGCCCTCCTTGGCGGCCTTGATGGACGACTCGTTGACGCCGACGACGCGGTCCCAGCTGCCGTCGATGGCCGCGATGATGAATGGAGAGGGAATGACGGTGGTCGCGATCTTGTCGGCCGGGCTCTTGACCTTCACTTCCTTGCCGCGCTGGTCGGTGATGGTCACGGTGCTGCCATCGCCGCCGCTTTTATCGTCGGACGACGAGCTATTGCCACAGGCGCTGACCGACATGACAACGACAGCAAATGCCGAGATCACTGCGCGCGTTGATAGTTTCCTCATTGAATGTCCTTCGGTTCGGGATTTACGAAAGATGACCCTATTGTAATTCGGTAAGCCTTACCTAAAAGCGAAATTGGTCCGCATGGTGGAATGCCAGTGGCCGAATCGAGGTCGGGCGGCTCTCGTGGTTCGGGCGACTTGGGCGACTCTCGGCGTCCGGGCCAGTGCCTGGGCAAGTGCTTGGGTGAGCACCCGGGAGGCTGTTCGCGGCGCGGATGCGGGCATGCTCGGCGTACTTGCGCGGGGACCGACGCGGGGCTTACCTTGCCAGCATGCGTTGTTCCATTCGTCCTGCACGGGCCGGCGACGGACGCGGTTGGGTGACGCTGCTCTGGAACCGTTGGCAGGACGTGTATGGCCACCACCTGGGCGCGGGCTACTTCACCCCGGAGCGTCGGCGCCAGTGGTTGGAAGGGTGGCAGAGAACCCTGGCCGAGGCTGGCGGGCAGGAGGCTCGCTCGAGCAGTGGCGGGGTGGCGGGCGTCTGGCGCGTCGCCGTCGACGAAACGGGCGAGATCGTTGGCATAGCCTCATGCGCGAGGCCGGAAGAACGGGATTGCCCGGGTGGCGAGCCCGTCAGGCCGCGCGAGCTTTCCGTCCTGTACGTGAGCGCCGAGGCCGAGGGGAAGGGCGTCGCCCGGGCGCTCGTCGAGGCCGTCCTACCAGATTCCGCGCCGGCCCAGCTGTGGGTCAGCGCCGACAATGCGCGGGCGCAGGCCTTCTACCGGAAGATGGGCTTCGCGGCCGACGGCGTCGCGGGAAGCTACGGCGGCCTTATCCCCGAGATCCGAATGGTGCGCTAGGCCGAGCTCGACGCGCCATTGCTTCGCGGGTCCCTGGCCAAGGCGCAGCCCGCCGGGCACGACTCTGGCATAGCTCGCCTGGCCGGGCCCTTCCGGCCGTCACTGGGGCTTTCTGGCGTTGCGAGGGCCTTCGCCGGTGCGAGGTCCCTCGGGCGTCGGTCTGCGCTGCGAGGGCTTCGGGTTCTTGACCTCCATCCCGAGCCCAGAGCTCAGCAGGTCGGCCTGTGCACGGTGCTTGTCCGCCAGAACGTCGCGCATGGCGATGGTGTTCGACGGCGTCGGCCGGTGAATGATGTCGAGGACGGAGAGCAGCGTGGATACCAGGACGCGCGCATTGCGATAGACGAGGTAGCGGCTCGTCCACTCCGGCCGGAACTTTTCCTTGTAGGAGCGCAGGCCTTTGAAGTTGTAGATGCGGTTGCCGAAGTCGTATATGTACCGGACCATCTTCTGCTTGGTGTTGGAATAGGTCGCCATGCCCGTATTGGACAGGGGCGCCATGCCGAGATTGTAGAACTCGTAGCCCTGTTCGCGCGCCCACTCGATGAGCGAGACGAAGATGCCGTCCATGGTGCCCCCGGGAGCGTCGGGGCGGATGCGCATGAGGTCGACCGAAGCGATGTTCGGGCCGGCGGGCATGATGGAGGCGAAGCCCTCGACTCGCTCGTCGTTGCGGACCACGGCAATGGGCGCGCGCGAAAGGTAGTCGACGTCGAAGTGCCCGAGCGAAAAGCCCATCTCCTCGCGATCACCCAGCCAGGCGTCGGAGACTGCCTTCACCTCGGCAATGAACTTATCAGTGAAGGGAGGTTCGACCATCTCGAAGTGGGTGCCCTTTTCGCCCATGCGGTTGCGCATGCGGCGGAAGATCTTTCCCTTGTTGCCGACATTCGAGTAGTTGGCCAGCCGCAGAGAGGCGTCCTCGCCGATCTTGACGAAGGTGAAACCGTGGTCAGCACACGTGGCGAGGTACTTGGCCGACAGCTCGTAGATGGCCACGTTCATCTTGCGTTCCTCGGCTCGTTGCACGAATTCGTCGATGGCTGCCTCGAATCCGTCCTCGTCACCTATGGGGTCACCGAGGATGATGAGGTTGTTCTTGTGCGGGCGGTACATGAGCGCCACCCGGCCGTCCTTCGAGTAGAAGACCGTCTTGTCGCCGAGGAAGAAGAGGTGGGAGTACTCGTTGCCACTGTACCGCTCCAGGAACTCTTCGAAGCGCGCGGTGTCCTCGCGCGTGGGAGGGACGAAGTTTTCCAGAGCGCGGCTGCGTGAGAACAGCAGGGCCAGCGAGATGAGGGAGACGAGTACCCCGTAGAAGATGAGGTGGCGGGGCAGACCGCCGTGGTAGGGGTACGGATGGTCAATGTAGGGGCCTCTATAGGTGCGCCACACGAAGATCGCCACGGGGATTCCGACGGCGACGAAGAAGGAGACCGCGAAGGACTTCCACGTCAGGCGTATCGGCTCCCGCGTGAAGCAGTCGCGGGCAATGTACAGCAGGATGGCGACGAAGAGGAGGAGAAGCGTTTCCTCGATGTTGAAACCTTTGGCCAGCGAAGCGAATGCCCCGACGACGAGGAGGACGAGGCATATGGCGTAGACCCTGGCGACGCGGGCCCGTATCCCCTGGGAGAGCAAGATGAGCATGATGCCAACGAGGAGCATCGTCATCTTCGAAGCGAGATGCACGCTGCGCGGGGCGAACTCCCTGAAGATCTCGATCCGGGTCAGCACTCCCGGCGTGATGGCTGTGATGACCAGGACGATGCCGCAGACGAGGATGCCGATCCACAGGATGAAGACGACCAGGTCCTCGCGCTGGCGGCGCTCGCTCAGGCCGAGTTTCGGGGTGATGAATTCCAGGCTGGCGTAGAGAACGGCGAGAACCCAGGGGACGAAGTAGTAGCTCACGCGGTAGACGATGATGGCAAGCACCAGTCCGTTGGTCTCGTAGCCGATCGTCGTGAACAGGGCGATACAGGTCAGGTCGAAGGTCCCCAGCCCTCCGGGAATGAAGGAGACGAGGCCGATGAGCGTGGCCGCGGCGTAGACGAAGAGCGCCATCCAGAGGCTGACGTCGTCGATGAATAGGCGGACGCACATCCAGAAGAAGATTCCTGCCACCAGCCAGTCGAGCAGGGAAGCTCCCGTCATCTCCAGCTTTTGCCGGAAGGTCTGCAGGGCGAAGGGCGAGCGGGTCAGGTCGAGTTTGCCCCACTTGATGCGGCCGCCCAGGAAGTACAGGGGTACGTACAGGCTCATGATGAGCGGGACGAGCCACAGGCCCCCACCGTATTCGAAGGCCCAGGGGAGGGTGGCGAACAGCATGACGAACAGGCCGATGAGGTTGGATGCCCACACCGCCAACGAAACATTGAGCGAGGTCTTCTGGTCGGCACCGGCCTTCCTGTAGTACTTGGTGCGGATCGTTCCGCCCGTCAGGCCGCCGAGCCCGGCGAAGTTGTTGAACGCCTGGGCGATCCAGCCGATCTTCATCGCCGTGCGTGCTGGAAGTTCGACGCCGAAATGCTTGGATGCGAAGATGTCGTAGACGCCCGTGGCCGTGAATGCGAGCGCGCCGAGGATCGCGATTTCCACGAAGAATAGGGGCTCGGTTTCCTCCAGGAGACTGCGCATCTGCGGACCCGAGATGTTAGAGAACTCGCTGCGGGCCACCAGGAAGACGCCGATCGCCATCGCTGTGTAAAAGACGAGTTTGGCACTGCCGGGGTGTGCTTTGACGAAGTCGATGATCCTCTTCATGTAGCCCTTGTCATTCGATGTGCTGCCGGGGTCGCCGGCGGTCACGAGGTTTCTGCGCAACCAATGACAATCCTACGCGTCTTCGGACCTGTAGGCCTGGTTGTGGAGGGAGCATATGATGAAAATCCCGATCTGTTGTGGAGGCCAAAGTCCCCTTGCCGTAACGGAAGCGGGGGCACCCAGGCGTCGAGGGTGTCCGATGCGGGCAGACGAGGGTGCGATGGGTAGCATGACCGACGGCCGGCGATGGGTAGCATTGCCACGATTGCCGGAGTGGAAAGATCGGAAAGCGAATTATTATGCTTCCGTGGGGAGGCCGCGAGAAAAGTCGAACTTCATACTTTAGTGGGATTGCCACGAACGACGGGTGCGATAAATCACAGGAAACACGTCGTTTTTGGGCGCGAAATATGCAAGTTTTGGCGTAAATCCGCTAGATTCGACACTAGCGGCCCAACCGGGTCCTGAATCGAAACGAAAGGTATGGGAATGTCCATCAACCGTACTGAGCTTATCGCCAAGGTCGCCGAGAAGGCAGGCCTGTCCAAGACCGATGCCGATAAGGCCGTCGCTGCGCTGCAGGAGGTCCTCGTCGACGCCCTCGGTAATGGCGAGGCCGTGAAGATCACGGGTCTGCTTGCCGTCGAGCGCACCGAGCGTGCAGCTCGTAAGGGCCGCAACCCCCGCACCGGCGAGGAGATTCACATCCCCGCGGGCTACGGCGTGAAGCTCACTGCCGGATCGGCCCTCAAGAAGGCCGTCGCCAAGTGAGGCAATCGTGACGCAAGCTCTGCGAGGGCCCGGCACCGGATGATTCCGGCGCCGGGCCCTCGCCATGACCGTCCAACTCCGCCCCGATCGAAAGCGTGGCGGCAGCATGGCGAGGCGCGGCAGCATGGCCAAGCGCAGGGCAGGCGGTGCTGCGTCGAGAGTGCCGATCGAGTGTGGGATATGCCCCGGCACGTCGCCTGGTTGGCGTCAGGTGTGGACTCGTACACTGGAGGGCATGAGCAATGTTCCTCCTGAACCGCCTCAGGCTCCAGGCGGGCCGGAAACCGAGGGTGCCACCGGCGTCGACGTACTCGAACGCGGCCAGGAGCAGCAAAGCCCGGGCGACAGCGAACGCTTTGCCCACTACGTGCGCAAGGACAAGATCACCGAGTCCGCGATTAACGGCCAGCCCGTGGTCGCCCTGTGTGGCAAGGTCTGGACGCCCTCGCGCAACCCGGATCGTTTTCCCGTATGTCCCACATGCAAGGTGATACGGGAGAAGATGGGGTCCAACGGCTCCAGTTGGCCCTTCGGCCCCGACGTTCCCGGGAACGAGGGGTGAGCCGGGCAGGAAACCCGCCACTGCCAAAAGCGGCCTCGGTCTACGCGGCCGAGTCCCTATCGCCGTCGCATCCCCAGCGCGCTGCGTGGGGAACGGCGTCGTCGCTGCGCAAGTGGCAGGCCGAAGCGCTAGAAAAGTACCTGACGTCGGCTCCGCGTGATTTCCTCGCGGTCGCAACCCCCGGGGCGGGCAAAACGACGTTTGCGCTGCGCATTGCCGCGGAGCTCATGACCAGTGGGACGGTTTCGAAGGTCACCGTGGTGTGCCCGACAGAGCACCTGAAGACGCAGTGGTCGGAGTCGGCCGCGCGCGTGGGGCTCAAACTCGACCCGGACTTCACGAATGCCCAGGGGGTAGAAGGCAGCTTCTTTGATGGCGTCTGTCTGACGTACGCGCAGGTCGCGGCCAACCCCGAGCTGCATCGCAGGCGCACCGCCGCGCGCACGACGCTCGTCATCCTCGATGAGATCCACCACGGCGGCGACGCCCTGTCGTGGGGCGACGGCATAAGGGTCGCCTTCGAGTCCGCCACGCGGCGCCTGGCCTTGACGGGTACCCCCTTCCGCTCCGACACGGCGCCGATTCCCTTCGTCGAGTATGTCGACGACGGCGACGGCCTGCGGCGCTCGCGGGCGGACTATACCTACGGGTACTCGCAGGCGCTTGCCGACGGCGTCGTGCGGCCCGTCATGTTCCTCAGCTATTCGGGCCAGATGAGCTGGCAGACCAAGCAGGGCGACGTCGTCAAGGCGACACTGGGCGAGCCCCTGACGAAGGACATGACGGCCCAGGCCTGGCGCACGGCCCTCAACCCTTCCGGCGACTGGATCCCCGCGGTCTTGGCCGCCGCCGACGAGCGCCTGACCGCCATTCGCAAGATGGTCCCCGACGCCGGCGGCCTCGTCATCGCCACCGACCACAAGGCCGCGCGTTCCTATGCCTCGCAGCTGGCGGCCATCAGCGGGACCGAGCCGACCGTCGTGCTTTCCGATGACTCGTCGGCCTCCGATAAGATCGCGCAGTTCGCGGACGGCGACGGCAGGTGGATGGTCGCCGTGCGCATGGTCTCCGAGGGCGTGGACGTGCCGCGCCTGGCGGTCGGCGTCTACGCCACGTCGACGGCGACCCCGCTCTTCTTCGCCCAGGCTGTGGGGCGCTTCGTTCGCGCGCGCAGGCGCGGAGAGACCGCCACCGTCTTCCTCCCGTCTGTACCGCAGCTGCTCGAGCTGGCCGGCGCCATGGAGGCCGAGCGTGACCACGTGCTCGACCGGCCCGACGCCGGTGGCGACGGCCTGGACGACGCCCTCATCAAGCGGGCCAATCGGGAAGACAAGGCCATGGATCAGTTGGCCTTCCCGGGATTCGAGGCGCTTCAGGCGGATGCCGCCTTCGACCGGGCGCTATTCGATGGAGGCGAGTTCGGCATGGGAGCCGAGGTCGGATCGGACGAGGAGGCGGACTTCCTTGGCATTCCCGGCCTCCTGGAGCCCGAGCAGGTCACGACGCTCCTGCGCCAGCACCAGGCCGAGCAGTCGAAGAGGCACGACGCGCCGCGGCGGGTGGGCGGCGAGCCAACATCGGATCTGCGGCGGCGGCGCGAGGCGCGCAAGGAGTTGTCCTCGCTCGTGTCGGCGTGGTCCCAGCAGTCGGGCCAGCCCCACGCGCTCGTGCACTCCGAGCTGCGCAGGATCTGCGGTGGGCCCGAGGTTGCCAGGGCGTCGCTCGAGCAGATCGAGGCGCGGATTGCCCGGGTGCGCCGCTGGTTCGTCGGGCGCAGGTAGGGCAGGGCGAGGCCCCGGCCCCGCTGGATGGCGGACCCTCGTTGGACGCCGGTCCGGCCCTCAGGCGTCGTCGCCCTCGAAGATATCGACCATCTTCGTCGGCACGGCGGGCTCGCCTCGGGACAGGCGCCAGCCGTCGTAGGGCAGCTCGGCGCGCGAGGCCTCGTGACGCTCGGCCGCGCGGGCCACGCCGTCGACGCCGAGCCAGCCCTCGTCGACGACGCCGCCGTCGATCAGCTTGACCTGCAGGGCTCGGGCGCCGGCGCGACGCAGGTAGGCAAAGCCCTGCTCCCACGACTGGGCGGAGACGACGAGCTCCTGGGCGGAGCGGCCCTTTTCGTCACGCACGCGCCCGGCCACCTTGAGCCCGCCGACGCTCTTCTTGTTCTGCGCCGCCTTGGCGACCTCGTGCATCCGCGAGTCGCTTCCCTCGCGCTGGACGAGCTTGTAGACCATCTCCGCGGTGGGATACCCCGAGCCCGTCACGAGCTTCGTGCCGACCCCGTAGGCGTCGACCGGGGCAACATTGAGCGCGGCGATGGCGTGCTCGTCGAGATCGCTCGTGACCGTGATCTTGGTGGAGGTGGCGCCCAGGTCGTCGAGCTGCTTGCGCACGGTGAAGGCCTGCGCGACGAGGTCGCCGGAGTCGAGGCGTATGGCTCCGAGCTCGCCACCCGCCGCCCGGGCGGCAGCCACGGCGCGCTCGACGCCGCGGGTGATGTCGTAGGTGTCGACCAGCAGCGTCGTATCCGTTCCCATCGTGGCGATCTGGGCGGCAAAGGCCTCCTCCTCGCTGTCGTGGACGAGCGTGAAGGAGTGCGCGGCCGTCCCGGCGACCTTCAGACCGTAGTCCCGGCCCGCCCTGAGGTCGGAGGTGCCGGCGAATCCCGCGATGACAGCGGCACGCGCGCTGTGGACGGCTGCCATTTCGTGGGTGCGGCGAGCGCCGAACTCGATGCACGGCCTTCCGTGCGCCGCCGCGGTCATGCGCGAGGCGGCGGTGGCCACGGCCGAGTCGTGGTTGAGGATGGACAGGATGACCGTCTCAAGGACGCAGGCCTCGGCGAACGTGCCGGTCACGGTGAGAATGGGGGAGTGTGGGAAGAAGCATTCGCCCTCGGGGTAGCCGTAGACGTCGCCGGTGAAGCGGTAGCCCTCCAGCCAGTCGAGCGTCTGCTTGGAAACGATGCCAGCCGATTCGATGTAGGACAGCTCCTCGGGCCCGAAGCGGAAGTCGCGAATGGCTTCGACGACCCTGCCCGTGCCCGCGACCACGCCGTAGCGCCGACCTCCTGGAAGGCGGCGCGCGAAAACCTCAAAGACGCTGCGCCGTGAGGCCGTGCCCGAGACGATCGCGGAATCGATCATCGTCAGCTCGTACATATCCGTGAGAAGTGCCGTCGACATGTCCCAAGAATACAATGCGAGCCTCGCTCGGTCGTCTCGATGGGCCCGACGCAGGTGTCGCACACCGCATGATGTCAGGATGAAGCCATTCGCTAGAATATGAGGATGAGCACCCAGCCAACGCCGTCTTCGGCATCCGCCTCCGCGGGCGGTGCCATGCGAGCGAACGACTGGCAAACCGTCGTCCACAATGACCCCGTCAATCTCATGACGTATGTCGAATGGGTCTTCACGTCCTATTTCCGCATGTCGCACCGCCGGGCGCACGCACTCATGCTCGAGGTGCACAACAAGGGACGCGCCGTCGTCTCCAAGGGCCTGCGCGAGCAGATGGAGGCCGACGTCCAGGCCATGCACACCTTCGGCCTGTGGGCGACGATCGAAAAAGTCGCGTGAGGCGGGCGGCGGCCGCGTTCGCTAAGCGAGCGGGGACGGCGGGCTGCGTGGGTCGAGGAGGCAGTGATGGAAAGTTTTCGTCCGTGGCGCGGCGGCTACCTGGCCAAGGCCGACGCGACCGAGCGTAAGTTCTTCGCCGGGCTGGCCTCCGATGTCGCCCACATGCTCGGGCGCCCGTTCGACCGGATGCCTGAGGCTCCGAGTCGGCCCCGCCACGCCGAGCGCGACCCGCTGGAGGCCTACGAGGCCGAGCTGGCCGGTCTTGGCGATGACGCCCCCGTGTTCGCCTCGACCATGGACGAGGCTTTCGTCAGGCTCATGCCCGACATGTCCGAGGACCCGGATGCCGCCGCTTCCCTTCGCGCCATGACGCAAGACGGCGTCGCCTCCGTCAAATCCTCCCACCTGCTGGTCTTCTACCGTTCGGTCACGGCATCGACCGACGACGTGTGGGTCGGCGAGGACGACATGCGCGCGTGGATATCGGCGGTCAATTCGATACGGATCGTCTGTGCGTCACGGCTCGGCATCGACGACGACGCGCGGGCGGGCGAAATCTACGAAAAGGCTCAGGAGCTGACGGGAATGGCCGGCGGCTCCGGCCGCGAGATCGACAACACGGACGACCTTTTGGCGGTCCTCTACACGATGCTCACCTGGTGGCAAGAGTCACTGCTGGCCGCGGTGAGGAACAAGCGTTTGCGCGGCTAAGCTCGCCCTATGGACAATCGGCCGATCGGCATATTCGATTCAGGCGTGGGCGGGCTGACCGTCGCCCGTGCCGTCATCGACCAATTGCCCGACGAATCGATCGTCTACATCGGGGACACCGCTCACTCTCCGTACGGTTCGAAGTCCATTGCCAAGGTGCGCGAACTCGCCCTGACCATCATGGACAGCCTCGTCGACTCGGGCGTCAAGATGCTCGTCATCGCCTGCAACTCGGCGTCGGCGGCCGTGTTGCACGACGCGCGCGAGCGCTACCAGGCCCGGCGCGGCATCCCCATCGTCGAGGTCATACAGCCGGCCGTGCGCCGCGCAGTGGCGACCACGCGAAACGGGAAGATCGGCGTCATCGGAACATCGGCGACGATAGGTTCGGGCGCCTACGAGGACGCTTTCACCGCGGCGCTCGATCTTGAGCTGTCGAGCGTGGCGTGCCCCCGCTTCGTCGAGCTCGTCGAGTCGGGGGTCACGGTCGGCCCCGAGGTCCAGGATGTGGCCGAGGGCTACCTCGGCCCGCTGCGCGCGGCCGGCATCGACACACTCGTGCTGGGGTGCACGCACTACCCGCTGCTGGCGGGTGCCATCGGGTACACGATGGGCCAGAGCGTCACCCTCGTGTCGTCCGCCGACGAGACGGCGCGCGACGTCTACCGCCACCTGGCCCTGCGCGACATGTTCGCCGCCCCCGGCTCCCAGCCGTCTCGGCGCTTCTACGCCTCGGGGGATCCCGCGGCCTTCGGCGCCCTGGCCAGCCGGTTCCTCGGGCCAGAGGTGGGCATCGTCCAATCGACGCAGGAGTTGAGTCAATGAGGGTTACCATCGTCGGCTGTTCCGGGTCCATGTCCGGTCCGGCGTCCGCGGCGTCGTCCTACCTGGTTCAGGCCGAGGACGGTCAGGCGCGCGCGCATTCCTTCGTCATGGACTTCGGCCCCGGCGCGATGGGACAGCTACTCAACTACCTCGACCCCGCCGACCTTCACGCCATGGCCCTGTCGCACCTGCATGCCGACCACTGCTCGGACATCGTCGGCATGCAGGTCTATCGCCGCTGGATACCCGGCGGCCCACTGGCCCCCATCCCCGTCTACTCGCCCGAGGACGGCCAAGCGCGCACGCGGCAGGTCGGCGGCGACCCGGAGGAGGAGACCTACGAGGGCGAGTTCGACTTCCGGCGAGTGGGGCCTGGCGACGTCTTCACGGTTGGCCCGATGGTCGTCGAGGCCTTCGAGGCCTATCACACGGTGCCCTGCGTGGGATTCAGGATCACCGGCCCCTCGGAATTCGATCCCCAGGCCGAGGTCGTCATGGGGTACACGGGGGACACGGACCTGTGCGACAGCCAGGTCGACATGGCGCGCGGCGTCGATCTGCTCCTGTCGGAGTGTGCCTTCGAGGACGGGCGCGACACGGTTCGCGGCGTGCACATGACGGGTTCGCGGGCCGGCGAGCTCGCCCAGAGTGCCGGCGCCAAGAGCATGCTGATGACGCACCTCCAGCCGTGGACCGACCCGGAGAAGGTTCGCCGGGCTGCCGAGCAGGTCTACGACGGCCCCGTGCGCTGCGTCGCGCCGGGCGAGACGTATCGCATTTGACGCGCCCCGGCTCATCGGCTGGTGGGCGAGCGGGCCTTGGTAGTCTCGCCTGCATGGATACCTGGTCACGCGCCGATGGGCGCTCAGCGGGCGACCTCAGGCCCGTATCGATTTCGCGAAACTGGCTGGAGACGGGCGAGGGGAGCGTGCTCGTGACCTTCGGGCGCACGAAGGTCCTGTGCGTCGCCTCCTTTTCGGAGGGCGTGCCCCGATTCAGGCGTGACAGCGGCCTTGGTTGGGTGACCGCCGAGTACGCGATGCTGCCGCGTTCCACGAGCGAGCGCTCGCCGCGCGAGTCCGTCAAGGGCAAGATCGGCGGGCGCACCCACGAGATCTCCCGGCTGATCGGCCGCGCCCTGCGCGCCGTCGTCGACGCTAGCGCCCTGGGCGAGAACACGATCCACCTGGACTGCGACGTGCTCCAGGCCGACGGCGGCACGCGCACCGCGAGCGTGACAGGCGCCTTCGTGGCACTGGCCGACGCCGTCGACTGGGCGATCACCGGTGGGCTCATCAAGCCGCGCGCGGGCACCGCCGTCCTGCGCGACACGGTCAGCGCGGTGTCCGTCGGCATCGTCGGTGGGCGTCCTGTTCTTGACCTTCCCTACGAGGAAGACTCGCGCGCCGACACCGACATGAATATCGTCGCCACGGGAAGCGGCGACTTCATTGAACTCCAGGGCACGGCCGAGCGTCAGCCCTTCAGCCGGCGTGAGCTCGGCGAGCTCCTGGACCTCGCCGCCGTGGGAACGAACGAACTGGCCAGGCTCCAGCGCGAGGCGCTATTCGGGCAGGATCCCATCGGAAAGAACGTCATTGGTGAATCGAGGCAGCAGTGAGCGCGAACGGGGAAGAGCGCGGCGCCTGGGAGGGCGAGGCGGAAAAGGCATCCGGCAAGACGACGGGCACTCACCGGCGAGACGTGGCCGAGGGCGTGCTCGGTGAGGCCGAGGGCGTGCCTGGCGGCGCCGCGGGTGAGCGTGGCGTGACTGGGGACGGGTCGGGCGCCGGCTCGGGTCCCGGCGAGGCAGGCCCTGGTTCCGCAGGGGCGGGCGTTGGCAAGGCCGGGGCGAACGTCGCTTCCACCGAGGCAAGGGGGATGCCGAGCGAGGAGGAGGCGGCCGCCCGGGCCGGCATCGTCGCCTACACACGTTCTCGCCAGACCGGCGCGCAGCAAGAGGGCTCGCCGGAAGAAAGATCTCAGCGGAGGAGCGCTCCGGGGGCGGAGGGCTGCGACGCGGACGCCCAGGGCGAGCCGCCCGCCGAGGGAGCTCAGGCCGTCGAAGGCGTGCGCCTGGTCCTGGCGACGAGGAACCAGCACAAGGTCGGTGAGTTGCGCGCCATCCTCGCCCCGCTCCTAGGCGGCCTTGCCACGGAGGACATCGCCGGGGCCGATCTCTTCGACGCGCCCGAACCCGTGGAAGACGAGGTTACCTTCGCCGGCAATGCGCTCATCAAGGCGCGCCAGCTCGCCAGCGCGACCGGACTCGTGGCACTCGCGGACGACTCGGGCCTGGCCGTCGACGTCCTCGGCGGCTGCCCCGGCGTCTTCTCGGCGAGGTGGTCGGGCCAACACGGCAGCGATAAGCAGAACGTCCAGCTCCTGCTCTCCCAGCTGGCCGACGTGCCGGACAGGTACAGGGCCGCGGCCTTCGTGTGCGCGGCCGCCATGGTCACGCCCGACGGGCGCGAGTATGTGCGCATAGCCGAAATGCGGGGCTCGCTGATTCACGAGCCGCGCGGCACCAATGGTTTCGGCTACGATCCCATATTCCGGCCCGAGGGGTACGAGGTCTCGACGGCGCAGCTGGCCCCCGAGGTCAAGGATGCGATCTCCCATCGCGGCAAGGCATTTCGTGAGCTCGCCCCGCTCATTCGGCAGGAACTCGGCCTGGACTAGCGGGAGCCGGCCCGGCCTCGGCATAGCTGACGGGCCGGGCCCCGTCCGCAGGGCTAGCTCCGGGCTGTGTGGCCCGATGTGGCCGCGTCGTCGAGCCCCGTCGCCCCTCCGAGGGGCGCGTTCAGATCTCGCCCATGTGCGCGAGTGCCTGGCGCAGAAGTGCTGCGTGGGCGGGGATGAGCTCGGCCTGCAGATCGGGCGTGCGCGTCTCGCCGGGTGTGAACCACGTGAATTCGAGCGATGCGGACCCGGGATTGCAATCGCCCTGCATCGGGATGACGTAGGCCAAAGAGATGGCATGCTGGCGCTCGTCGTACCAGCCTTCTCCGGGAGTCGGAAAATACTCACCGACGGTGAAGGGCGCGATGGACGCTGGCAGCTGGGGGAGCGCCATCGGTCCGAGGTCTTTGTCGATATGGCGGAGGATCGCCTCGCGGATTGACTCGTGGAAGAGGATACGTCCCGAGGGAAACGCACGGTTGATGCCCTCCAGGTCGGCACGCAGCAGCATGCCGACGGCTTGGAGGGCGCCACGCTCGTCAATGCGAACGGGAATGATGTCGACGTACACCATGGGGACCTTGTGGCGGACGTATTCGAGGTCTTCCGGTGAAAGCCACGGCCCGTACGCGTCGGAATCGATCTCGCTCATGACGTCAGTTTGCCAGGTTGACCGCCCGGCACATATTTGGCTGCGAGCGTGTTCTCAACAGGTGAACGAGTTCCGGCGCGAGCCTGACATGCGACGTGGGATAATGGGCCCATGAGCAAACTTGCCGCCGGTGACGTCGCGCCGGACTTCACCCTCGCCACGGCCGAAGGGCAGGTCAGCCTGACGGAGATGCTTGCCGCCTGCGACAAGGGCGTCATCGTCTATTTCTTCCCCAGGGCCATGACGCCGGGCTGCACGACGCAGGCGTGCGACTTTCGTGACTCTTATGCCTCGCTCAAGGACGCGGGCTACCTCGTACTGGGCATATCCGGCGACGCCCCCGACAAGCTCGCGCAGTTTGCCCAGCGCGATTCACTGGGCTTCCCGCTGGCTTCCGACCCCGAACGCGAGGTCATGGAGGCGTACGGGGCCTTTGGGGAGAAGAAGAACTACGGCAAGCTCGTCAAGGGCGTGATCCGTTCGACCTTCGTTATCGGCAAGGACGGCCGGATCGAGCACGCGATGTATTCCGTGCGGGCCAAGGGACACGTTCAGCGGCTCCGCCGGGAACTGGGGCTTGACTAGACCCGTTACAATTGGATGTCCGATCTGCTGTAGGGTTGGGCGAGGCTAGGCGCGAGTGGCGGAATTGGTAGACGCCCCAGATTTAGGTTCTGGTGCCTTCGGGCGTGTGGGTTCGAGTCCCACCTTGCGCACAGTGCAACTGCCGGCCGGGTCGGCAGTTGCACTGTCACTTGCGGGCCGGGCGGGACGCCGGCCGTATCGAGGTTTATCCCGGTGGCGTCGAGGTTTTCGCGGCCGGAGCACTCGGGCCTGGCGGTGCGAGTTTGGCGTTGACGTCCTGCCGTGGCGTTGACGCCAGTCCGGCATCGGGGAGGCGCCGATACTGGGGATGGTCGCGCTCGGATGTGAAGGCGTGCCTCCAATCGATTCGTTGTCGGCGAGAAATAGTCGTGCCGCTCTGCATTATTATGCGCCCTGGGCGTGCACAGATTCCTTTCATTCACTGTAGAATCAATACTTTATCGCCTGGCGGGAACTCATTTTCACTCGCTGCTTTGGAAGTCGATACTCGCGAGTAGTCGCACAATTCCCGCCCGCTACACGGCCGTGGCTAAAGGCGGATGTGGTCGTAGTATCATGTTTGTGGGCAGCCTCGCCATTGCGCGACGGGCGCCGCGAAACACGCACTACGAAGGAGTGAATCGATGTCCACTGAAGTCCCGCCCGGGGCATCCACGGCCGCATCGGATGCCGGTGAAGGTGGAGGCGCCGGCGCGACGAAACCCCTGTCCCTCGTCGCACTGACGGCGCTCGTCGTCGGTTCGATGATCGGCGGCGGAATCTTCAGCCTGCCCCACCAGATGGCCGGAGCCGCCGCGCCCGGCCCGCTGCTCATCGGCTGGCTGATTACCGGCCTGGGCATGTTCATGCTCGCGCAGTGCTACCAGCGCCTGGCCATCGCCCGCCCCGACATCGACGGCGGTGTCTACGGCTACGCACGCGCTGCCTTCGGCGACTACGTCGGATATGCCTCGTCGTGGGGCTACTGGATGAGCGCCTGGATCGGCAATGTTGGCTACATGGTGCTGCTCATGTCCTCCGTGGGCGTGTTCATCCCGGCCTTCGAAGGTGGCAACACCGCCGTCGCGATCATCAGTGCCTCGGTGCTGCTGTGGCTCATGCACTTCCTGGTGCTGCGCGGCGTGCACGAGGCGGCATTCATCAATGCGATCATCACGGTCGCCAAGCTCGTGCCCCTGGCGGTGTTCATCGTTCTGGCCTTCACGGCGTTCAAGATGGGCGTCTTCGCGTCGGACATCTGGGGTACAGAGACGACGATCGACGGCGAGTCCCTGGGTTCGACGCTCGGCCAGGTCAAGAACATGATGCTCGTGACCGTCTGGGTGTTCATTGGCGTCGAAGGGGCCTCGCTGTACTCGCAGCGCGCAAGGAAGCGCTCCGACGTCGGCAAGGCCACCATGATGGGCTTCGTCATCGTTCTCGTGCTCCTGCTGCTGGTCAACTTCCTCTCCTACGGAATCGTCGAGCAGGCCAAGCTCGCCGGATTCTCCGACCCGTCCATGGCGGGCGTCCTGCGCGAGGTCGTCGGCTCCTGGGGCGCGAACTTCGTCAGCCTCGGCATCATCATCTCGGTCCTGGGCGCGCTGCTCGCCTGGGTGCTCATGTGCGCCGAGGTGCTGCGACTGCCCGCTCAGGAGGGCGTCATGCCCCGGTGGATCGGTGTCGAAAACCGCCACGGTGCGCCGACGGGTGCCCTGTGGCTGACCAACGGCATGGTCCAGCTCATGCTCATCTGGACGTACTTCAACGGACGTACGTACACCGCGCTCATCGTGCTGGCTAGCTCGCTCATCCTCCTGCCCTACCTGTTCTCCGCGCTCTACCAGCTGATACTGAGCGTCAAGGGTGAGGCGGGGCTTCGCGCGAGCGACGTCGTCATTGGAGTGCTCGCGACCGTCTATGGCGTGTGGCTCCTGTACGCGGGCGGGCTCCAATATCTGCTCGTTGGCGCGCTCGTCTACTTCGTTGGCACCGCGATGTACGTGTGGGCGCGCGTCGAGAGTCGCAAGCGCGTGTTCACGACCGCCGAGGTAGTGCTGTGCGCCGTGTTCGCCATCGGCGCCGTTATCGCGGTCGCCGGTCTGGTCCAGGGCTGGATCGAGGTCTGAGGCTCGGGGCGGGTCGGGCGTTCGGACCCGGCCCGCCTCTTTCGCAAGGGCCGAGGGGGCGGGGTACGTGGAGCAGGAGGATGAGCAACTCCTGCCGTGCGGGCAGCCAGCCAAAACGGGTGCGCCATGACGCACAAGTGGCCCTGCCGACCCGAAAAACTGCACCGAACCGAGGGACCGGCCGAAGTGTTGCCGTAAAGGGACCGGCCCGAAGAGCTGCCGTAAAGGGACCGGCCGAAGAACTGAAGAACTGCCGTAAAGGGACCGGCCGGGACCGGCCAAGCCGCGATCTGCGCCCTGTCCCTAATCGAAAACCAGGTCCCTGATGTCGTCGACGGGCATGGAGGCGCCCAGCCAGATCTCCTCGGCGATGGCCGCCTGCCACAGGAGCATGCCCAGGCCTTCGATCGGCTCGGCCCCGGCCTCGGCCGCCTGGCGCAGAAGCTTCGTCTGCCGCGGATGGTAGACGGTGTCGACGATCGCCTGGCCCGGTCGCATCCACTCGGTCCGCAGATTCGACTCGCCCTCCAGCGGCGCCATTCCCACGCGCGTGGCGTCGACGACGATGTCCGCGGACGCGACGCTCTCCGCGAGCGCGTCCTTGTCGGCCAGGTCCTCCAGGTTCAGCGCGACGCCGGTGCGCCCGGCGAGCTCGTCCAGCCGCGCCCGCGTGGCATCGAAGAAATCATCACGGAGGTTGAACACCGCGATGTCGCCGGCCCCGTCGAGCGCCGCCTGCGTGAACACGGCCGACCCCGCGCCGCCCGCACCGATGACGACGATCCGCGATCCGGCCACGGCGAAGCTGGCCTCGGTGACCGAGCGCAGCAGCCCGGCGCCGTCGGTGTTGTGGCCGATGAGCCTGTCGCCCTCGCGCTTGACCGTGTTGACGGCGCCCATGAGCTCGGCGGCGGGCGAGAGCTCGTCGAGGTAGTCGATGACGGCCGCTTTGCAGGGCATCGTCACGTTCAGCCCCGCGTAGCCCATGGCGCGCACGCCGGCCATGGCCTGGCCGAGCGTGGCGGGCGTGACATCATGGCACAGGTAGACGTAGTCGAGCCCCAACCTGGCGAAGGAAGCGTTGTGCATGGCCGGCGACAGCGAATGCTCGACGGGCGAGCCCAGCAGCGCGAACAGCCCCGTGCGTCCTGTGATCATTTCTCCGGCTCCTTGTCCTTGCCGCTGCCCGCTTCCTTTCCTTTACCGCGCTTCTCGCCGGCGTCGCCGTACAGGTCGTCGATGTCCTGCGCGTAGCGTTCGAGCACGTCGCCACGCCTGACCTTCATCGAGGGCGTGAGCAGACCGTTGTCCTCGGTGAAGTCCCCGGCAATCACCGTGAACTTGCGTATCGACTCGGCGCGCGAAACCTGGGCGTTCGTGCGGTCGACGGCGCGCTGCAGGGCGGCCAGAACCTGGGGGTGGCGCGAAGCCGCAGCCACGTCCATGTTCGGCAGACCGTGGCTCGCGAGCCAGCCCGGCAGCATTTCGGCGTCGAGTGTGAAAAGCGCGCCCACGAAGGGCCGGCGGTCGCCGACGGCCACGACCTGCGAGACGAGCGGATGACTGCGGAGCTTGTCCTCGAGCACGGCGGGGGCGACGTTCTTCCCGCCGGCCGTGACGATGAGTTCCTTCTTGCGGCCGGTGATGAACGTGAACCCGTGCTTGTCGATTTCACCGATGTCTCCCGAGTGGAACCAGCCGTGCTCGTCGATCACGGCGGCGGTGGCCTCGGGGTTGTTGTGGTAGCCGCGGAAGATGTGCGGTCCCTTGAGCAGGACCTCGCCGTCGTCGGCGATTTTCACCGACGCGGAGGGGATGGGCTGGCCCACCGAGCCCATGACGATTGACCCAACGCGATTGGCCGTGGCCGGGCCGGTCGACTCGGTCAGACCGTAGGCCTCGATGACCGTCAGGCCGATGCCGCGGTAAAAGTGGCCGAGTCTCTTGCCCAGCGGCGCGCCGGCCGAGATCGCGAAAGTGCAGTTTTCGCCGAGTGCTGCGGTGATCCTTTGCCACACGAGCCGGCGTGCCAGGCGGCGCTTGAGCGCGAAGACCGGGCCGTGGAAACTGCGGCTCGAATTGTCGACGGCGACCTGGGCGGCCCAGCGGAAGACCGCGAGCTTCCTGCCGCGGGCCTTGGCTTCGGCGGCGTTGTAGACCTTCTCCAGCACGCGCGGGACCGCCAGCAAAACTGTGGGGGAGAAGGTCTGGATGTCGGTGAGCAGGTTCTTGATGTTGGGCACATGCCCGATGCGGCCGCGGCCGGCCACGGCGTAGAGGACGACGACGCGGGCCATGACGTGGGCCAGCGGCAGGAAGAGGAGCACCCTCGCTTCGGGAACGTCGATGATCTCGCGTTCGGAGGCGAGGATGTTGAGCACCGAGGCAACGAGGTTCGCGTGGGTGAGTTCGACGCCCTTGGCTTGGCCCGTCGTGCCCGAGGTGTAGATGACGGTGGCGAGGTCGTCGGCCCGCAGGGCGTTCTTGCGCGCCAGGACCTCGGCAGCGTCGACCTCGGCGCCGGCCGCGTGGAGCTTGGTCATCCCGTCGGCGTCGTAGATGACGGTGGGCAACAGGTCGGGCGGCGCAACGCTATCGACCAGGGACGCATGGGCCACGGTGTCGGTCAGGACGAGCCGGATGTTGGAGTCTTCCAGGATCCAGCGGATCTGTTCGGCCGAGTTGCTCTCGTAAATGGGGACGACGACGAGCCCGGCGTACTGCGCGGCCATGTCGAGCAGACTCCACTCGTAGGAGGTCGCTCCGAAGAGGGCGACCGTCTGGCCCGGTTGCAGGCCGAGGCCGACGAACCCACGCGCCGCCCTGACGATGTCTCGCTCAAAGTCTGCGGTAGTCACCTTGATCCACGAGGTGCCCAGCTGGGAGCGCCGCTCGATGCAAATGTCCCCGGGGTAGTGTTCGGCGCGTCGGGATACGAGCCACGGAACGGTCATGTGCGGTTTGACGTGCGCTGCCGGCTTGTCGGACCAGGATCCGTCGCGGTGCTTTTTCAATCTTTCCTCCTGACGCGAGAGGCAGTGACGTCCCCAGGATAACGTGTTCGTGGTACAAAGGCCCCGATTGGCGACTTAGCGACCGAAGAGGTCCGAATATGCTGTCGAGGCGGGCAATCGAAACAGCCTGCGGGTGGCCGAAGAAGGCGGCGAAAGTTCGGTGGGAGCGATAGTGCCAGTAATATGGCAGCCATGAAGATCGCACGACTCGGGCTGGATCAGGGCCCGCGCTACGCAGTCCTCGACGACGAGGCAGGCGAATTCGTTTTGCTCGCCGACGATCCCATGTTCGGCTCGGTCACGTTGACGGGCACGCGAATGGATGCTGAGCAGGTCCGCCTCGTTTCCCCCATGATCCCACGGTCGAAGGTCATCGGCTTTGGCGGCACCTACGGTCGGCCGACGTCGCTCGGCGAGCTCATGGTCTTCCTCAAGCCGAACACCGCCGTCATCGGGCCCGACGAGCCCATCATCCTGCCGGGCTTTACGGACAGTGTGGAGCACGAGGTCGAAATCGCCGTGGTCATCGGGCGCGTGGCCAAGAACGCCCCCGTCGAGCGCGCGCACGAGGCGATCTTCGGCTACACGGTGGCCAACGACGTGACCGCCGACAGCGCGAACATCGCCATGGCCAAGGGATTCGATACGGCCTGCCCGATCGGGCCGTTCATCGTCACCGACCTTGACCCGGCCGGTCTGGCGCTGTCCTCGCGTGTCGACAGGCAGCCTCGCCGGTCGGGCAATACCTCGGACCTGGCCTTCTCGATTCCCGAGCTCGTCGCTTACGCCTCCTCGATTTTTACGCTCCTGCCCGGCGATGTGATCCTCACGGGTTCACCGGCCGGACCGGGGCAGATCGCGCCCGGCCAGACGGTCGAGGTCGAGTGCGAGGGCATCGGCGTCCTGCGCAATCCCGTCCTCAGGCGCTGAGGGCCGTCCTTGGACGTTGAGGCAAGCGTGAAGAACGAGTCCCGTTAGGCCCGGCCGGCGGCGCGCAGTCGGAACCGAGCGGGTGGGGGCCTAACTGGCGCGGCCACCGCTTTGCGCGACGCGCTTGGCTCCCATTGCGAGGAAGCGGCCTGCAGCCAGTTGCGGGCACGGAAGGATCAGTCGTCGAGGCGGCGATGGTTGCGCTCGCGATTGACGTGGGTCGCGGCACGGAAGAGCGGGTAGGCAAGCGCGCAAAAGGGGAGGGCGCCCATTCGGACGCCCTCCCCGTGTTCCGGGATCCTCCAGCCTTTCCCGGAAGGCTGTGGCCGGTCGCGAGGACCGGGGTGGCCGCTCAACGTTGGCCGTGAGAGGCCGGGCCGATCAGTCGTTCTTGCGCTGCTGCGAGGCGAGCACGTACCCCTCCAGTGGTTGGCAGGCCAGGAGCGACACGAGGGACAGGGCCGACCCGGCCAGCACCGTGAGGACGAGCCTGGTCAGTTCGCTTGTGGAAAGTGACGACTCTCCAGCGGAAGCGAGGTATGCGAGTGTCAGTCCCAGGGCGGCTGAGGTCGTCGTGACCAGGGCGAGGGGGCCGATGGTCTGGAAGAGCCTCGTCCGGTTGAAAACCTTGCGCGGGAAGCCCACGTGGCTTAGGGCCAGCGTTTGCTCGGCCCGCTCGAAGACCATCGACGACTGGTTCATGAGCGTCGACAGCGCGGCGACGGTGAAACCGAAGACGAGGGTGATCGTCACTCCCGTGCGGATGTCTCGCATGAAGATGGCGCTGTCCGGGTCCGTGCCGCTATCCGAAACCGTCGCGACGAAACCCGCGATCAGGCACAGCAGGGACAGGGCGCTGACCGTCCTCCATGCCGCCTTGGGGTCGTCGACGATCCGGCGCGCCGCAAGCAGACGAGGAACGGAGCGGGTCCTCACGGCCGGCCGTGCCAGGAGCTGAAGGGACCACGGCCCGACGACGGAGAACGCGAAGATGATGATCGCGATGAAGATCGCCGTGGCGATCAGCTGGGTGGCGTAGTCTGCCGTGCTCTGCGACTGTGATGCCGTGGCGGTGTAGATCCAGAAGGCAACGATTGCCGCGATGAAGACGAAGAGCCGCCAGCGCTTGAGCGCGGGGCTGGCCTCGTGACGGGCCACGCCCAGGGGCGAGATCCTCACGCGGTTGAGCCCGGCCGCCGTGGAAAGCAGCGCGATGAACAGCAGGGCGACAAGCAGGCCGGTCAGGGCCAGGAAGGACAGGCGCATGTTCGCGGCCTCGATCTGAATGCTCATGAATGAGACCTGTCCCCACGCGGGAAGGGTCACCAGGTAGAGGATCGTTCCAATGGACGCGCCAATGACCCACTGCACGGCCGTCTCCACGAGCGAGATGCCGACGGTTTGCGCCGGGGTGACGCCCACGAGCCGCAGTGAGGCCAGGCGCTTGGCGCGCCCCTTCGCCCCGAGTCGCGCCGCGGAGGCACCCAGGGAGAAAATGGGAACGACGAGCAGCGCCCCGGCGACAAGTGCCAGCGTGAAGTAGACCTGGAGTTGCGCCCTTGCCTCACCGGGGACCGGCTCCGAGAAGACCTCCAGCATTTCAGGCGTGGGGTTTTCGTATCGCCGCTGGAACATCTGGATGCCGCCGGCGACGGTCAGGGCCATGAAGGCCGAAAGAGCGAAGGAGAGGACGGCCAGGACGTCGAGCCAGGCGTCACCTGCGCGGCTCTTGAGCCTGGCGGCTGTCAGGTGGGGCGCAAGCTTGAGCATGTGGGTCATCGTGCGGTCCCCCTCGCGGCGTTGAAGGCGTGCTGGGCGGCAACCGCGCGGGGCGGCAGGGTGGCACCGGCGAAGGCGTGGGTGTTCCCGGCGGGCCGCTGCTGGCCGGCACCGGGGCTCGGCTGGGCGGGGACGGGGCGTCCGGAGGCGGGCCGCTGCTGGCCGGCGTATCCCGCGCCCGGTCCCTGCGGCGCCTCGTTCCGCACGGGCTGAGTGGGCGCGGCGCCCCGTGGCGCCTGGTCGCCGGCGTGCGGCTGCCTGGCGGAGTCGGCGTGAATGCGGCCGTCGCGAATCTCGACGAGCCGGTCGCACCACGAGGCCACGTGCGGGTCGTGGGTGACGACGACGAGCGTCGCCCCGCTCATGCGGCAGGTGCTCGTGAGCAGCTGCATGACCTCCTGGCCCGTGGCCTGATCCAGCGCGCCCGTCGGCTCGTCGGCGAAGACCACGGAGGGGGAGACGGCCAGCGCCCGCGCCACCGCAACACGCTGGGCCTGCCCGCCCGAGATCTCGCCGGGGCGGCGCCGACCGGCGTCGGACAGTCCCATGCGGCCGAGCCACTCGTCGGCGGTGGCCAGGCTGTCACGGCGCGACATGCCGCGGAGCATAAGCGGCAGGGCGACGTTTTCACGCGCGGGGAGCTCGGGAATGAGCTGGCCGTCCTGGAAGACGAAGCCGAAGACCGACAGGCGCAGCCGGGAGCGGTCGGCGTCGGACAGGCTGGAAACGGAGACATCTCCGATGGCCACCTCGCCGCCGTTGGGGGAGAGGATTCCGGACAGGCAGTGCAGAAGCGTCGACTTGCCCGAGCCGGACGGGCCCATGATGGCCAAGGACTGGCCGGGAGGAATGGTGATGTCGACACCCGCCAGGGCGTGCACGTTGCCAAAGGTCTTGATGAGTGCCCTCGCGGTCAGGGCTCGCTGCTGTGTGTTCATGTCTCCATTTCACCGTCGCCGGGGCGATGCAGCCATGGTGCTGCCTATCGACTGAGGGTAGAGCTAGGTCCACTTTCGCATTCGGCCGGTTACGCGCTAGGCGGCCGCGCATAGGATGGAGCCATGGAACGTGGCAGAATCCGTTGGTCTGACCTCAGCGACGTCGAACGAGCCTGCGCTCGGGCCATTGTGCTCGGCGGCCTGCGCTTCGTCGCGACTCTGGTGGTGGGCGTGGCCTTCCTGGCCTTATGGATCGGGGGCATCACCCTATTCGTACTTGACTTCTCGCGGGTAGCGTCGGCCGATCCCGCCACCTGGTCCTACGTGCTGATATTCTTCATGCTCGTCGTCGCGCTATTGGGCACGGTCATCGTGCTGGTGCACAACCTCTTCCAGCCCGTCTTCCGTTTGGCCAGGGCAGTCGAGGAACAGCACTGGCACATGCGCACGCCTCGCGAGGTGGAGGAGCTGACCGAATCCCGGCGCGAGATCGTAGCGGCGTTCGAGATCGAGCGCCGCCGCATCGAGCGCGACCTGCACGACGGCGCCCAGCAGTTCCTCGTCACCGCATCGATGGACGTGGGGGAGGCCAGCCTCCTGCTGGAGACGGCCATGGAAGGCCGACCGGTCGACCCCGATCGGCTCGCCCAGGTCAGCGATCTCCTGACCAAGGCGCAGGACGACGCCGAGGCGGCCCTGCGCGCCCTGCGCACGACCGTCGCGGGCATCCATCCCAAGGTCCTGTCCGACCTCGGGCTTCACGCGGCGGTGGAAAACCTGTGCTCGTCAAGCGCGCTCGACGTCACCCTGCGCGTGCCCCACGAGCTGCCGACTCTTCCCGAGGGCGTGGTTGCTGCCGGCTACTTCCTCGTCTCGGAGGCGCTGACGAATGCCGCGAAGTACGCGCCGCACTCGCGCGCCTCCGTGCTGATCGTCGCGGACGACGACCTGCACATCTCGGTGACCGACGAGGGCCCGGGCGGCGCCACGATCCGCCCCGATGGCGGCCTGAGCGGCATGCGCGAGCGGCTCGCCGCTTTCGGTGGCACGCTCACCCTCACGAGCCCGCCGGGAGGGCCGACAACCGTCTCAGGCAGCATCCCCCTTCTCCTGCATCACGGGGAATTTGGCGTCACCCCAGAGGTGAACGTCTCATCGGCGTTGCCCCTGGGATGACTATTCTTTCACCCCAGAGGTGAACGTCTCAGCAGAAAGTCAAAGGACAGTACATGAAGGTCATCGTCGCCGACGACTCGGCGCTATTCCGCGAAGGCATCGTCGGCCTGCTCGAACGCCAGGGGCACGAGGTTCTGGCTCAGGCCACCACCGCCCCCGAACTCCTGTCCGTGTGCGCCGAGCACCGGGCCGACGTCGTCGTCACCGACGTGCGTATGCCACCGGGCATGTCCGACGACGGGCTTCGCGCCGCCGTGCAGCTGCGAAACGACCAGCCCGCCACGGGCATCATGGTCCTCTCGCAGTACGTCGCACCCGCCTACGCCACGCAGCTGTTCGAACCGGCCGCCCCGACCGAGGGCGTGGGCGGCCTCGGCTACCTGCTCAAGGACAGGGTGGCCCGCGTCGCCGACTTCATCCGCTCCCTGCAGATCGTCGCGGCCGGGGGAGTGGTGGTCGACCCGGATGTGGCCAGTTCCCTGGTGCGCGGCAAGCCCTCGCGGCTGGACAGCCTGACGGCCCGGGAGGTCGAGGTCCTCGAGCTCATGGCGCAGGGGCTGTCCAACCAGCAGATCTGCAAGCGGCTCTTCCTTTCGTCGGCGGCGGTCTCCAAGCACGTGTCGAACGTCTTCACGAAGCTGGGCATGGCTCCCGGAGAGGACAACCGCAGGGTGCGCGCCGTCCTCGCCTACCTCACCGAGACTGGCTCGCGTTGAGGACGGGGCGGCCGGGCGCGGCCGCCCGAGGATAGGCGAGCACGATCCCGCCGGCCAAAACAGGCTGCGCGACCACCGGGAGTCACCGACGTCGTTACTGCGCGCGGCCGTAGCGGCGTCGGAACTTTTCGACCTGACCGGCCGTGTCGACGATGCGCCGCTCGCCCGTGTAGAACGGGTGGGAGGCCGAGGAGATCTCGACGTCGATCACCGGGTAGACGTTGCCGTCCTGCCATTCGATCGTCGTGTCGCTGTGGGCTGTCGATCGAGTGAGGAAGGCCCAGTTGGCGGAACGGTCGCGGAATACGACGGGATGGTAGTCGGGGTGTATGCCTTTCTTCATCGGCGTGCCTCCTTGGCCATGTCAGATCCTTTCTCCCCTGGCGAGTGCCTCGGCCACGACGGCGTCGATCCCGCGCTTATCGATGGTCTTGATGCCTTTGGCCGAGACCGTGAGCGTGACCTTCCGGCCCAGCGAAGGCACCCAGTACGTCTTCTTCTGGAGGTTGGGCTTCCAGCGGCGGCTCGTGCGCGTGTGCGAATGCGAAACCGACTTGCCGAAGCCGCCCGATCGGCCCGTTACCTGGCAGTGCGCCATCAGCCCTGCCTTCCTTTCATCCGGGGGTTGCGCTTGTTGACGACGTATATTCGCCCGCGACGCCGGACGACCTGGGCGCCGGGCTGGTTCTTCAGACTCTTGAGCGAGGCGCGGACTTTCATCATCAACCCTTCCTGATATTGAGAACGATTATCGATAACAGTGTAGCCGTTCATCTCTCTCGTACAAGAGTCGGGTCACGTGCGTGACACTGGGAAGGTGGCGTGACGCGCGGCGGTGGTGGCGTGGGTCAAGACACGGCGAGAGCGCCCTGTCATCGCGGTGCTCATGCCGCCTCGAAACGGCGACTGGCCATTGGGGCCGACCATGAGCTGGCGAGTGGCCGACCATGAGCTGGCTGGTGGCTTGCAAAGAGATCGCGTGGCGCGCCGTCCTATCATCGAGCGTCGAATACGGTGTGAACTGCGAGCCGTCGAGCACGAGCGACAAGTGCACACAATCCTCGAAGACGCGCCCGCCGGCCTTCTCGACGACGTCGGCCAACTGGGCGAGCTCTTCGCCCGTCAGGCGCCGCCCGCACGGATTCCACGGATTGCACAGCACGAGCAACTCGCCTCCTCGGCGGAAGGCCTGCCGGATCCCCTCGTAGTTCAGGCGCTACAGGCCGTCGTCTCCGAGTAGGCGCGGCTGCGGGGAACGGCGGACCACTTGCGCGATCCGCCCTCGGCCATGGCGCGCAGGGTGATGGAATCGAACCGGGACATGGGCTGAATGCTACGCTGCCGCTGCGGTGTAATCTAGGAGCACTATGGGTAAAGCTAATGCTGAAGGCGGCGCCGTCCGCGTCCGATTCTGTCCCTCGCCCACCGGAACGCCCCACGTGGGTCTGGTGCGCACGTGCCTGTTCAACTACGCCTACGCGCGGCACACCGGGGGGACGTTCGTATTCCGCATCGAGGACACCGATGCGGCCCGGGACTCCGAGGAGTCCCTTGATGCGATTGTCGACTCCCTGAGGTGGATGGGGCTCGACTGGGACGAGGGCGTCGGCGTGGGAGGCCCGTACGGCCCGTACCGCCAGTCCGAGCGCTCCGACATCTACCGCGATGTGGCGGCCAAGCTGCTCGAGGGCGGTTTTGCCTACGAAAGTTTCTCCACGCCCGCCGAGGTCGAAGAGCGCCACCGCCAGGCGGGACGCGACCCCAAGCTCGGCTACGACGGCTACGACCGCAACCTCACGCAGGAGCAGAAGGACGCCTTCCGCGCCGAGGGCCGCGAACCCGTCCTGCGCATGCGCATGCCCGATGCGGATATCTCCTTCACCGACCTCGTCCGCGGCGAGATTACGTTCAAGCAGGGGTCGGTGCCCGACTACGTCATCGTCCGGGCCAATGGTGACCCGCTGTACACGCTGACCAACCCCGTCGACGACGCCATGATGGCTATCACGCACGTCCTACGCGGCGAGGACCTGCTCTCCTCGACGCCGCGCCAGATCGTTCTCTACTCGGCCCTGGAGAGCCTTGGCATAGCGCAATTCACCCCGCGGTTCGGCCACCTTCCCTACGTCATGGGGGAGGGCAACAAGAAGCTGTCCAAGCGCGATCCCGAGTCGAATCTGCTCCTGCACCGCCAGCGCGGCATGCTTCCCGAGGGACTGCTGAACTACCTCGGTCTGCTCGGATGGTCGATCGCCCCGGACAACGACCTGTTCACCAGGGAAGAGATGATCGCCGCCTTCGACATCGCCGATGTCAATCCCAACCCGGCACGTTTCGACGAGAAGAAGTGCGTGGCCATCAATGCCGACCATATTCGCCGCCTCGACGGTGAGGACTACCGCGGCCGCCTCGTTCCCTACCTGCACGAGGCCGGCGTCGTCTCGGCAGATGCCTACGACGGCCTGACTGACGAGGAGCGCCGCATCCTCGATGCGGCCGCGCCGCTGGCGCAAACGCGCATGCAGCTCCTCGGAGAGGCCGGTGACCTCATGCGCTTCCTCTTCGCTGACGCCGAGGACATCGCCTATGACGAGAGGGCCGTCGGCAAGCTCAAAGGCTCCGCGCCGCAGGCCCTAAAGGGGGCGAAGCGGGCGATTGCCGCCCTGGAGGACGTGAGTGCGGCCGGCATCAAGTCCGCGCTGGACCGCGCGCTCGTCGAGGAGCTGGGCCTGAAGCCCCGCCTGGCCTTCGGTCCCCTTTTCGTGGCGATGACCGGGACGAATGTCTCGCTGCCCGTCGTCGATTCCATGGCGATCCTCGGCCGTGACGAGGTGCTCGCGCGCATCGAAAGGCTGCTGGCGCACCTGGGTGTCTGAGCTGCCGGCCCGGCCAGTTCATCGCTTCGCGGCAGCGTCGTATTCGGCGGGCCGTCGTGCCTTCGCCCGCGGCGCTTGTGTGCCCGCGCCGGTCGCGATCGCGGAGGGTGCCGGTTTCCTTGGCGCCCGGATTGGGCCGCCTGCGGATTGCACGCGGGCCGGACCCGTCGCTTGCGTGGGTCGACCCGTTGCTTGCGCGGGCCGGGCGCCGTCGAGCCACAAGGGTCGCCCTCGCGCACCGAGACCTTGCGACTCAAGTACCCCTAACCTGACTCGAGGTGCTAGATTTGGGTCACCCGAAATCTGCTTCTTTGTCGATAGTGACACCTGAAGGAGGATGCCAGCGATGTCTTCCCTGCGCCGATTGGTTGCCCTTCTCGCCGCGGCCGCCCTGTGCCTGGGGGCAGCCGCGTGCGGCCGAGCCGATGATCAAGGCCCGTCCGGTTCCAGCCCCGGCAGCGGCCTGAAGATCTTTGCGACGACGGGCTACCTTGGCGATGCCGCCAAGAACGTCGCCCCGGGCGCCGAGATCACGGTGATGGTCAAGCCAGGCGGTGACCCCCACACCTATCAGCCCACCACACGTGACATCGAAGCCATGCAGAGTGCGGACATCGTGCTGTGGAACGGCCTGCACCTGGAGGCGCTCATGATCGACCGGCTGCGCGACCAGGGCGAGCGCGGCCTGGAAGTCGGCGCGGGCGTCGATCCCAAGCTTCTGCTCGACTGGCCGGAGACCGACGCCGAAGGCAACGCCCTGAGCGACCCGCACATATGGAACTCGCCCGAGATCTGGCAGAGCGTCGTGACGCAGATCGGCGACAAGTGCGCCGAGACCGATGCGGATCACGGCGACGAGTACAGGGCCAATGCCGAGGCCTACAATGCCAAGATCGCAGCGCTCGACGAGAAGGCCAACGCCCGCTTCGCCGCCATACCGGAGGAAAATCGCGTCCTGGTCACCGGGCACGACGCCTTCAACTACCTCGGCCAGCGCTACGGCCTGACGGTTTACGCCACCGACTTCGTCAGCTCCGAGGCCGAGCTTTCGGCCGGGGATCTCAAGAACCTGGCCGCCATGATCTCCGAAAAGCGCGTGCCCATCATCTTCGTCGACAATGTCAAGAACCCGCAGGCTATCAGATCCCTTCAGGAGGCGGTGCGAGCCAACGGGTGGGACGTTGCCGTCTCCGAGACCGAGCTCTACGCCGACTCGCTCGGCGATGCGAGCCCGGTCGACACGTACCTCGGCGTCTTCGAGCACAATGTCGAGACGATTGCCTCCGGGCTCGGAGCGCAGCAATGACTCGGAGCGCAGCAATGAGTGGCGGGGCGCCGGCCGTCGAGTTCGATGGGCTGTCCGTCGCCTACCGCGATGCCCCGGTCCTTCGCAATGTCAGCTTTCGCGTGCCGACCGGCGTCGTCATGGGCGTTGTCGGCCCCAATGGCGCGGGTAAGTCGACGCTCCTGAAGGCCTCGCTCGGCCTCGTGCCGGCCCTGACCGGCAGCGTGCGTTTTTTCGGTGAGCCCTTCGCCCCGGTGCGGGGGCTCGTCGGGTACATGCCGCAGAGCGCATCGGTGGACTGGGATTTTCCGGCCACGGTTGGCGACGTCGTCCTTATGGGGACGTACGGTCGGGGCGGCCACCGCCCGGATCGGGCTGCGAGGGCCGCTGCCGCCCGCGCACTCGAACGCGTCGACATGGCCGAGTTTTCCAGGCGGCAGATCGGCGAGCTTTCGGGAGGGCAGCGCCAGCGAGTATTCTTGGCCCGAGTACTGGCCCAGGGCCCGGACCTGTTTCTCATGGACGAGCCGTTCGCGGGGATCGACGCCGCGTCCGGACAGCGAATCGTCAGCGTGCTCGAAGAACTGCGCGACCAGGGGCGGACGGTCGTGCTCGTCCACCACGACCTGGCCACGCTCGACAGGATATGCGACTGGGTGACGCTCCTGAACGTCGAGGTGGTGGCCAGCGGCCCGGTCAGCGAGGCGCTGGAGCCGGACAACCTGCACGTCACCTACGGCGGGGCGGGCCTGGACTGGGCGGTCGCGCGATGATCGTCGATTTCTTCACGGAGGTCGTCTACCAGCGCGTCCTCGTCGGCACGCTCATCATCGGGTGCACCTGCGGCGTGCTCGGCACCTTCACGTACCTCAGGCGCCAGAGCCTCATGGCCGACGTCATCGGTCACTCGTCGATGCTCGGTGTGACCCTCGCGTTCCTGCTGAGCGTCCTCGTGCTCAGGATCGACGGCAGGAACATGCTCGTCATCGTGGGCATGAGCGCGCTCGTCGGGCTGTGCTCCGCCGCTTTGACCTCCAGGATCGCGGGGACGACGCGGCTCGGGACGGATGCGTCGATGGCGGTTGTCCTCGCCGTGACTTTCGGCGGCGGCATGGCGCTGCTCAACGAGATCAACGCGCGGACCTTTCCCTCGTCGAAATCCGGCCTACGGGACTACATCTTCGGCAGGGCCACGACGCTCCTGTGGGCCGACGTGTGGGTCTCGCTGGGCCTTGCGCTCCTCGCCGTGGCTGGTGTGCTCGCCCTATGGCGCCAGATCCAGCTCTTCGTCTTCGACCCGGTCACAGCCAGAGTCCTCGGCGTGCGGGTGGGACTGGTCGACGCGGTCCTGACAGCCGCCACGGTGATCGCCGTCGTCGTCGGGCTGAAGGCGGTGGGGCTCGTCCTCGTCATCGCCTACGTCGTCTTCCCGGCGGTCGCGGCGCGGCAGTGGACCAACTCGTGCGCGACCATGGCATTGCTCGCGGGCGCCTTCGGGATGGTTGCCTCCGTGGCCGGAGCGATCCTTTCCGTGGCCTACAACGTCCCCTCGGGGCCGACGACGGTCCTGGTGCTCACGGCCATCGGTGGAGTGTCCCTCGCCGCCGCTCCCAAGCGTTCCCTCCTCGTCAGCGCACTGAGGAGAAGGCAGGCGCGCGCGGCGCTCGTCAGGCAGCTCGAGGAAGGGCGGGTGCGAGGGTGACCACGTACGCGTTCGGTGTGCTGGCGCTCGTCGTCGTGACCGCGACGGCGTGCGCGATTCCCGGGGCCTTCCTCGTGACCTCGCGGCAGTCGATGCTCGTGGACGCCATGGGGCACGCGGTGCTGCCCGGCATCGTGCTGGCCGCGATGATCTGGCCGATAGGCTCGCCGCTGCTCGTGGTCGGGGCGGCGCTGCTGGCGCTCGTCGTCGTCGCGGGGGCCGAGGCCGCCTCGCGAACAGGACTCGTTGCCGGGGACGCCTCCGTCGGCCTGCTGTTCCCCGGGCTCTTCTCGATAGGGGTCATCCTTCTATCGACGCGGTTCTCCCATCTGCACCTGCACGAGGACACCGTCTTGGTGGGCGACCCAAATATCGTCGCGGCGCAGCGGCTGACGTGGAACGGGTGGGACCTGGGTGCCAGGTACTGCTACGTCATGCTCGGCGTTCTGCTGCTCAATGCACTCTTCTTCGGATTGTTCCACCGCAAGCTTGCGCTCGCCGTCTTCGACGCGGATTACGCTCGGACCATAGGAGTCCGCGTCGGGGTGCTGCGCTCGGTGGCCATGACGCTCGTGGCCGTGACCCTGACTGCTTCGTTTTACACGGCCGGAGCCGTCCTCGTCATCGCCTTTGTCGTGGTTCCTGCGGCCACGGCGTGCCTGGTCGCCAATTCTTTCCCGCGGGTGATCGCGTTCAGCGCGGTGATCGCTGCGGTGGTGTCGACGTCGGCCTTCCTCGTCACCTACTGGGCCAACCGTCCGACGTCGTCGTGGACGGCCTTCATCTACGGCACGATGTTCCTCGCGGTGTGGGCGGGCGTGCGGTTGCGGCGCTCGATGCGCCATCGCGGCAGGAGGCGAGTGGGTGCGGAACTGTGATCTGGCTATCGAGCCTGATGGTTTGAAACTGCGGGCAGGGGCGGGGTAAACTTCCTATTCGTTGCGGTTCTCGTAAGAGCGGCAAACCCTTGGGGTATGGTGTAATTGGCAACACTGGTGATTCTGGTTCATCCATTCTAGGTTCGAGTCCTGGTACCCCAGCCAGTGAGGGCGGGAGCTTTCACTTTGCCCCTATCGTCTAGTGGCCTAGGACGCCGCCCTCTCACGGCGGTAACGCGGGTTCAAATCCCGCTGGGGGTACGGCTAGAAGATGGAGTCGCCATTCGTCACGGGTGCGACGGCGTCGTCCTCCGGCTCTTGCAACAGAATAAGCCCCTATCGTCTAGTGGCCTAGGACGCCGCCCTCTCACGGCGGTAACGCGGGTTCAAATCCCGCTGGGGGTACCAGTGTCAGGCCCGAGTTCGCGCGAGTTCGGGCCTGTTTTGTCGGTTCGAGCCGGCATTGTCAGTCGGCCCGTAATGCCAGTCCGGGCCTGTAGTGCCCCGGAGGACGCCAATGCCCCGCCTGGCGCGTACGATACCCGTATGACGCATCTCTTCCGCCTCGTCAGGCTGCCCGACAGCGCTCGGCCCACGCGGCTCCACGAGGCCCTTGCGGGCCTCAGCCGCGACCGCTCCCTCGAGCTGCTCGGCAACCTCGACTACGCATCCTCGGCCGCCGAAATTGCCGCAAACATGCGATCGGCGTACCACGAGTCGATCCGGGTACTGGTGATGAGCGACGACGCCGGCACCTCCGTCGCCCGCCTGCGCCAGCGCCTTGAGGAAGCCACGCTCGCCGATCTTTTCGCCATGCTCCCGTACGGCGATACCGAGACGCCAACTGGCACCGACACTGTGGCAACTCGCACCGGCGCCGACGCTGCAACCGACACCAACACCTGCCGCGCGGTCGCGCACCTGACGATGACGCTGCCGAGCAGCGACAATACGCATGTCGGCGAGTTCAACGTCCACGTGCGACGTGAGTTCGAAGGGCTCGGCTTGATCGAGCTGCTCGTGGACCTCGGCGGGAAGATGCTCCGTGAGTTGGGGCGCACGCACTTGCAGTACTGGAGCGAGCACGCCCGCTGGGACACGGTCGGGGCTGCCGATGAGTTCGGCGGTCCCGTGGGCGCGCCCGGTCAGACTTCTTTTCCGCACATCCTGCTGAGCACGCCGATCCCCGGCACGGACGATCGGGTACGCCCACGGCCCGACGCCGTTTCGGCCTGCCTGGCCGAGCGCGGCTTTTCGCCCGTCCACAGCGAGTGGCTGACGGTCCTCGACGTCGACGCGGCGCTGGAAGCCACGGCGCGGCCGGTGGAAGGCTACGAGCTCGTGACCTTCACCTCGCCGCAGACCCCACCGGAGCTCCGGGAGGAACTTGCCCGCATCTACGCCCTCGCATCGACCGACATGCCGTCGGGGGAGATGTCCGTTGAACCCGAGGTCTGGGATGCCGAACGCGTGGCGTGCAAGGACGAGCGGGCCCGGCGCGCCGGGCATGACTGGATTATCACGGCCGTTCGCCCCGTCGGCGGCGAGTTGGTCGGCTGGACGCACCTCGTCCTGCCGCGCTCGACACCTCGTGCGGCCATGCAGGAGGGGACGCTCATTCGGGCAGATCACGGGCGCCGCGGCCTTGCGTCATGGATCAAGCGGGCCAACCTCGCGGCCATGAAAGACGCTTTCCCGAAGGTCGAAAGGATCATGACGTTCAACGACGGTGATAACCGCGCGGTCATAGCCATGAACCAGCGTCTGGGATTCGCGCCCAGGCTCATGACCGTCGGCTGGGAGAAGAAGATCGAAGGCGCGGGTGGCGGTGCTCGGAGGGTGCAAGACAATGGGTGAGCCGCAGCGAGACGAGGGGTCGGAATTGCGAGGGCCAACAGAACGAGGGGCCGGAAGACCGCGTCGTCCGACCCCTCGTCGAGTGAGAGTCGAATCGTGGAAAAGACCCGATCGCTAGCGGGCGATCGTCACCACAGGTAGTACACGTACATACCGATCGCGAGCGTGAGGACGCCTCCGACCTGAGCGAGCCCGATCCGCTGCTTCTTGGCTCCGAACAGAGCGAAATTGTCGATGGTCAGGGAGCCGAGCAGCTGGCCGATGAGCACGATGAGCAGCGTGACGCCCAGGCCGAGGGACGGCTGCAGCGTGGCCATACCAACAACGAAGATGGCGCCGATGGGCCCGCCCAGCCACATCCACCACGGACCCTTCGTGTACCCGCGCGGCCACTGGCGCGTGACCAGCACAAGCAGCAGCAGGATCACCGCGCCGCTCGCGTAGGTGATGAAGCCCGCCGAAATCGGGGCCTTGAGGCTCGCGCCCAAAAAGCCGTTGACGGCTGCCTGGATCGAGGCGTAGACACCCACGAGGATGCCCATAATGCGCCAGATCAGTCGCGGACGCACATGGGACCTGCGCCCCCTGGCGTAGACGGCGATGATCATGCCTGCGGCCGCCAGGATGCCGCCGATAATGCGCTGGACGGAGATGTGCTGGACGGGGGAGTTGAACCAGCCGAAATGATCGATGAGAAGCCCGGAGATGATCTTGCCGCCCACGGGAAGGACGACGGTCTCCACGGCGCCGACGTGAGGGAAGATGAAGATGACGCTGATAAGGGCGAGGATGCCGCACAGACCGCCCGTATACGCCCACCACGGCACGTTGGCCGAGGACGTGACTGCGTCTCCTCTGACGGCGACGATCACTCCGAGGAAGATCGCGCCAATGAGGAAGGCGACAAACGATGCGGAGAAGTTCGACTTCATCGAGGCGGTGAGTCTGGTGTTCATCGCGCTCTGAATCGGCAGGATGAATCCCGTGGCTATTGCCATGGTGATGGCGAGTGGAGTCATATGAGTTCCTTCTGTAAAGGCGCGGCGAGCGTCGACCAGCGCCAGGAGGAATTCACCCACCTGCGGCCGGCCTCGCCCATTGCCTTCGACCGAACGGTGTCATTGAGTAGGTAGCGGATCGACGCAACCAGGGCGTCGACGCTGCGACCGGCTGCCACGAGCCCGGTAGTGCCAGGGATGACGGCCTCCGGGGCTCCACCGGAGTCTCCTGCGACGACGGGCAATCCCGCCGCGTAGGCCTCCAGGTAGACGATGCCCAGACCTTCAATGTCGAGGCCCCCGCCACGCGTACGGCAGGGCATCGCAAAAATGTCGCCGAGCGAATAGTGCGCGGCAAGTTCTTCAAAGGGGACCTCGCCCGTGAAAATAATCGATTCGGTGGCCGGTGAGGCTTCGGCGAGCCCCCTCAGGGTCTCCTCGTAGGGGCCTTTCCCGGCGATGACGAGCTTGGCCCGAGGGTGCGAGTCCAGGACTTTTGGCCAGGCACGGATGAGCGTGTCTTGCCCTTTGCGTTCGACCAGGCGGGAGATGCATACGACGACGGGTTCGTCGCCGATTTCGTAGCGCTCGCGCAGGCGCCGCCTCCACTGTGCCGAAAAGGCGAAAGCCTCCGGGTCTATACCGCCGGGCATTCGTACGGTCTTCGCCTCGCCGAGGCAGGGCCTCAGGCGTTGCAGCGTGGCGCGTGTTAGGTAGGTGACCGTGTCGGCCCCGCGAAAGACGCGCTTGAGGAAGGCGCGCGCTCCGGGGATCATCGACCAACCGATTTCGTGGCCGTGCGTCGTGGCGATGATGTGCGAGGCTCCGGCCGCGCGCGCCGCGCCGGCCATGATACCGAGTGGGGTCGATGCCCCGAACCACACGACCTCGATGCCTTCCCGACGGATGATTTCCTGCATGTCGCGCCGCACCCGTGGGGTGGGCAGCATCATCGTTCCTGGGTAGCGGATGGTCGTCCACAGCTGGGCGGCGTCGTATTCCTCGGCTCCGCCGTCCGGGGGACTGGAAGCGTAGACGACGAGGCTCGCCGGGTCGAGCTCGCGCACGAAGCCTTCGAGGTAGGTCTGTATTCCTCCCTTGCGCGGCGGAAAGTCGTTAGTGACGAGGAGCGTTCGCTTCACCCGGCCATCGTATATCGAAGTTCGGTGGAACGAACATCGTCAGCTACGGTCCAGTAAGTGGCGATGGTCACGATATGTGCGAACCGTTGATGAGAGAACGTGCAGGCAATCGCGTGGAAACAGTGTTGACACGAGTGAGTGTTGACACGAGTGGCCGTGTGGTAGCCAAAGGCTTACGCGTCGGCGTCGCCCAGCCCCTCGGTGGTCTGCAGGACGTCGGTCAGACGCTTGGCGGCCGTGACGACGGCGGCGGCATGACGACGCCCGGGTTGCCTGCCCATGCGCTCGATGGGGCCGGAGATCGACACCGCTGCGATGACGCGCCCCGAGGGGCCGCGGACCGGGGCGGAAATGGACGCGACTCCGGCTTCCCGTTCGCCGATGGACTGCGCCCAGCCGCGGCGTCGCACCGCGGAGAGATACGTGGCGGTGAAGCTGGCGCCGTGAAGTCCCCGATGCAGACGGTCGGGCTCCTCCCAGGCCAGGAGGACCTGGGCGGCGGAGCCGGCCTTCATGGAGAGGGTCGCGCCCACGGGTATGGAGTCGCGAAGGCCGATCGATCGCTCGGCCGCGGCGACGCACACGCGCTGGTCTCCCTGGCGGCGGTACAGCTGGGCGGACTCTCCCGTGTGGTCGCGCAGTGCGACGAGTACGGGATTGGCCGACGCCAGGAGTCGGTCTTCACCCGCGGCCGAGGCAAGCTCGCTCAACCGCGGGCCGAGGACGAAGCGCCCCTGCATGTCACGGGCCACGAGTCGGTGGTATTCGAGGGCGACGGCCAGGCGGTGGGCCGTCGGGCGTGCCAGGTGCGTGGCGGCGACGAGCTGGGCGAGGGTTTGAGGGCCGGATTCCAGTGCGCTCAGGACGTATGCCGCCTTATCCAGAACGCCAACCCCGCTGCCTGCGGAGTCTTCCTCGGGTGTCGTGTCCATGTTTTGATACTGCCATCTCAAGTAATGAGATGCAAGTGCGGCGTACACTTGAGTTTATCCATTCTTATTCCAAGTTGTATTTCGGAGGGCGAATATGAGTGGCACATTGGCGGAGAAAGTGTGGCGCGACCACATTGTCAAACAGGGCGAAAACGGCGCCCCCGATCTCCTGTTCATCGACCTCCAGCTTGTCCACGAGGTGACTAGCCCGCAGGCCTTCGATGGTCTGCGTCTGGCCGGGCGGTCCGTGCGTCGCCCGGACCTGACTGTCGCCACGGAAGATCACAACACGCCGACGGTCGACATTGACCTGCCGATTGCCGATCTGACGTCGCGCGCCCAGATACTGCAACTGCGCAAGAACTGCGAGGAGTTCGGCGTGCCCATTTACCCGATGGGCAATGCCGACCAGGGCATCGTCCACGTCGTCGGGCCCCAGCTGGGGCTCACGCAGCCCGGAATGACGATCGTCTGCGGCGATTCCCACACGTCCACGCACGGAGCCTTCGGGGCGCTGGCACTGGGCATTGGCACGTCCGAAGTCGAGCATGTGCTGGCCACGCAAACCCTGCCGCTGGCTCCCTTCAAGACGATGGCCATCAACGTCGAGGGCAAGCTCAAGCCGGGCACGACCGCCAAGGACATCATCCTGGCCATCATTGCCAAGATCGGCACTAACGGCGCGCAGGGGCACGTCATCGAGTATCGTGGCGAGGCCATTCGCTCCCTGTCGATGGAGGCGCGAATGACGATCTGCAATATGTCGATCGAAGCGGGGGCTCGCGCGGGAATGGTCGCGCCCGACGAGACGACCTTCGAGTACGTCAAGGGACGCCCCAACGCTCCCGAGAATTGGGACGAAGCCGTCGCTTACTGGCGCACGCTCGCCTCCGACTCCGATGCGCAGTTCGATACGGTCGTCGACCTCGATGCCAACGAGCTGGAACCCTTTGTCACCTGGGGGACGAACCCGGGGCAGGGCATCGGCATATCCGGCCGCGTGCCCGAGCCCGATGACATTGCCGACGAGGCCGCACGAGCCGAGGCACAGACCGCCATCGAGTACATGGGGCTGACACCGGGCACCGCCATGCGCGACATCGCCATTGACACCGTCTTCATCGGCTCGTGTACCAACGGGCGCATTGAGGACCTGCGGGCGGCCGCCTCCATTATCAAGGGGCGGAAGAAGGCGCCGAGCACGCGCGTGATGGTCGTTCCGGGATCGGCGCGGGTGCGCCTGCAGGCCGAGGCCGAGGGCATCGACAAGATCTTCCTGGATTTCGGCGCGGAGTGGCGCAATGCCGGCTGCTCCATGTGCCTGGGCATGAACCCCGATCAGCTGACACCGGGGGAGCGGTGCGCCTCGACATCCAACCGTAACTTCCAGGGCAGGCAGGGGCCCGGGGGCAGGACGCACCTGGTCTCGCCCCTCGTGGCGGCCGCCACGGCCGTCAAGGGCAGCCTGGCCACCCCCGACGATCTGGACTGAAAGGCAGGGCCATGGAAAAGTTCACGCGGCACACGGGGATCGGCGTTCCACTGCGCCGCAGCGCTGTCGACACCGACCAAATCATCCCGGCCGTCTACCTCAAGCGCATCACGCGAACCGGATTCGAGGACGCTCTTTTCCACTCGTGGCGCAAGGACCCCGACTTCATCCTCAACCAGCAGGCCTACCGCAACGGCTCCGTGCTCGTGGCCGGAACCGACTTCGGCACCGGATCCTCGCGCGAGCACGCCGTGTGGGCCCTCAAGGACTACGGCTTTAAGGCCGTGCTCGCACCGAAGTTCGCCGACATCTTCCGCGGCAACGCCGGCAAGCAGGGCCTCGTCACCGGCGTCATGGCCCAGGAGGACATCGAGCAGGTGTGGAAGATCCTCGAGACGCAGCCCGGCACCGAGGTGACCGTCGACCTTCAGGCCCGCACCGTCAAGGCGGCGAGCTTCGTCTGTGGTTTCGACATTGATGAGTACACGCGTTGGCGGCTCATGGAAGGCCTGGACGATGTCGGGATGACCCTGCAAGACGCCGATGCCATTGATGCTTACGAGGCGAGAAGGCCTTCGTTCAAGCCCACGACTCTGCCGAAGAAGCACCTGCCCGAAGAGGTCGTCGTCTCCGCGCGCCCGGTCGGTGCCGACAGTCCGCTGGCGTAAAGGCGGGCGCCGTTGGCGTAAAGGCGCCGACGGTCCTCACCATCCGAGTGCGATCCTCCTCCTAGTTTCCCAAGGCTTGAGCGGGACCGTGGGGGAAGGGGATATTCTTGACTGACGCGTTTCGAAGGCGCGAAAGTGTGCCGGGCCTGCGCGCCCGGCCGTATCGATAAGGATGGATATGTCGAGCAAGCTCCGGATCGTCGGCGGCACGCCGCTTCGTGGGGAAATCACAGTCCGCGGTGCCAAGAATCTCGTGTCGAAGGCGATGGTGGCGTCACTCCTGTCAGCGGGAACCTCGACGCTGCGCAATGTCCCACTCATCCGCGACGTCGAGGTCGTCTCCGACCTCCTGAGGCTGCACGGCGTCGCGGTCGACTACGACCAGGAAGCCGGCGTCATCGATATCACGCCGGGCACCATCCGTCTGCCCGACGACCCCGTGGAAATGGACCGCCTGGCAGGCTCGTCGCGCATCCCGATCCTCTTCGCGGGGCCGCTCCTGCACAACCTCGGCGAGGCCTTCATACCGGACCTCGGTGGCTGCCACATCGGCGACAGGCCGGTCAACTTCCACATGCAGATCCTCGAGGACTTCGGCGCCCGCCGCATCCAGGAGCCCGCAGGCATGCACCTCGTGGCGGAAAAGGGCCTGAAGGCCAAGCCGGTCAGGCTCCCGTACCCCTCCGTGGGAGCCACCGAGCAGACTCTGCTCACGGCTGTCATGGCCCAGGGGATCACGGAGCTGACCAACGCGGCCATCGAACCCGAGATCATGGACCTCATCGCGATCCTCCAGAAGATGGGCGCGATCATTTCCGTGGAGACGGACCGCACGATACGCATTGAGGGAGTCGACTCCCTGAGCGGCTACTCCCACACGGCACTGCCCGACCGCATCGAGGCCGGCTCGTGGGCGTGCGCGGCACTGGCCACGGGGGGCGACATCTTCGTTCGGGGCGCCGAGCAGCAGGCGATGATGGGATTCCTCAACGTCTTCCGCAAGGTCGGCGGCCAGTTCGACGTGGCCGACGACGGCATCCGCTTCTGGCACCCGGGCGGAGAACTGCACGCGATGGCCCTCCAAACCGACGTACACCCGGGCTTCATGACGGACTGGCAGCAGCCGCTCGTCGTCGCCCTGACCCAGGCCACGGGCATCTCCATCGTGCACGAGACCGTCTACGAGAACCGCTTCGGCTTCACCGAGGCGCTCGTGGACATGGGCGCCTCGATCCAGACCTACCGCGAGTGCCTGGGCGGGCTGTCCTGCCGCTTCGGGCAGAGGAACTTCTACCACTCGGCTGTCATCCAGGGGCCGACCAAGCTGCACGCCGCCGACATCGAAGTGCCCGACCTGCGCGGCGGCTTCTCCCACCTCATTGCGGCGCTGGCGGCGGCCGGCACGTCGGTCGTGTCCGGCATCGACATCATCGACCGCGGCTACGAGCACTTCATGCACAAGCTCCAGGCCCTGGGCGCCAACGCCGTCAAAGAGGGGTGAGTGAGGTACCTCGGCCGGGCGGTGAGCGCGGTGAGCGTGTGCCTGGGCTCATGCGAGCCATCGCTCCCGCGGTGCTGGCGTTGACGCGGCGCATTCAGTGCATGCGCGTGCGCGGCAGCGAGAATATTCCCGCCTCCGGTCCGTTCCTACTCGTCTCCAACCACACGTGTCATCTCGACGCCCTGAGCGTGGCGGTCCCGGTCTACGAGGCCGGCAGGGTCCCGCGCATTGCCGGCCGCGCCGACCTCTTCACGGTTCCCGTTCTCGGGTGGGCTTTGCGGCGCCTGGACCAGATCCCCATCTACCGCTCGGATGTGGCGCATGTTCCGCGCGACGGCGGCACTCCGGCGAGCTCTCTCCGCGCCATGTCGGCGGTCCTCGAGGCCGGGGGAGGCGTCATCGTCTTCCCGGAGTCGACCTTCACGCGCGACCCTTCCGGCTGGCCCATGCGCGCCAAGACCGGCGTGGCCAGGCTGGCGCTGGCGCACCCCGAGGCCGCCGTCGTCCCCGTGGCCCACTGGGGCAACGAGGCGATGCTCGACCCGTGGTCCAATCGGGTCGACTGGCGCAGGATCGGCCGTGCCCGCACGACGCTCGACGTGCGCATCGGCGAGCCGCTCGACCTGGCGCGCTTTCGCGGACGGGAGGTGACCCACGAGCTTCTCACCGAGCTGACGGAGGCGGTGATGGCGGCGATCACACAGGAGCTTGAGGTGCTGCGGGCGGACGACGTCGCAGCCGGCCTCGGCCCCCGCGACCCCCGCTGGGACCGTCGGCGCGATGGCGACCCCTTTGAGCGTCGGGCCCTGCAGCGTTCGGAGCAGCTGAAAAAGCGGCTCGACCGCAAGGCCGCGCGCGGGAAGTGGCGGAAGGCGACCGTCGAGCCTCGCGCGATGGCCTACGCCGCGGCCGCATCGGGCGGTGTCGCACTGGCGCTCGCGGTGGCCAGGAAGGTGGCGGCCAGGCGCGCGGGCAAGGCGAGGTGAGGCGCGCGGGCAATGCAGCCAGGCGCGCAGCACGGGTGAGGTGAGGGGAGTCGGTGCCGGCCAGAGCCGGCCCTACCAGGAGCGGAGTTGGCCCCAACCGGAGCCGGCCCTACCGAGCGAGCCCCGCCTTCTGCTGCGCCCTACTTCCGCAGGTCGACGACGATGCGCGTCGGGTTTTCCAACACCATGATCTTGTAGGCGACCTCGGTTTCGGTGCCGATGAATAGGCTGTGCACGCCCTCGAAGGGGTACTCGACGTGAACGCCCTTCGTCAGTTCCGTGCCCTGAAGCTCGCCGGGATTGATCTGCGGCATCGCCTCGTCCTCATTCGGGTCGCGCACGCCGGCGATGGAGATCTGCAGGAAGCGCGAGCCACCGATGTCCAGCGGGTCGCCCTTTCCGTCAGATATGGCCACATCGGTCCATCTGGCGTGCCACGTGATGTCGCTGGCCTTGCCCGAGTACTCGACGACGACCCGCTCGTAGCCCTCGTGCACGCCAACCCGTGACGTGCGGGGGAGGGCGTGGCCGGCCGTTCTCGGGTAGTTCTCCGACCGGTGTTCGCCCGTGATCCAGTCGGTTGGCGATTCCGGTGACGCGACGGTGGGAGCCGGCGTCGCAGACGTCGAGGGCGACGCCGGGGACGAGGTCGACCGTCGCGAGGAAGGACTGGGTGTCGAGGAACGCGAATCTGGTTCGGCCTCGATCGCGCACCCTGCGAGTGCCAGACCCACCACCAACGAGGCCCCGGCCAGGCGCTGGAGCGTCAGGAGCATGCCAACCTCCGGTCATTCGCGACCCGGTCACCTGCGGCCGGGCATCTCGTCCGAAGCGCGGGAGTATGGCGCGACAGATAGCCCCAATTATCGGCTACGCACCGGCTCGACGGCCAGAGCGGGTACACCGTCGGCTATGGACGGGCTCGTCGGCTACGGACGGGCAGGGTCAGCACGCGCGCCGTCGGTCAGCACGCGCATCATTGGCACTGCGATTCGCGACGCCGGGATGTCCGCCGGCAGGCAACGTGTGCGGTCGAGCCGGTGGCGCCGGGCTCCGGCAACGTGCCGGGAGGCCGCCAACTGCGCAGCCTGGAACCGGCGCAAACGCGGTCGGTCAGCGCTGGCGATCCCCACCATGGACCGCCTCGAGCGCCTGCTCCAGGTCGCGCCACAGGTCGTCGACGTCCTCGACGCCCACGCTCATGCGCAAAAGGTCCTCGGGAACGGTGGGGGCCTCCGTCGGGAAGCGCCGCCTGCGCTCGAAGGACGACTCGATTCCGCCCAGCGACGTGGCGGGCAGCCAGATCTCGACCTTCTGGCCGAGCTCCTCGGCCGCCCACTTGCCGCCCTCGGGCCGCATGGTCAGCACGCCACCGAAGCAGCTCATCAGGTCCTTGGCGCGCTCGTGCTGCGGGTGCGAAGGCAGCGAGGGATGCGAGACCTCGGCGACCAGGGGGTGGCCGTCGAGCCTGCGCGCCAGCTCGGCCGCGTTCTGCCAGATCCGCTCCATACGCAGGGGCAGCGTGCGCATGCCGCGCAGCAGCAGCCAGGCCTCCATCGGCCCGACGACGCCGCCCGAGTTCGTGCGTTCCTCGTGCAGCGCCTGGCGCAGCTCCTCGCTCGCCGTCACGGCGGCCCCGGCGACGACGTCGGAGTGCCCGGACAGATACTTGGTGGCCGAGTGAATGACGACGTCGGCGCCCGCGGCCAGGGGCTTCTGGCCGAGCGGCGTCGCGAAGGTGTTGTCGACGCAGACGATCGCGCCGACCTCGTGCGCCGCGCTTGCGATGGCCGGGATGTCGGCGATCTCCAGCATGGGGTTGGTGGGGGACTCGATCCACACGAGCCCCGCGCTGCGCCCCCCGGAGGTGATGGCCTTGATGACGGCCGCGGTGTCGGCGATGTCGACCTCCCGCACCGCGCCGACCTCCCGCCGCGCGCGGTCGCGGGCGATGATGAGGGAGGCGTGGTAGGAGTGCTTCGGGATGACGATGGGCGCACCAGGCGCGTTGAGATGCATGGTGGCCGCCACCGCCGCCATGCCGGATGAGAAGAGGAGGCCGGGCAGGGGCGAGCCTTCGAGTCGGGCGACGAGTTCTTCGGCCGGATGCCAACTTTCGTTGGACCAGCGTGCGTACAGCATCGAACCGTCGGGCTGGCCGAGGCTGTAGTACGTCGAGGACAGCGTGATCGGAGGGTTGACGGGAGAGCCCTGGGACCGCTCGGGCCGGGACGCCGTCGCCGCGATGGTGAAAGGTGAAAGCTGGAACTCCGTACTCATACCGGTAGGCTATCGCTTTAGTGGTACCGGCTAGTGGAAGGCGACCAAATAATGTCGAAGGTGCGCGTTGCTCTCATCTACGGCGGAGTGTCCGGCGAGCATTCGGTTTCTTGCCTGACTGCGGCGTCCGTGATGAGGGCGATGGACCCCGAAAAGTACGAGATTCTGCCCATTGGCATCAGGCGTGACGGGACATGGGTGCCGGGAGCCGCGGACCCCGAGCTCCTCGAGGCGGCGGGGCCGCGGGGCGAGGTCGAGGACAGTGGGCGACAGATCCTCCTGGAGATCGCCGGCTCGCGCCGCGCCCTCGTTGCGCCCCGGCCAGGATCGGGCGAAGAGGCGCTGACCTCGCTGGGCTCCGTTGACGTTGCCTTCCCCCTGCTGCACGGCCCCTTCGGCGAGGACGGCACGATTCAGGGCATGCTGGAAATGGCGGGCATCCCGTATGTCGGCTGCGGGGTCTTCGCCTCGGCAGCCGGAATGGACAAGCACTTCATGAAGGTCATCCTGCAGTCCGCGGGCATTCCCGTCTCGCCGTGCGTCGTTGTCACGCCCAGACGCTGGCGAACGGCCCGCCAGGAGGTCCTGGCCGAGGTCGCCGAGAGCCTTTCCTATCCGCTCTTCGTCAAACCAGCGCGCGCCGGTTCCTCGCTGGGCATCAGGAAGGTCGAAGCCGCCGCCGATCTCGAAGAAGCCATCGCCGCGGCCCAGAAGGTCGACCCGAAGATCATCGTTGAGCAGGGGATCGCCGGCCGCGAGATCGAGTGCGCGGTGCTCGGCGGGCGCGGGGATGCGGGGCCGCGGGCGTCGGTTCTCGGCGAGCTCGTCATGGACCGCGCGGACTGGTACGACTACGAGACGAAGTACGTGCAGACCGAGGATTTCCACATGGAGATACCGGCGCGGATCGACGAGGACGCTGCCCGTCGCATGCGCGAGATCGCCGTGCGCGTCTTTGAGGCCTTCGAGTGCGAGGGCATGACGCGCGTGGACTTCTTCCTGACCGAGGACGGCGAGGTCTTCGTCAATGAGCACAATACGACGCCGGGCTTCACGCAGTTCTCCATGTACCCGCTCCTGTGGGAGGCCACCGGATTGCCGTACGGCGAGCTCATCGACGAGCTCATTGCGCTCGCCCTTCAGCGGCCTGTCGGCTTGCGCTGAGCGGGCGCCGGGAGCCGGGCCGCGGCGGGTACGCGAGGCATCGTGTGGCAGAAGGTTCTGGCCGGCCTGGTCTGCGGTTGTCATGCCTGGCCGGCAGGGTCTGAGATCGCAGTGCTGTCGGCGCTCGCGATGCCGTCGGCGAACGCAGTGCCCGGCGATCCAAGCCGACGCTCCTGTTAGGTGACGCACAAACCGGAATGGGGAAGCTGCGCAAATGGTTGAATCTTTGCATAATTGATCGTTGCGGCCCGCTGGGCGCGGCCGCCACCCGTTCAACGAAAGGCACCCATGAAAATCGCTTACATCGTCGGCAGCCTGGCCGTCGAATCTTACAATCGCGGGCTCGCCAAGGCGATCGCTTCGCTGGCTCCCGAGGGCGTCGAGTTCGTCGAGATCCCGATCGCCGACCTGCCGGTCTACAACCGCGACTACGACGGCAACTGGCCCGAAAGCGCCACCGCCTTCAAGCAGGCGGTCATCGACGCCGACGGCATCCTGCTCGTCTCACCCGAGCACAACCGCATGTACTCGGCGGCCATGGCCAATGCCATCGAGTGGAGCTCGCGCCCATGGGGCACCGCCGCGCTGACCGGCAAGCCCGTGGCCATCGCGGGGACGTCGCCCGGCGCGATGGGCACCGCGCTGGGGCAGAGCCACCTGCGCGGCCCGCTGAACTTCTTCGGCTGCAAGCTCATGGCCCAGCCCGAGGGGTACTTCAACGCCACGACCATGGGCATCACGCCCGAGGGCGGTTTCAACGAGGACGCCCGCGAGTTCCTCGCGGCCTACGCCAGTGCCCTCGTCGAGCATGTGAGGGCCAACGCCTGATCAATCCCGTCGGGCTGCGCGGCTGAAGCGCGCGAGGCGGGCCGGGCGGTGCGAGGCCGGCGACATGAGGCGCGGGGCCGGGCGTCTTAGGCGCGGCGTGGCATGATGGTGACATGCGTGTGAGCGAGCTGTCCGAGGACGACCTTCTGGCCCGCATCGTCCCACTTCTTCCCCGGGCGAGCGGTATCGAGATCGCCTCCGGCGACGACTGCGCCGTCCTGGGGCTCGATGGGCCGCGGGTGGCGGTCTCCACGGACATGCTCGTCGAAGGCACGCATTTCACGCGCCAGTGGTCGAGCGGCTACGACGTCGGCTGGCGCGCGGCCATGCAGAACCTCGCCGATTCGGTGGCCATGGGCGCCCGGCCCGTTTCGCTCTTCGCATCCGTCGAGTTGCCCGGCGATCTGCCCGCGGCCTGGGTGGACGACTTCGCCCGCGGCATGGGCGAGGCCGCGCGCGTGGCCGGGGCCGGCGTCGACGGCGGAGACCTGACGGCGGGGCCCGCCATATGCATCGGCGTGACCGTGGTCGGCGACCTCGAGGGCAGGCCGGCCAACCTGCGCGGCGGCGCCCGGCCGGGGCAGAAGGTGATCCACTGCGGCCGCCTCGGTTTTTCGGCCGCGGGCTACGAGCTTCTGGCATCCGGCTGGAAGGACGGGGAGGAACCAGGGCGGTCCCGCCAGAGGGAGGCTGGGGGCCGTGCCGACGGCGATGGTCCGTTCGGCAACGAAGCCCGGGCAGGCAACGGAGGCCGTGCGGGCAGCGAAGGCCGACCGGGCGGGGGACGCTCGGGCGGCGAAACCGACGTGGCGGCCCGCGGCAGTGATCTTGCCGAGCTTGTGGCCTGCTTCCTCAGGCCCGACCCGCCCCTGGGGTTGGCGCTCGCCGCCTGCCGGGCGGGCCAACTCGGCGGCCTCATGGACGTTTCGGACGGACTCGTGCGCGATGCGCGCAGGATGGCCAGGGCCTCCGGCGTGTGGATCGACCTCGATCCTGAGGCGATTGGCACGCACATCGCGCTCCTGGAGGGACGCGGATTTTCCCGGGCGAAGGCCACCGAGTGCGTTCTGACCGGAGGGGAGGACCACGGCTTTCTCGCCACGACCGTCGGTCGAGCCTGCGAAGGTCGGGTTCCCGAGGGATTCGGTGTGATCGGAACGGTCACAGCGCAGGCAGCGGCGGGGCGCGTCACGCTCGGCGGCCGCGAGATCGAGGGTCTGGGCGGCTGGGACCACTTCTCGTCGTGAGGGCAGGGCCGGGTGTCCGCCAAGGCGCCATTGACAGCGGCGCTGGAGCACGGTGAAATGACCGACGCAGCAAGGTTATCGGCCACCAGTGCCGCTAGGCCATCGACGCGGGCAGGCCATCGACGCCGCTGGGCCGCAGCGGGACCGGGAGGGAGCCGAAAGTGGATCGAGCCCGAGCGTTTGCCGGCCGGCCCGAGCAGGTCGGCGCGACGTTGGCTCTGCTCCTGCTCGCGGCGCATATCGCGCTCGGCAGCTTCGACTGGCGCTACGAGTGGGCCACGACGTCAATGTCCTACGCCTTCTCGGCGGCGACGTTCGGCCCCGCCGTCGGCGGATACTGCGCGTGGCGCTCCATGGGCCGGGGGCGGACGATGCGGGGCGCGAGTGGCGCCGAGTCCGCCCGCGCATTCGTGAGGGATCTGAACGCGACCGTCGGGCCCATGCTGGCCATATGGGTGGCCGGGGCGGCCGTCGCCTTCGCCTGCACCTTCGTCACGACACGCCCCTCGGGCCTGAGAGCGGACGTCCTGTGGCCACTTGGCAGCGCCGGCCTGGCCATCTACCTGTGCGGCGCTATCGGCCTGACGGTTGGCCTTCGTGCGACATACGCCTGGACCGCGCTTCTTGTGGCGATCGCACAGGCGGGCGTCATCATGTTCTCGCGCGGCACCCCGCTCGGCCCGCTCGTCGCGGTGGGCGGCCGGACGGCGTCGCTCGTGGGGCTGGCGCCGGCGCCGGCCTACCACGCCTGCCAGACGGCAGCCTACGCCCTGTGCACGCTCGCCCTGGTGGCCTGGCATGCGCGAGGGCGCGGGGGCACGGCGGGTAGCCCGCTCGGCGACGGTATCCCGCGAGGGCACGGGGGCGACGGCCGGCGCCGGCTTGGCCTCCTCGGCCGGTCCGGCGCGAAGCCCCCGGCTGGCTGGTCCGGCACCGCGCTGGCCGGGGCGCTCAGCCTGATCGCCGCCGCGACATGCGCCGGCCTCGTCCTGGCCAGCCCTTCGCGCCTGACGGAAAGGCAGAAGGCCTCCGACCTCGCATGCGCGACGGCCGACTCGGGCCGCAGATACTGCGTGGGCAGCGGGTACCGCGCCCTGCTGCCCGAGCTCGTCTCGCGCATGGAGGCGGCAGCGGCGTCCGTCGAGCCGTATGCCGGCGCGGTCGGGCGGCAGTGGAACCAGAACGGCGTGCTCGGCGGAGCGTCGTGGGACGCGCGGGCAGTGATGGCGGACCGCCGCGCGGCCGTCAGGTTCGTCCTAGCCGACCTCGTTCCGCCGCGGTGCGACATGACGCGCCTGGGCGAGGAGTGGTCGATCGCGGTCGCGGGGGTTTCGCCATCGAACGACGACGAAGGCGCAGGCTCCGCCCCCGAGCGCTACCGGCAGGCCTCGCCGTCGCGGCGCGAGGAACTCGTCCGGCAGTCCGTGCAGGCCCTGCGCGCATGTGCGCCGACAGATCAATGACGCCATGCCGGCCCTGACGAAGTCGTCGGCTACCGGTGCAGCCGCACGTTGGCCACGATGCCACCAGCAAGCCGCGCGTACGCGACGAAGCCACCAAAAGCCACCCACCGCCCGCACAACAAAAAAGGGACCCGCGGGTCCCTTTCTTCGAGCGTTCCTTAGATGGCGCGCTCGACCTTGCCCGCCTTGAGGCAGGACGTGCAGACGTTCAGACGCTTGGGCGCTCCCTTGACGAGTGCGCGAACGCGCTGGATGTTCGGGTTCCAACGGCGGCTCGTCCGCACATGGGAGTGCGAGACGCTCTTACCGAAGCTCGGGTGCTTGCCGCAGACGTCGCAGACAGAAGCCACGATTTTCTCCTTCATTCGCTGACGGGACGCCAGCGGCGTCTCTGGAATGCCAATCGGCGGATTGACAACCCGTCAATTATAGCCAGCCCCCGCCTGGCCCACCAAGCCGGCCTCTCGGTGGCGTGCAGCACTCTCGGGTAATCTTATATGCGCATCGCGAAGGGAACTGACGTGCGGCATCGCTCATCCCTCGCGTTCGCATGTGTGGACGGAACGCTTTGTCACGCCCGCGCCAACGGGATCAGTAACTCGCGCATCGTGTGGAAGGAGCGGCCATGGCCGGCGAAGCCGTCGCCTCGGACGGGTGGACGGCGCTCTCGCGTCCGCTCGAGCGCGCACTGGGCAAGCGCACCGCCAATGCGCTGGCCAAAATTGGGCTTCAGACCGTCGGCGACCTCGTCTTCCACGCGCCCTTCAGGCTCGCCCACCGCGGAGAGCTCATGCCCATCTCACAGGTGCGGGAGGGGGAGGCCGTCACCGTCGTCGCGCGGGTGTTGGATGCCACGATGCGGCCGATGAACGCGCGACGCGGGCACATCCTCACCGTGCGCATCGCCGACGGAATCCACGAGCTCGCGCTCACCTTCTTCGGCAAGAATTCGCGCGCTCTCGAGTACCACGAGCGCCGGCTTGCCCCCGGCGTCGTCGCCAGCTTCTCCGGCAAGATCTCCTCGTACCGTGGCGCGCTCCAGCTCGCGCACCCCCAGTACGAACTCGTCGACGACGAGGGCGACCTTTCCAAGCTCGACCGCCCCATACCCATCTACCACGCCAGCGAAAAGCTCGCCTCCTGGCACATTCAGCGCGCCATCGAAACCGTCCTGCCCTCCCTGACCGAGGCGGACCTGCCCGACCCGCTCCCGCCCGACTACCGCCGCTCCAATGCTCTGCCCGAGCGCCTGGAGGCGATTGGCACCCTGCACGCGCCCGACGACGAGGCCTCCTGGCGCCGCGCCCGCGCCCGCATGATCCACGAGGAGGCTTTCGTCCTTCAGGCTGCGCTCGCCGTCAGGTCCACCAGGGCACGCGAGCGGAGCAGCGGCGCCTACCCCGCGAAGGCCGATGGGCTCGTCGCCCAATTTGATGAGCACCTGCCTTTCGAGCTGACGCGGGGGCAGATCGCGGTCGGTCGCGAGATCTCGCGCGACCTCGCCCGCACGGCCCCCATGCAGCGCCTGCTCCAGGGCGATGTCGGCAGCGGCAAGACCGTCGTCGCCCTGCGGGCCATGCTCCAGGTGCTCGACGCCGGCGGTCAGGCGGCGCTCCTCGCGCCGACGGAGGTGCTCGCCCACCAGCATGTGCGCACGATCGAGGCGCTGCTCGGCCCGCTCGCGCCCGTCGAGCTGCTGACGGGCTCGATGACGGTCGCCCAGCGCCGCCGCGCCCTGGCTCGCATCGCCTCGGGGCAGGCGGGTCTGATCGTCGGCACCCACGCGCTGCTGTCCGAGGCCGTCCAGATCCCCTTCCTCGGCCTGGCCGTCATTGACGAGCAGCACCGCTTCGGGGTCGACCAGCGCGACGCCCTGGCCTCCGGCGTCCACACCCTCGTCATGACCGCCACGCCTATTCCGCGCACCATCGCCATGACGGCCTTCGGCGACCTCGACGTCTCCACCCTGCGCGAGCTGCCGGCGGGCCGCGCGGGGGTGTCGACGACGGTCGTGCCGGCGTCCAAGCAGGCCTGGATGGACCGCGTGTGGCAGCGCGTTGCCGAGGAGGTGCGCGCCGGCGGCCGCGCCTACGTGGTCTGCCCGCGCATTGAGGACGAGGGCGATACACCCATGGCCTCGGTCCTTGCCGTGGCCGAAAGACTGCGCGACGAGCCCGCGCTCAATGGCCTGGCGGTCGGCATTCTGCACGGCCGGATGGACCCGGAGGAAAAGGCGGCGGCCATGGAACGGTTCGTTGGCGGGCAGGAGCCGGTGCTCGTGGCCACGACCGTCATCGAGGTGGGCGTGGACGTTGCGCAGGCCACGGTCATGGTCGTGCTCGACGCCGACAGGTTCGGCCTGTCCCAGCTTCACCAGTTGCGCGGGCGCATCGGCCGCGGCACGATGCCCGGCGTGTGCCTGGCCATCACCGGCGCCGACGAGGCGAGCCTGGCCATGAGGCGGCTCGCGGCCTTCGCCTCGACCACCGACGGCTTCGCCCTTGCCGAGCAGGACCTGGCGCTGCGCAGCGAGGGCGACGTCCTGGGCGCCAACCAGGCCGGCCGCGGCTCCCACCTGCGCTTCCTTTCGGTCTCACGCCACCGCGACGTCATCGAGATTGCCCGGCAGGCCGCGCGCGCCCTCGTCGAGGATGACCCGCAACTGGTTCGCCACGCCGAGCTTTCCGCTGCCGTCGCGCAGCTCGACGAGGGCCGGGCCGGCTATTTGGAGAGGGGATGAGGCGATGGAGCCCGGGAGGGATGAGGCGATGGCGCCCAGCGAGACGACGGCGCCCGTGCCAGGCGAGGCGCCCAGCGAGACGACGGTGCCCGGGAGGGGAATGAGATGACGCGAATCGTCGCGGGAAGCGCGAAGGGACGCCGCATAGCCGTACCCGCCTCCGGCACGCGGCCCACGAGCGGGCGGGTGCGCGAGGCGCTGTTTTCCAGCCTCGACCACCTCGGGTATGTCGCCGGTCGCGCCGTGGCCGACATTTACGCGGGCTCGGGCGCGCTCGGCCTGGAGGCCGCCTCCCGCGGGGCGGCCTACGTCGAGTGCGTCGAGGCCTCGAGCCGGGCTGCCGGGATCATCCGCACCAACGCCCGCTCGCTCGGCCTCGACGTGACGGTCGCCTCCCTCAAGGCCGAGGTCTGGGTCGCCCGCCCGCCCCGGCGGGCCTTCGACCTGGCGCTGCTCGACCCGCCGTACGACCTGCCTGAGGAGCGCCTGACCCGCGTTCTGGCGGGCCTGGCGCGGCACATGGACACGGGCGGCCTCGTTGTCGTCGAACGCTCCAAGCGCTCGCCGCAGCCGTCCTGGCCCGAGGGCCTCGAACCGGCAGGCCAACGCGCCTTTTCGGATACCCTCCTGTGGATGGCCAGTCCCGCTAGGCTTGACGCATGACACTCGCCGTGTATCCTGGCTCCTTCGACCCCATCACCCTGGGGCACCTCGACGTCGCCCGTCGCGCCCGCGCCCTCTTCGACGAGGTCGTCGTCGCGGTTGGCATGAACTCCTCGAAGAAATACGTTTTCACGGCCGACGAGCGGCTCGCCCTGGCACGCGAGGCGCTCGCGGGGCTCGACGGCGTGCGGGCCGAGCCGATGGACGGCCTGCTCACCGCGCTGTGCTCGCGTCTCGGTGCCACGGCGATCGTCAAGGGGCTGCGGGGCGCCGGAGATTTCGCGGCCGAGCAGCCCATGGCCCTCATGAACCGTCACCTGTCGGGGATCGAAACAGTCTTCGTCCTCGGTGACCCGGCGTTGGCCCACATCGCCTCCTCGCTCGTCAAGGAGGTCGCCCGATTCGGAGGGGACGTGGCCGCGCTCGTCCCGCCCGGCGTCGGCGCGGCCCTGGCCGGTAGGCTATCGTTGGGCCAACGCAACGCTCCCCGTGCCCCAACCACGCAGCCCACAAGGAGACCCCATGACCCGCAGTGAAGACTCGGTCCTCGACATCATCCAGGAGCTCGTCGACACCGTCACGAATGCCCGCTCCGTGCCGATGTCGGCGTCCGTGATGGTCAACCGCGCCGAATTCCTCGATCTGCTCGCCTCCATTCGCGAGCTCCTGCCCTCTCAGGTCGTCGAGGCCGATACCCTCCTGGCCAACGCTGACTCGGTGGCAGCCAGCGCCGAAAACGACGCCAGGAAGATACGCGAGGACGCCAAGGACGAGGCCGAACGCATCGTGGCGGCCGCCCACGAACAGGCCTCCCGGCTCGTGTCCCAGGACGCGGTCACCGTCGCCGCCAAGGCCCGCGCCCAGAGGATTGTCGATGAGGCAAAGTCTCAGGCGGACCGCCTGTCCCAGGGCGCTGACGAGTACTCCGACACGAATCTGCGTGAACTCCAGGAACAGGTGGCCGACCTCGGCAATTCGATGGACGAGCTGTCGGGGACGATCCAAAACCATATCGACGTCCTGCTCGGCCAGATCCAGGCGGGCCGCGACGTCATCGCGCAGCGCAAGGGCAAGTCCAATCCCGAAGACGAGACACCACGAGACGAGGAGGGATCATGGATCTGAGGAGTCCTTTTGCGGCGAGCATCGTCAGCCTGCCACGCCAGGAGGGAGCCACGCTTCACTGGGAGAAGAAGCTTCCCGCACCGCCGGACATGGGCCTGCTTCTCATGTCCGTGCCGCAGGGCAGCGAGCTCGACATCGCTATCGACTTCCAGTCGGTATCGGAGGGCGTCTACGTTTCCGGAATCGTCGGGGCCGAGGTCAGCGGCAACTGCGCCCGCTGCCTGCGCGATATCGAAGACGAGATATCCCAGCCCGTCGGCGAACTCGTCCTCTACCCGGAGCGCCGCGCCGCGCTCGTCGAGGAGGGCGACGAGGAGGCCGAAGAGATGCCCATCATCGAGTCCGATCACATCGACCTCGAGCCTATCGTGCGCGACGCCGTCGTCCTGGCCCTGCCCTTCACCCCGCTGTGCAAGCCCGACTGCCAGGGCCTGTGCCCGGTGTGCGGCCTGGCGTGGGAGGACCTTCCGGACGACCACGCCCACGAGGACGACGCGCCCACCGAAGACCCGCTTGCCGTCCTCGAGGCGCAACTCAGGGCCGAAGGCGCGTCCGAGTGAGCTACCGCGAACTCGTCGAGAGGTGGGGGATCGACATCGATCGGCCCATGCTCCGCCTTGCCCTGACCCACCGCAGTTTCGCCTACGAGCACGACGAACCGCACAATGAGCGCCTGGAATTCCTCGGCGATTCCATCCTCGGCCTCGTCACGGCCGAAAGGGTCTACCGCGATTTCCCCCATTCGCGCGAGGGCGACATGTCGAGGATGAAGACCTTTGCCGTCTCGGAGAAGGCGCTGGCCAGCGTGGCGCGCGGGCTCGGACTCGGACAGTTCATCCGACTCGGCAAGGGCGAGGCGGCCAGCGGGGGGCGCGACAAGGACTCGATCCTCTCCGACACGGTCGAGGCGCTCATCGCGGCCACATACCTGCAGCACGGGATGGAACCGACGCGGCGCGTCGTCGAAAGGCTCATTGCCGACAAGCTGAGGGACGCGTCGATCCTCGGCCCCAATCTCGACTGGCAGACGAGCTTCGAGGAGATCGCCCACGCGCGCGGCATGGAGGGCTCGCTGCAATTCGAGGTGACGAGCACGGGGCCGGATCACCAGCGCGTCTACACGGCCGTCGCATCGATGGGCGGGCGCGTATGGGGTAGCGGGAAGGGCACGTCGAAGAAGGGCTCGAGGCAGGCGGCCGCGGAGGCCTCCTATCGCATCATCGTCGCTGAGGCGCGGGAGGGTGCGCCGGCCGACGGGGAAAACGCCTAGCTGAGTTCATGCCCACGGCTCGGCCCGCCCCGTGGGAAGTTGCCTGTCGTATCGGCTTTGAGTGAAGGCCATGGTCAAAGCGGCTAAAATGTGTTAAGAAACCGATGCCACGGGAGGCGGGACTATGACTATAGGCGAAGAGGTCCGGGTCATGATCATCGACGACCACGAGGTTGTGCGCCGCGGGATAGCGGAAGTCGTCGATCGGATGGAAGGTTTGACTGTTGTGGCCGAGGCCGGAAGTGTCCAGGAGGCGGTCCGCCGCGGCGAACTCGTCTGCCCGGACGTGGCGCTCGTCGACCTCAGGCTTCCGGATGGCACGGGCATCGACATCATCAGTCGCCTGAGCAAGGTCTCTCCCAACACCAAGTGCATCGTCCTGACATCCTTCGACGACGACGACGCGCTGGCCGCCGCGCAGGAGGCCGGCGCCCGAGCCTACCTTCTCAAGTCGGTGCGCGGGGCCGAGATCACCGAGAACATCAAGGCCGTCGCGGCCGGGCGCATCCTGCTCGATGAGCGCACGGTCAGTAGGCGACGGGCGGGGCACTCCGATCCGACCGCCGACCTGACACCCTCCGAGCGGCGCGTCCTGGAGCTCATCGGCGACGGCCTGTCCAATCGCGAGATCGGCGAGCGCCTGGGGGTGGCCGAGAAGACCGTGAAGAACCACATCACCTCGCTGCTGTCCAAGATGGGGCTGCAAAGGCGTACCCAGGTGGCGGCGTGGGTGGCCGGCCAGCGCGCTGCGGGATGGCGTAACGGCATGAAGAACTAGGAACGGGGCCGCCGCCGAGCGCTCGGATGAGCGCCGCGGCCGAGCGTTCGAACGCGCACCGTCGGCGACTTTCAGACGCGCGCCACCGGGTGCTGCGAGCCGTAACCCTGCGATGCGCGTCGTTCGAACGCATGCCACCGGGCGCGCCGTCACTCGACGATCGCCATCCACTCGATCTTCGTCCCCGTGCCGTCGCTGGTGGGGCGAATGGTGAAGGTACCGTGGTGCCGCCGTGCGCGCGCCGCCAGGTTGGACAGCCCCGAGCGTCGCGACAGCTCGCGGCTGATGCCCTGGCCGTCGTCGATCACCCGGACGTGGACGCGGTGGTTCTCTATGGTCACGTCCACATCGACGCGTGTGGCCCGGGCGTGCTTGACGGCATTGGCGAGGCACTCCCGGACGACGGCAGTGACGTCGTCGGCGATGTCGGCGCCGATCTCGTCGTCGATTTCCGTGTGGAGGCCGGAGACGATCTCCTCGCCCAGGTTTCTGATGGTCAGGCGCGGCGCGAATCCGAGCGTGCGGGCGGCGTAGTCGACCTCGCGGCGCAGGCGCAGCACGAGGGGCTCGGTGGCCTTCGGATCGCGCAGCGAGTAGATGATCTGGCGGATTTGCCCCACGGACTCATCAATGGAGTTGATGGCATTGTCCAGGCTGTCCAGGGCCGACTGCGGCGCGGCGGCCGAGGCTTCGAGGTCGTTGCGCACGGCAGTCAGCTCGAGGCCCGAGGCGAAGAGCTGCTGGATGGCGAAGTCGTGCAGGTCGCGCGAGATCTGCGAGCGGTCTTCGAGTTGGGCCGCCTGGGCGTTGGCATGGCGGGCGGCTGCCAGTTCCAGGGCGAGCGCCGCCTGCTTGGCCACGCTTTCGGCCATGGACAGGTCGGACAGGTCGAACTCCTGCTTGTCCACGTCGCGCAGGAGCACGATGACGCCCATGGTCGAGCCCTTCGCGACCATCGGGGCGTAGAGGGCCGCACCGTAGTGGCCGAGCTCCGGCACGAGCAGGTTGCGCTGGCGCGACATCGCGTCGACGATGAGGCCCTCGCCCTCCCGGATGACGGTCTGTGCGCGTCCGGCCGGCGGGAAGTCGGTTCCGATGACGGCGGCGGCGCCCTCGCCGTCGGCGATTTCGCAGGTCCACGCGCCGCCGACGCCCCGCAGAATGATGAGGGCGAGGTCGGAGCGGGCCACGCGCCGCATTTCGTTGGCGATGAGCTGGAGGGCCTCCTCCTCGTCAGAGCCCTCGAGGAGGGCGGTGGTGATGGCCCGCGAGGCGGCGATCCACTGCGCCCGCACGAGCGACTCCGTGAACAGCCGCGAGTTCTCGACGGCGATGCTTGCCGCGCGCGCCAGGGCCATGGCGGTCGCTCCGTCGTCGTCGGTGAAGCCCGACGGCTTGTCGGCAAGGTAGAGGTGGCCGTACGTGCGCCCCTGCACGAGGAGCGGCACGCCGAGGACGGCGTCGCGGCCCTGCCCGCTGATGACGTAGGTGTCATCGGGCACGTTGTCGATGGTCGCGGGGGAGGAGGCGCGGGGGCCGCCCGCTTGGGAGTGAACGAACTGCAGGGTGTTGCCGCGCGTGTCGAGGACGGAGACGGCGCCGTGATTGGCTTCCGTCAGCTTGATGGCCGACTCGACGAAGGCCTGGAGCACCGAGTGCTGGTCGAGTCGCGTCGTCAGGTCGAGCGAGCGGTTGAGCAGCTCGATGGGGTCCGGGGCGGGCATCGTCACCTACTTTTCCTGCTGGAGGGACCAGCGGTAGTCGGGCATGAGCGAGACGAGCTCGGCGTGCGTTCCCGCCGCGGCCACGCGGGTGGTGCCGCCGTCGTTGGACAGGAGGATGACGCGGTCGGCGCCGGCCAGCGGACTCAGACGGTGCGTGACGATGACGATGGTGCGGTCCCGCTGCCTGGCGTCCTTGGCGGCCGCAATGAGGTCGGTCAGGAGCGCGTCGGCCGTCTCGCCGTCCAGGTGTTCGGCCGGCTCGTCCAGGAGGAGGAACTGGGCAGAAGACGCCAGCGCTCGCGCGAAGAGCAGGCGTCGGCGCTCGCCCCCGGAGATGGTCGTGGCGTCCTGGCCGAGCATCGTGTGCACGCCCTCGGGAAGCTCGGCCAGCCAGTCGCCCAGCCCGGCGCGGCGCAGGAGTTCGGTGGCCTCGTGCTCGGTGACGGAGGCGCGCGCAACGCGTATGTTCTCCAGGACGGTCGTGGCAAAGACGTGGGCGTCCTCGGCCGTCAGCACGAGCGTGCGCGAAACCTCGTCGCGCGGCAGCGAACTGGCTTCGCGCCCGTCCAGCTTGACCGTCCCCGACTTCGGGTGCAGCAGGCCGGCCAGCGTGTAGAGGAGGGTCGTCTTGCCGATGCCGGACGGGCCGACGACGGCCATCGCCGTGCCACGCGGAATGTCCAGATCGAAGGGGCCGGCCACGATCGGGCCGCCGGGCCAGCCGATGTGCAGGTCGCGGGCCGTCAGGCCGCCCGCCGGTCTGTCTTTCGGGCCGTCCGACGACCCAGCTGTGGTATCGCCAGCAGGGCCGCTCCCGAGTGCCGAGGGGTGCTCGGATCCGGATCGGGGCTCGGGCACGGCGTGGTTCGCGGGCTCGGCGTAGTCCGCTGGC
>JAUMUM010000001.1:0-219842 GCA_030530685.1 Actinomycetaceae bacterium | reverse complement strand
CTTCGTCTACGGCACCGGCCTCGTCGGCCTCTCGCGGCCCGGCCGATGCCCCGTGCGGCTGGGCCGAATCGAGCAGATCGACAATCCGCTTCGAGGCGCCGGCCGAGCGCACGAGTTGTATGCCCGCGCCAGCCAGGGGCATGGTCGCCTCGAAGGCGGCCAGGGGCGTGAGAACGACGATCGCTAGCTCCACGGCCGCCAGCTGCCCGGCGGCGAGCTGCCCGGCTCCAATGACGATGGCCGAGACCACGGCCGCGCCCATCGCGAGCGAGTCGATGGCGGTGGCCAGCGCCGTCGGACGGGCGGCGGCGTCGCGATTGGCGAAGATGCGCTCCTCGGCCCTCGCGGCCGCGGCCTCGAGCTCCGACAGTCTGCCCGAGACGCGAAGCTCGGAGGCCGAATCGAGCATGGTCAGCGACACGGCCGCCAGCTCGGCGCGGTCCTCGATCTGGCTGAGTTCGGCGATCCGCGCGCCGCGCATGGCGCAGTAGGGGCTGGCGATGCCCGTACACAGCAGGCACAGCGCCAGGGCCAGGGCGCAGGCCGGCGAAAAGAAGGCCACGAGTGCCACGCTGAACAGGCTCGTGACCGCCGCCACCGCCATCGGGTCGAGGGCACGCACGACGAGGTCGCCCACGGCTGACACGTCGCGTCCCGTGCGCGCGAGCAGGTCCCCGCGTCTGATTGAGGTCACGGCGTCGATGGGGGAGTCGGCCAAAATCCTGTAGACGGCCGAGCGCAGATTCGACATGCCGTAGAGCGCCACCCTGTGCGCGGCTATCTGCCGGAAGTACCTGAGCACTGGCTTGCTTGCGCCGAAGGCCCGAACGCCCGTGGCGGCAAGCGTCAGCGTGGGTATAAGCGGCATCTGCGACGCGCGGGCAATGAGCCACGCCGAGAGCGCCGCCAGACCCACCGAGCATACGAGTGTGAGAGAGCCGGCGGTCACCGACCAGACGAAGCCGGCCTTGCTGATGCGCAGGAGCTCGAGTGCGCGGCGGGTGGCCCGGCGCTCGTCGCGCGGGAGAACCGATATGCGCTTGCTGCCCTTCATGCGCTCACCTCCGCGGTCGCGGGCCGGACATCAATGATGGTGTCGGCCTGTTCGAAAAGCGCCGAGCGATGGGCGATGACCAGCACGGTGTGCCCGCCTTCGCGCAGGGTCTGCACCGCTTGCGAGACGTAGCGCTCGCTCATCGCATCGAGGTGGGCGGAGGGCTCGTCGAGAAGCACGAAGGGGCGAGCCTGCACGAGCGCCCTCGTCAGCGCCAGCCGCTGGCGCTGCCCGACGGAAAGCCCGACGCCGCCGTGACCGAGCATCGAGTCCCACCCGTTGGGCATTCCCGCGACAACCTCGTCAAAGCCGGTGAGAGCCGCCGCCCTGTCGAGGGCCGGGCCGGGCTCGGCGCCGATATTCTCCGCGACAGTTCCGGGGATAATGGCAGGCCGTTGGGGAACCCACGTGATTTGCCGCCACAGGCCGGTGCGGTCGATATCGGACATCGGAATCCCGCCCACGGTCACGCTGCCGGCCGTTGGCTCGACGAGGCCGAGGATCACCGAGGCCGTCGTTGACTTGCCGGCACCCGAGCGGCCCCTGAGGACGGTCACGCGGCCGGGCTCCACCCGCATCGTCAGGTCGAAGGGTGCGATGGTGGCTCGGCCCGGGGCTCGCACGCTCACGCCCGAAAGCTGGATGCTCGCCGAGCGCAGGTCGGGTGTGGGCGCGGCTCCAGTCGCACTGGGTGTGGGCGCGGCGGCTCGCGCCGCATCGGGCGCGCCGCTCGGGTCATTGGCATCCGCCTCGGTGCCTTGACCTTCGGCTTCACGGGCGCCTTGACTGGGATCCGTGCCGGCATCTTGACCCTCGCCCTCGAGGACGTCGAAGACGGCCTCTGCGGCGGCGACGCCGTTGGCCGATGCGTGGAATTGCGAGCCGACCTCTCGCAGGGGCTTGAAGGCTTCGGGCGTGAGCATGATGATCGCCAGGCCGACGAACAGGCCAATGTCACCGTTGGCCAGGCGAAGCCCGACCTCGACGGCCACGAGGGCCGTCGAGAGTGTCGCGAGGAATTCCAGCACCGATCCGGAAAGGAACGCCACGTACAGGGTCTGCATTGTCTTTGAGGCGTAGTCGTCGCCGAGCTGGCGCACACGCTTTTTGGGCGACTTCTCACGTCCGAGCGCCTTGAGCGTCGCGAGTCCGGCGAGCAGGTCGAGCAGGAGGTCGCCAAGCCGCTGCATGGCCGCGAGGCGTTCATCGGCGTAGGACTGAGTCATCTTCCCGACGAGGATCATGAAGATCGGAATGAGCGGAATGCACACGACGATGGCGACCGCGCTGATCCAGTCGAGCAGCAGAATGACGAAGACGATCAGGGGAGTGGCCATCGAGGTGAGGATCAGCTGCGGCAGGAATTTGACGAAGTAGCTCTCCAGATCGTCCAGGGCCTCGGTCACGAGCGTGACGGTCGAGCTCGTGCGCCCGCCGGAAAGCCACCGTTCACCGCGGTCGCCGGCCTTGCGCAGGACCTGGGTGCGCAGATCGGCGATGGTCCTCAGTGCCGCCCGGTGGCCGATTGCTTCCTGCGCGTAGATAACGAGGGCGCGCAGAGCGAAGGCTGCGCAGACCACGCCGAGGGCCGGCAGGACGCCACCCAGTGGCCTGCTCCCATCAACGAGGGGGGAGAGGACGGCCGCAATGCCCAGAGACTGGACGAGCGCCAGCACCGTCAACGCGAGCCCGGTCGCGCTGAGGAAGATGATGTATCTGCGTGCCGGACGAGCGTAGGCCAGAAGGCGTCGATCCAGTGGCTTCACGTCATTCCCTTCGTTCGTTCATACCTATCCAACGCTAGGCCCAACGCTGGTGCACGCCAACCGGCACGCCGGTCGAGGAGGTATGGGCTCTAACCGGCGAGGCGCCGTCTCCTCGACTTTCGATGGAGTGCCACTGGGATCGGGCCGCGCGCCTGAAGAATCTGAGACGCCGCACAACGTCCGCGAGCTACCCCCGTCCACGTCCTGCGCGAGCCGCCTTGCGAATTCGGTCCACCCTCGCGAATTCGGTCGTCGCCTTTGCCCGTGGCCGGTGCGTGGGTGGACGAGCCGGCTGCGGCGTGCGGCTTCGTTTGTGAAGTGCGGTTCTATTGGCGAAAGTTCGGAAAGCTCGACCGGTGCGGGGCTGCCGACGATCCACTTCCGCCGGGACACCCTCAACATACGAAGGCGGCACGGACATGCAGAGCATGCAGCCCGCGCCACCTTCGCCTCGGCCACGCCGTTACTTCGTCGTCTCGAACTCGCGTATCTTGCGCATATCCAAGCCAACCGGCTCGTCGGGAATCTGGTCGACCGACAGCCTCCTGGCAAAGACCCGGTACGCCCAGATGGTGTACCCCAAAACCACCGGGACGAAGACGACGGCCGCTATCGTCATGATCGTCTGCGTCGGAGCGGTCGCCGCCGCCTGGGCCAGGGTCAGCGAATAGCGGCTGTCGATCGAGGACTTGAGCGCGTCCGGGAAGATCGTGAACCAGATGAATACGACCGCCATGGCAATGGCCGTGAAATGGGCGATGAATGCGCGGATGGTGTTCCCCCTTTTCGCTAGGAGGATCGTCGCCACCAGGCAGGCAGCGCAGGCCAGGAGCGGGACGATCGACACGCCGTTGTTCGAGTGGGCGAACTGGGCCCACAGTGCCCAGATGGCCGTGACGGCGGTTGTCGGCAGGATGATCGTCGAGGCGAAGGACTCGGCGCGCTTCCTCAATTCGCCCTCGGTCTTGATCGACAGGTAGAGGGCTCCGTGGGAAAGGAACAGCAGGGTCGTGACGACGCCGCCCAGCAGCGTGAAGGGCGTCAGCAGCGAGAAGAAGCTGCCCGTCAGGAAGTGGTGGTTGTCCGCCAGGGAATCAGCGGCTACGGCGGGGTCGACCGCCGTGAACTCGCCGGATTCGTAACGGCCGACCTCGATGGGCATGCCCTGGACGAGGTTGGCGAAGGCAACGCCCCACAGGACGGATACGACCCAGCACGAGCCGGTGTGGGCGATGTCCCAACCCCGGCGCCACGCATCCGAGTTGATCTGCTTGCGCCACTCGATGGCGCACACGCGCAGGATGAGGCAGACGAGCACGAGGACGAGTGCCAGGTACATGCCGGAGAACATCGTCGCGTACCACTCGGGGAAGGCCGCGAACGTGGCTCCGCCCGCCGTGAGGACCCACACCTCGTTGCCGTCCCAGTGGGGACCGATGGTGTTGAGGGCGACGCGCCGTTCCTTTTCGGTCTTTGGCAGGATCTTCAAGAGCATGCCGACTCCAAAGCCGAAGCCCTCGAGGGTGAGGTACCCGATCCAGAGCACCGCGATGAGAATGAACCAAATCAACTGAATTGCCGTCAGATCCATTGCGGTTCCTTTCAGTACACGAAGCTCATGGGCACGTCGCTCGTGGACTCGCGTTCCACGGACTTCTTATTCGGGTTGATGCCTTCCAACGCGTAGCGGCGCAGCAGCGCCAGCCAGATGACGCCGAGTCCGGTGTACAGAAGTGTGAACACCGTCATCGAGGTCAAAACGTTGAACGACGACACCGAGCCAGACAGGCCCTGGTTGGTCATGAGCATGAAGCCGCTTTCACTGGGATTGACGAGCCACGGCTGGCGGCCCATCTCCGTGAGAATCCAGCCGAAGGAGTTGCCCAGGAAGGGCAGCGGTATGGCCAGCAACCACAGCCTGCCGAGCCGCTGCGACGTGGAGACCTTATCGCCGCGCAGGGCGCGGAGCCCGAGCAGGGACATCGCCAGGCCGAGGAATCCGATGCCCATCATGATCCTGAACGACCAGAAGGTCACGGTCAGGTTCGGACGGTAGTCCTGGTCCGGTCCATAGGTGTCGGCGTACTTCTCCTGGAGCTCGGCATTGACGTCGTCCAAACCCTTGACGTAGGAGGCCTCCCCGGAGAAATGGTTGGTGGCCATGAAGGACTCGAGGCCGGGAATGGGCAGGAATAGCTTGGCGCCTTCGCAGTCGCTGGTCCACATGACGACGACGAGCTCGTGGCTTTCTCCGGATTCGCACACGCCCATCATGGCCGCTGCCTTGGCCGGCTGGATGTCGACGAGGTGCTGACCCATGAAGTGGCCCGATCCGATGGCGCCCACCGAGGACACGAGCATGGTGACGAGGCCGAGCTTGGCCGCGGGCTTCCAGTACTGGCGGGCCTCGTCCTCACTGCCCGTCAGGCGCTTGGAGCGAGCCATCCACCAGAAGGAGATGCCCGCGACGACTCCGCCCGCGACGAGGAAGGCACCGCTGAGCGTGTGGACGACGGTGTAGAACGAGGTCTCGTTGAAGAGCACCCTGAGGAACCCGGACATGCCGTCGAGTTCGAGGCGTCCCGTGTCGGGGTTGAGGACCGCTCCCGTCGGATTTTGCATGAACGAATTGGCCGTGAGGATGAAGAACGCCGAGAACATTGTGCCGACGGCGAGTAGCCAGATGCACAGATTGTGGAGCCTGGGCGACAGGCGGTTCTTGCCGAAGATCCACAGTCCCAGGAACGTGGACTCCAAGAAGAAGGCCAGAAGGGCCTCGAAAGCCAGCGGGGCGCCGAAGATATCGCCGACGAACCGCGAGAATTCCGACCAGTTCAGGCCGAACTGGAACTCCTGGACGATGCCCGTGGCTACGCCCAGCGCGAAGTTGATGAGGAGGACCTTGCCGAAAAAGTCGGTGATCTTCTCCCATTGTGGGCTTCCGGACCGTCGGGCCTTCGTCTGCATGATGGCGACGAGCGTGGACAATCCGATCGTCAAGGGCACCTGGAAGTAGTGGTACACGGTCGTGATACCAAACTGCCAGCGCGCGAGTTCAAAAGCTTCCACCTTGAAACCTTTCCTGGCGTGAAGGCGAACCCCCATTCAAACTTGAAACACTCCAAGTCTACGCGACTTCGCCGTCACATTCTGACATCTTGTCACGAAACTTCGGTGGAGATCTTTCTTTCTCCATGACAACACCGGAAAGTCGGGTTTGCGAGCACGCGCGGTGTGAGAACGAACGTGGGACGCGCGAGGGTGCTCGCTGTCTCACCGGACTTAGCGAGCATCACAGCTAAGGTGCGCCGCGTGTGTGCGACAATATGCGGGAAGGCCGGGGCGATCCGCAGGTCCCGACCGTGGGTGTTTCGACCGCACTGTGCGCCGCAGGAGCGTTGCTGCCGGTGCGATCGAGTTCGTCGAGCTTTCAGCGGCGAAGCCGCGGATTACATAGCCGTGCCTGGCGCATGCGGATGCGTCGGCCGGGCTGGAGAGTGCATTTACGCATGGCTGAGAATGCCACAACACCGGGCAGCGAAGTGCGTGCTCGTGACGGTGAAGAATCGACGCTGTCGGCGTCGACGCAAGAGGTTTCGAACGGGGCGTCCGCCGCCTCGGACAATGACGGGAAAGGCCGGGGGCGCGAGCCCGAGTCGAAGAACGACGTGGGCAGTGCCGTTGCGCAGTCCCTTGCACAGTTGGAGCCCCGGCAGGTGCCGGTCAAGCCGGCATCCGAAGATGTCGCGGCGAGCCTCGACGCTCTCGCCGAAGGGGTGAGTCAGGCCGCTCAGGGCGACGACGCGAACGGGAAGAAGGCGGGGCCTGCGCGCAAGGCGCCGAGCAGGAAGGCCGCCGGCGGCAAATCCGAGGCGAAGGCCGCCGCGGGCACCGACGGGGCCCCGGGTACTCAGGCAAAGGGGGGCGACGCAGGTACTCAGGCCCGGGAAGCGGCAGGCGCACAGGACCAGGGTGGCGATGCGGCCCGGAAGGCCTCACGGGCCGACGAGCCCGAGGCGAACGGCTCCCAGAAGAAGCGGGGCCGGTCGCAGGGGCAGGGCGACGAGGACGGGGCCGGCCAGGCCCAGGATGGCCGGGGCAAGGACGAGCGGAGCAAGGGCGGCGCGGTCGAGCCGACGTCGGCCTTCACGCCGCAGTTTTCTTCCGCCGAGGAGATCTCCCGGGCGACGGCTCCGGCCATCGGCATGACGGCGCTGCTCTTCCAGGAGCCCGACATGAGCCGCGTGCGCACCCGCAAGCGTGGCTCGGCGGCGCAGGATGCCGATGGCGATGCGGCCGACGACACGCCGGCCAAGCGCGTGCGCACCCGAAAGTCGGCCACCGATCGCGCGAGCGCGCGGGAGGTGGACGGCGGGGAGGACCAGGCGTCGCAGGAGCCCGCCGCCGAAGCGGACGGCGAGACCTCCGCCGAGACGCGCCGCCGCAGGCGAGGCACCCGCGGCCGCCGCAAGAATGCCGACAACGGTGCCGCCAAGTCGGCACAGGAGACGGGCAACTCTGATTCGAGTGGCTCCGACGAGGCGAGCGGGGGTGAGGAGGCGACGACCACGCGTCGGCGTCGCAGGCGCTCGCGTTCCTCCGACAGCGTCGCTAGTGACGAGGTCACGGTTCCCAAGGGCTCCACGAGGCTGGAGGCCAAGCGGCAGCGGCGGAAGGAGGGCCGCGAGGCTGGGCGCCGCCGCCAGACGATCACCGAGTCCGAATACCTCGCGCGCCGAGAGTCGGTCAAGCGCGAGATGATCGTGCGTGAGCAGGACGGCCTCAACCAGATTGCCGTACTGGAGGACGACGTCCTCGTCGAGCACTACGTCGCTCGCCACACGCAGGTGTCGATGGTTGGCAATGTCTACCTGGGACGCGTGCAGAACGTCCTGCCGTCGATGGAGGCGGCCTTCGTCGACATTGGCAAGGGGCGCAACGCGGTCCTCTACGCGGGCGAGGTCAACTGGGAGGCCGCCGGCCTGGAGGGCAAGCCGCGGCGCATCGAGCAGGCACTCAAGTCGGGCGACGTCGTGCTCGTGCAGGTCACGAAGGACCCGATCGGGCACAAGGGCGCGCGCCTGACGGCCCAGGTCACACTGGCGGGGCGCCATCTGGTGCTCGTGCCCTCCGGCGCCATGACGGGCATCTCCCGCAAGTTGCCGGACAGGGAGAGGCAGCGCCTCAAGCGGCTGCTGCGCGAGCTCGTGCCCGCCGAGCACGGCGTCATCGTGCGTACGGCCGCCGAGGGCGCCAGCGAGGAGCAGCTGCGCGCCGATGTCGACCGCCTCACCAAGACGTGGGAGGACATCCAGGCCAAGGCGAAGAACACGAAGGCCGCGCCCATGCTGCTCAAGGGGGAACCCGAGCTCGCGGTCCGCGTCGTGCGCGACATCTTCAACGAGGACTTCCTCTCCCTCAAGGTGCAGGGCAAGGGGGCGTGGCAGACGATCTCCCAGTATGTGGGCGAGTTGTCGCCGGAGCTGACCGAGCGGCTCGTGAACTGGACCGACACCTCGGATGTGTTCGCCAAGCATCGCGTGGATGAGCAGCTGGCCAAGGCTTTCGACCGCAAGGTGTGGCTGCCCTCGGGCGGTACCCTCATCATCGATCGCACCGAGGCGATGACGGTCATCGACGTCAACACCGGCAAGTTCACCGGCGCGGGAGGAACCCTGGAGGAGACCGTCACGCGCAACAACCTCGAGGCTGCCGAAGAAATCGTGCGCCAGCTACGCCTGCGTGACATCGGTGGCATCATCGTCATCGATTTCATCGACATGGTCCTGGAGGCCAATCGTGATCTCGTCCTGCGGCGCCTCATCGAGTGCCTCGGCAGGGACCGCACGCGCCACCAGGTGGCCGAGGTCACGTCGCTCGGGCTCGTGCAGATGACCCGTAAGCGCGTGGGCCAAGGGCTCGTCGAGGCTTTCTCGACGACGTGCGACGCCTGCGATGGTCGCGGCTTCATCACGCACACCCATCCGGTCGAGCGCAACGAGGGCACGCGCGACAGCGGGCGCCGCAAGAACAGGGGCCAGGCAAAGGCCGCCACCGAGTCTCGCGCCGACGACACCGCCAAGCGCGGTGACGTCAAGGCCGCGCTCAACTCCATCGCCGCCGCTGCCGCATCGAAACACGGCGACGAGGCCGAGCACGCGAACCCGACCGGGCACTCCGCCCAGGCTGAGACCTCCTCCGGCGAGGTCGGAGCCGGCGGCCGGAACGGGGATGTCGGCGACGCCAAGGCCGGCGGCGCCAGGGCTGGTGATGCGAAGACCGGCGGCGTGAAATCTGACAATGCGAAGGCCGGCGGCAAGGCCACGTCGAGCGACGCCGCGGGCGACGGCGGCGCTGCGGAGGCTGCTTCCGGCGATGCTGAGCCGGCGAGGGGTTCGCGTGGCAAGAAGAAGCCGGGTGCGTCCGGCGCACGGGCACGCAAGGCTGGTCAGGCGTCGGCCGAGACCGGCGAGTCCTCCGAGGTGAGCGTATCCGGCGATGAGTCGGCCTCGGCCAAGCGCCGAGCGGTGGGCAAGTCCAGCCAGACTGCGGGTGAAGGCGCCTCGACGAGTGGCGAGGCGGGTGGCGATGCCCCGGACGGCGAGGCCCAGGACGCCGAAGGCACGCGGGGGAGCGCGGCTTCCGGATCTTCCGAGGGGCCGGCCAAGGCGCGCAAGCGCCGGGTGTCGTCGTCTGGGACCATCGCTCCGGCGTCGAGCGCCACCACGGCGATCCTCACGTTCCCCGCGCAGTCATGAGCCAATTCGCTGGGCCAATTGCCGAGTCCCGCGAAGTGACATCGCCGACGCGCGCCGGGCCGACGCCTCGCCAAGGCCGGGCCGGCGAGATTGCATGCGCAACTTGCGCGCCGCAGGTTGCCCGGGAGGCGTGTCCGATCCCATAGCGGCGCCGACGCGGCGAAAACTTGCCCGCCCGGTGCGCGGACTTGTAATCTAGAGAGTCGGCGCCCGAAGGCGCCCACAGTCAGTAGCGCTCACGCGAACGCGTGGGCTTCGTGATCGACAGAGATGAGCAGTAACGTGGTGTACGCGATCGTCAAGGCCGGCGGCCGTCAGGAGAAGGTGTCCGTCGGTTCCATCGTCGTGGTCAACAAACTGGATGGCGAGGTCGGCCAGACAGTCGAGCTCGAGCCCATCATGCTCGTTGATGGCGACAAGGTCACCACCGCTGCAGAAGGCATCTCCGCCAAGGTGACCGCTGAGATCGTGAGGCCCGAGCTCGGCCCGAAGATCTCCATCGTCAAGTACAAGAACAAGACGGGTTACCGCAAGCGTCAGGGTCATCGCCAGAAGCTGACCCGCCTGAAGGTCACCGGCATCAAGTGAGTCTTGGCTCCGTCAGCGTAGTTCAGAAGGCAGGTTCAGCACATGGCACATAAGAAGGGCGCCAGCTCCTCTCGCAATGGTCGCGACTCCAACGCTCAGCGCCTCGGCGTCAAGCGTTTCGGAGGCGAACTCGTCAGTGCCGGCGAAATCATCGTCCGTCAGCGCGGCACGCACTTCCATCCCGGTATCAACGTTGGGCGCGGAAAGGATGACACTCTTTTCGCTCTCGAAGCCGGGCACGTGAGGTTCGCGACCCGTCGCGACCGTAAGGTCGTCGACATCGTGGCCGCCCAGGCCTGACGCCAGCAACTCGAAACGACGAAGGGGTGGAAGGTTTCCTTCCGCCCCTTTTCCGTCGCGGCCCTTGGACCAAGGAGGCGACAGTGGCCAGCTTCATCGATCGCGTCGTCCTGCATGTTCAGGCCGGTGCCGGGGGACACGGGTGTGCATCCGTCAGGCGCGAGAAGTTCAAGCCGCTCGGGGGGCCTGACGGGGCCAACGGCGGCCACGGCGGTGACGTCATCCTGATGGCCGACCCGCAGCAGACGACGCTGCTCGCTTTCCATCACGCGCCCCATCAGAAGGCCACGTCGGGAACGCAGGGCGCGGGCGACATGCGTGCCGGCCGCAATGGCGAGGATCTCGTCCTCAAGGTTCCTCCGGGCACTGTCGTCAAATCGACGGATGGGAGTCTGCTCGCCGATCTCGCCGCCCCCGGCGACAGCTTCACGGCCGCGCGAGGTGGCACGGGTGGTCTGGGTAACGCCGCGCTGGCTTCGCCCAAGCGCAAGGCCCCGGGTTTTGCGCTCCTGGGCGAAGAGGGCGAAAAGCGCGACATCATCCTGGAACTGAAGTCGGTGGCCGACGTGGCACTCGTCGGCTTCCCCAGCGCGGGCAAGTCCTCGCTCATTGCGGCGATGTCAGCTGCTCGCCCCAAGATTGCCGACTACCCCTTCACCACGCTCGTTCCCAACCTTGGCGTCGTCCAAGCGGGCGACGAGCGCTACACGATCGCCGACGTCCCCGGCCTCATTCCCGGCTCCTCGCAGGGCAGGGGGCTGGGCCTGGACTTCCTCAGGCACATCGAGCGGTGTGCCATCATCGTCCACGTCCTCGACTGCGCCACGCTGGAACCCGGACGTGACCCGCTATCCGACCTCGATCAGCTCGAGCGGGAACTCGCGGCCTATGCCAACCAGCTCGAACCCCAGGAGGGGCGCATTCCGCTCATGGATCGCCCCCGGCTTGCGGTCCTGAATAAGGCAGACGTTCCCGAGGCACGCGAGCTCGCCGAGTTCGTCGAAGAAGACCTGAGGTCTCGCGGCATGCCGGTGTTCATCGTGTCGGCCGTGAGCCACGTCGGTCTAAGGGAGCTGTCCTTCGCGCTGGCCGATGCCGTTGCTCGCGCCCGTGCCGCCGCTCCCGAGCCGCAGGCCGCCCGGCGCCTGACGCCCCGTCCCAGCAGGGACGACGCGGCATTCACCGTGGTCAGGCGAAGCCGCGGCGGCGAGGACTTCTACCTCGTGCGCGGCAGCAAACCCGAGCGGTGGGTCCGCCAGACGGACTTCAGTAACGACGAGGCCGTCGGATACCTCGCCGACCGCCTGGCCAAACTCGGCGTCGAGGACGCCCTGGTCGAGGCCGGCGCGCGAGCGGGCGACATGGTCGTCATTGGTCCCGAAGACTCGGGCGTGATCTTCGACTGGGAGCCGACGATGCAAACGGGCGCGGAACTGCTCGGCCCGCGCGGCACGGACCTCCGCCTCGAGGAGGCCGGCCGGGCATCCCGACGGCAGCGCAAGGCCGCCTATCATGATCGCATGGACGCCAAGGCCGAGGCTCGCGAGGAACTGTGGATGGACCGGCAGGCCGGTCACTGGATCGATCCCGGGGAAGACGAATGAAGGAGCCACTGACCGACAGGTCTCTTCTGGGCAGCGCCTCGCGCCTGGTCGTCAAGGTCGGGTCGTCGTCGCTGACGCTTAGCGACGGCAGCCTCAACCTCGAGGCCCTGTCCTACCTCGCCGGCCAACTCATCGAGGCGCGCGGGCGCGGACAGCAGGTCGTTCTCGTTTCTTCCGGGGCGCGCGCGGCAGGGACCCGCCCCCTGGGTCTGAATGGCCGCCCGCGCGAGGTGCGGCTGCAGCAGGCTGCAGCCATGGTGGGACAGTCGCGGCTCATGGCCGCATACGAGCGCGAGTTCGGGCGCGCGGGAACGACGATCGGTCAGGTCTTGCTCACGGTGTCCGACGTCGTCGATCGCAGGCAGTACGCCAACGCCCAGGAGTCGCTGTCGTGCCTGCTGGACCTGGGCATCATCCCCATCGTCAACGAAAACGACGCCGTCGTCACCGAGGAACTGCGCTTCGGCGACAACGACCGCCTGGCCGCGCTCACCGCCCATCTCGTGGCGGCCGATGCCCTCATTCTGCTCACCGATGTCGATGGTCTGTACACGGCGCCACCGAAGGTCCCGGGCGCCAGGCTGATTGAGGAGGTATCGCAGCCCGGCGACCTTGGCTCGCTGCGTATCACCGGGCGTGGGTCCGATTTCGGGACCGGCGGGATGCGCACCAAGGTCGACGCCGCGCGCCTTGCCACATCGGGCGGGGTGCCGGCCCTCCTGACCGCTGCCGACCGGCTCGGCGACGCGCTGCGCGGCGAGCGGGTGGGGACCTGGTTCGAGGCCACGGGAGTGCGGACGTCGGCCAGGAAGCTGTGGATCGAGCATGCCGCGCAGGTGTGCGGGCAGATCGTCGTCGACGACGGGGCGGCTGCCGCACTCAGGCGCGGCGGGGCGTCGCTGCTTCACGTCGGGGTCACGGGCTTCGAGGGCAGGTTCGACGTTGGCGAGCTCGTCGAGATCGTCGATGAGCCGGGCGGAGTCGTCGCCCGGGGGTTGGCCGGCTACTCCTCGGAGCAACTCGGCAGCCCCGATGCGCGCTTCCCGCGGCCCGTCGTGCATCTCAATGATCTCGTGCTCGTCGGGCGTTAGGGGTCCTAGCCGTTGAGCGCCAGGTAGCCGTTGAGCGCCAATGCGGCGGCCAAGAGGACGGGCCTGAAGCAGGCTGCCAAAGGTACGGGCTCGGTCGTCGTCCCGCATCATCATTGTGCGCACGCGCGTGTATGCATATGCGCGTGATGGCGCGTTGAATCCCCTTTCATCGCATCGTCATAGCTCTTCATTGCGCGCCGTCACGGCTCCTACCCTCTTGCCATGTGGCGACGTATGCACGAAAATGTCGACCCTCCCATGAAATGGTCCGAGGGAGAGTGTCGTGAAACATTGAGTTGCTGCCAAATGCATCGATTTGCAAGAGATCGTCCAAGCGAGTGATAACGTCCACACTGATGTACGGTTGTCTTGCCATGCGGGATAGGGCACTGGTTTACTGATTCGTAAGTTACCGGCCAGTCGGTGACCGAACCGTTTCCGGCCAGGTTGAGGCGAGATTCCGTCCCCCGGATCTTGCCGCTCAATCGCATACAGACGCTGGATAGACATCATCGGTCACGCGGATGGAGAAGGATAACGAAGAACGCAACCGCGAGTACCTTGATAGAAAAAACGGCCAAATGTGAACGGATGAACGGCATGACAATTCAATTGGCTACGAAGGACTTTCCGACTTCCACCAGTCCCAAGGGAAGGGAGCAGGTCGCCGATGTCTGCATGGGCGTCGACCTATCGCTTCTCGGTGCCGTGAGCGCGGAAGCTTTCGATTCCTTCGGCGCCGACCTCCCGGTTGAATACGCGAACTACCCCCAGCTTGCATCCTGCGCCTACGCTGCCAACCGCGGAGGCGTTGACTTTGTCAGTCTCAAGATGTCCTTTCGCTCGCGATCCGATGCGCCGAGTGAGCTGGATGCGGTGCGGGTCGCCTCGCGCCTGACGATGCAGGATGAAATCGGCGTGAGTGCGGAGGTGCCGGCCGACGTCGAGGCAATCGACGAGGCCATCGGCATCCTGTCCGAACCGAGCAAGGGGTGGACGGCACTCATCACCCGCCTGACGGCCGCCAGCGATATCGCAATGATCGCGAAGGCTGCCGAGCGGGCCAAGGCGCGAGGCCTGCGCCTGAACGTCAAGATCCGCCCCGAGGACCTGGCTCACCACGATATCGCCTCGATCGTGAGCTTCGCGGAATCGGTCCGGCTTCTCACCGACGACCCCCACGGAGCCAGGGAGGCGCGTTTCGCCTTGCGCTCGGCTGCGGCGGAGCTGGGCCGCGACCTGTGCGTGCTCGCGGAAATCGGGATTGTCATCTCCGGTTCCATGGCGGCGGCCAACGAGCGCGCGCTCCTTGTCGAGGCAATGACCGGAGCCCCGGTCTTCGAAGGAAAGCCCAGCGTGATAGGCACCGTCTACGATGCGGCTGACGTCGTCGAGCGCTGGATCGGGCTCGGTGCGGCAGACGGAATCGTCTTCCTGCCTGCCTCGCTGCCGACCGATCTGGCTTCCGTCATTCGGGGTGTCCTGCCCCTGCTCAATGCGCGCGGAGCCGAATCTCAGCGCGTGTGACAGCGGCCCCCCTTTCGCCCCGAGCGGCCCCGGAGGAAGCGAACTCAGCTTCCCCGGGGCCGCTCAGTCATTGACGCGCAGACTGGCAGACTGCGGTCATTCGATGGGCCGGCGCACCCCTCGACAGTCAGTTTCGTGACGGGTCGCGCCCACGCAGTCGTCCGGTCACTTGGCCTCGTCGAGCTTGCTGCGAACCTCGTCCATGTCGAGGGCCTCGACCTGCTCGATGAGGCTGGCCAGCTGAGCCTTGGGCAGGGCGCCCGGCTGGGAGAAGACGCGCACGCCGTCGCGGAAGGCCATGATCGTCGGAATCGAGGTGATGCCGAACTCGCGGGCCAGGCCCTGCTGGTCCTCCGTGTCGACCTTGCCGAAGACGACGTCCGGGTGCTCCTCGGAGGCGGCCTCGAAGATCGGGCCGAACTGCCGGCAGGGGCCGCACCACGAAGCCCAGAAGTCGAGCAGGACAATGCCATCCTTGACCGTGTCGTTGAAGTTGTCGGCGGTGATTGCCTGGGTTGCCATAGGCCTTTCCTTTCACTGGAGCTTTTCCATGTTCCGCAACGTCACGGTGTGGGACTATATTCCCATCGAAAGCGCTGGCGGGCGGCGACGGCGAAAAGGGCAGCGCACCCGGTGAAAAACGCGATGTGCCGCGGGTCGTTGCCCGCCCGCTACGGCTGGCTTGGCCCGCCTGTCGCCATCCGGGTGTCCACGATCACTGTTTTCGCGGCTTTTCGGTGAGCCACCGTAGTTCTCGACGCCGAAAAGCCGTAGGCTACAACCATGACACACACAGTCGAGGACATCGCGCGTCGTGCGCAGGCTGCATCGAAGAGTTTGCGCGGGGCCGATGACGCCCTCAAGCGCCGGCTGCTCGAAGAGATCGCGCTCGGTCTGTCGTCTGCCTCCGGCAGCGTCATCGAGGCCAATGCCGAGGACCTTAGCGCCGGTCAGGCCGGGGGCCTATCCGCGGCGCTCATGGACAGGTTGCGCCTGGACGAGGACCGCATTGCGGGAATCGTTGCCGCGGTGAGGGAAGTCGCCGCGCTCGACGACCCCGTCGGCGAGGTCGTTCGCGGCAGCCGATTGCCGGGTGGCCTGCTTCTGCGGCAGATTCGCGTGCCCATGGGCGTCATCGGCATGATCTACGAGGCGCGCCCGAACGTCACGGTCGACGCCGCCGTCCTCGCCCTGAAGGCAGGGTCGGCCGTTATCCTGCGCGGAGGCAGCGCCGCGGCGCGCACCAATGCTGTTCTCGTCGACATCATGCGGTCGGCCGTTGCCGCCACGGGTCTGCCGGAAGACCTCGTTCAGACGATTGACTCCTTCGGGCGCGAGGGCTCGGTGGCGCTCATGCGCGCGCGGGGGCTCGTCGACCTTGTCATCCCTCGCGGGGGAGCGGGCCTGATTCAGACCGTGGTACGCGAGTCGCAGGTTCCCGTCATCGAGACGGGCGTGGGCAACTGCCACGTCTATGTCGATGCCGCGGCGGATCTCGAGGAGGCCCGTGCCATTGCGTTCAACTCCAAGACGCACCGGCCCGGCGTGTGCAATGCCGCCGAGACCCTGCTGGTCCACCGTTCCGTCGCGGATAGCTTCCTGCCGGGCATCGCGCGCGAACTCGTCGAGGCGGGCGTGACGCTCCACGCCGACGAGCCGTCCCTGGCCATCCTCGAAGCTGCCGGCTTGCCGGCCATCGCCGCGACGGAGGACGACTGGGCCACGGAGTACCTCGACCTGCACCTGGCCATCAAGGTCGTGGACGATCTTAACGCCGCCCTCGAGCACATATCGCGCTATTCGACGGGGCACACGGAGGCGATCGTGTCCACGGATGCGCGGGCGATCCGGGCGTTCGTCGACGGCGTCGACAGCGCCGCCATCATGATCAACGCCTCGACCAGATTCACCGACGGCGGCCAGTTCGGGCTCGGTGCCGAGATCGGCATCTCCACGCAGAAGCTCCACGCGCGCGGTCCCATGGGGCTGACCGAGTTGACCACGACCACGTGGATCGTCGAAGGGCAGGGGCATGTCCGAGCCTGAGGCAGGCACGCCCACCGCGGATGGCCCGGCAAGAAAGCGCCGGATTGGCATCATGGGCGGGACGTTCGATCCGATTCACCACGGTCACCTCGTGGCCGCCTCCGAGGTGCAGAGCGTCTTCAACCTCGATGAGGTCGTCTTCGTGCCCACGGGCAACCAGCCATACAAGCAGGACAGGCGGGTGACGCTGGCCGAGCACCGCTACCTCATGGCGGTTGTTGCCACGGCCTCGAATCCGCGCTTCTCCGTCTCCCGTGTCGACATCGAACGCGGGGGTATGACCTACACCGTCGACACCCTTCGCGATCTGAGGAAGAGTCACCCGGACGCCAACTTTTTCTTCATCACCGGTGCTGATGTTCTGCCTCAGATCCTCGGGTGGAAGGAAGCTTCCGCGCTGTGGTCGATGGCTCATTTCGTGGGCGTGACGCGGCCGGGGCATCAATTGGACACCTCCGGCCTGCCGCCGGAGGGAATTACGCTGATGGAGATTCCAGCCATGGCAATCTCCTCGACCGATTGCCGGAATCGTGTGCGTTCCGGCGTACAACCCTGGTACCTCGTTCCCGACGGCGTGGTGCAGTACATTGCCAAGTATCAACTGTACAAGCCGGGAGAAGCGGTAGGCTCGGATAAGATGGTTATTTCAGACGAAGTATCCGCAGCCACGGTTTCATCTCCCGGCTCCGGTGGGGATGTGACCGAGGGTGCCGCACTGGGCAGCGGGAAGGATGAACAATGAGCGACGAACAACCGAGGATGTCTCGGCGCGAAATGCGAGCCAAGGGGCTGCTCGCACCAATTCTGGATGGTGCGTCGCCGATTGACGATCTTACGCCAACGGCGGAGATCCGCCTGAAGCGACTGACTCGCAAGGAGATGAGGGAACGCGACCTGGCAGCTGAGAAGGCGCAGCTGACCGGCGAAACGTCGGCCATCAGACAGGGGGTGGAGGCCCCTTCTACGAGTTCGACCGGCACGATGGGCTCCGTCGGCACGAGCGACGTCTCAGGCGCGACGTCGCGATGGCAGCGTTCGGAAGGCGATTCTGCCGCGGTGCACGCTTCCGGGCCCGTAACCGGAACGGGACGCATTGCGTCGCACGCCGAATTCGCGCCCGGGCGCGACAGCGGCGACGCAAGGGGATACACCGGCAATTTCGAGCGTGTCAGCGGTGCGAGCGGAGAAATTCCCGCGCTGGGGCACGAAGGCCCTGGAACAGGGGTTGGAGTCGGCCTGGGCAGCGAGACCGGCAGCATGCAGCCGCACAGCGGCGAGCTCAATGCCCTGGGCCAGTCCACCACGTCGTGGACGCCTCCCGAGTCGACGTCGCCGGTCGAGGCGTCCATCATGGGTGGACGAATCGTCGGTGGTACGGTCATCATCGATTCACCCGAGGAACAGGGTGAGGGCGCTTTTGGCGATGGCAGTGGCGCGTTCGGCGAGGCGCCAGGATTCGGCGAGCAGGCAGGGTTCGGTGAGGCGCCGGCCAGCTTCGAGGAGGCCACCGGCATCGGCGGCGTGTCGGCCGCTAAGGACGGCATGGCCAGCGCCAGGAATGGTATTGCGAACGCCAGGAACGGCATGGCTGCCGCCAAGAAGGTTGGTGGCAGGTTCGGTTCGGCCAAACGCGAGGCTGACAAAGCCATGGAGGCCGGGCGGCGCTCGGTCTTTGGGCGCTTCATTCCCGGTGGCGAATCGGACGGGGACGAGGAAGGCGAGCTGCCCGAGGGCTTCGATCCGCAGGACTTCGGCCTGGAGGGCATGACGTCCGAGACGAGTTTCGATATCGAAGCCGGCAGCGCGCCCGATCAGTCCGTGGACGGCGACTTCTTCGAGCAGCAGGTGCCGGACGGGCTCGAGATGCCGGGTTCGAACCTGACCGACGGCATTCCGGGATTCTCCGATGACGACGATGATGATGACACGTCCTTCACCCCGGCCAAGGCCTTGAAGACTCCGCTCTTGAAGCGCCTGCGTGGCAAGGGGAAGAAGGCGTCGAAGAACGATGCCGCCGGTGTGGCGGCTCCGGCCGGCCAGAACGGGTACCCGGGCGGTTATCCGGGCGCCGCTCATCCGGGCCCAGCCGAGCACGTGGCCCCCGCCGACCACGTGGGCCCCGCAGGCCATGCGGGTCCTGGTGATCATGTAGGCCCCGCCGGAGTGGCGGCCACGGGTGGCGCGGCGGGCGGTTTCGCTCCTGCCTCCGACGTTGCGCTCGCCGAGCAGGACGTACCGGGCCAGGCGCCGTCCGGTACGGTCGTCGACGGATCAGCCATTGACCAAGCTCCGGAAGGCTTCGCGGGAGCACCCGGAGGGATGGCGGACGTCAGCCACAACGCCGAGCACGAGGCTTTCGCCGATGAAGATAAGCCTCGCGGCAGGATGGTCACGCTGTTGCTCATCCTCTTGTTCATGGTCGTCGGTGCCGCACTTGGAATTGTCATCAGACGCTATCTCCTTTCGGAAGGTGACGTTGCTCCGGCTCTCAATGCCGTAGCCGCGGCCCTCCGTCTGCCTGGAATTTAGGAGGATTATTGGCCGCTTCGCACGAGACGCTCGAATGCACCCGTATCGCAGCCGAGGCTGCGCGGCAGCTCAAGGCCACGGACATCACGGCGATAGACGTGTCGGAGCGGCTCGTGCTGACCGAGGCCTTCCTCGTCGTGTCCGGGTCGAGCCAGCGCCAGGTGCGCGCGCTCGTCGACGGCATTGAGGAGGCCCTGGCCAAGGTGGGGATTGAACGGGAACGCCGCGAGGGCTTTGGCGAAGAGATCCACTGGGTGCTCGTCGACTTCGGCGACCTCATTGTGCACGTCCTGCCGGACGAGGACCGCGAGTTCTACGCGCTCGACCGCCTGTGGGGCGACTGCCCGGCAATCGATGTGGGGGAGGGCGAAGGGCCGCGCCTTGAGGACGATGGCGAGCCGGGTGTCGAAACTCCGGCCGATTCCGGCGGTTTCGATGGTGTGGCAGAGGCCGTCGCCGGAGTCGAACCGTGAGCGCTCGGCGCGTTGTGCTGTGGCGCCACGGACAGACCGATCTCAATATCTCCTTCAGAATTCAGGGCTCGCTCGATATCCCGCTCAACGATGCGGGGCGCGAGCAGGCCAGCGCCGCGGCCGAGCATATCGCGCGGCTGGAGCCGACCGCCATCGTCAGTTCGCCGCTGTCGCGCGCGCACGAGACGGCGCGGGCGCTGGCCGAAGTCACGGGGCTCGATGTCGCCAAGGACGAGCGCCTCGCCGAGCGCGACTTCGGTCAGTGGGAAGGGCTGGACCGCGAGGCCATCGCCGGGCGGTGGCCGGAGCAGTTCAACGCGTGGTCCAGTGGGTTGCAGCCGCAGGGCGTCGGTGTTGAAACGAAGACGGCCGTCGGCGAGCGCGTGAGTCGGGCCGTGGCGCACTGGGCCGGGCAGACCGACGGGACGCTCGTCGTCGTCGCGCACGGCTCGGCGCTTATGTGCGGTGTCATTGCGCTGCTTGGCATGGATCCCGCCCAGTGGGACGGGTTTCGCGGCATGGACAACTGTCACTGGTCGATCGTCCTTCCGCAGCCCGAGCGTAATCCGCGCTGGCGCGTCTACGCCTACAATCGCGGGGTGGACGACTAGGCGCGGCGAGGTACTGACAGGCGACGGCGGGGTGGACCGCGGGATATGCCTGATGCAGGACGACCGGACCGCGCTGCTTGGGCGACGAATGGTGTGGGCGCGTACGCAGGGTGCGGGCGCCGACCGCTCTGTCCGGCGAGGGCCGCTGGGAACACGCCGAGCGGGTGACCGAGGGATCTCGACCGGACAGCTTGCCGGCACGTGTCTACCGTCAAAAGCGCCCAATGGCAAGGCTCGGGGCGGTGACGTGTTTCTCATGAGCGGCGGCCTCCCGGGATTTGCCCGGGGCGGTGGCCGCGAGTAACATTGAGCAGGTCGCAAGGGGCTATGGCGCAGTTGGTAGCGCGCTTCCATGGCATGGAAGAGGTCAGGGGTTCGAATCCCCTTAGCTCCACACAGGTTGAAGACAGCGAATCTGCCCCGTCCGGTGACGGGGCATTTTTATGCCGCTACCCGGAGCGGGCGTTAGAGCGGCGATCGGTGGTGCCGAATCCGTGGGATATCTCAGGGTGGCTAGTGGTGCAAGCCGCCGTGTTGCCGGGGCGTCGGATCATGGGAGCGTGCGTCATCGTTGCTCTGAGACGTGGGCGTTGAGCCAGTTCTTGAGTGGCTCGACTCCGCGCCAGACGCCGCGGATGGTATCCAATGCCGCGGGCGTGTGCATCCACTCGGATTGGGCCCATTCTTGGACGACGGCGGCGCCTTTCCATCTCAGGTACTCAATGCGCGGATGGTCCTGCGAGTAGCCGCGCGGGGCGGTCGTGATGGGGGCCTGTGCTCCGTGGGAGACGGGCAAGGATCGCGCGGCGAGGGAGCCGATCAGTTCTTCGAACTCGGCGCCGCTCACTTCGTCGTCGATCGCGGCGCGGTAACGGCGCAGCTGCTGTGAGTTCATGAGCATGGCCCCGTACCCGGTAGTGATGCCCTCGGCCGAGACTGAGAGATAGTAGCCGATGCCGCCTGTGGCGACGGGAGTGCTCGTGGCCCCGGTCCAGAGCTTGTAGGGCGACTTGTCCGCCGAGAACCTAAGATCGCGGTTTGGGCGGAACATGCGCAGGGGGCCGAACTCTGCGGCCAACTCGTCGAGCAGCGCCGTCATGGGCGCCTTCACGTTCTGCTGCCACCGATGCCGGTTGGCGTGCCAGAAACTCGTGGAATTGTCGTTGCCGAGGTCGACGAAGAATTCGAACAGACCCGGTGGCAGGCCCTGGAAGCTACTCATGATCTGCCGTCCTTGATAGCGCGGTTGTGGGCCATGGCGGTTTCGACCCAGAAGATGAGGCGCTGGTCGGCGAGCGCCTCCGGGTTGACGTCGATCCAGCCGCGTCCCATGCTCCGGCCCGCTCCCATAGTCGCCTGTGCGGTCCCGGCCTCGTCCAGGAGCTCGTCGTGCCGGGCGGCGTCGACTCGAACGAGGAGGCTTCCGTCCTTGCCTGCGCTGACGATCATCTTTTCGTTGACCATGATCGCGCGTCCGCCGAACATCGACACCTCGCGCACTGCTGGCTCGTCGACGAGCAGGGCGCGGATGCGGCGGACGAGTTCGCTCTGTTCGGGAGTCATGTCGTTCCTTCCTCATGCCCGCTCCGGTGGGCCGTGGGGCGGGTCATTGGTCCGTTGTCGAAGGTCATGGCGTCGTCGCGGTGGTGTCAGGCGGCAGGGGACTCCAATGGTCTGGGCCGGCATGTCCTCCTGCGCCGACTAGTTGCAGGCGGGGCAGGAAATGTGTCCAGCCGTCGGCGTGGCCGCGGACCTCGGTGTCGGGCAGGTCGAAGTGTCGAAGGTCGACTCTGGTCCCGCCGCTGATCGGGGTCAGGAGGAACTCAACGGTCGATGCTCCGGCCGGCAGGTCCTCGCTTCCCGCGAACCCCCATGAGAGGACGACGCGGTGCGGAGGTTCGACCTCCAGATACCGGCCGCGCACGGGGTAGCCGGCGACGTCGACGGTGAACTTGCCGCCGGGCGTCGGGTCGAGATCGGCATACTGGCCCATCCACGCCGTCATGCCCTCGTTCGTCGTCAGGTACTCGAACACGGTGTCTGGTGGAGCGGCGATCTCAATGGAGTCCCGGAATTCAGCCATGCTGGCCCTCCTTTCGCGTATGCCGGCCCGCGTCTTCCTCGTGCCGGCCCTCCTCTCGCTGCTCGATGGCGGACTTGAGGCAGGCCAGGTGCTCGGGCCAGAAGTCGTTCAGGTAGGACCGCACGGCCGCTAACCCGTCGGTGTTGAGCGCGTACAGGTGACGTGTCCGGTCGGCGGTGACCGTGGCCAGGCCCGCTCGCTCTAGGGTGCGAAGATGGTGGGAGGCCGTTTGCTGCGAGAGCCCGACCTTCTGCGCGACGTCACCCACCGGGTGTGGTCCCGATCGGATCACCTGCAGGATTGCGCGACGGTTTGCGTCGGCCAGTGCGCGCAACGCCGCGTCGACGTCGGAGGCGCGTGCTGCTCCCATGTGTCTTTCCTTTCGTGCGAACCAGCCCAAGTTAACACAAACATATATTTGTACTCAACGGTATTCGTATATGCTGGTTGCAGGGGTTCGCCCGAGATCGAAGTCGTCGGCGTCGCACAGCGCGAAAGCGGAGGGTGCCTGGGCCGGCGTCGAGCAAGAGGCCATGCCCACGGGGCAGTGTGCCTGGCCGACACGCAGCCAGGACGCAGGCGCCGCCGGAATCCGTGTGGGCGGTGGGCACCATGGAACGCGGCGCTGCCTTTCTTGCCGGAGTCCGGCGACTTTCGTTGAACTTGCCGAGCTCATCGCCGGGTTTGCCGAGCGCCTCGCTAGCGATGGGGCCACGCTGGCGGTTCGGATCACATCCCGTTCTTAGACGTGTTCGTAGATGCCAGCGTGGTTGGGGTCGCGGTCACACTTGCGTTGCTCGTTGCCATCGGTGGTCCGATTCTTAAGGCTGCATTCTGGCTGTTGGAAACGGAGTCTGAAGCACACGCCAGAGTAAGGCGACAAACCACGCGGGAGCTAGCAGATCTGCGAGTCGCTACAGGTGCTGTTCCTTTGCCTCCAAACGAAGGGTCTAGGGCTTTGGGCTATGTGGGGTAAGACTGGTCGTGACTATTTCGTGAACTGGCAACCCTATTGCGCGGGTGCCTAGGCTTCGACGTATGCGCTGACGTACTCGCCGCTGGGAGGCACCGGCTGAATGATGTCCAAAAGCACACCGTCTGGGGCCGCGACAATGAAGTGGCGTTGTCCAAAGGCTTCGTTTCGCAGCGGCTGGATGACCTCGACGCGTTTGCACAGACGTTGATGCAGGTCGTCGACGTTGTCGACTTCAAGGTTCACGATCACGCCTTGAGGCAGTGCGCCGTATCCGTCTGGGATGGTCTCGTGGTCGCGAGCCAGAATCGCCAACTCGAAGGCTCCCAGCCTGAGGCTGGCGTACCAATCGGACTCAAACGTTACTTCAAAGCCGACAGTTTCCCGATAGAAGGATGCCGCAGCGCGGACGTCGCCTGACATGAGCACGGGGTAGAAACTGGTGGCCGGCACAATCCATCTCCTTACGTACACTGAGAACGTAACCGCATCCTACATACATACGCTAAGTACGTAAAGGAAGATCATGCCCCGCGCCTCAGCCGCCGATGCTGCTCGCACAGCAGAGAGGATCGTCCAATCGGCAGCCAAACTATTCGCCGCCAGCGGCTACGCCCGCGTTAGCCTTGATGACGTCGCGCAGGACGCCGGCGTCACTCGAGGAGCTATCTACCATCACTACCGGAGCAAGAAGGGGCTGTTCGGCGCAGTCGCAGCGCGGCTTCAAGCCCAGGTGGCCGCGGCGGTCGTGGCTGCGGCCGACGATGCTTCGTCGCCCTCGTCCCAGCTCCGCGCCGGCTCGCACGCATTCCTCGACACGATCACGTCGAGTGCTTATGTGCGCATCCTTCTTGTCGACGCGCCTGCGGTGGTCGGGTGGCAGGAGTGGCGTCGTCTCGACGACGAAAACTCCGTCGCACACCTACGCCGAGCCCTACGCAATGTCCTCGTGGCCGAAGCTCTTGTGGAGGCCACGGCAGCACATCTATCCGGAGCCATGAACGAAGCTGCACTATGGATCGCGCAGCATGATGATCCTGAGGCTGCGCGAGCCGAGGCGCACGCCGCCCTCGACCAACTCCTGACCGCCTACGCCGACTAATCCGCGCACCAATCGTGTGCCTCGCTTGCCCGGTGTCGACCGCGGTGCTCGAACGTGCTGCCGATCAATGTCGCACCCGTGCGAGGCCGGCTTGCCTGAGCGTCGGTCGTTGGTGTCGCACGCGTACCGCCGGTCTGCGCGCACCGTCAGCTCGGGCTCGCCGCAGGCTCGCTCCGGTCTGAACGCCTGGTCAGCCGATGTTTCGAGCGCGCAAGCTTCAGGAGTGCAAGTTTCAGGCGCGAAGGCGGCGGTTGGCCCAATGAAGACGAAACATTGGGCCAACCGCCTGGCCTGCGCCATCTAGCTGGCAGAACCTGACCAGCCTCACTTAGCAAGCCTTTTGAGGTTAACGTCGCCGGAGCCAACCTTCACGTCAATGTCGCACGGTTTGCCGGACTTGTCGATGTCGAGCTTGTTATTGAACTCGCCGGAGCCAACATCGGATTTCACAAAGTACAGGCCCCGAGGCAGAGCCAATCGAACGTCACCCGAGCCTACTTCTACGGACAGTGAATCGGGTACGGAATTGATTTGGCCGGAGACGTCGCCCGACGAGGCCTTCAACTTGGCGCGGCCCTTCACCGTGGCATCCACGTTGATCTGACCGGATCCAACCTTGCCGGAAAGACTCCTGGCAGTGCCGGCGAACTTGAGATCGCCGCTGCCAGCCTCGAGCGAAACATCCTTCTTAACCTTGGCGTCTACGTCGATCTCGCCCGATCCGACATTGCTGGTCAGGCTCTCGGCCGTGCCGACAAACTTAGTGTTGCCGCTGCCAGACTTCAAAGAAACATCCTTCATTTTCGATTCAATGCGCAGATCGGCAGAGCCCACCCGCGTCTTGACAGAAAGACGCCCGTCACAGACATCGCGCGGCATGGTCAACTTGAGCGTCGGACTATGAAAGCTGACAACGATATCCCTATACCAAGGTGTCGAAGGGGCAGAAACCTTCAGCACATCCCCGTCGCGCTCGATCGTCGTCTTCTTCCGCACATTCTTCTGCTCGAGGACAAACTTGTCGACCTGGCCGCACACCACTTCCAGGTTCTCAGGATCGCCGCTGATGTCCAGGCGCGTGACTCCCTGGGCTGATGCCACTTCGTTGCCGTAATCACGCGTTCGCAAATAGTTGGTCAATGAAAACAGCCCCAAGAGAATCGCACAGGTCAGCATGAAGATTCCAATCCCGGCCAACACCTTGGCTGACGGGGCAATATTGCGGGCAGTCGTTGTCGTCATGTCCTGTCTCCGTTCTCCGCGATGTACATCAGAGCAGCCAGCACCCGCCGGTTGCTATAGGCGTCTACATGGAGGTCCAGCTTGGTGAATATCGCCGTTATATACTTCTCGACACTGGCTTTCGAAAGATAGAGTTGTTCTGCAATCGCCTGATTCGACTGCCCCTCGGCGACCAGCGCCAAGGCCTGCCGTTCGCGCGAAGTGAGAGTCGAGAGCCGGCTATTGTGCGTTCCTCGCGCCAGCAGCTGGGCAACCACTTCCGGATCGAGTACGGTCGCCCCGTCTGCGATGCGATTCACTGCGTCGAGAAAATGGGATATCTCGGTGACGCGATCCTTCAATAGGTATCCGAGCCAGCCGTTGTTGGCGGCGATGAGTTCGCCGGCATAGCGTTCTTCCACGTACTGTGACAGAACCAGGATCGGCAGTTTGGGGTGGGCGGCTCGCACTTCCAAGGCCGCATGTATCCCCTCGTCTTGAAAGGTTGGCGGCAGGCGCACGTCGATAATGCAGAACTCGGGACGGGCGCTGACCACGCTGGCTGCCAGGTTGGATGCGTCGGGCAGGGCTGCTACCACGTCGTGGCCGGCGTCGTGCAGAAGTCGAATCATCCCCTCGCGCAGCAGCACGGAGTCCTCGCAGATCAAGATCCGCACGGAATCCTCACCTCCACTATGGTCGGGCCGCCATCGGGGCTGGTCAGTTGCATGGTTCCGCCGGCCGACTGGACTCGCTGGGTGATACCGCTGATGCCTCCGCCGGGTTGGCTGCGGGCCCCGCCCACGCCGTCGTCGGTGACTAGAATATGCATGTCATCCTGCGCTCGGGTGGAGGTGACCCAGATAGTCACCTGGCACCGGGCCGCGTGCGAATGCTTGGCCGCGTTCGTCAGGGCCTCGGCGACCACGAAGTAGGCGACTTCTTCGGCCTCTTTGGTGCGCGCGTCCTTTGCTCGTCCTTTGTATGGCAGTTGTACGTTGAGTTCGACGGGGATGTGGGAGCGTCCGGCCAGAGCCGACAGGGCGGCGTCGAGTCCCCGGTCCATGAGGATCGATGCGTGGATGCCTCGCACGAGCTGGCGGAGCTCGGTGATTGCGGCTTTGGTTGACTGGTGGGCGTCGGCCACCAGGTCCTGCGCTGCCGAAGGGTCGGACTCGATCTTCGATTTGGCCATGTCGAGCGTCATGCCGATGGACACGAGGCGCGGCTGGACGCCGTCGTGCAAATCGCGCTCCAGGCGGGTGCGTTCGACGTTCGCCGCCTCAATGGCGCTGGCGCGTTGACGGCCGCTGGCTATGGCTGCGTCAGCCAACTCTTTCTTGCTTTGCCCACCGACTAGGTTCAGTGCGATGAACTGATGTAGGTAACCCAGCAGTGGAATCAGGAGGATGTCAAGTATTCCGCCCCCGATGCGCAGCACGCTCAATGGGATGCTGTCGGCATTGATGCCCCAGGCGAATAGTGAAAAGCTCGTATTCAGGCTTCCCAGGATCAATGCGCCGAACAGCGCGCCGGTCAGCAAGGAGCTCAGTGCCCTCCATCTGCGGGCGGAAAAAGCCTGCGAAAGCAGCGCGCGTATTTTGGCGCCCATTCCCGGGCCGGCAAGCGGCCTGGGCGGCAGTGGCGGCGCGTCAATGCCGTACAGGCCGCTGACTCTGTTGATCTCGAACCTCGCTACTAAAGCCGACGCGCTGACGAAGATGGGCAAGAACAATAGCAGCCCTAAACCGAATAGTGGTGTGGTGACGAGTGTCAGTGCAATGAGTACCACTAACACGACAATCGTGGGAATCGCGATGATCGCCAATGCCGCGAGGTGAGTCACCGTCAACGGAATGAGGCGAGCTGTCGGCTGTTTGGTATTCTCAGTCGTTTCTTTCACGCCAGTGATGCTAGTTGCGGCCTAAGATATGGGGCTAGCTGGTTGACTAGCGAGTTTGCTTCTGGATTTCCCTACTCGGCAGGCCGGTCAGTTTTGGCGCGAGTGCGGGCAACGCTTGACGATCTTGTCGCGCAGCGAAGGAATCGGACAACGCCGCCGCCTTCTGGCAGCTTTCGTTGAAACCGCTGTCCTGTCGCTGAGCTTGTTGAGGGCTACGCAGGCTGCGCCTGCTTCTCGTTGAGCTCGCCAACTGTGGTCGGCTCAAGGCTCTCGCCGGGTTTGCCGAGTGCCTCACCAAGCGCCTCACTGAGCTTGCCAAGGGCGCCGGGCCCGCCGGTCCTTGCGGTGGGGGCACAGATGCGCCCCGCCGCAAGGACCGTCATCCCGCATCGGGATTGCTACCGCTCCACCTCGCCGCGGATGAAGGCCTCGACCGACTCCTTGGCGACGTCGTCGGGGCGCTGCTCCATGGGGGACTTCATGAAGTAGGACGACGGCGAGAGCAGCTCGCCGCCAACGCCGCGATCCAGCCCAATCTTGGCCGCACGGACGGCGTCGATGATGATACCGGCGGAGTTCGGCGAGTCCCACACTTCGAGCTTGTATTCGAGGGAGACCGGCACGTCGCCGAAGTTGCGCCCCTCAAGACGCACGAAAGCCCACTTGCGGTCGTCGAGCCACGAGATGTAGTCGGATGGGCCAATATGCACATCGTGACCGTCGAGCGGGTCGTGCAGGTTGGACTGCACGGCGTTCGTCTTCGAGATCTTCTTCGATTCCAGGCGCTCACGTTCGAGCATGTTCATGAAGTCCATGTTGCCGCCCACGTTCAGCTGGTAGGTGCGGTCCAGGGTCACGCCGCGATCCTCGAATAGCTTGGCCAGCACGCGGTGCGTGATGGTGGCCCCGATCTGCGATTTGATGTCGTCGCCGATCACGGGCACACCGGCGGCCGCGAACTTGTCGCTCCACTCCTGTGTCGAGCCGATGAACACCGGCATGGCATTGACGAAGGCGACCTGGGCGTCCACGGCGCACTGTGCGTAGAACTTGGCCGCGTCTTCCGAGCCGACGGGCAGGTAGTTGACGAGCACGTCGACCTCCTTCTCGCGCAGAGTGGCGACGACGTCGGCCGGTTCGGCAGGTGATTCCTCAATCTGGTTGTTGTAGTACTTGCCGAGCCCGTCCAGGGTATGGCCGCGTTCGACCATGACACCCGTGGGCGGAACATCGGCGATCTTGACCGTATTGTTCTGCGAGGAGTTGATCGCGTCGGCGATGTCGAAGCCGACCTTCTTGGCGTCGACGTCGAAGGCGGTGACGAACTCGAGGTCGCGGACGTGGTAGTCGCCGAATTGCACATGCATAAGGCCCGGCACGGTGGTCGCAGGATCGGCATCCTTGTAGTACTCGACGCCTTGAATGAGTGACGATGCACAGTTACCGAGGCCGACGATGCCGACGCGGATCTTTCCCATTATCTTCTCCTATCTGAGGGGTGTCTCCGGCTGTTCGATGACGTCAATGGCGTTGAACGGCCGGTTAGGTTGTGGATGCTCGGGCGCTTTAGTTGCCCGGGCGGCTTGGCTTGAGTGACGTGGCTGCTTGGCGCTTGGTGCAGGTGCCCGGCGCAGGTCTTGCGTGCCCGGCTCGGGTGCCCTAGCCCTCTGTGTGGCGCTTGTTGCCTGTCAGGTGCCGCCGCTCGTTGTGAATCATGGTCTCCAGCCATTCCAGTTCCGCGGCCACTTGGGCCAGGCCGTGGTTTGCCAGTTCGAGAATGTAGCCGTCGGGGTCGCGGGCGATGCCTTCCTTCCACTGCTGAAGTGCCTCGCGCCGCTCCATCATGCGCATGAAGCGCCCTTCGAGAATGCGAATGCGCGTGGCGCTGTCAGTCGAGGAAAACATTGCGAAGCGCACGTCGAAGGTCCCGTCCTCCCAGTCGCCCGGCCCGACGGAGGACAATTCATTGTCGAGGTACTGCCGGCCTTTGTCCGTGATGGAGTAGGTGATGCGACGGCGCTTGGAGCGAACGGAGTTGGGGTCCTCGTGCGAGACGATGTGGCCCGAGTCCTCCAGGCGGCGCAGCGCGGGGTAGAGGGAGCCGTAACTCAGCGTGCGGAACAGCCCCAGCGAGAGGTTGAGGCGTTTGCGTAGCGCATAGCCGTGCTGTGGGCCGAGCGCGAGATAGCCGAGGATGGCAAGGTTGAGAACCTTCGTGCGCAGCGTCGCGGGTGCCATCTCCATCCTTTCGTCTGTCGTGTGCCTGTCCCTCGCGGCAGAGGCGAGTTCGAGGCCGGTTTCCGTTGTGCGGCTGGCCTGTACCCGTAGGCGGCGAGCCGACCTCGTCGTCCACCAGCGTCGAACGGATGGCGCCGTTGTGACTGTTCGACTCTCGATATGACCAAACAATATATCGTCCTGATACATTCTCCAAACCCATGGCGGATTCTCGTGGAGAGCTGGTGGGGTAGGGCGTGGTTCGGCGGGGCTGCGGAATCTGGCATTTCGTGGGTCGTTCCCGAGGGGGTGGCAGGCGCTAGAACATCGGTGGTCGTGGCTGTAACGCCTACGGTCGCCACTAATTTGGACCTGCCTTCGTCTGTTGCGTGATTGATGACCGCTCACGCCAGGTCTACCGCGAGGTTCACGATGACCACAGAGGCCTGGCCGGCACCGTGATCCTGATCCGGGTATCCGAACGCTTCGCCCAGCGAGGAGTCACCATCGAGCCGGTCTTGTCGGATACAGGTCGGCATACACGTCACATCCGCGGCAGCAGGTCTGCGACCAGCTCGGCATCATAGTGAAGAAGACCTGCACGTTATGTCCGCACACTAACGGCAAGACGGATGCTTGCGGACACCTTGGGGTCAACGCGGTCACCTTTGATGTGGGCTGGTACGCCAAGGATCGCGGTGTGCCGATTCTGTCGGGATTCGGCTCCACGTACATGACGAACAAAAGTGTCGGTGCCGCGACGTATCTTGAACCAATGAACGAAACTTGGAAAGGAGGACCTTCGTGTCACAGTTGGCCGTAGAACTCTCTAAACTGCGCGCCGGCTTGCACCTTCGAGGGATGGTGCCGGGCCAGGTCGTTACCGTGGTCGCTGTTGACCCTATCGACGACGGGCTGGTGGAGGTCTTCTGCCGTGACGAGAGCGCCGCTCTGGCCGCGATCATGTCCGTCCAAGGGGCCGACGCGGTGGCCCAACTACTGGCCGAGGCCCGGGACCACGTGAACCTCGACGCCGTCAAGGAACTGGGCTTCCTGCCGTTCCACGAGGCCGAGAAGAAGAACCAGGCCAAGGACGCGCTGCTGTCCAACGGCCTCGTCAGCGCCTGGGGAGATGTGATGGAGCGGGCCCGCCGCATCGACCCGGGTGTGCGTGTGGCGCAGACGGCGTTCGACTTCAAGGGTGACGTGTGAGCCATGGTCACGCAGCAACCCAAGTCAGCAGGGGACCAAGAGAATGGCCCCGGCGCGGCGACCGCGTCAGCGGCCTCGTCCGGGGCTTACGTGCCAAATACTACCACCCAGGGTATCGCCGAGACCAGTTCGGCTGCCTCGGCAGGATCGTTGCCGGTTCCAGTTTCTGCCAGCGCGTTGTTTCAGTTGCTGAGCACAGAACGCATGGCCACCTACGCTGCCGAGTGCGTGGGAGACCTAGAGCAGGCTCCACGCCTTTACGCGTGGAACACTGCAGTCTCCGCAGCCTTCTGGGGAAGCTTCAACATTCTTGAGGTCACGCTTCGGAACGCCCTCGATCATCAGCTGGCTGGCCTCGCCGGGCGCGCAGACTGGTGGCACGGGGAGAACCTGCTGCGCGATCAGGAGAGTCGTATTGTTCAGGACGCGGTGAGGGCGGCGAAACGAACACATCCCGACCTCGAGATCCGACCCGGGCACACCGTGGCAGAACTGACTCTCGGCTTCTGGGGCGGACTTCTTGCCAACAGGTACCACCAGCGGCTGTGGGTACCCGCCCTCCATCGGGCCTTTCCCTACTGGCACGAATCGCGTAGAGAGCTGCATCGCAGGCTCGAATCGCTGCGCAAGCTTCGTAACCGGGTTGCCTACCACGAACCGATTTTTGCCCGAAAACTAGTGGCTGACCATGACCAGTTGCTCGATGTTCTCGAAGGAATAGCCCCAGAGGCGGCAGTATGGGTTCGGCAGAACTCTCGCGTCCCTGACGTGCTCAGTCGACGCGCCCAAATCATCTCAGGCTCCGACACCACCACCTTCTTGGGGGATAACGATGGCTATGAATAACCGAGATCAAGCGCGGCATGATGGCGCAGCAAGTCGCCACTCTGCCTCAGATTTGACGCCGTTCCTGGCCGTCGCTGAATCAGTCAGCGCGGAGGGCGGCGAGCTCGTAGAGCAGGTAGCGGCTCTAATTGAGCGGGCACAGTCGTTCGCGGCCACTCAGGTGAACGCGACGCTCACTCTGCGGAACTGGTACATCGGGCGCCTGATCGACGTGGGCGTGCTCCGAGAGGGCCGTGCGGGGCACGACCAGGAACTTGTCGCTTCACTGGGGCGACAATTGACCGCCCGGTACGGACGAGGTTTCGAGAGGGCGAACCTCTACCGCATGGTGCAATTCTCCCAGACGTTCCCTGGTGTCGAACTTGTCGCCTCACTGGGGCAACAAGTTAGCTGGACACACTTCAAGGCGCTGCTTCCTGTGCCCAGCGCTGAGGCCCGAGCGTTCTACGTGAAGGAGACCATCGACCGCAGACTCAGCGTTCGTGAGCTGCGGCACGCCATCGAACGCAAGGCGTTCGAGCGCCGCGAGATCGCTGACTCCCAGATCCCTGAGGGCTCGGCGGTTCCGCTCGATGCCTTCCGCGACCTGATGTTGCTGGACATGCTGGGACTGGACGACACCTTCTTGGAGCGCGACCTCGAAGCCGCCCTGCGCCATGACATGGAGGCGTTCCTGCTGGAAGCCGGCCGCGGGTGGGCGTTCGTTGAACGGCAGAAGCGCATGACCTTCGACGGCGATGACTACTTCCTCGACCTGCTGTTCTACTCAAGGCCACTGCATCGGTTGATCGCGGTTGAGCTGAAGGTCGGAAAATTCAAGCCCAGCTATCAAGGGCAGATGAACTTCTATCTGAAGTGGCTCGACAGGTACGAACGGCAGGCTGACGAGAACCCGCCCATTGGCCTGATCCTGTGCACCGAGGCGAGCCGAGACCAGATCGAGCTGCTGGAGTCGCACAAGGACGGCATCGTCGTCGCCGAGTACTGGACGACGCTGCCACCCAAAGCCGAGCTCCAGGCCCGGATCGCCCAGATCTACCGGGAGGCCCAGGAGCGGATCGCCCGGCGGCAGCTCACTGCGCCGGAGGCCAGCGATGGGTAACCCCACGTACAACGATTGCCCCGGCGCGGCGACCGCTGGAGCGGCCTCGTCCGGGGCTTACGCAGGCAATGCTACGGCATCACCCCGGGTCGTCACCGGGACTGAAGACAACACCTTCTAGGAGATCACGATGGAAATGAATAACCGGGACCGTGTAGATAGAGCATTCACTTTACTTTCCGAGGGCCTGTACGACGTAGTCGATGTGGAAATGACAAAGTTCTACGACTCGCCCGACTGGCCCAATAAGTGGGCGGAGGAGGACGCTCGGCGCTATGGAGGCTCTCCGAGGATTCTGACTAAGCACGACGTACAGGTCCAGTTGCGCGCCATCACCGAACAGGGCTACGAGTTCAAGGATGTGCTGTCTAGGGCGCAGCAGAGCTTCGCCTCCGAGCTGCGCGAGACCCGAAATAAGTGGGCGCACAATGAGCCGTTCAGTTCTGAGGACACTATCCGTGCCCTCGATACGATTGAACGTCTGTTACTCGCCGTCGATTCTCCTGACTCTGCCGCGGATGTGCGCAAGCTTCGCTTGGACTTGCAGCGCACCGTTTATGAACGTCAGACCCGTCAACAGGTGAAGAAAACTACGAAGGTATCTCTCGAGCCAGGAGACGGCTTGAAACCTTGGCGTGAGGTGATTCAGCCCCACGACGACGTTGCCCGCGGCGAGTTCACCGCTTCGGAGTTCGCCGCCGACCTGCACCTAGTCCACACCGGGCAGGCTACCAGCCCGGAGTACGGCAATCCCGTGGAGTTCTTCTCTCGAACCTACCTCACCGAGGGGCTGAACGACCTGCTGTCACGTGCTCTGCGCCGCCTGAAAGGTGACGGCAACGCCAGCCCTGTGGTCAACCTTCAGACCAACTTCGGCGGCGGCAAGACCCACTCCATGCTAGCCCTCTACCATCTGTTCTCCGGCACCCCCGCGAAGCGCTTCCCGCAGGACGTGCAAGAACTCGTCGCCGAGGTCGGCAATCCTGATCTGGAGACGCTCAACGTCAGGCGGGTCGCCCTGGTCGGCACATACCTGAAGGCGGGATCGCCGCAGGTCAAACCGGACGGCACCCAGGTGCACACCCTGTGGGGCGAGCTGGCATGGCAGCTCGGCGGGCGAGAGGCCTACGACATCGTCGCCGACGACGACAGGGCGGGCACCAGCCCCGGCGAGGCGCTGTGGAGGCTGATCCAGACCTACGCCCCGGCGCTCATCCTCATTGACGAATGGGTGGCCTATGCCCGGCAATTGGTGACCGATAAGGAACTCCCGGCGGGCTCATTCGACACCCAGTTCACCTTCGCCCAGTCCCTGACCGAGGTGGTGAGATCTGTTCCAGGGGCCATGCTCGTGGTATCCATTCCCGCCTCCGACAGTGGTGACCGAGGCAGTGACATCGAGATCGGCGGGGTCAACGGACAACTGGCCCTCGACCGCCTCCAGAACGTCATTCGCAGGGTGGCCGACCAGTGGCGCCCCTCAAGCCGGGACGAGTCCTTCGAGATCGTCCGTCGGCGCCTGTTCCAGGCACCGGACGCCGCAGGACTCACCGACATCTCGGTAGTGGCCCGCAACTTCGCCAACATGTACCGGAGCGAATCGAAGCTATTTCCGCGGGCCGCGGCTTCGCCGAACGATGACTACGAGAAACGCATCCGCGCATCGTACCCCCTGCACCCCGAACTATTGGACCGGCTGTACGAGGACTGGTCGGCGCTGGAAAGGTTTCAGCGCACCCGAGGTGTGCTGAAACTAGTGTCGTCCGTCGTGCACGAATTGTGGGCATCGCACGATGCATCCCCGCTTATCCTGCCCGGCAATGTGCCATTGAACGCCACAACGGTCAACACCGATTTGACCCAGTACCTGGAGGACCAGTGGAAGCCGATAATCGACTCCGACATCGACGGCGCCAGCTCGACGGCCCAGCGGATCGACCTGGACCGTCCCAGTCTGGGGCAGCGGTTCGTGACACAGCGCATCGCCCGCACCATCTTCATGGGCGCGGCACCCCGCAGCCGGAGCGCCCGCAAGGGACTGGACAAGCAGTACGTGTGGCTCGGCACCGCCGTGCCCGGCGACGTGCTGGGCAACTTCGGCAGCGCCATCGAGCAGCTGGCCCAGCGCTCCACGTACTTCTACGAGGAGCAGGGCCACTACTGGTTCGACACCCAGCCGTCCGTCACCAAGACCGCCAGCGACTACGCCGAGAGGCTGCGCGAGGACGTCGAGACGGTGTGGAACGAGATCACCAGACGGCTCCGCGGCGAGGAACGCAGCCGCGCCGAGTTCGACCGGGTGCACGTGGCCCCTGAATCCAGCGCCGACATCCCCGACCTGGAGGACACGCGGCTGGTGATCGCGCACCCCAGGCACAGCGTCCGCAGGCAGGACGGACCCGACTCGGAGGCCTTCCGGTGGGTGCACGAGGCGGTCGAGACGAAGGGCGCAAGCCAGCGCATCCACCGCAACACGCTGATCTTCCTGCTGGCCGATTCGGGCCAGCTGGAGAGCCTGGAGTCCGCGACACGCACCTACCTGGGCTGGAAGCAGGTGCAGGCGACCAGCGAGACCTTGAACCTCACGGCCCAGCAGCACAAACAGGCCGACGAGTGGGTGAGTCGTCTGGACCAGACCATCACCGACCGGATCCGCGACACCTTCGTGTGGGCGCTGTACCCCGAGCAATTCGACCCGACCAAACCCTTCGACGTGGTGTCGAGCAGGATCCTCGACTCCGGCACACGCTCCCTCGCCGAACGGGTGAGCACGAAACTCGTACGCGAGGAACAGCTGATCACCCAGCTGGGCGCGGCCAGCCTGGGGGACGCGCTGCACCGGGAACTGGGGGCGCTGTGGCAGGACAGGGGCGAGATCACGGCCGAGGAACTGTGGGGCTACTTCACCCGGTACACCTACATGCCGAGGCTGGCCAGCCGGGACGTGCTCGACAACGCCATCGAGCAGTCACTGACCGCCGTGCTCGTCGAGAATGAACGCTTCGCGATCGCCACAGGTAAAGACAAAGAATCCGGCCGGTACCGGGAAGTCATCCTTCCACCGGATGGCAGTGCGGGTCTTGGAATCACAAACGGAACCATACTCGTTGAGTTCGAGCGCGCGCGAAAGCAGATCGAAGCCGATCGTTCTGTCTCCGCCGACCTGGAGTCAGATTCCGCTGTGAATCGAAGTGGTGCAGAGTCACCCGCGGTTGCGTCGGGTAATGGCGTCCTGTGTGGAGAACGCCCCGTTAACGACAGTGACGTCCACTCCGAGGTCGAATCGACATTGGAGAACGTACTTGCCCGTTTCTTCGGATCGGTGAAGGTTGACCCAAACCGTTACAACCGCGACATTGGTAACATCACTCGTGAGGTCATCGACCGACTCGCCGGGGCCGGAGCTAGGCTTGATATCACTATTGACATCCAGGCGATTAAGCCCGAGGGTTTCAACGATGCCGAGATTCGCACGATCAGTGAGAACGCGCAGGTTCTAAGATTCGATTCCGGTTCCGGGTTTGAGAAGAGTTGATGTGAGCGGGCCGCCCGGTTGGCCTGCGAAGGTTGAGCCGGGCAGCGGGGCGTTTTGAGCAGGAAGGAGCGGGTCCTGCCGTCGCCATGACGCCGATGAGTTGCTGACTATCCGGGCTGAGCTCGAGGCATCGCCGACTCTCAACCTGAGGCATCGATGAGGCCTTGAAGAGTCGCCCTAGTGGAGGTCAACTTAGCGATCTCGCGGTTGTAGCCGTCGAGATGCTCCAGCAGCAGTGGCACGGCGCAGGGCTCGATCCTTCCCGGTTCGTGAATGCAGTCGATGAGTTCACGGACGGCACGCAGCGGGAGGCCGGCGTCCAGCAGTTCACGAATGTAACGAACCTGCTCTACGGCGTCGGCGTCGAAGAGCCGTTGGCCCGAGGCAGAGCGTGAGGCCGCGAGGACCCCTTTGTTTTCGTAATAGCGCAACATTCGCGGGGAGACTCCGGTTTGAGCCGAAAGCTGCCCGATGCGAAGGTGGGATCCGGTCGGGCTTGCCTCTGCCACTGGTGTCACCTTCTAGGCTCATCGCATGCTACGCGTCCACTACAACCACAAGCCTGCCACCATTGCCGATCTCGCACCACTGGCGTTTGCGGGATTCGCTCACTTCACCGCGATGCAGACACGCGGCCGTGCCGTGCGCGGATTGGAGCTGCATCTGGCCCGCCTGCGCTCGGCGAGCGACGAACTGTTCGGCACCCACCTGCCCGACGGCGAAGTTCGCGCAGCACTCGCCGCTGCGATTGACGCGGGGCCGGCCGATGCCTCGCTAGCCTGCTACATTTCGTCGCGCCCGGGGGAGTTCACGCATTCACCGCAGACCCCCGACCTGGACATTCTGGTCAAGATCGACGCCCCTGCATCTGCTCCCGAAGGTCCGCTGGCGCTCGATGTCGTCCGGCATGAGCGCTACCTGCCGCGGATCAAGCACGTTGGAGAAGCCGCCAAGACCCACCTCCTTCGATGCGCATCCCGTCGGGGTTTCGACGACGTCGCTTTCCTCGACGCTCGAGGCCGCCTCAGTGAGGCATCGATCTGGAACCTCGCATTCTGGGATGGGCGGAGGGTCCTGTGGCCCGACGCCGCTCTTCTGCCGGGAGTCACGATGCAGGTCGTCCAACGTCAACTCGACCGCGCTGGCATTGACCAGCAGACACGAGCCATCGGCCTTCAGGACATCAATACATCCCTCCAGGCCGTGGTCATGAACTCGTGGACGCCCGCCGTGGCCGTCAGTCGCCTGGGGGACCGCGAGCTCGACGCCGGTGACGACCTCGTCAGGATGCTCCATAGCGCCTACGAGCGTGAGCCGAGGACACCCGTGCGCACCTGAAGTTCCGTTGTCCGCGCCCACACTCCTGGGGCGCAAGCATGCAGTGCGGCGAGGTGTGGGGCAGGATTGGCGAGATCGATGGATGGGGCGGTGGATCGACGACACTCCCGGCAGGATTGCCGGACGGCCCCGCGAGATTGACGGATTGCCCGGCAGGATCGTTTGCCGCACCGCGGTGGCGATGACTGCTGCGTTGCCCCGGCGCGGCGACCGCGCCGGCGGCCGAGTCGCGCCGGTGTTCGTCGATGGCTTCCAGGATCTCACTTGCCGGAGACCTATACTGGCCGCGTGAAAGCGATTGACGGACATGTTTCGCGGCTCATCGTCACCGGACTGGCTGCCGGTGTGCTATCGGGATTGTTCGGAATCGGCGGCGGGACCGTTATCGTCCCGCTTCTGACCATGTGGGTCGGCATGGGCCACAAGACTGCTGCGGGCACGTCGATTGCGGCGATGTTGCCCACGGCGCTGGTGGGCGTGGCGAGCTATGCGCTGCGCGGCAATATTAACTGGTTGGTTGCGCTGGCCCTCGCGCTAGGCATCACAGTGGGCGCGCAGCTCGGCAGTCGCCTCCTTGACCGTTTGCCTCTGAATGTCGTGAAAGGTGCCTTCGTCGTCTTCCTGATCGTTGTTGTCATCACGCTGTGGATCGTGATCCCGGTGCGCGATTCGCAGTTTCACACGACGTGGGTGTCCTTTCTTCTGCTCGCGGTGACCGGATTGCTCACCGGTGTCATCGCCGGTCCCATTGGCGTGGGAGGCGGAGCCATCGTCGTGCCGGCGATGATGTTCTTCTTCGGCATCGGCGACTTGGTGGCGCGTGGCTCGTCCCTGTTGATGATGATCCCGGGGTCGATCTCGGGTACGGCGGCGAACGCCAAACGCGGTAATGTCGACGTGCGGGCGGGGCTTATTGTAGGCCTGGCCGCCTCGGCGTGCGTACCCTTCAGCTCCCACCTGGCCGGTGTCTTCACGCCATTCCAGGGCAATGTGCTGCTGTCGATCTACCTGCTCTTCGTGGCCGGTCAAATGCTGTGGCGTGCGCGCAGGGAGGGCAGCGAGGCACCATAGACGATGCGCCGGGCGGGCCTGTACCCGTCGCCCGGGCTGGGCCGGCACCCGTGGTCGGGGCTGGGCCGGCCGGCCTGCATCCGTGGCCGGGCGGTCTTCCACCCGCGCTCAAAGGCGCGCAGAGAGGGTAGCGAGGGGCCACGGACGTGGCCGTTTGGGCAGCGGCCTCCACCGCCGGCCGCTGCCCTCTGGCGCCTGCCTCGCCTTCCGGTCGAGCACGGACTGCCGCTCGCCTGCCTCGCCTCCCGGTTGAGTTGGCCACGCCACGCCGGGAGCGGCCCGGGCTCACCGGTCAAGCAGGCCGCGACACGCTGCTCACCGGTCGATGAGCCGCTCCAGCGCCTCCGTGTAACGGCCGCCCTGGATCTTCACCGCCGAAGACTGCTCCTCCAGTTCCGCCATCTCGTCGCCGGACAGCGCGACGTCCAGGGCGCCGAGGTTCTCGCGCAGCCTGTGCGGCTTTCGCGTCCCCGGAATCGGGACGATCCACTCCTCGCGGGCCAGCAGCCACGCCAAGGCCAGCTGGGCCGCAGTGACTCCCTTGGCGGCGGCGATGCGCTCGACCACCTCGACCAGGGCGTGGTTCGCCGCGAGGACGTCGGGCTGGAAGCGGGGTAGCGTCGCCCGGAGGTCGCCTTCGCCGAAGGTGTGATCGGCGCTCACGGCACCGGTCAGCATGCCCTTGCCCAGCGGGCTGAAGGGGACGAGCGCGATGCCGAGCTCGCGCAGCGTGTCCATGACCGAGTCCTCGGGCTCGCGCCACCACAGGGAGTATTCCGACTGGAGGGCTGCCACGGGATGGACCGCGTGGGCACGCCGGATCGTCGAGGCGCCGGCCTCGGACAGGCCGAACTCCCGGACCTTGCCTTCGGTGATGAGGTCGGCCACTGTGCCGGCGACGTCCTCGATCGGCACCTGTGGGTCGACGCGGTGCTGGTAGTACAGGTCGATGTGATCGGTTCCCAGGCGGCGCAGCGATCCCTCCACCGCCCAGCGGATATGCTCGGGGCGCGAGTTGACCGCCATGCCGTCCATCGTCCCGTCCTCGGCGATGTCGAAGCCGAACTTCGTTGCGATGACGACCCTTTCGCGCACGGGCGCCAATGCGCGGCCCACGAGCTTTTCGTTGTGGTGGGGGCCGTAGACCTCGGCGGTGTCGAAAAACGTGACGCCCTCGTCGACCGCCGATCGGATGAATGAGACCATCTCGTCCTCGTCGGGACGCGGCCCATAGCTCTGACTCATGCCCATGCAGCCCAGTCCGAGCGGGCTGACCTGCAGGGAACCAATGCTGCGCGTTGACATGCCGATTCCTTCCTTCGCGTGCAGGAACGGTGAAAACGCTACCACCGCGCGCCGCGCGAGGATGGGATTGACCGACCCTGGCAGGCGGGCGCCGCGTGTGGTCAACCATGCCTGCCCGGCTATGTGCCTGCGGCCGCCACGTGCGTCCTGGCTGGCTACGTGCGCTACGTCAGCTCCGTGCGCTCTGGTCCGAGGTCGCGGCCAGGGTCCGAGGTTGCGGTTCGCCCGCATGCGGAGGCGACGAGATTGCTCTTTTCCAGCGCGAGCCCGCGGGCCACCGCGCGCTGCCAACTGCCGACGTCAGCGACCGCGGCCCAGTTGGAATGCAGCAGGGCCATGAGCGTTTCGTGAACCTGCCGGGCATCGGCCTGTCCGGCGTCGTTGGCTAGGCCGATGGAGCCGCTCGCGTCGCTGAGCACCTCGATGTCAACGTCGAGCGCCTCGGCCGCCGCGGCACTGGCCAGAAGGCAGTTATTCGCCATGAATCCGACGAGCGTCACCGTATCAATCCGGTGCCGTTGCAGCCACGCGGCGAACGCGGATGACGCGAAGATGCTGGCCTTGTCCTTGGTGAACACGGGCGCCTCGGAAAGAGCCGTCAGGCGCGGGTGGAGCCTTTGCCGCTCGCTTCCGGCCGCGAAGACCACTGCGCTCGCCGGATTCTCATGCTGGATGAGGGCGACCGGCACGCCAGCGCGATGGGCGGCGTGCACGGCGGCGATGATGGCGTCGAGAGCCTCGGCGGCCGGAGGGTGCCGGATTGCGAGTGGTCCGTCGAAGTACTCCCCTTGGACGTCGACGACGGCCAGGGCGCGCCTGGGTGGTTTGGTCATGGGCGTTCTCCTCCCGCTCGAGTGCATCTGGGTGGCGGGGCGCCGGTGCTCGCGTCCGATCCTCGAAGTCCGGCCGCGAGGGCAACCGTTCGCGTGGTCCCAGGCCACCGCATCTTGATTATTCGGGTCGGGACGGCAGTACAGTGAGAGGCAGAAAGGCACTCATTCGATGGAATAAGGACAACGATGCGCATAGCCGTCCACGTCTTCGAAGGCATCTCCCTGTTCCACCTCGCCTCGCCGCTGCTGGTGTTCGGCGAGGTGACGCGGCTGGGTCTGGCGAGCGGGTGGGCCACCTTCCTGTGGAGCGACGACGGCGGCGCGGTGCACACTGCCGAGGACATCGGCTTGACCGAGGTCGCCGGGCCTGAGCGGGCGGCGGCCGAGGCCGACATGCTCGTCGTGCCCTCGTGGCCGCCGGACCTGCCCGAGCCGGCCGGCGCCCTGACGGCGGCGATGGGTGCGGTCCACGACCGCGGAGGGTGCGTCGTCGGCCTGTGCCTCGGCGCCTTTCCCGTGGCTGCCAGCGGACTGCTTGATGGGCGAGGAGCGACGACGCACTGGATGCACGCCGACGCGCTCGCCAGGCGCTATCCTGCCGTCGAGGTGCGACCGGGGGATTTGTATGTCGACTCCGGCCACGTGCTGACGTCTGCCGGCACAGCTTCCGCGCTCGACGCGTGCCTGCACCTCGTGCGCGGGCGGCTTGGAGCCGAGGCGGCTGCGACCATTGCTCGGAGGGCGGTCCTCGCCCCGCACCGGGAAGGCAATCGGGCGCAGTACGTGGAGAGGCCCGTGGCTGAACATGAGCACGACACCGTGGGCCGGGTCGCCGACTGGGCGCTGGCGAACCTCGACGGGGAGCTGAGCGTACCGGCGCTCGCAGCCCGCGCCCACATGAGCGTGAGGACCTTTGCGCGCAGGTTCGCCGAGTCGACCGGCCAGACTCCGGCGCGCTGGGTCCTGGCGCGCAGGTTGGACGAGGCCAGGAGGCTCCTGGAGACGACCGCATGGAGCATCGACAAGGTCGCGCGCTCGTGCGGCTTTGGCAGTGCGGTGACCATGCGGCAGAACTTCTCCGCCCGCTACGGCACCACGCCGACGTCCTACCGCGCGCGGTTCACGAGGTAGGGGAGCGGGCGGGAGCAATCGAGGGGTGCGTAGCGTTGGGCGGTCGGAGCGGTGAGCGCCGTCGGGCAACGGCCCAATCGCGGCCGCTGGCACCTGGCTAGCATCGAGTGCCGGGCATATCCTCTTAGCTCGAACGCACCCGTGGACGCTGCCGGGCGCGCCGGGCTTCGTCGCCGCGCGGTCGAACAAGCCACCCTATTCGCTGCCTATTTGCCGCTCGTGAACGCGCCGCCCAGCGCGTACAGGCCGAGCGAGACCATATATGCGGCCACGGTGAAGAGCGCGATGCCGCTGAAACCGGTGAAGCGGGTGAGCAGGTAGCCACCGATCGCCCCGCTGATCGTCGATCCGGTGTACATGGCCGCATTCGCCAGCGAGGAAACGGTTCCTCGCGCCAGATCGGTGAGGCTTTGCAGCTGGGTCATGAGCACGGGAAAGAGGAAGCCGGCCACCAGCATGGCCAGGCAGAAGACGGCCGCGGCAAGCCACATGGCGTGCGAGACGATGGCGAGCAGGTAGACCGCCGAAATGGCGACGATGCCGAAGAGGTGCGACCGCTGCATGCCGAGTCTGGCGACCAGGCGGGATCCCGTGAACGAGCCGACAGCGTTGCCCATGCCGATGACGATCATCGCTGTGCCGATCGCGTTCTGGCTGGCACCGAAGTCGGCCGCGAACCACGAGCCGATGAAGGATATCGCCGCGTAGGTGCCGGTTTGGAAGATGAGATACGCCGTCAGAGATAGCATGAGCGGGCGCGAGCGGACCACTTGGCGATACGGGGCGAAGAGGGCGCCCTGCCGCGCGGCGCCAGCCGGAGGCACATTCGGGAAACGTGCGTGCAGGAGGAACCACAGCAGGACGCTCACGCCGGCGATGGCAAAGAAGGGGATGCGCCAGCCAAGCGATGAAAGGAAGGAACCGATGGGGATTCCCGCCACTTGGGCTGTGGCCAGGCCCGCTGTCGCGTAGCCCATCGTTTTGACGATGGACGACGGCGGCACTGTCACGGGGATGGCTGCCCAGATTTGCGGTGTCACGAAGGCGCCGGCCACGCCAGCGAGCAGGCGCGCGGCAAGCAGCGACCAAAAATCCCAGGTGCAGCCGCAGGCGGCAGTCATGAGGGCGAAGGCGGCCAGGCCCGGCAGAAGAACGCGTCGGCGGTCGCGGCGGTCGGAGAGCGGGCCGGCGACGAGGGCGCATACCGCGTACCCGAGGGCGTAGGCCGAGACGAGCCACCCGGAGCGGGAGACGCTCACACCCAGTTCGTGCTGGAGGAGCGGCAGGAGAGGGGCGACGAGGAGCGTGTCCGTGCCGATGACGAACATCGTGGAGAAGGAGACGAGGCCCATCGTTCGTTCGTTGGCCGTGCGGGGCGGGGAGGGCGTGCGGTCAGGTGGCACCTCGCGGCGGGCCGACGCCGACGGGCTGCCTGCGGCCGGAGAGGTCGAAGGCTCGAAGCGGCGTGACTGGCCTCCGCGGTGCGGGGCGGCGCCCTGCGGTGGGCCGGGCCGATCTGTGCTCATGGTGGTACCTTTCCGGAATGGAGTTGAGGGACGGTTTGGTAGTGGAGTTGAGCGACGGGTGTGGCCGACGGCGAACGAGACGCTGTGCTCGGACCTCATCTCAATAGTTCGATGATTGACGAAATAAGAATCCTCCCGCGCGTCGGTCAGTGTCAAGAGGTGGTTGCGCGTTCCTGTTGCGACCCGCGCCGGCGGTGGGTGGTGCCCGAGTAGATTGCGGCAGCCGCACCGTCCGCGAAGTTCCGGGGCACGTCGAGTGTCAAAGCGAATGGGCCGGCCTTCGTCGTGCCGCGGGGCGTACGATGAGCGCAGACGGCGAAAGGCGAGCCATGGCGGAAGAGCGTTTGTACCACCCGAAGCCAGGGGACATCACCCTCGATCGTCTGCTCTTTGCGCTCGCGGACCCGGTTCGCCGCGACATCCTCGATAAGATCGCCTCCGACGGGCCGCAGTTTTGCGGAGACTTCGAATACGGCATCGCCAAGTCGACCATGTCGTACCACTTCAAGGTGCTGCGCGAGTCGGGGCTGATGCACACCGAGGCGATTGGGCGACACCGGCGCATCACGCGGCGCGATGGCGTCATTGACGAGCTTTTTCCGGGATTGCTCGACTCGGTGGGGCTGCCGCCGGGCCGGGGTCAGTGGGAGGAAGTGGGTGCCTAAGCGGCTGGCGCCGGCGGAGACGGCTCCGGGCGGGGCCGGGGTGTGGACGGGGCCGTTGTGTATGTCTTCGATAGCGAGGACGGGCAGTAGCCCTCGATTTACATACGTGTTAGCTTGTATGTATGAGACGAACTGCTGAGGACGCGGAGCGAACGCGTCTGGCGCTACTGAAGGCGGCGCTCATGGCCTTCGATGAAAAAGGGTGGAGGGGGGCAACCTTCGAGCACGTCGCCAGGCGTGCCGGAGTGACACGAGGTGCCGTGCACCATCATTTCCGGTCCAAAGTCGCTCTGCTGGAGCAGGCGCTCGCGTGGGGCTGGGAGGAATACGGCGCGCGGATTTTCGCCACGGACGGCGGGGAAGACGGGGCTGACGGCACGCTTTCGAGCCTGCTGACGAACTTCGTCACCCTGCTGCGTGAGGAGGAACGCTTCCGCGCGCTGGCCGCGTGCACGGTCCTCGTGGCACCGCGCGCATTGGACGACACCTCGGAGAAGAACGCGACCATCGATGCTTGGCGCGCGCAGATCGCCGCCGGCATTGAAGGCACAGCCGGTGCCTCGGCCGACGCGGTCGCGGGTCTCGTGCTGGTGCTCTTCCAAGGGCTGACCGTCACGGCGGCAACCCGACCCGATGACCTTCCGCAACCCAGCGAACTCGGCGCCACCATCGCGGCGCTGGCAAGGGGGGTTGCCACCCGGATAGAAAGTTACTCATCTTGACAACAATTGACTCTTCTGAGCCCTCGCGGCGCGCAGACGACGCGGCGCACTCACCCACGGAAACTCCGGATGCGGCCGGCTCCGCCTGGGCGCAAGCCTCCGGCTCCACTCCCGCGCAACCGTCGACGACGCCCACCCGCGCACTCGTCGTCGGATCGGCGGCGCTATTTACCGACATGCTCGTCCACGGCCTGGCCGTTCCGGTGCTCCCGATGCTCCCGGCGGTCGTCGAGCGAGGCTCGGCAGCCACCGGAATTCTCTTCGCCTCGTACGCGATCGCGATGATCATCGCGACGCTCTTTGCGGGCCGCATCGTCGACAGGCACGGCCCGAAGACTCCGCTCCTCATCGGTCTGGTCGGCCTAGCGGCCGCCACGCTGCTGTTCGCCACCGGCGGGCCGTACTGGCTATTGCTGGTGGCCCGGCTCGCCCAGGGTATCGCCGGCGGCATGTCCTGGGTGGCGTCACTGTCCCTCATCGCTGCCACCACGGACTTCGAGCGGCGCGGCCAGGCGATGGGAATCGCGATGTCGACCATCACGCTGGGCGTGCTCGTCGGCCCTCCGCTCGCCGGGTTCATGGTCGAGCACTTCGAATCGACGGCTTCGCCGTTCCTGCTGGCCGCGGGTGTGGCGCTCGTCGACGGCCTCTTGCGGATCCTCCTCGTCAAGGGAGCTCCGCGGGTCACGGACGACACCGCCGGTCCTCTGGCCGTCTTGCGCGTGCCAGGCTCGGCGTCGATCGTCGTGGCCATCGCCATCGGCGCGGGAGTGCTCTCGGGGATAGAACCCGTGCTTCCCGTGCACCTGCGGGTTTCGGCCCTGGCCATCGGGTTGCTCTTCGGCCTGACGTCGCTGACCGCGATCGTCGCCAATCCAATCGTCGGCGCCTGTGTCACGAAGGCCTCGCCGAGGCTGCTCATCGGACTGGGGCTGGCGTGCGCCGCGGCATCGTTCCTGGTGATCGCATGGGCCGACCGCATGTGGCAGACCGGCCTGGGGATGGCTGCGCTCGGCGTCTCGTCGGCGCTGCTGCTCGCCCCGGCGACGACTCTTATCAGCGAGCAGGGCTTCCTTGCGCGCCCGCCCACACTCGGAGGGTCGTTCGCACTGTATAACCTGGCTTACGCCGCGGGTCTGGCCGCCGGGCCGCTCCTGACGGGCAATGGCGTGCAACGCATGAGTTTCGCGTCGGCGCTGACCGTGTGTGCGGTGGGCTTCCTCGTGCTCGGGTTGGCCGCGCTCGTGCGGCTTCCCGCCCGAGCGGGAAGGGCCGGAGTCGTGACACAGTGAATGCGGCGTGATGCGGTGACCGCTGCGTGACGCGGCTAGGTCTGCCACTGATGCCGTTCGTCAGGCCCGCGACCGGCTGCGTGACGCGGTGACGGCCGCCTGACGCGACGACGGCGACGCTCGGGCCCGGCCTGTTGGTGATCCAGACAGGGCCGGGCCCGGCAAGGTGCCGCCCCACACACCGGTGCCGGGAGGACATGGGCACGAGTGGCGCCGTCGGTCATCTCTCTTTGGTCATGCCTGCCGATGGCACGATGTGACCACGGCGCTCGACCAGTCTGCCCGCGGGTGTAGGGTGGCTGTGACCCGGACGACAACGTAGGGAGATACTCATGTCCTGTGTCAACTGCGGCGCCTCGCTCGTGGACGGTGCCAATGTATGCTTCACCTGTGGCGCGCCTATCGGTGGGGGTGCACAGCTTGGCGGTAGTGCTCAGTTTGGAGGGAATGCACCCGTCGGTGGGAATGCTCCGATGGGCGGACCTGCCCCCATTGGCGGTCCCAGTCTCGGCGAGGAGGGGTTCCCCACGGCCCAGGCGCAGCCGCCCGTCGTCGGCCAACAGCCACCCTCTGCCGGTCAGCAAGTACCCGCCGTCGGTCAGCAACCACAAGCCGCCGGCCAACAGCCCGCTGGGGCGCCGTCGTTTGGTGCGCCCTTCGATTCCTACCTGTCAATGGTTGCCGCTCGCCTCGGGCAGGCGCCCACGTACGTGCCCGAGTTGTGGAGTTACGTCATCGTGACCAAGCGCCTATCTGCCGCGCTCGCCAACATGCATCAATTCTTCGTGCTCACGCGCAACGACATGTGCGACAGGGCAACCATGGGCCAGTTCACGAATGCATGCGTGGACTGGGCACTTCGCAACTACCAGGGCATGGTCCGCGGCATGCAGAAGGGCGTGGCGGTCTACCCGGTGATGTGCCAGACCACGGCGAACCCCGAGGTGGTCGCCTACACCAAGGAAAAGCCCGAGACTCGCTTCGCGGCCTTCACGCTGGCGTGCTCCTACGACCTATCGGCGGGGCGGCTCGAGATGCTGGAGAAGACCCCGGTCTGGGGCATGGCCATGTGGCGCGGCGTCAAGAAGGCCGCCACCGAGGCGCTCGCATAGATCTTGCGTCGTGAGTCTGAACTCGCGAGACGGCCGGCACCGCAGGCAGCAGTGTCGGCCTCCTCAGCGGAGTCGGCCTCCTTGCTCCATCGGTCTGAGGTACCTCCGGATGAAATTTCTCCGGTGACGGTGACGTTAGTGCCGAGGAGCCCGCGGGTGCGATGCCCGGCCTCGAGTTCTGAACGCCAGGCCGAGTGGCTTGGCGAAGAACTTGCCGGGCCTCGGCGTCGCCCTCTGCGGTTGGAACTGAAGAAGGAGCATGCCACATGAAGTTTTCGATACTGGACCTGGTATACCTCAAAGAAGGGCAGTCCTTCGGCGAGGCCTACGACGATTTCACCCGCATGGTCAACAAGGCCGAGGAGTACGGATACGAGCGTTACTGGGTGGCCGAGCATCACAACAGCAAGGCGATAGGAAGTAGCGCCACCCAGTTGCTCATCTTGCACGCTCTGTCCCACACGACGACCATTCGCGTGGGTTCGGGAGGCGTCATGCTTCCCAACCACAACCCCTATCTCGTGGCAGAACAGTACGCCACCATTGAAACCCTGCACCCCGGGCGTCTCGACCTGGGACTGGGGCGAGCGCCGGGCACGGATATGCGCACGGCTCGAGCGCTGAGGCGGTCGGGAAGCCTGAACCCCGACTTCGACAACGAGTTGGCCGAACTGGACGGTTACTTTCAATCGGAGGGCATCGTGAACGCCTATCCGGCACCCGGGTTGTACATTCCTCGCTACATCCTGGGTTCCAGCACGGATAGTGCCCACTTGGCGGCGAGGCTCGGGCTCCCGTACGCCTTCGCGGCCCACTTCGCTCCTGCCGCGATGAGGGACGCCATCGGGATCTACCGGGCCGAGTTCCAGCCATCGAAACGCGTGCCCGAACCGTATGTCATTCTCGCCCTCAACGCCACCGTGGCCGATACGGATCAGCAAGCCCGGCGCCTGGCCACGTCGCACACTCAGGCGATCCTGGGCGTCGTCACCAACAACCCCAAGGGCCTCCTTCCCCCGAAAGAAAACGAAGAGGAGGTATGGCACGACTACATCGCGGCAGCCAAGGCGCCGCACTTCGGGCCGGTGGCACTCCAGTACGAGGACATCGCCAATCGCGAGCGCGCCATCGTCGAGCAGATGACGGCCGTGTCGCTAATCGGAAGCCCTGATAGCTTCATTCGGCAGTTGCGGGAGCTGAGGGGCAGTGTCCATTTCGATGAGATCATGGTCAATAGCCTCATATACGACCAAGAGGACAGAGACCGCTCCTATCGACTGCTGGCCGAAGCGATGAAGGAAGAGTTCGCGGCGTGACGGTCAGAAGGGAGGCGGCGCCTTGGCTGGCGCGGACTCGGTGATGCGTGGGCCTGGTGAGGCCGCGGATCGACGAGGTGACCGGTCGGTGAGGCGCGTTGGCGGGGCGACAGGTCGATCGATTGGCGAGGCGGGTCGGTGCCTCGGTCCTTGAAGGCCAAGCGATTGGCCATATGCATAGCCCGCTGAGGTTATCGTCGCACTCAGTGTTTCAGTAGTCGTTCCCTTTGGGCCGCGGGGACAGGCCCGTAGGAAAGTACAGCTAACGCGCCCAGAGGGAAAGGTCATGCCAGTTGTCGGGCGCTCCCGTTCGCTCCAGAGGGACGAACGGATTGTGCGGATACGTGTCCATAAGCTCCGGCAGGCGATCTGCTGGAGACAGGTCGAGCTGGCGATGCAAGTACTGGATCAGTGTGAGTTGACCGAAAGTTCGGTTCGTTCTTTCCTTTACTGACACCAGTCGTTTATCGTCATTCAGCTTGGGTTTGATAGTGTAAACGCGGTTGAACAATCGGGCATGATGCGCAGCATAGTTGCGAACAATATTCAGGGATTTTAGCCACGATTCTAGTTGCGGGGCGCTGAGTTTGCACTGACACGCGATGCTGTTACGAACGATATCTGAAGACATGCCGTACAAGTAAGACAGCATTCCCCAGTCCATGATTTCGACTGCAGCCCAGATAGGTATAGCGCCACCGTAGTTCGTTTTGTGGTGGGTGACGAAATCCTCCTTGGATAACTTCAAGGCAGCTTCGTATTTGCTCAGCCACATATCGTGCATGCTGCGACCAGATTTGTGTGGATGATGGGCACGAGCGCCTAAGTGCTTTGCGTCCAGGTAGGCTAGCGGGTCGATACGGCCAAGTTCGTAGCCGAGCATGGCACGAACCGCCATTTCGATGCGGTCCAACTCGATGAACACAGCGTGCCGTAGTCGCTCATCAAACTCGTAGAGGGCAACAACTACGTCAAATGATGCACCGTCTATGAACTCGTCTCGGCGCACTCTGACTCCCGGGGTGGGAAGCCGCATCGGGTACCAATAGCCAGAGAGTCGGTAGTAGTTTAGGCGCGCGAGCAAGCGTTCAGCTCGATCTTGGTCATCAATGTGCATCCCACGCGTGCGAAGAAGGTCGACCTGCTCTGTGTAGGTCTTGAACTGCTTCGCATGAGTCATGTACGTGGCTTTCTTTCTAGAAAAGTGAGGACCGGCCCTGGACTCCCACCGAAGCGGGTAGCGGAACCGGTCATGTTGACTGTAGTCTACAGTGTCAGTTTCTTTGAGACAAGAACCAACGAAGATCAATTTAGGTAGTCGTGAAAACTCAGGTACCCAAATAGGGTGGCGTTTTTGAGTGTCCTCGTCACTCTTTGCTCCTGCCTCCAAAGAGATCCAGCCCACTCTCGGCTGAAAGCCGAAGCGGGCTGAACGGTTAGCTTTGAGACTAGTGCCTTTCTTTATTGGTGTCTACTTGGATAGACACCAACGTGGTGGCCGGGTTGGGCACAGGGCTATGGTAAATGGTCGTATGCCGAGCGCAGTGGCCGCCGAGCCGGTGGGTGAAAGGTCGCGGATGTTGCGGCACGAGCTTCGCTGGGTGCGCGACCGCGGGCGACGAACGCAGGACATTTGCCCGCTTCCACCTGTATTGCGAGTCCACGCGGTTCACTTTGCAACTCGGGCGTATGCACCTCGGTGCTTGTTCCCGTTCGCGTTGACGAATGCGGAAATGTCGGGCCGGCCAGGTACCATACGCTGAGGTCAACGACGGAGGATTCGCATGTGCTTTATGAACATCTGGTTGCTTCCCGACTCGTGTAAGGGGGAGCAGTTTTTGCGCGAGTCCAAGGAGATCCTCGGGATTGAGCCGTTTGCTGAGAAGGTCAGGGTCGACTCGACCAGGGCGCAGTGGATGCCTTTGGCCTATTCGATCACGCGGGGCATGTGCGACTGCGGGAGTTTCATCGGCAACCCCGAGCAATGGCGAGGGGAAGCGGGGACCGCGAATTGGGGCAGGGGAGAGCCTGCTCAGATCAAGGCCTGGCTCGACTATCTGCTGGGATGCCTCGGCCGGAAGTCGAGGATCGGCCTGATTCGAACGTGGACTCCGGGGAAAAGGGTCGAGCCGCAGATGGTGACGAGCGTTCCGCTGCACGAGGCGGACGAGAAGTTGCTGCGTGGTCTGGAGGAGGACGAGCTCCTGGTCATCCGATTCAGTCAGCGGTGATGGTGGCATAAAGGCGTGATGTGGCATCTGAGGCTCCGAGGCTTAAGCGGGATGTTGAGGGCGGCCATGTCGAGCGTTGGCGCTTTGAAATCCAAGCTGTTCCATCAGCGCCCAGATGATGCTAGCATTGAAATAGCTCATCAACCATGAGTTGAAGGAGTATCTGGAGCCGTTCGCTAAGCGAGCGGCTCTTGCTTTTGCCAGTATCGGTCATGCTGCTCACGAAACTTCGCCCTCCTGCGAGGGGTCTCAACATAATAGGCTGTAACTAGAAGAGCATATGTTCTCTTTTCTTGAATAATGACTACATAGTCGTAGTCGAGGGTTGCGAGAACATAACGTGGCTCTTTCTGCCATCTTGGATCATCGCTGATCCACCAGTGGAGTTCCGTAGATTTCTGTGGATGGTCAATATTGAACTGTTCAACTAGTAGGCGTATCCAGTGAATGCGCCTGCACCGCTCGGGATCTAGAGTGCGGTCAGGTTCGTTGTTGCTTCCGCCGCTAACAATGTGCCAAAAGATCGCGTGTCGGCCCTTGATCTCCGGCTCTCGGCGGAGGCGTACATACGCATTGTTGCGCTTCCACCGTATGCTTCGCTCAATTAAGTCTTGACGAAACTTGGAGTACAGTCTTTCCAGGTAAGCATCCTCCGACATTGATGCGGGATCAAACTTTGGATCTGGATCGAGAGAGTTCACGATGGACGCTCCCTTGGGGTCCAATGAAATACGTTGAACTTAGTCTCTTTCAGCAGAGTTGTTCGAGTGAGAGTAACGCCTGCCCGTTTGCGAATCCGTTCCACCAGCATGTCTTTGGCGCTACTGGTGTTGAGGTTGCGGTTGGCATAGTTGACTGCGCCAATAAGCAGATCAGCGAGCTGCATCAGTCCTACATGGTGGGATTCGACGACTTGAACTCTGCGAATATTATCGCGTCTAAAGTCATAGGCAGCCGTTGAGATTACCTCGTGGAGCTTTCTTACTTTAATACTTCCTCTGGTGTCTTTCTTATCAAGATAAATGTATGACTTTTGGCCAGAAGGGAGGACATTTCGGATCAGGTAGAACATCATCTTGTAGTACCAGTCATCATGTGTCTGTCCGTAAGCTGCGTGATTCAAGTTTTTCTTTGACGCAACGACGGAACGAAACTCAAGAGCGTCGTTGTCGAAGAAGTAGTCAAGAACATCAAGATAGAAAGAGTATTTTGCGGGAGACACTTTTGTCCATTTGATCTCAAAGGACTTGGGCAAATCGTACTTGTGACGCAGTTCAGTCAACCTATCATTTGCCTTCTTTGCTCTGTCCACAGGACAGACGATGGCACCAAGCACCATGAAGGGGTGCCCGTCATTGGGGAGGTGTGTGCTCTCATCACAATAGATGTTGACGTCTGTATTCACCGTCTGTGCTCCCTCCGACAAATTTTCCCGATATGTGGTGCCAACATACTACACATGCCATGCTCTTCTGACTCCTTCGGTTTGTGCGAACGAATGTTGGTGGCGGCCACATTCGTTTGCTGGCTACCACGCCAGTACCCTTGCCTGTTCTAGGACTAGCTCAATGGCCTTGCCTTCCGCCTCAACCGGATAACCATGGCGCGCGAGCTGACGCCGGACCCGCGAGCGAATCTCGGCGCGCACGCTCTCTTTCCGATCCCAGTCGATGGCGATACTGTCCTGAACGGTCATCACCAAGTCGACGGCTGAGGGTTCGTATGTGCGAACGTCTGCTAACCTTCCTCATCGAAGCCATTAACATCAACATTGAGACAGATCTACGCGAGATCGAACGGTTCCGCATCCAACACTCCTCGAGTCCATAAGTGACGAAGGCATCACTACTCAGTTCGTTCCACAGCCTAAACGATACGATGTTGTCACGACGATTAGGCAGGTTGGTGGCGTGATGATCACAAAGGTCCAAATCCGCGGTTACCGCAAGTTCCGTGACTTCGTCTTCGAACCGGAGCCCAGGATGAACATCATTGTCGGAGGCAACGAGGCTGGGAAGTCGACTCTGCTCGAAGCCATAACTCTAGCTCTCACCGGCCGAGTCGGTGGCGTGCGCGCCGCGGAATACCTCAATCCTTACTGGTTTAACAAAGACGACATCGACCATTTCTTCGACCAGCGTGAGTCTGGGAACAAAGCATGCTCTCCACCAGAGTTCCAGATTGATGTACATCTTGACGTAGAACGAGGAGAACTTGAAAAGCTCAGGGGTATCCACAACTTAGCTAAGGAAGACTCTGCTGGATTATCAGTATGGGCTCATCCCGACCCTGATTTCGTGGAAGAGCTTGAACAGTACTTTGCGCAGGAGGACTGTCCACGTGTTCTACCGGTGGAGTACTATGCTTTCGAATGGCGGAACTTCGCAGGGGACCCCGTTCTTAAACGACCGAAAGAGCTTGGCATATCACTCATCGATAGTCGCACCATCCGCTCCGAACGAGGTGTCGACTACTACACTCGGCAGCTCCTGGAATCACGTCTTGACCCAAAAGACCGAAGCCTTGTCTCCGTTAAACACCGCAAGCTTCGAGGAACCCTTGGCCAAGATGTCCTTAGTGCCCTTAACAAGGAGTTGCAGGGCGAAAGAGGCGGAATGCCTGGAGTCGTAGTCGGACTTCAGGTTGATCAGTCCAGATCCGCATCATGGGAAAACACGCTCATCCCTGATATCAACGCAATACCACTGTCAATGTCGGGCCAAGGGAACCAAGCCAGAGCCAAGACTAGCCTCGCGTTGAGTCGAAGTCAGGACACGAGCAACCTGATCTTTATTGAGGAACCAGAGAACCACCTCAGCCATACTCGTCTCCGTGAGCTCATCTCATACATTCAAGACGCAGCTAAAGGACGGCAAATCTATATCACGACCCATAGCTCCTACGTTCTCAATAGACTTGGACTGAACCAAGTCACTTTTTTGAGCAATGGACAGTCTTCGAGGTTTGGTGGACTGGAGCCGAATACGATCAACTACTTCAAACGCCTATCCGGATTTGACACGATGCGCCTGATTCTGGCAGACAAAATCGTTGTCGTTGAAGGTCCTTCTGACGAGATCGTATTCAATCGTTTCTTCAAGGATCGCTATGGATGTGAGCCCATGGATTATGGGATAGACGTGATGGCGATCAACGGTGTCTCTTTCGAGAGGTGCTTCGAGTTGGCAAACATGCTTGACAGACAGCTATTTGCCTTACGAGACAATGATGGCAAGTCGGTGAACCACTGGGTGGACAGAGTGAAACGTTACCGGAAGGACGGTGTCCGCGACATGTATGTCGGGAAGGAAGAGCAGGGCAACACGTTGGAGTCGCAGATCCGCTATTTCAATGATGAACAGCAACTGCGTCAGGTGTTTCCAAAAGCTACTTGTCCCATTCAAGATTGGATGATGAAGGACAAGACCGGAACTGCATTGACCATAGCAGAATCCTCCAAAAGTCTGACACCTCCTGACTACTTTAGGCGTGCATTTTCTGCGTTGGAGCCCTTCATAAAGGCGGAGTCGTGAAACATAGGTTCATCCATGCTTGCGCAGGTTCCGGAAAGACTGAACACATCGTTGCGTATTGTGCAAGTGCGTCATCGGATAAACGTAGACTTGTTATAACGCTGACCCAGTCTGGGCAAGACGAGCTAGAGGGGAGACTTGCGAATTCTGTCCACTCAGCATCTGGGATTCCTGAAGTAATGGGATGGTATGCCTTCCTTCTTAACCACGTCATACGCCCCTACCTCCCGCTGTTGTTCCCGGATGTGACGATCACAGGCTTTTTGTTCGAAGCCGGTGAGGAGAAAGAAGATCTTCTCTACAAGAAGCAGCAAGATCCAAGGCGATACTTCACAGATACCGGATTGGTCTACAGAGACAACATAGAAGAGCTTGCTTACCAGGTCTTAGTCAAGGCCGAAGGGCGTGTCGAGTACCGGCTCCAGAGGATCTACGATGAGATCGTCGTTGACGAGGCTCAAGACATCAGCCGCTATGGTTTGGAGGTCATAAAGAAGCTCTTGCAACAAGGCCACGTGCCATGCTTGCTCGTTGGCGACAGCCGACAATCCCTCTTAGACAGCAGTCTGAAGTCCCCGAAGAACAAGAAGGCTGATCGGCTGAACCTCCTGGATTGGTATCGGCAGCTAGACTTGAGCGTGCTCGACATCTGCGAAAAGGCGGAAACGTACAGGTTCAATCAGACAATAGCCGACTTTTCTGATTCCATCTTTCCTGATGAATATGGGTTTACGCGAACTACTTCGCGGATGAATGAACGCACTGGCCATGATGGAGTGTTCCTCATCTCAGAGGATGACCTTGATGCCTATTACAAGGAGTTCAAACCAATCGTGCTCCGCCGTTCCAAAGACTCGTGGAAGGAATGTGACTCTTTCGATCCAATCAACTTTGGTGTTTCAAAAGGCCGTACCTACGAACGTGTGGCCGTATTGGCTACAGAGCCAATACGTGACTTTATCTGCAAGGGTCGGCCTCTCAAAGGCAAGGCTGCCTGCGCCTTTTATGTAGCAGTTACGCGTGCTAAGTATTCCGTGGCTGTCGTTGTCAAAGCCGTGCGAAGTAACTGTCTGGCACCTGCGATTACTAACGTGGAAGTGTGGTCGGCCCACTATTGCCCATCACTTTTTGACGGCAACGAGCATCTCTTGAAAGTAGGGATGTAAAGGGAAGCGCGGCATCAGCTCGCGAATCTACCTGTGCTGTTGACCGACCTGAATTGGGGTACGTGATGGTCGATGTGACCGCGTATGGGTCGAGTCGGTGTGTTTTCCCGAACGACTTGAGAACTACGCGATCTATGAGATAGCCCATCGTCAGTCACTGGTGACCTGCGAGAGACTTACTTGCTCACATGTACAACCGGAACGCAGCCATCGTGCGACCCTGCCTAAAGAACGCAACCGCGAAAAGTGTCGGCGGCTGGTTGTACGCTAGGACCGACCTTCTCGAACAAGTGAAGAATGCGCCTCAGGCACAGGAAAAGAGCGACATGACACCGACCTCAAAGGAAAGACAGCGCGAGGAGCTGCACAGTACGATCTGGCGCATTGCCAACGACCTACGAGGCGCCGTTGATGGTTGGGACTTCAAGGCATACGTGCTTGGAACGCTGTTCTATCGCTTCATATCCGAGAATCTCACCGCATACGTCAACAGGGGCGAGCGCGAGGCCGGCGCTCTCGATTTCGACTACGCGCAACTGGACGATTCGGTCGCAGAGTATGGACGCGAGCAGACGGTTGAAGAGAAGGGCTTTTACATCCTCCCGTCCGAACTCTTTTGCAATGTCCGGGCCAAGGCGGCCCAGGACGTCAACCTCAATGAGACTCTTGCCCGCGTCTTCAAGAACATTGAGGGTTCGGCTGTAGGCACCGCGGCAGAAGGTGATCTCAAGGGACTATTCGACGATCTTGACCCCAATAGTTCCAGACTCGGATCGAGCGTTGCCAAACGTAACGAGAAGCTCGTCAAGATTCTTAACGCGGTGGGTGACCTCCCGCTTGGAAGCTTCGAGGATAACTCGATCGACTTGTTTGGCGACGCGTATGAGTACCTCATGCAGATGTACGCCTCAAGTGCCGGTAAGTCTGGAGGTGAGTACTACACGCCCCAGGAGGTCTCCGAATTGCTCGCGCGCATTACGGTGATAGGAAAGAACCGAGTGAACAAAGTGTACGATCCTGCGGCTGGATCGGGTTCGCTGCTGCTGAAGTTTGCCAAAGTGCTCGGCAAAGAGAACGTGCTCCAAGGCTTTTTCGGTCAGGAAATTAACCTGACCACCTACAACCTGGCTCGCATCAACATGTTCCTGCACGACGTGAACTACGAGAAGTTTGACATCGCCCACGGGGACACCCTCACGGACCCGCAGCACCGACACGAAGAACCGTTCGAAGCGATCGTCTCCAATCCTCCCTATTCGATTAAGTGGGAGGGTAACGCAAACCCGCTGCTCATCAACGATGAACGTTTTGCTCCTGCGGGAGTGCTCGCGCCCAAGTCGAAAGCGGACTTGGCGTTCACCATGCACATTCTTTCGAGTCTCGCTGTCGATGGCACTGCCGCTATTGTCGAGTTTCCCGGCGTGCTCTACCGCAGTGGTGCCGAGCAGAAGATCCGCAAGTACCTTGTCGACAATAACTATGTCGACGCGGTCATTCAGCTTCCACCGGACATGTTCTTTGGCACGACTATCGCGACCTGCATTATCGTGCTCAAGAAATCGAAGGCTGACAGTGCTGTGCTGTTCGTGGATGCTTCGGACCAGTTCAGTCGCGAGGGGAATAAGAACAAGCTTCTGCCGAAACATCAACAGAGGATTCTCGATGTGTTGGAGGCCCGTGTCAGCGTGGATCACGTTGCTGCGTTGGTTGACAATGAGTCGATTGCCGAGGACGGCTACACGCTCTCGGTGTCGAGCTTCGTGGAGCAAGAGAACACGCAAGAAGTGGTGGATATATCGGAGCTCAATGCAGAGATCCAAAGGATCGTTGCGCGCCAAGTTGAGCTTCGCTCGTCGATTGACGAGATCGTCGCAGAGCTGGAGGGCACAAAGTGAGCCGGATAGAAGACATGCTCCGTGATCTGTGTCCGGACGGGGTGGAGTACCGGGCAATTGGAGATATCGCCAAACTCGTGCGAGGAAGTGGTATGCCAAAATCAACATTTCGAGAGCATGGTGTTGGCGCCATCCATTACGGGCACATTTACACACGTTACGGAATTCATACCTCAAGAACGTGCGCGTACGTTGAACCCGACTACGCTGCGAAACTGACCATCGTTCCTCCGGGTGCCCTCGTTGTGGCGAACACTAGTGAGAATATGGAAGACGTGGGTAAAGCCGTCGCTTGGTGTGGCAAGACCGAGGTCGTAACTGGCGGACATGCGACTGTTTTACACTCAGCGCAGGATACCAAGTTTCTTTCCTACTATTTTCGCTCAGCAGAGTTCGCGATAGAAAAGAGGAAGTATGCCTTTGGGACCAAGGTTATTGAGCTTTCTGCCAAGAATCTTGCAAAGATCCGTGTTCCGGTGCCGCCGCTTGAGGTGCAACATGAGATCGTGAGAATACTGGATCAGTTCACTGAGCTGGAGGCCGAGCTGGAGGCCGAGCTGGAGGCTCGTCGCAAGCAATACGACTATTACCGCGCGAGGATATTTGAGGACGACCGTGTGCAAGAAGCGGAGTGGACAACTTTGGAGGCTATCTCGACACGAGTATCCTCTGGTGCTACCCCAAAGGCTGGTGCCCCGGAGTATTACAACGAAGGTACTATTCCCTGGCTCCGAACGAATGAAATCCAGTTCCACGACATATGGAAGACCAAAGTTTTCATAACTGACAGGGCTCTGCGGGAAACCGGAGTTTCCTGGATTCCAGCAAATTGCGTGATCGTGGCAATTTCAGGCGCAACTGCAGGGCGTTGCGCCATCAATAAGGTTCCTTTGACGACCAACCAGCATTGCTGCAATATAGAGATTAATCATATGCAGGCCGATTATCGTTACGTTTTCCATTGGGTGAGTCATAGATATCGGCAACTCAAGGCGCTTGGTCGTGGAGCGCGCTTAGACCTCAATGCAAGATTGATTAGAAGGTTCCCGATTCCCCTTCCTTCTTTGTCTGAACAACGCCGTATAGCTGAAGTCCTAGACAAATTCGACGCTCTCGTCAATGACCTCACCTCCGGCTTGCCGGCCGAGATCGCCGCGCGACGTAAGCAATACGAGTACTACCGTGACCGACTTTTGACATTCCCCGAAAGGAAGTAAGCACATGAGGGGTAAACATATCGAGCTCTTCCTCGTCGACGGCGAACCTGGCGGGATTACTACTGCCAACGTGTCTGGCTGGACCGGTCATGTCCTCGTTGGGCCGCGAAAGGACTTGCAACGGTTGCTCTCGCGCCCCGACGCCCAGACTAACGGCGTCTATTTCCTACTCGGTGACGACCCAGATGCGATCAAGAGCACGCTCTGCTACATAGGTCGTACAGAGGACTTCTCCCATAGGTTCTCCGACCACCAACGTAAAAAAGACTGGTGGAATAGGGCAGTCCTCATTTCATCCCGCGAGGACTCTTTCAATGAAGGGCACTGGGGTTATCTCGAGGCTCGCCTTCTTGAAATTGCGACAAAAGCAGAGCGATGCACACTCTGTGACAACAAGCAAAGCCCACAGCCACGCAAACTTTCCGAAGCGCAGGAATCCGACGCGGAAACCTTCCTTGACCAGGTGCGCGGCGTTCTGCCGGTACTAGGCGTTAACGTTCTGCGGACCACCGATACAAGTGGTGAGGTCTTCACGCCAACTGCTCCGCGTGAGTCTCCCATTTTCACGCTTGTGAATCGGCGGAATGGGGTCGACGCTCGTGCCCGTGTTGTCGGTGACGAGTTCGTCATGCTTAAAGACTCCCATGTGGTCGGTTCATGGACTCGTCCTGGTGGCAGCGAACAGACACGCCGTTCCTATGCCTCGTATAAGGCGCAGCATGACAAACTCGTTGCGGACGGCTCCATAGTCGTTGATGGGAAGACCGGAATCGTTGCCCGCGACATTCCTTTCTCATCTCCCTCCACCGCGGGTGCGATTGCCTGTGGGCGCAGCTGCAACGGCCGAACAAGTTGGACCTGGGAAGGTGGGACCTACGCCGACTGGGAGAATAGGGGCATCGACGATATTGACGCCGACTGGGCTGGTGCCGAACAGGATGGCCTTGTCGAGAACGGGAGTAGCGACGAATCTTCAATGAGCGCCGAAGCGGAGGGGCGCGGCAATGAGTGAGCATGGAGAAGCAGTCAAATACGATGTTGTGGCGATGAGCGGAGAGAGCACCGTTGTCGCCAAGTACATCCCGGAAGAGCAAGCGGCGACCTCATACCAATCGGAAGCTGAACTTGAGCGCGAGTTCATCCGGTTGCTTCAGTCCCAGGCCTATGAATACCTACCCATCACGTCAGAAAACGAACTGACTGCCAATCTCCGCAAGCAACTCGAAGCCTTGAACCGCATTACGTTCTCGGATGCCGAATGGAAACGCTTCTTTGAAAGCAGCATAGCCGGGAAGAAGGACGGCATCGTCAAGAAAACGGAACGCATTCAAGAAGACCATGTTCAGCTTCTCAGGCGTGATGACGGATCCACCAAGAATATCGCGCTTTTGGACAAGCAGAACGTTCACAACAATCGTCTTCAAGTCATCAACCAGTACGAGGTTGCACAGGGCCAAGGAGGCGCGAAGTACGCCAATCGCTATGACGTGACAATCCTGGTCAATGGACTGCCTATGGTCCATGTTGAACTCAAGCGGCGAGGTGTCGATATTCGCGAGGCGTTCAACCAGATCAACCGCTACCAGAGGGACAGCTTCTGGTCCGGCACCGGTCTGTTCGAATACGTTCAGCTATTCGTCATATCGAACGGGACGTTGACGAAGTACTACTCGAACACCACCCGCAGCCAGCATCTCAAAGAAACCGAAGGCACTCGCAAGGCCAACAGAACTCGCAAAACATCGCACAGCTTCGAGTTCACGTCATGGTGGGCAGATGCGGAGAATAGGCCGATCCGTGACCTGCCAGCCTTCACCAAGACGTTCTTCGCAAAACACTCGCTGCTGAACATCCTCACGAAGTACTGCGTTCTCACGACCGATCGGATGCTGCTGGTCATGCGGCCCTACCAAATCGTCGCTACCGAGCGAATCCTACAGAAGATCAACACTTCCACGAACTACAAGCAACTTGGCACCATCAAAGCCGGTGGATATGTGTGGCACACGACCGGTTCGGGAAAAACCCTGACCTCGTTCAAGACAGCTCAACTCGCGTCGAGGCTTCCAGGTGTGGACAAAGTGCTATTCGTCGTCGACCGTAAGGACCTCGACTACCAAACGATGCGAGAGTATGACCGGTTTGAGAAAGGGGCCGCTAACTCCAACACCTCTACCAATGTGCTCAAGCGGCAACTGGAAGACCCACAAGCCCGGATCATCATTACGACGATTCAGAAGCTTTCCACGTTCATCAAGGCGCACAAGGGCCATGAGATCTTTGGCGGCCATATGGTGATCGTCTTCGACGAGTGTCACCGCTCGCAATTCGGCGATATGCACACGGCCATTACCAAAGCCTTCAAACGATACAACCTCTTTGGGTTCACGGGAACGCCGATATTCTCAAGAAACGCTGGTTCTGGTGGAAATCCGAGGCTTAAAACCACGGAACAGGCATTCGGAGATAAGCTCCACACGTACACGATCGTCGACGCCATCACCGATAAGAACGTGCTGCCTTTCCGCGTCGACTACGTCAACACCGTCCAAGTCGGCGAGGTGGTCGACAAGAAAGTCTCCGCGATCGACACGGAAAGAGCGCTGCTCGCGTCCGATCGCATCGAGAAGATCGTGAAATACACGCTTGAGCACTTCGCTCAGAAGACTAAACGCAGTTCCAGCTATGAACACTCCGTCATTGCGAACGTCACTGAGACCGCTCGAAGTCGCAGTCGAATCGAGGCCATTCAGGAGCGTAGGCGCATCAAGGGATTCAACGCTATCTTCGCCACCGCGTCCATTGACGCCGCGCGACGTTACTACACGTGCTTCCAGGTAAACCAGGAAATCGTGCCTGCCGAGCAGCGACTGAAGATTGGTCTCATATACTCATATGGTGCCAACGACGCCAGTGACGACGGGATACTTGACGACGAGGCCTTCGATACCGACGCGCTCTCTCAAGATGCACGCGCATTCTTGGAGGACGCGATTCAGGACTACAACGATCTATTCGATACCAGCTACGACACTAGCGCCGACAAATTCCAGAACTACTACAAGGATCTATCCCAGCGTCTGAAGAACCGCGAACTGGATATGGTCATCGTGGTGAACATGTTCCTTACCGGTTTCGATGCGACCACCCTCAACACCCTATTCGTCGATAAGAGCCTTAGAGCACACGGCTTGATCCAGGCCTACTCGCGCACGAACCGCATATTGAACCGGGTGAAAACCTACGGCAACATCGTCACCTTCCGAGACCTGTCAGAGGAGACGAATGCCGCGCTCGAGTTGTTCGGGAACAAGGACGCACACGGCGTTGTCATGCTTAAGCCATACGGTGACTACCTTGAGGAATACACCGCTAAGGTGAGCGAGCTACTTTCTTCCTTCCCTCTCGACGAACCGATCATAGGGGAGGACTTGCAGAGGGAATTCATTCAGCTTTTCGGCCAGATTCTGCGGTTGGAGAACATCCTTACCTCGTTTGATGACTTTGCGAACGACGAGATCCTGACCGAACGCCAAAAGCAGGACTACCGCAGCATCTACCTAGACCTCTACGCAGAATTTCGACAGGAAAGGGAGACGGACAAAGAGGTCATCAACGACGATGTGGTCTTCGAAATCGAGTTGATCAAACAGGTGGACATCAATGTCGCCTACATTCTCATGCTCGTTGAGAAGTATCGTGAGCAGCACGGTGACGGCGACGACAAAGAAATCCGCGAAGAGATCAGTCGCGCCGTTCTCGCCAGTCCGACGTTGCGTAACAAGAAGGACCTTGTCGAAGACTTCGTTGAGTCGGTTTCCATGGACGGGGAGATCGATGTCGAGTGGCGTGACTTCGTCGCGGCCAGGTGCAATGCCGAACTCGAAGCAATCATCGCGGAAGAACGGCTCCGCCCCGAGGAGACTCGCGCCTTCATTGAGATCGCTTTCCGCGACGGCCATCTTCGTACCGTCGGCATGGATATCACCGGTGTGCTGCCGCCCGTCTCTCGCTTTACATCGGAAGGCAATCGCAGTGAGAAGAAACGGCGGGTGATCCAGAGGCTTCTCGTCTTCTTTGATCGCTTCCATGGATTGATCGCGAAAGAGGAGAGCAACTAGTTGGTGCGCTAATCGGCGCTGCGTGGAGTGGGTGAAGTGCGGAGGTGGGCTCGTGGCGGTTTACCGGCCTCGCGCAGGTTGGCCGCGGCTTGCCGGATCGACGCAGGCTGCAGTGACGTGCCGGCCTCGTCCCTCAGCGCCGCAGCAGCTCGCCGGCATCCGCCGCCCCTCACCGCAGCCCGAACTTGCCCTCCTGCGCGTCGCGCAGCGCCTGCTTGATCCCCAGGCCTCCCTTGATCGGGACATACTGGCCGGTCTCTCGCGTGTAGCCTCGGGCCACCGCCCACTGCCAGATGCGCGTGCACTCCCTGACGCCCTTGACCTCCAGCTCGGTGGCGCTGGGGCCACGCCACGACAGGCCGCTGAGAGCTATCGGCTGGCCGTCCTCCGTCACGAAATAGGCATCGGCGCCATTGTTGACGTTACGGGCGCTGCCTCCTCCCTGGGTGATGCGGACGAAGAAGCTCGTGCGCGAGGTCGGCCACGGGAAACTGCGACTGCGCTTATAGGCGCGCAGGTGAATCCCCTGGGCGTCGAGGACCGTCCGTACAGACATCATGTAGAGAAGCGCGAGTGAAATGAGAACGCCGATGACGAAGAGAGCGATGGCCGCCGCGATCGTTCCTTCGTCCCGCACGATATTCCACACGGCGCCGTAGAGGCACGCAGCGCCGAAACCCCCGACGACCAGATAAGAGACAAGCGACGAGCTGGTCATGGCCGGTCGCAGCGTGATCGAGCTCTTCGACAGCGGTATGGGGTCCTGCCCTCCTGGCTTGTAGCCGCCGTCGTCCCAGTTGGACGACGCCGCCTGCTGCGGGGGAGGGGCGGCCTGCTGGAACTGGCCATATGGCTGCTGGAGTTGGCCGTGCAGGCCGTACTGCTGGCTGGCGCCGAACTGGTCGTACTGCTGGCCGTAAGGTTGACTGTCGCCGAGTTGGCCAGCACCGAACTGGCCTTGCGGTTGGCCTGGTTGCGCCTGGCCCTGTTGACCCGGGTAATAGGGACCCCCGCCTTGCTGGGCGTAGGGATCGTACTGCGAATCGCCCGCGGGCGCCCCGCCCGGCTGTGACTGGTGGCCGTGGGGGTGCTGGCCGTCTTGCTGCCAGGGCGTGAGTGAGTTGTCATGTGGGGGCAGGGTCATTGTTCTCCCTCGTCGCGATTGTTGCCGTCGGGCATGAGGCTCAGGGCGACGCATCGGTTGTCCGGCGCGGTCCGACGGGCGGCATTCTTTGGCCAGGCTATCGAAAGCGGTGCCCGCCGGGAATGGGTGCGTCATGTGGAAAACTCTCCAAACGATGAACAGGCATCGCGGTGGTAAAGTGCCCGGAGGTCGCGGTACGTGCGGCTGCGCGGTCGGTAGTCGTGGTGGATGCCGGTGCCCGACGGATGAGGCACGAGACCGCGCTCGGTTGGACTCGCTGCGATGTCGGCTCGTGTCCGAAGGCCGCAGGGCTTGCTTTGTACGGTGCAAGGTTCGCTGGCGCCGGGCCCGGCTTTGTGCGATGCCGGGATCATCGGTGAGGGCTCGCTCTATGAATCCGAGGCGCGTCGCTTCAAACCCGCCGTGCACGTCTGGCTCACGCCGCACAGATGCCGACGCGAAGGTGTGCCCGGGCTTCATAGCGTCCGTTTTTGTCGGAGGAGGGCATTAAGCTGTTTCCAACGATCGGGGCAGGTCAGGGCGGCCGGTCCCGGGCGGCTCGACGCCGAGCCGCAACGCGATATACGAAGGAGTGAGAAGATGAAGTTCTTCATCGATACCGCCGACCTCGACGAGATCCGCGAGGCGATGAGTTGGGGCGCCCTGTCGGGTGTGACGACGAATCCGAGCCTGTACGCCAAGACGGGCGGAAAGCTTGCCGACTTCGAGGGGCACATGGTCAAGATCGCCGAGCTGTGCGAAGGCCTGCCGGTCTCGGCCGAGTCCACGGCGGAAACAACCGAGGGGATGATTGAGGAAGGGCGCCGGCTGGCCGCGCTCGCGCCGAACATCGTCGTCAAGCTGCCCATCTGCCCGGAGAGCCTGGCGGCCACGCACGTCCTGGCGGCTGAGGGCATCAAGGTCAACATGACGCTCGTTTTCTCGGCGCCTCAGGCCTTGCTGGCGGCCCGCGCAGGGGCGCGCTACATCAGCCCCTTCATCGGCCGCATCGACGACATCGGCTACGACGGCGTCGCCTCCCTCGAGGAAATCGTCCGCTGCATCAAGAACTACGACTTCGGCCACGAAGTCGAGATCATCGCAGCCTCCGTGCGCAGCCCCTACCATGTGACGGCCTCGGCGCTCATGGCGGCCGACATCGCCACCGTGCCCTTCGGCGCGCTGAAGAACTGCGTCAAGCACCCGCTGACCAAGGAGGGGCTTGAGAAGTTCGAGGCCGACTGGCAGAAGGTCAAGAACGCGGGCTGACCGTTCGCGGGCCGACGTTTCGGCAGGGAATCGCGCGAGTTGAGGTGATTCCCGGAAGCGAGGGGTGGCCGCAGCGGCTCGGAGCGCAGGCCCGGGTTGCCGCGGCTGCGATTTGGCGGGCCCGGCCACCGTGGCTACAGCTTGGCAGGCCAGGGCTACGGCGACTTATTGGGCGAGGCCCGGCCACCGTGGCTACAGCTTGGCAGGCCCGGCCGCTGCGTCCGCGAGGTCCGCATGCCACGCGTGACGTCGCGCAGGATGTCACGTGCCGGGCCGCCGCGCCTGAGGACTTGGCCAGCCTCGGCGGCCCGGAGGCGGCTCTGGGGCTCCGTAGCCGGGCCGCCGCAGCCGTGGCCTCAGCCCAGGCCGAGGAACAGCTCGTGGATGCGGGTGTCGCCATCGAGTTCCGGGTGGAAGGCGGTGGCGACCTGGCTGCCGTAGCGCGCCGCCACAACCACGTCGTCGACCTCGGCCAGCACCTCGACGCCATCGCCGACCTCGACGATCTGCGGGGCGCGGATGAACGTCATCGGCACGTCCCCGAGCCCGGCGAAGGCGGCAGTGGTGTGGAAGCTCGCCAGCTGCCGGCCGTAGGCATTGCGCCTGACGGTCACGGGCAGGGTGCCCAGAGTGGGGGCGCCCGCGCCGCGGTGGTCGCCCTCGATCCGGGCCGCCATCAAAATGAGCCCGGCGCACGTGCCGAGGACGGGCATCCCTGCCTCGACGCGCTCGCGCAGCGGCCCGAGCATCCCCAACTCACGCAGGAGCTTGCCCTGCACGGTGCTCTCGCCACCGGGCAAGACAAGCCTGTCAAAGTCGCGCCGCAGATCCTCGGCCTGCCTCAACTCGACGGTTTGCTCCCCGAGCACCTCGAGCACGCGGCGATGCTCGGCAAAAGCCCCCTGCAGCGCGAGCACAGCCGTGGTCATCAACTGCTCCTGTCGGCCATGAGGACGTCAATCTCGTCCTTGTTGATGCCGACCATCGGCTCGCCCAGATCCTCGGAAAGCTCGGCAAGCACGGCCGCGTCCTCGTAGTTCGTCACGGCGCCCACGATCGCGCGGGCGCGCCTGGCCGGATCGCCCGAGCTAAAGATCCCGGAACCCACGAAGACGCCTTCGGCACCGAGCTGCATCATCAGCGCTGCATCGGCCGGCGTCGCCACGCCACCAGCGGCGAAGTTGACCACTGGCAGCTTACCGTTCTCGTGCACAAAGCCCAGCAGCTCGACCGGCACGCCCAGGCGCTTGGCCTCGTGGACGAGTTCGTCGGCGCGCAGGGAGGCCACGTGGCGGATCTCGGAGTTGATCAGCCGCATGTGGCTGACAGCCTGGACGATGTCGCCCGTGCCCGGCTCGCCCTTGGTGCGGATCATGGCCGCGCCCTCGGCAATCCGGCGCAGCGCCTCGCCAAGATTGCGCGCGCCGCACACGAAGGGCACGTCGAAGGCCGTCTTGTCGATGTGGAAGACGTCGTCGGCGGGGGAAAGGACCTCGCTTTCGTCAACGTAGTCGATCTGGAGTGCCTGAAGGATCTGCGCCTCGGCAATGTGGCCGATCCGTGCCTTTGCCATGACTGGGATCGACACCGCATCCTGGATGCCCTTGATCATCTTCGGGTCGCTCATCCGGCTGACGCCGCCGGCCGCGCGGATATCCGCCGGGATGCGTTCGAGCGCCATGACCGCGCAGGCCCCGGCCTCCTCGGCGATCTTCGCCTGCTCGGGCGTTGTGACGTCCATAATGACGCCACCCTTGAGCATCTGCGCGAGCTCGCGGTTGAGCTTGGCGCGCTCCTCCTGTGACTGTGCCATTGTCCTCACCTCGTTCGTTCGTGACTCGGCGATCGTACGGAGTTGCTGGCCATGTCTGTAGGTCCAGAAAGTGACTAATCGATAAGGTCAGTTTATGATCGGGCGGAAGACCGTGGACCACGAGCGGCAGACCCGATCAACGGGTAAAGCTGCGAACACAGGTGGAAGACCGCGGCGCCGAAGCGGCCACAGCTTCCGCGGTCGCCGCCCTGCGCCACGGGACGGACACGGGTGGAAGGCCACGGCATCGGTGAAAAGGAACAAGCCGGAGGGCAGGAGCAGTGCTCACGTACGACGTCGGACAGCGCGGGACGCTCAGTCTCTACGAGTACATCTACCGGCGCATTCGCGACGACGTCGAGTCCGGCGTGCTGGCGCCGCACGAGCGGCTTCCTTCCAAGCGCGCGCTGGCCGAGCACCTGGGCGTGAGCGTCATTACGATCGAGGGTGCCTATGCGCAGCTGCTGGCCGAAGGCTACGTACGCTCGGAGCGGCGGCGCGGCCACTACGTCAACGAGCTTCCGGACAGGGCGATCGGCGAGGCGCGTTCCGCTGACGGGGTGCGTGCGGTCAGTGAGGTGCGGGGTGCGCGTGGCGTGATGGGGCAGGACGGGCAGTTGTGTGTGCTTGACCAGGTGGCGGGGCAAGACGGGGTGCGTGCGCTCGGCGGGCCGGTGGTCGGGGAAGGGCAGCCCGGAGGCGAACTGGTCGCCGACTTCACGCAGGCAGCGGCCGCAGGTGACGACGGCGCCTTCCGCCTCTGGTCCCGAGCCGTGCGCGCGACGCTGGCGCAGGAGAGCGAGAAGAGCCTATTCGCCCAGCTCCCGCCGAAGGGGTCGAGGCGACTGCGGGAGGCGATCGCGGCGCACCTGCGCGGACTGCGAGGCATGGCCGTCGACCCCTCGCGCATCGTCGTCGGCGCCGGCGCCGAATACCTCTACAGCCTCATCGTCCAAATCCTCGGCCGCGAGCGCGGCTACGCCATTGAAGACCCGGGCTATCCGCGCCTGGTTAGCATCTACGAGGCCAACGGCGCGAGGGTGCGCCGCGTCAGGCTCGACGGGCGGGGCATGGACGTCGCCGAACTCGGGCGAAGTGGAGCGGGCGTTGCACATGTCATGCCCTCGCACCAATTCCCCACGGGCATTGTCACGAGTGCGGCCCGGCGCCACGAATTACTTGGCTGGGCCGCGGGCAACGGGGGCTTCATCATTGAGGACGACTACGACTGCGAGTTCCGGCTCGCCGGCAGGCCGGTACCCTCGCTGCAGAGCATCGACGCGCTCGGCGCAGTCCTGTACCTCAACACATTTTCCAAGAGCCTGAGTCCGGCCCTGCGCGTCGCCTACCTCGTGCTGCCCGGCGCGCTGGCCGAACGTTTCGATCGCGAGTTCGGCTTCTACTCCAACACCGTCGCCACGCCAACCCAGCTGACGCTCGCGCGCATCCTGGAAACCGGCGCCTACGAGCGGCACATCAGCCGCATCAAGACGAGGCACCGTGCCGTTCGCGACGGGTTGCTCGCCGCGCTCCGATCCCGCGACACGGCCGGCCGGATGCGCGTGGAGAACGAGGACGCCGGGCTGCACTTCGTGCTCGCGGCTATGACGCATAGGAGTGAGCGGGAGATCGCGGCCCTCGCGCTGCGCCGGGGTGTGCGGCTGGCCCCGCTTTCCGAATGTGGCGGTCATGCGGAGCCTGCGGCGAGCCGTCGGGACAAGGGCGTGGCGCGCTTTGTCATGCAGTACGGAGGCCTCGACGTCGGGCGCGCGCCGGAGGTCGCCGACGTGCTCGTACGCGCGATCGGCTGACCGCCGCGGCGTTGCCAGGCACCCACCGCCGCGACCCGTTCGCGATAGCCCCGTCGGTAGCATCCGGCCACCCTCTCCGATCATGGGCGGTGCCGACCATCCACTCAAGAAGCTCCGCCGACCCGCGCGGCCTCGCCGAGCGATGGGAGCGTGCCGACGTTGCCGTGTGCCCACCCGCGCGGCCCGGCCGCCTACCGTTTTCGATGCGAGGCAATCGGCGATAGCGTAGGCAATGAGGCCGGGCGACGGCAAGGCCCGGCAATAGGGGAGCGCGGATCTCATGGGAAGGGTGGCGGCGATGGCCGGACTGACAGGCGATAACACATACTTCTACGAGCCGGCGAAGGGCACGGACCTACCGCATTCGCCGATCAAGGCGATGATCGGACCGCGCCCGATCGGATGGATCTCCAGCCGCTCGGCCGATGGCACCCTCAACCTGGCCCCGTACAGCTTCTTCAGCCTCCTGTGCGAACAACCACCCATCATCGGATTTGCCAGCAACAGCCCCAAAGACACGCTGGCTAACGCCAGGGCCACGGGGCAGTTCTGCTGGAACCTCGTCAGCGGCAAGTTGGCGGAGGCGATGAACGAGACCTCGGCCGACGTCGATGAAAGCGTCGACGAGTTCGAGTTGGCAGGCCTGACACCGGCGCGCTCGCGAGTGGTCGATGTGCCTCACGTGGCGCAGGCGCGGGCGGCGTTCGAATGCCGAGTCACGCAGATTGTCAGGCTGAAGGACGCCGCCGGATCGGACACGGCGAGCCACATGGTGCTCGGCGAGGTCGTCGGCGTGCACATCGATCGCGGCCTGCTCGTGGACGGGGTCTTCGATACGGCACTGGCCGACCCCGTCCTGCGAGCCGGAGGGCCGAGCACCTACTTCGCGCTCGACGCCGCCTGGCGCTTCGAGATGAGGCGCCCCGGGATGTGATGCACGAGGGCCCGCCTCGGCTCGCCGACGGTCAGGCCGATCCGGCAGCAGCGACGCCCGGGCGTGCCGCGCAGAGTATCAGCCGCGCCAAGCGCGGCGAGTCAAGCGCGCGGCGAGCGCCGCAGAGCATGTGGCGTGCGCGGCGCGTCAAGCTCGCTTGTTGGCGCGCGGCCGCTCCTATAGCTTGGTCACATGGGCGCAATCACGTATCGTTTCGCGACTCGGGCCGACCGCGGCGAGGCCGAGGACCTATTCGCCGAGTCCTTTGCAACGGCGTCGTACTTCGAGTGGATGCATCCCGAGGGCAATGGCAGGGCGGACGCGCTCGTGGTCGCCTTCGCCCCCGAGATTGCGCACAACCTGGCGTCGCCGGGCTGTCTCCTGCCGGTCGCCGAGGACGGAGAGAGGCTGGTGGCCGGCGCGCTGTGGCAGGGGCCCGACCGCTGGCAGGTGCCCGCCTGGCGCTCGCTCGCCTTCCTGCCCCGGCAGATGCGCCTCGGCGACAGGCGCAGGCGCCGCGAGTTCTTCGAGCGTGGCGAGGCCTTCGAGCATGCGCTCGCCGAGGCACACCCGCGCGAGCCTCACTGGTACCTCGCGCTCTTCGGCTGTCGGCCCGACTACCGGGGCAGGCGCCTGGCCGCGCCGCTCATGCGCGCCGGCCTCGACCGCGCGGCCCATGACTGCCTGCCCGCCTACCTCGAATGCGAGCGCGCCCTCATCGGCCTGTACGAAAGTTACGGCTTCGAGGTGATCAAGGAGATCGCCGTGCCGCCCGGCTCGCCCGCAATGTTCGGCATGTGGCGCGAAGCCTGACGCCCAGCCAGCCCCGACCAGCAGCCGACGCGTCCAGTAGCATCCGGCCATGAGTCCGCCCACCCGCCACCGTTTGCGGGCCCGCCCGCTGTCGTCAGTCCGGCAAGCGCGCCGTCGCTTTCTCACCCGCCGTCGCCAGTCCGGCAAGCGTGCCTGCCCACCATTGCGGCCCGCCCGCAGTCGCCTGCCCGCCTATCATTGCCTCTATGAGAAAACTCTTCGTCACCCGCGGCATCCCCGGCTCCGGCAAGTCCACCTTCCTGCGCGAGGCGGGCCTGGAGCCGTACTCGCTTTCGCCGGATACCCTGCGCCTGGCCGTGGCCAGCCCGGAGATGGACGAGCACGGCAGGATCGGAATCTCGCCGCGCAACGACCGCCTCGTGTGGCGCACGCTCTACGAGACGCTCGAGGCGCGCCTTGGCCGCGGCGAACTCGTCGTCATCGACGCAACGAACACGACGTCGCGCTCCCTGACCGACTTCGGCAAACTGGCGAAGAAGTACCGCTACCGGTGCTACCTCATCGACCTGGCCGACGTGCCGCTGGAGGTCTGCCGCGAGCGTAACGTCGGGCGCGAGGAGTACAAGATCGTCGACGACTCCGTGCTGGTGACGATGCACGAGCGGCTCGCGACCTGCGTGGTCCCCAAGTACTACACCGTCCTGACGACCCAGGAAGACGTGGCCCGGGAGCTGACCGTCGAGCCACGCGACCTGTCGCAGTACCGCCGCATCCACCACATCGGCGACATCCAGGGCTGCTTCACGCCGCTGCGCGAGTACTTCGAGCGGCATCCTGTGTGCGCCGACGAGTTCTACGTCTTTGTCGGCGACCTGCTCGACCGCGGCACCGAGAACGACGAGGTACTCGCCTACGTGTGCGAGCACCTGGTCGATCGGCCCAACGTCGTCTTCGTCGAGGGCAACCACGACCTTTACCTTCGCCAGTGGGCTAGCGGCCAACCTGTCGCCTCGCAGGAGTTCAACGGCCGCACGCGTCCGCAGCTCGAGCGCGCCGACCTCGACATGAAGGCCGTGCGCCGCCTGACCTACGCCTTGCGCGACGTCTTCTACTACGCCTACCACGGCCGGCGCGTGCTCGTCACCCACGCCGGGCTATCCACCCTGCCGGCCAGCCTCGCCCTCATCTCGAGCGCGCAATTCATACGTGGCACCGGCGCCTACGGCGACGTCGGTGCCATCGACGACACCTTCGTGGACACGACACCGAACGACGTCTACCAGATCCACGGACACCGCAACCCCCACAACGTCCCGAGCGCCTACAACGAGCGCTGCTTCAACCTCGAAGGCAAGGTCGAATTCGGCGGGCACCTGCGCGCGGTGCAGCTGACGCCCGAGGGCTTCGAGGTGGTCGAAGTCGCCAATACGGTGCCCGGCCTCAAGCTCTTCCCCGAGAACGCACCGCTGGTCCACTCCCTGCGCCGCAACCGGCTGATCGCCGAAAAGACGCTGCCCGATGGCATCAACTCCTACAATTTCAAGCCGCAGGTCTTCTACAAGAAGCAGTGGACGCGTCAGACCATGACGGCGCGCGGGCTGTTCATCAACTCCCTGACGAACGAGTTCGTCATCCGCGCCTACGACAAGTTCTTCAACATCGGCGAGCGGCGCGAGACCGAGCTGGCCAGCCTGAAGGACACCATGACCTTCCCGGCGCGGGCGTGGCTGAAGGAAAACGGCTTCCTCGGGCTGGTCGGCTACGACTCCGTGACCGACCGGCTCATCTTCGCCTCGAAGTCGACGACGGAAAGCGACTACGCCCGCGAGTTCAAGCGCCTGTTCACGGCGCGCCACGGCGATCGGCTCGACTGCATCAAGGAGTACCTGCGCGATGCCAACTCGTGCCTCGTGACCGAGGTCATCTTGCCCGACTTCGACCCGCATATCATCGAGTACCCGGGCGACGATATCGTGCTGCTGGACATCGTCCGCCGCAGGGCCGAGTTCGAGGCGGCCGGTCAGCAGGAGAGGGAGGCCTTCGGTGAGCGGATCGGCCTTCGCGTCAAGACCTGCGCGGCCGAGTTCGGTGGCTGGGAGGACTTCGCCGCGTGGTACGAGTCCGTGCGCGGCATGGACTACGAGTTCGACGGCCAGCCGGTCGAGGGCTTCGTCATTGAGGACGCCTCGGGGCGCATGGTCAAGGCCAAGCTCGACTTCTACGTCTTCTGGAAGCAGATGCGTGGCGTGCTCGCCGCGATAACGGACGGGCGGGCGCCGCGCGTGCCGGGCGAGTGCGAATTCCCCGAGCTGGCCGAACGCGTCGTGGCCTTCATGTGTTCGCTGCCCGCCGAGGAGCTGGCCGGGGCGTCGATCATCGACGTGCGTCGCCGGTGGCAGGCGCGCAAGGGCGACGCAGAGCAGGACGACGGCGGTTCCGTGAAAGGCGGCAGCGCCCAAGAGTAACGGTATGCGCAAGGGCGACGCGGATGCGCGCCGTGCCCGGGCATGAACCGGGCCGACACGGCGCACTCGTCAAGCCGGCCGGGTGCATGAGCTTGGCCGGCCCACCGGGCTGACACGGCGCACTCGCCACGTCGGCCGGGTGCATCGGCACGCGCGGGAGCATAGGCCCGCAGCCGCGCACCCGGCCGGCAGCCGCCTCTACTTCTTCGTCTGCCCGTAGCTACTCAGGCCGCGCAGGGCCTCGTCCATCTGCTCGGAGGACACAAGCTTGACGGGGCCGGGCGCGCCCGGCGCGGCGGCCATGGCCCGCAGCTGCACCTCGCAGATGTACTCGAGGTAGGGCAGGAGGCTGAAGGCCTTGGCGAGGTTCGGCCCGATGGTGATGGCGCCGTGGTTGGCCATGAGCGCCCCTGTGCGCCCGTCGAGCGCCGCCGCGACATTGGCCGCCAGCTCGTCGGTGCCGAAGGTCGCATACGGCGCCACCCGCACGAGCCCGCCGAACATCGCGGAATAGTAGTGGGTGCCGGGAATGACGTCGACCAGCAGGCCGAGCGCCGTCGACGCCGGCGCGTGGTTGTGCGTGATCGCCCCGGCATCCGTGGCGGCGTAGACCGCCAGGTGCAGCGGCAGCTCGCTGGACGGCTTGTACGCGGCTTCCACCGCCTTCCCGGACAGGTCGTGCACGCCCACGTCCTCGGGCTGCATCGTCTCGTAATCCAGGCCGGAGGGCGAGATGACGACGAGATCGTCGACCCGCACCGAAACATTGCCGGCCGTGCCGACCACGAGACCCTGCTTCTGCATGTCCTGGCACACGCGCACGACTTCGGCGCGTTCGTCTGGCAAGAGCATCGCCGTTCCTTTCCTCAGGGCTGGAGAATGTACTTCGAGCCGACGCCGCGCGACATGTCTTCGAGGCTGTCGACCAGCGCTTCGAGCGGGCGGATCTCGGTGCACAGCGTCATGCCGTCGAACTTCCCGGAAGACAGCAGCTCGACCGCGATCTGCACGAAGCGAGGCTGGTGGTGGTAGACGCCCTTGAGCGTGTACTCCTGGTAGTGCATGGCCGAAGAGTTGACCTGGAACGGCGCGTCCTTCGGCGTGCCACCAAAGAGCACGGCCGTGCCGCCGGGGCGCAGGCACAGCACCGTCTGCTCCCACACCTGGGGCAGGCCGACTGCCTCAATGGCGACGTCGGCACCGCGTCCGCCGGGCGTGTGGGGTCGAATGGCGGCGGCGCACTCTTCGGGCCCCTCAAGGCCGGTCAGGTCGACGGTCACGGCCGCCCCGGCCTGCCTGGCCTGTTCCAGCCGCCCCTCGGAACGGTCAGCGACGACGACGGTGGCGCCGCGCAGCTGGGCGAGCCGCAGGAACATCTGCCCGATGGGCCCCGCCCCGTTGATGACGACGGTGTCACCCAGGGCGATGCCCGACTCGTGCATGCCGTGGACCACCGTCGACAGCGGCTCGAGCGGGGCGGCCGCCTCGAAGGCGAGCGTGTCCGGGATGACGTACGTGTTGCGCTCGACGATGGCTTTGGGAATGACGATCTGCTCGGCGAAGGCCCCGTTGAGGTACTGCAGGTTCTCGCACAGCGACTCGCGGCCGATGGTGCAGGCCCAGCAGTGCCCGCACGGTGCGGTATTGGCGGCGACGACGCGCTGGCCAGGCTCGAAGTCGGTCACGCCCTCGCCGACCTCGGTGACGATACCGGCGAACTCGTGGCCGAAGCGCGCCGGCAGCGTCGGGAAGAGGGTCGGGTGGCCTCGCCGATAGGACTTCAGGTCCGTGCCGCAGGTGGCGGCGGCCTTGATCTCGACCGCGACCTCGCCCGGGCCGGGCTTGCCTTCGGGTACGTCTTCCAGGCGCAGGTCGCCCGGACCGTAGAACATGTACGCTCTCATATTCGTCCTTGTCTGCGTGATGACGGGCTGGGCGGGCTTGGACGGGGACGGGCGGGCACGGCATCGGGCGACGTATGGGTGGATCGGCTGGCAGCCGGCCCTCTGCGTCGGCCTCGACGCTGGGCGTGCCCGCCGGCGACGCCGTGGTCCGTCAGGATGGATCTCAAAGGCGCCCGCAACACTGCGGCCGCCTCAACCAGTAAAACACCCCATCCGCCGGCGACTCAAGCATCGCGATCAGACAGAGCGCGGCCCGGAAAGGGTGGCCGATGTTGGCGATGCCGCTCGGCCATACCCTTCCCGGGCCGGTGCCCTCGGCGGGACGCGACAGCTAACCTGCCCCATCCCGCCGCGGGGGAGTGCGCTTGCCGGGCGCCTTCGGCGCGTACCGCCTGGCGCCCGATGCGCCTATTCGATGAGGCTGCGCATGAGGGCGCGCGCCCCGTTCTCGCGCAGGTACGCCAGGTGCTTGGTGAAGGCCTGCGCGAAGGCCGGCTCCTGGCCGAGCGTGCCGAAGATCAGCTCGTTGGCGATGAATGCCGTGTCGTCGCCGGCCTTCTGCTTGGCTGCGCCCTCCTTGAGCGCCTCGCCCTGCTGGTCGTCAATGATGATCTGCGAGCCGTCCTCTGCCGTGCCTTCGCACCCGAGCGCCCAGGCGGCGCACATGGCCGCGCCCAGCTCCACCGAGCGGCCGGCCGAGACATTGTCACGCACGGTCGGCAGCACGAACTTCGGCATTCGGTCGGAGGCATCCTGCGCCAGGCGTGCCAGGGTATCGGCGATGCTCGCGTTCGTGAAGCGCTCGAAGAGCGTGTCGACGTAGGACGGCAGATCGATGCCCGGCACCGGCCGCAGGGTCGGCAGGGCCTCCCGGCCCACGTAGGCACGGGTGAAGGCCTGGATGTCCTCGTCGGCGGCGGACTCGTGCGCGAACTCCTGAGGCAGCAGGCGGCCCCAATGCGCCAGGGACTGGTGCGAGGCGTTGAGCAGCCGCAGCTTCATGAGCTCGTAGGGCACGACGTCCTCGACCATCTGCACGCCGACCTCCTCGAAGGGCGGGCGGCCGTCGGTGAAGTGGTCTTCCAGCACCCACTGCTCGAAGGGCTCGGCCGTGACGGGCCAGGCGTCATCGATGCCGAACTCCTTGGAGACGAACTCGATGTCCTCGGCGGTCGTGACAGGGGTGATGCGGTCGACCATGCAGTTGGGGAAGGCAACGTTGGCCTCGATCCAGTCGGCAAGATCGGCGTCGGTCATGCGGGCCTGCGAGAGCACCGCCGTGCGGGCGATATTGCCATTGCCTGGGAGGTTATCGCAGGACATGACGGTGAACGGTGGGGTTCCCGCCTGCCGCCTGCGATCCAGGGCCTCGACGATGAAGCCGAACGTGGTCTGCGGGCTGTCGCGGTGCTCGGCATCGTGCACCGCGCCGGGGGAGGAGGTCTTGAACTCGCCGGTCTCGTCGTCGATGTTGTAACCGCCCTCCGTGACCGTCAGCGAGACGATTCGCGTGGCCGGGTCCGACATGGCGTCGAGCACGGCCGAAGGGTCGTCCGGGGCGAAGAGGTAGTTGGCGATCGACCCGATGACCTTCGGTTCGCGAGTGCCGTCGGGATGCTTGAGAACGAGCGTGTACAGGCCGTCCTGGGCGACCAGGGCGTCGCGCATCTTCGCGTCCTGGGGCATGACGCCGACGCCGCAGATGGCCCAGTCCATGGCCAGGCCCCTGCTCATGAGCTGATCGAGGTACATCGCCTCGTGGGCGCGGTGGAAATTGCCGAGGCCGAAGTGGACGATGCCCGTCCGGAGCTTCGAGCGGTCGTAGGAGGGAGCGTACGGCGACGTGGCTAACGTCGAATCTGGGTGTGCTGTAGTGAACAAGTCGGTTCCTTCCGGTTGATGATGCAATGGGTAGCGCCGGACGTAGAACGTTTTCGAATGGCGAAAATTCAATGTTCTCCGACGCCTTCATCATCCTTTGCCTGGGAGCATGGGTCAAGGGATACCAAAAAAGTACCTCTCCGAATTTTCGGCTTGGCCTGGCGCTATTGCAGGTCCGCTGCGCCTGCTGTCGGCCGTGGTGCGCTAGCCCCGGATGTCCCTACGATGGAGACATGACATCTGCGCTGCGCCCGCGCTCGATATGGCACCGGTTGACGCTCAGCATTCAGGCGGCTTGGGCATTGGTGCTCGTTGCGGTGCTCGCCTTGAATGCGGTGCTTCCGGATGCGCGGTGGTACATGATCCATACGGCCGGCCTGGGCCTGATTGGCAGCGCCATCCTCGTGTGGACGTGGCATTTCGCGGACGCTCTCACGCGCCGGCGTCAGTCGCAGAAGGCGCAGCTGGCCAGGCTTGCACTCATGGGCGCGGGAGCGGTGCAGCTCGGTGTCGCGATGGCGGGCGTGGGCCGCGCCAGTGAAGTTCTTTCCCTGACCGGCCCGACGACGATCATGGCCGCCATGTCCTGGCACCTGGCGGCGCTGCGGAAGGCCTTGAGCGGAGGATTCCTCGGACGGGCGGCCGTCACGCTGCGCTTCCACGCGACGGGTGCCGCCTTCCTCATCCTCGGCGCGACCTTCGGCATGCTCCTCGCCGTCGACGCGACGTCGGTGTCCATGGCCTCGCTGTGGCGCCGGGTGATCAACCTGGAGCACGACAGCGTCGCCCTCGCGCACTCGATGTGCATGACGCTCGGCTTTGTCGGCCTGACCATCCTCGGTACCCTTGTCACATTCGGGCCGACGGTGGCCCGGGCGCGCATGGCCCCGCGGGCGGTTGAGCTGTCCACGCGGGCTCTGCCGTTGCTGGCGGGCTCTGTCCTGGCGGGCGCGATCGCGGCCATTGTTGGCATGGGGCGCCTTTCCGGTGTCTTCGTCTTCGCGTGGATGCTCGCGAGCCTGCTCGTCCTCGTTCCCGTGGCGCAGTCGTGGCGCGGTTCCATGCTGTCGGTCGGCGACGGATGGTTCATGGGCGCCGCGATGTCCTGGATTCTCGCCGCCGCGGGGACGTGGGGCTACCAGCTCGTGGCGAGCGGGACGAGGGGCGCCTCGCCGGTGTCGAACGTGAGATTCGGGATGATGATAGGCGCGGGTGCTGTACAGATGATCCTAGGTGCCCTGACCTTCCTTCTGCCCGTTGTCATGGGCGGCGGGCCGGCGAGGTTGCGGGTCACGCTCGAGCGGATCGAACCTTCGGCCGCCGGGCGGTGGTTCGTCATCAACGGGGGTATGCTCATCGCCGTTCTCACGCCCTCCGACGGGGTACGGCGGGCCGTGCTCGTCGTCGTAGTCTTGGCCGCCGCGGCTAGCTTCGCGCTGGTGGCAGTGTTTTCACTGCGTCAAAGGGCCGACGGCGGCAGGGCTTCGCCGGACCATCCTGCAAACTCCGGGGCTTCGCGCCGACTCGGGTTGGCCGGTGGCCTATCTGGGGTCAACCTGGACCGATCTGAGGCCAACGGGGCCGGCCCCGGGGCCAACGGCGGCCAACCTGAGGCCAACGGGAAAGATCGTCAGCAGGGCAATAGCAGGTAGGAGGCAAACAAGTGGAGATCGGTGGCAGGGACCGAGTCGGCGGTGCTGGTGAGCGGGCGAGCGGTGAGGAGCCGGCAGCGAAAGGAAAGCCGGCCGAAGGCTCGTTCGAGCCCGACGGCGCGAAAGCCAGCGGCAAGAGCGAAGGTGCAGGCAAGACCGAAGCCTGCGGCAAAGGCAAAGCCAGTAACAGGTCCGAGACCGCACGTCCCGCAGGTGCCAGCGGCAATGTCGGCGACGCCGCGGCCCGATCCAGGCAGCCCGTGGCAGGCCCGCGTGCCCTGCCACGCACCCGCTTCGGTGTCGGCGCGGCGCTCGCCGCACTCATCCTCGTCGTCGCCATCGGCATAGGCGGAGGATTCGGCTCCGGCCGCGGTGGAACGGGCGACGCGACCGATGCCAACGCCCCGGTTACCGAAGTCGAGGTCTCCGTCGAGGGACTCGCATTCACACCGAGCTCGATCGACGTCCCGCAGGGCAACCGGCTGCGGGTCACACTGCGCAACACGGGCGAACAGCAGCACGACCTCGTCTTTCCCGGCGGCGCCTCGACCGGCATGATAGACCCCGGCAAGAGCGGCACCGTCGACGTCGGCGTCGTCACACAGAACATGGAGGGGTGGTGTTCCGTGGCGGGCCACCGCCAGGCCGGCATGACGCTCGCGGTGGTCGTCGACGATACGGCAACGTCGGCCTCGGGCGGTGGGCACGCCGGCCACGACTCCTCCTCGGACGCGCTCCAACCGAGCTACGCCGAGCTTTCCGCCAAGCCCGGCGAGGGATTCGCTGCCAGGGAGGCGAGCCTCGACCCCGCTCCCGACGAGACGACGCACCACGTCGCGCTCGAGGCCGTCGAGGTGGACAGGGAGGTCGCACCCGGACGCACGCAGCGCACGTGGACATTCAACGGGACGGCCCCCGGGCCGGTGCTGCGAGGCAAGGTCGGCGACACCTTCGTCGTCACGCTGACAAATAAGGGGACGATGGGCCACTCCATCGACTTCCACGCCGGCGACGTCGCCCCCGACGAACCCATGCGCACCATTGGACCGGGCGAATCGCTGACGTACACGTTCACGGCCAAGCGCTCGGGTATCTGGCTCTACCACTGCGGCACCAAGCCGTTCTCCGCGCACCTGGCCAACGGAATGTACGGCGCCGTCATCATCGATCCGCCCGACCTGCAGCCGGTCGACCGCGAGTACTACCTCATCCAGGCCGAACAGTACTGGTCCGACGACCTCTCTCAGGGGACGAGCCCGCAGGCCCTGCGCGACGTGCAGCCGAGCGCCGTCGTCTTCAACGGTTACCCCTTCCAGTACGTGCACGAACCCCTGACGGCCAAGACCGGCGAGCGCGTGCGAATATGGGTCCTGTCCGCCGGTCCCAACATGGACCTCGCCTTCCACGTGGTCGGCGCCCAGTTCGACACGGTCTGGTACGAGGGCGCCTATCGCATACGCCGCGGATGCGACGGCTCGTCTCTGAGCGGCATCGACTGCGACCCCTTCGCCCCGGGCAAGGACCCCGTCGGGAGCGCGGGATCGCAGGGGATCGACGTGGCCGTCGCACAGGGAGGCTTCGTCGAATTCGTGCCCACCGAGGCCGGGACTTACACGCCGCTCAACCACTCGGTGACCTTCGCCGAACGCGGCGCCACCGCCTCGCTCGTGGTCGAGGATTGAGCGACGGCCGCCCGGCGAAAGCAAGAACAGGCCCGAAAGCCGGGGCAGGGGCGAAGACTGCTCGGGCAGGGGCGACAGCAAGGTCGAGGCGCCAAAGCGGCTCGGGCGGCAAGGACAGGGGCGACGTGGAAGGCGCGAGTCGCGCGCAAGAAACCGGGGCGGGAAGGCCTAAGCCCACCCGCCCCGGCGACAATCCGCGGACCTTCCGGTCCCCGCTCGCGACAAGCGCTTTCCGCCCGGCGCTCTCGTGAGGAGCACCCTCAGCGAGAAGCACATTCCGGTCGGCCCGCTGGTGACAAGTGTCACCCTCGCTCCCGGTCAGCGGGATGCCCTGCCCTCACGAGCTAGACGCTGTACCGGCGACTCGTCAGAAGGCCGGGATGATCTCGCCGTCGGAGTAGTGTTCCTTGATGTAGCTCGACAGCTCATCGCTGTGCAGGAGCTTCTCGAGCCTCTCGATGGCCTCCAGCTTTTCGCCGCTGGCATCCGAGCTCCACACGAGGATATTGGCGTAGGGGTTGCCCTCGCCGGGCTCGAGGTAGATGGCGTCCTCGGAAGGCTTCAGGTTGTTCTCCAGGGCGTAGTTGCCGTTGATGATTCCCGCGTCGTAATCGGGAAGGACCTTCGGGATCGACGGCGGAGCGACGGACGTGAACTTGAGATTCTTCGGGTTGTCCGCGATGTTGTGGATCGTGGCGGTCTCGTCCTTCGGCAGCTTGATGAGGTTGTTGTCCTCGAGGAGCTTGAGGGCGCGCTCCTGGTTGGAGGGATCGTCGGTGACGGCGATGGTCGCGCCTTCGGGAATGTCCTTGATGTCCTTGATCTTCTCCGAGTAGACGCCGTAGGGCTCGATGTGAACGCCCTCGCCGTGCTCGAACTTGTAGCCCTTGGAGGCCTGCTCCTCTTCGAGGTACGGAAGGTGCTGGAAGAAGTTGGCGTCGATGTCGCCGTCCTTCAGGGCTCTATTGGGCTGCACGTAGTCCTCGTAGGTCTTGATCTCCAAGTCGATGCCCTCTTCGGCGGCGCGATCCTTGATGTGCTCGAGGAGCTCGGCATGGGGAACGGGGGAGGCTCCGACGACGATCTTGGTCGAGCCGCCGGATGAGTCAGAGCTATCAGATGAGCCGCAGGCGGACAGCGCCAGGGCGGCCACGGCGGTGAGAGACGCGAGTGCTTTGAATGACTTCATGGTTTTCCTTCGCTTGTATGGGCACGGACGCGCTAGCGCCGTGCCGAGGTGTGCGGGCGGCGGCCTCGCCGCGACCCGTTGTGGTGCGGAGGTAGCGCGGGCGGGTGCCCGGCGCGAGATCCCGGCGGGTAGTCCCTCAGCGGTGGTCTACCAGCCGGCTGAGCATGTTGCCGACCCACTGGACGATCTGGACCATCGCTACGATGACGACCACGATGATGATGACGACGTCCCAGTCGTTGTTGTAATACCCGTAGGTCTGTGCCAGCGAGCCAAGACCGCCGCCTCCGATGAGACCGGCCATGGCCGAATAACTGATGAGCGTGATGATGAGGATCGTCGCCGACTGGATGAGGGCGGGAAGCGCCTCGCGCACGAGCACGCCCGCGAGGATCCTGCTGCGAGAGGCGCCCATCATCTGGGAGGCCTCGACCTTGCCATGGTCCACTCCGTCCAGGTTGGATTCGACGAGCCTGGCGAAGTACGGGATGGCCGCTACCGCCAGAGGAACCGTCGCCCCCAGCCAGCCCGTTCCCGTGTTAACGAGGAAGCGCGCGAACGGGATGAGCAGGAACATGAAAATGACGAAGGGGATCGAACGCCCGACATTGACAACGAAGTCGATGACCACGTTGACCGCCAGCGACGGTAGGACCCCGCCATTGCGCGTGGCGGTGAGGATGACCCCTAGCAGGCCGCCGAACACGATGGCCACGGCGGTGGCGATCGAGACCATGAGCAATGTTTCGGTGGTGGCACTGAGGAGGTCGTTTTGAATCGCCGGATGATTGAACCAGGTGCCGTCGGCGAGGATCTCGGGAGTCATTGGCGCACCTCCGCAACGATGCCATGGGCGCCGAAGTGCTTGAGCGCATCGGCGGCGGTCGTCTCATAGTTGTCGATCGTCAGGGCCAAGCGCGACACCTGGGTCGAACCGATCGTCTCGAATGTGCCGGCGCTGACGTCCGCCCTCAACTCGGCGGCCAACTTCAGCACGTTGGCTCCCGTGGGCTCCCCGGGGCGGGAGGTAAAGGCGACGTCGATGACCGTCGCTGACCCGACGCTGTCGGCACTGATGTGGGGTTTGGGAACGATCTGCTTGGACAGGAGCGAGTCGACATCGGAGACAGCGCTTTCGACCGAGCCGGTGGCCGCGATCGACCCGTGATCGAGCAGGGTCACCGACCGGCAGATTCGCCGCACGACGCTCATCTCGTGAGTGATGATGAGGACGGTGACGCCGAAGGATTCACGGACCGAGGCCAGCAGGTCGAGGATCTGGTTGGTGGTTTCCGTGTCGAGTGCAGATGTGGGTTCGTCGCACAGAAGCACGGCGGGGTTGGTCGCCAGGGCCCGGGCGATGGCGACGCGCTGGCGCTGCCCGCCCGACAGCTGCGAGGGGTAGGAGGATCCGCGGTCCGCCAGGCCGACGACGGCCAGCAGTTCGTCCACCCGCCCGGGGATCTGCGACTTGGGCACGCCGGCGATCTTGAGCGGGTAGGCGATGTTCTGCGAGGCCGTCCGGGAATCGAGGAGATTGCCTCCCTGGAAGACCATTCCGATTTTACGGCGTGCTTGGCTGAGCTGCGTCGGGCTGAGTGCGGCGAGGTTGTCGCCGTCGACGAGGATTTCGCCCTCCGTTGGGCGTTCGAGCGCGGTCAGACAGCGAATGAGCGTCGATTTGCCCGCGCCCGACTGTCCGACGATTCCGTGGATGTCGCCCGCGGGGATGGTTAGATCGATTCCGTTCAGTGCGACGACGGGTTCGGCTCCCCGTCGCGGGTAGACCTTGCGCACATTCTTTAACTGAATCATGAATCCTCCATCGATCGTGGCAGAAGCACCCGGCGTTCCGGGTTGCTGCAGCGTCGTCAAGCCACGTCTTTCGGCTGCTCTTGATGAACAGGATGAGTTAAACACGGCAGCACAAACTTGAACAAGTCGTCGAACGTGTGAGCTTCGTCGTTGTGTTTGGCCTCACGGGGCCGGTGCTGCCAGGGACGAGGCAACTGGACTATCAAGGCCATGGCAACCGAACCCATTCACGCGGCGTTTTTTCGTCGGACCCCCGGGAGATACTGGCGCGCATGGACAATGTTTCATTAGAACGAAATATCGAGGGCGTACGAGTCGTTGCCGTCGGGCGGGATGCGGAGCATGCCGTCGAATGCCCGCGTGGGTGGTGCGGCGACACCGTCCAGGATGTGGTCGAACTGATGCTCGACGAGGAGGCCGACGTCGTGACGCGGGCCTATGTCGATTTCGTCTTCATTGGGGGTCGGCGACGTTGATCACGGCAATGGCGGTGGCGACATTCATGGCGATATCGGCCCTTGGCTTCGGGCTCTCGGTCTGCACCTCGATCGTCATGAGGCCAAGGCCACGTTGCGTGCTGACCACGCTGACGCGCACCCCGGGGAGCAGGCCGAGCTCGAAGAGGGCCTTGAGGATCTGCGGGTCGTCGTCGGCTACCCGCTCGATGGTCGCCGTGCAGCCGGCGCCGAGGTCGGCCAGCGTCACGAGCGGGGAGGTCGAGGATGTCATGTCGTCGGGCTGGGGTATCCGGTCGCCATGAGGGTCGTGCGTGGGATGCCCCAGGGTGGCATCAAGGCGCGCGATGAATGCGTCGGAGACCGCGTGTTCCAGCTTCTCTGCCTCGTCGTGCACCTCGTCCCAGGAGTATCCGAGGCACGTCACGAGCGCCGTCTCGATGAGCCTGTGGATGCGCACCATGCGCGCGGCCTCAACTCGGCCCTGGTCGGTCAAGGAAATCTTGCCGTATCTGGCGTGGCGTACGAGTCCCATGGTGACGAGCCGTTGCACGCCCTCCGTCACGGTCGAGGGGGATAGGCCGAGTGCGCGTGCGAGTTCGCCCGACGTGACGGGGTGATCCTGCCACTCGTCGAGTTTCCATATGGTTCGAAGATAGTCCTCGTGCGAAGCCGACAGTGCCATGGTGACTCTAGCCAACCATTGCCGAGGGCTTCAGGAAAGGGCCGCGGCGACGGCCAGTTCCAGCGCTCTGTGGAAGTTGGTCTCGCGCTGCTCGGCATCCATGTCTCCGGACGGGTCGAATAGGTGGTCCGAGACCGTCAGCACGGCCAGCGCCTGCTTGCCGAGATCGGCGGCGATGGCGTACAGGCCGGCGGCCTCCATTTCGACGCCGAGCGTTCCCAACGCGGCGAGGCGCTTCGTCTGTGCCTCGTCGTTGCCGTAGAAGCGATCACGTGAGACGACCGGGCCGATCTTGACCGCCGGGTCGTCGCCCGCGGCGTCGGCCGCAGCTTTGAGAAGGTTCCAGGATGCCGTTGCCGAAAAGCGGATGCCGGGGCAGACGCCGTCGACCAGGGTCGAGTCCGTATGCGCGCCAATCGCGATGACGGCGTCGCCAACCGTGACCGCGGGGGAGAGGCCTCCACAGGTGCCCACGCGCACGATGCGTTCGACGCCGTAGAAGGAGTACAACTCGGTCGCATAAATGGCCAGGGACGGCTGGCCCATGCCGGAGGCCATGACGGACAGGGGCTTGCCGTTATGCGTGCCCGTGTAGCCGCCGATGCCGCGCACGTCGGAAACCTTGCGGGCGTCGGGCATGAGCAGCGATGCGATCCTTTCCGCGCGTCGGGGATCGCCCGGCATGAGGACGGCGGGAGCGAAGTCTCCTGGTTCGGCGGCAATGTGGGGGGTTGCCATGGCATTCCTTCGGGTCGTAAGTGGTCGACGTTGATGTCGTAATGGTCGAGGCAGACGATGTGCTGCCGAACGCAGCACACTTCGCTGCTCAGTTTAGCCCGGCGGCACTCGCGGTGCCGATTTCCCCGCCGAGTTGGTTTTGCGGTGGTTGGGATGCCGGCGTGGCGTTCTGCTACGGTGTCGAGATACTCGTGCCCGTGATTCGCGCTGGTGGGCTGTCCCTGTCCTGTCGGCATATCCCGCCAGGCGCTTCACATGCACTGTCGCATTGCGCAGTGGCTTCCGTCGGGGCACGAGCGAGGCTGACGGGCAAAGGTGAACGGAGCCACAAAGTTCGGCCCGCCCGTCTGGAGAGGTTAACCGCGGGGAAAGACAGGTGACCCGCAGGAACTTCAGTAAGGTTGGCCGATCCGGTCTAATCGTCGGTTCCAGATGGGCTAATCGTTTCGATTCGATGTGTTTCGTAGAGTGAAGCTGGCGCGAAGATTGTCTGAGGCGAGCGCCGCTTCATTGGTCCGTCATTTCTGGACGGAGGTAATGCCGTGGTGAGAAAACGCAATGTGGCGTTCGATACCGAGTGAACGTGACAGCGAGCACCCAATCAGGTACGGTTGTACCGGAAATATTCGCAAATATTCCGGTGTTTCGGGACGCCAGGACAAAAGGCCCTGGTACGTAAGTACTAAGTATTGGCAGACTGCAAGCACCTGATGTGGAACGCACGAGAAAGCGTAGGAACAATGACGTACCGCGTCGATTCTGAGGTCGGCAAACTTGACCAGGTGATCCTTCATCGTCCTGGGATCGAACTTGCTAGGCTGACTCCATCGAATAAGGATCAGCTTCTTTTCGATGACATCGTGTGGCTGGAAGAGGCGCAGAAGGAGCATGACGGTTTCGCTCAGTTGCTGCGTGACGAAGGGATTGAAGTCCTCCTGTTCCAGGATCTGCTCACCGAGACCCTCGACATTCCGGAGGCACGCAAGTACATCCTCGACTACATCATTGATGAGCGGAAATTCGGACTTTCCGCCACAGACGCGCTTCGCAATTACGCCGATCGCCTCGAGTCGTCCAGGCTCGCCGAGGTTCTGGTCGGTGGCCTGCTGAAGCAGGAACTCTTCGACGAGGTCGGAGATCCCAAATCGGTGGTACTCGATATGCTCGGACAGGATGACTTCGTTCTGCCGCCGCTGCCGAACCATCTGTTCACGCGCGACACGTCCTGTTGGGTGTACGACGGCGTGGCAATCAACTCGATGCGAATGCCGGCTCGTCGTCCCGAAACGGTGAACTTCGAAGCCATGTACCGCTGGAATCCCAGATTCGCAGATGCCGAGTTCAATCGCTGGAGCACCGGTAACGGGGAAGGTCCCGCTTCCATCGAAGGCGGAGACGTCCTGGTCATCGGACGCGGGAAGGTGCTGGTCGGAATGTCCGAGCGCACGACCCCGCAGGGTGTGGAGCGATTGGCTCGGCAGCTTTTTGATTCCGGTCGTGCCGATCAGGTCATCGCGTTGCACATGCCGTCGGAAAGGGCGCTCATGCACCTTGACACGGTCATGACGATGGTCGACGAAGAGTCGTTCACCAAGTATGGCAATCTCGGAATGCTGGCCTCCAACACGATTCGCCCCGGGGAGTCGTCGGGTAAGCTGGACGTCACATTCAACGAACCGGACAAGATGCACGATGTCATCGCCGATGCCCTCGGCCTGAAGGAGATTCGCGTGCTGACGACGCCGCAGAACTCCATCGCCGCCGAACGTGAGCAGTGGGATGACGGATGCAACTTCCTCACTATTCGCCCGGGCGTGCTGGTTGGCTACGAGCGCAATGTTGCAACCAACTCCTACCTCCGTGACCAGGGCATCGAAGTCCTATCGGTCGCGGGTTCCGAGCTCGGCCGTGGACGTGGTGGTCCGCGTTGCATGTCCTGCCCGACGCAGCGTGTCGGGATCTAGGGAAAACCATCCTATTTCGTGAATTACTCAGATATAAGGAGAACTGAATGAAGCACGAGCTATACGGTCGTCACTTCCTCAAGGAGTTGGATTTCACCCCCGAGGAGTGGCTCTCGCTGCTCGACCTCTCTGAGGAGCTGAAGGCCGCGAAGAAGAACGGCACGGAGGAGCAGCACCTCAAGGGCAAGAACATCGCGCTCATCTTCGAGAAGACGTCGACCCGTACTCGCTGCTCTTTCGAGGTTGCGGCCTACGACCAGGGTGCGAAGATCACCTACCTGGATCCGGTATCTTCGCAGATGGGTCACAAGGAGTCGGTTGAGGACACGGCTCGCGTGCTCGGCCGTTACTACGACGGAATCGAGTTCCGCGGCAAGGCCCAGGCGCACGTCGAGACCCTCGCCGAGCTGTCCGGGGTTCCGGTCTGGAATGGCCTGACCGATGATTGGCACCCGACCCAGATGCTGTGCGACGCGCTCACGATGAAGGAGCACTCCGGCAAGCCCTACAACGAGATCTCCTTCGCCTACCTCGGCGACGGCCGCAACAACATCTCCAACTCGCTGATGATCATGGGCGTCATGCTCGGCATGGACGTGCGCATTGTCGGCCCTGAGTCGCTGTGGAATGAGCAGAGGTGGATCGACAAGGCCAAGGAGATCGCCGCAAAGACCGGAGGCAAGATCACGCACACCTCCGATCCCAAGGAAGGTGTCAAGGGAGTCGACTTCCTCTACGCCGACGTGTGGGTCTCCATGGGTGAGCCCAAGGAGGTCTGGGACGAGCGCATCGCCCTGCTCAAGGACTACCAGGTCAACCAGGAGCTCATGGACGCCACGGGCAACCCGAACGCCAAGTTCCTGCACTGTCTGCCCGCGTTCCACGACCGCAACACCGTTGTGGGCGAGGACATCTACGAGAAGACGGGCCTGGAGTCGATGGAAGTGACCAACGACGTGTTCGAGTCCGAGGCTTCCGTGGTCTTCGACCAGGCCGAGAACCGCATGCACACGATCAAGGCGGTCATGGTCGCCACCCTTGGGGAGTGAGAGATGAGGATCGTCGTTGCACTTGGTGGCAACGCTCTTTTGGAGCGCGGCCAGAAACCCGACGCTAGGGCCCAGATTGAGAACGTCAACATCGCTGTTGACGCGCTCACGCCCCTGGCGGCCGAGCACGAGCTCGTGGTCACGCACGGCAATGGCCCGCAGGTCGGCGTCATCGCCCTCCAGTCGGCCAACGATGCGAAGCTCTCCGAGCCCTATCCCTTCGACACCCTCGGCGCCATGACCCAGGGCATGATCGGCTACTGGCTGCAGCACGCCTTCGGCAACGCGCTGCCGGACCGCGAGGTCGTCTGCACGGTCAACCAGACGCTGGTCGACGCCGACGACCCGGCCTTCGACAACCCGACGAAGTTCGTCGGCGAGGTCTACAACGAGGAGCAGGCCAAGGAGTTCGAGGCCGAACGCGGCTGGGTCATGAAGGCCGACGGCGAATACTTCCGCCGCGTGGTGGGCTCGCCGATCCCCAAGTCGATCGTTGAGATCAAGACCATCAAGGAGCTCGTCTCCAATGGCACGACCGTCATCTGCTCCGGTGGTGGCGGTATTCCGGTCAAGCGCGTCGACGGTAAGCTCGTCGGCGTCGAGGCCGTGATTGATAAGGACCGTTCGGGCGCCGTGCTCTCCGAAGAGCTCGAAGCCGACATGTTCATCATCCTGACGGACGTTCCCGCCGTGATGGAGAACTTCGGTACGCCCGAGCAGAGTGAAATCACCCGGGCGACCCCGCAGGAGTTGCGTGGCAAGGGCTTTGCCGCCGGTTCCATGGGTCCCAAGGTCGAGGCCGCCTGCCAGTTCGTTGAGGCTACCGGTGGCGTCGCTGCCATCGGCCGCCTGGCGGACGCCCAGAAGATCATCGCTGGTCAGGCCGGAACGATCATCACTCGCGACGGCAAGTACCCGGCGTAACATTCACTCGTGGGGCGGTGGGCCTTCGGACTACGGCCCCACGAGACCCAACTTCCTTCGACACCGGCTGTTTGGAGGAAACCGATGGACGCTCACACGTCCACAAACCGGTAAGCGAAGTAGCTTGCCGGAAATGAGAAGGAGTTAGATAAATGGCTAAAATTGTCAACTCATGGAACGACTTTGACCCGCTCAAGCACGTCATCGTCGGCCGTGCAGACTTCTCCGTCATTCCGCCGGAGGAGCCCGCAACCTCGGAGAAGGTGCCGATCGATTCCGAGATGCGCGGCATGTGGGGCCCGCGCCCCACTGCCACGGTCGAGGCCGCCAATGAGCAGCTGGATAACTACGTCAAGATCCTCGAGGGGCTGGGCGTCAAGGTGGATCGTCCGACGCCGTTGCAGTGGAACCAGGCCATTACGACGCCTGACTTCCGCACGGAGTCTGGATTCACGCAGATGCCTCCGCGTGACATCCTGCTCACCATCGGCAACGAGATCATGTCCTCGGCGAATTCCTTCCGCTGCCGCTACTTCGAGTACCTGGCCTACTGGGACCTCATGAACGAGTACTTCGAAGAGGATCCGGAGTTCAAGTGGACCCAGGCACCCCGTCCGCGCCTGACCGACAAGTCCTACAAGCACAACTACTACGACGAGAAGATCTCCCTTGAGGAGCGCCTCGAGCGTACGGCCAACAAGGACTTCGTCACGACCGAAGTTGAGCCCATGTGGGACGCGGCCGACGTCATGCGCGTTGGCAAGGACCTGTTCATCCAGCACGGCCTGACCACTAACCGCAAGGCCATGGAGTGGTTCAAGCGCTACTACCCCGAGCTGCGGGTACACGCGGTGAACTTCCCCGGTGATCCCTACCCGATCCACATCGACGCGACCTTCGTGCCGCTGCGTCCGGGCCTGATCATCAACAACCCGCACCGCCGCCTGCCCGAGGAGCAGCGCAAGATCTTCGAGGCCAACGATTGGCAGATCGTCGACGCGGCAATGCCGGCGCACGACACGCCGCCTCCGCTGTGCTACTCCTCCGTGTGGCTGTCCATGAACTGCCTGGTCATCGACCACAAGACGGTGTGTGTCGAGGCCAGCGAGGTCCACCAGATGGAGCAGATGGACAAACTGGGAATGAACGTCATCCCGGTTCCGTTCCGCGATGCCTACGCCTTCGGCGGCGGTCTGCACTGTGCGACCGCGGACGTCTACCGCGAGGGTACTTGCGAGGACTACTTCCCGAACCAGATCGAAGATCCGACGCTCGTCTGAGTGTCGATTTGGTGGCCTCGCAGCTTTGCTGCGGGGCCACCAAAGCCCCGCAAAGAAAGTCAGAAACGCCATGTCCGACACCGACGTCGTAACACGCGCATCCAGTGACTACCGTATGAACAAAAAGCTTGGCGCTATCGCCATGCTCCTTTCCGCCACGGGTATGGGCCTGGTGGGAACCCTCAGCCGTGGAGCTACCTCGGGCCTGGCGGAAGACGACAAGTCCGTCATCGGCTCATTCCTCGCGTTTGGCCGCATGACAACGGGTCTTATTGGATTCCTCCTCATTTTGTGGCTGACGAAGAAGGCCGGCCTATTCCGCTCAACTCGCATTAGTCCCTCCGTGATTTTCGGTGGAGTGTGCATTGGCCTATCCCTGGGCTTCTACATTTCCTCCACCCTCATGACCTCCATTACCAACGCGGTCTTCCTCATCTACACCGGCCCGCTCTTCTGCACGATTCTGGCGGCCATTTTCCGTAAGGAGAAGATTAAGCCTCTTTCCGCCTTCTTCTTGTTCCTCGTTTTCATCGGAATGTTGCTGACGATCGGAGTCATCGACTTTGATGGCGACCGCCTTTTTGGACTGGATCTTTCGACGTCGTCGAGCGAGTTTCCGCAGAAGGGCCTGGGAGACATGTTCGGTTTGGCGTCCGGTGTCTTCTACGGACTGGCCATGTTCTTTAACGGCTACCGCAAGGACATCGACTCGGTCGTGCGAGGAGTCTGGAACTTTTTCTGGGCGATGGTCGCGACCCTGAGCATGTCGATCATACTCAGGCCGTGGCACGGTGTGTCGACATTCGAGGGGAGGAATTGGGCGTGGGCCGTCGGGCTCTTCCTCGTGTGCGGGCTCTTCGCGCTCGGCTTCCTCGTGGTTGCCGGCCGGAATCTTCCTGCCGTCGAGTACTCGACCATTGCCTACTGGGAATGCCCGGTCGCGATCCTCTGCGGTCTGCTCGTGTGGGGCGAGACCCTTACGCGCACCGGTATCCTCGGGGGACTGTTGATCGTGGGTGGAGGCCTCGCGCCGATCGTCATCGATATGACCTCGCGAAAGAACGCAAAGAATGCTTCGGCAGGCGAGGACGTCGAGGAGCGAGAGAGCGTCGAGAAGGTCTCGGCCGGTATATAGCGCATACAAGCTTTCTCTGACCTGGATCTTCGATCGAGGCCGGGGAAGACGGCTCGGCCGTCAGTGGTAACTGCCGACGGCCGAGCCGGTGCGTTCTCTTGAACGCACGGCGAATAACACAAACAACGACCACAGCGCCCGAAGCACGTTGCCGGCAGGACACCGGATTTCGTGGAAGGTGGGCCGGGTTGCGGCAGCCAGCATCGTTGGTGCCGTCGTGGAAAGGAATATTCAAGTGAATTCCGAGTCAGTGCAAAAGCTCAAGGGCTTTGGCTTCATGTTCCTATCGTCATCCCTCATGGGTGGCATTGGGGCTTTCGCGCGCTACATCAATGCACCGGGCGATTTCATCGCCTTCTGCCGTAGTTTCACCGGCTTCATCGGAATGACCGTCATCTTTGTATTCATTGGCGGCTTCAAGAAGGTTAGGGCGCAGAGGTTCTCTCCCGCGATCCTGTTCTCGGGTATCTTCCTAGGGTTGCTTTCGTCGCTCTACGTCATTTCGACCCAGTACACGACGCTGGCCAATGCCTCGTTCCTCATTTACACGGGGCCGGTGTACTCGACGATTCTCGCAACGATATTCCTCAAGGAGCCGTTCAAGCTCTCAATGCTCGGCTCCCTCGCGGCGGTTCTCGTCGGAACTCTGCTCATCGTTCAGGTCATTTCGGAAAACGGCATCGGCCTCGACCTGGATCCGCAGTACATGACCGGAAACCTCATTGCACTGCTTTCTGGCGTTGCCTACGGCCTGTACCTGTTCGTGTCGCGCTACCGCACGGACTTCGACTCGAACGTCCGCTCCTGGTTTAACTTCATGTTCGCTGCCGGAACCATCGCGATCATGCTGCTCTTCCGCTGGTCGGGCCTGACCTACCCGCTGCGCGAAAGGAACGCCAACGGGGTTCCCGAAGCAGTCAGGGACGCCGACGGTCAGCAGGTCACCCACGCTTGGAGCATTACCAGCATGGACGGGCAGTCATGGACCGTGCTCGTCATCGCGGCGCTCATCACGGGCTTCGGCGCCTTCTACTTCCTGACGGTCGCTGCCCGCATCCTCCTGGCTGGCGAACTGGCGACCATTTCCTACCAGGAGACCATCATGGCCTCGCTGCTCGGCTTCTTCCTCTTCTCGGAAAGCCTGACGCTCCTGCAGATGTTCGGTGGCCTCCTCATTATCGGTGGAGGCGTCTCTCAGGTCTACCTCTCGACTAGAGGCAACGGCAAAAAGATCAAAAGCGGCGACGCGGCCAATGAAAACGAAACACCCGGGGGACAGCCCACGCTGGAAGCCGAAAAAATGAAGGTGTAGAAATAAGTGAGTCTGTCTAAGAGAGAGTGAAGTGATGGACACTGTAAGAATGAAGTACATGGACGCGTTCCAGTACCGTGAGCGCGTCGCCGAGAATCCCGTGGTCATCATTCCAGTCGGTTCCCTCGAGCAGCACGGCCCGCACATGCCCCTGTGCGTGGACGAGCTCCTCTCGGGGGACATGGCTGAGGCCGTCGCTAGGAAGGTCGGTGGCATCGTCGGCCCGCAGATCGGCTTCGGCTACAAGTCTCAGCAAAGGTCCGGCGGCGGCTACCACTTGGGCGGCACCACGTCGCTCACCGGCACCACGTTCATTAGCCTCGCGAAGGAGATCACCCTCGAGCTGGCCGCTCACGGCGTTCGCAAGTTCGTGTTCTGCAACGGCCATTTTGAGAACTACCAGTTCCTATTCGAGGGCGTCGACCTAGCCCTGCGCGAGCTCAAGCTCCAGGGTATCGACGACGCCAAGGCGGTGCTCCTGTCCTACTGGGATTTCGTGGGCGACGACACCATCGAAAAGCTCTACCCCGAGGGCTTTACCGGATGGGACCTGGAGCACGGGGGCGTCCTGGAGACGTCGCTCATGCTCCTTCTGCATCCGGAAATGGTGAACATGGACGCCGTCATCGATGCTCCTCCCGCCGTTATGCCTAACTACGACATCCTGCCCATCAATCCGGATCTGACGCCGGAGTCTGGCTGTCTTTCCTCCGCGGCGAATGCGACGCGCGAGAAGGGGGAGATCCTCCTACAGGTTGCCTCCGATGGAATGGTGGAGGCGATTGAGCGTGAGTTCTGACACCGAGCAGCGTTACGACGAACTCGACGTCAGGCAGCTCGATGATCCGCTTGCGGAGCATCGACGGGCCGACGACCTCCTGATCCGCGTGACGGCCGTCGTCGTCATCGCGCTGGTCGTCGTCCTGGCGCTTGCCTTTTCCGGCACCGCGGCTGACATCATCAGGGGTGTGCGAGCGTGGGTCAACCAGTACACGACGTGGTACTTCGTGGTCATGGCCCTGCTTGCGCTGGTCTTCTGCTTGTACTTCGCGTTCAGCCGTTTTGGTGGCGTCCGGCTGGGCGGGCCGAGTGCGCGGCCGCAGTACTCGCGGTTCGCGTGGTACTCGATGCTCTTTGCCTGCGGGCAGGGGGTGGCGCTCATCTTCTGGTCGGTCGCCGAGCCGATCATGATCAAAGACGGTGGCGACCCGCTGACGCCAGACCGGAGTACCGATGACGGTGCGCTGGGGTGGTCCTACTTCCACTGGGCCATCACCGGCTGGGCCATCTACTGCATCGTGGCGGTGTGCATCGCCTACTCGACTCACAATCGCAATCAGAAGCCGACGTTCCGCGGGGCGTGCGAGGACCTCTTCCGTGACAAGGCCCGCCGTCCGGCCGGCGTCGTCATTGAGTTCATCGCCATCATCACGACGGTGTTCGGGCTGTCGACGTCCTTCGGATTCGCCTCCCTCCAGCTCACGTCCGGACTGGAGGCAGCGACCGGAATAGAGTCCTCAAGAGCCGTGCAGGCGACGGTCATCGCCGTCATCGGTCTCATCACGGGCGTCTCCGTGTTCTACGGTGTGAACAAGGGGATGAAGCGGGTATCGGAGGCCAACTCGATCCTGTCGATCCTGCTCATCGTCGTCGCCTTCGTCTTTGGCCCGACGGTGTACCTGCTGCACCTGCTGCCGCAGTCCTTCGGGGAATACATCGACCGATTCCTCAACATGTCCTTCTACACTGACCCCGCAACGGCAGGGATGGGTGACACGTGGAATGGGACGTGGACGGTGTTCATTTGGTGCTGGACGTTCGCGTTCTCGCCGTTCGTCGCCTCCTTCATCGCCTCGATCTCGCGCGGGCGTTCGCTTCGCGAGTTCATCCTGGGCGTCATTGCCATCCCCTCGGTCATCGTCGTCGTGTGGATTGCCATCCTTGGCGGAACCGCCCTGAGGTACGACCCCCAGACCGACGGAGCCATCTCCGAAGCCGTGAACGATGACGTCTCTAAGGGATTGTTCGCCATGGCCGAGCACATCCCGCTCGTGGGAAGTTTCGTGGTCATTCTGGCGACGGTGCTCGTGGCCACCTACTTCATCACGTCGCTCGACGCTGGCGTGCATGCGCTGTCGTCCTTCGTGACGATGGGGGCGAGGCCCTCGGCCATCTTCCGCGCGATTCTGGTCGCCATGATCGTCGGCATCTCCCTGAACCTCCTGCTCATTGGAGGAGAAGAGGCCCTGTCAACGATCCAGACGGGGACGATCATCGGCGCCCTGCCGTTCACGATCGTCGTCATGATCCTGGTGACCAACCTGCTGCGAAGGCTGCGGGCGGACACCGCTCGCTTGGACGTGGCTCTGCCCGAAGGCCCGGACGGTGGGCAGGCTGGTTCTGTGGACGCCGCCGAAGAAGGCCCGGGTGAGGCGGGCAGCGACCAGGCCGGCGGTGGGCGCGACGAGAAGTTCGCGCCTAAGGCAAAGGTCTGACGCGGGGCCGCAAGTATCAAAGGGCTGGTCGCGGACGTCGATCCGCGGCCAGCCTTTTGCTTGTTGGCCCCTGGTCCGCCGGTTCGAGCGACCGCCAGTACCGCGGCGGCGTCCTGTGACGATTGCACGATTGAAGCTTCCAGGCTTGAGCGATAGCGTGAGCGCGTGGCAATCGCCGTCACGAGAGCGGCGACCTCACGCAGTCGAGCAGTACGCAGGCCGAAAGGCAATCGAGGAGTTGGCCAATGCCCATTGACCAGGAACAGGCCCAGAAATCAGCGTCATCCACACAGCCCACCAGGCGCATGCGCGGTGAACTCAGGCGCGCCGCGATCGTTGAGGCTGCGGCGCAGATAATCCGTGAGGAGGGGCCGGTGGCCGTCACGCACCGAGCGGTGGCCCGACGGTGCGGGTGCTCCCTTTCCGCGACGACGTACTACTTTTCGGGCCTGGACGAGCTGCTGGCCGAGGCCGGCAAGGTCAACATCCGACTGTGGGCCAGGCGCGCCGAGCGTGTCGCCTCCGAGGTCGAGCGCTCCGACGTACCGGAGTCCCGCGATGAGATCATCGACATTATTTTGCGCGCCTGCCTTCCTCCAACGGATGCCCTGGAGAACCACTACCTCCAGCTCCTGGAAGCGGCACGGGCCAAGCCCGTCGCGCGTGCCTACGCCGTGGGGCGCACCCACCTGGACGCCGCCATCGCCAGGGTGCTGGCGCGCGTCGGCCTCGATGTCTCGCCCCAGTTGATAGTCGCGATCGTCGATGGTGCGGCAGTCTCGGCGCTGTCCGAGGGCCGTGACGTGCGCGAACTGGCTCGCCAGCTGCTCAAACAAATTGCCTGAAGACTGAACGACGTCGGCAGGCGCCGCCCGCCAGGGCCCAGTTGCGCATGCATGGAGAAGTTCCCAATATGTGCATGCGGCTGGCATCTGCCCGCAACGTCAACCACAATGACCCGTATCGACGCGCATCGCGTCTCGATGACATATCGAATGATCTGAAAGGTAAGACATGACTGTCCCTAACAATCCTGGCGCGCACGGCTACGGTGGCGATCAGCCCGGCTTCAACGACCAGCCGGCCGGCGGCTACCAGCAGGCCCCCCAGCAGGGCTGGGCACCCTCGGCATACTCCGCTCCGGCGCCGGGCCAGGAACCCTACGGGTACGCACCCCAGGGTGGGTACGCCCCCCAGGGGTACGCCGTCCCCCAGCAACAGCAGCCCGCGGGTTTCGGAAGCATCTTCTCGACGAACTTCTCCTTCAGGGCCACGCCCGCGATCGCCAAGATCGTCCAGATTCTCGCGCTCGTCGCCGGTGCGGCGTTCATGGTTGCGGGGCTCTTCCAGATGATCAGCGTGGCAAGTGCCGAATACAGCACGGCCATGGCAACGTTCACCGCCATCATCCAGTTCCTCAGCAACATCGCGCTGGGCCTCTTCATTCCCGCGATCACCCGGGTGATCCTCGAAGGCTCGCTCAAGTCCGACGAGCAGCCGCGGGCATGAGCCGATACGCGCTCGTCGCCTTCGACTTGGACGACACCCTCGCGCCGTCCAAGTCGCCGCTGCCGGGCAGGATGGCCGCTGCGCTGAGGAGCCTGCTCGACGTCAGCCTGGTCTGCGTCATCTCGGGCGGCCAGTACGGGCAGTTCGAGTCGCAGCTGCTGGCCAACCTCGACGCGAGCCAGGAGCAGCTCGCCAAGCTCCACCTCATGCCCACGTGCGGCACGCGATACATGGTGCACCGCGGCGGGCAGTGGACGGACGTCTACGTCCACGAGCTGCCCGAGGAGGTCCGGCGCGAGGCCCTCGCCGTCGTCGAGGACGAGGCCCGCATGCTCGGGCTGTGGGAGGAGGAGACCTGGGGGCCGATCCTCGAAGATCGGGCAACCCAGATCACCTTCTCCGCCCTCGGCCAACAGGCGCCCCTCGAGGCGAAGAAGGCCTGGGACCCAGACGGCGCGAAGAAGGAACTCCTCAGGGCCGCCTGCCAGGAGCGCCTGCCCGGCCTCGAGGTCCGCTCGGGAGGGTCGACGTCCGTCGACATCACGCGCAAGGGCATCGACAAGGCGTACGGGATCGCCGAGCTTTCCAAGCAGACCGGGATCGCCATCGGCGACATGCTCTTCGTCGGCGACCGGCTCGACGAGGGGGGTAACGACTTCCCGGTGCTTCGGCTAGGCATTGACACTCGCGCGGTGTCCGACTGGCAGGATACCGCCGACTTCGTCGAGGGGTACGCCGCCGGGCTGCGAGGCGACTAGGGCTGCGAAGCGACTGACTCATGTAGTCTGTAGGGCGGGTTTCACGCGTGTTGAAGCCCGCCCTGAAACGTGGAGGCTAGCATGGCAAGGATTGATGTCGATTCGCTCAGCGACGAGGAGCTGGAGCGGTACATAGCGGCAGCCGACGGGGACCGGGCGGCCCTGCCGAGCCAGGAGCAGAAGCAGGGCGCCGCCCCCCGCGAGTTGTCGATCGTCATGCTGGTCGCGGGGGTTGTCGGCATGTGGGCGTCCCTGAGCCTCATCCTCGCCGAGAGGACGCTCCTGAAAGATCCGACGGCCGCGCTGTCCTGCGATATCAATCCGCTGGTCGGGTGCTCGTCCTTCCTGAGGTCCCAGTCCAACGAGCTCTTCTTCGGGGTGTCGAATGCCCTGTTTGGCCTCATGTTCTTTAGCGGCATCACGGCCCTGGCGCTCGTGCTGGTCTTCGGTGGCAGGCTGCACCCCTGGATCTGGCGCCTGCTGTGCGGTGGAATGCTCGCAGCCGCGGCGTGGCTCGTGTGGTTCCAGTACCAGGCGTTCGTCGTCGAAGGATCGCTGTGCCCGTACTGCCTTGTCACGTGGTTCGTGGCAATACCGCTGGTCATTCACGTGCTCGTGCGCAGTGCGCAGGCCGGGCATGTGCCGGTGGGCGATGGGCTGCGGAAGGTCATCGTTGGGGGCAGGTGGTACGCCGTCGTCGCGATCTACGTGATCATCGCGCTCATCGCCGTCGTCCGGTTCTGGGAGCAGTGGCCCCAGGTCTTCTAGTGTTGCTCTTCTGACGGGTCTTCTGGTGCGGCTCTTCTGGCGCCGATGTGCCGGGTGCGGGCGTGAAGTGCTTGGCCGCGGCGTGGACTTAGCGCGCCGGTCGGCCCGCTGGTCGCCGCGGGCGACGTGGCTGGGGCCAAAGAGGGTATCGGGCTGAAGAGGAGGGGGAGAGATGCAGGCGAGGGTGCTCGACCTGGAAGTTGTGGGCTCGTGCCGAATTTCGCCGGGATTCCAACGCGTGACGCTGCAGCCCGTCGACGCCGCAGCCGAGCTGGACGACTCCGGTTTCGATCAGTGGTTCCGCATGTTCTTCGCTCCTCCCGGCCGCGAGCTCCATCCGCCGTACGGCCCGGTCGAAGGGTGGTACCAGCGGCTGCGGGCCATGCCCGAGGAAGACGCGCCGCACATACGCAATTACACGATCCGCGCCAGGCGGCGGGTGGGGCGCAGCTGGCAGATCGACGTCGACTTCGTGCTCCACGGGACGGGCGGCGAGGCGGGCGGAGCACCTGCCGACGGGCGCCAGGCGAGCGAGCCCACGGGCGGGCATCGCGGGGGCGATTACACCGCGGCAGCGTGGGCGGTCGATGCCCGGCCGGGCGATAGAATCGCTTTCCTCGACCAGGGGCCGCTCTTCCGGCCGGAGCCCGGGCCGCAGTTGATCGTCACCGACCCGACCGGAATTCCGGGGCTCGAAGCCATTGTGCGCACGCTGGCGCGAACGCCGCAGTACGGCGGTTGGGCCGTGCGAGCCATTGCCGAGGTCGACGACGAGGCGGACGTCCGTGAACTGGCTTGCGTCGACGTCGAATGGGTGCTCAGGCACCCGGACCAGGCTCCCGGCGGCGCCGCGCTCGAGGCACTGCGCTCGGCCGACGTCGATGCGGGCGTGCGCGCATACATCACGGGGGAGTCCGACTTCGTCCTCACAGCCCGGGCGGACCTGCGCGAGCGGGGCGTGCCGAAGTCCGCCATCGACTTTTGCGGATACTGGCGCAGGGGTAAGAAGGCCACAGACGAGTGAGGGCCGGTGGCCGAGCGAGCGCCACGGACGAGTAGGCGCCGTGCTCGAGAGAGCGCGACGGACGAGTGAGGGCGACGCCCGGTCAAAGGCCCGTGCGGGGCTGGCCGGTGCGCCGCGGCATCACGTCACGGCGAGGACATCTGCGCGGGGACGAAGTCGCCCCAGCCGTCGGCGCGTAGGGCATCGCGCAGGCGCTCGATGGCGGCGTCGATCTCCTCGGGCGGCAGGCCGGAACGGGCGTTGGCGAAGTGGATGTCGGCCTCCGAGCGCGCGGGGATGACGTGGATATGCACGTGGGGGACCTCGAGGCCCGCGATGACCGTCATGGCGCGGGGCACGTCGAAGGCCCGGATCTGCGCGCTGCCAATGTGCTTGGCGACCACGGAGATGTGCGCGAAGGTCACGTCGTCCAGATCTGTGTAACGGCTCGTTTCCTCGCGCGGGATGACGAGCACGTGCCCGTCGGTGATCGGCTCGTGGGTGGCGATGGCCACGCACACGTCGTCGGCCCACACGAAGCGGCCGGGGATGTCGCCGGCGATGATTTGTGAGAATACGCTCATGCCACGATTCTACGGGGCTAGCCGGCCGAGCGGACAAGGGGCGGGAGTGGACGAGGGGCCGGACCGACAGGGGCCGGGGTGGACAGGAATGCCAGGTGCGAACGCCTGAGCTAACCTTGGCATAGCAAGAATCTACGAAGGAGCACGATGAGCGAACAGAACTTCGCCGCCGACGCGACGCGATGGCGCTACACGCCCGAGCTCGCGGGCGAGATCGAGCAGAGCTGGCAGGACCGCTGGGCCAGGGAGGGGACCTTCGACGCCCCCAATCCCGTCGGCGACCTTGCGGGCGAGGCGGCGGCCGAGAAGTTCTACATTCTCGACATGTTCCCCTACCCCTCGGGCAGGGGCCTGCACGTCGGGCACCCGCTCGGCTACATCGCCACGGACACGATCGCGCGCTACCAGCGCATGCTCGGCAAGAACGTCCTGTACACGATGGGCTACGATGCCTTTGGCTTGCCGGCCGAACAGTATGCCGTGCAGACGGGCACGCACCCGCGCATCACGACGGAGGAGAACGTCGACAATATGCGCAGGCAGCTCCGGCGCATCGGGCTCTCGCACGACCAGCGCCGCTCCTTCGCCACGACGGACATCGACTACGTCCGCTGGACGCAGTGGATCTTCCTGCAGATCTACAACTCGTGGTTCGACCCCGAGGCCGAGCGGCGCGACGGGCGGGGCAGGGGAGCGGCCCGGCCGATCGAGACCCTGCGCGAGCAGTTCGACGCGGGGAGCCGGCACCTGGAGGATGGCCGCGACTGGCACGATCTGACCGAGGCCGAGAAGGGCGTCGTCATCGACGGCTATCGCCTGGCCTACGTCAGCGAGGCCCCCGTCAACTGGTGCCCCGGCCTGGGCACCGTGCTCGCCAATGAGGAGGTTACCTCCGAGGGCCGCTCGGAGCGGGGCAACTACCCCGTCTTCAGGCGCAACCTGCGGCAGTGGATGATGCGCATAACGGCCTACGCGGAGCGCCTGGTCGACGACCTCGACACGATTGACTGGCCGGAGAAGGTCCGCACGATGCAGCGCAACTGGATCGGGCGGTCCGAGGGTGCCTCGGTGTTCTTCGACGTCCCTCAGGCGGGGCGCAAGCTCGAGGTCTACACGACACGGCCCGACACGCTCTTCGGGGCTACCTTCATGGTCGTCGCCCCCGAGCATCCCATCCTCGGCGGAACGCAGCCCGGCGCCCAGGGCGACGCCGCCGCTCTGAGCGTGCCCGCCGCCTGGCCCGAGGCAACGAAGGATGCCTGGACCGGCGGTGCTGCCAGCCCGGCCGAGGCCGTCGCCGCCTACCGCGCGAGCGCCGCCGCCAAATCCGAGCTCGAGCGCGCCGATGACGAGCGCACCAAGACCGGCGTCTTCTCGGGACTTTTCGGCATCAACCCCGTCAACGGTGGCAGCGTGCCGATCTTCGTGGCCGACTACGTGCTCATGGGCTACGGGACCGGTGCGATCATGGCCGTACCCGCCCACGACGCACGCGACTGGGACTTCGCGCGCGCCTACGACCTCGACGTCGTCCGCACCATTGGACCGGCCGACGACCCCTACGGGCCCGACCTAGACGAAGGCGCCTACGAGGGCGACGGCGTGGCCGTGGATTCCGCCAATGACGAGATGAGCCTTAACGGCCTGGCCAAGGACGAGGCGATCGCTGCCATCACCGGCTGGCTCGAATCCATCGGGGCCGGCAAGCCCGCGGTGACCTACCGCCTGCGCGACTGGCTGTTCTCGCGCCAGCGCTACTGGGGCGAGCCGTTCCCCATCGTCTGGGACGAGGACGGCCACCCCCATGCGGTACCGGAGTCCGCCCTGCCCATTGAGCTTCCCGAGGTCTCCGACTACTCGCCCCGCACCTTCGACGCCGACGATGCTGACTCCACGCCCGAGCCGCCCCTGAGCCGCGCGGATGAGTGGGTCAACGTCAAACTCGACCTGGGCGACGGCGTGAAGACCTACCGCCGCGAGACCAATACGATGCCGCAGTGGGCGGGCTCGTGCTGGTACGAGATCCGCTACGCCGATCCGAGCAATGAGGACGTCCTGTGCGCGCCCGAGAACGAGGCCTACTGGATGGGCCCGCGGCCCGAGTCCGGCAACCTCTCGGGTGGCGCCGACCTGTACGTCGGCGGCGTCGAACACGCGGTGCTCCACCTGCTCTACGCGCGCTTCTGGCACAAGATCCTCTTCGACCGCGGGTGGGTCAGCTCCTCGGAGCCCTTCCACAAGCTCTTCAACCAGGGCTACGTCCAGGCCTACGCCTACGTCGATTCGCGCGGCCAGTACGTGCCGGCCGAGGAGGTCGAGCAGGTCGGCACCGGCCAGGACGGTGCGCCCGCCTTCGTCTGGAAGGGCGAGGCCGTCACCCGCGAGTACGGCAAGATGGGCAAGTCGCTGAAGAATACGGTCACGCCGGACGAAATTTGCCGTGACTACGGCGCCGACACCTTCCGCCTCTACGAGATGTCGATGGGGCCGCTGGACGTATCCCGGCCGTGGGAGACCCGCGCCGTCGTCGGCCCGCAGCGCTTCCTGCAACGCCTGTGGCGCAATATCGTCGACGAGGAGACCGGGCGAGTCACGGTCGGCGACGAGGTGCCCGACGGCGAGACCGCGAGGCTCCTGGCGCGCACCATTGCGGACGTTTCTTCCGACTACGACGGCATGCGCATCAACACGGCCATCGCCAAGATGATCGTGCTCAACAACCACCTGACCTCGCTGGAGCGGGTGCCCCGGCAGGCGGCCGAGGCGCTCGTGCTCATGGTCGCGCCCGTCGCGCCGCACATCGCCGAGGAGCTGTGGTCGCGGCTCGGGCACGAGCAGTCGCTGGCGCGCCAGGCGTTCCCCGTCGTCGAGGACGAGTCCCTGCTCATTGATGAGACGGTCACGTGCGTGGTGCAGGTCAAAGGTAAGGTCCGGGACCGCCTCCAGGTTGCGGCCGACGCGACGGATGCGGACCTGACCTCCATGGCCCTGGCCTCCGAGCGCGTCAAGAAGTACCTTGATGGCGAGCCCAGGAAGGTCATCGTCAGGGCCCCCGGCCTCGTCAATATCGTTCCCTGATCGGGAGGAACTCGCATGCGTGCCCACGCCACGAAAGTTGAGCCGTACGACTTCTTCGGCATGCCCACGTGGCGCATCACCACGCCGAGTGGCGCGAGCGCCGTGGTGGCCGAGCGCGGGGCCACGCTGCTGTCGTGGCAGCCGCGTCCGCAGCGCGAGGTGATCGATGGGTACGCGGACGGCGACGAGCTCGCTGGCCACGTAGGCAATCGGAGCTTGGTCATGGCGCCCTGGGCCGGGCGGATTGCCGGAGGAGCCTACTCCTTCGACGGGCAGAGGTACGAGTTGCCCGGCACGGACGAGACGGCGAACTTCGGCGGGCGCGTGGCGGACGTCGACTTCCACCGTGTGGGGGCCAAACACCCGCTGGTTTTGCGCGGTGAGCTTCCCGGTGACCAAGGCTACCCGTGGGACTCGCAGGTCACGGTCATTTTCTCCCTCGAACGGGGGAGCAAGGGGGAGGAGCACCTCTCGGTCGTCATCGAGGTCGAGAATACGTCGGGCGAGCCTGCTCCGGTGACCCTGGGGTGGCACCCGTACCTGAGGGTGCCCGGGGTCACGGGGATCTCGAATCTGTCGCTCGTCATCCCGGCCAGGGCCAAGGTGCTCGCGGACTCGCGCGTCATCCCACTTCCCGGCGACTCGGCCTTCGCCGGCGTATCGGCCCCGGTGCGCCACGACTACCTCGGTTCGCTCAAGATCGACGGCTCTTACACGTACCTCGTCCCGGACGACGACGGCGTCGTTGCCACGGAGTTGCGCGACCCCGCCCGCGGCACGAGGATCGTCATGACCCAGGAGCCGAGCGAGGCCCCCGTCGTCCACGTGTTCACCGGGGACGGTCTGCCGCGCGGAGCCCGCCAGTCCATCGCCATCGAGCCCTGTTCGGCTCTGTCAGACGCCTACAATCGCGCCGACTCGGCGGCGCACCTGCCACTGGCCGTCGGTGAGACGCGTTCGTTGACGGCCACCCTCACGTACATCGAGCCCGCGGCCGGCTGAGTGCGCAGAGGTGGGGGGCCGGTTTGGAGCTTGTGGCCAGTTGGTCGCATGGATGGCCGGCCGAGTCAGAGCCGAGCGGGTCGGGCTGTCACTTGACGTAGCCGATGTTCTCCACGGCGATCGAAGCGAAACCCATGATCCCCATGTTGGCCAGCCCGTCTTTGGCCGCGACGGTATCCTGCCCGTTGACGAGGGGGATGACCCCGAAGCGCTTGAAGGCCTCGAGCTCAATATCGTTGGCCCGCCTGGTCTGCTCGTCGACGGTTTCGAGCTTGTCAAGGTCCGCGATCCTCGTGTCGAGTTCGAAGGTGCTCGTCCCGGAGACGTTGAGTGTTGACGAGGTCCCGTAGAAGCGTTCGAGGTATTCGACGCCGTACGGGTCTTCGTAGTCCATTGTCAGAGGAACGATGTCGAACTGCCTGTCATCGAGCGCCTGGGCGACGTCGCTCGGGCTGCGCTTGTCGACGATGAGGTTGATACCCACTCCCTTGAGATCTTCACGTATCGCACCCGCCTGCGCCTCGGCGACAGGGTCCGACTCGTCGATGATGAAGACGAACTCGAGCCTTTGCCCGTCCTTTTCGCGGATGCCGTTGGATCCTTCAGTCCACCCTTCCTCCTCGAGGAGGTTGGCGGCCCTTTCCTGGTTGAACCTGACCGCCTTGGAGTAGTTGTCCGAGTAGCCGGAGCGAAGGGGCATAGTCATCATCGAGCCGGGGGCGTCCTCGGAGTACTCGGTGTCTTTGAACAGCACGAACGCGAGGTTGCTCCGGTCGATGGAGGCGGCGATGGCTTCGCGCACCTGGCTGTCGGCGAGAATCGGATTGGCACTATTGAGGACGAGGAAGGACAGCTCGGTCTTGCGGCCACGGTAAATGTCGATGCCCGAGGCCTTCTTCGCCTCGGCCAGTGCGGCGGCGTCCTGAACGTCGGCCACGTCGAGTTGGCCCTGCATGAGTCCCTCGAAGGCCGCGTCGTCGTCCATGGTCTTGAAAATGCGTTTGTCGAGCTTACCGTCGTTTCCCCACCACGCCGAGTTGGGCACAAAGACGATCTGGCCGGCCGTTATGTCGGCGCTATCGATCGTGTAGGGGCCGGCGCCGTACTGGGCGGGTATCTGACCCTGGTAGGCCGTCGCGAATGCTTCCGGGGTGTCGATGGCCGGATGTATGACGTAGGGGAAGAGGCTTTGCCACCACGGGTAGGCGCCGTCGAAGGTGACGACCACCTCTTTGTTCGACGCGCCCGGTTCGATGGAGACGATACGTTCGTAGCCCTCGATATCTTTGACGGGGTAGGAGGGGTCCGAGCCATTGAGAGCCGTCCACGTATTGCGAAACGCCGCGATGTCTATGGGCGTGCCATCGTTGAAGACCGCCTCGGAGGTGATCTTGTACGTCACGACGGTGTTGCCGGCCTTTTCTTCGGAGCGCACATTGTCGAAGTAGGCGGGATTATAGTGCCACGTGCCATCGGGATCCATGAGAGTCAGCTGCGGGTTGTACCAGACCCACAGCTCGTCGCTGACTGGCGAAGAGCTTTCGTGGAAGGGGATGTGCTGAGCGGGGAATTCGTCGACCGCCGTCGTGACGGTTCCGCCCTGTTTGAGGTCGTCGTACTCCGCCTCCGTGAAGTCGGAGATCCTGCCCGCCGTTGCGGCTCCCGTGTGGGTTTCTTCCGCTTCGCCGCATGCTGCCAGGGCAAGACTCACCACGGCAAGGGCCGCCGCCAGCTTCTTATTCAATGGCTTTCCCCTCATCGGGCGCTGTTCGGTGCTCGCATTATGAGTGATCCTCGCGCATGGATCACGCCGACGATTCTGGCGCCGCTCGACGTCGGCCCAGTGGACGGCACGTAGGCAGTCTAACTCTCTTGCTCGCCATATTGCGAAGAGAGAGGTACCCGGTATGCGTTCCTGGGTCACGGCCGTGGGTATGACCCGCGGTGCGCGGTATCGGGTCGCGGCCGCGGGCATACGGCGGGTGCGCGCTATCGGCCCGGATTGCCCCTGCCGGCCCGGAACGTTTCTGCCGGTCCAGACTGCTAACGCTTAGCGGCCCCTGGATCCGGGCAGCACGCTTTGCCATGCGCTTAGCGGCGCCTGGATCCGAAGATGGAACGGGTGATGGCGGTGCCGAGTGACCGGCCGGCGGAGCGGACGAAGGAATCCACCGCGGCCTCGCGACGCTTGCGCTGGCGCTCAGCCTGACGCTCCGCCTCGCGCTCCTTGCGCTGGAGCTCCTTGAGGGCTTCCCGCTCTTCGCGCTCGGCCTCCTTGGCCGCAGCCTTTGCCTCGGCTTCGAGTTCCTTCAGGCGCCGTTTTTCTTCCGCCGCCGCTTCCTTGGCGGCCTGCTCGGCGGCCTTCGCTTCCTCGCTGGCCTTGGCTTCGTCCTCGACTCTCTTGGCCAGGAGCTCGAACGCGCTCTCCGGATCGACGGCGTCCCTGTACCTGTCGATGAGCGGCGACTGGGAGATGCAGCCCTGGACGGCTTCGGGCGAGGCCGGCCCCATGACGGCGGCGGGTGCCCACAGGCGCGTCGGAGCCACGGGCGTGGGGCGGCCCTTTGGATCGAGGACGGTGACGACGGCCTCGCCAGTTCCCAGGGAGGGTAGGATTTCAAGAAGGTCAAGGGGCGAGGTCGGGAAGGTTTCGACCGTCGCCTTGAGCGCCTTGTGGTCGGCCGGGGTGTGGGCCCGGAGCGCGTGCTGGACGCGCGCGCCGAGCTGAGCCAGGACGTCGTCGGGAACGTCCTTCGGCGACTGGGTGACGAAGAAGACGCCAACTCCTTTGGAACGGATGAGACGGACCGTCTGGACGACCTGGTTCAAAAACTCCTTGCTGGCCCCATTGAAAAGCAGGTGGGCCTCGTCGAAGAAGAAGACGAGGCGCGGCTTGTCGAGGTCGCCCACCTCCGGCAGGTCCTGGAACAGGGAGGCGAGCAGCCACATGACGAACGTGGAGAATAGTGCCGGCTGGGAGGACACATCCGGAAGCTCGAGGCAGGAGATGATGCCGCGACCGTCCGGCCCGTTGCGCAGGAAGGTCTGCGTTTCGAATCCGGGCTCACCGAAGAAGGAATCCGCCCCCTGAGATTGCAGGGCCGAGATTTTGCGCAGGATCACGCCGGCCGTGGCCGAAGAGACGCCTCCGATTCCCTGGAGCTCGTCCTTGCCTTCAGGGGAGACGAGGTAGTTGACGGTGGCCCGCAGGTCCGTCAGGTCGACGAGGGCCAGACCCTGGGAGTCCGCCCACGAGAAGATGAGGGCCAGCGCGGACTCCTGCGTTTCGTTCAGGCCGAGGACCTTGGATAGAAGAATGGGGCCGAAGTCCGTGACCGACGTGCGCACGGGAACACCGTCCCCCTGGCCGCCGAGGCTGAGCAGTTCGACCGGGAAGGAGGCTGGCGCCCAGTCCTGGCCCTGCGCTCCGGCGCGGTCAAGAAGTTTCTCCGAGGTGGCGCCCGGCTCGAGGAGGCCGGTGAGATCGCCCTTAATGTCCGTGACGAACACGGGGACGCCGGAGGCTGACAGGCCTTCCGCGATGAGTTGGAGCGTGCGGGTCTTTCCCGTTCCTGTCGCGCCGGCCACCAGACCGTGGCGGTTGAACATCGACAGCGGCACGGCCACGGGGGCGGCCGGACGCGGAGTGCCGTCTTCCAGGTAGACGCCGAGCGTCATTGAGGCGGTCTCGAAGGAGTAGGCCTGCCTGATTGCCTCGCCGTATTCGGACAGTGCGGTTGGCTCCTCGTCCGCGGCCCCTTCGCCACCGTTCGCTGTCTGTTTGCCACCGTTCGATGCCGAATCGGTCGACTCCGGCTCTTCTGCTACTTCTGCCGGCTCCGGCCCATCTGCCGACTTACCGTCCTCATTCGGCTCGGCCTGTTCAGCTGGCTCGGGGCTGGGCGCCGAGGTGTCGATCTTGCCGGCAGGCGCATCGACCGCAGGGGCCCGGCCGGCCTGCTCTGCGGGTGGGTGCTCCTCGCTCCGATCGCCCGTCTGCGCGGCGAGTGCCGCGTCGAGCTCTGCCTGGGCAGCCTGAGCTTTGGCCTCGGCTGCTTCGGCGGCAGCCTGCGCTGCCTGGGCGCGCAACTTTGCGATCTCGGCATCTGAAGTAGTCATGTTCGAAGTCTACTGGGTGCCTCCGACAGAAGTTCAACGATGCTCGTGGGCAGTGCGATCTTGCCGGGGCGGTGGTTATCGAGTTCGGGTCCACAGGCCGGGGCCGCGTGAATCTATTGCACATGGTTTCTTTCTGTTCGTCGGGTAGGAGCGGAAGGCGGTCAGACTCGTGACATGCGACAGCCACCTCCCAGAATCCGACCCTCCCGAGCGCAGGCCCAGCCGGTGCGCGGCTCAGCCGCCCACCTGTCGCCTTCGGATCCCGCCGTGCCGCGAAGGCGACGCCGGCACGGGGAGAGGGGGATGGAAGACAAACGCGACGGGCAGCCGACGGCCGAGATACCCGCATCTGGAGCGGCAGGCGACCGAACCGTTGGCGGCGAGTACGTTCATGCCGGTCACGCGGGTGTGCGAGCTTTTGTCGGGTCGGCCGAGCGCCGTCGTGGGCGTCGGCCGGAGGGCCAGCGCGGTGCCGTGCCGGCGTCGGGTGGCCGCGGACGACATGCCGATGGGGGCGGGAGCCGCGACGATTCCGCCCGTCGGTCGCGAACCCCGGGAGAGGCCGGCGGCCGAGCATCACGCCTCGTCGCCGGATCGCTCGACTCTCACGTGCCAGGTGATGTTCCCGGGCGAGCTGCTCCTTCCGGGCCGGTCGGTCCTCCGTGGGCGTCAGCTTCGCCGACGCCTGCTACGTCAGCGTCGGCCTCGTCCGCGCCGGTCTCACCTGTGCCTGCTTCACTGGCGCCGGCCACACTTATGTCTGCCTCATCCGCACCGGCCCTGCCACCGTCCGCCTCACCCGCGTCCCTCGCCTTTCACGCCGCGTCCCCGCCGTCCCCAGAGCCTGCGACGGCGGCAGATGACGGCCGGCTGGTGGAGGGGACCGGCCGCCGGACCGGGCAAGTGCCGACGCGCAGAAGCATGGCGAGTCTGGCCCTGGCGTCGGGTACGGGCGAGGACGTGGCCGCGCTCGCGGACGCGGCCCCCAGGCCGAGATGGCGTCTCGACAGGCAGGCGGTCACGGCGCTGACGGCCCTCATGGCCGTCATATGCCTCGCGGTGTGGGGATGGATGGTCTTTCAAGATCCGGGAGCCGGTGCCTCGGAACTGAAGGACGAGGGTTCCTCGTCCCGCAGCGCCCCGCTGGCCTCGGCGCCCCGGGCCTCCGATGAACCGGCTCCGGCAGCCTCGGGCGAGGAGGGCGGCGAGATCGTCGTCTATGTTTCGGGGCACGTGGCACAGCCAGGCGTCTACACTCTTCCCGCGGGCGCGCGCATCGGCGATGTCGTCGCCGCGGCCGGAGGTCTCACGCCGGAAGCAGACACTTCGCTGGTCAATCTCGCGGCTCCTGTCGCCGATGGCGACCACCTCCACGTCGTGGCGACGGGCGAGCAGCCCGTGACCGATCCGGCCGGTCAATCGGCGGCGGGCACCGGGCAGGCGGACGGCCAGATCAACGTTAATACGGCGAGCGAGCAGGAACTCCAGGAGTTGCCGGGCGTCGGACCGGTCACGGCCGCCTCCATCGTCGAATGGCGTGAGGAGAACGGGCGTTTCGAGAGCGTTGACGACCTTCTGGAAGTCTCCGGCATTGGTGAGGCCACACTCGACAAGTTTCGCGACCGGGTGGCCCTCTAGTGGCGCTTCGCGTGGCCGGTCAGGATTACAGGCTCCTTCCCCTGGCACTGTCCATGCTCGGTGGCGCTGCGGCCGCGCTGCACTTCGGGGCTTCCGGCAGCCGCGCCGTCGGACCGCTGCTGCTGGCGGTGGGCATCGCCCTGATCGGTGCTCGACGGCGCCGCGTGCGCGACGGGCAGCGGGAGGACGAAAGCGGTGGCGGCGGGCGAGCCGGCGAAAGGGCGACACCCGGCCTTCTGGCCGCCTGCCTGGTCGGTGTGACCTCGGGCTGGTGGGTCGCCTGCGAGCACGTGTCCCACGCGACCGACGAGGCCATCGTCGCCGCGGCCGAGGCAGGAAAGCACGCCCGGCTGCGCGGGACTGTGACGGCTCGCCCCAGAACGCTGGGGGAGACCTGCGTCAACGAGGTCCGGCCGCTGAGCCTTGAAGCCGGAGGGAGCAGCCTACCGGTGAGCCCGCGCCTGCGCATCCGCGTCTGGAAAGGCGACTGCGCGGCGCTCGTCGGCCAGGAGGTGGCGGTGGCCGGAACGCTCAGAGCTTCGACGGCAGCCGAGCGCACCGCCGCATCCATCAACGCCCGCCAGGTCGAGATCTCGGGCGAGGGAACGCCCCTCGCGCGGATGGTGTCCGCCGTCGACAGGGCCCTGGCCGAGCGGCTGGAGGGCCTGCCGTCTCACGCCAGGGGGCTGGTGCCCGGCGTCGCCCTCGGGGATACCGCGAAGATCTCCTCCGACCTCGAGGTGGCGATGCGCCTGACGCAGCTGACCCACCTCATCGCCGTATCCGGCGGGCACGTATCCATCCTTCTGGCGATCGTCGTCGTCCTTGTAGGTAGGCGCAACGTCCTGGTCACGGCCGGGCTCGCGTGCCTATTGGTCTGCGGGCTCGTCGTGCTCGTCGGCCCCGAGGCGTCGGTCATGCGGGCGGTCGGCATGGCCGCCGTCGTCTTCGCGGCTCTGGCGCGGGGACGCTCGACCCAGGCGGTCGCGTCCCTGTCGATCGCCATCATCGCCGTGACCGCGATCGACCCGTGGCTCGCCACGAGCTACGGCTTCCTCCTATCGGCCAGTGCGACGCTGGGAATCGTCGTGTTTGGAGGCCCCCTCGCCGATCACCTCACGTCGCGCGTGCCCCGCATGCCCCGGCTGCTGGCCGAGGCCCTGGCGATCCCGCTGGCCGCACAGCTGTCCTGCCTGCCGGTGCTGGCACTGTTCACCGACACCGGGTCGGTCTGGGGTGTGCTGGCGAACGCCCTCGTGGCGCCCGTCGTCGCTCCGCTGACCGTGTCCGGGCTGGGCGCGGCGGTCCTCGCCCCGTTCGCCCCGGTGCTGGCGTCGATCCTGCTCGTTCCCGCGGCCATGTGCACGTGGTGGATTGACAGGGTCGCGCTCACGCTGGCGCACTGGCCGGGCTCGGGAATTTCCCTGCTCGCCACGGCCGCCGCCTGCCTCGCTTTACTCGCCGTCATGATCGCTTTGCGGAAGAGGGCCGTCGCGCTCGTGACGCTCGCCCTGCTGGCCTTCGGCGCCTGGAGCCAGCGGGGGCAGGGCGCCGATATTCCGGATGATTGGGACATCGTTCAGTGCGACGTGGGGCAGGGGGCGGGGCTGCTCGTGCGCGTCCACGGGCTGACGGCCATGGTCGACGTCGGTCCCGAGGGCGATCGGGCCGCGCGCTGCCTGCGCTCGGCCGGGGTCAAGCGCGTCGACATCCTCGTCCTCACGCACGCGCACTCCGACCACATCGGTGGGATTCCCGCGGTCCTGGAGGAAGCGGAGGTCGGTGAGGTGTGGGTTTCGCCCAATATGGCCCCTCGCGCCAACGAGCAGTGGTTATCCGGGCAGCTCAAAGAGCGCGGAATCGAACCCGTCACGGTCCACCGGGGCTACGAGGCTCTCGGCACCGATGGCCAGACCGCCCTGCACGTCCTGTGGCCGCGCGCCGACGCGCCGCAGGGCGACGAAGAGGCCAACGCCCAATCCATAGCGCTGAGAGTCGACATTCCCGGAGGGCTCCTCGCAATGGGCGACCAGGACGAGTCCGCGCAGTCGCGCTTCGCCTCCCAGGTGGCCGACGTGCGGGTCATGCTCGTCTCCCACCACGGAAGCGCCGACCAGTCCCGTCGGCTCGCCGCGAATACGGATCCCGACATCGCCCTCATATCGGTTGGCGAGAACACCTACGGTCACCCGTCGAAGAAGGTCATGGACATGTACGCCGCCGCCGATATCTACGACACGCTCGCCTGCGGGACCATCGTGGTCCGCGGAAGCGAGGTGACCTCTCAATGCGACGGGCCCGTGGGGTAGGGGCGCGCCACCGACGCGCTAGCGCGCCCTGCTCAATGCGATGCGCGGGGCAAGCGCATCAAAAACGGGGCGGTGCCCGTACAAACGGGGTAGTGCCCGCACATCTAGAACCGCGCCACATCCGCCCCGCACAATGCGGAGAGTCCGCGGATAGGGGCGGGGTCGAACCTTCAGCCGAGGATGTCGCGTGACATACTTGACCCATGGCTGCGCGGCAGAGCAAATCCAGCAAGCGGAAGACGCCCACCGGCCCGGCGTGGGATCGGCTCGAACTCGCCCCCGTCGTTCTGCTCGTCGTGGGTGAGCCAATCCTGGGGGACCGGGCCGTGCAGCGCCTCCTTGACCTGGCCAGGCAGCGCGACGGCGAAACCGCCATCACGAGGATCGACGCGGAAACCTACGCGCCCGGCCGCATCTCCACGCTCACGAGCCCGTCACTTTTCGGCGAGCCCCGCCTCCTCGTGGCCACGCGCCTGAACAAAATGAACGACGCCTTCTTAAGCGAGGCCCTCGCCTATGTCTCGGACCCGCAGGACGACGTCGTCCTCATCGCCCGGCACGAGGGCGGCAACCGCGGCAAGAAACTCCTCGACGCCATCGTGGCGGCCGGCTACCAGCGCTGCGACATCCCGGCCGTCAAGTCGGATGCGGACAAGGCCGAGCTCGTGCGCGCCGACGCCGCCAGGGCCGGCCGGAAGATGACCCGCGGCGCCGTCGAGGCTCTGGTCGACGCCCTGGGCCGCGACACGGGTGAACTGCTCGCCGCCACGTCTCAGTTGCTGGCTGACGTCGAGGGCGCGATCGATGAGACTGCCGTGCGCACCTACTACGCGGGCCGAATCGAGGCGACGCAGTTCGCCGTGGCCGACGCCGCGATCGCCGGTCAAGCGGGGCAGGCCATCGCTCTGGCCAGGCACGCACTGGCCACCGGGACCGCGGCCGTACCCATCGTCGCGGCCCTGGCGGCCAAGCTCCGCCAGCTGGCAACCGTGCTCGGCCAGCGAAGCAAGACGCCGCGCGAGGGCGACCCCACCATGGCACCGTGGCAGCGAGAACGGGCCCAGCGAGCCCTGCGATCGTGGACGAGCGAAGGCCTGGCCCGGGCGATCCTGGCCGTCGCGCAGGCCGACGCCGAAGTCAAGGGCGCCTCCCGCGACCCCGAGTTCGCCCTCGAGCGAGCGATCCTCAGGGTTGCCGCCGCGTGCGGCAGGGACTGAAGCTCGGGGAAAGGCCGCGCTCGCCGGGTGCCCGCGGCAGGGACTGAAAGCAGCCGACGGGACCGATCGAAGCCTGGCGGCAGCACGCGCCGCTGCGCGGGAGTGCCCGAAGCCTGGCGGCAGCACCCGTGCATTGTCCGGGCTCTTGGTAGGCTGCCTAGTTCACAGTGCCACTGAGCCCGAAGTCCCGATGCGGCCGCATTCGACGACATGGCGCAGGGCTGCCTAGTGAATCGGCGCAGTGCTGCCGGGAAAATGCGACGCCGTCCGCCGAGCTCCCGCCTGCTCATCATGCGGCGTCTGCCGGCCACGAATCGCCACGGTGTCGGCGTGCCGGGCGAAAACAGGACGTTGCCGGTAGGCGGGACGTGCGGGACCTGAAGGGCGTCGACGGTGGCGGACATGAACGGCGTCGGACCTCAACGCGGGGCGTGCCCGGCCTGGGTGCCAGGCCCAGCGCATCAGGGCGATGCCGCGACAAGCGGTTGGTACGCCGAGCTGTGGTGCCTGCGGGCGGCCATCACGCTCGAGCCGGACGCGGGTGCCAAACCGAAGTCGACGGCGCGCAACCCGCGGCAACGGACGGCGCGCACACCGCTCCGACGAGCGGCGCGCAGCCTGAGCCAACGAGCGGGCCTCGTGGTACCCAATCGCGTTCGCCTAGACAAAACGATTATCCTAGGACGTGCTGCCATCGTAATAAGAGGCGAGGCCGCATATGCGCTAAGTATTGCGCACACAGTGTTAAGTGAGGAGACAAGGTGCTCATCGGCGTACCCAAGGAGCCCCGCGTAGGGGAATCCCTAGTTGCTGCCACCCCGGACACCGTCGGCAAACTCATCAAGCTCGGCTACACGGTCTGCGTCGAAAAGGACGCCGGAAGCGCGGCCAGCTACCCCGATGAGCTGTACCGCGACGCGGGTGCGCAGATCGTGACCAAAGAGCAGGCATGGGGGGCGGACATCGTCACGTGTCTGGAAACCCCCTCGGATATGGAACTAGCGCTGATCAAATCCGGCGCCACGCTCATTTCACGCCTGGACCCGGGGGCCAAGGCCTCCGACATCGACGTCTTTAGCGAGATGGGCATCACGGCGCTCGCCATGGACGCCGTCCCGCGCATCTCGCGCGCCCAATCGCTCGACGTCCGCTCGTCCATGGCCAACGTCGCGGGGTACCGTGCGGTGGTCGAAGCCGCCAACGTCTTCGGTAGGCTCTTCACCGGTCAGGTCACGGCCGCGGGCAAGGTCCCGCCCGCAACCGTCTACGTCATCGGCGCCGGCGTTGCGGGTCTGGCGGCCATCGGTACGGCCAACTCGCTGGGCGCCGTCGTCAAGGCGACGGACGTGCGGCCCGAGGTGGGCGAGCAGGTCAAGTCGATGGGCGGCGACTTCGTCGAAATCCCCGTCAAGCAGGAGTCGGCCGACGGCTACGCGCGCGCCATGACGGCCGAACAGGAGGCGCTCGCGCTCAAGGTTTACACGGAGCAGGCGGCAAAGGCCGACATCGTCATCACGACGGCCCAGATCCCGGGCAAGGCCGCGCCGCTCCTCATCACGGCCGAGGCCGTCGCGGCCATGAAGCCCGGATCGGTCATCGTCGACATGGGTGCGGCCACCGGCGGCAACTGCGAACTCACGCGCCCCGGCGAGGTCCACCGCACCGATAATGGCGTGACGATCATCGGCTACACGGATCTTTCGGGCCGTCTTCCCGGCCAGGCCTCGCAACTCTTCGGCCAGAACGTCGTCAACTTCTTCAAGCTGACGACGCCGGAAAAGAACGGCGTCCTCACGCTCGACATGGACGACGAGATCGTCCGTGGCGTGACCGTCACCCTGGACGGCCAGGCCATGTGGCCCCCGCCTCCGGTCAAGGTCTCCGCCGCACCGGCCGCGCCGGAGCCTCAGCCCGAACAGGCCCCGGCCGCCGAGGAAACGCCCGCTGGCAGGAACTGGAAGAGCCTGCTGTGGAAGGTGGCGGCCGTGGGCGTTTTCGCCTGGCTCATCCTCTCGGCGCCCGCCGATATGCAAAGCCACTTCATCGTCTTCGCTCTCGCGGTGGTCGTCGGTTTCTACGTCATCACGAACGTCACCCACTCCCTGCACACGCCGCTCATGTCGGTGACCAACGCCATCTCGGGAATCATCGTGGTCGGGGCCGTGCTCCAGCTCGGAGTCGACAACGTGTGGATCCAGGTGCTCGCGATGATCGCCACGGTGGTGGCATCGATCAACATATTTGGCGGCTTCACGGTCACACACCGGATGCTCAACATGTTCCAGAGGAGCTGATGGACGATGGAACCTACGACAGTGGCCGCAGTGGCCGCGCAATCGAATGATTTCGCGCAGAGTTTCCAGTCGCTTGCCTACGTTGTGGCGGCGATCCTCTTCATCCTCGCGCTCGCCGGCCTGTCCAAGCAGACGACGGCGAGCCGCGGCAACCTCCTGGGCGTCGTGGGCATGGCCTTCGCGCTCGTCGCGACGATCTGGGTTTCGGTGGCACACGGTGCGGGCGCGGGAGCCCTGACCTTCCTGCTCATTGCCCTGGCAATGGCAGTCGGCGCCGTCGTCGGAATCTGGCGGGCGCGCAAGGTCGAGATGACGGGCATGCCGGAGCTCATTGCGCTCCTGCACTCCTTCGTCGGCCTGGCAGCCGTCCTCGTCGGCTACAACTCCTTCATCGACGCACCCGGAAGCGACTCGCCGGACAACGCCTTCCACATGGGCGAGGTCGGCCTGGCCGTCTTCATCGGCGCGGTGACCTTCACGGGCTCGATCGTGGCCTTCCTCAAGCTCTCGGCGCGAATCAAGGGCTCGCCGTTGACCCTGCCGGGGCGCAACTGGCTCAACCTCGGCGCGATCATCGCTTCGATCGTGCTCATCGTCTGGTTCGCTTCGACGCGCACGGTCGGCTCCGGCTTTATCCCGCTCATCTTGCTGACGATCATTTCCCTGGCCCTCGGCGCGCACCTCGTGCTGGCCATCGGGGGCGGCGACATGCCTGTCGTCGTCTCGATGCTCAACTCCTACTCGGGCTGGGCCGCCGCCATGGCTGGCTTCACGCTGGGCAACGACCTGCTCATCATCACGGGAGCCCTCGTGGGCTCCTCGGGTGCCTACCTGTCCTACATCATGTGCCAGGCGATGAATCGTTCCTTCGTCTCCGTCATCCTCGGCGGCTTCGGCTCCGATGGCGCGGCGACGTCGGGCGGCGATAGGGACTACGGCGAGCACCGCGAGATCGGTGCGGCCGACCTCGCGCAGATGCTCAAGGGCGCCGACTCCGTCGTCATCACGCCCGGGTATGGCATGGCCGTCGCGCAGGCGCAGTACCCGGTGGCGGACCTGACGAAGAAGCTCCGCGAGGCCGGTGTGGACGTACGCTTCGGCATCCACCCCGTGGCGGGGCGCCTTCCGGGGCACATGAACGTGCTACTGGCCGAGGCGAAAGTCCCCTACGACATCGTCCTGGAGATGGACGAGATCAATGACGACCTCGCGGAAACCGATGTCGTGCTGGTCATTGGCGCCAATGACACGGTCAACCCCGCCGCGCAGGAGCCGGGCTCGCCGATCGCCGGCATGCCGGTGCTCCACGTGTGGGAGGCGGCCAACGTCATCGTCTTCAAGCGCTCGATGGGCAACGTCGGGTACGCGGGCGTCCAGAACCCGCTGTTCTTCAAGGAGAACACCCAGATGCTGCTGGGCGACGCGAAGAAGTCCGTCGAGGAGATCATCGCCAACCTGTAGGCGAGTGCTGCTGCCGGTAGGCGCGCCATTGCGCGGCCGCAGGTTTACGCCTGCGGCCGCCGGTGGTTGGTGTCGCAATGGGGTTGGTGCCGCCGGTGGTTGGTGTTACCGGTGGGCGCGCCAGTCTGTGGCTGCCGCCTCACAGCCGGAACGAGCGTCAGCGCGGCTCGTGCTCGACAACCTCGCCGAGATTATCCGAGAGCGGCTGCCACGCCCGCGCGACACGGGTGCCCGCGCGACGCCGACTGCCCGAATTACCCCGCGTGACGCTGCCGTGGCGGGCCGCGAGCCAATAGGCTGAGCATGTGAAGAGACTGATACTCGTCGACATTGATGGCACCCTGCTCGATTCCCGGCACCGGGTGCCCGAATCGGCTCGCGTGGCGCTGGCCGAGGCCGAGCGCGCAGGCCACACGCTCATGCTGTGCACGGGCCGCTCTCTGCCCGATGTCTACCCGTGGCTGTGGGACCTCGGCTTCTTAGGCATCATCGGCGGCGCCGGGGCATACGTACGAGTGGGCGCCGACGTCATCACCGATAGGCGCATCGACGGCGAGCGCATTGCGCGCATCAACGCGGACTTCGACCGTTACGGCATCGCGTGGGTCTGGCAAGGCCCCGAGGCCTTCTCCGTCTCGGCCAACTTCGTCGAGGTCTTCACGGCCGGCCGCGGGCTTCGCGGCGGCTCCCCGTGGGCCGAGTACGCCGAGCAGGTCACTGCCTTTGTGAGCCGGGGGCCGATCGAGTCCGCGTCGAAGTGCACCTTCCTCATTCCCGCGGGTAGTGCCGTCACCCTTCGGGATCTCGCCGACGATATCGGGCGGGGACTGCGCGTCGTCCCGGGAACGACTCAGGGGAGGGCAGGCTGCGTGGGTGAGGTGCTGCTCGATGGCGTCAGCAAGGCAACCGGCCTGCACGAGGCGGCGGCGCACCTGGGATTGGACGTCGGGCAGACGATCGCGATCGGTGACTCGATCAACGACCTCGAAGTGCTCGGGGCAGCTGGCGTGGGAATCGCCATGGCCGACGCGCCCGAGGAGGTCAAGGCCGCCGCCGACATGGTCACCTCGTCCGCCGATGACGGCGGCCTGGCCGCGGCGCTCGAACGGCTCGGCGTGCTGGGGTAAGGGGCCGCGTGCACGAGCCGAGGCCCGCCGTCTTGGCGCTTCGGTCCTCATGGCGGGCCGCCAGGCTTTGGCTGCGGTGGCTATAGGATAATGCCTCCATGGAGCGCCTCGTATTCATTGACGTCGACGGGACCCTGCTCGATCGCTGGCAGCGTGTGCCCGAATCGGCGCGGCACATCCTGCCGGCCATTGCGCGGGCAGGGCACGGGCTCATGCTCGCGACGGGGCGATCTCTGCCGGAGATCTACCCGTGGATATGGGATCTCGGCTTCAGCGGGATCATCGCGGGCAGCGGCGCCTACGTGCGCGTGGGCAGTGAGGTCGTGGCCGACGAGCGGATCGCGCGGCGGGACATTGAGGAGGTGTCGGCCGAGCTCGACCGGCTCGGCGTGCTCTGGTTGTGGCAGTCTCCGGAGGGCATGTGGCAGGCGCCGGGATTCATGGACGTCTTCGTCGGCGACGGATCGCGTTGGGGGGACTACGAACGGCTCGTCAGGCCGTCGCTGGCGGACGGACTGCCGGATTCGGCCTCCAAGGGAACCTTCGTCATTCCGGCCGACGCCGGCGTGAGCGTGGGCGACCTGGCCGGGCTCTTCGGCGCGAGATTCAAGGTCATCGCCGGTTCCTCGGAGTCGAGTTCCGGTACTGCGGGCGAGATCCTCATCCGCGGGGCGGACAAGGGCAGCGGGCTTCTCCAGGCGGCCTCCTACGCGGGCGTGCCTGTGGAGCACACGATTGCGATCGGCGATTCGTCCAATGACCTTCAGATCCTGAGCCAGGCGGGCCTGGGCGTGGCCATGGGCAACGGTGCCGACGAGGTAAAGGCCGTGGCCGACCTCGTCACTTCCTCCGTCGACGATGACGGCCTGGCCGAGGCGCTGATTGGGCTGGGCCTGGTGCCGAGCTGATGGGAAGGTGCCGTCTTTCGGCCGCTCCGCGCCGTCTTTCGGCCGCACCGTTATGCGATTCGCGGACTCGTGCCGGCGGAAATGAGGGCACGACGAAAGGCGGCGAGAGCCCCGCCGCCTTCGTTCGAATGCTGCGCGCCTAGCTGGACTTGCTCAGCTTGGCGACCTGAACCGCGAGCTTGGACTTGCGGTTGGCAGCCTGATTCTTGTGGATGACACCCTTGGAGACGGCCTTGTCGAGCTTCTTGCCGGCCACGCGAAGGGCAGCTTCGGCGGCCTCGGCATCGCCGGTGGCGATGGCTTCGCGCGTCTTGCGCACGTAGGTCTTCAGCTCGGACTTGACCGCCTGGTTGCGGAGGCGGCGCTTCTCGTTGGTGAGAATGCGCTTCTTCTGCGACTTGATGTTTGCCACGTGTTCTACTTTCAACTCGATCGCCGCGATGGCGATGAATGTTCATGGTCGGTGAGGGATTCGCCGCCGGCGGGAGAGGGAAGTGGGGTTCCCGTGAAGCGCCTTTGGCTGGACCTGCACCTGAAGTCCAGGCAAAGAGATTACCAGAACTCACCCGTGAAAGGCGCGGATCGCCGCGATGACTTCTGTGAAACGCGATTCATCCAGGTGCCCGCCCTCCCTGCGCATCTGATCCGGGTGCACACACAGCAGGCGGTCGATGCGGGCCTCGGACGGACGCCCCTGGCGATCCCACGATCCTGCACCGACGTCGACCCACATGCGTCCGCTACGGGCCTCGCGGCTCGCGACGGCGTCGTGATCCTTGGACGTCAGTTGGGCGAAGACGATGCGCCCCTCGCATTCGGCCACGACGACGACCGGCCTGTCCTTGCCCTGAGAACGGTCCTCCTCGTAGGGCACCCAGGTCCAGACGACCTCGCCCGGGTCGGGGCGGGAGTTTGCATCCGGCGCGTACTCGAAGTCTGGCATTCCCAGGTCAGCGACCGAGAAGACCTTGGGGATGTCACCGGGGCCGGGAAGCTGCGCCGTCGTGCGCGCCGTCTGCGTGCCACCGGCCACGGCCCCGCGATCCACGGCCGCCTCACGCCTGCCCGGGGGTGTGGGCTTCGCGGACTCCGACGGCGCCTTGGGCTTCGTCGAACGCGTCGATGACTTGCCTGTGGCGGGCTTCGAGCCCGCACTCGATCGCTGCGAGTCGGAACGCTGCCCACCCGACGACGATCGATTGCCCGAGCCTCGCGTCGACGTTCGCGAGTCCACCACGGACTTGACGAGTGCCATCGCGAATTCCTTGGCGAATCTGCCCAATGAGTTTGCCATCAGATGTCGTGGGGGTCGTTGCGGTGGGCCTGGTCGCTGAAGAGCATGTCGGTGAGCATGACATGGACCTGCTCGACGTTGGGGATGTCGTGAAGGGGGAGGGGATCGTCGGCCGAGGTCTGCAGCTCGAGGGTGCCCGCTTTGAAGAAGCGGTCGATGAAGTCGTGCTCGTAGGCGACGTTGGAAATGCGGGCCAGGGGGATGTCGTGCCCGGTCTTCGTGAAGATTCCCTTGCGCGTGATGATGCGGCGGTTCGTGATGGTGTACGTCGACGTCAGCCAGACGAGCCAGGGAATGATGAGGACCACGAAGAGGGCAACGAGGAAGACGGCGATGATGACGTAGGTGCTCGTGGGACGCCAGCCTTCCGGGAGGTAGACGAAGGCGAGGATCATCGCCACGACGAGCACAAGTGACAGCGCCATATTCGGGATGAGTCTTTTGATGTGCTCGTGCATGTGGATGATGATCTTCTCGTCTTTGCCGAGAAGCTTTCGTGAAAGTGCCATGGACCTATCGTGCCACACGCCGCCCGCGTGGGCGGGGGATCCAAGTACATACTGTGCTGCTTGCGGCAATGCCGCCCGTGCGGGCCGCCGATCCGCGCGAGCCACCCGCGCCGAGGCGATCAGCCGGGCTAAAAAAGCAGAACGAAGAAGGCGATGATCGAGAAGAAGGCGGCCAGGGGGATCGCCAAGGCTGAGATGAGCCCCGAGACGACGGTTATGCGCAAATCGCCCTTGAGATACGGGGCGTTGACGAGGCCGCCGGCAGCGGCGATGGCGGCGCGCTGGGCGGCTTCCAGACCGGGCATCCACGTGTCGCGGGGCTGGGCGGCCTGACGCGCCGCCTGCTCGCGTTCGGCGGCGAGCCGGGCGCGGTCTTCGTCGCCCGATCCCGCGGGCCTGCGCTGGGACGAAGAGGAGTAGGGCCGGCCGTCCTCGTCGATGACGATAGCCTCCAGGGGGAAGGGGCCTGCGGGAGAGTCCTGGGAATCGGAAGGTTCGGAGTCAGCGGTCGGCTGCTCGACGACGGTCACCCCTCCCTGCTCGCGCCACCGGTCGATGCGCGAGGCCAGGAGTTGGGTGCGCACGGCGAAGATCGCCGTCGCCCAGGTGAGCAGGCAAGCGACGATGAACAGGAACGTGGAAAAGAAACCGGGCTGATAGCGCGCCACGACCAGGCCCAGGACGATGAGGAAGGCGTCGGCCAGGAGGCTGGCACGCACGAGCGACTTGCCCGGCCCACGCGTCAGGCCTTCGATCACTGGAAGGACATCCTTGAGCGCACCCGGAGACAAGAAGGAGAAGAACATGCACTGATTATCCCCTCTCGGGCTGTCTGCGCACGTGCCGAATCCGCTCTTTACGCTCAAGGCCGAGCCGCGCGAACGCGTGCCCTCGACTGAGCGAACGTACGCCCCCCTCGACCGCGCACTTGGGGTCCGCGACCGCGCAGCCACCCACGCGAGCGGATTCACGTCCGCCTGCGCGGCGGCGAGGCGAGCCTCAGGCGTCGGTGCGACTAGACTGGACGCGACTGTATCGACGAAGGAGCAACGTGCCCGTCCCATCTTCCGGCGTACCGGCCGACATCCGGCCGGCCGCAACCGATCCCGCGCGAATCCGGAACTTCTGCATCATCGCGCACATCGACCACGGCAAGTCCACCCTGGCCGACAGGATGCTGCAACTGACCGGCATCGTCGACGAGCGTCTCATGCGCGCCCAGTACCTCGACCGCATGGACATCGAGCGCGAGCGCGGCATCACGATCAAGTCCCAGGCGGTGCGGCTGCCGTGGGTGGTCGACGGCGAGCCCTACGCGCTCAATATGATCGACACGCCCGGGCACGTCGACTTCTCCTACGAGGTCAGCCGCTCCCTGGCGGCATGCGAGGGCGCCATCCTGCTGGTCGACGCCAGCCAGGGAATCGAGGCGCAGACCCTGGCCAACCTCTACATGGCCCTCGAGGGCGACCTGGCCATCATCCCGGTGCTCAACAAGATCGACCTGCCCTCGGCCCAGCCGGAAAAGTACGCCGCCGAGCTCGCCTCGCTCCTTGGCGTCGAGCCCGAGGAATGCCTGGCCGTCTCGGGCAAGACGGGACAGGGCGTGCCCGAGCTGCTCGACCGCATCGTCACCGAAGTCCTGCCTCCCGAGGGCGAGACCGACGGGCCGGCCCGCGCCATGATCTTCGACTCCGTCTACGACACCTACCGGGGCGTCGTCACCTACGTTCGCGTCAAGGATGGGCGCCTTTCGCCCCGCGAGCGCATCCAGATGATGTCGACGGGCGCGGTGCACGAACTCCTGGAGATCGGTGTCATCTCGCCCGAGCCCACGCCCACCGACGGGCTAGCAGCGGGGGAGGTCGGCTACCTCATCACGGGCGTCAAGGACGTGCGCCAGTCCCGCGTGGGCGACACCGTCACCGGCGCCAAGTCCCCGGCTACCCAGCCGCTGGCCGGCTACCAGGACCCCAAGCCCATGGTCTTTTCCGGGATCTACCCGATTGACGGCTCGGACTACCCGGACCTGCGCGACGCCCTCGACAAGCTCAAGCTCAACGACGCCGCGCTCTCCTACGAGCCCGAAAACTCCGTCGCCCTGGGCTTCGGCTTTAGATGCGGCTTCCTCGGGCTCTTGCACCTGGAGATCGTCCGCGAACGCATCGAGCGCGAATTCGACATTTCGATCATTGCCACGGCCCCCTCCGTCGTCTACCGCGTCATCACCGACGCGGGGGAGGAGGTCGCCGTCATGAACCCCTCCGAGTTCCCGGTGGGCAAAGTCTCCCGCATCTACGAGCCGACGGTCCGGGCCACCGTCCTGACGCCCACCGACTACACGGGCACGCTCATGGAGCTGTGCCAGCAGCGCCGCGGCACCCTGCTGGGCATGGACTATCTTTCCTCCGAGCGGGTCGAGCTGCACTACACGCTGCCGCTGGCCGAGGTCGTCACCGACTTCTTCGACCAGCTCAAGAGCCGCACAAAGGGTTACGCCTCGCTTGACTACGACATGGCCGACGAGCAGGAAGCAGACCTCGTCAAGGTCGACCTGCTGCTCAACCACGAGACGGTCGACGCCTTCTCCGCCATCGTCCACAGGGATAAGGCCTACGGCTACGGCGTGGAGATGACGAAGAAGCTCAAGGAACTCATCCCGCGCCAGCAGTTCGAGATCCCCGTCCAGGCGGCCGTCGGCAGCCGGATCATCGCGCGCGAAACGATCCGGGCCATGCGCAAAGACGTGCTGGCCAAGTGCTACGGCGGCGACGTCACCCGCAAGCGCAAGCTGCTCGAGAAGCAGAAGGAAGGCAAGAAGCGCATGAAGTCCATCGGTCGCGTCGACGTGCCGCAGGAGGCCTTCGTCGCGGCCCTGACATCGGATGCACCGGGAAAGAAGTGACGCGATGACAGGCGAGACACGCGAGGCCCTGCGGCAGGGCGCGACGCTGACCCTGGAGGCGGTGTGCGCGGCGGCCGAGATCCACGCCGATGCCGGCAAGTTTGGCGTGACGGCGATCGACAAGCGGAGCGTTGCCGGACCCGTGGCGGTCCACAGGTTCGGGCTGCGTGGCGACTTCCAGGTCGACCGCAAGGACCACGGCGGGCAGGACCGGGCGCTGTACGCCTACAGCCGCGACGAGGCCGACTATTGGTCGGGCGTCCTCGGGCGCGAGGTCACGCCGGGGCTGTTCGGTGAGAACCTCAGGGTGGGTGGCCCGGTCGACTCGCTCGAGCTGGGCGCCCGCCTGCGCGTGGGCGACGTCGAGCTCGTGGCGACCGGCCAGCGCACGCCGTGCATGACCTTCGCGCGGTGGCTCGGCCGCGAGGGCTTCGTCAAGGAGTTCTCCGCGCGGGGGTGTCCCGGCGTGTATCTCGGCGTCGTCAGGGTGGGGACGATCGAGGCGGGTCAGACCATCGAGGTCGTCGACACGCCCGGCCACGGCATCACGGTTGGCGATTGGTCGGTCGACCCCTCGCCGGCCAGGGCGCGGGCCCTGCTCGATAGCCAGGCGCGCGGCCGGTTCGAGATCGCCACGTACATGCGCGCACGCGTCGAGGCCGCTGCCCGAAGGGGCGCGGATGCCTGACGCGTCGCGCAACGATACGACCAATCCCGCCTCGCACCGCTACCCCTCGCGCATCAAGTCGTTTTCGCGCAGGGGTGGGCGCATGGTCCGCCAGCATCAGGGGGTGCTGGACGCGCACGGCTCGCGCTACATACTCGACCTTCCCGAGGGGGATTCGCCCACGACGATCGCCCAGGATGCGAGGTGCGACCTGAGCGAGGCCTTCGGCCGGCAGGCGCCGCTCGTCGTGGAAATCGGCCCGGGGTCGGGCGAGCAGCTCGTCGCCTACGCCAAGGCGCACCCCGAACGGGACATCCTCGCCTTCGAGGCCTGGCACGTGGCGATCGCCCGATGCGTGGCCGGCGCCGTGCGCGCCGGAGTGGACAATATACGGCTCGTCGAGGCCGACGCCGCCCAGGCGCTCGCCGTCATCTTCGGCCATCAGGCCAATGCGCGCGTGGCCGAGGTGTGGACCTTCTTCCCCGACCCCTGGCGCAAGTCGCGCCACCGCAAGCGGCGTCTGGTCACGCGCGCCTTCGCGAGCGATGTCGCGACTGTCCTGGCCCCGGGCGGGCTCTGGCGCCTGGCCACCGACTGGGACGACTATGCGTGGCAGATGCGTGACGAGATCGAGGCCAGCGAGTTCTTCGACAACGAGCACGCCGGCCAGCGTCCCGACCCGCAGGACCCTCAGCCCGACCGCGGCGGCTTCGCCCCGCGCTGGCAGGAGCGCATCATGACCCGATTCGAAAGCCGCGGCATCGAGGCGGGCCGGACGGTCCACGACCTGGTGTTCAGGCGCCGTGGCTGACCTGCCCGAGGGCGAGCCCGCCCCCGCCGACGGGAGCCTGCCCGACGGCGACGTCTCCGGCGGGCTGTCGGCCTACGTGCACATCCCCTTCTGCCAGGTGCGCTGCGGCTACTGCGACTTCAACACGTACACGAACCTGCAGATCGGCCTCGGCGCCTCGGTCGGGGACTTCCCGGAGAGCCTGGCGCGCGAAATGGAGCTGAGCGCGAGGGTCCTCACGCCGCGCCCCGCGCCGGGCCAGCGCCTGCTGCGCACCGTCTTCTTCGGTGGCGGCACGCCGACCATGCTTCGCCCCGGCCAACTCGTGTCCGTCCTGCGCCACCTCGACGAGGCCTTCGGTCTGGCGCGCGACGCCGAGGTGACGACGGAGGCCAACCCGGAGTCGGTGACGGCCGCCTCGCTGGCCGAGCTGGCCGCCGGCGGGTTCACGCGCGTGTCCTTCGGCATGCAGTCCGCGGTGCCGCGGGTGTTGGCCACGCTCGACCGCCAGCACACGCCGGGACAGGTCGAGAGGGCCGTTCGGTGGGCCCGCAGCGCGGGCCTGGATGTTTCCCTCGACCTCATCTACGGCGCGCCGGGGGAGACGATGGCCGACTGGAAGGCCTCGCTCGAGTGCGCGGTCGCCTGCCAGCCCGACCACATCAGCGCCTACGCCCTGACGGTCGAGCCCGGGACGAAGATGGGCGCGCAGGCCGCGCGCGGCCAGATCCGCCTTCCCGACGCCGACGAGCAGGCGCTCAAGTACGAGGTCGCCGACGCCGCGCTCACAAAGGCCGGCTACGGCTGGTACGAAATATCGAACTGGGCGCGGCCCGGCCACGAGTGCCGACACAACGCCGCCTACTGGGACAACGGGAACTGGTGGGGCTACGGCCCGGGGGCGCACTCGCACATCAACGGCACTCGCTTTTGGAACGTCAAGCATCCGCTGGCCTACGCAAAGCGCCTGGCCGATTCGACGAGCCCGGCCGCAGCGCGCGAGGTCCTGAGCTGGGACGAGCGCCAGCGCGAGGACATCATGCTCGGCATCCGCATGAGGCAGGGCATTGCCGTGCCCGCGGGCGTCGGCGCGGCCATCGTTGCCCGGCTCGTGGGCGACGGGCTCGTCGACGGCAGGCAGGCTCTGCGCGGCCGGCTCGTTCTCACCCTGCGCGGCCGGCTCCTGGCCGACTCCGTTACGCGCGATCTGTGGGTGTGAGCGCGGCGGACTTCGCGTCCGGCTCGCCCAAGCCGAGCTGGACGCGGCGCGCCTGGTAGTACCGGCGTCGTTCGAAGATGTCGTCGACCTCATCCTCAATGCCTTCGAGGAAGTTCTCCCGGCCCTCCTGGGAGGTCAGCGACACGACGGAGAAGTTCAGGGTCGCCGCCAGGGCCAGAAGGATGCTCATGCGCAGCGCGGCTTCGGTGAGGATGAAGGTCTGGCCTCCTATCGTCAAGCTGTCGAGCACCGGCGACTGGATTTGCCACGCGGACATGAGCTGCCGGCTGACGACGGCCATCGAAATGATCGCGAAGACAAAGTAACTCGCCACGAAGATGAGCGACAACTGGAGGAACTGACGAATGGCGAATAGCGAGGTGAGGTTGATCCGCTGCGCCCACGTGAGCGCTTCGCCGTCGTCGAGCAGGTCCTGCTCCAGGTAGCGCGTCAGCCGCGGCGTGCCCGCAAGGAGCATGAGCAGCGCCAGGGATGTGAGGGTCCACTGGAGGAAGGCGAAGCGATCGCCGTCGCTGATGGCGGCGAACTGCCATATCTCCTGGTTGAAGAACAGAAGGAAGCAGAAGAGGAAGATGGCCGCCATCTGCCTAAAGACGATGAGCAGCTGGCGCCCGAACTCGGTGATGAGGTGGACGATCGCCCACCCGACGGTCTGAACGAGCCCCCACCCGATGATGCCCACGACGAGCGCGCACACGAGGACATTGAAGCCCGCATGCTTGAGCACCTGTATGACCCACCTGTCCGCGTCGGCCCGCATGATCGAAGGGATGACGACGAATAGCGCGGCGCTCCACCAGCCCAGCCTCTCGGGCGGGGCGAAGAGCGGGCGGCCCAGGCGCCTGTTGACCAGAGCCCACACGACGCCGACGGTCACCACACTCGTGACGAAGATGACGGTCCTCAGTCCCGGCGCCCACGACGTGGCGATCGATCGTAGCACCTGCATGATGAAGAGCACGGTCAACCACGGCCACGCCCGCGTGAGGATGTCGCCCGTGGCCGAATAGTCCTCAATGAGGGTGGGCAGTCCGCGTCGTCGGAAGTACTTCTCGTCATCGGCAATCGAGGCCGCGATGTCGTTGTCGGTCACGTCGGCCATTGTGCCACTATGCGGCTCCCTCTGCCGTGACGAAGTCGATGAGCTCTTCCATCCGCCCGAGCAGGCTGGGGTGCAGATCCTTGTAGGTGCGCACGCGCTCCAGGATCCTCGACCAGCCCGCGCCAATGTCCTCGACGGTTTCGTGCGGCCATCCCAGGCGGCGCAGCGTGCCGGTCTTGATGTCCTCGCCCCGCGGGACCTTCGGCCAGGCGCGCAGGCCGAGGCGGGAGGGAAGAACGGCCTGCCACACGTCGACGTAGGGGTGCCCGAGCACGAGGACGCCGGGGATGGATGCCACCCGCTCGGCGATGCGTGACTCCTTCGATCCGGGCACGAGGTGGTCGACGAGGACGCCGGCGCGCCGCGACTGCGAGGGCCCGAAGTCGGCGAGGACGTCGTCCAGGTGGTCCACGCCGCGCAGCTCCTCGACGACGATGCCCTCCAGGGCCAGGTCCTTGCCCCAGACCTTGGCGACCAGCTCGGCGTCGTGCTTGCCCTCGACCCAGATGCGCGAGGCCTTGGCCACCCGAGCCCGGGCCTCGACGTACACCGACCCGGAGGCTGTCAGGCGCCGGGAGGGCGCGCTCCGAGCCACATCGGGGCGCACGAGCTCGACGGCCTGGCCGTCGATCCAAAAGCCCCGGCCCAGAGGGAAGGACCGGCGCTTGAAGTGCCTGTCTTCGAGTTCGACCTGCCAGCTTCCCGCCACACGCCCCACGCGCATGACTTCGCCGACGAATCCCGTCTGGACATCCTCGACGACGAGGCCGGCGACGGCCTGGACCTTGGGGACGGCGGGCTTGGGCTGGGCTTTGAGCACATCGTTTCCGTAGGGGATCACCCGCATAGGGTATGCCGGCTCTCGCCCTGAGCGTAGGATTGGCACTCTGGCGAGTCGAGTGCTATATGCTGCGATGCAGGAGGAGGTGTGCCATGGGAACGGAAGAGCGCCGCATGAGGGTGCTCGGTGCGATCGTGCACGAGTACGTTTCGGCTCGCGAGCCGGTTGGGTCGCGCAGCCTCGTCGAACGCCACCACTTCGGTGTGTCTCCCGCCACCATCCGCAACGACATGGCCGCCCTCGAGGAGGCCGGGCTCATCCAGCAGCCGTACACGTCGGCTGGTCGCGTGCCCACCGACAAGGGTTACCGGCACTTCGTCGACTCCATCGACCAGGTCAAGCCGCTGTCGGGCCCCGAGCGCCGGGCGATCGAAAAGCTCCTGTCGGGCGCCGTCGACCTCGACGACATCCTCGCGCGCGCCGTGAGGACCCTCGCGCAGATCACGCGCCAGGCGGCCGTCGTCCAGTACCCCTCGCTGCAGCGAGTCTCGCTGCGCCACATCGATCTCATTCCCGCCGGTGCCAGGCACGTCATACTCGTCATCATCACCCAGGCCGGGCGGGTCGAAAAGCGCACCCTCGAAGGGACCTACGACGACCTCGACTCCCTCGTCGGCAGGCTCAACGCCCAGCTCGTCGGCCTGCGCGGACACGCTATTTCTGAGGCCATCGCTAGGGTCCGGTCTTCCGTCCCCGCTTCGGCCCACGAGGTGCTCGACGCCGTGGGCGTGGCCATCGACGAGGCGCTGGAGGCGGAGGTCGAGGAACGCGTCGTCACGGCCGGCACGGCTCACCTGTCGAGGCACTCGATCGACTTTTCCAACTCGATCTCGCCCGTGCTCGACGTCCTCGAGGAGCAGGTCGTCCTCTTGCGCCTCCTGGCCGCCATGCAGGACGGCGTGACCGTGACGATCGGGGAGGAAAACCACTACGAAGAGCTTTCGGAGGCCTCCGTCGTCTCGTCGAGCTACGAGGCGTCCGATCATTCGGTGGCGCGGGTCGGCATCGTCGGCCCCACGCGAATGGACTATCCGGGTGCCATGGCGGCCGTTCACGCCATTTCCCGCTACCTTTCCGAGATTCTCAGCAACCACTAGGAAGAACGTGCCAAACCATTACGAAACACTGGGCGTGGAGCGCGACGCCTCGCAGCAGGAAATCAAGCGCGCCTACCGCAAGCTCGCCAGGCAACTGCACCCGGACGTCGCGGGGCCGGAGAAGGCCGAGGAATTCAAGGCCGTCAATGAGGCCTACAACGTCCTGTCCGACGAGGAGAGCCGCAGGCTCTACGACCTCGGCGGCGACGATGCCCTGCGCGGAGGTGGCGCCGGCCCGGGCTTTGGCGGCTTCTCGGACATATTCGAGACCTTCTTCGGAATGGGCGGGGCCCAGCGCGGGCCGGTGCCACGCGGGCGGCGCGGGCAGGACGCCCTCGTCACGCTGCCGCTCGACCTGCGCGATGTCGTCTTCGGCACGGAGACCGAGATCAGCCACACCCTGCCGGTCGAGTGCCCGACATGCCATGGCACGTGCGCCGCGCCGGGAACCGAGCCCATCACGTGCAACGAGTGCTCCGGGACGGGCACCGTCAAGCGGGTCACGAACTCGATCCTGGGCCAGATGGTCACGCAGATGGCGTGCCCCGCCTGCCGCGGGCACGGGACGATCATCGTCACGCCGTGCTCGGAGTGCGCCGGCGAGGGCCGCGTGCGGGCCACCAAGAACGTCAAGGTCAAGGTCCCGGCCGGGGTCGAGGACGGCATGCGCATCCGCATTCCCGGCAGGGGCGAGGCCGGTGTCGAGGGCGGAGGAGCTGGTGACCTCTTCGTGGAGGTCCAGGTCAGGCAGGACCCCGCCTTCCACCGCGACGGCGACGACCTCGTCTGCGAGATAGAGGTCCCCATGACCGCGGCGGCGCTGGGATGCTCGCTCGACGTCGACACCTTCGACGGCCCGCAGACGATCGACATCCCCGCCGGCACCGACTCGGGCCACGTCGTCCAGCTTCGGGGCCTGGGCGCGGGCCGCCTCCACCGCTCGGGGCGCGGCGATCTCAGGGTCATCGTCGAGGTCAAGACACCGGCCAAGCTCGACGACGCCCAGAGGCAGATACTGCGCCAGCTCGCCGAGATGCGCGGCGAGGAACTGCCCGCGGCGCGCCTCGTCCAGCAGGGCGGCTCGTTCTTCTCCAAGCTCAAGGAGAAGATCCGTTCGTGACCGCTCCCGTCTACGTCGCAGCGGCCATCGGCGAGGCCACGATCGTGCTCGACGGTGCGGAGGCCCACCACGCGGCCACGGTCAGGCGCACGCGGCCCGGCGAGAGGATCGACATCGTCGACGGCCGGGGCACGCGGGCGCGCTGCGTCGTGGCCGAGGTGGCGAAGACCGCCGTGAGCGCCACCGTCCTCGAGGTCGTCCGGGAGGCACCGCCCGCCCCCAGGATCACGCTTGTCCAGGCGCTGGCCAAGGCGGGTCGCGACCTGGCGGCGGTGGAGACCGCCACCGAGTACGGGGCCGCGCGCTTCGTGCCGTGGCAGTGCGAGCGGGCCGTCGTCACGTGGAAGGGCAAGGAGGCCAAGTCCCGCGGCCGCTGGCAGGCCACCGCCCTGGCCGCGGCCAAGCAGTCCAGGCGGGCGTGGGTTCCCGAGGTGACCGGCCTTAAGACGACGGCCGAGGTCATCGACGCGGCGCTCGGCGAGGGCGCCCGGATCCTCGTCTGCCACGAGGAGGCCAGCGCCCCGGTCCCGGACGCGCGGGACGCGGGCGAGCTGTGGATCGTCGTCGGCCCCGAGGGAGGTATCACCCCGGGCGAGATCGAGGCCTTCGAAGACGCCGGTGCGAGCGTGTGCAGCCTGTCACCTCACGTGCTGCGCTCGTCGAGCGCCGGGCCGTTCGCCATCGCCGCCCTTTCCGGCATGCGCCTGACGTCGGGCTAGAATCGCAGGGATGAATACGATAGCAACGCGAACGATCGTGGTTCCCGACCAGGTCTCGATGATCGACCTCCTCGGCCACAGGGACGAGGTCCTGCGCGCCCTCGAGACGGGTCTGGCCCCCGTGACCATACACGTTCTCGACCACAGGATTTCGCTGTCCGGCCAGGATCCGCGCCTTTCGGTGGCCGAGGCACTCGTGGGCGAACTCGTCGACGTCGTTCAGTCGGGTCAGCCCCTGACCGTCGAGGCCGTCCAGCGAGCCATCGCCCTGTCGCGCACCGGGATCGCCAGGCCCACCGACGTCATGAACGCCGACATCCTGTCCTCCCGCGGCAAGACGATTCGCCCCAAGACGCTCGGGCAGAAGGCCTACGTCGACGCCATCGACGAGAACACCGTCACCTTCGGCATCGGGCCCGCCGGCACGGGCAAGACGTACCTGGCCATGGCCAAGGCGGTCGTCGCACTCAACACCCGGCAGGTCTCAAAGATCGTCCTGACCAGGCCCGCCGTCGAGGCCGGCGAGTCGCTGGGATTCCTGCCCGGCTCGCTGACGGACAAGATCGACCCCTACCTGCGGCCGCTCTACGACGCCATGTACGAGATGCTCGACCCGGAATCGGTTCCCAAGCTCATGGCGGCCGGGACGATCGAGGTCGCCCCGCTGGCCTACATGCGCGGGCGCACGCTCAATGACTCCTTCGTCGTGCTCGACGAGGCCCAGAACACCACGCCCGAGCAGATGAAGATGTTCCTCACCCGCCTGGGGTTCGGCTCGAAGATGGTCGTCACGGGTGACATCACCCAGATCGACCTGCCCGGGCGCACCACCTCGGGCCTGCTCCTCGTCCGGCGCATCCTGCGCGGCATTGAGGGCATGCGCTTTTGCGAGCTGGGCTCGGGCGACGTCGTGCGCCACCGCATCGTCAGCGAGATCATCGACGCCTACGCCAGGTGGGACGAGGTTCAGCACGAGAAGGCGGCCGCTCATGAGCGTTGACATCGCGGACGAGTCGGGCTTCACGCCGGCCCTCGACCTGGCGGAGATCTCGGCGCTGGCCACCTACGTGCTCGACCAGATGCGCGTCCACCCCCAGGCGGAGCTCAACATTTTGCTGGTCGACGAGGCCGTCATCGAGCGCCTGCACGTCGAGTGGATGGACCTGCCCGGGCCTACCGACGTCCTTTCCTTCCCCATGGACGAGCTGCGCCCGGCCCCGCCCACGGAGGAACCGCGCCCGGGCATGCTCGGCGACATCGTCGTCTGCCCGCAGGTTGCCGCCGTCCAGGCCTACCGGGCGGGCCACTCGACGGCCGAGGAGATGCTCCTGCTCGTGACCCACGGCATCCTCCACCTGCTCGGCTACGACCACGCCGAGGCCGACGAGCGCAAGGAAATGTTCGACCTGCAGCGCACGCTCCTGCTGACCTTCCTCGCCCAGCACCGCGACGATGCCACCGCGCCGGAGCCCACGGAAATATGAGCGCTGCCGCCATACCCGAAGCCGCCCTCTTCTTCTTCGCGCTCGTCTTCTTCGCCGCAGGGGCGCTGTGCGGCGGCGGCATCGCGGCCCTCGATCGCATCACCGTGGACGAGGCCTCGGACATGCCCGGCGGCGAGCGGATCGTCGCCATTGTCTCGCGCCGGCAGGCGGCCACGTTCGCCCTCGTCGCCATGCGCATCGTCTTCGCGTGCCTGGCCACGATGTGCGCGACCCTGGCGCTGTCGGCGCTGCTCGCGACGTGGTGGGAGGTGATGCTGGCCGTTGTCATCGTCGCCCTGGTCGGGCTCGTCGTGGCCGCATTCGTCTCGCCCACCCGGGTTGGCGTGCGCAGGCCCGAGGCGGTCATCAAGGTCATGTCCGGGCCGCTGTGGGTCGCGACCCTGCTCGCCTCCCTCGTCGTGCGCGAGCGCGAATCGAATCCCGAGGTCGTCGAGGAGCAGGAAAGCCAACTGGCCGTCATGGTCGAGCGAGTCTCGCAGTCGGAGGTCCTCGACGAGAACGACCGCGAGCTCCTCCAGTCGGTCTTCGACCTCAATCACACGCTCGTGCGCGAGGTCATGGTGCCGCGCACCGACATGGTCTCCATCGAGGCCGATGTGAGTCTGCGCGAGGCGATGTCGCTGTTCACGCGTTCGGGCTTTTCGCGCGTGCCCGTCATCGGGCAGACCGTCGACGACCTGCTGGGCGTCGTCTACCTCAAGGACGTCCTGCGCCGGAGCCAGCTGGACGGCGATGTCGCGTCCCTGAGCGTGAGCGACGTCATGCGCGAGCCCGTCTTCGTGCCCGAGACGAAGCTGGTCGACGACCTCATGCGCGACATGCAGGCCGATCAGGTGCACATCGCGCTCGTCGTCGACGAGTACGGCGGGATCGCGGGGCTCGTCACCATTGAGGACATCGTCGAGGAGCTCGTGGGCGAGATCTCCGACGAGCACGACCACGCCACCGCGGAGGTTGACGATCTCGGCGAGGGTGCGTATCGCGTCCCGGCGCGGCTGCCGATCGGCGAGTTCGGTGACCTGTTCGGCATCAGGCTCGAGGACGACGATGTCGACACCGTTGGCGGCCTGTTCGCCAAGCTCCTGGGGCGGGTGCCGATCGCGGGGTCGGAAACGAGCGTGGAGGGAATCCACCTGGCCGCGGAGCGCTTCCACGGCAGGCGGCGTCGTCTGGCTACCATTGTTGCCAGACGGCACGAGGAGGGAGGCGACGATGATTGATGGCGGGTGGCCCGAGGGCTTCAGGGCCGGATTCGCCTGTATCGCCGGCCGCCCCAACACGGGCAAGTCGACGCTGACCAATGCCCTGGTCGGGCACAAGGTGGCCATCACCTCGAGTCGCCCGGAGACGACCAGGCGCGTCATCCGCGCCATCGTCAACGCGGACGACGGTCAGGTCGTGCTCGTTGACACGCCGGGACTGCACCGGCCGCGCACCCTGCTGGGCGAGCGCCTCAACGACATGGTCCGCGACTCGCTGTCGGACGTCGACGTCGTCGTCATGTGCCTGCCCGCCAATGACGACATCGGTCCCGGCGACAGGTTCCTCCTCGACCTCGCCTCCGGCCGCGCCAAGCTTATCGCGGCGGTCACGAAGTGCGACCTGGTCGGCCGCCCGCGCCTGGCGTCCCACCTGCTCGCCGTCTCGAAGCTCGCCGACTTCGAGGAGATCGTGCCCGTCAGCGCCACCGAGGGCGAGGGCATCGGCCTCCTCTCGCGGCTCCTCGTGGCCCGCATGCCCGAAAGCCCGCCGCTCTATCCGCGCGATGCCATCACCGACGAATCCGAGGAAACCCTCATCGCCGAGCTCATCAGGGAGGCGGCCCTCGAAGATCTGCGCGACGAACTGCCGCATTCACTTGCCATCACGATCGAGGAGATCGACGGGCCGACGATCCACGCAAACCTCCACGTCGAACGCGACTCCCAGAAGGGGATCATCATCGGCCACCGCGGCTCTCAGTTGGCGCGCATACGCAGGCGCTCGCGCAGGAGCATCGAGCGGCTCCTCGGCCAGCGCGTCGACCTCAACCTCCACGTCAAGGTCACCAAGCAGTGGCAGCGCGACCCGAAGAAAATGGGGCGGCTCGGTTTCTGATGTCGGCCGACCACTCCAGCTCGGAAGGCCGACGCGCGGGAAGGCGGCTCTCCCTGCGTCACCCGCGCCTCGTCTCGTGCATCGCCATGATCCTCCTGCTGGGCATATGGGGCACTTGGGCCGGGCCGGGCTGGGACCCGCAGCCGATGCGCACGCTGCTCGTGCCGGAAAGCCAGAGCACGCGGATTGAGGGCGCGAATCCGACCGCCTCGCTGGGCACGTACGAGGTCGAGGTCCGGCAGGTCGAGGTGCCCATGCGCGACGGAACCACCGTTCACGCCACCCTCAAGACCCCGGTCGGGCTCGATGGGCTGGCCCCGGCGATGGTGTTCGTCCACGGAACGGGAACCGATTCCCACACGTCCTTCGAAGACGAGACCGACCTCATCGCCTCCACCGGCGTCGCCACGCTCGTCACCGATAAGCGCACGAATAACTACACGACCACCCACCGCGACTACCTGGAGCTCGCCAAGGACTACGAGGACGCGTTCGACTTCCTCGTCGGCATCGACGGCGTGGACCCCAAGCTCACGGGGCTCTACACGGTGTCGGAAGGGTGCTATGTCGGCCCCATCGTGGCCGCCGGCGACAGCAGGGTCGCCTTCGTCGTCTTCGTTTCGGCACCTGTGCTGCCGATCCGCACGCAGGGGGCGCTGGCCGCCGACACGTACCTGCGCAACCTCGGCGCGCCAAAGCAGATCACCAACCTCATCGCCAAGCTCGTCGGCCAGCGTTTCGATGACGGCTCCTTCGAGTACATCGACTTCGACGTCTCCGAATACCAGCAGGAAATGACGATGCCCGTCCTCATGGTCTACGGGACGAACGACATGTCGATGCCCGTGATCCAGGGGCCGCTCCTCCTGCGCGACGACCTGAGGCAGGCGTCGAACTCGGCCTTCACGGTCCGCTACTACGAGGGCGCCGACCACGGGTTGAAGATCGGCGATGACCTCCTCAGGCAACCGATGCAGGACGTGTCCGACTGGGTCAATGGCATGCCGTCGACGGCGCACGCCGAGCCGCACATCGCCGGCGCCAATCCCTCACAGCCCTACATGGCCGAGACGGTGGCTTCGGCGCCCGCGTTCGCCTCGGGCATGTCGCTGCTCGTGACCCTGGCGGCCGGGGCCCTGCTCGTGTGCGCCGCCGCGCTCGCCTCGCTGCTCGGCCGCCTGCGCATTCGCGGCCGCAGACTCGTCGATCTGCGCGGGTGCGCCCCGTCGCTCAACGCCGCCTCCCTCGGAATCGTCGCGGGCTGCTGCGCATTCACCGCCTACATCATCCTTCTGGCCTACTACGCCACCTCCTACCAGCGAAATAGTTTCGTCGTGCAGTCGGGGTGGTTGGCCTGCCAGTTCGTTGCCCTGCTGGCCGCGTGGCTGTTCGTGCGCGCGCAATTCGCGCTGTGGCGCACGCCCGGGCGCTTTTCGTGGCCGGCACGTCTGACGATTCTCTCGGCCACGACGGGGCAGGTCGTGCTCTTCCTCTCGCTGGGCTATTGGGGATTGTACCCCTCTCTTCGCTAGGCCACTGGCATGAAGGGGCCGCTGCCGTATTCTTACACCATGCGAGTTTCTGTGGCGGGCGTGACCGATCCGGGAAGAATTCGGTTCCGCAACGAAGATCGATACCTTCTTCACCCGCCCATGATCGCCGTCGCCGATGGCATGGGAGGGCACTTCGTCGGGGACAGGGCGGCGCAAGCGGTCATCGACACGCTCACCAAGGTCACCTGGGAAGACGTTGACCGGGCCAGCATGGTCTCCTCGCTGCAGGGGAGCATCGACGAGGCTCGATCGGCGATCGTCTCCTTCGTCGAGGAGGTGGAAGAGGGAACGACGGAGACTCGCGTCAACGCCCAACCGGGTGCGGGCACGACCCTGGCGGGCGTCATCTACTGCTCGGACGAATCCGAATGGCTCACGTTCCATATCGGCGACTCCCGAGTCTACCTGTGGCGCAATGAACGGCTGCGGCGCATCACGAAGGATCACTCCGTTGTCCAGGAACTCATTGACGAGGGCGACATCACGGAAGAGGAGGCGCGCTGCCACCCGCGCCGTTCCGTCATCACCCGGGCGATCGGCTCCTACGGTGCCTGCACGGTCGACACGTCGAGCTTCGAAGCGGAAGAAGGTGACGTCGTGCTCGTGTGTTCGGACGGACTTTCGGACCAATTGGACGACAAGACCATCGCTTCGGTTATCGTGGAAGTGGCGCAGGAGGACAGCCTTGATGCGCTCGCTTTTGCACTGCGTGACGTGGCACTGACCAACGGTGGACGCGATAACGTCACCGTGGCACTCATGAAGATAGGGGAATGAGGATGAGCCTTTCACTCGAGTTCTGTGGAGAATGGTTTCACATCGACCCGGGCGAGCCTTTTCTGATTGGACGCGAGGGACCGTTGGAACTCGACGACAACCAGTACCTGCACCGGCGTTTTCTCGTCATCTCCCACGTCGACGACATGTGGTGGATTGAGAACATCGGTGCCAGGCTGCCAGCCACCCTGGCGGACGCCGCCGGCGTCACGCAGGCCTACCTCCAGCCCGGTGCGCGCCTACCCCTCGTGTACGCCGACACGACGCTCCTATTCACGGCCGGGCGGACGACCTACGAAATGCGCCTGGTCAACGACCAGCCGTCCTACCTGCCGTCGGCTGTCTCGGAGACAACCGAGTCGGGGGAGACGACCATCGGCCCCGTCGAGCTGACAAACTCCCAGCTGCTGCTCGTGCTGGCCCTGTCCGAGCCGGTCCTCACGGGGCGGGGGACGACATCCTCGATCCCGTCGTCCCAGAACGCCGCCGACCGCCTCGGGTGGCCCATCACCCGCTTCAATAGGAAACTCGACCACGTCTGCGAGCGCCTGACGCGCTACGGTGTGCGGGGCCTTCACGGCGGCCCGGAGAAGCTGGCCGTCAACCGGAGGGCGCGCCTGGTCGAGCATGCCGTGGCGACCCGACTCGTCACCTCGGATATGCTCTATCGCCTGGCCGATCCCGCCTCGTACGACGATCCCAGCTAGGGGTGGCACGCATGGATGCCTCGGCCAATTCGAGAGCCTGGGGGGATGCGGTCGTCCGCTGGGGCAGCGCTGCGTCCGGTGACGCCGCCGCCACGAACGAGGGCTTCGTCGCCCAGATGCCCGTATTCCTCGTGACCGACCCGCGGATCGACGTGCCGCTTTCCCGGGAGGTCTCCTGGATGGTCATTGACGCCTTCGCCGCGCTTCAGGCGGCGCATCCTTCGGGCCCGCGGATCGAGCACGTGCGCAACCTGTGGCGTGACATCACCCGAGGCATCTCCCGGCGCGTCGCCGAGGCGACCATCCTGCGCTCCAGCCCGCTCGACTCCGTCGAAGACATGAGGATCGCCGGCCTGGTCGCGGCCAGGGTTGAAGACGAGGCCGCGTGGATAGCCCTGGCCTCGGGTGGCATGGAGATCGTGTCGGCCTCTGACGAGGGGGAGCTGTCGCTTCTGCCGCAGGCCGACGATATCGGTTACGACATTCCCGGCAACCTGTGGAAGGTTCCCATGGAGGTGGGGCAGCGCTTCATCATCGCCACCCAGGCCGTCCGCGAGAATCTGATGTCGGGGCTCCACGAGTTCAAGCGAGCCGAGCGGGCTGCCTCGACGATTATCGCCCGGTCGAGCAGGGTGGCCTCGTCCGCGCAAGCCGCCATCGTCGTCGATGTCCTGAGCGAACGGACGGCCAACTCCCTGGCCTCGCCCCCGACCCTCATGGCCGAGATCGACGTCGACGACGGCCCGGACATTCCCGACAGCCAGGTGCCGGGCTCCCACGGGCTGCAGGCCCTCGGCATCGACTACGCCTCGCGTACGTCGGCTCCTCGACGCTCGCATTTCGCCCCGCCCAAGCTCGACGACTTCCACTTCATCTCCTACCTCGGCTCGGGCGGCTTTTCCGACGTCTACCTCTACGAGGAGCAGCTTCCCAAGCGCCTCGTGGCCATCAAGGTCCTGTCCAAGGCCGCCAAGGGCGCCGGGGCAGTCTCGCAGTTCCGCGACGAGGTCGACCTCATGGCCCAGCTTTCGAGCCACCCCTCGGTGGTGACGATCCACGACGCCAACGTCTCCGACTCCGGCCAGCCGTACGTCGTCATGCAGTACTGCCCGATGCCTTCGCTGGCCGAACGCCTGGCCAACGGGCCGCTGCCCGTCGCCGAGGCACTGCGCATGGGCATCCAGGTGGCCGGTGCGGTGCACACGGCCCACGTCATGGGCATCCTCCACTACGACCTCAAGCCCGCAAACGTGCTCTACTCGGAGTTCGGGCGCCCCGTCCTGGGCGATTTCGGCATCGCGACCCTGCTGAATGCCTCGAACCAGGACGTCGTTGGTGCCTCGCTGCCGTGGGCCGCCCCGGAGGTGCTGGCCAACCGCCCCTCCGGGCAGGCCGCCGACGTCTACTCCCTGGCGGCCACCGTTTACACGGCCGTCGCCGGGAGGGCACCCTACGCGAGCGACGAGCAGTTCACGCGCCGCGAGTACATCGAGCGCGTTCTGGCCAGCGACGTGCCCACCCTGCCGGGCTCCGATGGGCCCTCCGACGACGCGGGCTTCGAGCTGCTCGTCGACGTCCTGCGCAAGGGCATGGCCCACGATCCGGCCGATCGTCACGCCAGTGCCGCCGAGCTGGGGCGCGCTCTGCAGAGCGTGCAGTTGGCGGCCGGCCAGCAGCCCACGGATTTGGAGATTCCTCACTGACGTGGAGGTCGCTTGCTGGTGCCCGGTCCGGGCGGGCCGCCGTCGGCCAGACCGCTGACGACGGCCACCGGGATGGCAGGTGCGAGCTTCCGCAGTGCGGTCATGTCGCCGCGCGGGTGACATTGCCATTACCATGGTCCCTATGTTCAGGCTCATGCTGCTTATGTGCCGCGACGGGGTTTGCTAGATCGGCTCCCCGCCGCGGGGATTTTTCATGGCCGGTCACCCGTTTCCACACAGGAGAAAACCGTGCAAACCCAAGGATTCATCAATCGTCAGACCTCGTCGGGCATGCCCATTTCCAAGTACCGTCACTTCCTGGACGTCAACCCCGTGGTGCTGCCCGATAGGCAGTGGCCGGACAAGCGCCTGACGAGGGCGCCGCGCTGGCTGTCGACCGACCTGCGCGATGGCAACCAGTCCCTGATCGAGCCCATGGACCCCGCCCGCAAGCGTCAGATGTTCGAGCTGCTGCTCAAGCTCGGGCTCAAGGAGATCGAGATCGGCTTCCCTGCGGCCTCGAACGCGGACCTGGAATTCTGCCGCTCGCTCGTCGAGGAGGACCTGGTCCCCGAGGACGTGACCATTTCCGTGCTGACCCAGTCGCGCCCGGAGATCATCCATAGGACGGTCGACGCGCTGCAGGGCCTGCCCCGGGCCACCGTCCACCTGTACAACGCGACCTCGCCGGTCTTCCGCCGTGTCGTCTTCCACAACGATCGCGAGGCCACGAAGCAGCTGGCCGTGTCCGGGACCCAGGAGATCGTCGCGTACATGGAGAAGACTCTGGACGAGGGCACTGTCGCGGGATTCGAGTACTCACCCGAGATCTTCGTGGACACCGAGCTCGACTTCGCGCTCGAGGTCTGCGAGGCCGTCATGGACGTATGGCAGCCGGGCCCTGATAGGGAAATCATTCTCAATCTGCCGACGACCGTCGAGCGCTGCACGCCCAACGTGTACGCCGACCAGATCGAGTACATGAGCCGCAACCTGTCCAGGCGCGAGTACATCGCCCTGTCGGCCCACAACCACAACGACCGCGGCACGGGCGTGGCCACGACGGAGCTGGCCATGCTGGCCGGCGTCGACAGGGTCGAAGGCTGCCTTTTCAGCCACGGCGAGCGCACGGGCAACGTCGATCTCATCACGGTGGCGCTCAACCTGTTCAGCCAGGGCATCGACCCCGAGCTGGTGCTCACGGACATCGACGAGGTGCGCCGGATCGTCGAGCACTGCACGCAGATGGAGGTTCCGCCGCGCACGCCCTACGGTGGCGATCTCGTCTACACATCGTTCTCCGGCTCCCACCAGGACGCCATCAAGAAGGGCTTCGAGGACAGGGCCGCCCAGGTGGCGGCCGCCGGAGGAGACGAGAACGCTGTCGCCTGGGAGGTTCCCTACCTGCCGATCGACCCGAAGGATGTGGGGCGGTCCTACGAGGCCGTCGTCCGCGTCAATTCGCAGTCCGGCAAGGGTGGCGTCTCCTACCTCCTGTCGACGACGCGCAACCTCGACCTGCCGCGGCGCATGCAGATCGAGCTGTCGAAGATCATCCAGCGGCACACGGACCTCACGGGTGGCGAGGTCACCTCGGAGCAGCTGTGGGCGATCTTCGCCGACGAGTACCTGCCCTATACGACGGCCGACGGCCTCAAGCCGTGGGGCCGGTACCGCCTGTCGTCCGCCACGGTGACGGCGGGCGACGCCGAGCACACCACGCTCAAGGTGATCGTCGAGGAGGGCAGCGCGCATCACGAGGTGGAGACGACGGGCAACGGCCCGATCGACGCCTTCGTGGCGGCCCTGCGCGAAATCGGCGTGGACGTGGGTGTCCTCGACTACTCGGAGCATGCGCTGTCCTCCGGTGGCGACGCCATGGCGGCCGCCTATGTCGAATGCAACGTGGGCGGCCAGGTCCTGTGGGGCTGCGGCATTGACTCCTCGACGATGCGGGCCAGCTTCGACGCGATCGTCTCGGCCGTCAACCGAGCGCTTCGCTGACCGCGGGCGATGGACGCTCCCGTGGACGGCCCCGGCGCCGGGTGCCCTCGTCTGATCGAAGGGGCACCCGGCGCCCGGCCGAAGGACTTCCGGCGCGGTGGTGCGGCAAAGGTCGCCGGCCCGGCGCGGGCGATGCCACCGAGCGGGCGATCGTGAGATGATTGCCGGGTGAAGCTCTACCGCGATGAGGCCATCGTGCTGCGCACCCACGACCTGGGCGAGGCCGACCGCATCATCACCCTCCTGACCCGCCACCACGGCAAGATCCGGTGCGTGGCCAAGGGTGTCAGGCGCACGAAGTCGCGCTTTGGTGCCCGGCTCGAGCCCTTTGCCATGATCGACGTCCAGCTCTACGAGGGGCGCACGCTCGACGTCGTCACGGAGGCGATCACGATCACCCCCTACTCGCGCGCGATCGCCGGCTCGTACGAGGCCTACACGGCGGCGAGCGCGCTCGCCGAGGTCGCGGACAACCTGGCCGTCGACGAGGGCGAGCCCGACCCCCGCCAGTACCTGCTGCTCCTCGGCGCGCTCCACGCGCTGGCCACGCGCGCGCACCGCCCGTCGCTCGTCGTCGACTCCTACATCCTCAGGGCGATGGCCCTGTCCGGCTGGGGCCTGGCACTCGCCTCGTGCGCCACGTGCGGGCGCGAGGACGACCTGACTGCCTTTAATGTGCGCTCGGGCGGCGTCGTGTGCACGACGTGCGCGCCGCGGGGCTCGGCCCATCCGGCCGCGGCCACCATCGAACTGCTCGGGGCCCTCGTCTCGGGCCGCTGGCAGGACGCCGACGGCGCGGCCGAGCATTGCCGGCGCGAATGCTCGGCGCTCGTGGCCGCCTTCTCGCAGTGGCAGTTGGAGCGCCAGGTGCATTCCCTGCGGATGATGGAAATGGCACGATGAGGGCCATGGAAACGACGCCGATACCCCCTCCCGCTCATCCTTCGGGTGCCAGGCCGCCGCAGCTGGACTCGGTTCCCCGGCACGTCGCGCTCGTCATGGACGGCAACGGGCGGTGGGCCAACGCGCGCGGCCTGACGCGCATCGAGGGGCACAAGATCGGCGAGGCCACGCTCCTGGACGTGATCGCCGGGGCAATAGAGATCGGCGTCGAAGAGGTCTCCGCCTACGCCTTCTCCACGGAGAACTGGCGCCGCAGCCCCGCCGAGGTCCGCTTCCTCATGGGTTTTTCGCGCCAGGTGCTGCGCTCCCAGCGCGACGATCTCAACGCCTGGGGCGTGCGCGTGAGGTGGGTGGGACGCGCGCCGCGCCTGTGGGCCTCCGTCCTGCGCGAGGTGCGCATTGCCGAACGGTTGACCGCCGACAACACGAAGCTCACCTTCAACCTGTGCCTCAACTACGGGGGGCGCGCCGAGATCGCCGACGCCACGAGGGCCATCGCCACCGATGCGGTCCGGGGGAAAATCGACCCCCGGCAGATCGACGAGGACACGATCTCGCGCTACCTCTACGCGCCAAACATGAACGACGTCGACCTGTTCATCCGCACCAGCGGGGAGTTGCGCACCTCGAACTTCCTCATGTGGGAGTCGGCCTACGCCGAGCTCTACTTCGCCGACATCCCGTGGCCGCAATTCGACCGGCGCGAGCTGTGGAAGGCGTGCCGTGCCTACTGTGAGCGTGACCGGCGCTACGGGGGAGCGATCGATGCGCCCGAGCCCGAAGCTTCCGCGTAAACTGGGGCCATGCTTCAACGTATCGACCTTCGCGGCACCGCACTCGACCCGGCTCAACTGGCGGAGCGCCTGCCGCGCGCCGCGCTCGACGTCGAGGCGGCCATGGCGGCCATCGCCCCCGTCATCGACGATGTGCGCGAGCGAGGGGGCGCGGCGCTGCGGGATCTGGCCGAACGCTTCGACGGCGTGCGCCCCGAGCACCTGCGGGTCCCGGCGTCCGCGCTCGCCGAGGCGGCCGAGCGGCTCGACCCTGAGCTTCGCGCGGCCCTGGAGATGTCGATCGCCCATAATCGCGCGGGGCACGAGGCCCAGCTGCCCGTCGAGCGCTCCACCGAGGTCGTTCCGGGCGGCTTCGTGCGCCAGCGCTGGATTCCCGTGCGGAGGGTGGGGCTCTACGTTCCCGGGGGCCTGGCGGTCTACCCGTCGTCGGTCATCATGAACGCAGTGGCGGCCAAGGTCGCCGGGGTCGATCGGATCGCCCTGGCTTCGCCGCCGCAGAGCGCCTTCGCCGGCCTGCCGCATCCGACGATCCTCGCCGCATGCCACCTGCTGGGCATCGACGAGGTCTACGCGGTCGGCGGGGCCCAGGCCGTGGCAATGTTCGCCTACGGGGCGGCCGGCCAGCCGGGTACGCCGGACGGCGATGTGCTGTGCGAGCGCGTCGACGTCGTGACGGGGCCGGGCAATATTTACGTGGCCGCGGCCAAGCGGGCCGTGCGCGGGGCCGTCGGCATCGACGCCGAGGCGGGCACGACGGAGATTGCCATCATCGCCGACGCCGGGGCCGACGCCGACTTCGTGGCCGCCGACCTGCTCTCCCAGGCCGAGCACGACCCGGCCGCGGCCTCCGTCCTCATCACGGACTCGCCGCGCCTGGCCGCCGCCGTCGAGGAAAGGATCGAAGAGCGCGCGCGGCGCACCAAGCACCGCCAGCGCGTGCGCCAGGCGCTGTCCGGCCCGCAGTCCGGCATCGTCCTGGTCGATTCGATGGACGCCGCGATCGACGTGGCCAATGCCTACGGCGCCGAGCACCTCGAAATCCAGACGGGCGACGCTGCCGGCCACGCGGCGCGCATACGCAACGCGGGCGCGATCTTCGTTGGCCCCCACAGCCCGGTTCCGCTGGGAGACTACGTCGCGGGCTCCAACCACGTGCTGCCCACCGGAGGCACGGCGCGCTTCGCCTCGGGGCTGGGCGTGCACGCCTTCCTCAAGTCGGTCCAGGAGATCGAGTACGGCGCGCAGGCCAGCGCCTCGCTGTACGGCGCGCTGCGGGCGATCGCGCTCGACGAGGATCTGCCCGCCCACGCCGAGGCCCTGCAGGCCAGGATCGAACGGTAGGCGGCCGGTCGGCGCGGAGCGACGGTGCGAGAGCCCGGCGCGGGCCAGGCTGGAGCGACGGCAGGGCAGATGTGAGGTGCAGCGCACATCTTGCCCGCGAACGTCGCTCGATGCGGAAAGTGTCGGAGCCGAATCGTACGCTTGATGCATGAGCATCCTCGCCCTCAGACCAGAGTTCGCCGACGAGCATCCGTATGGCGCGCCGCAGCTGGACGTGCCGATCCGGCTGAATGTCAACGAAAACCCCTACGCGCCGAGCGAGGAACTCGTCGCGGACCTCGCGCGCGCCGTCGCCGAGGCGGCCCGCGGCCTGAACCGCTACCCGGATCGCGATGCCGTGGATCTGCGCCGCGACCTCGCCACCTACCTGCTCGAAGAATCCGGCGTGTCGATCCCGGCCGGCCAGGTGTGGGCCGCCAACGGCTCGAACGAGGTCATGTCGCAGCTTCTGACGGCCTTCGCCGGCCCGGGTCGCAGCGTCGTGTCCTTTGCCCCCACCTATTCCATGTATCCCGAGTACGCCCGCGACACCTCGTCCCGATGGGTCGCCGGGCGCCGGGCGGCCGATCACGGCCTCGACATGGCGGAGGTCGAACGCCTCATGCGCGCCGAGCGTCCCGCCGTCGTCCTTCTCGCCTCACCCAATAATCCGACGGGTACGGCCATGCCCCGCGAGCATGTCGAGGCCATCGTGGACCTGGCCAGGCAGACAGGGCCGCAGGAGGGCAAGGCGAGCCTCGTCGTCGTCGATGAAGCCTACGCCGAATTCCGACGCGAGGGGGTTGGCTCGGCCCTGGAACTGATCGAGGGCAATGAGCACCTGGTCGTCACGCGCACGATGTCCAAGGCTTTCGGGGCCGCGGGGCTGCGCCTCGGCTACATGGCGGCCTCGCAGCAGGTCGTCGACCAGGTCATGGTGGCCAGGCTGCCGTACCATCTTTCGGCCCTCACGCAGGCGGCCGCGCGCACGGCACTCGCCCACAGGGCCGCCCTGCGCGAACAGGTCGCGAGCATCCGGCACAGCCGCGACGATCTCGCCAAGGCCCTGCGTGAATTAGGATGTGACGTGACGGCGTCGGATGCGAACTTCCTTCTCTTCGGAACCTTCGCGGATCGCCACGCTCTGTGGCAGGGGCTGCTCCAGCGCGGCGTCCTCATACGCGAGGTGGGGCCGCAGGGATGCTTGCGCGTCAGCGTCGGGACACCGCAGGAGAACGCCGCCTTCCTGGCCGCGCTCGAGGAGGTTATGTGATGAAACGAAGCGGGGCCAAAGCCGGACGCGTGGCGCGCATTGAGCGTGCGACGTCGGAGAGCCGAATTTCCCTCGAGATCAATCTGGACGGGACCGGGCGTTCGCGCATCTCCACCGGCGTCCCGTTCTATGACCACATGCTCACGGCGCTGTCGCGCCACTCACTCATCGACCTGAGTGTCGAAGCCACGGGGGACGTGGACGTCGACGTCCATCACACGGTGGAGGACACCGCCATCTGCTTCGGCCAGGCGCTTCGCGAGGCGCTCGGCGATAAGCAGGCCATCCGCAGGTTCGGCGAGGCGACCGTCCCGCTCGACGAAGCCCTGGCGCGGGCGGTCGTCGACATCTCCGGTCGCTCCTACCTCGTGCACGAAGGCGAACCCGACGGTCAGCAGTACCACCTGATCGGCGGACACTTCACCGGCTCCATGACGCGGCACGTCTTCGAGGCGATCGCCTACAACGCGGGCATTTGCCTGCACATCGACGTCGTGCGCGGGCGCGACCCACACCATATCGTCGAAGCCCAATTCAAAGCCCTGGCCCGCGCCCTTCGCTTAGCGGTCGAACCCGATCCGCGGGTGACGGGCATCCCTTCTACGAAAGGCAAGCTGTGAGCACGAAGATCAAGCGGTACGCGGTACTCACGCCTTTCGACAAGCCGGAGGTCGTGGCGGGAATACTCGCGCTCCAGCGCATCGACGCCTCCGTCGTCCCCACGCAGAGCGGCGCTCTGGTCGTGCGTGAACTACCGGTTCCGCAGTACGACGAATGGGACATCCGCAATATCGTCGGCCCGGATGAGGATGAGGACGTTGACGCATCGGACAACGCTCCGTCCGTGGCCGCCATCCTTTCGCGCCTGTCGAAGTACGGGGTCGTGCTCATCGACGTCGACCTTGGTTCTGACGTGGGCATTGAGACCGGAGTCTCCGGGCTCGTGCGCGCCAGGCGCTTCCTCGGCGGTCAGCCGGGGGACGAGGTCTCGGCCGGCCTGCTGCTCAATAGCGTGGATCCGCTCATCGAGAAGATAGTCCTGGGGCATGAAGACCCGGCCGACCACGGTGCCATCGCGTCCAGCGAGGTGACCACCTCCATGATCACCCGCCTCGCGAAAAAGCCGGCGGGCTCAAGCGACGGCGCGAAGGGTCGACTGAAGAAGGGTAAGGCGAAGAAGGATCGTGGCGAAGAGGCAGCGCCGGAGCAGCCGGGCTGGCCGGCGCCGGACGATGCGCCGAGTGACGCGGGGGAGCAGAAGTGAGCCGTAGTCTCGCCGTGCTCGACGCCGGCACGGGAAATGTCCGCTCCGTCGTGCGAGCCCTGGAGCGGGTCGGCGCCAGGGTCGAGCTCACCGCCGATCCCGATGCCGTGCTCGAGGCGGACGGCCTCGTTGTGCCAGGGGTCGGCGCCTTCGGGGCCGTGATGGAAAAGCTTAGGGCCGTCGGCGGTGATCGCCTCATCGAGCGGCGACTAGCCGGGGGACGTCCGGTTCTCGGCATATGCGTCGGCCTTCAGGTGCTCTTCGAGCGCGGCGTCGAGCGTGGCGAGCACGAGGGACTGGGACAGTGGCCGGGAGTGGTTGAGCCGCTCGATGCTCCCGTCGTGCCCCACATGGGCTGGTCGCACGTCCAGCCTGCGCCAGGCACCGGGCTCTTTCGGGGGATCGAATCGGAGCGTTTCTACTTCGTCCACTCCTACGCCGTGCTGTCCGACCCGGCGCAGCAACTCAATGGGGGGCCGACCGCCCCGCCGCTCGTGACCTGGGCCGAACACGGTTCGCGATTCGTCGCCGCCGTGGAAAACGGGCCGCTGAGCGCCACCCAGTTCCATCCGGAGAAGTCCGGCGACGCCGGGGCGCAGCTGCTGGAGAACTGGCTCGACACGCTCGGCTGATGGCCGGTCGCCGCTCGAAGCGTGGCCGGCATGCACCTATGGCCGGCACGCGCCGGGAAACCGGGCATTCGCGAAAGAACTAGACAAGCCGAAGGAGAACAATGTCCGCACCACTTCAGCTCCTGCCAGCCGTCGACGTCGTGGGAGGCCGGGCGGTGCGCCTGCATCAGGGCGAGGCCGGGACGGAACAGGTCTACGGCGATCCGGCCGAGGCCGTGGAAGGCTTCGTGGCGGCAGGCGCCACCTGGATCCACCTCGTCGACCTCGACGCGGCCTTCGGGCGCGGATCCAACCGCGAACTCCTCGCGGGCATCGTCGCCTCGGCCGACGTGAAGATCGAGCTGTCAGGCGGCATTCGCGACGACGCCAGCCTGGGATCGGCTTTGGAATCGGGAGCGGCCCGGGTCAACCTCGGCACGGCCGCCCTCGAGGATCCCGAGTGGACGGCCAGGGTCATACGGGAATATGGCGACCGCGTCGCCGTGGGTCTCGACGTGCGCGGCGAGACCCTAGCGGCGCGCGGATGGACGCGTGAAGGAGGCAACCTCTGGGAAGTCCTTCGGCGCCTCGAAGACGCGGGTTGCTCCCGATACGTCGTCACTGACGTCGCCAAGGACGGGACCCTGCGCGGACCGAATGTCGAGCTGTTGACGGCAGTGGCCCGGGCCTGCCACGCCCCGATCGTTGCCTCGGGCGGGGTGTCGAGCCTCGATGATCTGCGCGCTCTTCGCGAGCTCGTCACCGTGGGCGTGGACTCGGCCATCGTCGGCAAGGCTCTGTACGCCGGGGCCTTCACGCTGGAGGAGGCCATCGCTGTGGCGGGGGAGCAGCGATAGTGGACCTTGACCGTCTCCTGCGCCCCAATCCCTTCGCCGGCGACACCGGGCAGATGAGCGAGCCGATGCGCCGCGCCATGGACCTTCCCGAGCGGGGCCCGCGCCTGAAGGCCATCGTCGCGGCCATTGCCGACGGCAGGCTCCTGGTTCCCGCGCTCGCGCACGAGCACCCCGGGCGCGCCGAGGACGGTTCCGTGGCCGACCACGCGAGCGAGCCGGATCCCACGGGCGACGCCGTCGCTGCGGCCTCCACGCTCTCCGTGCGAATCCCCGGCGGACGCTTCGCCACCCCCGTTTTCTCCTGCGTCGAACGACTCGCGGCATGCTACCCGCAGGCGCGCCCCATCCCGGTGCTCGGCCGGAATGTCGCGGCCCAGGCACTCCTGTCCAATGGCACACTCGCGCTCGACCCGCACGACCCATCCGGCCGCGGCGCCATCGCCGTGGCCCGCGGCGCCGTCGCCGCCATCGCCGCGGGCGAGACCTGGCGCGCCCCGTGGGAGGACCTGGGCATCCTCGCGGAATTCGAGCGTGCCCTGGCGCAGGCCGGGCAGCGGGCGAAGCTCGCCTTCCGCGTCACGGCCAATGGAATCCTGCGCCTGATCGTCGAAATTCCGGCCGGCCTGGACGACCGCGCCGCCTACTCCGTCGTCGAGACCGTCGTGCAGGCTGCCGAGGGCTCGGCCGGCCTGCGCACCCACCTCGACATCGTCGAGATCGTGCCCGTGAGCGCAAACTCACAGGGTCCTGTCGCCGGCTGAAGAACGCTGGCCTGGCGGGAAAAGCCGGCGCCTGTTATAGTTTGTGGCGACCGACCGGCCGGTGGCCGGAACGCAAGCGGAGTCATCCCACCTGGTGCCCACGGGGGAGCCGGGTTCGAACGGGTCAATGCCTGTTCCTTCGGGTCAGTACTCCGTGCGCACGCATGTCGAGGAATGAAGGAATAGCCATCAACAACGAACCACGAGTCAATGAGCGCATCCACGTGGATAAGGTACGCCTTGTCGGGCCTGGGGGCGAGCAGGTAGGCGTCGTCCGGGTAGAGGACGCCCTGCGGCTCGCACAGGAATCCGGCCTGGATCTAGTGGAGGTCGCACCGAATTCCAACCCTCCCGTTGCCAAGCTCATGGACTACGGGAAGTTCAAGTACGAATCCGCCCAGAAGGTTCGTGAGGCTCGCCGCAACCAGTCGAACACGGTGGTCAAGTCCATTCGCATCGGCCTGAAGATCGACGACAACGACTACAGGACGAAGAAGAGCCAAGCGGAGCGTTTCCTCAACGGCGGTGACAAGGTGAAATTCGACCTGCGGTTCAAGGGACGCGAGCAGTCCCGGCCGGAACTGGGCGTGCGCCTGCTCAAGGGGCTGGCGGACGAACTATCCGAGCTGTCGACCGTTGAGGCTGCGCCGCGGGCGGAGGGACGCAACATGTCCATGGTGCTCGCCCCGCTGCGAAAGAAGTCCGAGGCCAAGTCCGATCAGAGGCGCCGCCGCGAGGCCGAGCGCGAGAGCAGGAAGGCTCGTGGAGCCGAACGCGCCTCGCGCTCCCAGGGTTCGGAGGCAACCGGCCACGCCAGCGCGACGCCCGCGACCGACTGACGCCATCCACATGAAACGCCGCGAGCGATCGCGGTCCAACCGAGGGGGCAAAACATGCCGAAAAACAAGACGCACTCCGGTGCGAAGAAGCGCTTTCGCGTGACGGGCAGTGGCAAGCTCATGCGTGAGCAGACCAACAAGCGCCACCTGCTCGAGCACAAGTCGAGCCGCAGAACCCGCAGGCTCGCGAAGGACCAGCCGGTCGACGGCGCCAACCTCAAGTCCGTGAAGTCCCTGCTGGGCCGCTGAAGCTAGAAGGAGAACACCTATGGCACGCGTCAAGCGCGCAGTCAACGCAGCGAAGAAGCGTCGTACCACCCTCGAACGCGCATCGGGATACCGCGGCCAGCGCTCCCGCCTGTACCGCAAGGCCAAGGAGCAGGTCACCCATTCGTTCGTATACAACTATCGCGATCGCAAGGCCCGCAAGAGCGAGTTCCGCAAGCTGTGGATCGCCCGCATCAATGCGGCCGCCCGCGCCGAAGGCCTGACGTACAACCGTTTCATTCAGGGCCTGAACCTGGCCGGAATCGAAGTCGATCGCCGTCAGCTCGCCGAGATGGCCGTCAATGATCCCGCGGCCTTCAGCGCCGTCGTCGCGGCCGCCAAGAAGGCTCTTCCCGAGGACGTCAACGCTCCCAAGGAGTGACGCCACGTGCGAGGACCCCTGGGAGCGAGCGGCTCCCGGGGGTCCGTTGGCGTTGAGCCCGCCGCGAGAGGGGAGTGGGACATGGCATCGCTGCGTCTCAAGGAGGCATCGCGCGCGCAGTTTCAGCGCGCGCAGCGACTGCACCGACGCGAACAGCGGTCCAGGCACCGGCAAATGCTTGTCGAGGGGCCGCAGGCGGTCAGGGAACTGCTGGCCTGTGCACCGCACCTGGCGCGCGACCTCTACGTGACCGAGGCCGCTCTTCGAACCCACGGCGACATCGCCACGCTGGCGGGGCAGACCCAGGTGTGGACGCACCCGCTCGACGAGCGGGACATGGACGACCTTTCGGGCGACTCGCAGGGGCTTGTGGCCGTCGCGGACATGCCGGAGGCCCTTGACGCGCGGCAGCTATGCTCCGGCGCGCGCCTGGTCATTGCCACGCTCGACATCTCGGATCCGGGCAACCTCGGCACCATTGTGCGCACGGCTGACGCCTGCGGGGCCGACGCCGTTCTCCTCGGGAAGGGAAGCGCCGAACTCTACTCGCCCAAGGTCATTCGCTCCGCGGCTGGCAGCCATTTTCACGTGCCGTGCGGCTACGGGCTCACCATCGACGAGATCGTTGGCGCCGCCCGTGGCAGCGGAATGCAGGTGCTGGCCGCCGACGGCGCAGGCCAGTGGGATCTTCCGGTCCTGGCCTCGGCGGCAAGTGAGGCGGCGCTGCTTGGCACGCGTCCTGCGGGACCGGACCTGACGCGACCCGTCCTCTGGCTATTTGGCAACGAGGCCCGGGGTTTTTCGGAGTATGACGTGACGCGCCTGGCCGAAGTGGTCTCCATCCCCCTGTACGGGAAGGCCGAGTCACTCAACGTTGCCGCGGCCGTTTCCGTGTGCGCCTACGTCACGGCCATGGCCCAGGCGGCAGGCTCGGGCGCGTGACAGTGCTCGCGCGCCGTGCGCGAGGGGCAAGACACCGAGTTCGACGTGCCTAGGTAGAAGCAATGGGAGGAAACGTGCCCGAATCGATGGCGGGGAAGGTCGCGGGAGTGAGCCTGGCCGCAGGTACGACTGCCGCGTACATGAAGGCGAAGTCCGTCTCGAAGATGATCACGCCGTTTCGCCGGGCCTGGGAGCTCCATCTGCGCCGGGGTCTTTTGGACCTCGAGCGACGGGCTGTCGGCGGGGGCGAGTGGCCGTTCATCTACGTCGCACTCGGCGACTCGGCAGCCCAGGGAATCGGGGCGGCGTCGATCGAGCAGGGCTACGTCCCGCGCATTGCCGCCGGTCTGCGCGCCGTGCTCGGCCGTGAGGTCACGCTGCTCAACCTGTCGCTTTCCGGGGCGACGACGGAGTCCGTGCTCGTCACGCAGCTTCCGCAACTCGAAGGATTGCGCGTGGCCGGTGAGCCCCTGCGGCCCGATCTCGTCACGCTCGACATCGGTGGCAACGACGTCGGCCTGGCCCGCCTCTCCGAGGCGGAGTTCGCGGACAACGCAGCCCTCATTGCCGAGCGTCTACCGACTGCGGCCTTCGTCGGCAATATTCCGACTTTCAAGCCGCTGCCGGTCGCCTCGCGCGCCAGCCGACTCTCCGAGCACCTGACGTCGGCGATGCGCGATGGCGGCCACCGCGTGGTGGACCTGCAGAGCGTCTCCGAGCAGTTTTCGCTGTGGACCTACATGGCCCGGTACCACGCCCCCGACATGTTCCACCCGAATTCTCCCTGGTACCACCGTTGGTCCCAGCTATTCATGGAAGCGATATGCGAGCGAATGGGACTGGCACGGATTGATATGCGCGAGGTTCCCGCTTTCGACGACGAACTCGCCGTCGGCTGACTCGGTGCTTGCCGACTGACCCGGCGGTTGCCGGTCGACGGGGCGCCGTCTGCTGGTCACTGCCGCCTACTGGCCGCCGGCCTGCCGCGTACGGGCCACCGGTCTCCAGCCTGGCCTACTGGCCGCCGGCCTGCCGCGCTTCGGCCCAGCCCATGGCGCCGGCGAAGGCCACGGAGGAGCTCGCCACTTCGGCTGCCGCCCGCAGCGCGTCGAGCTCGCTGCGCCCGCCCGCGAGCTCGGCCAGGAACGCGCCGTGGAGGACGTCGCCGGCGCCGAGCGTGTCGACCACGTCTGCGTGCGGCACCTCGACCTCGTGGGCCTGGCCGCCGATGTATGCCGTGATGGGGCGGCCGCCGTCGGTGCGCGCCACGAACATCATCCCCGCCTTCGCCAGCGCCTGGATCGGCTCGCCGGAGGGCATGCGGTAGTCGGCCGAGAAGATGCCGTGGGTGACGTGCGGCAGGAGAGCTTCGATTCCCCGCTTGTACGAGCCGCCGTCGAGTACGACGGGCAGGCCGAGGCCGCGCGCGGTGCGGGCCAGCGCGATCTGCACATCAAGAACGTGCCCGTCAACGAGGAGCGCGGTGACGTCGTCGAAGATGGAGGCGGGAGGGAAGCCGTGAGGACGCCCGGAGGCGTTGGAGGAGACGACGCTGCGGTTGCCCACCGCGTCTATCGCGATCGCCGAGATGGGCGGGTCACCCTGTGAGGCCAGGTCGACGATGTCCACGCCGGCCTGGCGAAGCCACCGGGCCGCGAGGTCTCCGAAGAGTCCCGGCCCGATGGGAGAGGCGAGGATGGGCGAAGCTGAAAGAGCCGCTGCAGTGCGTGCCGCATTCGCGGCAGGGCCTCCGACGTCGAGCAGCGCCGAGGTGGATGTGACCTTCTCATTGGACGATGGCGCGTGATCGACGGTCTGAATGAGGTCGATCGTGGTCAGACCGCTGACGAGTGTGCGCATGGGCACAGAATAGCTCGAGGACGCGGCTCGCCGACTGGGTGAAGGCAGCGCCGCGCGAGGGGCTGATGGCCGTATGCGACGTCGGTCCGCGGCGCGCAGGCAGAACGCCACCGCAGCAACAGCGGACGGTTAGCGTCGCACTGACAGGCGGCCGACGGCGCAAAGCTGCGGGCCGTCGCAGTGACGGATGGCCGGCAGGCCCCTGGCTCAGGCCGGGTTCTTGGCGGTGCGCAAAGCCGCTGCACCCTCGGCGTTCATCTCCGGGGTGGAGCCGCCGTACTCGGGACAGTACTGCTTGAAGTGGCACCAGTCGCACAGACGGGAGGCCTTCGGCTCGAAGACGCCGGTGTCCAGGCGCTCCTCGATCGACGACCACAGGCCGTCGAGCTCGCGTTCCACCGCGCCGACATCCTGCGGGACGGGATCGTAGGTGAGCGTGCGCCCGTCCTTGAGGTAGATGAGTTGTGTGCGCCGGGGCAGGATGCCGCGCGAAAAGTGGATGGCCGCCGCGTAGAAGCGCATCTGGAAGAGCGCGTCGTCCTGGAAGCGCGGGTTGGGCGATTTGCCAGTCTTGTAGTCGACGATGCGCAGGGATCCGTCGGGCGCACGGTCGACGCGATCGATGATGCCGCGGATCGCCAGGCCCGAGGGCAGCTTGGCGTTGACGAAGGATTCGCGGGCCGCCGGTTCCAGGAACGAGGGCTTTTCCATCCTGAAGTAGTTGCCGATGAGCTCGCTGGCGTCGCTGAGCCACCGCTCGACGTGGTTGGCGTCTTCGAAGAGGTCGCCGTCGGCGGGCCGCCGCTGAAGATGCGCGCGCCACCTCACGGGTAGCAGTTCCTGGGCCGCCGCCTCGGTGCGCCGGTGCGCGGGCAGATCGTAGAGGTGTTCGAGCACCGAGTGGACGAGCGTTCCCCGCAGCATCTCGAGCGAAGGGGGCTCGGTGATCCTATCGATGACCCGAAGCCTGAAAAGCAGGGGACACTGCTTGAAGTCCTTGGCTCGGGAAGGCGAAAGCGCTGCGTGTTTGCTCATGCATCAACCGTACAACGGAGGGCCGACGGAATTTTCACCGTAGAATGGCAGACCATGAGCCCGAGTAACCCTTCTCGCCGTCGCGGCCCCTTCCGGGCGGGCGAACGCGTCCAGCTGACCGATCCCAAAGGCCGCCGCTACACGATTTCTCTCACGCGCGATGGCTACTTCCAGTCCACGCGAGGCTCCTTCAGGCACAGCGAACTCATCGGTCGCGACGAGGGAAGCGTCATTTCCACCGACGACGGCAAGAGTTTCCTGGCGCTGCGCCCCCTGGTCGGTGACTACGTCCTGTCCATGCCCCGGGGGGCCACCGTCGTCTACCCCAAGGACGCCGCGCAGATCGTGCACGTGGCCGATGTTTTCCCAGGCGCCCGCGTCTTCGAGGCCGGCCTGGGCTCCGGGGCGCTGGCGCTATCGCTGCTGGCGGCCATTGGCGAGGACGGCCACCTTCTTTCGGTCGAACGCCGCCCGGAGTTCGCCGAGATCGCGCAGGCCAATGTGCGCTCCTGGTACGGCGAAAACTGCCCGGCCTGGAGCGTGCAGATAGGCGAGGCGGCCGACGTCCTCGGCTCCCTGGAGCCCGGAGGGCTCGACCACGTCGTCCTCGACATGCTCACTCCCTGGGAGATGATCGGCCCGGCTGCCCGGGCACTGCGCAGCGGCGGAGTCATCCTCGCCTATGTCGCCACGACCACCCAGATGTCGCGCTTCGTCGAGGAACTGCGCGATAGCGAGGCTTACACCGAGCCGGAGGCCAGCGAAACGCTCGTGCGCACCTGGCACCTCGAGGGCCTGGCGGTGCGTCCCGACCACCGAATGGTCGCCCACACGGGCTTCCTCGTCGTCGCCCGACGCCTGGCTGCCGACTCGCCGCCGCTCATGCGCAAGCGCCGCCCGGCCAAGGCCGCCTATTCGCAGGCCCCCGCGTGGGCCGAGGCCGCGGACGACGCCTCGTGGGCCGACGAGCGGACGATATCGCAGCGCAAGCTTCGCAAGGTTCGCCGCGATGTGGCCCACCGCGCCGACGTTGAGGAAACGGGGGACTCTACGCCCGGGCGCCACGGCCGGGCCGTCAGCGACAGGCTCGAGGCCGAGCTGCGTCAGGCGGCAGAGCAGGGCCGAGGCGGTGAGCCCGAGGCGGACGGGGCCGGCTCGGTAGGCGAGTAGACGCCAGCGGTCGAGCACGCACCGGGCCGAGCACGCAAGGAAGAAACCGCCACTGTGTGCTAGGCCATCTCTGCGTCCTTTAGGCGCGGCCTAGAATTGTGTGGTTTGGAGGAAGGAACACATGTCCCAGCCATATAACAGCGAGGTTGTCGAGCTGCGCAAGAATGTCATCTCCCTTCAGGAGAAGAACGGCAGGCTGTCATCGGCTCTGTCGCAGGCGCGCGATCGCATTCAGGAGCTGGGTGACCAGCTCGATTCGCTGACCCGCCCGCCTGCCTCATTTGCCATTTTCCTCAGGGCCAATCTCGCGGATCACTCGATCGACGCCCTCGTGGGAGGCAGGAAGATGAACCTTGCCGCTGCCCCCGCCCTGCGCATCGGCGAGCTCGAGCTCGGCCAGGAAGTGCGCCTCAACGAGCAGCTCGTGGCCGTCGAGGCCGGCGGCTACGATCTGGTCGGCGCCATCGTCATCGTCGAGATGGTCATCGACGCCTCGCGGGCGCTCGTGCGCATTCACCAGGACGAGTCGCGCATTATGCGCATCGCAGGCCGCCTTACCGGCTCCGACCTGCGCGTGGGCGACATGGTCGTGGCCGATATGCGCGACGGCATCGTCCTCGACGTCGTCGAGCGGCCCGACGTTGAACACCTGCTCCTGGAGGAGGTCCCGGACGTCTCCTACTCGGACATCGGCGGCCTGGGGGAGCAGATCCACCAGATCAAGGACGCGGTTGAACTGCCCTTCGAGCAGCCCGATCTCTACCGCGAGCACGGCCTCAAGCCGCCCAAGGGCGTCCTGCTCTTCGGCCCTCCCGGCTGCGGCAAAACGCTCATCGCGAAGGCCGTCGCCACGTCCCTGGCCGCCAGCACGGCCGAGCGCGATGGCGCGGACCATGCGCGCAGCTACTTCCTCAACGTCAAAGGCCCGCAGCTTCTCGACAAGTACGTGGGTGAGACCGAACGCCAGATTCGCGACATCTTCTCCCGAGCGCGCGACCGCGCGGCGGCGGGAATCCCCGTCGTCATCTTCTTCGACGAAATGGAGGCGCTCTTCCGCACGCGCGGCTCGGGCATCTCGTCCGACGTGGAGACGACCGTCGTCCCCCAGCTGCTCGCCGAGATCGACGGCGTCGAGGCTCTGACCAACGTCATCGTCATCGGCGCCTCCAACCGCGAGGACATGATCGACCCGGCGATCTTGCGCCCCGGCCGCCTCGACGTGAAGATCCGCATTGAGCGCCCGAGTAGGGAAGGCAGCCTCGATATCCTCTCCAAGTACCTGACGTCCGAGTTGCCGCTGCGCCAGGAGCTCGTCGAGGCGCACGGCGGGCCGGAAGCCGCCGCCGCGGCGCTGCGCGAGGCGATCGTCGAGGAGTTCTTCGCGCGCAAGCCCGGCAACGAGTACGTGGAGGTCACCTACGCCGGCGGCGGATGCGAAACCCTCTACGTCAGCGACGTCGTCTCCGGGGCGCTCCTGGCTGCCATCGTCGACCGCGCCAAGAAGCTGGCGATCAAGGACTTCCTGGCCACCGGCGCGCGGGGCCTGGGCCTGGCGCACGTGATCGAGGCCGTCCGCGAGGAGAGCATGGCCAACGAGGACGTCGCCAACGTGACGAGCCCCGAGGAGTGGGCCAGGGTCAACGCGCGCGGCCGCGGCGATCGCGTCGTCGGCGTGCGCCCGCTGTTCGGCGGCCAGGGCCCCGGCGGCCAGATCCCCGACGGTGGTGGAGCCGGCACGGAGCGGGGTACGGTCGTCGAGTGGAGTCCCGCCAACCAGTCAGGATTGATCTGATGAGCGCACGCAGAATCGTCGGCCTGGAAACGGAATTCGGCATCCTCGAACCGGCCGACCCCAAGGCTAATCCCATCGGCCTGTCCGCCGACGTCGTCGAGGCGTACGCGGCGACCTGCCGGGCGCAGGTGGCCTGGGACTTCCACGGCGAGGACCCCCTCAACGACGCGCGCGGATACCGCCTGGACAGGAGCAAAGCCGACCCGTCCCAGCTCACCGACGTGGCCGACGCCCTCGCGCCCTCCTACGGCGAGCGCCCCGAGCGCCTGGGCGCCCGCGAGCGGATGGACCTGCGCCACCCGCGCGCGGCCAACGTCGTCCTGACCAACGGGGCGCGCCTGTACGTTGACCACGCGCACCCCGAGTACTCCTCGCCGGAGACGATCAATCCGCGCGAGGCCGTGCTGTGGGACCGCGCCGGCGAGTTCGTCATGATCGACGCGATGCGCGCCATGGCCGCCTCGGGGCGCGAGCTCGTCTGCTACAAGAACAACGTCGATGGCAAGGGCGCCGCCTACGGTAGCCACGAAAACTACCTCATGAGCCGCGATACCAACTTCGGGGATGTCATCCGCTACCTCACGCCCTTCTTCGTCACGCGCCAGATCCTGTGCGGGGCGGGGCGCGTGGGCATTGGGCCGCGGGGCGAGGAGCCGGGCTTCCAAATCTCCCAGCGCGCCGACTACGTCGAAAACGAGGTCGGGCTGGAGACCACCTTCAACCGGCCCATCATCAACACGCGCGACGAGCCCCACGCCGAGGCGGCCACCTACCGCAGGCTGCACGTCATCGGGGGTGACGCCAACCTCTTCGACGTCTCGAACCTCCTCAAAGTCGGCACGACCTGCCTGGTCATCTGGCTCATCGAAACCGGGCAGGTCCCGCTCGACCTCGACTCTCTCCTGCTCGACGACCCCGTGGCCGCGACGTGGCAGATCTCCCACGACCCGACGTGCCGCACGGCCGTGCCGATGCACGACGGCACGGCCAAAACGGCCATTGACATTCAGCAGGTCTACCTCGACGTCGCGCGCGAGGCCGTCGAACGCGACGGCGGCCCCGACTTCGACACGGCCGAGGTCCTCGACTACTGGCAGAAGGTCCTCGACGCACTGCGCACGGACATGGATGGCGCGGCCCCGATGGTCGAGTGGGTGGCCAAATACCAGCTGCTGCAGGCTCTGCGCACGCGCGGCGGCGTGACCTGGGACGACGACAAGCTGCGGGCGCTCGACCTGCAGTGGCACGATCTGCGGCCCGAACGCTCCATCGTCGCCCGGCTCGACGCGGCGGGCCAGGTCAAGAGGATCTTCGGTCCCGACGAGGTCGCCCACGCCCAGCGCCACGCACCCCAGTCCACGCGGGCCTTCCTCAGGGGAGGCCTCATCGACGCCTTCGGCGAGAAGGTTCCGGCAGCCGGGTGGGACGGCGTCGTGCTCGACGTCGGCGGTCAGCTCGTGCGGCTGCCACTGGCCCACCCCGGCCGGGCGACGAGCGCGCACGTCGGATCCATCCTCGCCGACTCGGCCAGCCCGGCCGATTTTCTCTCACGCCTCGAAGCAGCCGGCGGCGAGGTAGCCGGCGGGAACTAGGAAGGACACCCATGTCATCGCAGGAATTCGCCCAGCGTCGGCGCTCCACCCAGGAGGAGAGCGTCATCGACGTCCCGCAGGCGGTCGAACAGACCTTCGCCGTGGACTCGCTGCTCGACGAGATCGATTCCGTCCTGGAGACGAACGCGGCCGCCTTCGTTGCGGGATTCGTGCAAAAGGGCGGCCAATGATACCCGAGCGCGTCATGGGCCTGGAGACCGAATTCGGTCTCACGTGCGCATCGACGCGCGGCGGCGCGCCCCCTCTCGACGCCGAAGAGGCCGCCACCGAACTCTTCCGCCCACTCATCGACGCGGGCCACTACACCAATACCTTCCTGCCTAACGGCGCGCGCCTGTACCTCGACGTCGGCTCCCACCCCGAGTACGCGACGGCCGAATGCCGCACGGTGGCCGATGTCGTCGCGCAGGACCGCGCGGGGGAGATGCTATACGCGGACATGGCCGCGAGCGCCAACGAGCGTCTGGCCGCGCAGGGCGTGCCCGGACGGATCCACCTGTTCAAGAACAACCTCGACGCCAAGGGCAACTCTTACGGCTGCCACGAAAACTACCTCGTGCGCCGCCGTAGCGACTACCGCTCGCGCATCGCCGGCCTGCTGCCCTTCTTCGTCACGCGCCAGATCGTCGCGGGAGCCGGCTACGTGCGCAGGGACGAGGACGGCACCGTTTCCTTCGCATTCTCACAGCGGGCCGACCAGACGTGGGACACGATCTCTTCGGCCTCGACGCGCTCGCGGCCGATGGTCAATACGCGCGACGAGCCGCACGGTGACCCGGAACTCTACCGGCGCATGCACGTGATCGTCGGCGATTCGAATGTCGCCGAGCCGACGACGGCCCTGAAGCTGGGAATCACGCAGATGCTGCTCGTCATGATCGAGGACGGCGCCATCCTGCCGAACATGCGCCTGGCCGACCCCATCGCCGCCATTCGCGCGACGAGCCTCGACCTGACCGGCCGGGCGAGGCTCGAGCTGGTCGACGGAGGACATATTGCGGCCATCGACGTGCAGCGCCGCATGTGCGAGGCCCTCACGCGGCATTTCGACTCCCGGGGCTACACGCCCGAGCTGTCCGACCGCTCGCGCTACCTCATCGACCTGTGGCAGCGCGCGATCGACGCCGTCGAAACGGGCGAATATTCCTCCATTGCCACGGAGATCGACTGGGCGGCCAAGCTCGGCCTCATCGAGCGCTACGTCCAGCGCACCGGCGCGAGCCTCGACGACCCGCGCGTGGCCCGGCTCGACCTCGCCTACCACGACATCACGGACTCGGGCCTGCGTAACGCGATGGAAGCCGGCGGCCTCCTTTCCACCTTCTCCGGCAGCGAAGCCGCCACGCGGGCCATGGTGGAGCCGCCACAGGACACCCGGGCCAAGCTGCGAGGCGCCTTCATCGAGGCCGCCCAGCGCCAGCGCGTCGACTATTCGGCCGACTGGATGAACCTCAGGCTGCTGGAGGCGGCAGGGCAGAGAAGCGTCGTGCTCAAGGACCCGTTCGCGACGGCCGATGAGAGGGTCGACGCCCTCATCGAGGGGATGTCCTCATGACACGGCACACGACGTCGGCGAGGTGGCGGGCCGTGCTGGCCGGCCTGGCACTGGCGTGTGCGGGCCTGGCCGGGTGCGGCAATGACACGCCGGAATCCTGCCAGGTCAAGGCCTACGGTGACCTGGGAGCGCCCGTCACGGTCGACGTCGACTGCCCCGAGGGCGCCGGAAAGCTCACGAAGGAAGTCGTCACCAAGGGCGAGGGCGAGAAGATCGAGGCCGGACAGGTCGTGGTCATGCGCGCCACGTCCTTCGACTCGCGCAACGGCAAGCTCATCGAGTCCTACGGCACGGGGCAGATGCGCATCGCCGAGGTCTCCGAGAAGGGGATGGGCGAGCTCGCCGACCTCGTCGTGGGCGCGCGGCAGGGAAGTCGGCTCATCATCAAGAGGCCCGGCCTGCAAAACGGCGTTCCGACGGCGTCGGAGATCGTCGTCGTCGACCTGGTGCCGACTACCGCCGAGGGGAGCGAGGCGCCACCGCGCGATCCGGTGCCCGTGGGCATGCCCTCCCTCGAGACGAAGGCCGACGGCACGCCGGAGGTGACGGCCCCGGGCGGTGCGATACCCGAGTCGAGCGTCGTGCCGACGATCCTCGGCTCGGGCGGGCAGGTCTCCGAAGGGCAGACCCTCGCCGTCCAGTACGCCATGTACGACGAGGAGGGCAATCTTCTCGACACGACGTGGGAGGATCGAAAACCCGCGGCCCTTGACCTGAACGAAGGCATGGAGGGCCTGGCCAAGGGTCTCGTCGACCAGAGGGTCGGCTCGCGGGTCGTCGTGCTGATCCCCAGCGCTGCGGCTCAGGGCACCGGCGGGCGCGTCGTCATCGTCGACATCCTCGGCATCATGTCCGACTCGCCGTCGGACTCGTCCAGCCAATCCAGCGGCGCCTCGCCGAGCGCGACGCCCTCGCCGAGTGCAACATCCGCGACATCAGCCGGCTCGCCGTCCACGGGCGAGACCACGGCCACCAGCGAGTCCACGAGCATCGACTCTCCCGCCTCCGGTGGGGCATCTAATTCCCCGTCGGACGGTGGGGCACCGACCTCGCCGTGATGTCGGCACTGCGCAAGCGGATCTCGCCAAGAGGCCGCCGGGGCGGTCCCGGATAATTCCGGGGTACCCTGTGTGGGGTGAAAGGAGCATCCATGGGCGTTGCCATTCGAGTCATACCCTGCCTTGATGTCGACGAGGGCCGCGTGGTCAAGGGCGTCAACTTCAAGGGCCTGCGCGATGCGGGCGATCCCGTCGCCCTTGCGCGCGCCTATGACGCCCAGGGAGCGGACGAGATCACGTTCCTCGACGTGTCCGCCACCGCCTCGGGCCGTGGCACGCTCGTCGACGTCGTGCAAAGGACGGCCGAGGAAGTCTTCGTGCCGCTGACCGTCGGTGGCGGCGTGCGAAGCGTCGAGGACGTGCGCGTGCTCCTGCAGGCCGGCGCCGACAAGATCTCGGTGAACTCGGCCGCCGTGGCCAACCCGACGCTCATTGCGGACATCGCCGACGCCTTCGGCTCTCAGGTGCTCGTGCTTTCGCTCGACTCGCGCAGGAACCCCGCGGCCGGCACGGCATCGGGATACGAGGTCACCACCCACGCCGGCAAGCGGGGAACCGGCATCGATTCCCTCGAGTGGGCCGTGCGCGCCCAGGAACTCGGCGCCGGCGAAATCCTCGTCAACTCGATGGACGCCGATGGCACGACGGACGGCTTCGACGTCGAGATGACGTCGGCGATCCGCAAGGCCGTGACGATTCCCATCATCGCCTCCGGCGGTGCGGGCAGTGCGCAGGACTTCGTTGAGGCCGCCCGCTGCGGGGCCGACGCCGTCCTGGCCGCCTCCGTCTTTCACTTCGGGACACTGACGATCCCGCAGGTCAAGGATGCGCTGCGGGACGCGGGGGAGTGCGTACGATGAGTGACGCATTGCCGGGCGATATCGCCTCCCGTCTGCGCTTCGATAGCGCCGGGCTCATCCCCGCCGTCATCGTCGAGGCCGACGGGGGCGAGGTCCTCATGGTCGGCTACATGGACGCCGTCGCGCTGGCCCGCACGCTCGGCACGGGCCGCGTCTGGTTCTATTCGCGCTCGCGGCGCGAGTACTGGCGCAAGGGCGACACGTCCGGGCACGTCCAGCTCGTTCGCCGTGTGCGGATCGACTGCGACGGCGACTGCCTGCTCGTCGAGGCGGCCCAGGTGGGGTCGGCCTGCCACACGGGGGCAAGGAGCTGTTTCGACGCCGGCGGAGACCTTCCCGTCGGCTCCCTGATCGACCGGTGGCCGGCCGAGGACGATCACGAGAATGCGGAGGAATCATGAGTGCTCAGGCGATGAGCTGGGGGCAGGTGTGGCCCAGCCGCGAGGAGTTCCTCGACATGGCAAGGACGCGGCGCGTGATCCCCGTCGTCGAAAAGATCCTCGTCGATGACGCCACGCCCCTGGGCATCTACCGCAGACTCGCGCGCGGAAACGGGACGTTCATCCTCGAGAGCGCCGAGCACGACGGCCGCTGGGACAGGTGGTCTTTCGTCGGCGTGCGCTCCAGCGCGCACCTGATCACGCGCGACGGGCAGTCCCACTGGATTGGCGACGTCCCGCAGGGCATAGCGCGCGAGGGAACGACCACGCAGGTCGTGGACAGCGCCCTGCGCGCTCTGAGTGGCGAGAGTTTCGACGGCCTGCCTCCGCTGACCGGAGGGTTGGTCGGCGCGCTTGGATGGGACACCCTCTACGACTGGGAACCCACGCTCAGCCGGCGGGCTCCCCGCGAGTTGAGCACGCCTGACGCGGCCCTGTGCCTGGCCACCGACATGGTGGCCGTCGACCACCACGAGGGCGTCGTCTGGCTGATCGCCAACGCGGTCAACGGCAATGACCTCGACTCGGGCGCGGAGCGAGCCTACGCCGACGCCGTCGCCCGCCTGGGGAAGATGGCTGCCGACCTGTCCACGCCCGTGCCGCTGCACGCCGCCGCCCTGGCCGGCTCTCCCGCCACTCAGCCGCGGATGCGCGTGTCCCAGGAGGAATTCGAGAGGGCCGTCCTGGCCGGAAAGGAGGCCATTCGCGACGGCGAGGTCTTCCAGGTGGTCCTCTCCCAGAGGGCGGACATCGACTGCCCGGCCGACCCGCTCGATGTTTACCGCGTGCTGCGCACGATCAACCCCTCGCCCTACATGTACTACCTTCGCCTGGCCGACGGCAGCGAGGAGGGCTTCGCCGTCGTCGGCAGCTCGCCGGAGACGCTCATGCGGCTCGTGCGGGGTGAGTTGACAATGTTCCCCATCGCGGGCTCGCGGCCGCGCGGCGAGACCGACGCCCGGGACCGCGAACTGGAGGCCGAGCTGATGGCCGACCCCAAGGAACGCTCCGAGCACGTCATGCTCGTCGACCTCGGCCGCAACGACCTGGCGAAGGTCTGCGTGCCGGGTACCGTGGAGGTGTCGACCTTCATGGAAATCAAACGTTACAGCCACATTATGCACATTTCGTCGACTGTCACGGGAAGGCTGGCGCCGGATCGCACTCCGGTCGACTGCCTGGCCGCCGTCTTCCCGGCCGGCACCCTTTCGGGCGCGCCGAAGCCGCGGGCCATCGAGCTCATCGACCAACTGGAACCCGCCCGCCGTGGTCTGTACGGCGGCGTGGCGGGGTACTTCGACTTTTCGGGCAATGCCGACCTGGCCATCGCCATCCGCACGGCCGTCGTCGACCACGGGCGCGCCAGCGTGCAGGCGGGCGCCGGGATCGTGGCCGATTCGCACCCCGAAACCGAATTCGTCGAGGCCCGCAACAAAGCGGCCGCAGCCGTCCGTGCCGTTCAGATCGCCAACGAATTGACCGAAGCCGGATAGGAGAGATCATGACCGTCCTCGATTCGATCATTGCGGGGGTCCGCGAGGACCTGGCCGTTCGCGAAGCTTCCGTCAGCCTCGACCAGCTCAAGGAGCAGGCCCACTGGCAGCCCTCCGCCCTGGCCGCCGAGGACGCGCTGAGGGGCTCGGTCGAACGCCGCGTATCCATCATCGCCGAATGCAAGCGTTCCAGCCCGTCCAAGGGGCACCTGGCGGACATCGCCGATCCCGCCGCCCTGGCGCAGGCCTACGCCCAGGGTGGGGCCGCGGCCATCTCCGTGCTGACGGAGGAACGCCGTTTCCAGGGCAGTCTTGCCGATCTAGACGCGGTCCGTGCCGCGGTCGAGGTGCCGGTCTTGCGCAAGGACTTCGTCGTCAGCCCCTACCAGATCTGGGAAGCCAGGGCCCACGGCGCCGATATCGTCCTGCTCATCGTGGCCGCCCTCGAGCAGACCGTCCTGACCTCCTTCGTCGAGCGCGTCCACTCGCTGGGCATGACGGCGCTGGTCGAGGCGCACGACCAGGAGGAGGCCAGGCGGGCGCTTGACGCGGGCGCGCGCGTCGTCGGTGTCAATGCTCGCAATCTCAAGACGCTGGAAGTCGACATCAGGATTTTCGACAGGGTGGTCGACGTTCTTCCCACCGATGTCGTTCGGGTCGCGGAGTCGGGCGTGCGCGGGCCGCAGGACGTGCTTGCCTACGCCCGCAGCGGCGCCGACGCCGTACTCGTGGGCGAGGCCCTCGTGACTTCGGGAGACCCCGGGGCCGCGATTCGCGACATCGTGGCAGCAGGCCAGCACCCGTCACTAGAGGCAATGGAGAGGTAACGTGAACGAACTGGGCCGGGCCGAAGGCCCGTACTTTGGCGATTTCGGAGGACGATTCGTGCCCGAGGCACTCGTCGCGGCGCTCGACGAGCTTTCGCAGGCCTGGGAACGCCTCAAGGTCGATCCGCAGTTTCGCAGCGAACTCGACGAGTTGGGCCGCACGTATTCGGGGCGCCCGTCCATCCTCACGCCGGCCCCCAAGTTCTCGCGCCACGCGGGAGGCGCGCGCGTCCTCCTCAAGCGCGAGGATCTCAACCACACGGGCTCGCACAAGATCAACAACGTCCTGGGCCAGGCCCTGCTGACGCGGGCCGTGGGCAAGACCCGGGTCATTGCCGAAACGGGCGCGGGCCAGCACGGCGTGGCCACGGCCACGGCGGCCGCCCTGCTCGGCCTCGACTGCACGATCTACATGGGTGCCGAGGACGTGCGTCGACAGGCCCTCAATGTCGCGCGCATGGAGATCCTCGGCGCGAAGGTCGTGGCGGTGTCGGCCGGGTCGGCCACGCTCAAGGACGCCATCAACGAGGCCTTCCGCGACTGGGTGACGAACGTCGAGACGACGAACTACCTCTTCGGGACGGCTGCCGGCCCGCATCCCTTCCCGGCCCTGGTCCGTGACCTGCAAAAGGTCATCGGCGAGGAGGCCCGCGCCCAGGTCCTGGAGATGACGGGCGAGCTACCGGACGTCGTCGTCGCCTGCGTGGGCGGCGGGTCGAACGCCATCGGCATCTTCAATGCCTTCCTCGACGACCCGAGCGTGCGCATCGTCGGCTGCGAGGCGGGCGGCAGCGGTGTCGACTCCGGCAGGACGGCCGCGACCATCAACGCCGGCTCCCTGGGCATTTTCCAGGGCTCGCTGAGCTACCTCATGCAGGACGACGACGGGCAGACGGTCGAGTCCCACTCGATCTCCGCGGGGCTCGACTATCCCGGCGTCGGCCCCGAACACGCGTGGCTCGCCTCGATCGGGCGGGCCGAATATCGCCCCGTCACCGACGACGAGGCCATGGAGGCCTTCCGCCTGCTCAGCCGCGAGGAGGGCATCATCCCGGCCATCGAATCGGCGCACGCCCTGGCCGGAGCGATCCAGATCGGCCGTCAGGCCGAGGAGGCAGGCGCCGAACCGCCGACGATCCTTGTTTCGCTATCGGGCCGCGGAGACAAGGACATGCAAACGGCCATGGACTATTTCGGCATTGAGGGCAAGGGGGTGTCCCTGTGAGCGCACAGCAGGCAATCGACGCCGCGCGGGCGGCCGGTGGAGCGGCCTTCGTCGGATATCTTCCCGTCGGGTTCCCGAGCCTTGACGGTTCCATCGCCGCCGCGAGGGAGCTCGCAGCGGCTGGCGCCGACATCATTGAGGTCGGCATCCCGTACTCCGACCCGTCGATGGACGGCGGCGTCATCCAGGAGGCCACCTCGCGGGCCCTCGCATCCGGTTCGCGCGTGGCGGACGTCTTCACGATGGTCGAGGCCATCGCCAACGAGGGCACCGTCCCGCTCGTCATGACCTACTACAACCTCGTCTTCAAGTACGGCGTCGACGCCTTCGCCCGGGACTTGGCCAGCGCCGGGGGAGCGGGTCTCATCACGCCGGATCTCATCCCGGATGAGGCACAGGCGTGGATGGCGGCCTCGGACGCGCACGGGCTCGACCGGATTTTCCTCGTGGCGCAATCGTCCACGGACGAGCGCCTGCGCCTGACCGCGAAGGCCTCGCGTGGCTTCGTCTACGCGGCCTCGACCATGGGCGTGACGGGCGAGCGTGCGAGCCTGGATGAGCGCGCCCGCCAGCTCGTCGCGCGCACCCGCGGCGCGGGGGCCGAAAGAGTGTGCGTCGGCATCGGCGTGACGACGCCGGGGCACGCCGCAGAGGTTGCGAACTATGCGGATGGCGTTATCGTGGGTTCAGCACTCATACGTCCCCTCCTTCAGGACGGGACCGCCGGCCTGCGGGCCATGAGGGAAGTAGCCGAATCACTTGCACGCGCGACGCATGGAGCCGCGCAGTAGAGGAGTCCTATGAGCATCAGGGCGGCGATCGATTCGCCGAGCGAGAGCGTCTGGCATCTAGGCCCCGTACCCCTGCGGGCCTACGCCTTGGCCATCATCTGCGGAATCGTCGTCGCCTGGGTGGTGCTCGCCCGGAGATACCGTGCCCGCTCGGGGCCCGTCCAGGTCATCCCGGACATCATGGTCGTCATGGTCATCAGCGGCATCGTCGGCGGCAGGCTCTACCACGTCATCACCGACTACGACCTCTACTTCGGTCCGGGCCGTGATCCGATCTCCGCGCTGTACGTGTGGGAGGGCGGCCTGGGGATATGGGGCGCCATCACGCTCGGTGGCGTCGGAGCCTATCTCGCCTGCCGCCACTACGGGCTGCGGCTCGGCCCCTTCGGGGACGCCATCGCGCCCGCGCTCCTGCTCGCCCAGGCCATTGGCAGGCTCGGCAACTATTTCAATCAGGAGCTCTACGGCAGGCCGACCGATCTTCCCTGGGCGCTGAGGATCGACTACGAGCATCTCCTGCCCGGATACGAGCCGGGACAGACCTTCCACCCGACCTTCCTCTACGAGTTGCTGTGGTGCGCGGTCGGGGCACTCGTGCTCATGTGGCTCGACCGCCGCTTCAAGCTGCGCGGTGGGCAGGTCTTCGCCTGCTACGTCATGATCTACACGAGCGGGCGAGTGTGGATCGAGTACCTGCGCATCGATACGGCGCGGCAGATTCTGGGCCTGCGCCTGAACGTGTGGGTGTCGATCGTCGTCTTCGTCGGAGCGGCGCTCGCCTTCCTCCTCATTCGGCGCCGGCTGAAGACCCACCCTGAGATTGACGACATCTGGGTGAGCGATCAGGCCAGGAGGCGTTTCGAGGCGCGGTTCGCGGGCGATGATTCCGACGAGGCAGAAGATGCCGGTGACGTGGAAGGCGCCGGTAGCGATGACGGCAAGACCGGGAGGGACACGCCTAAGGCTGGGAAGGCCGAACCCGAGAAGGCCGACGGCGCCGATGAGACTCGTTCCGACGGGGCCGAGGGCGGCAGGCCCGAGAACGAGACGGCGCCGAGTGACTCGGTATCCTGAGATCGCAACGCTCCGATGCCCCTGCGCACGACAAGGCTCCGGCCCCGCGGCGACGGTAGACGGGTAAGCGATAGTGTCCACCATGGTCCGGCCGAGTCCACCGGCTGCCCGGCCGCGGCCGTGGGACGCCGGCCGCGATCGGCGACCTGCCGGGTGATGTCTCGCTCACGCTCCGTGTCTTTTCATATCCGTTAGCCCCCGGCTCGGGTAGTGTTGGCTTCATGCGCAGAGCGAAGATCGTATGCACCCTTGGCCCGGCTACCGACACTCAGGAACAGATTCTCGAGCTCGCGCAGGCGGGCATGAACGTCGCACGCATCAATGCATCGCACGGAGCCTACGAGGAACACGAGGCCCGCATCGCCCGCGTCCGCAAGGCCGCGGAGGTCACGGGGCAGGCGATTGCCGTCCTCGTCGACCTGCAGGGCCCGAAGATCCGCCTCGGGCGTTTTGCCGATGGCCCGCACCACCTCGACGTGGGCGATGTCTTCACCATCACCACCGAGGACATTGAGGGCACGAAGGAACGCGTGTCGACGACGTACAAGGGGCTGCCAGGGGACTGCAAGCCCGGCGACGTCCTCCTCATCGACGATGGCAAGGTCACCGTCAAGGTCGAAGAGGTCGGCGAGACCGACGTGAAGACCGTTGTCGTCGTGGCCGGCGAGGTCTCCAACAACAAGGGCGTCAACCTGCCGGGTGTCGCGGTGTCCGTTCCCGCGCTGTCGGACAAGGACCGCCGCGACCTGGAGTGGGCGCTGAATTACGGCGTGGATGTCATCGCGCTGTCCTTCGTGCGTTCGGCGGACGACGTCAAGGACGTCCACGAGATCATGGACCGCGTCGGCGTCTACAGGCCCGTCATCGCCAAGATCGAAAAGCCCCAGGCCGTGGAGAACCTGGAGAACATCGTGCGGGCCTTCGATGGCATTATGATCGCCCGCGGCGACCTCGGCGTCGAACTGCCGCTCGAGCAGGTTCCGCTCGTTCAGAAGCGCGCCATCAGCATTGCCCGCAAGCGTTCCAAGCCGGTCATCGTGGCCACGCAGGTTCTCGAGTCGATGATCGACAGCCCGCGCCCCACCCGCGCCGAGGCTTCCGATTGTGCCAACGCCATCATCGACGGTGCCGACGCCGTCATGCTCTCCGGCGAGACCTCGGTCGGCGCCTACCCGATCGACTGCGTGAAGATCATGGCCTCCATCGTCGAGTACGCCGAGGAGCACGGGCTCGAGCAGATCCCCATGCTCGGCAACCTCCACAAGACCCGCAATGGCGTCATCACGCGCGCGGCCGTCGAGATCGGCGAGGCCCTGGGCGTCAAGGAACTGGTCGTCTTCACCGAGACGGGGCAGACGGCACGCCGCATGGCTCGCCTTCGCCCGCGGCTTCCGATCCTGTGCTTCACTCCCGACCCCGAGGTGCGCAACCAGCTCGCCCTGACGTGGGGCCTGACGACGTTCACGGTGCCCTACGTCAAGCACACGGACGACATGGTTGCGCAGGTCGACCACCTTCTGCGCGAGATGAATATGGCCGTCGACGGCGATCGCATCGTCGTGGTGGCCGGCATGCCCGCCGCGGTTCCCGGTTCGACGAATACGATTCGCGTCCATAAAATGGGTGAGACACTGCCGCGTCACTGACCGGAAAGCGGTCACTGCTCCTGTGGTGGAATTGGCAGACACACCGCACTCAAAATGCGGCGCCTATGGCGTGCGGGTTCGAGTCCCGCCGGGAGCACAGGCTTTGCCTTTCGCGAGGCTTGCTGTAAATCTCTGAAACATGTGCAAGACACGACGGACAGGGATGTCGCGTCCAGGATAGGATTATCGCTATCAGAGTGAATATCGTATTTGTCGGAGGAGACAAACCATGACAGACGGAGGTGGGTCGGCGGCTTCGGCACCCTCGGCCGACACCACAGTGTACCGGGCGCTCGTAGTCGAAGACGAGGCGCTCATCAGGCTTGACATTGTCGAGACGCTGGAAGCCGCGGGATACGAAGTCGTGGGCCAGGCCGGCGACGGAGAGAAGGCAATGGAGCTCGCCGATGAGCTCGAGCCCGATCTCGTGGTCATGGACGTGAAGATGCCCGGAATGGACGGCATTACCGCCGCGGAGCGCATACTCGCCGACCGCCGCTGCGCCATCGTCATGCTCACTGCCTTCTCCCAGAGCGAGCTCGTCGAGCGTGCGCGCGACGCCGGAGCCATGGCCTACGTCGTCAAGCCCTTCACACCAGCCGATCTCATCCCCGCGGTCGAGATTGCCCTGTCGCGCAGCCTGGAGATCCGGGCGCTCGAAAACGAGGTGTCCACGCTCACGGAGCAGTTCGAGACGCGCAAGCGCGTGGATCGCGCGAAGGGGCTCCTCGAGGCCAAAATGGGCCTGAGCGAGCCGGAGGCCTTCCGGTGGATCCAGAAGACGTCGATGGACCGGCGCCTGACCATGCGCGAGGTGGCCGACGCCGTCATCGAGCAGGTGGGCGGCTAGAGGCGAGCGCGGGCGAGGCGAGAGTGCGGGCGACCTCTCACCGGTGGCTCGGGCGTGGCGCGCCCCTGCGGCGGGCGGCCCGTCGACTCCGGCTCACCGGCGGGTCGGCGGTTCCCGGCAGCCGGGTGAGCGGTGCGTGCTTTGCGGATGCTCGGGTAGGTGGCCGAGATGTGTATCGGGCTTGAAAGGGCGCCTCGCGGGACCCGGGATGGTCGGCGTTGTGCTCGGCGCGGCGTGTAGGGCGGCGCCCGGCTTGCCGTAGTCTTGAGGGGTGAACGACCAGACGCTGCTTCTCATCGACGGACACTCCCTTGCCTTCAGGGCCTTCTACGCCCTGCGAGCCGAGAATTTCGTGACGCTCGGCGGGCAGTACACCAACGCCGTATCGGGGTTCCTCAGCACTTTCCTCAAGCTTGTCGGTCAGTACGAGCCGACGCACGTCGCCGTGGCCTTTGACCTGCCGGGAGGGACCTTCCGCACCCGCGAGTACGCCGAGTACAAGGGCGGCAGGGCCGCTACGCCAGCTGAGTTCGCCGGGCAGATCGAGCTCATCCAGGCGAGCCTGGATGCCATGGGCGTACGCTGGTTGACCTTCGCCGATCACGAGGCCGATGACATTATCGCCACCCTGGCCACGCGCGGGCAGGACGCCGGCATGCGGGTCTTCGTCTCGTCGGGCGACAAGGACTCCTTCCAACTCGTCTCCGATTCGTGCACCGTCCTGTACCCCATGCCGCGCTCGGAGATGGAGGTCCTCGATCCGGCCGGTGTCCTGGCCAAGACGGGCGTCGTGCCGGAGCGCTACCAGGATCTGGCGGCGCTCATTGGCGAGAACGCGGACAATCTGCCGGGAGTGCCGGGCGTCGGGCCGAAGACGGGCGTCAAGTGGCTCGAAAAGTATGGCGATCTTGACGGGATCGTCGCGCACGCCGACGAGATCAAAGGAAAGGTGGGGCAATCCCTGCGCGACAACGTCGAGCAGGTCAAGCTCAACCGCAGGCTCAACGAGCTCGTGCGCGACCTGCCCCTCGGCGAGGACCTCGACGAACTGCGCCCCCTCGGCGTCGACAGGCAGACCTTGCACGAACTCTTTGACACGCTGGGCTTCCGCCACCTGAGGATGCGTGTGCTGTCCGAGATGCCCATGCGCGACGGCGGCCAGGTCGACGCAGCCGGCCCGGAGCAAAGCGTGGAGGTCTCCACGGGGGACTTCGGCAGCTGGCTCGCGCAGGCGGACGGCCACGGTCGCTTCGCGGTGGTCCTGGCTCGCGGCGAGGGTGGAGAGTGTGAGGCGGTCGCCATCGCGGACGGGGCCAGCGCCTGGGTGGGGGAGCCGTTGCCGCAGCTCGGCGAGTTCCTGGCCGACGGCGCGCGGGCGAAGATCCTCCACGGCGCGAAGGAGGCGCGGCATGCCCTGCGCCAGGCCGGCTGCGAGCTGGAGGGCGTTGTGGCGGATACGCTCCTTTCCGCCTACCTCCTGCATCCGGACCAGCGCGTCTACGACGTCGACGACCTGTGCGTGCGCTACCTCGGGCTCGACCTGAGCGCCGACAATCCCGACGCCGGCACCCTCTTCGACACGGTGGCCTTCGACGCCCAGGCGCGACGCGCGGCCGCGCTCGTCCGACTGTCGGCGGCAATGGATGAGCAGCTCGCGGAGCAGGGCGAAGACGGCGCGCTCCTTCAGCTGGAACTGGCCGTTTCGACCGCTCTCGGCGCGATGGAGGAGGCTGGCATCGCCGTCGACGAGTCCCTCCTGGAGAAGCTGGAGGACGACTTCGACGGGCGGGTCGAGGCAGCGGCGAGGTCGGCCTACGACGCCATCGACCGCGAGGTCAACCTTTCCAGCCCCAAGCAGCTCCAGGACGTTCTCTTCGGCCAGCTCGGCCTGCCGCCGACGAAGAAGACGAAGTCGGGCTATACGACCAACGCTGACGCCCTGGAATCCCTGGCGGCCTCGATCGCCCACCGCGAGGACGACCGCGCTGTCAAGGGACAGCAGTTCCTCGGCTCCCTTCTCGCTCACCGCGACGCGATCAAACTCCGGCAGTCCGTGGAGGGCCTGCGCCGGGCGGTGCGCGACGGCCGGATCCACACGACCTACCAGCAGACGGTGGCCGCCACGGGGCGCCTGTCGTCCACGGATCCGAATCTGCAGAACATCCACGCCCGCACCGACGAGGGCCTTCACATTCGCGAGGCCTTCATTCCCGGTCCGGGCTACGAAGAGTTGATGACGGCCGACTATTCGCAGATCGAAATGCGGCTCATGGCGGCGCTTTCGGGCGACGAGGAGCTCATCGCCGCCTTCCGCGAAGGGGACGATCTTCACACCTTCGTCGCCGCGCGTGTCTTCGGCGTGCCCCAGGAAGCCGTCACGCCCGGGCAGCGCTCGAAGATCAAAGCGATGAGCTACGGGCTTGCCTACGGATTGTCGGCCTACGGGCTGTCCAAGCAGCTGCGCGTGGGGGTGGCCGAGGCCCAGAAGCTCATGGACGACTACTTCGCCCGCTTCGGCAATGTGCGCGCCTACCTCGCCTCCCTCGTGGACCGGGCGCGCCGGGACGGCTACACGCAAACCATTCTGGGACGGCGTCGCTACCTGCCCGATCTCAACTCGACGAACCGGCAGACGCGCGAGGCCGCCGAACGCGCCGCCCTCAACGCCCCCATTCAGGGCTCCGCCGCGGACATCATCAAGCTGGCCATGGTCAATGTGGTCGACTCGCTCGACCACGCCGGCCTGCGCTCTCGGGTCCTGCTCCAGGTGCACGACGAACTCGTCCTCGAAGTGGCGCCGGGGGAGCGTGAGGCGGTCGAGGAGATCGTCCGGCGTGACATGGAGGACGCGGTCGAACTCGCCGTGCCGCTGTCCATCGGCATTGGCTACGGCTCCAATTGGAGGCAGGCCGCGCACTGATGCGCCCGGCTCGCACCCACGCAGGCCGCCGGCGGAGGCCGCTGAGTCGGCGGGCGTCAGTCAGCCGCCCCGCTGGCTACCCGACCTGCGTCGGGCCCGAACGATGAGCGTGCCGGGAATCCACGGGGAACGCTCCGGCCCCCAGGCGCCCCAGACGACGGTCCGATCGGCGGGCCACTCGGGCTCCCACAGCCCCTCGACGACGAAGCCGCTGCGGGCCAGCGCCCCGACGTGGTCGGCCAGGGTGTGGGGGAACTCGGCGTAGTCGAGTTCCCCGTCGTCCGTGCGTTCAACGTAGGGGACACGTGAGAAATAGCTTGTGGTCACCGTCATATCGCGCCGGCTGGGCGAGTCCGGGAACATCCATCTGACCGGGTGGGGCGCCGAGTAGGCGAAGATGCCGCCGTCCTCGAGCACCCTGTGGACCTGCGAGAAGACGCGGCCCAAATCCTCGACGAAGGCCAGCGCTCCGAAGCTCGTGAAGACGAGCGAAAAACTGCCGTCGGAGAAGGGCAGGGCGGTGGCGTCCGCCGCGACGAGCGGCACCGCAATGCCGCTGGCCTCGCTCAGGTCCGCTGCGCGCCTGAGCATCGTTGCGGAGATGTCACTGGCCACGACGGAGCATCCGAGGCGGGTCAGGTACCGCGAGCAGTGCGCTGCGCCGGCGCCGATCTCCAAAATGCGCGCTTCTCGAAGATCTTCGAGCGGCCCCAGGACGTGTGCTTCATCCTCGCTCAGCCCCTCCGGCCCCCAGATGAAATCGGCCACGCCGAGCACGGCGCCATATTCGCGCAGATACTCATCGGCGTTGGCGTCCCACCAGCGGCCAGCGGCGCGTTCGGCGGACTCGTCCGGGTCGAGTTCTTCCATTCCCGCCCACATGTTCCCTCCAGGATTCGGATGGCCTGAGACTACCGCGACAGCAGGATATTGGCTTGATGACGCGCTAAAGGGCTTGCGCCCACGTGTTCGGTACCGTAGGATCACTACTTGGTGTGGGCGCATGCTACCCACATTGTTCTGACCATATTTCTACAATTTGTCCGTATCGGAGTCATCACTTCATGACCGTTAACACCCCATCCTCGTCGCTCCCGCAGGTCGCCATCAACGACATCGGTTCAGAGGAAGACCTCATCGCCGCGGTTGATCAGACCATCAAGTACTTCAACGACGGGGACATCATTGAGGGCACTGTCGTCAAGGTGGACCATGACGAAGTCCTCCTCGACGTCGGCTACAAGACCGAGGGCGTCATCCCGTCCAAGGAGCTCTCCATCAAGCACGACATCAACCCCGACGAGGTCGTTGAGGTCGGCGATCAGGTCGAGGCCCTTGTCCTCCAGAAGGAAGACAAAGAAGGCCGCCTGCTGTTGTCGAAGAAGCGCGCGCAGTACGAGCGCGCTTGGTCGCAGATCGAGGGTGTCAAGGAGGCCGACGGCGTGGTGACTGGCACGGTCATCGAGGTCGTCAAGGGCGGCCTCATCCTCGACATCGGCCTGCGCGGCTTCCTGCCCGCCTCGCTCGTTGAAATGCGTCGCGTCCGCGACCTCCAGCCCTACATCGGCCGCGAGCTCGACGCCAAGATCATCGAACTGGACAAGAATCGCAATAACGTCGTCCTCTCGCGCCGCTCGTGGCTCGAGGAGACCCAGTCGCAGGCCCGCGGCGAGTTCCTCACGAACCTCAAGAAGGGCCAGGTGCGCGACGGCGTCATTTCCTCCATCGTCAACTTCGGCGCCTTCGTCGATCTCGGTGGCGTTGACGGCCTCGTCCACGTCTCCGAGCTGTCGTGGAAGCACATTGACCACCCGTCCGAGGTCGTCGAGGTCGGCCAGAAGGTCACGGTCGAGGTCCTCGACGTCGACATGGACCGCGAGCGCGTCTCGCTTTCGCTCAAGGCCACCCAGGAAGACCCGTGGCAGACCTTCGCCCGCACCCATGCGATCGGCCAGATCGTTCCGGGCAAGGTCACCAAGCTCGTTCCCTTTGGCGCATTCGTGCGGGTCGAGGACGGCATCGAGGGTCTCGTGCACATCTCCGAGTTGGCCCAGCGCCACGTCGACCTGCCCGAGCAGGTCGTCAAGGTGGGCGAGGACACTTTCGTCAAGGTCATCGACATCGACCTGGAGCGCCGTCGCATCTCGCTCTCGCTCAAGCAGGCCAATGAGGGTGTCGATCCCACGTCCGAGGACTTCGACGCCTCCTTGTACGGCATGGCGGCCGAGTACGACGACGAGGGCAACTACAAGTACCCCGAGGGCTTCGATCCCGAGACCAACGAGTGGCTCGAGGGCTTCGAGGCTCAGCGCGAGGCGTGGGAGAACGAGTACGCTGCTGCCCAGGCTCGCTGGGAGGCCCACAAGGCTCAGGTTGCCAAGGCCATGGAGGCCGACGCGAGTGCCGCCCCCGCGGGAGGCGCTGCCCAGGACGGGGCGTCGTCCTACTCCTCGGGCAACGAGGCCGGCGGGACGCTCGCTTCCGACGAGGCGTTGGCCGCGCTGCGTGAGAAGCTGACCAACAACTGACATCGATAGAAAGGCAGCCCCGGAAGGCGTCGTTTCCGGGGCTGCCTTTCTATGCTCAGCCTTCCTATACTTATCGCGTGTGACCGGGCCGCAGTGGGTGTCCCGGGCGCCGTCGTCCCGGGGCCGGTCTCGCGTTGACGGCCGGCGCCGTTGGTTCGACCCTCATCGCGGTCGATGTAGCCCCCGTTTCGGCGCGCAATGCGGCGTATTGAGACGCCAGGGGAGGACCAATGTCGGTTGCCGTCATTGGCGAATTATGAGGGGCTTCGCTGCGGCGGCTTTCCTTGCGTCATTGACTTGACGCTGCTTTTTTCCCGCCCATACTCTTGTAGTTATCGGATCGTGGAATTGATCTTTCACAAAGTAGAACAATGTGGTTCGACGCTTGGTCGTGACCGTAGAGACAACGTACTTCCAACGGAGGAAGGAGCAGCGTGGCTGAAAAGAATGGGGCGCCGGAGCAGGCGTCCTCGCAATCGTCGGGTACTACGATGGCGCTCGAGCCCACAACAGAGCGCGTCATGGGCAAGACATCGTATTTCTTCGCCTGGATGGGAGGATGCGTTTCCATCGGGACCTTCACGGTGGGATCGAGCTACGTTGGGAAGCTCAACCCCGTGCAGTTGGGCATCGCCATGGCCATTGGCTGCTTCGTCATCGGCTTCGCACTCATGCTCAACGGTGCAGCTGGATACAAGTACGGCATTCCCTTCGTCATTCAGGCCCGCAGCTCCTTCGGAGCGCGGGGAACCATCCTGGCCGGAGCTGTGCGCGCGATTCCCGCGCTCGTGTGGTACGGCTTCCAGAGCTGGATAGGCGCGGGGGCGCTGAACAAGGTCAGCGATACGATATTCGGCTTCGACAACCTGGTCTTCTACTTCATCGTATTCCTCGCGTTGCAGACGGCCCTGTCCGTGTTTGGTTTCAAGGGCATCAAGTGGCTGGAGAACGTCGGCGCGATCTTCATCATCTGCTCTCTGCTCTACATGTTCGTCTCCGTCATTCGCCGGTACGGCGATGAAATCGGCGAGGCCATGAACAACTCGGGGACGTGGGGCCTGCCCTTCTGGAATGCCACGATGCTCTTCCTGGGGATCTACGCCACCATGATCCTCAATGTCTCGGACTACTCGCGCGAGCACACCAAGGGCACGGGACGTTCGCTGCTGACGACGATCTACGCCATGTCCATCCTGCCGGTGACGATCTTCATGGGTCTCATTGGCCTCATGGTTTCCGAAGCGACGGGCAAGGTCGATCCCATTGATGTCTTCGCCAACGCCGTCGACAACACGCCCCTGCTGATCATCACGCTCCTGTTCATCGCCTTCGCGCAGGTGACCACCAACGTGCTCAACAATGTCGTCCCGCCCGTCTACGTCCTCATGGACATGTTCAAGATTCCCTACCGTGTCTGTGTGGCCCTCGTGGGTGTGCTGTCCGTGGCGACGTTCCCCTGGTTGCTCGTGCGCGACGACAACGCCGACGGCCTCCAGCTTTTCATCGAGATCTACTCGGCCTTCCTTGGCCCGATCTTCGCGATCATGGTCGTCGACTACTACATCATCCGCAAGCAGGAGCTCGATATCGACGAACTCTACGACACCCACGGACGGTTCAGGTGGGTGAACTGGAACGCCTACATCGCCACGGCTGTCGGCGTGGTCGTCGCCTTCACCTTCAGCGACGTCGCCTGGTACGCCAGCCTCGTGCCTGCCGGACTGACCTACTGGCTGCTCATGACATACGCGCCCTGGCTTAAGCGCTTCGGCGCACAGAAGGAGGTGGCATGATGCGCATCCTCGTCGTCAACGTCAACACAACCGAATCGATGACGGAGTCGATCGGGCAGGGGGCCCGGGACGCGGCCTCGCCTGGAACGGAGATCGTGCCCCTCACTCCGTTCTTTGGTGCGGACTCCGTTGAGGGCAATATGGAAAGCTACCTCGCGGCCATCGCGGTACTGGACCGGGTCCTGGCCTATGACGAGCCGTACGACGCCGTCATCCAGGCCGGCTTCGGCGAGCACGGCCGCGAGGGCCTGCAGGAAACGCTCGACGTGCCCGTCGTCGACATCACTGACGCGGCCGCCCACCTGGCCATGCTGCTGGGCTACCGGTACTCCGTCGTCACGACCCTCGACCGCACGGTGCCCCTCATTGAGGAGCGGCTGCTGCTGGCCGGCGTGTCCAGCCACTGTGCCTCGGTTCGTTCCTCCGGGCTCGGCGTCCTCGAGCTCGAAGGCGAACAATCCGTGGTCGTCGAGGCAATCGCCAGCCAGGCGGAGGCCGCCATCCGCGACGATGGCGCCGAGGTCATCGTCCTGGGCTGCGGGGGAATGGCCGGCCTGGACAAGGCCGTTGAGGAGCGGACGGGGGCACCGGTCGTCGATGGCGTCGCCGCGGCCGTCAAGCTCGCGGAGTCGCTCGTCGGCCTTGGCCTGACGACGAGCAAGGTCCGCACCTATGCGCCTGCCCGGCCGAAGAAGTTCGTCGGCTGGCCCCTGGGCCGCCCCAGGAGCTAGAAGCTCGAAGAAGTAGGGTCTGCCGCCGCTGCGCGCTCCGCGTCTGACCGGCAGATCCACCGCGAATGGCCGTGCGTTCTTCCAGCGCGGCCATTCGATCCGCCGTTTGCCGGATGACCCTCGCGTCCGGTACCCGTGCGGTGGCCTCACGCCCCACCGCGCCACATCAGCAGGCCACGTGATCAGCAGGCCACGTGGCCGCCACCGCAGAAATGGAGTCACCATGAGTTCACTCAATGACGATCAACTCAACGTTCATGACCCAGACCCTTCGCTGTACAACGAAGATCTCGCCCCTCTTCCCAAGTCCAAGCGGACATGGGGATGGTTCGCCATCTTCAACGTGTGGTCGAATGACATTCAGTCGCTCGCCGGGTACACACTCGCGGCGTCGCTGTTCATTACCTCCGGCATCAACGGATGGTTCGTCTTCGCAGCCATCATCTTGGCCGGCGTCCTCATCAAGTTCCTCGTTGATCTTTCGGGTCGGCCTTCGGTCAAATATGGTTTCCCCTATCCGGTCCTGGCTCGCTCGTCGATGGGAGTCAAGGGCGCACAGTTCCCGGCCATCATTCGTGCCATCGTCGCCATCTTCTGGTACGGCGCTCAAACATACTTCGCCTCGACGGCTATAGCCCTGGCGCTCAACGCGATGCTCGGTACGCCGGGCGGGGGAGATCGGGCGCAGTTCCTGGGTATGAACTGGGTCGATTGGGTCTCCTATGCGCTCGCTTCGGCGATGCAGATCTACCTGTTCCTCGGCGGCATTGAGAAGATCGCGGGCTTCCTCAACTTCGTCGGCCCGGCGGTCTACGTCGTCATGATCGCCCTGCTGGTGGCCATTTGGGTTTCAGTCGGCTTCACCGAGCTGCCGCGGGCGGTCGCGGGCACCTTCAACGGTGATGGCACCGTTTTCGATCTCGGTGCGTTTGTCGGAATAGTTGGGACGATGGTCGCCTACTTCGCGGCCGTCGTCATCAACTTCGGCGACTTCGCGCGCAATGTGAAGTCCGAGCGCGATATGAAGCTGGGTAACACGACTGGCCTGCCCGGATCGCTTGCGCTGTTCACCTTCCTCTCGCTGTTCATCACCGCCGGATCCTACGTCGCCTTCCAGGATGGCAAGGGCACGCCACTCGACAATCCTGCCGATATCGTCGGCCGTGTCGACAATGTTCCGCTGACGGTGCTCGCCGCCGTCACCTTCCTCCTGGCCACGCTCGGCATCAACGTGGTCGCGAACTTCATCCCGCCCTCGTACTCGCTGTCGAATATCAACCCGCAGAAGATCTCCTTCCGCATGGCAGGCATGATCACGGCGGTGGCGGGCTTCATCATCGGGGCCCTGTGGGTGAGCACGATCTCGCAAATCGGATTGCCGAAGTTCGTCGATACCCTTGGCGCCGTCCTCGCGCCCCTGTACGGGATCATCATCGCCGACTACTACCTCGTACGTCGGCAAAGGCTCCACATATCCGACCTGTACTCGATGCGCGAGGGCGGGACGTACTGGTTCAACAACGGCTGGAATGTCCGCGCCATGATCGCCTTCGGTGTTGCGGCCATCTTCTCGGTGCTCACGGTGTGGCTGCCGGCCCTCGAATCGTGGTCCGGTTTCGCGTGGCTGTTGGGTGCCTTCCTCGGCGGGTTGTTCCACTGCATCGCCATGAGGGGCCAGGCCATCAAGGTGGGCGCCGAGGACGTGTGATCGACGTCGGCGGGATCGCTGCGCTCGTCGTGGGCGGTCAATGCAGGCCGCGTTCCGCCGCTCGGCCGTGCTGTAGAAGTGCCGGGCTCGCGAGACAATCGTGAGCCCGGCACCGTTGGCATGCGGGCGCCGTCGGCCCGAGTCTGGGCTTGGCCGGCGTCAGGTGCCGGCACCGACGGGGCGCCGCGCACTAGAGGAGATGGGCGAGCCCGTCGAGAATGCCCTCGCGCCAGCACGCGTAGTCGTGCCCGCCCATGTACTGGCGCCAGGCGATATCGAAGCCGGCCTCGGCCAGGACTGCGGCGAACTGCCGATTCTCCTCCGCCAGGTGCCATTCGAGGCAGCCGACCTCGTGGAAGAACCTCACGGGAAGGTCCGCGGGCGTGCGCTTCGAGTACAGGCGCGTCAGGCGATACGGATCATCCTCGGGCCACCACAGGGAAGCCGACTGGACGATGGCGTTGCCGAAGCGGTCGGGGCGAGAGTAGGCGATCCACGCCGAGGCCAGGCCGCCCAGGCTCTGCCCTGCCACCACTGCGCGCTCGGGCGGAACGTGGCCCGCTCCCGCGGCGTCGAGGACGTCGGCCACGAGCTCGGGGAGGGCGGGGTTGAGCCCGAGGAGATCGGCGCGATCGACACCCTCGGGCGGGTCGATGTAAACGACGAGGGTCGGCTGCGGTGCCACGGCCTCGATTCCTGCCTGGACGGGGACGTTCTTGCGCCACATGGCCCCGTCGAGCAGGACGACGGCGTTGCGCGGCGGGTCGTCCGGCACCCACGCCGTGGCGCAAAGCCCGCGCCCTGCAAGTTCGACGGAGCCCCACCTTCCGGCGAGCCGCCTTTCCCCCGCGCGCTGCTTTCCGGCGGGCCCGGCGGACTGCCGTTCAGTGGTTCTCGCGGGTTGCTCTCCGCTGGCGTGCCACCTTCCCGCCCGCTTTCTTTCGGCGGGCCCTCGCTGCCCGCCGGCGCTCGGCGCGGACGGGTCGCGAAGGGCGCGAACGGCCTCGTCGCCGTCGCCCGCGGGCATGCGGCTAGGCGGGGCACCGGGCAGCGCGATAATACTTCCCCAGCCTCCCCGCGAATTGGCGACGCGGCCCGAGGCATCGGCGGGCGCCTGGCACTCGGCGAGCATGCGCGCCCACCCGTCCCGGCTCGTGCCGATGGCGGGGTCGTAGTGCTCGGGCGCCCAGTAGGACACCGTCGCCCTGAGCGCCTCGGGCAGCAGGAAGGTCCTGTGCAGCAGGTCGCTGCGGCCGAGCCGGAAGAGTTCGAAGCCATCGAGCGAAGAGCGGTGGAAGTCGGTGATCGTGTCGATGTAAACGGCCACGCGTGCCTCGCGGCGCGGCTCGCGCCACAGGAAGGTCACGCGGCACAGGCCCGACAGCGAGGAGTCCTCGACAAGGCAGCCGGCCGCGCGAGTACTGTGCCAGAGCTCGTCAATGGCACGGGGGTCGGGGTCGGGCCCGAGTTCGGCAATGCGGTCGCTGACCGTGGTCTCGGGCCGCAGGAGTGCGTCCATCGTCACGAGTCGTCTCCTTTCAGGCGGCTCTTTGCCACGACGACGGGCGTCGAGGCGGGACCCACGGTGAGGACCTCGGCGTCGACCCCGTAGAGCCGGCCGACGACCTGCGGTGTGATGACCGTGCCGGGAGGGCCTTTCGCGATCGGGATTCCGCCGTCCAAGGCGAAGACCTGGTCGGCGTAGCGCGCTGCCATGGCGAGGTCGTGCACGACCGTCACAACCGTGCGCCCAGCCGCCGCCATGTCCCGCAGGAGGTCCATGACGTCGATGGCGTGGCCGAGGTCAAGCGCGCTGATGGGTTCGTCGGCGAGCAGGGTCGGCGCCTCCTGGCAGATCGTCATGGCGATCCACGCCCGCTGCTGCTGGCCGCCGGACAGCTCGGCAAGTGGGCGATCGGCGTACTCGGCCATGCCGGTGGCCTCGAGGGCGGCGTCGAGCGCGCGGGCGTCGTCGTTCGACCATTGATGCAGCAGCGTCCTGTGCGGATGGCGCCCGAGGCTGATGAGGCCGGCGACGCTCATGCCCGGGGGAGCCTGCGGCGACTGGCCGAGGAAGGACACGCGTCGGGCGGCCTTTCGTGGACTCATGCGCCACAGGTCATCCCCGTCGAGTGTCACCGACCCGCTCCAGGGGCGATGCAGCCGGGCCAGGCAGCGCAGGAGCGTGGACTTGCCGCAGCCGTTCGGCCCGACGATGGCCGTGACGGACGCCGCCGGGCAGTCGAGGTCGACGTTGCGAAGTACGGCCTCGCCCCGGCGGTATCCGGTCTCGAGCGCTCTGACGCTGAGATTCATGACAGTCCTTCCTCCAGCCGCGACGTGAGGACAACCCAGATGAGCAGGGGCCCTCCAACGAGCGTCGTGACGATGCCGACGGGGATTTCGGTGGGTATGGCGACGACGCGGCCAACGGTGTCCGCCGCGATGCACAGGGCCGCCCCCGCCAGGCCGCTCGCGATGGGCGTGCACCCGACCCCGGCGATCCGGCTCGCGATGACCGGGCCGGCCAGCGCGACGAAGGCGATCGGCCCGGCCACCCCGACGCCCAGGCCCGCCAGCGTGACGGCAATGCCGAGGCTGAGGGCGAGCAGTCTGCCGACGGGAACGCCGAGGCAGGCTGCGCGGTCCGATCCCATCCGCAGGAGCTCGAGGTCGGCCACGAGGGGGAGTGTGCAGGCGGCAAGCACGCCGATGCCGATGAGGACCGGGACCGACTGCGACCACCCCGATCCCGACAGGTCGCCCCACGTCCACGCGTAGACATTGCGCGCCAGGCCCAGGTCCTGCCTGGCCAGCGCGACGTCGACGAGCGAACCCGCCACGGTGGACACCGCGATGCCGGCGATGAGGAGGCGAAAGCCACGCCTGCCGATGCCTCCGGCGACGGCCGTGACGACCGCGGCCGCCCCCGCCGCTCCCAGCGGGCCGATCCACCAGGCACTGAGGACTGCCACATTGGAGGCCAGCACGCCGATCATCACCGCCACCGTGGCCCCCTGCGAGACACCCAGGACATCCGGCGTGGCCAGCCTGTTGGCGGCCAAGACCTGTGTCAGGCAGCCCGAGATCGCCAGTGCCGTGCCCGCCGCTGCGGCCGCGACGACCCGGGGCAGGCGGATGCTCACGACGAGGAGCTCGTGCCCGGGCTCGCCCCGGCCCGCGAGCGCCTGCACGACCTCGGGAAGGCCCAGGTGCACCTGTCCCGCACCCAGTGCGGCGAAGAACGCGAGCGTGGTGAGGAGCAAGAGGAGGCCGCATGCCACGATTCTGCGCGGATCGACGAGGATGTGGAGGCGGCCGGCGCGCACGAGGCGCCGCCGCGGGGGAGGGGCCAGCCTGGCCCGCGGATCGGCCTGGGGCCCGGCTTCCGGCGAAGGAAGGGCCGGCCTGGCCCGCGAATCGGCCCGCGGCCCGGCTTCCGGCTTGGCCACATGCATCGGAACCGTGCTCCCGGCTTCCGGCCGGGAGGAGATCGCGCCGCTCACAGCCGGGCTCCCGCCGGTCTGCGTGCCAGCCACAGGAGAATGGGCGCGCCGAGCAGTGCCACGACGACGCCGACCGACAGCTCGTACCCGGGGATGACTAGACGCGCGGCAATATCGGATGCGGCGAGCACGCCGGCACCGATGGCCCCCGCGGCCACCGCCTGCCGGTGAGGCTCCGACGGCCACAGATGCCGCCCGGCGAAGGCGGCGATGAGCCCCAGGAAAGACAGCGGCCCGGCGATCGCAACGGCCGTCGCGGCGCACAGGGTGATGAGACCGACGACGAGCGCGCGCGTGACGGCGGGCCGGTACCCGAGCGACAGCGATGTCTCATCATCCAGGCCCATGACGGCCACGCGCCCTCGCAGCGCGGCAAGCGCCGCCAGTGCCAGGCCGGCCACGAGCCCCATGCTCGCGGCCTCGTCCGGCTCGACGCCCACGAGCGAGCCGAGTATCCACCATCGGTAGTGGTCGTACATGTCGGGGCGCATGACCAATGTCAACTGGGTCAGGCCGCCGAGCGTCGCCGCCAGGCCCACGCCGGCCAGCACGACCGTGACCGACGACGACGGCCTGCGCCTGGCCCGCAGGAGGCACAGCAGCACGCCTCCCGACGCGCAGGCACCGGCCAGCGAGTAGGCCAGAGCGCCGAAGGGCCTGCTCGGAGCAAGGAGCTGGCCGACGACCACTCCCAGGCCGGCTCCGCTGTTGACGCCCAGCAACCCGGTGTCGGCCAGGGGGTTGCGCGTCAGCGATTGCAGGAGCGATCCGGCGATGCCCAGGCACGCGCCGACCTCGATGATCGCCAGGGCGCGGGGCAGGCGGAGCCGCCCGACGACCAGGGCAAGATGTTCACCCTCGCCATGGCCGGCGAGGTAGGACAAGACATCGAACACGGATACCCGCCCGGGGCCAACGAATAGTGAGGCGCACACGAGGAGGAGCGTGAGGATACAGATGCCCAGCGTCATCGTCCCGGCCCTTACGCTCCGCATGAGCATTAGGATAGCCTCTCCTTATCGAATGTGAATCGATAAGTTCGGCAGGGGGTTGCATGTCCACCACACGTCGCAAGATCTCGAGTTTCGTCGCCGTGCTCGCCGTATTCCTGGCCGGAGCCTGTTCTTCGGGGGAATCGTCCGACAGTCAGTCGAGCGGGACTTCGTCCGGCGACACTCGCACGGTCACCGACGGCCAGGGCCGCAAGGTCGAGGTCCCAAAGGAACCCGAGCGGGTCGTCGTCCTCAACGATGAACTGCTCGACGACGCGCTCGCCCTCGACGTTACGCCCGTGGCGATCACGAACGGTCAGGGTCAGCCCGGGCCCGCCACCTACCTTCAGGACAGGGTGGGGGACATTCCCGTCATCGGCGATGTCAACCGTCCCAATATCGAATCAATCGTTAGCGCCAAGCCCGACCTCATCCTCATGAGCTACGTCCTCGACGAGGACGAATTGTCCCAACTGGAAGAGATCGCACCCACCTACGTGGCCAATGACGACAAGGACTACTGGAAGGACACGTTCACGAGGGTCGGGGACGCGCTCAATCGCGGGGACGACGCGGAAAAGGTCCTATCGGACTACGACGCGAGCGTGCAGAGCCTGAAGGGCGATCTCGGCGACAAGGCCAGTTCGACCGTGACGATCGCCAGGTGGAATGCCGACGGTCCGGTCGTCATGGGGGATGGCTCTTTCGCGGCCACCGTGCTGGCCGACGTCGGCCTGACGCGTCCCGAATCGCAAGCCGACATCACCGGGCAGGGGCACGGTGACCCGATCAGTCTCGAGGCGCTGAACATCCTCGACGCCGACTGGATCTTCGTCTCGGCGCTCGATCCTTCGGGCCCCGACGGGCAGGCGCTGACCGAGGGCACCTCCTCCGAGGCCTTCAGGCAGGTCCCTGCCGTCGCCGCCGGGCATACGAGCACCGTCGATGGATCGGTGTGGGGAGCCGCGGGCGGGCCCCTGGCCTCGCAGCAGGTTCTGGACGACGTGCGATCGGCGCTGGTCAGCTAGCGTGGAATCCGCCTCTGAAGTGTCGGCCCCGTGGCTTCGGTCTCGGGGCCGACGCATGCGCCGCGGTGACGTGCCAAGAAGTTCAAGGCGGCCCAAGAGGTTCAAGGCGTCGCCCTCGGCTCATCGCCTGCCCGGGCGCAGAGGCTTCAGTCCTCGTCGTAGCCGAGCATCGTTGCATCGGCCTCGAGTGCGGCGGCGATCTCCTTTGCTAGCTCGTGCAGTGCGGGAACGACGACCTTCTCGGTGCGTTCCTCGGTGATCCGTTCGACCGGCGCCGAGACGGAGACGGCGAGGTAGAGGTCGGAGGGGACGGATACCGCCACGCACTTGAGTCCCGATTCGTGTTCGGCATTGTCGACGGCGTAGCCGCGTTCCCTCACCCGCGCGATTTCCTCCAGCAGCTTGTCGGCACTCGTGATCGTGGCCGGGGTGAAGGCCCGTAACTGGGTTCGTTCGATGGTGGCGACGGCCTGGGCATGGGGCATGTTGGCGAGGATGGCCTTGCCCACGCCCGTCGCATGGAGGGAGACCTGGTTGCCGACCTCGGTGAACATGCGCAGGGCGCGCTCGGAGGGCACATGCGAGATGTAGCGGGCGAAGTCTTGGTCGAGCATGGCCACCGAAATGGACTCGTCGAGGCTGACGACGGCCTTGCCAATGATCGGGCGCAGGGCGACGCCGAGCGCGCCGCCCGCGTAGCGTGACAGCGAAATGAGCCTCGTTCCGAGCGCGTAGCGCCTGCGGGGCGTCTGGTAGACGTAGCCGTTGCTCATGAGCGTGCGCAGCAAACGGTGGATCGTCGGCATGGGCAGCTTCGTTTCTTCGGCGATCTCGCTGATGCTGATCGGTCTGCCAGCCGCTGCGACGATCTCGAGTATTCCCAGGGCGCGGCTGACCGATTGGACCGTCGACCGTGATGTTCGGATATCGGTGGGCATGAGCGTTGCTCCTTCGTGTCACTCGCAGCCTATACGATCGTCACATTCGTCAACGCCATGAAACTCCTTACATAGCGGGCATTATGCGAGTCGACTTCCAAGTGCGGAACTAAGCTTCCGCATCATGAAATTATTGGATACTATGGTGCTTGCACACATCCACTCATTGAAGCCCGCTCAATCAATGGAGATTACGGAGGGAATGGACAAATGACGAGGAAAAGGATATGGCGTGCGGACAGCGTCGTGCTGCCCGACGGCCAGCGGCCCGCGGCCATCGCCGCCGAAGACGGGGTCATCGTCGCGATTCTTGACAGGGACGCCGTGTGGCAGGCAGATGAAGATATCTCCCTGGCCCCGAGCGAGGTGCTCCTACCGGGACTCATTGACATACACGTGCACGTCAACGAGCCGGGACGCACCGAGTGGGAGGGCTTCGAGACGGCCACACGAGCTGCGGCGGCCGGCGGGTTTACGACCCTGATTGACATGCCCCTCAACTCCTCGCCGTGCACGACCTCACTTGAGGCGCTCAATATCAAGAAGGAGGCGGCGCAGGGCAAGCTGTCGATGGACGTCGGCTTCTGGGGCGGCGTCGTCCCCGGCAATCTCGACGAGCTGAGGCCCATGTGGGAGGCCGGCGTCTTCGGATTCAAGTGCTTCCTGGGCGACTCCGGTCTTGACGAGTACCCCTACATCGACCGCGAGACCCTCCTCGCGGCCATGAAGGAGATAGCCTCTTTCGACGGCCTGATCATCATCCACGCCGAGGACGCCGAGATTCTCAACGTGGCCCCCGGATGCGAGGGCCGCTCCTACGAGGCCTTCATGAACTCGCACCCTGCCGAGGCGGAGGACGCCTCGATACGGGCCGTCATCGAAGCCGTGCGGGAAACCGGGTGCCGTGCCCACATCCTGCACCTCGGCTCGTCGAGCGCGCTGGAGACGATCGCGCAGGCCAAGAAGGAGGGCCTGCCACTGACCGTCGAGACGACGCCCCACTACCTGACCTTCGACGCCGAGGAGATCCCGGACGGGGCGACCGAGTACAAGTGCTGCCCGCCCCTGCGCGGCCACGCCAACCGCATGGGCCTGTGGGAGGGACTGAAGGCCGGCATCATCGACCTCGTCGCTTCCGACCATTCGCCGAGCACGGCCGACCTGAAGAGCCTCGACACGGGGGACTTCGGGACCGCCTGGGGAGGAATTTCCTCCGTCCAGCTTGGATTCTCGGCCGTGTGGACGCAGGCGCGTCAGCTCGGTTGCTCGCTGGAGGACGTCGTCCGGTGGCAGGGGGCCAATCCCGCCACAACCGTCGGCCTCGGCGCGCGCGGGTCGATCGTCGAGGGTGGCCCGGCCGACTTCGCCGTCGTCGACCCCGAGGCGACTTTCGTCGTCGACAAGCACGAGTTGCACCACAAGAATCCGGTCTCGCCCTACCACGGTCGCGAACTCTACGGCGTCGTCACGTCCACGTGGCTGTCGGGCGAGCGCATCGACCTGAACGGTCCCGGCACGGGACGCGAGATCTCCCGCAACCGGCCATGAGGCCCGGACACGGTGGCCAGGCACCATCTCGCGTTCATGCAACGCAATTTTCACCAAATCACATACCGAAGGAGAAGGAAAAGTGACATCACTTCCCATGCAGTCGATCAAGGGGCTCATCAAGGAAGTCGACTTCGAGGGTCGGAGCTTTGTGTCGATCAATTCGATGACGAACGATCAGCTTTACGCTCTGTTCAACCTGGGCCGCAACCTGGAGCTTCACAACCGCGGCAACTGGCAGATGTACCCCGGTGCGGTGGCGAGCCTGCTCTTCTTCCAGCCGTCCACCCGCACGCGCATGAGCTTCGAGACGGCCATGTACCGCATGGGCGGCAACGTGATCGTCGAGAACAGCCCGCAGACGACGTCGTCGGTGGCCAAGGAGGAGTCGCTGTCGGATATGATGCGCTGCGTCTCCCAGTACTCGAATGTTATCGTTTTGCGCCACCCCAACGACGTCGACGCGCGTGAGGCGGCCGAGTACAGCACGTCGCCCATCATCAACGGCGGGTGGGGCCACTGGGAGCATCCCACCCAGGCGCTGCTCGACCTGTACACGCTGTGGCGCAAGTTCGGCCGCATTGAAGGGCTGAAGGTTACGGTTGCCGCGGCCGATATGATCGAGGCCCGCACCGGCCACTCGATGGCGCAGGGTCTGGCCCGGCTCGGCGCCGAGGTGACGATCGCCTCGCCGAAGGACAAGCGCGTGCCCCGTGAGGTCATCGACAACATCCGCGCCGACTACCCGAATGCCAAGCTCGAAGAGGCCTACGACTTCGAAAAGGACAGCTTCAACGAGTTCATCGCGGACAAGGACCTCGTCTACCTGCCCGGCTGCTCGGCGCCCGCCGGAGCCACCGCGGAGGCCTTCAAGAAGGTCATGGACGACTACTTCGTCAAGCACGAGACCCTCGACGCCGCGCGCGAGAAGGGGCACATGATCTACGTGACCCACACGCTGCCGCGCCGCGCGGGCGAAATGGACCTCGCGATTGACGACACTCCCAACCAGCTCGCCTTCGAATCGATCCTCCACTCGGTGTCGATTCGTATGGCCCTGCTTTCAGCGATTCTCGGCGCCTGAGGCGCCCCAACCAACGGAAGGAAGATACAGCACATGGCAGATTTCGAAATCGTCGCCGGTCCCTACACGTTCAAGGCCGTCTATCACGAGGACGCCGCACCCAAGACGGTCGAGGCGTTCAAGAAGCACCTGCTGAACCTCAAGTCGAAGATCATTCACGTGCGCTGGTCGGGCCAGGCGGGATGGATTCCCTTCGGCGATCTCGACCTGGGCATCGGCCCGGAGAACGGCACGTGCTACCCGCACCCCGGCGAGATCGTCATCTACCCCGGCGGCGTCTCCGAGACCGAGCTGCTCATCGGCTACGGATACGTGAACTTCGCCTCCAAGGCGGGCCAGCTGGCCGGCAACCACTTCGCCACGATCGTCGAGGGCAATGAGAACCTCGCGGCGCTCGGCGAGAAGTTCCTCTGGGAGGGCGCGCAGGACATCGAGTTCCGACCCGTCGCTGAGTGATACCTACAGGCCCCGCGGAAATGGTGGACTTTCCGCGGGGCCTGTATTCGGCAATGGCGTGCAAACGGCCCGCGCCATCCGTCCTGCCTCGGTTACGCTGAATCAAAGGCCGAACAGTTGAGGAGAACTGACAGACATGACACGCATGCGCGTAGTTGACGCCATCGTTCAAATTCTCGTGAAGGAAGGCGTCACCACCACATTCGGCATCCCGGGTGCCGCGATCAACGGATTCTATTCGGCGCTCAAGGCCGACGGCAGGATCGGGCACATCCTCGCCCGGCACGGCGAGGCGCAGTCGCACATGGCCGAGGGGTACACCCGCGCCAAGGCCGGCAATATCGGCGTGTGCCTGGGGACGTCGGGACCGGCCGGCACGGATATGATCACCGGCATGTACTCCGCATGGGCCGATTCGCTGCCCATCCTGTGCATCACGGGACAGGTCCCCACCGCCAAGCTCGACAAGGAAGACTTCCAGGGCGTCGACATCGCGTCCATCGCGGCGCCCGTGACCAAGATGGCCAAGACGGTCTTGGAGCCCGCCCAGGTTCCCGGGATCATGCAGAAGGCCTTCTACCTCATGCGCGAGGGACGCCCCGGGCCGGTCCTCGTCGACCTGCCGGGCGACGTTCAGGCCGCCGAAATCGACTTCGACATCGACGCCTACGAGCCCATCGAGGTGACCAGACCGGCGCCGTCCGACGCCCAGGTCACGCGCATCCTCGACATGATCGGCCAGGCCGAAAAGCCCGTGCTGCTGGCCGGGGGCGGCGTCATCCAGTCCGACGGCGCCGACGACCTCGTCGCGCTCGCCGAGACCCTGGGCGTACCGGTCATCTCCACACTCATGGGCTGGGGCGCGATCCCGGACGACCACGTCCTATCGCAGGGCATGGCCGGCATCCAGACCTCCCAGCAGTACGCCAATGCGACCCTGCTGGCCTCGGACCTGGTCGTGGGCATCGGCAACCGCTGGGCCAACCGCATGACGGGCGACCTCGGCGTGTTCCGCGAGGGCCGCACATTCGTCCACATCGACATCGAACCCACGCAGATCGGCCGGGTCTTCGCTCCCGACCTCGGCGTGGTCGCCGACGCGAAGCTCGCGCTCGAGGCCCTCGTTGCCAAGGCCCGCGAGTACGAGCAGGCCGGCAAGCTGCGTGACTTCGGCGTCTGGGCCAAGGAATGCGACGCGCGCAAGGCGACCATGCAGCGCAAGACCGCCTTCGACAATGTGCCTCTCAAGCCCCAGCGCGTCTACCAGGCGATGAACGAGGCCTTCGGCCGCGACACCCGCTACGTCACGACGATCGGTCTGTCGCAGATCCAGGCCGCGCAGCTGCTGCACGTCTACAAGCACCATCACTGGCTGGACGCGGGCCAGGCCGGGCCGCTCGGCTGGACCATCCCCGCCGCGATCGGCGCCTGCGTCGCCGACCCGGACACGCCGACGGTGGCCCTCTCCGGGGACTTCGACTTCAACTTCCTCATCGAGGAGCTCGCGGTCGCGGCCCAGTTCCAGGTGCCGTGGGTGCACATCCTCGTCAACAACGCCTACCTCGGCCTCATCCGCCAGGCCCAGCGCGCGTTCGACATGGACTACTGCGTGCAACTGGCCTTCGAGAACATCAACTCCCCGGAGACGGACGGCTACGGAGTCGACTACGTCAAGGTCGTCGAGGGTCTGGGGTGCAAGGCCATCCGCGTTCGCGAGCCCGACGAGCTGGTGCCCGCCATGAAGGAGGCGCGCCGCATGGCCGACGAGCTTCGCGTGCCCGTCGTCGTCGAATGCGTCCTGGAGCGGGTCACCAATGTCTCCATGGGCCTGTCGATCGACGCCGTCAACGAGTTCGAGCCCCTGGCCGAAACGGCCAGCGACGCCCCCACGGCGATCATCCCGCTCGAATCGAAGTAGAAGCCACGCGCCGGCGGACCGTCCGGACGCTGGCCAACGGAGTTGGCGGCCCAGACGACGGGTACGCCGGCCCAGAAAAGGAAGAGCGCAATGAAATACGCGGTTAACTGTTCGATCATGTTCAAGGAACTCCCGCTGCTGGAGCGCGCCCAGGCGGCGCGCGATGCCGGCTTCGATGCCGTGGAGTTCTGGTGGCCGTGGGACGTCGCGGTCCCCACCCAGGAGGAGATCGACGCCTTCGTCGAGTCGATTCGCTCGGCCGGTGTCCAGCTCATCGGCCTGAATTTCTTCGCCGGTGACATGCCCGGCGGCGAGCGCGGTCTCGTTTCGGTGCCCGCCAGGGTCGACGAGTTCCGGGCCAACGTCCCGGTGGCCATCGGCATCGGGCGCGAGCTCGGCTGCAAGGCGTTCAACGCCCTATACGGCAACCGCCAGGAGGGCGTCGACGAGGTGGCCAGCGACGATATCGCGGTCGACAACCTCGCCATCGCGGCCGAGGCCGCCGCCCAGATCGGTGCGACCGTCCTCCTCGAGCCGGTCTCGGGAAGCCCGGCCTACCCGCTGAAGACGGCCGAGGACGTGCGCGCGGTCATCGATCGCGTGACCAGGGAGAAGGGGGTGGCGAACCTCGGCTTCCTCTGCGATATCTACCACCTCAAGGCCAACGGGGACGACGTCGAGCGGGTGTGCGCCACCGACGGCGGCAGCGCCGCCCACTGCCAGATCGCCGACTTCCCGGGCCGCGGCGAGCCAGGCACGGGCGAGCTCGACCTGGCCGGCCTGCTCGCGGCGATGCACGAGGCCGGCTACGACGGCTGGGTCGCGCTCGAGTACAACCCGACGGTGGCAACGGCGGACTCCTTCGGCACGCTCCCGGCGCTGCCCTGACACCGGGGCAGTCGGCGGAAGCGACCGGCGAACTCGGGCGGCCGGCCAGAGCCCGGCCGCTCGGTTGTTCGAGGAGTGACTGTCCGGTCGTTCGGTCGTTCGCGGGCCTGGTTGCTCCTCGGCGGTTCACGGGACTGGTTGCGGCGGTTCGCGGGACTGGTTGCCCGACCGGCTCGGTAGCCGGACCCGTTGCGTGCGCTTGCAGCGGCGATACCCGCTGGCGACTGCGATAATGGACAATAGTGGAGACGCAATGCGGTGCGTCGGCGGGGTTGCCGGCGCACCGCGCTTTCACAGTCGAAAGGAGACAGCCATGCGCATCGGCATCGCCAGCATGGGCGGCACCATCGCCATGGCCCCCACTGAGCACGGGGGGATAGAACCCAGTTTCGACGCCGTATCCCTGGCTGCCGCCGTTCCGGCGCTGGCCGACATCGGCCAGCTCGTGACCACGGATGTGTGCAATGTCGGCTCGCCCTCGGTGACGATCGACTCCGTCCTGCAGTGCCTGGCCTGGGCGAAGGAACAGGTGCGCGACGGAGCGGGCGGCATCGTTGTCACCCACGGAACCGACACCCTCGAGGAGAGCGCCTACCTGCTCGACCTGTTCTGGGACGAGGACGTCCCGCTCGTCGTCACGGGAGCCATGCGCTCGCCCCAGGAGCCGGGCGCGGACGGCCCGGCCAACCTACTCGCGGCAGCCACCGTCGCCGCGAGCGACGAGGCCCGGGGGCTCGGCGTGCTCGTCGTGATGAACGACGAGGTCTTTCTGGCCCGGCGGGTCCGCAAGGTCAACACATTCCGCACCGACGCCTTCGCCAGCCCCGAGGGGACGGCCATCGGACGCTTCGTCGAGGGCCGATTCGAGCTGGGGTGGCTTTCGGCGCAGGGACGGCCCGCTCCGCTTCCGGTTCCCACCGGGCGGGCCAGGATCGGGATCGTGCAGACGTGCCTGGGGGAGGAGGGCGCGACGATAACCGCCGCAGGTAGCGTCAACGACGGACTCGTCATCGACGGGGTTGGGGCGGGGCACGTGGCAGGCCCGGCCGTTGCCGCCGTCGAGGAGGTCATGGCCCGCGTGCCCGTCGTCATGGCCAGCCGCACCGGCTCGGGGCGCACGGGCGAGACCACCTACGCCTATCCGGGAGGCGACGTCGACCTCGTCCGCAGGGGCGTGATCATGGCCGGTCGCCTGACGGCCGCACAGGCGCGGCTGCTGCTGTGGGCGCTTGTCGCGGGCGGCGCCAGCCGCGGCGAGATCGCCGAGGCATTTGCCGCGAGGAAGTTCGGCTGACGGCAGTGCGGGCCGGGGCTATCGCCGACCTCGGCCCTCGCCGGTCTAGACCCCGGCTGGCCCGCTTCGACGCGCAGCGGTGTGCTCCGGCCGCTTCCGCCCTCGCCGGGCTTCGGCACGGCGAGGGCGGTGTCGGGGCCGCTCATCCAGCGTGGGGGCCGCCCGCGCCGGTGAGCACGGACGGCCCCGTTACTGGCCGCGCGGCCGGCAAGCCGAGTCGCCGGTGGCCAGCGCTTAGGGGACCGGGTGGCCAGCTCTCACGGGCGCTGCCGCCTCACAGGATATCCAGTGGTCGCGGGCCGCTCGGGGCGGGGAAGATCCGGTCGAGCTCGGCCAGGACGTCGGCGTCGAGTGTCAGCTCGATGGCGGCGATGTTCTCGGCCATGCGCGCCGTGCTCTTCGTCTTGGGAATTGCCACGGTTCCCGGGTTGCGAATCACCCAGGCCAGGGCGAGCGTGGCCGGCGACGTCCCCAGGTCTGCCGCGATCCGGGCGAGTTGGCGGCCGGCCTCGCCCGAAAGCAGGCGCCCCTGCTCCAGCGGCGAGTAGGCCATGAGGTCGATGGAACGCTCCCGCATGAGGCCGATGAGGTCGAACTCGGGGCCGCGACGCGTCAGGTTGTAGAGGATCTGGTTGGTCACGGGCGTGACGCCGAGGTCGGCCAGATCCTCCATGTCCGCCACGTCGAAATTGGACACGCCCCAGGCGCCTATCAGGCCGGCGTCCTTCGCATCTTCGAGTGCCCGGATGGTTTCTTCCAGCGGGAAGCCCCCGCGCCAGTGGTAGAGGTAGAGGTCGAGGTAGTCCGTGTTCAGCCGGTAGAGGGACCCCTCCAGGGCACGCCGGACGCCCGAGGTCGAGGCGTTGCCCGGCAGGACCTTGGAGACGAGGTAGACGTTTTCACGCCGGCCGGCAATGGCCTCGCCCACGACCTCCTCGGCGCCCCCGTTGCCGTACATTTCCGCGGTGTCGACCACGCGCAGGCCGCCATCGAGCCCGTAGCGGATTGCCGCGACCTCGTCGTCGCGCAGGCTGGGATTTTCTCCCATGTACCAAGTTCCGATGCCAATGGGAATATCGCTGAGATTCATGCACCGACTCTATCCGATCACGGGACGGTTTCCGACTGCCGGCTGCCGGGTGCCGGCGCCCCGTTTCCGCCTCAGCGTCCGAACCGCGGTAGCATGGCGGCGGGCCCGACCGCCGGGCGGATCGCGGGAGGAGGAGCATGCTGACCCTTGGCCTGACGGGAGGAATAGGCACGGGCAAGACCAGCCTGGCGCGCCTGCTCGAAAGGCACGGAGCCAAGGTCCTCTACCTCGACGACGTCGCACGCTTGGTCCTCGCTCCCGGCACGCAGGCCACCGCCGAGGTCGCGCGGCTGTGGCCGGACGTCGTCAAGGACGGAGCCATCGACAGGAAGGCCCTGGGCCAGATCGTCTTCTCCGACGAGCGCGCGCTTCAGCGCCTCAACGCGATCGTGCACCCGCGCACGTGGCAGGCCGAACTCTGTCAGCTGGCCGCCTGGCAGAGCCAGGGGGTGCCCGTCGCGCTCGTCGAACTCGCCCTGCTCGCCTCGAGCGAGCGCCAGTGGGGATTCCACGCGAACCTCGTCGTCGACGCGCCTTTGCCGGCGCGCCTGGACCGCCTGGAGCGCGACCGGGCCATGAGCTCTCAGGAGGCCTCCGCGCGGATCGCCAGTCAGCGCCCGCGCGAGGAGGTCCTCGCCATAGCCGACTTCGTCGTCGACAACTCGGGATCTCAGCGCGAACTGGAGGCCGCGGCGCGCTCGGCCTGGCAGGAATGGATCGCCCCGTTCGCCGCGAATCTGACCGCGGGGCGGCGCCTGCACGGCCTGGACGTCCCACCGAGCGACGATCAGCGCCACCGTGCCCGGCAGCGCCTGGAGCACCAGGGGGCCACGAGTGGCGGCCCGCGCGACCCGGCGGCCTTCGCGCGGGCGGGATTCGTCCCCGGGCAAGGCGAGGACTACGTTTCCGCCGACCCCATGTTTCGAATGAAGGTTTGACACTGGTAGCCTGGCTCGTATGTCGAACGCGACCGGGATATTGAGGACCGAAGCCCCACTTCAGGTCGTCTCGCAGTACACGCCATCGGGAGATCAGCCGCAGGCCATTGGCGAACTCGCCGAGCGCATCGAAGCCGGGGAAAAGGACGTCGTCCTCCTGGGTGCCACGGGCACGGGAAAGTCGGCGACCACGGCCTGGCTCATCGAACGCGTGCAGCGCCCGACGCTCATCATGGAGCCCAACAAGACGCTGGCGGCCCAGATGGCGGCCGAGTTCCGCGAGCTCATGCCGAATAACGCCGTCGAATACTTCGTCTCCTACTACGACTACTACCAGCCCGAGGCCTACGTGCCGCAGACGGACACCTTCATCGAGAAGGACTCCTCGATCAACGACGAGGTCGAGCGGCTCAGGCATTCGGCCACCAACTCGCTGCTGACCCGGCGCGACACCGTCGTCATCGCCTCGGTCTCCTGCATCTACGGCCTGGGCACGCCGGAGGAGTACGTCGACCGCATGGTCCGCCTTCACCTCGGCCAGCAACTGGATCGCGACGAACTGCTGCGCACCTTCGTCGGCATGCAGTACACGCGCAACGACATTGCCTTCGCTCGCGGGACCTTTCGCGTGCGCGGGGACACCGTGGAGATCATCCCCGTCTACGAGGAACTGGCCATCCGCATCGAGTTCTTCGGCGACGAGATTGACTCCATCAGCCTGCTGCACCCGATGACGGGCACGGTCATACGGCAGGCGAACGAGGCACACGTCTTCCCGGCCTCGCACTACGTGGCCGGAGCCGAGCGCATGGAGCGGGCGATGCGCGATATCGAGGACGAGCTCGAGCAGCGTCTTCAGGCACTGCGCACGCAAAATAAGCTCCTGGAGGCCCAGCGGCTGGAAATGCGCACGACGTACGACCTGGAAATGATGCGCAATATCGGCTCGTGCTCGGGCATCGAGAACTATTCGCGGCACATCGACGGGCGCGGCCCGGGAACTCCGCCGCACACGCTGCTCGACTATTTCCCGGATGACTTCCTGCTCATCATTGACGAGTCCCACGTGACCGTCCCGCAGATCGGCGCCATGTTCGAAGGCGACGCCTCCCGCAAGCGCACGCTCGTCGACTACGGCTTCCGCCTGCCCTCGGCGCTCGACAATCGGCCGCTGAAGTGGGACGAGTTCCAGGAGCGCATTGGCCAGACCGTCTACCTGTCCGCCACGCCCGGCCCCTACGAGCTTGAGCGCTGCGACGGCGTGGTCGAGCAGATCATCCGGCCCACGGGGCTCGTCGACCCGCTCGTCGTCGTCAAGCCGACCGAGGGGCAGATCGACGACCTGTTGGGATCCATACGGGACAGGGTCGAGCGCGACGAGCGCGTGCTCGTGACGACGCTGACGAAGAAGATGGCCGAGGACCTGACGGACTACCTGGCCGAGCGCGACATCAAGGTCGAATACCTGCACTCCGACGTCGACACCCTGCGGCGGGTCGAGCTGCTGCGCGAGCTTCGCCTGGGCGCCTTCGATGTGCTCGTGGGCATCAACCTGCTGCGCGAGGGGCTCGACCTGCCCGAGGTCTCGCTCGTGGCCATTCTCGACGCGGACAAGCAGGGCTTCCTGCGCTCGACGACTTCGCTCATTCAGACGATCGGCCGTGCCGCGCGAAACGTTTCGGGGGAGGTGCACATGTACGCCGACGAGATCACGCGCAATATGCGCGAGGCGATCGATGAGACCAATCGCCGCCGCGACAAGCAGATCGCCTTCAACGAGGCCAACGGGATCGACCCCCAGCCGCTGCGCAAGAAGATCGCCGACGTCACGGATATGCTCGCCCGCGAGGACATCGACACCCAGGAGCTGCTTCAGGGCGGCTACCGCCGGGAAAAGCAGACCGACGACGCCGGCGCCTCCTCCGTGCGCGAAGCCGCCCGCGACGAGGGCGGACGCGACCTCGTCGAGGTCATCGAGGAACTCACGGCCCTCATGCACGAAGCCGCGGCCTCGCTGAAATTCGAACTGGCTGCGCGCTACCGCGACGAGATCAAGGGCCTGAAGAGCGAATTGTGGCATTCGCAGCAGGCGCAGAAGTGACGGGCGAGGAAGAATGCCGAGAAGAAGGCCACGGTGGCCGCGGCCGATCGGAAAAGTGACGGAAATTGCCACGGCTTTCGTCTTGACAGCCCTCAATATCGTCTAAACTTTCCGATCGGAGGGGAGTATTCCCACGCAACGTCGGCTCGTCATCACGGATCGCTCCCGGGCCGCGGCCTTCCATGGCGGGAAGAGACCTCCGGTCAATTGTCGTACCGGAGGAATGAAATGATGTCAGCGCTCGTCACGGCCGCCCCCGCGTCCAGCGAGGCGGCCAGCATGCAGGTGGGAATGTGGGAATGGCTCGCCCTGGGCGTGCTTGTCGTCGGCCTCATCGGGGCGGACCTCGTGCTCCACCTGCGTCGGCCGCACGAGCCCACGCTCAGGGAGTGCACCGGTTGGCTGGCCTTCTACGTCGGGCTCGCGGTCGTCTTCGGCCTGTACACGATCTTCAGGCATTCGACGGAGTTTGGAGTCGAGTACTTTTCGACCTACTTCACCGAGTACTCGCTGTCGATCGACAACATCTTCATTTTCATCATCATCATTGGCTCGTTCCGGGTGCCGCGAAAGTACCAGCAGAAGGTGCTCCTGTGGGGAATCGTCATCGCGCTCGTCCTTAGGCTCATCTTCATCCTCCTCGGCGCAGCCTTGCTCCAGCGCTTCTCGTGGCTGTTCTTCCTCTTCGCCGCATTCCTCCTGTGGACCGCGTGGTCCCAGGTGCGCGAGGGTGTCCAGGAGGAAAGCAAGGACACCGAGGAAGAAGAATACGAACCGAACGGCCTGGTGCGCGCCGCCGAGAAGGTCTTCAAGGTCACCGACGGCTTCGTCGGCGACAAGATGGTGGTGCGGCGTGCCCACAAGACCTACATTACGCCCTTCCTTCTGTGCATCCTGGCCATTGGCTCGGCCGACCTCATGTTCGCGCTCGACTCTATCCCCGCCTCCTTCGGGCTGACGAGCCAGCCGTTCATCATCTTCGCGGCCAACGCCTTCGCCCTCATGGGCCTGCGCCAGCTCTTCTTCCTCGTCGACGGGCTGCTGGAAAAGCTCGTCTACCTGCACTACGGCCTGGCGGCAATCCTGGGCTTCATCGGCGTCAAGCTCCTCATCGAGGCCTGCCACGGCCAGGGCTGGCTGCACTCGGTGCCCGCGATCGCGCCGCTGGTATCGCTGGGCGTCATCGTCGCCGTCCTGCTCGTCACCGTCGTCGCCTCGCTGGTCGTCTCGCGCAGGCGCTGAGGCGCGGCCGAGGTGGCACGTGCGGGGCGCCGGGTCCGCACGCGCCCCGGGCACCTCAGTCCCCGGGGCTGCCTAACCTCAGGGCTCTTCAGCCCCAGGGGCCGATGACGGCGTTCCACACCCGCGCCACGCGATTTTCGATCACGCCGAGGGCTAGGAAGGGGTCGCCGGCCAGTGCCTTAAGGCCGTCGTCCGGCGTTTCGCCGGTGACGATGAGCAGGGCCCCGTTCGAGCCCAAGGGGCCGGAGGCCAGGAGGGTGCCGGCCTCGAAGAGCTCCTTGAGATGCGCGCGGTGCCGCGGGCGGTGCTCGGCAATGAGGTCGCGCTTGGTCGCGTCGTACGTGTACTCGATGGCAATGATAGACATGGCCCAAGCCTAGCGCCCTGAGGCCGCGGCGAGGACTGCACTCCGGAGAACGTCGGCGCGAGCGATGCACGCGGTGTGATCAACCATTCGAAAATAAATGCGGAGGTCACGTGGGCGCGGGCGTACAATGCTCGCCGTGAGAGATCGAATCTTCGTTCAAAATGCGCGCGAGCACAACCTGCGCAATGTCTCGATAGAGCTACCGCGTGACCAGATGATCGTCTTCACGGGCCTGTCCGGGTCGGGCAAGTCCTCGCTGGCATTCGACACGATCTTCGCCGAGGGGCAGCGCCGCTACGTCGAATCGTTGAGTTCCTATGCGCGCCAGTTCCTCGGCCAGATGGACAAGCCCGATGTCGACTTCATCGAGGGGCTCTCGCCGGCCGTGTCCATCGACCAGAAATCCACGAACCGCAACCCCCGCTCGACGGTCGGCACCGTCACGGAGGTCTACGACTATCTGCGCCTGCTCTTCGCCCGGGCGGGCGTCCAGCACTGCCCGGTCTGCGGCGAGCCCATCCAGGCCCAGAGCGCCCAGCAGATCGTCGACCGCATCCTCAAGCTGGAGGACGGCACGCGCTTCCAGGTGCTCGCACCGGTCCTGCGCGGCCGCAAGGGGGAGTACTCGGAGCTCTTCCGGCAGCTGGCCTCGGAGGGATTCACGCGCGCCAAGGTCGACGGCGAGAACGTCCGGCTCGACGATCCGCCCAAGCTGGAAAAGAAGCTGCGCCACGACATCGACGTCGTCGTCGACAGGCTCGTCGTGCGCGAGGGCATTACCTCCCGCCTGACCGACTCCGTGGAGACGGCGCTGCGCCTGGCGGACGGGCTCGTGACGATCGAACTCGTCGACGCCGACATCGACGACCCCGACCGCGAGCGCCGCTACTCGGAGAAGCGCTCATGTCCCAACGAGCACCCGCTCGCCCTCGAGGAGATCGAGCCGCGGTCCTTTTCCTTCAACGCCCCCTACGGCGCCTGCCCCGAGTGCGACGGCATCGGCTCGCGCCTGGAGGTCGATCCCGAACTCGTCATTCCCGACCCCACGCTCACGCTGCGCGAGGGCGCCGTCACCCCGTGGACGAGCCACCAGGACTTCTTCACGCGCCAGCTCGAGAGCCTGGGCGAGGACCTCGGCTTCGACGTCGATACGCCGTGGAAGGACATACCGCAGCATGCCCGCGAGGCGGTGCTGCGCGGCAACAACTACAAGGTCCGCGTCACCTACCGCAACCGCTGGGGCAAGGAGCGCACCTACGGCACCGGCTTCGAGGGCGTGCTCCGCTACGTCATGCGCAAGCACGGCGAGACCGACTCGGACTGGTCGCGCGAGCGCTACGAGGGCTACATGCGCACGGTGGCCTGCCCGGCCTGCAAGGGCGCGCGCCTGCGCCCGGAAGTGCTGGCCGTGAGAATCGATGGCCGCAACATCGACGACGTGTGCCAGATGTCGATCTCGCAGGCCAAGGAATTCGTCGACACCATGGAGCTGACCGAGCGCCAGGCGGCCATCGCCGCCCAGGTCCTCAAGGAGGTTCGCCTGCGGCTCGGCTTCCTCGTCGACGTCGGCCTGAACTACCTGAACCTCGCCCGGGGGGCCGCGACGCTCTCCGGCGGCGAGGCCCAGCGCATCCGCCTGGCCACACAGATCGGCTCGGGGCTCGTCGGCGTCCTCTACGTCCTCGACGAGCCATCCATCGGGTTGCACCAGAGGGACAACGCGCGCCTGCTGGCAACGCTGACGAAGCTGCGCGATCTGGGCAATACGCTCATCGTCGTCGAGCACGATGAGGAAACGATACGCACGGCCGACTGGGTCGTCGACATCGGCCCCGGTGCCGGCGAGCTCGGCGGGCAGGTCGTGTATTCCGGCCCGAGCGCGGGGCTTGAGGACTGCGAGCGATCGGTCACCGGTCAGTACCTTTCCGGACGACGCGCGGTGGCGATGCCGCAGCGGCGGCGCAAGCGCGATGGCAAGCGCCTGATCACCGTGACGGGCGCCCGCGAGAACAACCTGCGCAATATCAAAGTGTCCTTCCCGCTGTCGTGCTTCATCACGGTTACGGGCGTGTCGGGCTCCGGCAAGTCGACGCTCGTCAATCAGATTCTCTACGAGGCCCTGGCCAAGAAGCTCAATGGAGCCCACACCGTTCCGGGGCGCCACACGAAGGTGACGGGAACGGAGGAACTCGACAAGGTCATCCATGTCGACCAGTCGCCGATCGGGCGCACGCCCCGCTCGAACCCGGCCACGTATACGGGGGTGTGGGATAAGGTCCGTTCCCTGTTCGCCCAGACGGCCGAGGCCAAGGTCCGCGGGTACGGACCCGGACGCTTCTCCTTCAATGTCAAGGGCGGCAGGTGCGAGTCGTGCAAGGGCGACGGGACGCTCAAGATCGAAATGAACTTCCTGCCCGACGTCTACGTGCCCTGCGAGGTCTGCCACGGGGCGCGCTACAACCGCGAGACCCTCGAGGTGCGCTACAACGGAAAGACCGTGGCCGACGTCCTGTCGATGACCATCCACGAGGCACGTGAGTTCTTCGAGCCCATCACCTCCATCACCCGCTACCTTTCGACACTGGAGGCCGTCGGGCTCGGCTATGTGCAGCTGGGGCAGGCGGCCACGACGCTGTCCGGTGGCGAGGCGCAGCGCGTCAAGCTCGCCTCGGAGCTGCACCGGCGCTCGTCGGGGCGCACCGTCTACATCCTTGATGAGCCGACGACGGGCCTGCACTTCGAGGACGTCCGCAAGCTGCTGGAGGTGCTTCAGTCGCTCGTCGACAAGGGCAACACCGTCATCGTCATCGAGCACAACCTGGACGTCATCAAGTCGGCCGACTGGGTGATCGATATGGGGCCGGAGGGCGGCAGCGGCGGCGGCACCGTCGTCGCCGAGGGAACACCCGAGCGAGTGGCCACCGTCGAGGGCTCGCATACGGGACGTTTCCTGGCCCCGCTACTGGCACAGTAGGAAATCTGGCACAGTAGTTAAATGGCCGATCCCGCGAGCTATCGTCCCAGGGCTATTCCCACCGATCCCGGCGTCTACCGTTTCCGGGACGGCGAGGGGCGCGTGCTCTACGTGGGCAAGGCGAAGAACCTGCGCGCCCGGCTGTCGAGCTACTTCCAGGACCCGGCGGGACTGTCCCCGCGCATCCGCCAGATGGTCTATACGGCCGAGGGCGTCGAGTGGGTGGTCGTGGGCTCGGAGGTCGAGGCCCTGACCCTCGAGTACTCGTGGATCAACGAGTTCAATCCGCGCTACAACGTGGTCTTCCGGGACGACAAGTCCTACCCGTACCTGGCGGTCTCGGTCAGTGAGGAGTTCGCGCGGGTGTGGGTCACGCGCCAGGAGCATCGCAGGGGAACGAAGTACCTCGGCCCGTACACGAAGGTGTGGGCCATCCGCGACACGCTCGACCAGCTGCTGTCGGTCTTCCCGGTGCGCTCGTGCACGAACACGCAGTTCAAGCAGGCGCAGCGTTCGGGCAGGCCGTGCCTCTACGGGCATATCGGGCGGTGCAGTGCGCCGTGCGTCGGCCGCATCGACGCGAGCGAGTACGCGAAGATCGTCGACGGACTCGTCGACTTCGTCGAGGGTGGCACCGGCCCGGCGATCGCCGAGCGAAAGAGGGCCATGGCCGAGGCAGCCGCCGGGCAGGAGTACGAGCGGGCGGCGCGCCTGCGCGACGAGGTCCAGGCGCTCGAGGCGGTCAACGAGCGCAATACGGTGGTCTTCGAGGAGAACCTCGACGCTGATGTCTTCGGCATTGCCTTCGACGAACTGGAGGCCTCCGTCCAGGTGTTCTACGTGCGCGGGGGGCGGATACGCGGGCAGCAGGCGTGGGTCTCCGACGAGATCTCCGGGCTCGACGCCCAGGAAATCGTTTCCTTCCTCCTGCTGCAGGTCTATGGCGGGGCGCAATTTGACGAGCTCGCATCCGGCCGCGAGGGCTCGCGCAGCGTCGATGACCGCGAGCATACGCCGCTGGGTGCCATCCCCTACCAGATCTGGGTGCCGGAGATCCCGGCCGACCGCGACGAACTCGAAGCCTGGCTGGCTGAGCGCCGGGGAAGGCCCGTGCGCTTGAAGTCCCCCAGGCGCGGCGACAAGGCCAGGCTGGCGGAGACCGTCAGGCTCAATGCCCTCCAGACGCTCCAGCGTCACAAGCTCGCGCGCGCCGGCGACATCACGGTCCGTTCGCAGGCCCTCGAAGAACTGCGTGAGGCGCTCGACCTGGATCGCGCGCCGCTTCGCATCGAGTGCTTTGACGTGTCGCACACCCAGGGCACGCATCAGGTCGCATCGATGGTGGTCTTCGAGGACGGCCTGGCCAAGAAGGCCGACTACCGGCACTACATCGTGCGGGGAAGCGACGGGAAGGGCGCGGCCGATGACACGGCGGCCATGGACGAGGTCCTGCGCAGGCGCCTGGGCCGGCTCGTGGCGGGGGCGGCGGCCGACGACGCCGGCGCCGCCGAGGACGAGGCATCCGGGCCGGCCGAGGCCGCGGTCGGGGGAGCGGAGGCCTCGACGGCGGCCCCGCGCCGCTTCGCCTACCGGCCGGACCTCATCGTCGTCGATGGCGGCCTTCCGCAGGTCAACGCGGCGCAGAGGGTCGTCGAGGAAACCGGGGCCGATGTGTCCATCGTCGGGCTGGCCAAGCGCCTGGAAGAGGTATGGGTGCCCGGCGAGGACTTTCCCATCATTCTGCCGCGAACGTCGCCGGCCCTGCGCCTGCTTCAGCAACTGCGCGACGAGTCGCATCGCTTCGCCATCACCTTCCACCGCAAGAAGCGGTCCAAGGCAATGACGCGTTCGGCGCTCGATGCCGTGCCGGGCCTGGGACCGGCGAAGCAGAAAGCACTGCTGTCCGCCTTCGGGAGCCTGGCCAAGATTCGAGCGGCCAGCGCCGACGAGCTCGAGGCCGTTCCGGGGATTGGGCCGGCCCTGGCGGGCGCGATCATCGAGCATCTGGCGGCCCGGCGGGGCAGCGCCGGCGCCAAGGGAGGGGCCGAGGGACGCGCGGTGTTTGGCGAAAGTGGCGCCGTCGACGGTGGCGGCCGCGGCGGCGAGGCGGGTAATGCCGTGGACGAGGCAGCCGGCGATGCGACGGGCGGCGAGGCAGCCGGCGACTGACCGCGCCCGCCGCCAGGATGGTGCCCTGCCGGCCGATCGCTCCGCACCCGCGCTGATGGCCGCACTCCTGCGCGCCGGATGAATGCCACAGCGCCAGGCCCTGTGGCATGATGTGCCCATGAGCGATGTAGACGACGCGGACCTCGTTCCCGACGGGGTCCCCCAGCGCGACGAAGAGGCCGCGCTGCCGCAGACCGAACTGCCCGAGTTGCTCATCATCACGGGCATGTCCGGCGCGGGCCGCACCCACGCGGCCGACACTCTGGAAGACCTCGACTGGTACGTCGTCGACAACCTCCCGCCGCGCCTGCTGCGAGCCCTGGCCGGCATGATGACGCCCGACGGGGGAGTGCGCAGGCTCGCCGTCGTCGTCGATGTCCGCTCGCGCGAATTCTTCGCCGAACTCGTCGGCGCCCTCGACGATCTGCACGAAGCCGGACTCGCCCTGCGCATCCTCTTCCTCGACTGCGATGACGACGAACTCGTCAAGCGCTACGACAACGTGCGGCGCCCGCACCCCCTCCAGGGCGACGGCCGGCTTGTCGATGGCATTGAGGCCGAGCGCGCGCTGCTGGGCAATCTCAGGGACCGCGCCGACATCCTCATCGACACGACCGGCTACTCGGTGCACGACCTGGCGCGAAAGTTGCGCGCCCTCCTCGCGGAAGAGGGGCAGGCCGATGTCCGCGTGACCGTCATGTCCTTCGGCTTCAAGTACGGCCTGCCCTCCGATGCCGACAACGTGATCGACGTCCGCTTCATCCCCAACCCCTACTGGGTCACGGAGTTGCGCAAGCTGACCGGCAAGGATTCGCCCGTGGCGGAATTCGTCCTGGCCAACGCCGGCGAGGCCTTCGTCGACAGATACTCGGCCCTCATGCTCGACATACTCCAGGGCTATGCTCGCGAGCTCAAGCCCTTCGTTACGATCGCCGTTGGGTGCACGGGTGGCAAGCACCGATCGGTCGCCATTGCCGAAGCGATTTCGGCCAGGCTGCGCGACGGCGGGCACGCCGTCCGCACGCTCCACCGCGATTTGGGGCGCGAATGAGCCCGATCGGACGGGGTTTCTACGGCCCGAAAGTGGTGGCGCTCGGGGGAGGGCACGGCCTTTTCTCCAGTCTTTCCGCCCTGCGCCTCATGACACAGAACGTCACGGCCGTTGTCACTGTCGCCGACGACGGCGGCTCGTCGGGGCGCCTGCGCGAGGAGTTCGGGGTCCTGCCGCCGGGCGACCTGCGCATGGCCCTGTCGGCACTGTGCGACGATGGCGAGTGGGGCCAGACGTGGCGCGATGTCCTCCAGCACCGCTTCTCCTCGGCCGGCCCAATGAACGGACACGCCCTGGGCAATCTCCTCATCCTGGCCCTGTGGGAGCAGTTTGGCGACTCCGTGTCCGCGCTCGACTGGGTGGGCCAGCTCCTGGGAATCCAGGGCCGCGTGCTTCCCATGACGTCCACGCCACTGAAGATCGAGGCGCTCATCGAGGAGGAAGGCGTGCGGCGCACCATCCGCGGCCAAGTCGCGGTGGCCACGAGCACGGGTCACGTTCACCACGTCGCCCTTCTTCCGGAAAACCCGCCGGCTCAACCCGAGGCCGTTCAGGCCATTCTCGACGCCGACTGGGTCATCTTCGGCCCCGGCTCGTGGTACACGTCCGTCATTCCCCACCTGCTCGTCCCGCAGCTGCGCGAGGCGCTGTGCGAGACGAAGGCCAAGCGGGCCCTGGCCCTGAACCTCAACGCGGACAAGGAGACAAAGGGCATGGACGCCGCGGACCACATCCGCTCCTTCCACTCCCACGGCCCTGACCTCGACCTCGACGTCATCCTCGCGGACCCGGCAAGCATCGACGATATCGACGCCGCGTCGAAGGCGGCCCGGGAGTGCACCGCGCATCTCATGCTGCGCCAAGTTAGAATGAGCGATGGTTCGGCGCGGCACGACCCTCTGCGGCTCGCGGCCGCCTATCGCGACGCATTCGAAGGCACTCTGGGCGACGTCTTCGACGAGGACTGACGCCCTCTTCGATCGCCGCTCACCACTGACTAGGGAAGAGAAACTCATTCATGCCCGCATTGACTCAGACGGCCAAGGACGAGCTTTCGCTCATCCGGCCGCGCGCTCTGACCAGCGTGATTGCGGAAGTCTCCACGATGTTTCGGTTCGCGGGAGGATTCCAGGTGGTCGGAGGCAAGGTGGCCCTGCACGCCGAGTTGAGCCACCAGGGAAGCGTCAAGCACCTGCGCGATCTGGCCATCCAGGCATTTAGCGTCGAGCCCGAGGTTGCCACGGTCTCTTCGGCCACGCGCCAGTCCACGCACTACCTGCTGCGCATCACGAGGGACGGCGAGCGCATCGCCCGCCGGCTCGGGCTCCTCGATACCCACGGGCGGCCGGTACGCGGGCTGCCGCCGTCGATCGTGGGCGGTTCGAAGGCCGACGGCGCGGCCGCCTGGCGGGGAGCCTTCCTCGCGCGCGGCTCGCTCCTGGAGCCGGGGCGCAACGCCTCGCTCGAGGTCGTCTGCCCGAGCCTGGAGGCCGCCTACGCTCTGGGTGGGCTCGCGCGCCGTATGGACATTGCCTATCGTGCGAGGGAGTCCCGCGGGGCGCATCGCGTCGACATCCGCGAGGGCGACGCCATCGCGGAAATGCTCACGCGCATGGGGGCCAATGACGCCGTCATCCACTGGGAGGAGCTGCGGGTCGAGCGCGAGGTCCACGGGTCGGCCAACCGCCTGGCCAATTTCGACGACGCCAATATGCGCCGCTCGGCAGACGCCGCCGTTATCGCCGTTATCCGTGTCAAGCGTGCCTTCGAGATTCTGGGCGACGATGTACCCGCCAACCTGCGCGAGGCGGGGGAGTTCCGCATCCAGTATCCGGAGGACTCGCTCAATCTTCTGGGCGAGCGGCTCAACCCGCCCGCCACCAAGGACGCCGTGGCCGGCCGTCTACGCCGCCTGAACACGATGGCGGACAAGCGCGCGGCGGAGTTGGGTGTGCCCTCCACGCTGGAGGCGGCCCGCGCCGCGGGACACGAGGCCTGAGACGGGCGGCTAGGCCTGAGGCGGGCAGTGCCAGCGCGGCACTCGCAAGGCCCGGCACGTGGCGATTCGATGTGGGACTTTTCGCACGTTTTTCCCCCTCGATCGTATGCCTGTGGGAAACCTCGCATCCCAAGGAGCGACTACCGTAGGTACTACCAATGATCGCGGATAGAATGAAGGCTGAATCGCCGGACTCATCCAGACCGGCGCACACGGCCGCGATCGCGGCCCAACCATGTGCACGAAAGCGCACTAGGAGGTATAAGTGACCATCAAGGTTGGTATTAACGGTTTCGGACGCATTGGGCGCAACTTCACTCGTGCGGCTCTCGAGCAGGGTGCCGACATCGAAATCGTTGCGGTCAACGACCTGACCGACAACAAGACACTTGCCCATCTTCTCAAGTACGACTCCATCCTCGGCAAGCTCAACGAGGATGTCACCTACACCGACACCGACATCACCGTCGGTGGAAAGACGATTCAGGCTCTCGAAGAGCGCGATCCCGCCAAGCTTCCCTGGGGCGAGCTCGGCGTTGACGTGGTCATCGAGTCGACCGGACGCTTCACGGACGCGACGGCCGCCAAGGCTCACCTCGATGCAGGTGCCAAGAAGGTCATCATCTCCGCTCCCGCGAAGAACGAGGACGCCACCTTCGTCATCGGCGTCAACGAGGGCGACTACGACCCGGCTAACCACAACATCATCTCCAACGCCTCCTGCACGACCAACTGCCTCGCGCCGCTGGCCAAGGTTCTCAACGACGAGTTCGGCATCGTCAAGGGTCTGATGACCACGATCCATGCCTACACCGCCGACCAGAACCTGCAGGACGGCCCGCACAGCGACCTGCGCCGCTCCCGCGCCGCCGCTTTGAACATCGTCCCGACGAAGACCGGCGCCGCCCAGGCCGTCGCTCTCGTCCTGCCCGAGCTCAAGGGCAAGTTCGACGGCTACGCGCTGCGCGTGCCGACCCCGACCGGCTCGGTCACCGACCTGACCTTCGAGGCCGAAAAGCCCGTGACGATCGAGGCCATCAACGCCGCGGTCAAGGCCGCCGCCGAGGGCCCGCTCAAGGGCGTTCTGGCCTACACCGAGGATCCGATCGTCTCCAAGGACATCGAGACCGATCCGCACTCTTCGATCTTCGACGCCGGCCTGACCAAGGTCATCGGCAATCAGGTCAAGGTCGTCTCCTGGTACGACAACGAGTGGGGCTACTCCAACCGCCTCGTCGACCTCACCGTTCTGGTGGGCTCGAAGCTCTGAGTTACGTGATCTGACGCCAGTGCCCGCACACGCTCAAGAGGCGTGTGCGGGCACGCGTTGTCGAAAGGAACACAATGAGGACCATTGATTCGCTCGGCGATCTCGCCGGCAAGAAGGTCTTCGTCCGGTCGGATTTCAACGTCCCGCTCGACGAGGATCGCAACATTACCGACGACGGTCGCATCCGTGCCGCGCTTCCCACACTGGAGCGCCTGCGCAAGGTCGGCGCCCGCGTCGTCGTCAGCGCGCATCTGGGACGCCCCAAGGGCCAGGTCAAGGCCGAATTCTCCCTGGCGCCCGTGGCCGCGCGCCTGTCCGAGCTGCTCGGCGTGACGGTCCCGCTGGCCGCGGACACCGTCGGCGCCGACGCCCGCGCCAAGGTGGATGGCCTGGGCGACGGCGACGTCGTCCTCCTGGAAAATGTCCGCTTCGATCCGCGTGAGACCTCCAAGGTCGACGCCGAGCGCGAGGAACTGGCCGCCGAGTACGCTTCCCTGGCCGACGTCTTCGTCTCCGACGGCTTCGGCGTGGTGCACCGCAAGCAGGCCTCCGTCTACGACATCGCCAAGCTCGTGCCCTCGGCGGCCGGCGAACTCGTCTTCAAGGAGATCGACTCGCTTTCGCGCGCCACCAATAACCCGGAGCGCCCCTACACCGTGGTGCTGGGCGGCTCGAAGGTCTCGGACAAGCTCGGCGTCATCGACAACCTCCTGGACAAGGCCGATCGCCTGCTCATTGGCGGCGGCATGGCCTACACGTTCCAGCTGGCCCTCGGCCACGAGATCGGCACCTCGCTGCGCGAGGACGAGCAGGTCGGCAAGGCCGGCGAGTACCTGGCCAAGGCCAAGGAAAACGGCGTCGAGCTGCTCCTGCCTACGGATAATGTCGTGGCCGGCGAGTTCGCGGCGAACGCCACACCCAGCGTCGTGCCCTCCGACGCCATTCCGGCCGATCAGATGGGACTGGACATCGGCCCCGAGACGCGGGAAACCTACGCGCGGGCCATCGCCGACTCCAAGACGGTCGTGTGGAACGGCCCCATGGGCGTCTTCGAGTTCGAGGCTTTCGCCGACGGCACCAAGGCCGTTGCCGAGGCCATGGAGAATGCCGAGGGTTTCACCATCGTCGGCGGCGGTGACTCGGCCGCGGCCGTTCGCACGCTCGGCTTCGACGAGGCCAAGTTCTCGCATATTTCCACCGGCGGTGGCGCCTCCCTCGAATTCCTCGAGGGCAAGGAGCTTCCCGGCATCGCGGTTCTGGAGGACTGATCGACATGGCACGCACTCCCATCATGGCGGGCAACTGGAAGATGAATCTCGACCAGCTCGAGGCCGCCCACCTCGTCCAAAAGCTCGCGTGGACGCTCGGCGACCTCGGTCACGACTACTCGCAGGTCGAGGCGGCTGTCATCCCGCCGTTCACGGATCTGCGCACCGTGCAGACGCTCGTCGAGTCCGACGACCTGTCGATCCGCTACGGGGCACAGGACGTCTCCGTGCATGACGACGGCGCCTACACCGGCGAGATCTCGACGAATATGCTGACCAAGCTCGGCTGCACCTACGTGGTCGTTGGCCACTCGGAGCGCCGCGAATACCACGGCGAGACCGACGAGCTCATCGGGCAGAAGGCCAAGAAGGCGCTCGACGCCGGGCTCATTCCCATCGTCTGCTGCGGCGAGGCCCTGCAGATCCGCAAGGAGGGCCGGCAGGTCGAGTATGTGCTCGGCCAGATCGACGCCATGTTCGCCAAGCTGACGGCCGAGGAGGTCGCCAAACTCATCGTCGCCTACGAGCCCATCTGGGCCATCGGCACAGGTGAGGTTGCCACGCCCGAGGACGCGCAGGAAGTCTGCGGCGCCATCCGCGCCCGCGTCGCCGAGCTGTACGACGATTCGGTCGCCGAGGCGATCCGCATCCAGTACGGCGGCTCCGTCAAGGCCTCGAATGTCGTCGACATCATGGCGCAACCCGACGTCGACGGCGCGCTCGTGGGCGGGGCCAGCCTCAAGGCCGACGAGTTCGCCAAGATCGTCGCCTACCAGCGGTGAGGCTAACGATCATCGCCCACCTGCGATAGGCTGCCGACCGGCCGGGCCCGCACGTGTGGCGGGCCTAGCCTGCTGCGGCTACACTTGTCACGTTCGTTCGCGGCTTGCGGGAACGGGAAGGGAAACACGTTGAACATTCTGCTCATCATCTGTGAGGTTTTGCTCGTCATCACGAGCATCTTGCTCGTCCTTTCGATCCTTTTGCACAAGGGCAAGGGCGGCGGCATTTCCGACATGTTCGGCGGCGGTATCTCGACCTCGATGCGCTCGTCCGGCGTGGCCGAGCGCAACCTCAATCGCATCACGGTGGCCGTTGCGCTCGTCTGGGCTATCGTGGTCATCCTCATCGGATTGATCGTGAAGTTCGGGTAGGGACGCACATTCACAAGAGAAAGGCGTGGGAGCGATCCCACGCCTTTCTCTTGTCGTGCCTTCAACGCCGTGGCCCGGCGCGAAGTCAGCGCGCTCTTCGCAAGCTGGGCTATTCGAAGTTGAGTGCATCGAGGTCGATGCGGTCCAGGCCGTCCTTGATGACTTCTTCGTAGGCGGTGTCGGGCGTCATTTCCCGCAGTTCCTCAATGAGCTTGGACTCCATCGTGCGCATGACCAGGTTGACCCGCTGGGTCGATCGCCCGGGCCGGACGATGTCGCCGAAGTCCGATCCGCGGGGCCTGTCAATGCTCAGTTCGCCGGAGGGGCGCACGAGGCTCACGCCGTCGACGGCGCGGCCGCGCGTGTGCTCGATCTCCACCGGGCAGTCCAGGCGCAGGGCGAGCCACGCGGCGAGCAGCACGACGGCCGGGTGGGCCGAGCCGCCGCGGACGACGGCGCGCTCGACCGGCTCGAACGGCGGCTCGTCGAGCATGGATGCCAGATGGTTGCGCCAGAAGGTCACGCCCGTCCAGGCCAGGTCCGTGTCGCCGGGGGAGTAGCCGGCCTGGATTCGGCGAAGCACGATTGGCGCGGCCACACCCGAGTTCTGCGCCGAGGTGATGCGCCGCTGGGCCATGGCCCCGAGCTTCGTCGTGCCGGGCTCGTCCGGCACCTCTTGGACCCACCAGACGACCAGGGGGGAGTCGGGCAGCAGGAGCGGGATGACGAGCGTCTCGAGGTTGTCGGCCGAGCCGTTGGCGCATCGCAGAATGATGATCTCGGAAAGCCCGGCCTCGGCGCCGACGCGGATCTCGGCGTCGACCCGCGGCTCACCTCCCTCGATGGGGAGGATGACGATGATGCGGCAGGGGTGCGCCCGGGCTGCCCCGGACGCGGCCGCCACGGCGTCGCGCAGGCCGCTTTCGTTCTTCACGATGGCGATGAGCGTGAGGACGCGGCCGAGCGCAACGGAACCGACGGTCTCCCGCAGCTCGTCCACGCGCGTGCCGACGGTCGCGGTCGAGGTCGAATTCATGTGAATGATCATGGAGCGTCTCCTTCCTTACGGCAGGCGCCAGGAGCGTCCGTCGCGGGCGAGCATCTCGTCGGCGGCCTTCGGACCCCAGCTGCCCGGATGGTAGGTCGTCAGGGTTTCGGGATGGTCGGCCCAGTACTGCTCGGCCTGGTCGACGAGCATCCACGACAACTCGATCTCCCGGTGCTGGGGGAAGAGTGGCGGGTCGCCGAGGAGGACGTCGAGGATGAGACGCTCGTAGGCCTCCGGGGTGTACTCGGTGAACGCGTGCCCGTAGGCGAAATCCATGGTCACGTCGCGCAGATTCATGGCCGAGCCGGGAACCTTGGAGCCGACCTTGAACGTGATGCCCTCGCCGGGCTGGACGTGGACGACGAGCGCGTTGTGACCCAGCCCCTCGGTCGAACCGAAGGGCAGGAAGGGCGGGTACTTGAAGACCACCGCGATTTCGGTGACGCGACGCCCCAGGCGCTTGCCGGCACGAAGGTAGAAGGGCACGCCGGACCAGCGGCGGGTTTCGATGCCCAGGCGGAAGGCGGCGTACGTGTCGGTGATGGACTCGGCGGAGATGCCCTGCTCCTCCTTGAAGCCGCGCACCCACTGGCCGCCCTGCCAGCCGGAGGTGTACTGGGCGCTCACGGCGGACTCGGCGACCGGGCCGAAGAAGTGCGTGGCCTCCAGGACCTTTTCTTTCTCCAGGCGCAGGGCGTTTGGCTCGAAGGAGGTCGGCTCTTCCATGGCCGTCAGGGCCAGGAGCTGGAGGAGGTGATTTTGGATGACGTCGCGAGCCGCGCCGATGCCGTCGTAGTAGCCCGCGCGGGTGCCGATGCCGATGTCCTCGGCCATTGTGATTTGGACATGGTCGACATGCGAGGAATTCCACAGCGGCTCGTAGAGCTCGTTGGCAAAGCGCAGGGCCATGAGATTCTGGACGGTCTCCTTGCCCAGGTAGTGGTCGATGCGGAAGATCGAATCGGGGTTGAAGACCCGTGTGACGACGTCGTCGAGTTCCCGGGCGGAGGCAAGGTCGTGGCCGAAGGGCTTCTCGATGACGACGCGGCGCCAGCCGTCCTCGCCGGAATACAGGCCCGCGCTGCCAATGCCCGACAGCACCATGGGGAACAGCTCGGGCGGGATGGCCAGGTAAAAGGCGTAGTTGCCGTTAGTCCCGCGCTCCGACGACATCTTTTTCATCGTTTCGCCGAGGCGGCGGTAGGTGTCTTCGTCGTCGTACTGCCCGGCGACGATTGTCAGGCCTTTGAGGAGCTGGCTGAGCGTCGTTTCCGTGACGGCGGTCTTGGCACCGTTCTTGATCGCCGCCTCGACCTGCGCCACCATGTCTTCGCCGGGACGCCTCGCGACGCCGATGATCGTGAACGAGGGCGGGAGAAGGCCGCGGTTGGCCAGGTCGTAGAGTGCCGGAAGGATCTTTCGGCGCGAGAGGTCTCCAGTGATTCCGAACAGGACGATGCCGCATGGTCCGGCAATGCGTTGCAGGCGGCTGTCCGGCACGGCACGGAGAGGATTGTCCACCATGAGTACTCCACTGCTAGCGGGATTTGTTCAACCAACGAGTATAGACGCACGCAAGTTCAGACGGCGGGTGGGCGTTCGCGCCGGGCAGACTAGAAAGACCAGACGCACCCTAGAAAGACCAGACGCACAGCGGCAAGCACAGACGAGGGGCGGGACGCGCGCACGTCCCGCCCCTCGTCTCGTGCAATCGAGCCGCCGATCAGGCCCCGGCAGCGGCGATCGACTCGCGTGCGGCGTCGACCACGGCCTGGGCGGTGATGCCGAACTCCTCGAAGAGGCGTCCACCTGCGGCCGATGCGCCGTAGTGATCGATGCCGACGGAGCGGCCGGCGTCACCGACGTAGGCGGCCCAGCCGAAGGTCGAACCGGCCTCGACGGAGACACGGGCCTTGACGTCGGGCAGGATCACCGAATCCCGGTAGGCGGCATCCTGCTCGGCGAACCACTCGAGGCTCGGCAGGGAGACGACGCGCGCGCCGATTCCCTCGGCCTCCAGCTCCTTTCGGGCCGCGAGCGCCAGCTGGACCTCGGAGCCCGTGGCCAGCAGCTGGACGTCGACCGAGCCGGTGGGCGAGTCGGCCAGCACGTAGCCGCCGCGCAGCACGCCGTCGGCCGAGGTGCCCTCCAGCACGGGGACATTCTGGCGGGTCAGGATGAGGCCGGTGGGCCGGTCGGAGTGCTCCAGGGCCCCGCGCCAGGCGGCGGCCGTCTCATTGGCGTCGGCCGGGCGAACGATGTCCAGGCCCGGAATCGCGCGGTAGGACCACAGGTGCTCGATCGGCTGGTGGGTCGGGCCGTCCTCGCCCACGCCGATGGAATCATGCGTCCACACGTAGATGGACGGCACGCCCATGAGGGCCGCCAGGCGCACCGCGCCGCGCATGTAGTCCGCGAAGACGAAGAAGGTGCCGCCGTAGGCGCGCGTCAGGCCGTGCAGGTCGATGCCGTTGACGATGGCGCCCATGGCGTGCTCGCGGATGCCGAAGTGGAGGGTGCGGCCGTAGATGTGGCCGTCCCAGTCGTCCGATACCCGGTCGGCGGGCAGGAAGGAGGGCTCGCCCTTCATCGTCGTGTTATTCGAGCCGGCCAGGTCCGCCGAGCCGCCCCAGAGCTCGGGAAGCACTCCCGCCAGGGCCGTGAGCACGTTGCCGGAGGCCGCGCGCGTGGCGATGTTACCGCCCACCTCGAATTCCGGCAGGGCCTGCGTCCAGCCCTCGGGCAGCTGCCCGGCGACGAGGCGATCGAGCAGCTTGCCGGCCTCGGGATCGGCCTCGCGCCAGGCAGCCACGCGCCCGTCCCAGTCCTCACGCGCGGCCGCGGCCCGCAAGGCGGCCTGCTGGCGGGCGTGCTCGATGACCTCGGGCGCCACGTCGAAGGACTTGTCCGGGTCCATGCCCAGGGCCTTCTTCAGCCCCGCGATCTCCTCGGCGCCGAGCGCCGCACCGTGCGCCGCGCCGGTGCCCTGCTTGGTGGGGCAGGGCCAGGCCATGATGGTCGACAGGCGAATGAAGGAGGGCTTGTCGGTGACCGCCTTGGCCGCCTCGATGGCCTCGTACAGGGCCTCGACGTCCTCGGAGTATCCGGTGCCGCCGTTCGTCCAGTCGACGTGCTGGGTGTGCCAGCCGTAGGACTCGTAGCGCGCCTCGACGTCCTCGCTGAAGGCGATCTTCGTGTCGTCCTCAATGGAAATGCGGTTGTCGTCCCAGATGACGATGAGGTTGCCCAGGTGCTGCGTGCCGGCCAGCGAGCAGGCCTCGCTCGTCACGCCCTCCTGAAGGCATCCCTCACCGACGATGACGTAGACGAAGTGATCGAAGGGGGAGGCGCCCGTGTCCGCCTTCGGGTCGAGCAGGCCGCGCTCGCGGCGTGCCGCCATGGCCATGCCGACCGAGGAGGCCAGGCCCTGGCCGAGCGGGCCGGTGGTCATCTCCACGCCCTTGGTGTGCCCGTATTCGGGGTGGCCCGGCGTGAGCGAGCCCCACGTGCGCAAAGACTTCAGATCGTCGAGCTCCAGGCCGTAGCCAGCAAGATAGAGTTGGTTGTAGAGGGTGACCGAGGAGTGGCCGATGGACAGGACAAAACGATCCCGGCCCACCCAGTCGGGATCGGACGGGTCGTGACGCATCACTTTCTGGAAGAGCGTATAGGCGACGGGCGCGATCGAGATCGCCGTGCCGGGGTGGCCGTTTCCGGCCTTTTCCACCGCGTCTGCAGCGAGGGCGCGGGTCGTGTCCACCGCACGCTGATCGAGGTCCGTCCATTCGAGCTTCGCCATTGACAAGCCTTTCGTTACGCTGCCCCGGGCGTTCCGGAGCTACACACATCACAAGTTTAGTGGACCGTTTCGGCGCCAATCCAGGACCGTAAGCCGCTACGATCCAAATACTATGGCACGCATTCCCGAGCTCGGCCCACCCGCCCGGATCGCGCGCCTGGGCGAGGAGTTCCTGGCGCATCTGGCGGTCGAGCGGTCGATGTCGCCCAATACCATCGCCTCCTACCGCCGGGACCTGTCGAAGTACCTGGCGCACCTGCACGGCAGGGGCAGGCAGGATATCGCGGACGTCGACCGCGAGGACGTCGCCTCGTTCCCCGAGTCCCTGGCGGGCATGGCCCCCGCGTCGATCGCGCGCAGCCTGACGGCGGTGCGCTCCTTCCACGCATTCGCCTTTGCCGAGGGGCGCACGCCCGTCAATCCCGCGGCCGACGTCCGCCCGCCCAAGCTCGGCTCGCGCCTGCCCAAGGCCCTGCCCATCGACGACGTCGCCGCCCTCATCGCAGCCGCGGCGGTGGGCGACGGCCCCGTCCCGCTGCGCGACCGCGCCCTGTTGGAGCTCCTGTACGGGACCGGGGCGCGCATATCGGAGGCCGTGGGCCTGTCGCGCGACGACGTCGACCTGACCGAGGCCGCCGTCCGACTCTTTGGCAAGGGCCGCAAGGAGCGTGTCGTGCCGCTGGGCAGCTACGCCATGCAGGCGCTGGACGCCTACCTGGTGCGGGCACGCCCCGAGCTGGCCAGGCGCGGGCCGGGATCCAGCGCGCTCTTCCTCAACAAAAGGGGCCGGCCACTGTCGCGTCAGAGTGCGTGGGAGGCACTGCAGGCCGCGGCGCAGCGCGCCAATCTCGACGCGCACGTCAGCCCGCACACCCTGCGGCACTCCTTCGCCACGCACCTGCTCCAGGGAGGCGCCAACGTGCGCGTCGTCCAGGAGCTGCTGGGGCACTCCTCGATTTCGACGACGCAGATCTATACGATGGTCACTCGCGACACGGTCCGGGAGGTATACGCCTCTGCTCACCCTCGGGCGCTGTCTTAGGTAGGCTGGACCCGTGACCGAACAAGACGCGTTGATTCCACAGAACACAGGCGAGGATTTCCCCGTCCCCGCTCCGCTCGGTTCGCACGGTCCCGCGAGGATCATCGCGCTGTCGAACCAGAAGGGCGGCGTCGGAAAGACGACGACGACGATCAATCTCGGAGCGGCTCTGGCGGGTTACGGACGCAGGGTTCTCATCATCGACTTCGACCCTCAGGGAGCGGCGAGCGCGGGTCTGGGCATCAATGCCCGTGGCCTGGAGCGCACGATCTACAATGAGCTCATCGCGGCCAAGCCCAAACTCCACGACATCATCGTTCCCACCGACATCGACAACCTCGACCTGGCCCCCTCGAACATCGACCTTTCGGCAGCGGAAATCGTGCTCATCAACGAGGTTGCCCGTGAGCAGGCGCTGTCCAGGGTCCTGCGCTCGGTCCAGGAGGACTACGACATCATTCTCATCGACTGCCAACCGTCGCTCGGCCTGCTGACCGTCAACGCGCTGACCGCTGCCCACGGCGTCATCATTCCCCTGGAGGCCGAGTATTTCGCCATGCGCGGCGTCGCCCTGTTGACCGAGCAGATCGAAAGGGTCCAGGAGCGCCTCAATCCGCGCCTGCAGATCGACGGTGTCCTTTTGACCATGGTCGATACGCGCACGCTCCACTCGCGCGAGGTCATGAATTCCGTCCGTGAGGGATTCGGCGACCGCGTCTTCGAAACCTACATCTCGCGGACCGTGAAGTTCCCGGATGCTTCCATTGCCGCCGCACCCATCACGGAATATGCGCCGTCTCACCGCGGCGCCGAGCTGTACCGCCAGCTCGCGCGTGAGCTGATCGCCCGGGGGCAGTGCGCCTAGGCGATGGATGCACTTTCCGGTGCAGCCGATTCCGGCCGCCGTTCCTTTGCCGTGGACCTCGACGTGTTCTCCGGCCCATTTTCGGTACTCCTTTCGCTCATCGCGCGAAAGCGCCTGGACATCACCGAGGTCGCCCTGGCCGAGGTGACCGACGAATTCGTCGCCTTCGCCCGCGCCCAGGAGGAGTTCGACCTGTCGCAGGCCTCCGAGTTCCTCGTCGTCGCGGCCACGCTACTGGACATGAAGGCGGCGCGGCTTTTGCCCAGGCAGGAGACCGAGGACGAGGACCTGGAGTTCCTCGAGCAGCGCGACCTGTTGTTCGCCAAGCTCCTGCAGTACCGGGCTTTTAAGGAGGCGGCCGAGGACATGGCCAGGCGCCTGGCGCGCCAGGCGCTCGCCCACGGGCGCAGTGTCGTGCTGGAGGAGCCCTACGCCACCGCCGTGCCCGAGGTGCGGATAACGGCCGATGCCACCGAGTTGGCGATCCTGGCGGCTGCGGCGTTGACTCGCTCTCGCGCCGGCGAGCCGGAGGTGGACACCGGCCATCTGCACGAGGCGCTCGTGCCCGTTGCGGGCCAGATCGCCGTTCTGCGCCGGGCCCTGGTTGGGGCGGGGCGTGTGACCTTCGCCTCGCTGTGCGGCTCGGCGCTGGGAACTCCCACGGTGGTCGCACGGTTCCTGGCTGTCCTGGAACTGCTGCGCCGGCGCGAGATCGCCGTCGAGCAGGGCGAGCCGCTCGGCAGCCTCATTATCGTCTCGACGCCGCGTGCCGGGGCCGGTGGCCCGGCTGGCGATGGCCAGGACGACGGCGGCGGGCATGGGTGAGGCGCCCGACGCCGGG
>JAUMUM010000006.1:76458-124152 GCA_030530685.1 Actinomycetaceae bacterium | reverse complement strand
CACACCTCTGCCTGGCCCACTAGGCCCATCCCTGCCCTGTGGACAACCCACACCCCCAGGGTCCACACCACCCGGCCGCGGCCCGGCCATGCACGCCTAACCGCGCGCCTCAAACGCCCGCCCGACCGAGAGCCATCGCCTCCATGACAAGCAAGGCCACGACCACGGACACCAGCACGCTGGCAGCCACCGGGCTCGTCGTCGGTCAGGGCCTAGCGACTTCTCCTGCGGTGACGGCTTGGGGAGCTAGGGGTCAGCTCCAACACCGAGTGGCATGTGAACCGTTGAGCTCAACCACGACGAATGGCAGCGTGGACTCGCGGTGACCAGTGCCATCCACTAGTGTCGCGTGATCCTGTGGATGGTTCGTGTGCGCGTGAGTGACATAGCCGTCGGCCGCGTACGGCGAGGTAGGTGGTTCCAGGCCGCGTGAGTGACGTGACAATGTGACTAGTTTCGCGTGAATATCCGAGTGACGCGATCGTGAGGGCGGTGTCGAACGTTGACGGTGCCAACTCGTCACTCCTGTGGTCAGTGTGGCAGGTTCGAAGGGCTCGGGCCGAGGTCCGCACCTCTGTCTTTGGGTGCGCGAGCACTGCGGCCGGCTCGAGCAGGACAGTCGCGGGGCATGCGAGCGCCTGCGAATCGCACGGGCGCAAAGGGGCGTGCTAGGCGGGTGCGGGCGTCAAGGTCGCGGGAGCAAGAAAGGGCGTGCAAAACAGGGGCGCGAGCATGCCACGGGTGCATATGAAGTTCTCGTCGCACCGCGTCGGTCACTACATCATGTCGACCACATAACGAAAGCCTTATCCGACGCAGCGCACTGTCGATAACCTTGGATACATGACACGCACCATCGATCTGGCCGTCATTCCGGGCGACGGCATCGGCCCTGAAGTGGTCGCGGAGGGACTGAAGGTCCTGGAAGCGGCGTTGACTGTCACGAATCGGGCTGGCAGAGAGCCCGTTGACGTCGTGACTGCCCACTACGATCTCGGTGCTATCAGGTACAACCGTACGGGTGAAACACTGACCGACGCCGACCTCGCCTCGCTCAAGAAGCACGATGCCATCTTGCTGGGCGCGATCGGCGACCCCTCCGTGCCATCGGGCGTCCTCGAACGTGGTCTGCTCCTGAGACTTCGATTCGCCTTTGACCACTACATCAATCTCCGCCCGAACAAGCACTATCCGGGCGTGCCAACGCCGCTGGCCGATCCCGGCGACATCGACTTCCTCGTCGTGCGTGAAGGAACCGAAGGACTGTACTGCGGCAACGGGGGCGTCGTGCGCGAAGGAACACCGCAGGAAATCGCCACGGAAGTGTCGGTGAACACGGCCTACGGCGTCGAGCGCGTGGTCCGCTACGCCTTCGCGAAGGCTCAAAGCCGGCCGCGCAGAAGGCTCACGTACGTGCACAAGCACAATGTGCTGGTCAATGCGGGCGGGCTGTGGAGGCGTCTAGTCGAGGACGTTGCGCGCGAATATCCGGATGTCACCGTGGACTACCTTCACGTCGACGCCGCAACGATCTTCCTCGTCACGGATCCGGGGCGCTTCGACGTGCTCGTCACCGATAACCTCTTCGGCGACATCCTCACCGACGAGGCCGGCGCCATCACGGGGGGCATTGGCCTGGCTGCGTCGGGAAACATCAATCCGGAAGGCGACTTCCCCTCGATGTTCGAGCCGATACATGGCTCGGCCCCCGATATCGCGGGACAGCAGAAGGCAGATCCGACCGCTACCATCGCGTCGGTTGCGTTGCTCCTGGATCACCTCGGGTACGTCGAGGCTGCCCGAACGATCGAGGCCGCCATCGACGCCGACATGGCTGAACGTGCCGAAGCCACCGCGCAGGGTGACCCCCTTGTGCGAACGACGTCGCAGATCGGTTCGGATATCGCGGCCCACGCGCTGGCAGGCGGGGCGCGCGGCGACAACGAGGTACGGGAGCTTTGACCGCATCGAAAAACTGTCGGATGCCGGGTTTAAGCTTGTAGCAACGCTTAGAGAAAGATGTCTATGAATACGCCAACAGAGCTCGAACTAGCCGCAGCCCAGGCGGTTCCGTCCGCTGACGACCTCGCGGGAGGATGGGCGAAGAAGCCGCATCCCGCGCCCGCAAGCCGGGAGGAACGCGAGGCCGTGCTCGAAGCACCGGGCTTCGGATCGCAGTTTTCCGACCACATGGCGCACGCGACGTGGAAGGAAGGCAGGGGGTGGGGTGACTTCGCCATCGAACCTTACGGTCCTCTTTCGCTCGATCCAGCCGGCGCGGTTCTGCACTACGGCCAGGAGGTCTTCGAGGGATTGAAGGCCTACCGCCACGACGACGGGTCCATCTGGACTTTCCGCCCCACCTACAATGCGGCCCGCCTCAACCATTCGAACCGGCGCCTGGCGATTCCAGAGTTCGCGCATTCCGACTTCATGGGGTCGATCGTCAACCTCGTGCGTGCCGACGCGCAGTGGGTTCCCAGCACTCCCGGGGCATCGCTATATCTGCGACCGTTCATCTTTGCCTCGGAGGCCTTCCTTGGCGTGCGCGCCGCCAGCCGATACGAGTACCTCGTCATTGCCTCCCCGTCCGGCCCGTACTTCAAAAACGGTTTCCAGCCCATCAACATCTGGGTTGAATCCCGCTTCCACCGGGCTGGACCCGGGGGCATGGGGGATGTCAAGACCGGCGGTAACTACGCTGCTTCGCTCAAGCCCAAGATGATCGCCAACGACGCCGGCTACGACGAGGTCATGTTCCTCGACGCGGATACGGGCGCCAATATCGACGAGCTCGGCGGCATGAACGTTTTCGTCGTGATGGTCGACGGGTCTGTTCGCACTCCGGCGCTGACGGGCAGTATCCTCCCAGGAGGCACCCGCTCGTCGATCCTTCAGCTGTTGCGTGACGACGGACGTGACGTGCGTGAGGAGACCGTGCCGATCGCGCAGGTCGTTGCGGGTATTGAGAGCGGTGAGGTCGTCGAGATGTTCGCCTGCGGAACCGCTGCTGTCGTCACGTCGATCGGATCGTTGACGGGCGAGGATTTCCACGTCGAACTCAAGGAGCAGACGACCACGAAGGCGATCTACGACCAGCTCACCGACATACAGCTCGGCCGTGCCGAAGACCGCCACGGATGGCTCTACCGGCTCGCCTGACCGTGGGCGCGGACGGTCGGGACAACGGCGCGCGCCTGTGGCCGCGTACGCACGCGCTTCCCGAAAGGTTCGACGTGCTGCGTTCGAGGCGGCCCCTGCCCGGCTTGGTCAACATCGCACTCGATCATGCCGTGGCAGCGAGCGTCGGTTCCGGGGCGCGTCCGGCCTCGGTGCGCATCTGGAACTGGGAGGAGACCCTCGTCGTCATCGGGAGTTCACAGTCGCTGTCTAACGAGGTCGACACTGAAGCAGCGAGGCGGCGCGGAGTGCTCGTGGCCAGGCGCACGTCCGGCGGCGGGACGATGTTCATGGACCCGATCCGCGCCATCACCTACTCGGTGATTCTGCCGACGCAGGTCCTTGACGGCCTGAGTCTGCGCGAGTCGTACGCCATGTGCGATTCGTGGGTGCTCGATGCGCTGCGAGGCCTGGGAGTGCCGGCCTTCTACCGCCCCATCAACGACATCGCCACCGACGAAGGGAAGGTCGGAGGGGCCGCACAGCGTCGGCTGGCTAGCGGTGTCACGGTCCACCACGCCACCATGAGCTGGGAGATCGATACCTCGATGCTCATGGAGGTCACGCGCCTCTTCAGGCCGGATACGGGCGCGCGCGGGACGAAGTCCGCGCAGAAGAAAGTCGTGGGTGTCAGGGACTACGCGGACGTGACCCGGGACGAGGTCATTGACGCCATGATCGCCGAGATTTCACGCGGCCGCCGCGTCCGGACCGGCACGTACAGGCCCGGCGAGTTGCTCGAGGCCGAAAAGCTCGTGCGCGAGCGCTTGGCCACCGGCAGATGGCTGGCCAAGATACCGTGACCGCACGCCGAGTCCCATGCCACTCGTGAAGCTGGCGCGGGCGTGGGCCGATGTGTGCCGCACCTGAAGGTGAAGACGACGGGGACGCGCACGTCGTTGGCTAGGCGCGGGCCGGCAGAGTCCGCCGTGCCTGAGTCTAGTAGCTTGGGCGCGGACCGAAGACGGCGGTGCCTACGCGCACCTGCGTCGATCCCTCGGCTATGGCGATTTCCATGTCGGCCGTCATTCCCATGGACAACTCGGTGGCGCTGGCAACGCCCGCGGCCCTCAACTCCTCGCCAAGGACACGCGCCCTGGCGAACGACGCCGCAACCTCCCGCGCGCTCGGCGTGTGGGCACCAATGATCATGAGGCCAGCGATCCTCAGGTTCGTCAATTCGGTGATCTGGCCTGCGACGTCGATGAGCGCCTCGGGCTCAAGTCCGAACTGGGACGGGGCTCCCGAGGAGTTGACCTGGAGCATGATGTCGAAGGGGGCGGTTGCCGCTCCGGACGCGACGCGCTCGGCCTGCAGACGATCGAGGCGGCGCGCGAGCTTGACCGAGTCGACCGTTTCGATGCACTGCGCGTGCTGGAGCGCTTTCGCGGCCTTATTCGCCTGGACGTGGCCGATGACGTGCGCGCGATGGGGCGGCGCCCCGGTGCGGGAGAGCCACTCTTCGCTGGCTTCGAGCTGCTGAACGTAGTTGTGGCCCAGACGGCGCGCTCCGCCGCCGAGCGCCGCCACCACCCTTTCGGGCTCTTGGAACTTGGCCGCTAGGAGGATTGCCACGTCGTCCTTGGACCGCCCGCAGGCGTCACAGGCTTGAGCGACCCTATCGCGCACGGCAGCGTATCGCCCGGCGATTTCGTCGATGTCGGGACGCTGCTCCGCATCCGGCGGCGTTTCTGGCTCTGACGGCGCTCCTTCGGGAAGACCGGGCTCATCTGGCGAGACGGATCCATTCGCAGTTGCATCAATCATTGGCCACCTCACAATTCTCCAACTTTGACGACGTGCATGACGACGTCGGCCGCGGCGTCACTTGCATCCAGGTCCACGACTGCCGTGAATCCCCACGCGCCGTCGCCGAGGCCGTCGTCGAAAGCCTGGGTGAGAAGCCAGAGCCGGCCGGCCTTCCGCCCCGCGAGCATGGCTTCGGCCGGGCCTTCGGCAACGCCCGCTGCCACGAGGTCACCGCGGCCGGGGCTCGTGTTGAGGCGGAAAAAGGCGTCGCTGTGTGCGCGGGTCGTGACGCCAATGGACTCGTACTCGTCGAAGTAGAGCGCGGTGGCGTCGATCCACGCGTCGGCGTCCCACGTGGGGCCAGCAGGCCAGGTGCCGCTTCCCGCCCGGGCACCACTTCCGGCGGGCTGGGTGCCGACGTCCTCGCCGGCGCAAGTCTCCTCGCCGGCACCAGCCTCCTTGTCGGCAGGCCACGCGGGCCCTCCAGCGACGTCGTCCAGATAGTCATAGTCTTCGAATTGAAGGGCTTCGACTCGTCTGAAGGCTGCGTTGCGGACGGCCGTTTTAAAGGCGTGCGTATTGCGCGTGACGAGTGCCTTCCCGCCGGCGTCGACGCCGAAAGCGAGCTCCTCGCCGCCTCCCTCGGCCTCGCCTGCGCCGACCGAGCCCTTCGCGGACAACGCGCCGGAGGCAAGGGCCTCCCACTCGTCCAGCAGCGACGAGTCGACCGAACGCACGAGCGCGCCCAGCCAGGCGGTGATCCGCTCCACCTCATCGGTGCGGGCCTCGAGCGGGACCGTCTGGCGCAGAGCCTTGTATGTATCGGACAGATAGCGCAAGAGCACCCCCTCGCTGCGTGCGAGGTCGTAGTGGGAGACGAACTCCGAAAAGGTCTGTGCGCTTTCGATCATCTCCCGCACAATCGACTTGGGCGTCAACTCGTAGCCGTCGACCCACGGGTTGGAGTGGCGATACGTTTCGAGCGCGCCGGTCAGTAGCTCTGCCAGCGGCTGTGGCCACGTGATCTCGTCGGCTTCGGCCATGCGTTCTTCGTAGCTGAAGCCCGCGGCCTTCATCCGTCCGATGGCCTCGCCGCGCGCTTTGCGTTCCTGGGCGTACAGCACCTGCATGGGGTTCTCCTGCACGGCCTCGATCACGCTGACGAGGTCGAGCGCGTAGTCCTCGGACTGGCGGTCCAGCAGGTCGATCGCAGCAAGGGCGAAGGGCGCGAGCGGCGAATTGAGCGCGAAGTCGTCCGGGACCTCGCGAGCGAAAGCAACGGCGGACTCGCCGGGATGCTCGGCCTGCCAGGCGAGACTGCGGTGGACCACGACGCCCGCCGTGCGCAGCGCCTCGTAGATCTCCACCGCGCGCCGCAGGAGCGGGTTGGAGGCAGACTTTGGCTCGTGGTTGTCGGTCAGCAGGCGAACGGCCGCGGCGACCGCATCGCCAGGCCTTTGCAGGACGTTGAGGATCATGGCGTGAGTGACCCGCATGCGCGAGGTGAGCGTTTCGGGTGCGGCAGTCTGAAGATGGGTGAGCGTCTTGTCCGACCACAGAACGACGCCCTCGGGCGCCTTCTTGCGCACGATCTTCTTGAGCTTCTTCGGATCGTCTCCGGCCTTCGCGAGGGCTTTCGCGTTCTCGATCTCGTATTCCGGGGCTTGGACCACGACGTCGCCCATCGTGTCGAAACCGGCGCGTCCGGCCCGCCCGGCGATCTGGTGGAACTCGCGTGCCGATAGCTGGCGGGAGCGCGCCCCGTCGAATTTGGACAGTGAGGTGAGCAGGACCGTCCGAATGGGGACATTGATGCCGACGCCGAGCGTATCGGTGCCGCAGATGACCTTCAGGAGCCCTCGCTGCGTTAGCCGCTCGACGAGGCGTCGGTAGCGGGGGAGCAGACCCGCGTGGTGTACGCCGATGCCCGCACGCAGAAGTTTGGACAGGGTCTTGCCGAAGCCGGGGCCGAAACGGAAGTCGCCGATGGCACCGACGATCGCCGCCTTCTGCTCCTTTGAGATGAGGTTGATGGGCAGGAGCGCCTGGGCCTGAGCGACGGCCTCGCGCTGGGAGAAATGGACGACGTAGACGGGGGCGCGCTGCGTGTGCACGAGCTCGGAGACGACCTCGCCGAGGGGTTCGCGCGAGTACCGGAAAGACAGGGGAACCGGGCGCTCGGCGCTTTCGACGAGCGTGACCTCCCGCCGCGTGCGACGCCGAAGGTCGCTCGCCAGGAGGGACGTGTCACCGAGCGTGGCCGAGAGCAGGACGTGCTGGGTCGAGGTGAGCTCCAGGAGCGGCACCTGCCAGGCCCAGCCGCGCTGCGGGTCGCCGTAAAAGTGAAACTCATCGGCAACGAGGACGCCAATGCCGGCGGCGTCGCCCTCGCGTAGGGCCATGTTCGCCACAATCTCCGCTGTGGCACAGACAATCGGAGCGCCGGCGTTGATCGAGGCGTCGCCCGTGACCATGCCGACATTGTGCGCGCCGAAGACGTCGATGAGTTCGAAGAACTTCTCTGAGACGAGGGCCTTGAGCGGCGCCGTGTAGTACGCCGACGAGCCGCGCGCCAGGGCCGTGAAGATTGCGGCGAGCGCCACCATCGACTTGCCGGAACCCGTGGGCGTGGCGACGATGAGGTGGTGCCCCTCAATGGCGGCGAGCAGCGCCTCCTCCTGGTGGTCGTAGAGGGGACGGCCCGTCGAGCGCGCCCAGGACTCGAACGCTACGTAGAGCGCGTCGTCCTCCGGCGCCAGGCCAAACTCGTCTTCCAAGCGGTCAAGGGCGACGTTGAGCAAGGGTAGGCCGACGCCACCCGGTGACGCGGGCGTGCCGCCCTGCGGCTCGTCGGCCGCGGGAGAATCGATCGTTTGGTCTGACACATGTTCTAGGGTGCCACAGGTGGCCGACATTATCCGAGCGCTCCAACGGGCGGTGGGGCTTTATACGGGAGGCGTTGCCGGAGGCCGCCGGACATGTGGCCGGTGCGAGGTGCTTGGCCGCACTCGCGAGCGTCGATCTTTGGGGTAGATGCGAGCGGGCATCAACCTACTGTGGGGCAGGGCACGCCCTCCAGATGATCTCTCGACTTGCGGTAAGGCCCGTTACTTAATAAGCTACTACCCGTGCGCATCGCTAGCTCAATTGGCAGAGCAACTGACTCTTAATCAGTGGGTTCTGGGTTCGAGTCCCAGGCGGTGTACGAACGAGGAGGGCTTCCGCAGGTGGAGGTCCTCCTTTTGCATGCGCGCAGTATGCGCTTGTCTATTGCATAAGTGTCCGTGACGTGTGGGAAGCGCGCGGATGTTCGGTGCTCGGTGAGGTGCCCTGAGGCCCGCAGGTACCTCGGGCACTCCAGCTGGCAGGGAGTTGCGACGGTGGTTCGTCGCGGGTTCGCAGCCGGCGCAGGCTCCCGCATCATCGAGTTCGCTCGCATGGGAACCGCCGCGGAGGCTTGTCACGCGAGGGCGGGAGCATTGCTGCCAGCTGGCTCTTCGCGTCACACAATGCCTTGCCGCGAAGCGACGCCCGTGACCGACTCGACGCCCGCGGTTCAGGCGCGGTGCGCGCCTCGGCGTCGGGCCACGAGAATCCCGCCGCCGGCCACGAGCAGTGACAGCGAGGCGAGCGTCATCGTCTGCGCCTGTGCGCCGCTGTCCGACAGCCGGTCATCGGTGGTTGACACCTGCTCGGCGCGGTGCCCGCCGTGGTATAGATTCTGGCCATACTGCAACGACTGCCGCATCGCGGGCTCATGGGTCTTGGCCTCCGGTCCCAGTGCGGGGCTCTGGGAAGGGTCCGCATCCGGACTGCCGTCCTGGCCAGAGGGGGCGGCAGTGGAATTGTCAGATGCGGCATTGGCCTGCGCGTTTTGCCCCGCAACTGCCTGCTCGCCGATGTTCGACAGCTGAGATCCGATGTGGCTGCCCTCATCCGTATCCGGCGGCAGATTCGCAAGCGAGCGAACGAAGCGCGAGGCGCGAGCGCCTGCCGCCTTGGCTCGCGAGGAAATCGATTGGAAGTCCTCGTCATCCAAAGCCCGCGGATTCACGCTCGAGGAAGGGCCGTTGGAGTTGTCCGATTCGTCTGGTGCCGTGTCTCCGTTGGACGAGGGGAAGCCCATGGATTCATCCGACTCCGACTGCGTACTCGGGTAGCTCGGGACCGAATCGTGGTTGCTAGGGGGAGCCTCCCGGCCTCCTGGGGATTCGACGGCCGGCCGACTCGATGGCCTCGGCGATGTGGGCGTAGGCGCAGGTTGGGGATCGGGGAGTTGATCCGAACTGTCCGCTGGAGTCGAAGGGAGTGTCGCATCCTTGCCCGGCGGTTCCGGGTTTGGATCGTTATCGGACCCGCCGTTGTTGCCTCCCGGATCTGATCCTGGATCGACCTGAACTTGCGGATCGTTCGTCTCCTGCACCGCGGGCTCGTCGGAATCGGAGTCCGTGGCCGAAGCCGGCACTCCGGCGAAAACCATGCCAGAGGCCAGACTGGCAGCAAGCGCAGCCCTCACGGTCCTCTTCATCGGTTGCCCTCCACGAATACTCAGATAACAAAAATGATACCTTTGCTCCGCCCGAATGCGCGATAGGTCCACGGGGGCCGGCTACCCGGAGGATCGTGGCGAAGCTTCGCGCTTACCGGACGAAGGTGGGTTCGTTTGGCTTTGTTGGGCTTATTTCCAACGCGCGAGCCTTCGGCCGAGGCTTCAAATGACGGGTGCTTTGACGTACGAGTGAATTCCCGCATATGCGCGAAGGCCGTTGCGCCTAGCGAGACGCTCGGGGGCGCTGAGCGGGCCGGTCCGGTAGGATCTTGCTCGTGTCTGATCCAATCGTGACCCTTGTGACATGCTCCGAACTGCCAGACCTCGACGCGGACGAGGCCGCGCTTCCCGATGCTCTGCGGGCCAGGGGTGTTGAACCTCGGGTTGCCGTGTGGGACGACCCCGAGGTCGATTGGTCCCAAGCCGGGGTCGTCGTTGCTCGCTCCGTTCGCGACTACGCGGACAAGCGCGAGGACTTCCTCGCCTGGGCGCGGTCCGTTCCCCGCTTGCTCAATCCGGCCGGGCTCATGGAGTGGAACTCCGACAAGCACTACCTGCTCGAGCTCTCCAGGCGCGGGTTGCCAACGATTCCCACGACGTGGTTGGAGCCCGATCACGAGTATTCAAAGCACCAGGTGCACACGCGATTCCCGGCCTTCGGTGACTTCGTCGTCAAGCCCGCGGTGTCGTCCGGCGGCAGGGGAACGGGACGCTACACAGCCACCGATCCGACATCGCGTGGCGAGGCGATTCACCATGCGATGCAGGAGTTGGAGCAGGGGCACTCGGTCATGGTGCAGCGGTACCTGGAGGAGATCGATCGATCCGGCGAAGTGTCGCTCGTCTACCTCAACGGCATGCCGGCTTACCGGGTCGAAAAGGAGCCCATGCTTCACCCGAGCTTCCGTTCCGATGACCAGGTGCAGGAGGAGGTCGTTCGGTCACTGGACGCGGACGAGGACGAGTGGCGCTGGGGCGAGCAGATTCGTGCCGCCATTCACGCCTACACGCTCGACATCAATGGGCGCGACGAGCTTCCCCTGTACAACCGCGTCGATATCGTGCGCGGAGGATCTGGCAATGACAACGATTTCTACGTCATGGAGATCTCCCTGATCGACGCCTCACTCTACCTGTCCGCCGACCCGCAGCACCTGGCGAAGTTCGCCGACGCCATCGTCGCACGTGCCCTGTGGTGAGCCGTCGGTGGCCGGACGACGGGAGTGGCCGGCGGCCGGTCGAGGCGACGGCTCGGAGCGTGTAGCAGGCTGGGCGCACCGGCGCCGATCAGGGTGACGTATGCGTTCAGGCGAGGTATACCTCCACCTTCACGCGACGTATGCCTTCTTGCCTCGCGAGCGGCCCGTTGCCAGAGCCTGCAGGGCCCCGGCAATGCCGTCGAGCCCGAAGGTGTCACCGACCAAGGGATCGAGCGTGCCCTGCGCCACCCGTTCCATGAGGTCGCTCGGCATCGTAGCGTGATCCTCGAGGGCGCCCGGGCCGCCGTGGGGAGAAGCCGCTTAGAGGGCGACCTCGTGAAGCGATGGTGCGGTGGTGAAGCCCGGTGGATTGGGCTCGGGCCGCCCGGCGATGCCGACGACTCCGCCGCCGTACGTGACGAGCTTGAGATGCTCGCTCGCGGACCGGGAGCCAACGACCACGCCATCGACGCCGACGCCGCCTTGAAGTCGATGGGGTTCAGGCCGCACGCCCACGAGCAGTTCTCCCGTGCCCGACGCAGGGACGGGCGTCTCGCCTATCTTTTGCGTGGCGCGGCGCCGGGTGCTTCGAGCAGAAGAGCCTTCATTCTTCCTCCTTGTCGCTGCGGGGCCGGGCGGACTTCTCCGTCCTTCCGGGCGCAATCTTCGCGATCTAACGGCGGCGGCTCGATCGGCCGCGCCTGCGTCGGAGGTAGAGCGCGCGTCGAATGGGACATGTCGTGTCCCAACGGGGCGCGTGCGCGGTGTGCGTCCTGTCGTGGCGGTGAGGAAGCGGGATACGTTGGTTGGCGAAAGCAAAAGCCAGCTCGAGGAAAGCGACGAAGCTATTGATTGACCAACGGAAGATCGGGGCTCTCATGAAGGAGCTGCGCAGACAAAAGGCTGTCACCCAGGAGCAGCTGGCCGAGATGATGCACGTGTCGCGGCGCACGGTTTCCCGGTGGGAGACGGGCGCGAATATGCCGGATCTAGATCTTCTTCTCGAGTTGGCCGACTACTACGACGTCGACGTTCGACAGCTGCTGGATGGCGAAAGGGAAGACGGGCCCGTGGAGGACGAAACGAAAGAGACCGTTCGCAAGGCAGCGGCCGACGGTAAGCACGAGGAGCGGCTGAAGATCACGAGGGCCATGTATCCCTTCTTCTGGGGTGGGGCGCTGTGCCTGGTCGTCCATTTCCTGCTCGTGCAGTTCAGGCCGGCCGATCCTTCGACGGCGTACTCTTTGCTCACGGGGTTTCCGCTTGGCTGTTCTTTGATGGTGCTCGTCACCGGGATCGTCATCACCAGTAAGCGGTGGGTGATCGGCGGCGCGGGCGGGTGAACCGCGTGGCTGGCGGATGGCCCACGCACGGTGACCTCGTGGCGGGTATCACGCCGATACGGCTCGGCCGGCGGTATTACGTAGGCTAGAATTTCTGATTGTTGCCGCTCACAAGGTGGCACGCTTGGTGGATGTAGCTCAGTCGGCAGAGCACCTGGTTGTGGTCCAGGGGGTCGCGGGTTCAAGTCCCGTCTTCCACCCCCAGATGCGTGCGAGCATCTCAAGCCCTCCGGTCCGATCGGCCGGAGAGCTTCGTGGTGCGCCGCTGGTACCGAAACAATGTGCTCCACCTCCACACCGATTCCGTCACCCTGTTCATGCATGTCGTCACGCCGCATGTTCTATTCCAACTCACTCACGTCTAAGCTCACCTCCTTAGACTCGACACTTGCCTCAACGCCCAAAGAACCACCAACTCACGACCATTTGAGATTTAGGTCCATCCTGACGTCTCGGTTACAGCCAATCGTCTGCACGAGCCTTATCTACGCCCGTACTCGCCTTGTTCTCGACCGTCGACTGGACGTCGCGCTCCACGTTGGTCGGTCCTCAGTGTGCTGCCCTATCAGCAGCGTCTGTGCCCGCAGCGGACTGCTCGCAGCACCTGCAACCAGTCAGAACATTCTCCCGGCGGGCTGAACTTTGATCTTCTGCCAGAACAACCCGCTCCCAGAGGCTCCTAGGCCGAGAGGAACTCAGGTTCAGCACCGCCCCTGATCGGAAGCACTATGTCATCGAGCGCAACGGCGCCCCTGCCACCAACCTCAGTGAAGGGGAACAAACAGCGATTGCCCTGCTCTACTTCCTCGCGAGCGTCCGGGAGGAAAAGATCAAGGGGGATCCGCCGATCGTTTTCATTGACGATCCGGTCTCTAGCCTCGACAGTGGCATCCTTTTCGGCGCCTCATCGCATATCTGGTCGGAACTCGTGGCGGATGACTACGTCAGCCAGGTATTCCTTATGACCCACAACTTCGAACTCTTCCGCCAATGGCTCGTTCAGATGGAGTCAGTGCCCAAGAACGTTCGCAAGGAGAACTACACTGCGTATGAGATGCGCGCTACGTGCGAGGCTGGCAACCGTAGGGGCGCAGGGCGGAAACCGCGACTCGTCGACTGGCCGCTTGGCGATACGAAGATGAAGAAGCTGAGGTCCCAGTATCGTTTCCTGTTCTGCAGGGTTGCCGACGGACTCCCCACTGCGGATAGTGGACTTGGGCTGGCGGAGCAGATGGAGATCATGGCTCTCATGCCTAATGCTGCACGCAGAATGATGGAGTCATTCCTAAGTTTCCGTCGTCCAGATAAAATGGGGTCGTTCCACGGCTCCATGCAAGCCGTACTGAAGGAGCATCCAGGTCTCGACAGTTCGGTGCGGACACGCATTGAGCGCTACTTGCATGCGTGCTCGCATCTTGAGGAGGCCGACATCTCGCGTTCACTCGATCCGGGCGAGTCCCCGGTAGTGCTCAGATCCCTTTTCCAGTTCATGTATCACGTAGATAGCAAACACGTCTCAGCTATGTGCGACGCCCTCGGCGTTAAGAAGCAAGAGCTATTGGGTGCACCTGCGTCAGAGTTTGAGTGCACCTGCGCAGTACTGCAGGAAGGACCTGTTTTATGACTGGCAACCTAGCCCTCTGCACGGATGGGCATGTCAACGATCGAGAGGGAAAGCTCCTTCATTATGGGGCCGAGGTCCACTACCCGAAGTCCTACGGGGCACTCAAGAAGGCCACAGGGTTGGAGGCTGCCGATGACTGAGATTACTCGGAGTGGCGGAGGCGGTGAGGCGGAGCGAGTCCTGCTTGCTCGCGCCACGGAGGTGATTGAGGAGGGTCAGGCTGCAGCCGCTCGTCAAGCCAATCTGGCTCTCACCTTGACCTTTTGGCGGCTTGGCCGACTCGTCGGCGAGGAGGTGCTCGGCTCGAAGCGAGCAACCTACGGGAAGAAGATTGTCGTCTCGCTGGGACGACAATTGGGGGAGCGGTACGGGCGCTCATACGGAGAGAAAAACCTCCGCCGCATGATCCAGTTCGCCCAGCAGTTTCCTGACGAGGAGATTGTCGTCTCACTGGGGCGACAATTGAGTTGGACCCATTTCAGAGCGCTGCTTCCCCTGAAGAACCCCGAGGCTAGAGCCTTCTACGCACAGGAAGCTGTCAGCCAGGGGTTGAGTGTGCGCGGCCTACGCCAGCTGATAGCGCGGAAGGGCTACGAGCGTCGAGAAATCGCCAACACCCAGATCATTGGCGAGACTGCGGTGCCGCGTGATGTATTTCGGGACCCCTACTTGCTGGATTTTCTTGGGTTGGAAGACACCTTCCTTGAACGCGATCTGGAGGCCGCAATCGTCCGGGACATGGAGGCATTCCTACTCGAAGCCGGCAACGGCTTCGCCTTTGTCGAGAGACAGAAGCGGATGATCATCGACGACGACGACTACCACCTCGACCTGCTTTTCTTCAGTCGGCCACTGCGGCGTCTCGTCGCGGTAGAACTGAAGATCGGCAAGTTCAAGGCCGCCTACGAAGGCCAGATGAAACTCTACCTCAAGTGGCTCGACCGCTACGAACGTCGAGAAGGCGAAAAGTCGCCGATCGGCCTGATTCTCTGCACCGAGACGAGCCGCGAGCAGATTGAACTTCTGGAAATGCACAAGGACGGGATCGTCGTCGCAGAGTACTGGACCGCCTTGCCTCCCAAGGCTGAACTCCAGACACGCATCCAGCAGATTTACCGAGCAGCATCCGAACGGGTTGCCAGGCGCGAGATCGAAGCCTTCTCAGAACAGGAGGATGCTGAATGAGTAGTTCACTGCGCACCGTTTTTCCCCACCTAAAACAGCGTTTCGAGTCCCAGCGTCTGGTCTTCTGGCATGACGCTGTAGGCGAGTATACCGCCGAGATCGACTCGCTTGATCTTGATGGTGTGACCGTCCTGCGAGTCGAGAATAACGAGTATGCAGTAAAGCACCGGGTACTCCGTGGTGAGCCGAATAGTAAGTTTCTCATCTACCGTTGCGGCTCAGTGCCTTCGGGGACTAGAAACTGGCTGCTTGATCTCGAGCTCGCCTATGGCATCTTCACCGCGGACCGCGCAGAATGGTGCGCCAAGAACTCGACCTCGCAGGCAACGGGATTGATGACGCGGTGCGCGAACACGAGAAATTCTTCCGTGCCGCCAAGCGGATCCAGAGCCTGAAAAACCTGCTCACCGGCGACGATGACTCGGATGTGTTGCGGGCAAAGATGGTGGCAGTACTGCTTGGGCAGCGTGAGCACAGCATGCTGGAACTCACGCGTACCCTGCTGATTGAGAACTCACGCGGCGAAAGGGCCAAGTACGATGCCCTAGTCGAGTATGGGCTCGATAGCTTCCACTGGGCTGGTGCCGCCAAGATCTATGGCTACAAAGCAAGCGAACCCAGCATTGATGACTTCGTGCTGTGGATGTTCCGGCAAGCTATCAACGGGTTCGCGTCGGACACACCTGGAGCCTTGCGCAATATCCAGCTCGACTTCGCGAGCCTGCGCAACGACCGGCGCAGCGCTGATGCGCTTGTTACGTTGTCTCGACGAGCAGCCGATAGCCTTGACTATGCCAGCACTATCGAGGATGCCGAACTAGCAGAGCTTGTGGGCAACGATCTCTTTGAGGACGTCGAACGCAAGATCATCAATGCCTTAGTACAGGCAATAGGTGAGCGGACAATAAGCGCACGGGAGGTATCCGAGATCATCCGAGCGCGTCAAAGCAGCATATGGGTCGAGGGATACCGAGAACTCTACGCAGCCCTTGCTGCCGCCTCCGAGTTGCTGAGCGAACTCGCCACCGTAAATTTCGAAATCGCTTCGTTCGATGATGGGCTTGATCGGTACCGCAAGCACTGGTTCCGCATCGACCAGTTGTACCGCCAGTTCCAATTCGCCGCCCGCACAACTGGGTACGCCGGCGCGCTTGAGGCATTGCGAGCAGAGGTGGAGAAGCACTACGCGAACCGGTACCTCTACGAGCTCGGTAACGCTTGGCAGCGGCAAGTTGATGTTGTGAGTGATTGGAGGTCAGCCGTACTGCGCTCGCAGACTGGGTTCTTTTCCGATCACGTGGAGCCTTTCATCCGCAAGGGCAACCGGAAGGCTGTCGTCATCATCTCCGATGCATTGCGATACGAAGTTGCTGACGAACTGGGCTCGCGCATCCGTCAGGAAGATCGTTTCGATGCGGATCTTGACGCGATGCTGGGCGTGCTGCCGAGTTACACCCAGCTCGGCATGGCTGCCCTTCTTCCGCACAAGATGCTGGCCCATTCCCACGATGGTGACCCGGTGCTCGTCGATGGATACCGCTCCGACGGGACAGCGAACCGCAACAAGGTGTTGGCTCGGGTGGATGGCTTCGCCATCCAGGCCGAAGACGTTCTCGCGATGTCGCAGGCCGAGTTGCGCAAGCTCTATGGTGCACACCAAGTGCTGTATGTGTATCATGACCGGATCGACACCGCAGGCGATAATGCCCGCTCCGAACGCCAGGTATTCGAGGCCGCCAGTGACGCGCTACGCGATCTGGTCGACCTGATCAAGCGACTGACCAACGCGAACGCTACGAATATCCTGGTGACGGCCGATCACGGCTTCCTCTACCAAGACACCGCACTCGCTGAGCCTATCTTCCTCTCGACCAAACCGGAGGGAGACGAGTTCGTTGCCATCAACCGCCGATACCTGATGGGCCGGGGGCTCAAGAACGATCCCGCGTTCCGAACCTTCGAATCCGAACAGCTCGGGCTCAGCAGCGACCTTCAAGTGCAGATTCCCAAGTCGATCCACCGGCTCAAGCTGCCCGGCGCGGGATCACGGTTCGTCCACGGCGGGGCTACACTCCAGGAAGTCGTCGTGCCCGTGCTCAGGGTCAACAAGAAACGCAAAAGCGACACCCGCCCCGTCAACGTCGAAGTGCTGCCCGAGACGGACAAGATCACCACCGGCCAAATTGTCGTGAAGCTCTTCCAGTCTGGGCCAGTCAGTGAGAAGGTTCAGCCACGCACACTCCGGGCAGGCATCTACATGGGCGATGCTCTGCTCTCGAACCAGCCCGAGGTGTTGTTCGACCAGCCCTCCGATGACGTACGTGACCGATACCAGAGCGTACGAATGCTTCTGAGTCAGGAATCAGAAGAGTTCAACAACCATACGGTCGAATTCCGACTCGAAGAGCAGATACCGAACACCACTCAGTGGCGCGTCTATCAGCGGGCTCAGTACCTGCTCAAGCGCTCGTTCACCTTGGACTTTGATTTCTGAAGGAAGCAGCAACCATGACCGACACCGCGAGCCACTCCGGAGAAGAACCAGTCACCGCACCTGACACGCCGAGGCAGAGTGATCTCGACTACAAGATCAACCTGCTCTTCGGAGGTTACGTCGTCCGCAAAGATCTCGTGAAGGCCGTCAAAGGCAATGCGATCGTTCCCTCCTATGTGTTGGAATACCTGCTCGGTCAATACGCTGCCTCCGACAATGAGGCAACGATCCAGGCAGGTATCGAGGCGGTGCGCAAGATCCTCGCCGACCACTACGTGCATCGCAACGAGTCCGAACTGGTGAAGTCGACCATTCGTGAAAAGGGCCGTCATCGAATCATCGACAAGCTCACCGTTAGTCTGAACGACAAGCAGGACGTGTACGAAGCCTCATTCGCGAACCTCGGGCTGAGCGGCGTGATCGTCGAACCGGCGACGGTGAAGGCCAACCCGAAGCTTCTGGTTGGCGGCGTATGGTGCATCTGCGACATTGAGTACTTCCATAGCGACGGCGTCCGTGTCGTGCCCTGGATTCTTGGGAGCCTGAAACCCATCCAGGTGTCAAGTTTCGACTATGAGGGTTACCTCGCGTCGCGCAAAGGGTTCAACACCGAGGAGTGGATCGATCTGCTGATCCAGTCCATCGGGTTTAATCCGGAGATGTTCGGACGGAGGGCCAAGCTACTGCAGCTCGTGCGTCTCATCCCGTTCGTTGAGCGGAACTACAACTTAATCGAGCTGGGCCCGAAGGGGACCGGCAAGTCGCACATCTACTCCGAGTTCTCACCGCACGGCATGCTGATTTCCGGTGGCGAAGTCACTGTCCCGAAGCTCTTCGTGAACAACGCCAATGGCCGTATCGGCCTGGTCGGCTACTGGGATGTCGTCGCCTTCGACGAGTTCGCCGGTAAGAAGAAGCGCACTGACAAGGCGCTAGTCGACATCATGAAGAACTACATGGCGAACAAGTCGTTCTCCCGAGGCGTTGAAACCATCGGAGCCGAAGCGTCGATGGTCTTCGTGGGCAACACCTCGCACAACGTGCCCTATATGCTCAAGCACTCCGACCTGTTTGATGAGCTACCCGAGGCATACCACGACTCCGCCTACCTCGACCGGCTCCACTTCTACATTCCGGGCTGGGAGGTAGACACGATCCGCAGCGAGATGTTCTCCTCCGGTTACGGGTTCGTCGTCGACTACATCGCGGAGGTGTTGCGGTCCATGCGCAACAGCGACTACGCCGACCGTTACCAGCAGTACTTCACACTCGGCTCGGACATCTCCACGCGAGACCGCGACGGTATCCACAAGACCTTCTCCGGCCTGATGAAACTCATCTACCCAGGCGGCGAGGCGACGCAAGAGGAGATCGAGGAACTGCTGTGCTTCGCCATTGAGGGGCGCAAGCGCGTTAAGGATCAGATCTTGCGAATCGACTCCACCATGGCCGCCGTCGACTTCGGCTACACCGACAGAACGGGCACCTGGCACGGAGTAACCACGCTCGAAGAAGACGAGTACCCCGACTACTACCAGGCTCACTACCCCGAGAAAGAGGGGAATGCGGAGTGGCCCGCAGAGCCGGAGCTTGGACTAGGCACTGCCGCAGTTCCTGTCCCAGCAACGCTTGAGGCGGCAGCACCCTTATTTGAAGGACACCGTGAGTTCCAGGAGAATCAGCGCGGGGTCTCATACGAGACGCTGCTGATGCCCTATCTGCGTGGTGCTGTAAGCATCACCATTGTTGACCCCTACATCCGACTTGCGCACCAGGGACGCAATCTGGTGGACTTGCTTGCTCTGTTGGCCGCCGCCAAGGACCCTGCCGAGGAGATCGCAGTAACGTTGGTGACCAAGGAAGAGCGCAGTGAATACGCCCAGCAGCATCTCGCCATGCTCAAAGATATCGAAGACAGCGCCGCCACAGTCGGCATCAAGTTCACCTTCACCTGGGATGAAACTATCCATGACCGGTCGATCCGCACCGACAACGGTTGGAAGATCCTCCTCGGTCGCGGACTCGATATTTTCCAGAAAGGCTCTGGCAGTCAGTTTGAACTTGGCTCCCGCCGACAGGAGTTCCGCCAGGTCTTCGCCTTCGGTATTACCTACATCCGCCAGGGCTGAATGCGATAGCGTTCCGCAAACCGAGAGACGGGCAGGTCGGGTGTCGGCTATGGCCAAGTGGATTCGACTCAGTGGCGCCCTTGGTAGAGGAACTGGCTGCGATGGCCAACTGGGTATGAGCGATCAACTCCATTTGCGAGGATGGCGTTGGTGTCGCCGTCTCTGACGCGATCTTCCCAGTGTGACGTGATCTCTATTCCACAAGACTTCCGGCAACGACAACGCGTTCGTCAACGGCAACCGAACTAGTGAGTTCTCGAGCGTATGCTCGCTGCAGGGTGCATGCTCGAGTACAGGAGACTGTGACGAGATCGTTCACCCGGTGGAAGAGGAAGGATGATGGGTCGCGAGTCCGCGGAACGTAGGGGTGGCTTCACCAAGACCGTCAGGGTGTGGGTCCAGCCTGTACCGCTTGGCATGAGCGGTCGAACGCCTGATTGCTGCCTCTGGTTGATACACGCGGTCGGTTCTTTCGTGCTTGGCATGTTGAGTTGCTCACGCCAGGTTGTTCGTGAGGAAGTCGGCGATGGCGTCGAAGGGGATGAGATCCGTGTCGTCGTAGAGATCAATGTGGCGCGCGCCTTCCACGACGATGAGCTCCTTAGGCCCGGGAGCCTGCTCGTAGACCTCGTCGCTGAAGTAACGCGAATGCGCTCTATCCCCGGTGACGAGCAGAATCGGCCGAGGCGCGATGTCCTCCAGGTGCCGCAGCGCCCCGAAGTTGATGTGGGCCTGCCAGCTCGTCGTGGTGAAACCGCCGGCTGCGCGCGGATGACGGCCGCGCGTCGTGCCATAGAACTCGAAGAATTCGGAAGCGATGGGATCGAGGCCTTCCGGGACGGCGTCGGCCGGCTCCTCGGGGAAGTAGCGGATGACCTCGGCGGCGCCCGCGTCGACGTCCTTCCACCGTTGCTCTGACAGGGCCTCGACCCTTTCCCGGCGCTCGGTATCGGTCATTGTGTTCTGCCAGCCATCGCGGCTGACTCCGCTGATGTCGTACATTGCCGAGGTCACGACGGCGCGAATGCGCGTATCGACCCGGGCGGCCGACAGGGCAAAGCCCCCACTCCCGCATATGCCGATCACGCCGATGCGACGCCTGTCAACGTACGGCAGGCTGCCAAGGAAGTCCACTCCGGCGCTGAAGTCCTCGGCGAAGATTTCGGGAGAGGTGACCCGGCGCGCCTTGCCGCCGCTTTCGCCGTTGAAGGACGGGTCGAAGGCCAGCGCGACAAAGCCACGCTGAGCCAGCGCGTTGGCGTAAACGCCGGGTGCCTGCTCCTTGACCGCGCTATGCGGCGGGCCAATGACGACGGCCGGGTGGGCGGTCGACTCGTCGAGGTCCTTGGGCTGATAGAGGTCGCCGGCGATCTCGATGCCGTAGCGATTCTCGTAGTGCACGTGTTTTCTCGCCACGGTTGGTGCCAGGGTGAACCTGTAGTCTCCGTCGCTTGATGTCATTGCGCTGCTCCTTGCACGTTCCGGTCGTGGGTGGTGGTAGGTTTCGGCGTTTGCCGCCCAATTCGGCGGGCTGAACCTAGCGCCGAGTGCGGCCTTGGGCCACGGGCCGAAACGGACGTTGCTGCGGGCCGAGCCGCCCGGACGATTCGCGGCGGGCGTCAGGTGCCGGGTTCGTGCCAGCCGCCAGGTTCGCGTCGAGGCCAGATCCCCACACATCCATGACGCTACGATAGGACGATGCCCACACGCAAGGGTGGTCCTGCGAGTGCCCGTTACGAGGCGCCGGTTTGTGCCACGATCATTCCCTGATCGACCAGCGTCATCTTGCCCGCGTCCGAGGCGCGCGGTCGGGCAGCTTCCACTATGCTTTTCTGGGCCGCAGTCGGTTGGCGGCCTTCGTTCCTTGGGCGTCGTTTGGAAAGGCTGGCCGTGTCGCAAGCACCGGGTTTCGATCGATCTCGCTACATATCCATGCAGTCCGAGCACATCAATGCCCGGCGCAAGGAAATCGGCGGCAAGCTCTACATGGAGATGGGCGGCAAGCTCTTTGACGACATGCACGCCTCCCGCGTCCTGCCGGGATTCACACCGGACAACAAGATCGTTATGCTCGAGCAGCTCAGGGACGAACTGGAGATCCTCGTCGTCATCAATGCCAAGGATCTCATGCGCAACAAGGTGCGCGCGGATCTGGGCATCTCCTACGAGGACGACGTCCTGCGGATCGTCGACGTGTTCAGGGAGAGGGGCTTCCTCGTCGAGAACGTGGTGCTCACCCAGATGGAAGACGACAATGCGGCGGCCGCAACGTTCAAGACCCGCCTGGAACGCCTCGGCATGAAGGTCTCACGCCATCGCACGATCGAGGGCTACCCGACCAACGCGAAGCTCATCGTCTCCCCGGAAGGCTTTGGACGCAACGATTACGTGGAGACGAGCCGGGACCTCATCGTCGTCACTGCTCCCGGCCCGGGCTCGGGCAAGCTCGCAACCTGCCTCTCGCAGCTCTACCACGAGTACCAGCGCGGCATCCCGGCCGGATACGCCAAGTTCGAAACCTTCCCCATCTGGAACATACCGCTCGACCACCCCGTGAACCTGGCCTACGAGGCGGCCACGGCGGACCTTGACGATGTCAACCTCATCGACCCCTTCCACCTGGCCGCCTACGGCAAGCAGGTGGTCTCCTACAATCGCGACGTCGAGGTCTTCCCGCTGCTTGCGCACCTGCTCCAGCAGCTGGCCGGCACATGCCCGTACAAGTCGCCTACGGACATGGGCGTCAATATGGTCGGCTACTGCATCAGCGACGACGCCGCCTGCCAGGAGGCCGGCCGCCAGGAAATCGTCAGGCGATACTACAAGGCGCTCGTCGACGAGCGGCGTAGCCAGGCCGACCCGGTCATATCCGACCGCATTGCGCTGATCATGAGCAAGATGGGGCTGACGAGCGACATTCGCCGCGTCGTCCAGCCGGCCCTGGATGTGGCTGCGCGCACGGGGGCTCCGGCGTCGGCCATCGAGCTGGCCGACGGGACGATCGTCACCGGCAAGACCTCCCCGCTGCTCGGCTGTTCGGCGGCGATGCTGCTCAATGCGCTCAAGGAGCTGGCGGGCATCGACCCCGACCAGCACCTGCTCGCCCCCGAGTCGATTGAGCCGATCCAGACGCTGAAGACTCGGCACCTGGGAAGCCGCAACCCGCGCTTGCACACCGACGAGGTGCTCATCGCCCTGTCGGTTTCGGCCACCAATGACGACAATGCTCGCAGGGCGCTCGACGAGCTCCAGAATCTAGCCGGCTGCGATGTCCACACGACGACCATTCTCGGCCCCGTCGACGAGGGGATCTTCCGGAACCTCGGGGTGCTCGTCACCTCCGAGCCGGTCTATCAGCGCAAGTCCCTGTACCAGAAAATGTGAGGCGGAGGGGTCATGGATCTGCACGCGGGCCGCGGCGGCGGGCACGGGGGTGCCGGCGAGGGTGGTCGGCGCGGGTCTGCCGGCCGGGATGCCGGGCACACGGCTGCCGGCCAAGCTAGCGGGCACGGACCTGCGGGCGGGCCAGGTGCCGGGACGGCGGGCATGAAGCTTGTCGTCTCGCGCCGGGGGAGGGCGGATATCGTGCTCGTCGCCTGCCTTCGCGTCGCCACCGCCCTGCTGACGGGCGTCGCGCTCGTCGCCATCGCCCGGCTCCTGGCCGGCATTGCGGAGCCATCCGCGGGATCGCGGGCAGTGCAGGCGCAGGAGTGGACGAGTTGGGTGCCGGCCGCGCTGGCCGCGCTGCTCGCCGGCGTGGCGGCCGCGGCAGAGATCGTCTACGGGGGCGCGGCGGCGCGCAGGGAGGAACGCTCGATCCGCCGGCGCCTCCTGCGTGCGGCGTATGACACGCGGTCGCTTTCCGAGGCCGAAGGCGCCGACGCGGCCCGGCTCGTCACGCTCCACACCGACAACTGCGAGCGTGTCACGGAGTACCGCCAGGTCTACTTCGGCTCGACCGTGGCCGCGATCGCCATTCCCTTCCTCACCCTGGCCTACGTGGCGATCGCCATCGACCCGACGCTCGGTCTGACGATCATGGTCCTGTGCCCGCTGATTCCGCTGCTCCTGGCCGTCTTCGCGAAGTTCTTCCGCAAGACCTCCGCCAACTCTCGCCGGCAGCGAATGGCGCTCGCGGGCAAATACCTGGACGCCATACGCAATCTCGTGATCATCCGGGTCTTCGGGGCGGGACCGCGCATCGAGCGGCAACTGCGCGACAGCGGCGAGCACAACCGCGGCGCCCTCATGCGCCTGCTGGCCGGTAACCAGGTGGTCATCATCATCATGGACGGGCTGTTTTCACTCGTCCTCGTCTGCTGCACGGCGGCGCTCGTCATTGCCCGCTTCCACGCCGGCGCGATCGATCTGAGCCAAGCCCTTGCCGTTTCACTGCTGACGGTCCTGCTGCTCGAGCCGCTCGGTCAGGTTGCCGGATTCTTCTACATAGGCATGGCCGGCCGCGCCTCCGAGAGGGCCATCGGGGCGTACCTGTCGAAGCACGGCGGCGGTGGAGTGCCCGGCAGCTCGGCGCCAGGGCAGATGCAGGCCATGCCGCCAGGGGCGGCGCAGGCCGCGCCGGAAGAAGCAGGGCTCGGCGGCATCTGTGCCCGAGGCGTTCGATTCGACTACGGGCGAGGCCCGGTGCTTCGCGGGGTCGACCTCGACGTGCCCGAGGGAACGAAAGTCGCCATCGTGGGAGAATCGGGCGGTGGAAAGTCGACGCTTCTGGACCTGATGCGAGGATCATTGGCCCTCCAGGACGGCGAGATAACCATTGGGGGGCGGCAGCTTCGCGGGATGAGCCCGTCGCAGATCCGCCAGCTTGCGGCGCCGGTGTCGCAGCGCACGTGGCTGCTGACAGGCAGCATCGCCGACAACCTTCGTCTCGCCAAAGCCGAAGCGACGGACGAAGAAATGTGGCGAGCACTGCGCCAGGCGCAGGTCGCCGACGACGTCGAAGCCATAGGACTGCACACCGACATCGGTGAGCAGGGCGCGCGCATTTCCGGCGGCCAAGCCCAGCGCATTGCGCTCGCCCGAGCCTTGCTTTCCGGCCGCAAGATCCTGCTGCTGGACGAGCCGACCTCCCACGTCGACATCGAATCCGAGGCTCGAATCACCCGCGCCATCGGCGAGCTCGGGCGGCGGTGGACGCTCCTGATCGTCACCCACCGCAGGGCAATCGCCGAGAGCGCCGATGCCGTCGTGCAGATGCGTGACGGTGTGCTGATGCCCCTGGACATCTCCGCCCCGCCGAGCATCGCAAGCGGCAATAGTGGCGACGGCGAGCCGGACCGCGGCGAGCCCGAAGGCGACACCGTGACGGGCGCGCTCGCGAATGATCGGGCCGGGCACGAGGCCATCGGGGAGATGGACGCTCCGGAAGGGCGCCCGTCGAAAGACACGGAAGGCGGCAGGCATGACTGACGATTCGCACGCCGGCCCAACCGCTCGAAACGAAGAGTCCGGGGCCAGCACGAGCCGCGGCGAAACTGCCGCCAGTGGGCAACCCGGGCTGCGCGAACTCCTCGCGTGGCTCACCTCCATCACGCGCCCGGTGCACGGCCCGCTGTACATTTCTACGCTCCTGAGGATCGTCAATCTCAGCTTGGACGTCCTCATGTTCGCCCTGGCCGTTGGAGCGGTGACGTCGATCCTGACGGAAGGAGGCAGCCAGGTGCCGGTCATCGCCGGAATCGTCACCTGCGCCCTGCTCAAAGCGGTCTGCCGCTACGGAGAGCAGCTGACGGGCCACTACGTTGCGTTCAAGGCCCTCGAATTACTGCGGACCATGGCATTCTCGCAGCTGTGGCCCAAGGCCCCGGCGATCGTGGCGCGCTCGCGCTCCGGGGACCTGCTCGCCAGCCTCACGCGCGACGTCGACCGCATCGAGGTCGTCTACGCTCACACGTTCGCCCCCGTCGTTTCGGCCGTGGTCGTCCCGACGGCCTTCCTCGCGGGTGCGGGCCTGGCCTTCGGCTGGGGCGTCGTCGCGGTGCCGGCCATCTGCATGGCCCTGGCGCTAATCGTCGTTCCGTTCCTCGGCCTGAGGCGCTCCATCCGGGCCACGCACCGCACGCTGGCGCTTCGCCGCGAGCTGACCCACCACGTCACGGACTCCGTGTTCGGCGCCGAAGAAATCGTCGCCTACGGCCGCCAGCGCGAACGCATCGCGCAGATGGACGGGATCGGGCGGCAGGTCGCGACTTCGGCCGGCAGGGCCCTGACCGGTGCGGCGATTCGGCGCGCCAGCAATCTCGCGCTGAGCCTCGTCGCCGTCATGGGGGCCGTCTGGGGATCGGCCCATGCCGGCCTTTCCATTGCCGTGGCGGCCGGCCTGGCCGGAGGGACGCTGCGGCTATTCGAAGGGCCGCGGGGGGTCGAAGGTGCGGCCGGGTACATCGACCACTGCCTTGCTGCCGCGAGGCGCCTGTGGGGAATATTCCACGCCGAAGAGGCGGTGGCAGACGGGCCCGCCGTCTACGAGCCCGGCGCTGCGCCTTCCATCGAGTTCTCGGGTGTGACCTACGCCTACCCGGAGGGCGGATTCGGCCTCGACGATGTCAGCTTCTCGGTTGCCGCAGGTGGCCACCTCGTGCTCGTCGGTCCGTCCGGCTCGGGCAAGACGACGGCGGCGAGCCTCCTGCTCAGGTACGACGACCCGGCCGGCGGCCACATTCTGCTCGACGACGTGCCGATCCAGAGGTACACGCTCGACTCGCTGAGGTCCGCCGTCGTGGCGGTGCCGCAGAGGAACGAGTTGCTGAACTCCACCATCGGCGACAACCTCCGGCTCGGCAGGCCGCATGCCGAGGAGCAGGAGTTGTGGCAGGCCCTCGAGGCGGCGTGCCTGGCCGACGAGGTCCGCTCGATGCCGCAGGGGCTGGATACCGCCGTCGGGCAGGCGGGAAGCCGCCTGTCGGGAGGGCAGGCCGCCAGGCTCTGCCTGGCGCGGGCGCTGCTGGTCAAACCGCGAGTGCTCATCCTCGACGAGTTTGCCGCCAGCCTCAACGGCGAGCTCGAAGCGGCAATCCGGCGCAACCTCGCCTCGCTCGCGCGCGACATGACGATCGTGGAGGTCACGCACCGGCTCGACTCGGCCGCCGGGGCGGACGTCGTCGCCGTCTTCGACCGTGGAAGGGTCGTCGCGGCGGGCTGCCCCACGCTCGTCGGACCCGGCGGCGGCCTCGACGAGTTCTTCCACCGCGGTTAGTCGGCTACTTCCGCCACGAAGCGAGGGCCCTTCCGCCACAGACGGGCGCGCCATAACCAGTCCTGCCATTGGGTTAACGCGGACCTACGGGCGTGCCGATGCCGGCCCGCCAGCGGACCTGCCGGCTGGGCGAGTGCGCGGGCGTGCCGGCGGGTCGATGTGCGCGCCAGGCCCCGCGCAGAGCGCCCAGGCGCGAACGGGGCGAGGTATATACACAAGGTTCGTATAACGAAATGGTTTCATACGACATTCACAAAGTAGTAAGGTTAGGTGGTCCGTACGGTGCACTGAGAGGGAGAGCGAGCGTTGTCCTCCGAATTCATCGGCAACTTCTTCCCCAACTTTCTCATCGCTTTGCGCGAGGGCGTGGAGGCCGCGCTCATCGTTGGCATTCTCGTGGCGTACCTCGTGCGCTCCGGCCGGCGCGACGTCCTTCCCAAGCTTTGGCTCGGCGTCGCCATAGCCATCGCCATCCCCTTCGGTGCGGGGATCTACATGACGTGGGGGCCGTATACGCTGAGCTTCCAGGCCCAGGAGATCCTCGGCGGGGTGCTGTCGCTCATCGCCGTCGGTTTCGTAACGTGGATGATTTTGTGGATGGGCAAGAACTCCCGGCAGATCGCCGGAGAGCTCGAGGGGGCGGCCGACACCGCCCTGCAGTCAGGCTCGGCGCGCGCTATCGTTTGGCTCGCCATCATCGCGGTGGGGCGCGAGGGCGTTGAGACCGCCCTGTTCGTCTGGTCGGTCGTCAAGTCGTCGGCGAGTTCGGGCGTGGCGGCCCCGGCGCTGGGCGTCTTCGGCGGATTGCTGGTGGCGGTGGCCATTGGCTATGTCATCTACAAGGGCTCGGTGCGCTTCAACCTGCGGCTCTTCTTCCTCGTCACCGGGTACCTCCTCGTCTTCGTTGCCGCGGGCATCGTCGCCTACGGCATCGGAGACCTGCACGAAGCGGACGTCCTGCCGGGGCAGGGGCGTCACCTGTACGACCATTCAGCACTCATCGCGGGGCACGCCTCATCGTGGTGGTTCGCGATCCTCAACGCCATGTTCAATGTCGAGATCCTCTTCTCGCCGACGCTCCTCCAGTTCATTGGCTGGGCGGCCTACCTCGTGGTGGTCCTGACCGTCTTCACGGTCCAGGCGCGCGGCAGGCGCTCCGGCGAGGCTCCTTCCAATGGCGCAGACAATGAGCCTTCTGACAACGGGGGCGAACCTTCCAGCCGTGGAGAAGACCGTCCATTAGACGGAGCGACCTTAGACAACGAACCGTCCAATGTCCTGACAACGAACCCTTCGACGCTAAGGAACAACCCATGAAGAAGTCCATTCCAACCGTTGCCGCTCTGGCGCTCGTCCTGGCCGGTTGCGTTTCCAACGACTCCGGCTCCGATAGCGATGGCACGCAGGCCAGCGCCCAGAGGTTGAACGTGACGATCACCGACGACACCTGCGACGTCTCCGCAAGCGAGGTCAAGTCCGGAAAGGTCGTCTTCACCCTGGAAAACAAGGGTCCGGCCAAGAACGAGTTCGAGATCCTCGCCGAGGACAAGCTCCGCATCGTCGGCGAACGCGAGAATCTCGGCCCCGGCACGACAGTCGAGTACACCGTGGTGCTGGAACCGGGCACCTACTACACTGCGTGCAAGAAGAACATGGTGGGCTCCCTCGTCGGGGACAAGGAGTTCACGGTGACCGACTCCGGTGAGAAGATCGAGGTCTCCGACGACGATAAGAAGCTCCAGGACGACGCCGTAGAGAAGTACACGGCCTACATTCGCGACCAGTCCGGTCAGCTCCTGGATGCCACGAAGTCCTTCGCCGAGGCGTACAAGTCCGGCGACGTCGAAACCGCCAAGAACAGCTACGCTGCCGCGCGCATGCACTACGAGCGCATCGAGCCCACGGCCGAGGCCTTCGGCGACCTCGACCCGGCACTCGACGAGCGCGAGGCTGACTGGCAGGAGGCCGACGACAATGAGACTCGCGAGTGGACGGGCTGGCACGTGGCCGAAAAGGATCTGTGGCGCCCGGAGGGATACGAGGGCCTGAGCGACGAGGAGCGCACGAAGGTCGCCGACGACCTCGTGGCCAATACGCAAAAGCTCTATGACCTCGTCTACTCCGACGACTTCTCCGTGAGCCTCGACGACATCTCCAACGGTGCCATCGCGCTCCTCGAAGAGGTCGCCACCACGAAGATCACGGGCGAGGAGGAAGCCTTCTCGCACACCGACCTGTGGGACTTCCAGGCGAACCTCGAGGGGGCGCAGGTGGCCTTCGGCAATGTCGAGCCGATCGCCGAGAAGAACGATCCCGACCTGGCCAAGGAGATCAACTCGAAGATCACCGACCTCCAGGGCGAGCTCGACCAGTACCGTGAGGGCGACGGATTCGTCTCTTACGACACGCTCGACGAGGCCCAGCGCAAGGCCCTGTCCGACAAGGTCAACGCGCTGCGCAGGCCGCTGGCCAAGCTGACCGAGGCGATCCTCAAGTGAGCCGCGAGGAGTCCGCCGTCCAAGACAGCGCCGCCGTCGAGGACAGCAGGCAAGCCGATGCATCCGAGGCCACACGCCGCGGCGTTAGCAGGCGCGCCGTGCTCATGGGCGGCGGGCTCGCGGCTCTGGGCCTCGGGACTCTGGGCGGCTACAGGGCGGGCGAAAGCAGCGGACGCGAGCGCGGCACGCAGGACGCGGACGTGCTCAGGCTCCAGTACCCGTTCCGTGGCAAGAACCAGTCCGGCATCACGACGCCGCAGCAGCAGCAAATGCATCTTGCCGCCTACGACGTGGTGACGACGGATCGCGAGGACCTCATCGAGCTGCTCAAGGAGTGGACGCTCGCGGCCGAGCGCATGATGGCCGGTGAGCTTGTCAATGAGATGAAGGCCTTCAAAGAGGTTCCGCCTGACGATACTGGCGAGACCATGGATCTCGGGCCGGCGGGCCTGAGCATCACCTTCGGCTTCGGCGCCACGCTCTTCGAGACGGCCGACGGCACCGACCGCTTCGGCATCGCGGACAGGAAGCCGGAGCCGCTGCTCGCTGAGATTCCGCGCATGTCGGCGGAAAACCTGGACGAGCAGCGCTGCGGCGGCGACATTGTCATCCAGGCGTGCGCGGAGGATCCCATGGTCGCGCTACACGCCATACACGACCTGACGCGCATCGCCTTCGGGCGAGCCACCCTCAAGTGGAGCCAGCTCGGCTACGGCAGGACGTCGTCGACGTCGAAGGACCAAAAGACGCCGAGGAACCTCTTCGGTTTCAAGGACGGCACCGCCAATGTCAAGTCCGAGGAAACCGACGTGCTCGACGAACACCTGTGGATTGGTCCCGACGATCCCGGCGGCGACCTCTTCGCGGGCGGCACGTACATGGCCTGCCGCAAGATCAAGATGATGATGGAGGTGTGGGACGAGCTCGTCCTCTCCGAACAGGAGAACATCATCGGCCGTGACAAGGTCGAGGGCGCGCCGCTTTCCGGCGGGACGGAGTTCACCACTCCCGATTTCGGCAAGAATGAGGGTGGCGAACCCCTCATCGACGCGCGTTCGCACATGGCGCTCATGCATCCCGACCACAATTCGGGCAATCGCATGCTGCGGCGCGGCTACAACTACATGGAGGGCAACGACTATCTCGGCCGCTTGGAGGGAGGCCTGTTCTTCATCGCATTCATCCGCGATCCCGAAAAGAACTTCATTCCCATCCTCCGGAAAATGTCGCGTGACCTGTTGACCGAGTACCTGCAGACAACGGGCTCGGCGCTATTCCTGATCCCGCCGGGAATCGGCGACGGCGATGAGTACGTGGGGCAGGCGTTGTTCACCAAGTGAATAGATGATTGGGGACTTCCTAGGGGGCGACGTATGCTTGCTCCCTAGGAGGTTTCCCATGCCGCAACTGCGATCAGCAACATCTACCACCGGCCGCAATATGGCCGGCGCCCGCGCCCTGTGGCGTGCAACGGGAATGACATCCCAGGACTTTGGCAAACCGATCATCGCGGTGGCCAATTCCTACACGGGCTTCGTCCCCGGCCACGTTCACCTCAAGGACATGGGCTCGCTCGTCTGTCAGGCGATTGCCGAGGCCGGCGGCATCGGGCGGGAATTCAACACCATAGCGGTGGACGACGGCATTGCCATGGGTCATTCGGGCATGCTGTATTCGCTGCCGTCGCGCGAGATCATCGCCGACGCCGTCGAGTACATGGTCAATGCTCACACGGCGGACGCCCTCGTGTGCATTTCCAATTGCGACAAGATCACGCCCGGCATGCTCATGGCTGCGCTGCGCCTGAACGTGCCGACGATCTTCGTCTCGGGCGGCCCGATGGAATCGGGGGCCACGGTCGAGGGTGTCATCGATCACCGCACGGATCTCATCGACGCCATTGCGCTGTCGGCCGACGATTCCGTCACGGACGACCAGCTTGGGCTCGTCGAGGCCAGCGCCTGCCCGACGTGCGGCTCGTGCTCGGGCATGTTCACAGCCAACTCCATGAACTGCCTGACCGAGGCCCTCGGCCTGTCCCTGCCGGGCAATGGCTCGACCCTGGCCACGGCCGCGCGCCGCAAGGACCTCTTCGTCGAGGCGGGGCGCCGGATCGTCGAGCTGGCCAATCGCTACTACCGCGAGGATGACGACTCCGTCCTGCCGCGCTCGATCGTCACGCGCGACGCCTTCCTCAACGCCATGGCCATGGACATTGCCATGGGCGGCTCGACCAACACGATTCTCCACACGCTGGCGGCGGCGCAGGAGGCCGAGGTCGACTTCACCATGAAGGACATCGACGAGCTTTCGCGTCATGTCCCATGCCTGGCCAAGATCGCGCCGAACTCGACGCAGTTCCACATCGAAGACTTCCACCGTGCCGGCGGCATACCCGCCCTGCTGGGCGAGCTCTTCCGGGCCGGCATCCTGCGCGACACGGTCCACTCCGTCCATTCCTCCGACCTGAAGTCATGGCTCGAGGAGTGGGACATCCGCGGCGTCGCCCCCAGCGAGGCGGCCGTCGAACGCTTCAAAGCTGCACCCGGGCGCGTGCGCACGACTCGGCCGTTTTCGCAGGACTCCGTCTGGGAGAGCCTCGACTACGATTCGCGCGAGGGTTGCATTCGCGCCGTCGACCACGCCTACACGGTCGACGGAGGCCTGGCCATCCTCTTCGGCAACATCGCCGAAGACGGGGCCGTGGTCAAGACCGCGGGCGTCGACGAGTCGCTTTTCCACTTCGAAGGCCCGGCCCGCGTCGTCGAATCGCAGGAAGCGGCCGTCGAGCTCATTCTCTCCAAGCAGGTCAAACCCGGCGACATCGTCCTCATCCAGTACGAGGGCCCGCGCGGCGGCCCGGGCATGCAGGAGATGCTCTACCCGACGACCTTCCTCAAGGGACGCGGCCTGGGCAAGGTGTGCGGCCTTATCACCGACGGACGATTTTCCGGTGGCACGTCCGGCCTTTCCATCGGGCATGTCTCGCCGGAGGCGGCCTCGGGCGGCGCCATCGGCCTCGTGCGCGAGGGGGACTGGATCGTCATCGACATTCCTTCGCGCACGCTTCGCCTGGATGTCGACGACGCCGAGCTTGAGCGGCGGCGTGCCGAAAAGGGCCCGCTGCCGTGGAAGCCAGTCACGCGCGACCGGAAGGTCTCCAAGGCCCTGAGGGCGTATGCCTCAATGGCGGCCTCGGCCGACAAGGGCGCGGTGAGGGTCCTCGACGACTAATTTCCGTGGGCCGGTCGGCGCCGGCAGGTGTGGCGGCGCCTTGGCTGCGCTGGCGCTCGGTGCGGTCTGCGCTAGCACCTGGCCGCTCCTGCCGGCAGGCGGGCCGGCTCGTCACCGGCACCTGTCCGCGTCGGTGACGCTTTGCTCGCTCCGTGCGGTGACGAGCGCGGCCTCGGCAATGACGAGCCCCTGGCCGCCCGCAGGCGAGCGCGCTATCGGTGGTTGCGAGAGCGCTGGCAGCCCGCATGGCAAGCCGGTTCGCGGGCTGGAATCGTGGGACTCCAGCCCCACCGATCGAAAGGCGAATTAGACCATACTTGTCCGTGGTCGAAATAATAGGAGGTCCCCATGACAGGGGTCATGGAGTATTTGCACGAGCTACCCGTCCTCTTCACATTCCTGCTCATCGGTGTGGGCATGATGCTCGGACACATCAAGATCAAGGGCGTCAGTCTCGGAGCGGCCGCGGTGCTCTTCCTTGCGATAGCGGTTTCGGCGCTCGGGGACCACCTCGGCGTTGACATGACCATACCGGACCATATCGGCATCGTCGGCCTGGCACTTTTCGCCTTCGCCATCGGCAACAACTCCGGCAACAGCTTCTTCCGATCGCTCAAACAGGCGACGGGCCCCATCCTGTCGATGGTCGTCATCCTCTGCGTTGCTGCCGGTGCGGCCTTCGCTCTCGGCAGGCTCGTCTTCGGATGGGACTCGGCGCTCATTGCTGGAACCTTCGCGGGTGGCATCACCAATACGCCGGCGCTCACCGCGGCCAGCGAGGCTTCGGGCAATGCGTCGCTGGCGACGGTCGGCTACGCGGTGGCCTACCTGTTCGGCGTCATCGGGATGATCATCGCCGCCCAGTTCGCCCTGCGCCGTGCCTCGTCGGACACGGACAAGCCCGAGCCCGTCACGCACTTCAACGTGCGGGTCGAACGCGACGACAATCCGACGGTAGCCCAGGTCGAAACCGAGCTCGGCGGCCCAATCGAAATCTCGCGCCTGCGCCGCGGCGAGACCGGGCCCATCTGGATCCCCAAGGACACCGACGTCCTGGAGAAGGACGATCTCGTCACGATTGTCGGCACCATCGAAAACGTCAACGATGCCCTCGACCACCTCGGGCATCGCTCGAGCCATTCGCTGCGTTCGGATAGGCGGTATCTCGATTTCCGGCGCATCACGGTCTCCGATCCGGATCTTGCCGGCAAGACGGTCGAAGAGCTCGACGAGATCCTCGACGAGCGCTGGCACGCCAAGATCTCCCGCGTGCGCAGGGGCGACAATGACATGCTCGCCATTCCCGAACTCATGGTGGAGATGGGCGACCGCGTGCGAGTCGTCGGCCCGACCATGAAACTCAAGGAGATCTCCAAGTGGCTGGGCGACTCCGCCAAGGGCCTGACCTACATCAATCCGATCGCACTCGGCCTGGGTCTGGCGCTCGGATACGTCATCGGTGAGATCCCCTTCCCGCTGCCGGGTGGGGGAGAGTTCTCGCTGGGTTACACGGCCGGCATCCTCATTGTCGGCCTGATCATGGGCAAGGCAGGCCGCATTGGTCCGCTGGTCACGTCTCTTCCCAATAGCGTCAACGCCGTACTGGCCGAGCTGGGGCTGCTCATGTTCCTCGCACGCGCGGGTACGACGGCCGGAAGCGAGATCCTCGAGGCGTTCTCGGGTGGCGACTGGTGGAAGATCCTCATTGTCGGAGCGATGATCACGAGCATTGTTGCCGTCGGGATCTACTGGACCATGCGCAGGGTATTCAAGATGGGTGGCACGAAGCTCTCCGGGCTCCTTGGCGGCGTGCAGACGCAGCCTGCCGTCCTCGCCTTCGCAAACGGGCGCACCGAGGCCGACCCGCGCGTTGCCCTGGGGTACGCGCTCGTCTATCCGGTGGCGATGATCGTCAAGATCCTCCTCGCCCACGTCCTCGGAAGCCTGTAGCCGGCTTCTCTGGTACCGCGTGGCTGGCGGGCGCTGGCGTGGCCGGCCATGCGTGGCCAGCTGCGCCGGACGCTCGCGGGTTCCGGTGGGCTTGCGTCCCTCGCAGTCCGAGGGCGAGGGGAGCGCCGAGTCCCGAAGACCGGCGGCGCGCCGAATCCCGTGCGTTCGCACACGCACTCGACGAATCTTCGTGACGATACGAACCCTCGCGACGGTGTGGGTCGGTGTCCGCCACGCGCCGGCCCGCAATATAAGAACATAATCCACGATGTGAGAATCCCGGGCGGTGGTTTGGGTTTGGGGCGGACGCGCGATAGGGTTCTTCTCATGATCACACTCCTCGTACGTAGTTGGCGCGCTGCACCCGCACGCTGATTACGTGTTGCGCGCCCCTCGTTGACGAGGGGTTTTTTCATGCCCATGCCGAGCAGGTGGATCATCCGCCTACGCGGTCTTCGCACCGACATCCTGAAGGAGGAAACATGGCAACGCGGCAAACGCCAGCCGAGCTGGCTGCGAGCCAGGCCGACAAGGCTCCCGCTACCCGAATGATCCGGGAGAAGTCGACGGGTGCGCGTTCGGTCGTACGCACGCTTGAGGAGCTCGGTGTCGAAGTTGTCTTCGGCATGCCCGGAGGCTCGATCCTTCCGACCTACGACCCCATCCATCAGTCCGACAAGCTCCGCCACATCCTCATCCGGCACGAGCAGGGCGGCGGACACGCCGCGGAAGGCTACGCGCTGGCCACCGGCAAGGTCGGAGTGTGCATGGCGACGTCGGGTCCGGGCGCCACCAACCTCGTCACGGCGCTCCTGGACGCCCACATGGACTCGGTGCCGCTCGTGGCGATCACCGGGCAGGTCGGGGCGGCCGCCATCGGCACGGATGCCTTCCAGGAAGCCGACATCGTCGGCATCACCATGCCCGTGACCAAGCACTCGTTCCTCGTCACGAGCGCCGAGGAAATCCCCGCGCGCATCGCCGAGGCCTACTACATCGCCTCGACGGGCCGGCCGGGGCCCGTGCTCGTCGACATCACGAAGTCGGCGCAGGTCGAGGAGGCCGACTTCGTGTGGCCCCCGCCGCTCGACCTTCCCGGCTACCACCCGGTGACCAAGCCGAACGCCCGGCAGGTTCGCGAGGCAGCACGCCTGATCGCGACGTCCTCGCGCCCGGTCCTGTACATTGGCGGCGGCGCTATGCGCTCCGGGGCCAGCGCCGACCTCGTCGAACTGGCCGATCTTTCGAAGGCTCCCGTCGTCACGACCCTGACGGCCCGCGGCTCCATCCCCGATTCCCATCCCAGCAACCTGGGCATGCCGGGAATGCACGGAACCGTTCCTGCAGTGGCGGCCCTGCAAAAGTCCGACCTCATCGTGGCGCTCGGCGCGCGCTTCGACGATCGCGTCACCGGCAAGGTCTCCGACTTTGCCCCCGATGCCAAGGTCGTCCACGTCGACATCGACCCGGCCGAAATCTCCAAGAATCGGCATGCCGAAGTGCCGATCGTCGGCGACCTCAAGGCCGCGACGGTCGACCTCGTCAAGGCACTGCGCGAGGCCCAGGAACAGTACGGGCAGCCCGACATCGGCCAGTGGTGGGAGGAACTGACCGAGTTGCGCGAGAAGTTCCCGGCGGGCTGGGAGGAGATCGACGACGGGCTACTCGAGCCCCAGCACATCATCTCCAGGCTGGCGGACGTCGTCGGGCCGGACGACGCCATCTATGTCACGGGCGTCGGCCAGCACCAGATGTGGGCCACTCAGTTCCTGCGCTTCGAGCACCCGCGGCAGTGGCTCAGCTCCGGCGGTGCGGGAACCATGGGCTTTGGCATTCCCGCGGCGATGGGCGCCAAGGTGGGTCAGCCCGACAAGACAGTCTGGCTCATCGACGGCGATGGCTCCTTCCAGATGACCAACCAGGAACTGGCCACGTGCGCGCTCGAGGGCATCAATATCAAGATCTGCCTCATCAATAACTCCTCGCTGGGAATGGTGCGGCAGTGGCAGTCCCTCTTCTACGGGCAGAGGTACTCGAATACGGACCTGAACACGGGCCACGGCACGAGGCGCATCCCCGACTTCGTCAAGCTCGCCGAGGCTTACGGCTGCGCCGCCTGGCGTGTCGAGGAGGGCGACGACATCGACCGGGCCTTCAAGCAGGCGATGGAGATCGACGACCGCCCCGTCGTCCTCGAATTCGTCACCTCGCCCGACTCCGAGGTGTGGCCCATGGTGCCGGCCGGGCTTTCCAACGACGACATCATCTACGCCCGTTCCTTCCGTCCGACGACCGATCCCACCGCGGCCTGAAAGGAGAACAATGAACACCCGTCATACGCTGTCCGTTCTGGTCGAAAACAAGCCGGGCGTGCTCACGCGCGTGGCAGCCCTCTTCGCCCGTCGCGCCTTCAATATCCACTCGCTGGCCGTCGGCGAGACCGAGGACCCGGAACTGTCGCGGATCACGGTCGTGGTCGACGCGGCGGAGCTGCCGCTGGAGCAGGTGATCAAGCAGCTCAACAAGCTCGTCAACGTCCTGAAGATCGTCGAGCTGGAGCCCGAGGCCACCGTCGAGAGGCAGCTCCTGCTCGTCAAGGTTTCCGCCGACGATTCCACTCGCGCTAACGTCTTGCAAATCGTCGACCTGTTCCGTGCGCACGTGGTCGACGTCGTTCCCTCGGCCGTGACCGTCGAGGCCACGGGGTCCGAAAGCAAGGTCAGCGCCTTCCTGACGGCCCTCGAGCCCTACGGCATCCGTGAAATCGTCCAGTCTGGTGCCGTGGCGATCGGGCGCGGTTCGCGTTCGCTCTCTGAGCGCGTGTCTGCCGAGCTTCAGGTCCTGCGCGCATAACCGGCGCGTCCCCGCCCGCGCCGGCCTGCCCGCTGGCACCGTGGGCGGGAGGCGACGCCTCACCTTCACATTCGACACATCAAGGAGTAAACCCGTGGCAGAAATCTTTTACGATTCCGACGCCGATCTTTCCATCATCCAGTCCAAGAAGGTTGCCATCATCGGCTACGGCTCGCAGGGGCACGCCCATGCGCTCAACCTTCGCGATTCCGGCGTGGACGTGGTCATCGGCCTGCGCGAAGGGTCGAAGTCGGTCGCCAAGGCCGAGGAGCAGGGGCTGAAGGTCGCCACGGTCGCCGACGCCGTGCGCGAGGCCGACGTCGTCATGATCCTGGCCCCCGACCAGTCGCAGCGCTCCATCTGGACGGGCGACATCGAGCCCAACCTCAAGGCCGACGCCGCGGTGTTCTTCGCCCACGGCTTCAATATCAACTTCGGCTACATCGAGCCGAGCGCCGGCCACGACGTGTGCATGGTCGCTCCCAAGGGCCCGGGCCACACGGTCCGCCGCCAGTACGAGGAGGGCCGCGGCGTGCCGGTGCTCGTCTGCGTTGAGCAGGATGCTTCCGGCAGCGCCTTCGAGCTTGCCCTGTCCTACGCGAAGGCGGTGGGAGGCACCCGCGCCGGCGCCATCAAGACTACCTTCCGGGAGGAGACAGAAACGGACCTCTTCGGCGAGCAGGCCGTCCTGTGCGGTGGCGTCTCCCAGCTCATCCAGTACGGCTTCGAAACCCTTGTCGAGGCCGGCTACCAGCCCGAGATGGCCTACTTCGAGGTATGCCACGAGCTCAAGCTCATCGTCGACCTCATCAACGAGGGCGGCCTGACCAAGCAGCGCTGGTCGTGCTCCGACACGGCCGAGTTCGGCGACTACGTTTCCGGCCCGCGCGTCGTCACACCGGATGTCAAGGATCACATGAAGGACGTCTTGGCGGATATCCAGGACGGCACCTTCGCCAAGCGCTTCATCGACGACCAGGACGCCGGCGCCCCCGAGTTCCTCGAGCTGCGTGCCAAGGGCCAGGCCCATCCGATCGAGAAGACCGGCCAGGAGATCCGCAAGATGTTCTCCTGGAACGCGGCCGTCGATTCGGATTACGTCGACGGCGAGGCGGCTCGCTGATTACCGCGGGTAGGTGGCAGTCAGGCAGGTGACTGCCTGACCAACCGTAGGCGAGGGGACGGCTGCCACGGCCGTCCCCTCGTTTCTTTTTGCCCGGGCGGTGCCCAGCCGCTGAGCCCGGCGAGGGCCGATCTAGCGTCGGCCCGACCCGTGAGGGCCTTTCTCGCGACAGCCAGATGTGGGCCGTCCCGTGACCACCGCGTTCACCCGCGCGTCTCCTGTCAGTCGGCGAGTGCCTCGGCCTTCGCGTTGCCGTCGTCCTTCTGCGACTCCGCCATGCCACGGGCCTCCGCCTTCGATGGCGGTTCCGAGGAGGCCGACCCGCCATTGGTGGGATCGCCTGCGACGGTGCCATCGTCGCTTCCGGCGTCGGTTTTCCTGCTCCGCGCGTGTCCGACCGCCCCCATGAGCAGGCCGACGCCGATCCACGCCGCGAGCGTCCACCACTGCTGCGCCGTCGAGGCCTGCGGGAAGGCGCTAATCGAGCGAATGAGGCTCGTCGATGCTCCCGGGACCATGTACTGGCCGACGGCTCCCCACGGCTCAGGGATGAACTGCCACGGAGCCGACGCGCCGGAAATCGGGTTGCCGATGAACATCGTCACGAGGACGCCGAGCGCGATGCCGCCGTATCCCAGCAGCGCGAATGCGCCGAGGACGAAGGATGTCGTGGCCAGGATCGACATGGCGAAGGCGAGTACGACGAGCGCGAAGTTACCGCCTACGAATCCGAACCACGTGTGCAGCACCAGCCCGAGCGCCAGCGCGCAGACGCTGGCATAGATGAGGGCCGCAACCACGCGGCGAGAGGAACCGCGCACCGACAGCGCGAGCAGAACACCACCGATCATTCCGCCGATAACCAGGGGGAAAGCGGAGACGGCGAGCCCGCTACCGGTCGAATCGCTCGAAAGATTGGGAACGACGGGCGTCACGGTCACCTGCGTTGCCTGTGCCTGAGCGATCTGGACGTCGATGAGCTGCAGCTGGGCCTGAGCCGCCTGTGCCTGCTCGGAATCCGACGACGCCACGGACTCCAGCTGCGCCCTTTGGGCCTGAAGGGACCTCTCCTCCATCTGTGCAGTCAACTGCGTGGCCATTGCGTCGAGCATTTGGCTGACGGCGGGACTCGCGGCCGGCGCGGTGAGGATCTCCGGTGCGGCCGGCCGCGTGGAATCGGAAAGGATGATGGCGCCGTAGGTTTGCCGCTGGTGAATCTGGCGCTCGGCCTCTTCGCGGTCGGATGCGGCAACGAGGTCGAAGGTGCCTGGCGACCTTTCGTTGAGCGTTCGTTCCATATTGGAGACGGCGTCGTCCGATCCGACGACTCCGATCGGCAGGTTCTTCGCCGATGATGTCTTGGTAGGCCAGGTAAAGGCCAGGACGAGAAGAATGACGATGCACGTGGCCGCCAAGGCGCTTGCCACGACCTGCCGCCAGGGCGATGTGCCGCTGCGTCCGATCGTCAACGGTGGCATGAGGACCTCCTAAAAAGAATGTATGTTCTGTTTATGGATTGAGCTTAACAGATCATGTATTCTGTTTGCATGCCGAGGTTGACGGAAGAATCACGAGAGCGCCGCCGCCGCCGCATCGCAGAGGCGGCCCTGGTGTGCTTTGGGCGCAAGGGCTTTTCCGCGACGTCGATGGGCGACATCATCAGCGAGTCGGGCATGTCCTCCGGCTCGATATACTCACACTTCGCAAGCAAGGACGAGATCCTTGTGAGCGTGGCGCTTCAGACCTTTGAGCGAGCCAATGACTACTTCGAGCGGACGGTCGAAGGCGATGGCGTTGACAGTTCGCCCCGCCAGATATGCTTATCGCTCATTGGCGATGTCTTTCCCGTCGAGTACGCCGCCTGGATGCTCGGCGTGTGGGCGGAGGCGGCGGTCAGGGATGACCTGCGTCAGATCGTCGTGCAGGCCCTCGTTCGAGCTCGCGGACTTCTGGCCACCACGATCGAACCGTGGGCTCGCGCTCGCGGTGAGGAGGACAGGATAGATTTCTACGTGGATTGGATTGCGGCCATCATGCAGAGCGCCGTCGTGCGTTCGGCCATCGAGCCGGGCGTGTCCGTGCGCGAGATTGCGGCCGAACTGGCGCGGGCACTGCCCGAGTGAAGCGATCGTGCGTTTGCCGGTGGGCGGGTCCACAGTGCCGGACATCCCACATTTTCTTGGGAACGTCACCGGCGACAGTGTCGGTGGCGGTCGATATGATCGGCCTATGACAACTGAATCTCGAAAGCACTGGACAATCAAGAAGCGCGTTGTCGTCACCCTTGGCAGTTTGATCGCGGTCGTCGTTCTCACCATCGGCGGCATAAACGTCTACATGCTGACGTCGACCGATGAGAAGATCGTTTCGAGTACTGATGAGATACCTACTGACGTCAAGCCGGACTGCATTCTGGTTTTGGGGGCCTCGGTTCGGTCCGACGGGCAGCCGTCCAACATGCTCAGGGCGCGGTTGGAGAAGTCGTTGGAGCTCTACCAGCAGGGGGCCGCCCCGAAGATCCTCGTCTCGGGTGATAACTCGACGGTTCACTACAACGAGGTGCACGTCATGCGCACCTGGTTGGAGGAGCGGGGTGTGCCCAAGGAGGACATCTTCGAGGACCACGCCGGGTTTTCGACCTACGAGTCGATGTACCGAGCCAGAGATGTCTTCGAGGTGAAGACGGCGATCGTCGTCACCCAGGAATACCACCTGACCCGCGCCCTGTACGCCGGCGATGCGCTGGGCTTGGAGGTGTGGGGCGTTGCCTCGTCCGGCAATAACTATTCGGGCCAGTTCAGGCGCGACATGCGTGAATACTTCGCCCGGGTGAAGGACTTTGGCCAGTCCATCACCAAACCTAAGCCGACCTATCTGGGCCCGACCATTCCCATTACCGGTTCGGGTGAAGCCACACGCTGACGCCGGGCGCGGCCGTCTGCTGGTGCCCGGTGAGGCTGTCCCCGCTGGCACCGGGTAGGTGAGGGCGGTATTGAGTCGCCCACGACGTTGACTGGCCGCCCGTTGGCACTGGGGTCACACGCTGACGCCGGCTGCCTGCTTATCCTGGCGGAACGATCGGTTCGTCGTACTCAACCCTGGAGGAATTCGACGATCTTGGGCAGGTCGCGGCGCGCCTGCTGCAGCCCCTCTTCGTAGGCGGCCTGGATCTTGATGGGATCGCGTTCGCCGTTGTCGACCGGCACGGTCTCGGGGTAGTAGAGGAAGGCACGACCCTCGGCCTGGAGAGCCTCCAGCCTTTCGCGCGAGCGGTTGTAGTTGTCTGCTCGCGCGAGTATCGCATCGGCCACCGCGGGATACTTGCGGAAGACTCGACGGTAGAAAGCCAGGGGAAGCTTGCTCTGCGGCTTTTCGTACCCGCGCTCGCGCGTCAACACGACGACGAAGCGCTCGTAGCCGTCGGCCTCCGCGGCGTCGATGGCGAACCCGCCGGTAGCGCCAATGGCACCGTCCAGATAGGCGACGCCATCGATCTCGACGATGGGCATGGCGATGGGGATCGACGAGGACGCCTGGCAGCGGCGCAGGAGCCCCTCGTGATCCGTGGCATCCTCGCGGCCCCAGTAGACGGTTCTGCCTTCCTCGCAGTTGAAGGCACCGATCTTGTATTCGACGGGGCTTGCTTCGAAGGCGGGCCAGTCGAAGGGGAGTAGCTGACCGGGGCCGGAGGTGTGGTGGTAGATATAGTCCGAGTTGAAGTAGCCCTTTCCGCGCACGAAGCTGAGCGGGCCACCGATGTTGGGGTCGCGCGCTAGGTCGACGAAGGCGGCGCGGGCGCGCCAGGAGTCGCGTGCGACGAAGTTGAACGTGTGGGTGGCGCCTGCGGAGATGCCGCCGACCCACGGGAACTCGATGCCGGCGTCGATCATTTCGGCGACGAGCGCGGCCGTATATGTGCCTCGCATGCCGCCACCTTCGAAGACGAGTGCGGTCGGGACCTGAGTGCTCACGGTGGACCATGATAGTCCGAATTTCGGCTTGTGGCAGATGACCGTGGTCCGGGATTCGTTGGTGGGTGGAGGGCCGCGCGTTTGTGGCGCGCGGCAGGATGAACGGGTCGTGGCGCCGGGGAGCAGGGCGGTGTCAAGTTCTCGCGGGTGGCTGGGGCACAGGCGCCGCTGAGTTGGCGGCGCAGGCGTGGAGATCGAGGTGACAGCGATTCCCATGATTGCGTGGCAGACTTCTTTCCATGCTCGAAAACGAACTGTCATGGTGGGATCGCCTCGTCGACCGCCTGTCGCAAAGCGTGAGCCCCGATGCCTATGATCTGTGGCCGGCCGTCATCGTCCTCGTGTTGGCATTGACAGTTCCCGTAACCCAGCGGTGGGGCAGGACGCTCGTGACGGTCGTTCACGAGGCCGGGCACGCGGCGGTAGGCATTGCCTGCGGCCGGAAGTTCCAGGGATTCGTCGTGCGCGGGGATATGTCCGGGCACGCGATCACCAGTGGAAAAGCTACGGGGGCGGGCAGGGTCCTCACATCGTGGGCGGGGTACCCGGCTCCCGCCATCCTCGGTGCGCTGCTCGTCGCGGGCGCCTTGCACTCGTGGTCGGGAGCGATTCTGGCCGCGGCGACCGTCGTCTTCGCCTGCCTGCTTGTCATGTCCCGCTCGTGGCGCACGGCCGGGGTCGTCCTCGCCAGCGGCCTGGCATGCGCCGCGCTGTGGTGGTGGGGTGGTGATTATAGGTCCGGAGTCGTGACGGGAGTCGGCCTGGTGCTCCTCGTGGGGGCGTGGACCTCGCTGGGCGACGTCGCCCGCAGCCGTGACCCGAATCAGGATCACGGAACGCTGGCGCAGCTCACCCGTGTGCCGGCCGGAGTGTGGCTGGCCAGCTGGGTGCTAGTTGACGCCGTCATGACCTTCTGGGTCGTGCGAATGGCAATGGGTTCCCTACTGTGATCTTCTCTACTCTGATCTGAGCCGCGTGAGCGGGCGCGGCCGTGCAGAAGGCGCGGTCGCAAACGGCGCGGCGTTCGCCCTCTAATCGTCCGAAGATGGGCCTTGGAATGTCTTGTACGTCACTCAAGTGACTTGTAGGGTTGGCGCAAAGGTTCTAGCTTTCGGTGGCCCTACGGCGGTGCCGCACGGGAACGGTGCTGTTTCCCGACCGAAGGCCTGGGCGAAGGTTGCTGGTCTCACGGACACCGGACGGTTACCGGTCTCGCAAGTAGGTCGCGCGCCTTGAATGCCCGGGGTCCGGTGCTGACCGCATCGCGAGGGGCCGCCGACGCGGCCCCGGAGGTGCACCGCCTCGACGGAATGACGCCCCGATCCTCGACCAACGCACGAGACGAACCCTAACGAAACCCCTAGAAGAAGGAGATGAATTCATGCGACGTTCCGATCTTCTGAGCAAGGTGGGAAATCTTCAGCAGGTCATGTACGCCAGGCCCGTGCGCTACCAGGATGGGCGTGCCGATGGCATGCACGCCATCGAAGTCAAAAATGACGACCTGCGATTCGTGGCCATGGCGGACAAGGCCCTGGACATTGCCGAACTGGAGTACCGGGGTACCGCGCTGCAGTTCCTATCGAAGCCCGGGCTCAACGGGCGCAATCCCTTCGACACACACGGCGAGGAGGCGGTCCGCTCGATCATGGGAGGATTCTTCTTTACCTGTGGGCTGGAGAATATAGGCGGCCCGTACACCGATGCGGCTGGCAAGGAATATCCGCTGCACGGCCGCCTGCGGACGAGCCCGGCCGAGCACATCCAGTACGACGTCGCCTGGCAGGGCGACGAGTGCGTGGCGACGGTGGCCGGCGAGGTCCGCGAGGCCGAGCTCTTCGGCGAGAACCTGGTGCTGCGCCGGCGAATCGAGACGCGTCTGGGCACGCCCTCCATCGCCGTCACCGACGAGATCCGCAATGAGGGTTTTGCGGACGAACCGATGATGATCATGTACCACTGCAACATCGGCTGGCCGCTCGTGGACGAGGGCTCGGAGATCATCCTGCCGAGCCTCATGGCCGAGCCGCGCGACGAGGCGACCGAGCGGGACGCCACCCACTGGTCGACCATCCAGGCGCCGGAGCCCAATAGGCCGGAGTCGGTCTTCATCCACACCCTCGCCGGCGACGCCGACGGCTCGACGTTCGCCGCCCTGGTTAACGAGAAGCTCGGCTTGGCCCTTCTCATCGAGTTCTCGACGGCCGAGTTCCCGTACTTCATGGAGTGGAAGTCGATGGCGTCCGGCGACTACGTCATCGGCCTGGAGCCGGCGAACTCCTCGGTGCGCGGGCGCGGCTTCCACGAGCAGCAGGGCGACCTCCACCACCTGGCCGCCCAGAGCAGCGAGGTCAAGCGCTTGACCTTCACCGTGGTGAGCGGAGCGAAGGAGATTGCCGAGCTGCGCGAGCGGCGAGATCGCCTCACTAAGGCCGCCGGGTGACACGCCGTTGCCACCGGTAACATGCTGTCGCCGGTGACAAGGCGTTGATCCCCGGGCGGTGAGTAAGGTGACCTGGACGGCCGGGCGTTGCTTCCCGAGCACGGGCCTTGTCAGCTGCCGGGAAGTCGCGGCCAGGTAGCCGGGCGGCGGACGCATACCTGCCGCCCGGCTAGCGTCGCCCGAGCGCTATGCACCCAACCGTGCCCTCACCTGGCCGTGCCTGCCGGTCTCCGGAGGCCGGCAGGCACCGTACGCTCCCGCGAACTGGCTGGAGTTCCTGGGGGTCGGCCGGTTGCGCTGAAGTCAGCCGGTTTCGCCAGTGAGTTCGCGGAACAGTTGCTGGCTGCATTGCCGATTGGCGTTGTAGACCGTGTCGTAATCGTCGGCCGGGAGTTGGGCATTGACGTCGCCGCTGGCGATGCCCTGGAGGGTTTCGGTTGAGACCTCGTCGTAGAAGTTGTCAACAATGCACGTGTAGAGCCTGTCCATTTGTTCCGGCGTGGCTCCCGTATTTTCATACTGCTGACGAGCTCCGCTGTTCTCAATACCCGTCGTCAGACCGGCCTTGACCTCTTCGCGTGAAGGTCTGCCAGAGGAGTCTGCGTCGGCCGTTTCGGCAGGCGTGGTTTCTTCTGGATCGGAGCATCCGGATTCTCCCGGTTGGGAGCACGTGGTGCCGTCTGTGGCGGGCGTGGCTGATGGCGAAGGTGCTTCTGGCTCGGATGATTCTTGGGTGGCGGTCGGGACAATGGAGGCGCCAGAGTCGCCGCAGGCAGACAGTGACAGGGCGATGAACGGGACGGCCATCAGGACGGGGATCTTCTTGATGTGCATTGTTACCTCCCGTGTCGACGTTGGGGATACGGCCAGGATAGGGGCGAGGGCGGAGTGTGCCCACAGGAAGATCTCCCCGACTTAAGCGTGGGTGCTTGCGGCCGGCGTGTGCAGAGCGCTGAGCACAGAATGGCGGACGGCAAGCGCCGAGTTCTGAGCGTCGGAGGAGGTACATCGGGAGCACTGTCTGGCCGACGACCTCCGGGCGGACGAACGGGCGGCAGCCAACGCTGCCGCCCGTTGTGAGGCTGGGCCGACCGGTGGTCGATCAGCCGGCGTTGTTGCCAGAGAGCTCCTGGCCGATCTGCTGGCCGCAGGAAAAAGCGTTGTTCTCGACTGTTTGCTGGTCGGCGCTGCTGATCGGAGCGCTGGGGTCTCCCTTGGCGAGAGTCTCGAGTGTTTCGTTGGAGACCTCATCGTAGAGGGAGTCGGTGATGCACGTGTACGCCTTGTCCATTTGCTCGTCAGTGGCACCGAGTTGGGAGAACTGCTGGTCTATTCCCTGTGCTTCGAGCATCTTCTTCACGCCGGCCTTAACCTCGTCACGTGAGGGCTTGCCTGCGGAGTCGCCGCTACCCGAGGAGTCGCTGCTGGTTTCAGCGGGCGTGGTTTCTTCAGCCGACGATGATGCTTCTTGGGAGGTGGTCGTTTCGTTGGCGGTGGTTTCGTCGCTGCTGTTGGAGTTGGAGCCGCAGGCGGACAGGGACAGGGCGATGAAGGGGACAGCGATCAGGGCGGGGATCTTCTTTACTGACATTTGTTCCTCAATCGTTACTTGTTTCTAGTATGCAGGCGCGCTGCGTAATTGCAGCTTACTGGGTGATTAGTGCGTATGCGACAGTGCGATTTTGGTCCTACAGACAACCAGTGGCGAACGCTAAAGGCCGTGCTTCGCTGCGATTGACTCAAGGTGCGATGGTCATCGCGAAGGTAAGGAATACCGGGCGGCAGTCAGCGCTGCCGCCCGGTGTGAGGCTGGGTCGGTCGGTGGTCGATCAGCCGGCGTTGTTGCCAGCGACCTCTTGACCCAGTTGCATGCCGCAGGTTTGAGCGGCGCTCGTGAGCTTGCTCTGCTCTTCCGAGGAGACAACGGCCGAGCTAGTGTCGTTATTCACGAGGGCCTGCAGGGACTCGGCGGACATGTCATCGTAGACGTTATCGACGACGCATCCGTAGAAGTTGTTGATTTGTTCGTCGGTTGCTCCAAGCTGGGAGAACTGCTGCGTCAATCCCTCTCTTTCGAGAAGCGAAGTGAGTGCAGACTTAACGTCGTCACGTGAGGGCTTGCCTGCTGAGTCGCCGCTATCCGAGGAGTCGCTGCTGGTTTCGGCGGGTGTGCTTGCTTCAGATGCGGACGTCTCTTGAGAGGTGGTCGTTTCGTTGGCGCTGGTTTCGTCGCTGCTGTTGGAGTTGGAGCCGCAGGCGGACAGGGACAGGGCGATGAAGGGGACAGCGATCAGGGTGGAGAACTTCTTTACTGACATTATTCCTCAATCGATACTTATTTCTGGTATGCAGACGCACTGCGTAATTGCAGCTTACTGGGTGATAAGTGCGTACGCTATAGTACGACTTTGGTCCTGCGGGCGACTCGGCAGCGTATGCCGGGGGCTGCATTTCGCCACGATGTAATTGACCGAAGGTGCGACTGTCATTGCGAAGGTGCAAACAACCGGGCGGCAGTCAGAGCTGCCGCCCGGTGTGAAGTTGGGCCGGTCGGTGGTCGATCAGCCGGCGTTGCTGCCAGCGACCTCTTGACCCAATTGCGCTCGGCAGGTTCGAGCGGCGCTCGTGATCTCACTCTGCTCTTCCGAGGAGACAACGGCCGAGCTAGTGTCGTCATTCACGAGGGCCTGCAGAGACTCGGCGGACATGTCATCGTAGACGTTATCGACAATGCATCCGTAGAAGTTATTGATTTGTTCGTCGGTTGCTCCGAGCTCGGCTAACCGCTGCGACAATCCCTGTTGTTCAAGAAGCGTCTTGAATCCGGCCTTGACCTCGTCTCGTGAAGGCTTACTGCCCGAATCGCGGTCGTAGGTGTCAAAATCATCGCTATCCGGTGTTTCGTACGTGGTGGTTTCCTCGGGCGAAGACGGCTCTTCAGAAGACGGCATACG
>JAUMUM010000006.1:0-76448 GCA_030530685.1 Actinomycetaceae bacterium | reverse complement strand
AGAAGACGGCTCGTCGGAAGGCTCCGGCTCTTCAGAAGACTCCGAAGAATCGGAGCCAAGAGGTTGCGTGGCAGCGATCGGGTCGGGGCCATCGTCGTTGGCATTGAGACTGCATGCCGACAGTGACAGGGCGATGAGTGATGTGGCGATCAAAGCCGATATCTTCTTCACCGACATTATTTCTTCTTTCATTAGGCTCAGGCTGCAGCACGTGATGAGCTCAACTGTTCCACAACCTGGCGCGCTCAAGGGGAACTGGCCCCTTCACATCGTGCGGCGCCAGATGGCAAGTCCGCGTCGGAAGAGCCGTCTTCTTTGGTCGCGGTGCGTGAGAGGGCCGCGGTGCATGAGTTGACTGTGCTTCACAAACCGTGGCACTCACATGTCGAACATGCGAGTGCCACGGCGTCGCTGAGTGTGCAGAGCGGCGTGACGCTAGCCTCTGCGCGCCAGCCCTCTGAGGCTGACCGCCAATCCCACGGCGGCCCACACGCCGATCACGAGGAAATCTCGAGCGTCAGCCGTGAAGTGCTGGGAGAGCAGGCTCGCCCTCATGAGTTCAACGACCGACTCGAAGGGGAGGTACTCGTGGAGCGTTCGCATCCACTCGGGTAGCTGGCTCGCCGGGAAGGCGATGGGCGAGAACAGCAGGACGAAGAACACCAGCACCTGCGTGATGATCTGAGTCAGCACGGCGGGCGTGAGAACGGCAATCGCGTACCCGATCCACGACGACATCGTTGTTGCGATCACGAGCGTGAGGGCCAGCAGCGGCCAGTTCAGGCTGAAATCAACGTCGTACCTGAGCCTGGCAACCACCACGGCGACAGGTACCGCCGGCAGGGCCACGGCCGACCAGATCGTGGTCTCTGCCGCCAGATGTAGCGATCGTGCGACTGGCAGCGATCGGATGTAGGTGAAGGAGCCGTTCTGCTTCGATTGCGCCAGCCCCTGCGGGACGATGACGAGTCCGACCATGAGGATCATTATCGTCGGCGCACCGCAGGCCACATTGTGGATGAAGGCGTCGGTGATCTGGGGGCTGAGTAAGCCAAAGCCCACGATGATTCCTGCCGCGAAGAGCAGCTGGACGACTAGCGTGAACGGCACGACCATGCCCACCTGCTCTGCGGTCCAGCGCAGCAGGCAGACATAGGTGGTCCACGGGCTGGGGCGCTTGCGGGTCGGTGCAGGCGCGATGGGTGCGGCGGTCATTGCTGTTCTCCCGTCGAATGCGAGCCGGTTGTGATGGCAAGGTAGGCGTCCTCCAGCGAGGCCTGCGTCAGCGAGTAGTCGTCGATGCGGCCGTCGGCGTGCAGGGCGGACGCCCAGGCCACCGCGTCAAGTGCGTGCGTGGAGTCGATCGTCAGGAGGAGGCGTCGGCCGGCTTTGACCCGCCGATTGAAGCGAAGGTTTGTGGAAGCCGAAAGGGCAGGCTCGTCGTTCGTGGCGAGTACCAGTTCCAGACGTAGATCCTCTTTCTCGGTGCCGCGTAGCTGGCTGGGCGTGCCAGAGCCGACGACCTTGCCCGAATCGAGCACGACGAGTTCGTCGACGACCCGTTCGGCCTCGACCACATTGTGGGTCACAAGGAGGATGCCCATACCGCGGTCGGCGAGCGTGCGCAGCGTGTTCCACAGGAGCTTTCGCCTGGCGGCGTCGACGTCGTTGGTCGGCTCGTCGAGGATGACGAGCGGTACGGGTGCCACGACCGCCATGGCGAAGGAGGTCAGGCGGCGCACTCCGCCTGAGAGGCCTCCGCCTTCGGGAAGCGCCCGCTGGGACATCCATTGGCCGATGTCCAGCTGGTCGGCGATCGCGGTGGTCGCGGCCTTCGCCTGCGAGCGGGATAGGCCGCGCAGGCGCGCCACGAGCGAGATGGCCGTGGCCGGGGTCAGGCCGTCGAGCGGAGCCTGGCTCTGCGATTGGATGCCGATGCGGTGACGCGCGGCGCCCGGGTTGGCAACGGCGTCGATCCCGGCGACCCGTATCGACCCGCTGTCGGGACGGAGAAGGCCGATGACCTGCTGGACCAGGGTCGTCTTTCCCGCACCATTGTGCCCCAGGAGCCCGACGACCTGACCAGCGTGGACCTCGAGGTCGATGCCATCATTGGCCACGACGGAGCCGAATCTTCGGGTAAGGCCGTCTATTTTCAGTACAGGTGGTTGCATCGGTGATCTCCTTCCAACGAATGCGTCCGGTTCGAAGTACTGGCGGTATGAAAATACTGCTGGTATGAATGTACTTGCGGTATCTCGGTGTGGCAAGAGCTGACGAGCCGAAGATGGGGCGATGGGCGTTGCGCGCCACAGGAGCATCGTCGGCTCCGTGCGGTGGGGTGTGGGCTTTGTGCTACGAGCATGGGCGCGGGATTGGGCACCGGCGTGGGGTTGCGCGAGCGCGGGATATTGTCGAACTGGGCTGCGGACTGGCATCGGACCGGGCGGCCGACCGGGATTGTCACCGGACTGGGCACCGGACTGGGCCGACGCTGTGGAACAAGCTGCTCGGCGCTGCGGCGGAAGCGAGCCGAGAGGGCGCGGCCGCGGCGGCCGGGGTACCATGCCGATATGGACCAACCTGCCACCTCGCGCCCGCGCCGTGTTCCCGTCACCCTGGCCGAACAGAAGAGACAGACGCGTCAGGCGCTCGTATGGGCGGCACTGGAGGTCTTCAGCCGCGACGGTTACCACGCTGCCAATCTTGGGGAAATCGCTCGGCGAGCCGGATATTCCAAGGGCGCGATTTACTCGAACTTTCGAGGCAAGGCCGAACTCTTCCTCGCCTGCATGGACCTCAGCATGCAGATACTCGACGAGGGCAGCCTCGATCCCTTCGGAGTCGACCAGCACGAGGACATAATGATCGAGTACCTCAGGCAGTATGAGCCGGAGCTATCCGATGAGGACATTTTGCAGGCGGTTCAGGGATTCGGCCTGGCGACTCTGGAGTTCATCGCGGCTTCCGCCAGGGATCGCAGGCATCTCGATGCGCTGAGGCAGCGGGTTCAAATCTTGGTTGATCATTACGCCGACGCGGCGGCCACTCGCCTTTCGGCAGGCGACGAGCTTTCCGTCGAGGAGGTCGCCCAACTGCTCGTGGCCCTCGACCAGGGATTTGGGCTACTTCAGATCGTCGGAGTGATATCCACGGAGACGTCACTCATGCGCGAGGGCCTGTTGCGGCTCGTGCGCGGCGGTGTCCGCGCGCCGGGTCCGGAGGCCAGCCCAGAACGGGGCCTGGATGGGGCCGGCTCCTAAATTCGGTCCCACGCACCGAACTCGACGCGCATGCCACGTGCGATGCAGGTAGTCGGACCGGCGATGCGGCTGAGGCGGACGCTGCCCCACAGATTTCACCGCCGGCGTCTATCCTGACGCGAATTCCTGGCATTCATTGGCGAATGTCCCATGTGCTCGGCTCGGTGTTCTACCGGACAAAAATGCCTGTGGGTTCCCGTTGCCCTCCGCCCTCTATTAGGCTGAGCGGCGGCAGACGACGAGCCGCAGAGGGGAGAGGCAGGCCATGAATCCAGAGGGTGTGAGCTTCGAGCAGGAGTTCATGCGGCCTCTTCGCGGTCGGCTCGCTCTAGCTCCGCCGCCGCGTGAGAGGGGCCGGGCGCGATCCGGGGTGCCTCGCCGCGCGAGTTCGGAGGCCGCCATGGTCGAGCGGAGCGTCGAAGGCTCAGGCGCCGCAGACGGCGGTACGCTCGGCGAACAGGGCGGGGGCGCTGAGGGCTCCCAGCCCGAGGAGCCCGACTGGGGCTCGCGCGTCGCCGCCATCGCGCAGCGGATGATCTTCAGCCGGATAGCGCGTGAGCTCCTCATCATCATCGGCGGTTATTTCCTCTACTCCGTCATCCGCAACGCTGCGCCCGAACAGGAAGCGCTGGCCGTCGCCCACGCCTACGACATCATCGAGATCGAGGATGTCATGGGCATCGGCTTCGAACTCGACGTCAACAGGTTCTTCGACCAGCACACGGCGCTGGCCGTTTTTTCCAACTACTTCTACGCGGTGGCCTTTTCGGCGACGACGATCCTCACGCTCATCGTCCTATGGCGCCGCGATTGGAACGTCTTTCGGTTCCACCGCACGGTGCTCGTGATCATGACCGCGGCGGCCATGTTCACCTACTGGATCTACCCGCTCGCCCCGCCGCGCCTGCTGCCAGGTTCCGGATACGTTGACACCTTCATCAAGTACAACACGTGGGGGCGATTCTACGTCTCGTCCGGCGAGGAGGTGTCCAACCAGTACGCCGCCATGCCCTCGATGCACACGGGGTGGGCCGTGTGGGCGGGTGTGGCGCTCTGGTGCATCAGTGCCAGGTGGTGGGTGCGCACGCTGGCGGCACTGCTCCCAATTGTGACCGTGGTCGTCATCGTCGGCACGGCCAATCACTTTGTGCTCGACGCCGTTGCCGGGCTCGCCTACTACCTGTGCGTCCTCGGCGCCGTTCTGGCATTGACGCGATGGCGGCGGCGAAAGGGCCACGCCAGAGTCGCCTACGCCAGGGTGACGCACCCGTGAGGTGAGCCCGGCCGCCCGCCGCGGTGTGCGGACGGCCGGCACACCCCGGGCGCCCTGGGCCTGCCAAGGCGCGGACACGTGACGCGCGTGCAGCACGCCCCGGGCCCGCTAGGCCCGCTGGCAGGTCGCGTGCTCAGCCGCGTGACTGCTCGCCGACCACCTGTGCCAGGCTCAGCGGCGCGCGCCCCGTCAGGCGTTCGACGTCGCCGGTCAGGACGTCGAGCTGACCGGCCGCGATCGCCGTGTATGTCGAGACCCAGGCCTCCACCTCCCAGTCGGGGGCGCCGTAGGGACGGCGCGAGGCGTAGGCCTCGTCGAGCGTCTCGTCGATATAGGGGATGGCCCTGCCCAGGACTTCGCCGCCAATGTCGGCCATCTGCGCGAGCGTCAGCAGCTGCGGTCCCGTCAGGTCGTAGGTCGCCCCAGCGTGGGGGCCGGGATCGGCGAGGATGGCGGCCGCGCTGCGTGCGACGTCGATCCTGGCGACACCCGCGCACCTGCCGTCGCCGCCAGGGCCACGGATCTCGCCGGAGGCGATGAGCTCGGCGAAGAAGTCGAGGTAGAAGGAATCGCGCAGGATCGTCCACCGCATCCCCGAGGCCTTGAGGGCCTCCTCCGTGTGCCAGTGGTCGCGTGCGTGGGTGAAGATCGCATCGGGCGCGGCCCTCACGAAGGAGGTGTAGACGACGTGCTCGACGCCTGCGGCGGCAGCGGCATTGATGAAAGCTCGATGCTCGGCCACGCGGTCGAGGCTTTCCGTCGCTGAAACCATGAGGAAGACGTCGACTCCCGCCAGAGCGGCGCGCGTGGCGTCGTCGTCGGTGTAGTGGGCCCGGGCGACCTCGGGCGCGGGTGTCGCCTCGGTGAGTTCGGGTGCGAGGCGGGCCGGTGTGCGCGCGAGGAGCCTGAGGTGGGCGCCGGTTTGAAGGAGAAGGGAGGCGACCTGGCTACCGATGTTTCCGGTCGCACCCGTGATTGCGATCATGCGGACCTCCAATTGCATTGCTGTTGTCGATCATTGGCGAGGGCCTGAGCTTAGACTCTACTCACAGGGCCAGATACCGCAAGGGTGCGAGTGGGTCCAGAAGGGCCCCGGCGGTGCCGACCGCTCACAAGAATGTGATGGTGCTGTCGATGTCCGGCGCTAAAAGGTCCGGCCCCGCATTCGCGCGAGGCCGGACCGGGCTAGCGGATAGGCGTCATGACAGGAGTGGGTCGGCCTGGATGACCTCGTCGACCTCGGCGGGTGACGGCGCGTAGGCCCCCGCGTGGCTGACGGTCAGGCCAGACGTCACCGTGGCGCGGTGCAGCGCTGTGCGCACGTCGTCCCACCTGGCTGCGCGCAGCTTCTTCTTGGCCTCGGCGCTACCGAGCAGGCCGGCGTCGAGCAGCCCCGAAAGCAGGCCTCCCATGAAGGAATCGCCGGCGCCGACGGTATCGGTCACCTCGACATTCAGCGGGTCGATGACGAGCATGTCGCGCTCGCTCTTGAGCCGGGCATAGGCTCCCCACGGCCCACGCGTGACGACGACGAGGCCGGGACCGAGCGCCAGCCAGCGCCGCATGACCTCCTCGACGGGCGTGTCCTTGCCGTACAGCCAGGCGATGTCCTCGTCGCTGGCCTTGACGACATCGCTGCGCGAGACGAGTTCCTCGATGCGGGGCGTGACCTTCTCCGGCGACTCCATGATCGCGGGGCGAACATTGGGGTCGTAGGAGACGGTGCCCTTGATGGCGTGGGCCTTGACTGTGCGCAGGACGCCGGTGCCGCCAGGCTCCAGCGTCGCCGCGATGCTGCCGGTGTGCAGGTGCGCGATCTCCTTGGTGTCGGGCAAATCGGGGACGTCCCAGCTCAACTCGAACTCGTAGTCGGCGCGGCCCAGATCGTCGAGCTTGGCGTAGGCGATCGACGTGCGCTCGGCGCCGTCGCTACCGGGGACGATCCCGACGTTGTGGTCGGCGGCGAAATCCTCAATCATCTTGCCGTGATCGTCCTTGCCCCACCAGGCGCCGATGAGGGCAGGCTGGTCGAGCGCGGTCAGCACACAGGCCACGTTGAGCGGGCTTCCTCCCACGTGCTCGTTCGACTCGTCCCCGCGAATTACGACGTCGATGAGGGCCTCACCCAGGCACAGGACGGGTAGTTGTGACTCTGCCAAAAGAATCTCCTTTGATGTGCGGCTGTTTCGGCGGTTATGTGATCAAGCCTAGTTGCGGTGGTTACTTGGTCAAGCCTAGCTTGCCCTCCATCTCCTCGAGCGGAATTCCCTTAGTTTCAGGCATGACCTTGAAGACCCATACGAGCTGGCCGAGCATGCACACACAGAAGATCATGAAGGCCGAGCCGCCGCCCCAGGCGCCGATGATGGGCGGGAAGGCGTAGGTGGTCAGCGCCGCGAAGGCCCAGTGCGTCAGGCTGCCGAAGGACTGGCCAAGGCCGCGCACCCTGTTGGGGAAGATCTCGGAAATGAAAACCCAGATGACGGAACCCTGGCCAAAGGCATGCGCAGCGATGAAGATGAGCAGGCCGATGAGCACGAGGACCGACGACCCACTGTTGAAGTCGCCCTCGTACATGAAGAAGACGACCGTGAGGAATCCGAGGGAGATGAGGTAGCCTATCGAGCCGACGATCATGAGGGAGCGGCGTCCGATCTTGTCGATGACTGTCAGGGCGGCCATCGTTGCCACGAGGTTCATGAATCCGACCGCAATGGACATGTTGTACGAAGCGTCATCCCCTGCGCCAGCTTCCTGCATGACGCGGGGCGCGTAGTAGAGGATCGCATTGATGCCCGAGAGCTGGTTGAAGGCGGCAATGGCGAAGGCCATGAGGATGACCTTGCGGTAGCGACGCGAGAAGAACTCCGTCAGGCTGGCCTTGGCCGCATCCTCCCTGAGTTGCTCGCGGATTTCGGCGATCTGCTCCTTGGACTCTTCTTCCGTGGCGCACAGCCTGCGGCTGGTGGCAATGGCTTCCTCTTCCCTCCCGTGAGACAGCAGCCAGCGGGGCGTTTCGGGAACCGACAGAAGCAGAACCAGGAAGATGACCGAGGGGACGACCATGACGCCGAGCATCCAACGCCACGAGACGAGTTCATCCGTGACGATCTGGCGGATAATGGCATTGCTGAGGTAGGCGACGAGGATGCCGAGCACGATATTGAACTGGACGAGGCCGACGAGTCTGCCCCTGTGAGCGGCCGGCGCGATCTCCGCCGTGTAGATCGGGGCGCAGACGGACGACATCCCGACGCCGACACCCCCGACGAAGCGGAAGGCCATGAGCATGGCGTGAGTCAGGGCGAGGCCTGTGCCCAGTGAGCCGAGCACGTAGAGAATGCCGATCGCGAAAAGGACATTGCGGCGTCCATACCTGTCCGCTAGTCGTCCCGCGATGATGGCACCCACGACGGTTCCCACGGTCGCGATGGCGACGGTGGAGCCGAGGCCGTTACTGGACAGATTGAATTGCTTCTCGAGCGCGCCTTCCGCACCCGAGATGACGGCCGTGTCGAAACCGAAGATGAGGCCGCCAACGGCAGCGACGACGGCACTTCGCACGACGAGCGGCTGAATCTTTGAACGTTGGGGAGTGGCTGAGTTACTCGACATTGAGGCTCCTTACGAGGAATGTCGCTGTGATTGCTTAGATGAGTGTCACGACAGTCGGCGGGGGTGAGCCACCTGGCATGACGCCGCTCACAGTTAAGCGGTCACGCTTAACTCTAGTCCTCGTGTTGGGAAAGTCACCCTTATTTCAGAATTTGACCAGAGGAGACTCGGTCCCGACTTGCACTTTCGGCCATTTGGCCAGCGTCCCATTCTTGACGCCGGGACCTTCGTCGCCGGTCGCGAGTGTCCCGTTCCTTTCGCGTGCCGTATTCCACTCTCCGAGATGGAGGAAAAATCGCCGATACGGGTGTTATATTCATCCGCATGACTAGCGACATCGTGTTCCGAATGTGCCCTGCCTTCGCGGGCGCATCCTGTTGTCGCCGCTGAAACCGGACGAACATTCCCGGTTGCGCATCGGTCCGTAATGAGACGGTCCCGCGCTTTTCTCATGCCTTCCTGGTCTGCGCTCGTGCGCAAGGCCCACTACTCGAAGCAGCCCTAAAGACCCAGATTAAGGATGATCCATGTCCACAACACCCGATAATCCGAAGAACGCCAATGATGACGCCATAGACGATCTCGTATCGCAGGCGTCGTCGAAGAAGAGGGGCAGGGCGGTCATCGCCGTCGTGGCGACGGTCGTCGTGGCCGTCCTCGCATTCATCGGGGTGCGCAGCCTGCTCGGCGGCTCCGATGACGCCCAGAATTCCAGCACCTCCGCCCCGGCGAGCGGCGATTCGAACGCTAGCTCCGTCGGCGCCCGCACGCCCGAGGAGATCAAGAAGGACGGGACGGTGCGCATCGGCGTCTTCGCCGACAAGTCCCCCTTCGGCTCGGTCGACGCCGACGGGAAGGCCACCGGGTACGACGTCGTCTACGCCGAGCGCATTGCCAAGGACCTGGGCGTCGACGTCGAGTTCGTCCCCGTCGAGGCCGCGTCCCGTGTCGAGTTCCTGACCTCCGGCAAGGTCGACATCATCCTGGCGAATTTCACGGTCACCCCCGAGCGGGCCGAAAAGGTCGACTTCGCCAACCCGTACATGAAGGTCTCGCTCGGAGTCGTCAGCTCCAAGGACGACGAGGTGACCGAAGAGGCTCAGCTGTCCGACAAGAAGATCCTCGTGGTCAAGGGAACGACGGCCGATAACTACATCGAGTCCAACCATCCCGATTGGGACGTTGAGAAGTTCGACCAGTACACCGAGGTCACGAACGCGCTGATCGACGGCCGCGGTGATGTGTGGATCACCGATAACACCGAGGCACTGGCCTTCTCCCTGCAAAACGAGGACAAGTTCGTCACGGGAATCACGCAGCTCGGACCGGTCGATCAGATTGCGGCCGCCGTTCAAAAGGACAACTCCGAGTTGCTCAACTGGCTGAACGAGGAGCTCGTGAGCCTGGGCGAGGAGAACTTCTTCCACGACAACTACGAGCAGACACTCGCTCCCGTCTATGGCGAGGCGGCCGACCCGGAGGAGCTCGTCGTCGAGGGCGGTCAGCTCTAGCGGAGACCTGCGTGTTTGGCCAAGCCCTCGGCTCGCTGGCCAGGTCCGTCGGCGGGTGCGGCGGGAGGATCACAGCAACCTCCCGCCGCAGCGCTGGGTCTGGGCCGGCCTCGGCCCCGATCGGCCCAGCCGAACGCAGATAGATCGATGAAGAAAGGAAGCGCGTGGATCGCGACGTCCTAGCTGACTATGTGCCGCTCTTTGCCAGGGCGGCTCTTGTGACCGTGGAGGTAGCCGTCCTCGGAATCCTCCTGGCCATCGCCATCGGCCTGGTGTGCTCGTTGGTTCGCTACGCCAGGATCCCGCTGCTCAGGCATGTGGTGGCGGGCTATATTCAGCTGGCGCGCAATACGCCGCTGATCGTCCTGCTGTTCTTCGTCTTCTACGGCCTGCCCAAGGCCGATATCGTCTTCACCAAGATGACCAGTGCCGTCCTCGGTCTCGCATTCATCGGGGGAGGCTACATGGCTGAGGTTTTCCGCTCGGGGCTCGAATCGGTCGAAACCATCCAGTGGGAATCGGCCATTTCGCTGGGGATGCATCCCGCGCAGGCGATGCGCCACGTCGTCGTTCCCCAGGCCGTGACGGTCGCCTTTCCGGCCCTATTGGCCAATGTCGTCTTCCTCATCAAGGAAACGTCCGTTGTGTCCGTCATTGCGCTGGCCGATCTCGTGTTCGTGGCCAAGGATCGTATCGGCAACGAGTACAACACCCCGGAGGCGCTCGGGCTGCTCGTCGTCTTCTACCTGCTCATCATCCTGCCGGTGTCACTGGCGGGCGGCCGCCTGGAAAGGAGGATTCGCCATGGGCAATTCGGGGATTGAGGTGCTTTCGCAGGGCAGGAACTTCCTTCGCCTGCTCGAGGGCCTGTGGGTGTCCATGAGCATCGCGCTCGCGGCCATGGCGCTGTCCATCGTCTTCGGCGTGCTCCTCGGGATCGTCATGACATCGAAGAACCGGGCCGTCCGGTTGATCACGCGTACCTACCTCGAGTTCGTCCGGGTCATGCCGCAGCTCGTGTTGCTGTTCATCGTCTACTTCACGCTGTCGACCGAATACGGCATCAACCTGGGTGGCAGGACTGCGGCGATCGTCGTGTTCGCGCTGTGGGGCACTGCGGAGATGGGCGACCTCGTGCGGGGCGCCGTACAATCGATCCCCGCGCACCAGACGAGCAGTGCACTGGCGCTGGGCATGTCGCGCGCCCAGGTCAACCGGTACGTGATTTTGCCGCAGACGGTGCGGCGGCTCGTGCCCCTGACGATTAACCTGACCAATCGTATGATCATGACGACGTCGATCGTCGTGATCATTGGAGTCACCGAGGTGCTCAAGACCGGCCAGCAGATTATCGACGCCAATCGCTTCGAGTATCCGGACGCGGCGCTGTGGGTTTACGGCGTCGTCTTCCTCATGTATTTCACGGTGTGCTATTCGATTTCCCTCCTATCCAGGTATCTAGAACGGAAGTGGCAGAAGTGAGCGTTCATTCGGATAACGCTGAGGCCGGCGACGACACTCGGCCAACCGGCAGCCGGCCGACCGACGGCGATGTGAGCGGTAGCGCCGTGGCCGACGGTGGCGCTGCGCCCGAAGGCGCGGCCGACGGTGGCGCGGACGCGGCGGCAGGCGTCGGGATCCCGGACGGCGAGCCTGGCTCCGGGCAGCGCGAAAACGGCGAGCCGACCGGGGCGAAGGAAGGCGGCGTCCTGGCGGTCAGGGACATCGTCAAGGTCTACGACGGCGACATCACGGCCCTCAATGGAGTGTCGCTGGACGTCGACCGCGGCGAGGTCATCGTCATCGTCGGCCCGTCGGGATGTGGAAAGTCGACCCTCCTGCGCTGCCTCAACGGTCTGGAGACCATCCAGGCCGGGACGATTCGATTCAAGGGCGAGGCCGTGCCCAGTAAGCAGCTTCCCTGGCATGACGCGCGTCAGCGCATCGGCATGGTCTTCCAAAGCTACGAGCTCTTCCCTCACCTGAACGTACTGGACAACCTGCTCCTCGGGCCGACAAAGGTGCAGGGAGTCGACAGGAGTGTTGCCGCTCGCAAGGCGGGGGAGCTGCTTTCGCGCGTCGGGCTGCTCGATCGTGCCAGGGCCTTTCCGCGCCAGCTTTCGGGCGGGCAGAAGCAGCGCGTGGCCATCGTCCGGGCTCTCATGATGGATCCGGAGGTCCTGCTGCTCGACGAGGTCACGGCCTCGCTCGATCCGGAGATGGTGCGCGAGGTGCTCGACGTCGTGCTGGAACTCGCGCGCGATGGCATGACGATGGTCATCGTCACGCACGAGATGGGCTTTGCGCGGGCGATCGCCGACCGCGTCGTCTTCATGGACGCCGGCCGGGTGGTCGAGGTGGCGCAGCCCGCGGATTTCTTCGCCAATCCGAGCTCGGAGCGAGCCAAGCAGTTCCTCACGACCTTCACCTTCGACGCCGAATAGCGGGTGCTGTGGGCCGGGGCCACGCGGCGCTGTAGCCGGGCCGAATAACGTGTGCGGCGGCCCGGGCTGAATACGGGCGCAGCGGGCCGGGCCAGTGGACCGCCGTGGCCCGGGCCGAGCGCGCGTGCCAGCGCCGTCCTGCGTTCGATTCCGTCGTGCCCGGCGCACGCCCGCAAGCACGATCCAAGCGAGGACGCAACTATTGTTCCGGTGTATACATCAAGCGTATAGTCATCGTTCATGGATACCTCTCTCGCTCTACTCGGCCTGCTCGGCAGGAAGTCCGGCTACGGCTACGACCTCAAACACAGCTATGACGAATGGTTCGGGCGCCGCAAGCCCCTGGCGTTCGGACAGGTCTACGCGATCCTCGCCCGCCTCCTGCGCGACGGCCTCATTGCCACCGTCGGCGCGGAAGCCGGGGCCGGCCCCACGCGCAAGCGCTACGAAATAACTGAAGCCGGCCGGGCCCGCATCGCCGAGTGGATTTCTACCCCCGACGCCCCCGCGAATTCGCAGCATTCCAACCTCTTCGCCAAGACGATCATCGCTCTCATGCTCGGCGACGACGCCGAGCGCCTGCTCGATCTCCAGCGCGCCGAGCACATGGCCAGGATGCGGGAGCTGACGAAGGCCCGCCAGCACGCAAGCCTCAAGAACGTCCTCATGATCGATCACGCACTCTTCCACATTGAGGCTGACCTGAGGTGGATCGACCTGACCTCGAGCCGGATCGGCGAGCTGAGAGACGAGGTCCTGCCATGATGGAGCCGGGCGAGTCCGGCGAGGACCGCGACGTGACGATACTGCGCGCGCGTGGCCTGACGCATTCCTTCGGTAAGACCCGCGCCCTCCAGGGCGTCGACCTCGACGTGCGCAAAGGCGAGGCGCTGGCCATCATGGGCCCGTCCGGGTCCGGCAAGTCCACGCTGCTGCACGTCCTGGCCGGAGTCTTCGCGCCCGATGCGGGGTCGGTCGAATACGCCGGGCGCGACGTGGCGAGCCTTGACGAGGAGGAACGGGCGGACCTGCGGCTGAGGGACTTCGGCTTCGTCTTCCAGTTCGGCCAGTTGCTGCCCGATCTTTCCGCCGTGGACAACGTGAGCATTCCATTGCTCCTGGGCGGAGTGGGGCGCAAGCAGGCGCTCGCCAGTTCTCGCCGGTGGCTCGATGAGCTCGGCCTGACGGAGGAGGCCGAGAAGCTGCCGGCCCAGATGTCGGGAGGGCAGGCCCAGCGGGTGGCCATCGCCCGGGCACTCGTCAGCCGCCCCAAGGTCCTCTTCGCCGACGAGCCGACCGGTTCGCTCGACTCGTTGGCGGCGGAGCGAACCATGGAGGCACTGACCAGCCTCGTCAGGGCCCACGGTGCCACGATCCTCATCATCACGCACGACCCCCGGACTGCCGCATACGCCGACAGGGAGGTCTTCGTGCACGACGGGCGCATCGCGGGCGGTGGTGGGATATGAGCGGCCGGTTCGCGGCGCGGATGACGCTGACCAGGCTGATCGTGGCGGGCAATCGCGCCGCCAGATTCCGCCTCGCGGCGATTGCGGTCGGCATCATGATCGGTGTCGCGCTCTTCCTGCTCCTCTTCGGCGCCTACAACAGTTTCCCGGTCCGCAGTGAACGCTCATCGGCCATCACGAACTGCGAGTCCTATTGCCGGCCCGTCACCGCGGAGGATCCTCAACTGCAGCCGGGCGAGATTCTGGTCGCCTCGGCCGTCGACCACTACCGCGGCAACGCCGTCATCGTGCAGTACGTGGCCGGCTCCGACTCGTCGGTTAAGCTGGCGGGCGTCGACTCGCTGCCGAGCCCAGGGACCTACGTGGCATCGCAGGCCTTTCAGTCGCTCGCGGCGAAGGCGGGAAGCGGGGAGCTCGAGGGGCGCTACGGACGCAGTGCGGGCACGGTGTCCGCCGACGGGCTCGAAGGGCCGGACTCGCTGGCCGTTGTCGTCGGGGTCGACGCCGAATCCTTGCTCGCTTCGGGCATGGATGTTTACGCCACAGCGACGCTCGTCGGTAACGCCTTCCAGAGCCAGGCGTATCGCGTCGTCGCTCTGTTCGGCGCCATGGCCACGCTCATCCCGGTGCTCATGTTCGTGGCGATCGTGACGGAGCTCGGCGCGGCCCAGCGAGCCGATTCCTATGCCACCCTGAGACTCATTGGGGCCTCGCCCCGGAAGCTCGCCTCCCTTGCCGCCATGGAGACGGCCGTCACCGCGTCGGTCGGAGGGGTGCTCGGCGTCGGCCTCTACTTCCTGGCCTTGCCACTGGCCGCGAATGTGCGCATGGGAATGAGCAGTTTCTACCGTGACGACCTGCTCGTCTCTCCGGTGGTGCTGCTGGCCGTCGTCGTGGCGACCGTCGTCGCATCGGTCGGCGTGAGTTGGTGGAAGGCCAGGCGCACCGGCGTCGGGCCCGTCGGCTCCACGCGCGAACGGCGGGAGAAGGCGACACGGTGGATCTCCGCGGTGCCGCTGCTGTGCGGCCTCGTGCTGCTCGGGGGCAACCTCGTACTTCCCGCCTCCATGCGGGAGACTCTGCTCGTCGGCGGGCTCGTCATGAGCGCAGCGGGTATCGTGGTCATCGGCCCGCACCTGACGCTGCTGGCCGTCCGGGCGGTACGTCCGTTCGCGCGCAATGCCTCCCAGGTCATGGCACTCAATCGCCTCGCCCGGCATCCGCGCTCTTCGTTCCGTTCCATTTCGGGGATCATCGTCGCCCTCTACCTGGTGACGGTCTTCGCCGTGGGCATCACTGTTGCGCCGGGAATTGCGGACGTCACCGACGACGAGCGCCACCTTTCGTCCAGCGACATCCTCGTCACGTATCTCGGCAGCAACGATCCTGCCATGGTGTCCTGGGCAAGCCAGCGTTTGGCCGAGCTGCCGGGGGTCGAGGCGGTCGCCCAGGGGTCGAGGGGCGAGTCAGACGACCCCAACGCGGCGTCGATCGTCACGCTGTCGCGATCCGATGCAATTGACATCGGTCTGAACCCTCCCGGTCGCGGCGAGTACGTGACAATGCCGGAGGTCTACTTCACGGACCGGGCACTCGAACTGCGCGAGGCGGTGGTCGGGCCGGGGGAGACGAACGTTTTGTTCACGGTGACTGATGGGCGCGCCGAGACCATTGAACGAACGCGGACCGCGATCATGAGTTCCGGCCTGCACGTGAGCACCCTGCCGGTGACCAGGGCGGAGAATGCCGGCACCTCCGCGTTGGACACGAGGAACCAGTTCGCCGCCGTCGGGTACACCGCGATTGGCATAGTGACGGGGCTGTCGGCGATTTCGTTTGCCGTGTCGACCTTTTCTTCGCTGCTCGATCGCCGGCGCGTGCTCGGATTGCTGCGGCTGTCGGGAATGCCCAGGCGCACGCTGCGCGCGATGTTCACCATTGAGACGGCATTGCCCATGGCCTGCGCGTTCCTGCTCAGCATTGGTCTGGGCGCGCTGACGGCGTGGGCGCTCGTCAGCGGCCTGTCCGATGATTCCGTTGGATGGCCCGATGCCGGGTACTTCGGCGTGCTGATGCTGTCGCTGATGGCGGTCGTCGGCGCCGTCGTCGTGAGCCTGCGTTCGTATCCGCGGTTGACGGACCCCACTCAGGTTCGTTTCGAATGAGGCATCTGGGATGTGAATGTGCGTCGTTACCGGGGCGTCAGGAGCGCGAGGCGAGCCGGGAGGTGACGCCGAAGGCGGCCTTGGCGGCCTCGCGGCAGGCCTCCGTCGTTGGGCCGTCGTCGTCGGGCATGAGGATGGCGCGGTAGTAGCGGAGTTCGTCGATGGAGTCGTAGATATCGCCGAGGGCTCGGTGGTTGCCGGTCTTTTCGGGCGCGGAGAAATAGGTGCGCGGATACCAGCGCTTGGCCACTTCCTTGATCGAGGAGACGTCGACGACCCGGTAGTGCAGGTGGTCGACGACGTCGGGCATGTACTTTTCGAGGAAGGCCTTGTCCGTGCCCACCGAGTTGCCGCCGAGCGGTGCCTTGCGCGCCTCGGGAACGCGCTCGGTGATGTACGCGAGGACGCGGGCCTGCGCCTCGTCGAGCGTGAGCCCCGACTGCCACTCCTCGACCAGGCCGGACGTCGTATGCATGTTCCGCACGAAGTCGCCCATGTTCTCGACGGCGGCGTCGCTGGGCCGGATGAGCACGTCGATGCCCGCGTCCGCGGGATTGAGCTCCGAGTCGGTGATGACGACGGCGACCTCCACGAGTTCATCGACGGCCGTGTCCAGGCCCGTCATCTCGCAGTCGATCCAAACTATCGGATTCTTCATGGCGCGGTAACTCACCCCGCCATCCTACTCAGTATCGCGAGCCGACTCAGGCGTAGGGACTCAGACCACAGTCTTCCCTGCCCGAGCCGAAGTCATACAATGCCGGTGCGAGCGCACCCACGCTGGCCTTGCCGGGCAGAGGCACGAGCTGGCCCGCTGCGCGCTCTCGGCGTTTTGCCTGCGCGCCTTGGCGTGGACGCGCGACTCGGGCGCGCGGCCTGCCCGGGTACGCGTGACTCGGGCGCTCGGTGCCGACATTGGCAGCCTTCTCGCGCAGCAGGCGTGGCACGCCCGCTGCGCCATCTGTGCCCCCATCCGGACTCGAACCGGAAACCTGCGGATTAGAAGGCCGTTGCTCTATCCATTGAGCTATGGAGGCGATGCCATAAATCTACCGGAGCCCGCCGCCCGGCGCATATTGGAGGCCGTGCCCACGCCGACACCGGCCGGGCTGGCACCTGACTCCGGGCCCGCTCGCGACGTCGGGCTGGCTCGCGACGCCGACCGCCGGGTCCGGCAGTAACGTCTGGTCAGGCAGTGTCGCGGCCCGGGCGGCGTCGTCTGGCTTTGGGGCGCTCAGGACTATCTTTCGTGCTCAGGCCTATCTTTCGCGCACTCCGGCCTTGCGCGCCAGAACGACGGCCGCCAGAAGCGCCAGGCCGCCGTACCACGCGACGAAGGGCAGGATGTGGCCAGCCGTCAGGTGGCCGTCGATGATGTCGTTGCCGAGATTGGCGAGCGCGGTCACGGGCGAGGCGTCGACGAAGGGGCGAGCGGCATCGGCGTAAAGCTCCCTGGGCATCATCGCCGTGTTGAAGGACATGGCGGCCATGAGTAGGGGAACCAGAGCGATGGCGCCCTGAGGGGTCTCAGTGACGTATCCGAGGAGAACCCCGATGAGTCCGGCCACCAGTCCAATGACGCACGTCAGGGTGAGCACACCCAAGAGTCCCGCCACGCCGCCGAAGTCGGCGCCGCAAACGATACCGACGATGAGGGTGGTGACCCCGGCGAGGACGGCCCGTATCCACTCGGCCAGCACTCGGCCGTAGATGCCGGTGCTCGGGTGGCCCGGGAAGACCCTGACGCGGTCGGGCAGCCCCTCTTTCCTTTCAGCGACGGTGTTGCCGGCGCCCATGATTGCGCTGGCGAACATCGTGGAAAAGACGATCATGACGCTCACGGACGCCATATCCATGGGCTCCCCGCTGAAGGCTTCGATCATGCCCTCGAACATGATCCGTATGACGAGGACGAACATGATCGGCATGGCCACCGTGATCATCAGCATGACGGACGAGCGCATCCACCGCCGCAGGAGGCGCTGGGCGTGGATGACGACGCCCTGGCCCCAGGAAACCGAACTGGACGTGTTCATGATCCCCTCCTGAATGAGCGAGCGATCCACAGCGTGCCCAGGAGCGTGCTCCCTATGAGCCAGGCGAGGGACTCGTAGGCGGCCGAGCCCGCATCGGTGCCGAAGAGGAGGGCGCGCTCGGTGTCGATGAGTACGGAGAAGGGCAGGTGTTCGATGACGGGGCGGACCCAGTCGGGCAGGGTCGCCGCGGGGACGAAGGCCGTGGAGAGCATGAGGACGGGCATCTCGATGCCCTGAATGAGCGCCGCCACGCGGATGGGGTGCCTCGAGCGCAAAGCCATCCCGTTGAACAGGAGGTCGAGCACGAGGCCAAAGCCGAGCGTCATGATGAGCGCGAAGAATAGGCCGGCCACGGAGTGGGGGCGGGCACCGGCGACGAGGGCGAGGGCCGTGACGGTGGCCATTGAGGCGACGGCCCTCAGCCCGTCGCAGGCCAGCCGTCCGCCGACGGCCGCAACCGCCGGCAGGGGCATCGCGCGCATGCGCTGGATGAGCCCGTTTTCCTGGTCGACGGCCAGGGCCATGGCCGAGCCGCCCGCCGTGAACATGACGGCCTGGAAGAGCGCGGCAGCCAGGAGGAAGAGGGGGTAGTCCAGACCGGCCTGCCTGGCCGCGTGGCCGAATGTGGCGAAAAAGACGAGGAAGAAGGTGCCGGGGATGATGAAGGCCGAGGACAGCGAGGCGGCGTTGCGCGAGAGTCGCAGATTGTTGCGCCAGCTCGCTCCGGCCAGAGCGCTGAGCACGCTCACTTGGGCCGGGGCGGCCGCGGGGGCGCGGCCTGCGGCGGGCGCGGTTTGCGTGGTGGTCACTTCGCCTCCTCGGAGTCGATGGCCGGCGCCTGCGAGTCGAAGGCCAGCCCCATGAAGACGTCGTCGAGCGACGGGGCGTTCAGGGAGGCGCTGTGAACGGTCACGTTGTGGCCTCGCAGGAGCTCCAGGGCGTCGGTGAGGTCATCGGCGCCCCGCGATGTCGTGAAGCTGACGGTCAGGCCTTCGACCGTCACCGACCGGGCGTCCAGGCCGGTAATGCGGGGCAGGAGGTGCTCCCTGGCGCGCTGGACGTCGTCGACGGAATCGAGGCTGAGCTGGCAGATCGGCGCGCCGAACTGTTCGCGCAGGTTGGCGGCCGTTCCCTGGACGACGGTGCGTCCGTCGCGGATGAGCACGATGTTGTCGGCCAGGCGTTCGGCCTCGTCGAGGTACTGCGTCGTGAGCAGGACCGTCACGCCGCGGTCGCGCAGGTCTTCGACCGTGGTCCACAGTTCCCGGCGCGAGAGGGGGTCGAGGCCGGTCGTCGGCTCGTCGAGGAAGAGCAGGCGCGGTTCGACGACGAGCGAGGCGGCGATGTCGAGCCTGCGACGCATGCCGCCGGAGTACTGGCCCACGCGCTGATCGGCCGCATCCTGGAGGCGGAAGGTCTCCAGGAGTTCGTTGCTGCGCTCGCGCGAGCGCTTCTTCGACATTCCCCGCAGGCGAGAGAAGAAGATGAGGTTCTCCCGTCCGGTCAACTCCTGGTCGACGGCCGCGAATTGTCCCGTCAGCGAGATGAGCTCGCGCACGGCGCGCGGTTCGTTCACGACGTCATGTCCGCAGACGGAGGCCGACCCGGACGTGGGTAACAAGAGCGTCGAGACGATGTTGATGAGGGTCGTCTTGCCCGCGCCGTTGGCCCCGAGCAAAGCCAGGACCTGGCCGGATTCAATGGTGAAGCTCAGCCCCTTGAGCACGTCCTTGCGCGTTTTGCCTCGCTCGAATGTCTTGTGTATATCGTTGACTCGAAGTACCGCGGGATCGCCCGCACTCACGATTGGTCACCTGGCTTTCTCATTGTTGATCATCCCAGGCGGCGCGGCGCTAAGGTTTGCGCTCAAGTATGGCCGCCCTTACTTGATGTGGTGTTTCACAACCTAGCAGCGCGAGGCCTTTCTTGGGAATAGTCGTTCGCTGCGCGAACCTCAGGCGCCGGGGAAGATGGCCGGTCGCCTCGGCGGACGGCTGGCCCGGTCGGCTGGCCGCTGGCGAGGCCAAACGCCAGCGAGGCACAACCGGCCTCGGTTCAGTGGACGGATGGTGCGGTGGACGACGGCTCACCGGGCGAGGAGGGGCGACGCGCGGGAGCCTCGCCCCGCGAAAATCGGCCGCTGCCCCCAAACCTATGTCTTTCAAAGCATTCCGGCCCAGGGTGCACGAGCACCGGGCGACGAACCGAAGTTAAATGTGCGAAATGGACTGCTTCTAGCGGACAATAGAAAGGTGACTACCCCGCATTACCAGCGCGATCTGGCCGACGTCATCGAAAGGACGATCTCGGCTCTCGACAACGCGCGCCTGCCGCTCAAGCTGCCGGGCTCGACGCAGCTTAACGAATCGCGCCGCCGCCTGCGCACGCAGCTCGCCACCCGGATACTGCCTCATCTGCGCAGGGCGGGTCTGCCGACGGTCGTCGTCTTCGGCGGCTCCTCCGGCGCGGGCAAGTCAACGATCTTCAACTCGCTGCTCAATGCGGACATCTCGCCCGCCTCCGTCATACGCCCGACCACGCGCACTCCCGTCATCGCGATGAACCCTGCCGATGTCGAGACCATGAACGGCCACGTGCTGACCGAGATGGGGCGGGTCGAAGTGGTGGATGCGGCAATACCCGGGCTCATCCTCGTGGACGCGCCGGATCTCGACTCGGTCGACGCCAATAACCGCGAGCTCTCGCGCCGCCTTCTGGACGCCGCCGACCTGTGGCTCTTCGTGACGACCGCCTCGCGCTACGGGGACGCCACCGCGTGGCAGACGCTCGTCGACGCCCATCAGCGCGGCATGAGCGCCGCCGTCGTGCTCAACCGTGTGCCCGACCGCGCGCTGTACGCCGTGCGCCGCGACCTCATGGACCGCATGTTCGAAATCGGCATGGGCGAAAATCCCTTGCTCATCGTGCCCGACGCCGGCCCCAACGACGCCATGCTCCCGCTGTCGGCCGTCCGGGAGATCTGGGACTGGCTGCAGGTCATCTCCTCGACGCACGCGGGCGAGGCCCTCATCGAGCGCACGAGCCAGGCCATGCTTCCCGACCTGCGCCGCCAGCTCCTCGACCTGGCCGAGGCCGTCGAAATGCAGGCCAATTCCGTCCAGGACCTGGCCGACCGTGCCAACGCCGCCGCCGTCGATCCCACGCAGAAACTCACGGTCAACGCGCGCATGGGCCGCTACGGCCAGGGCTCGCCCACCACGTCGTGGCTGTCGTTCGCCTCGACGGGCGGCGTCCTGTCGGGCCTTGTGGCCGGCGACAAGCCCAATGTGGCCGAAACGCGGCGCAAGGGCCGGCGCGATGCCGCGGCCAATTCGGTCTTCGACGGCATCCTCAACGCCGTGCGCGTCGGGCTCGACCAGGCCATCATCACGGCCCAGGCCGCCATCGAGAAGACGTGGCGCGAGGATATCGTCGACACGACGGCATATCGAGCCACCGGAGCCAGCCGCGTCGACGCCGACCGCATCATCGCCGAGACGATCGAGGGGTGGAGGGCCGATCTGAGGAAGGAGTGCGCCGCTGCTACCGACAGCATCTGGTTCACGGCGGGCGGTTTGACGGCTATCCTCGGAACCGCGGCAGGCGGTGTGTCCGGAGCCGAAAATGCCCTCAAGGTCGTCGGGTTGTCGAAGGCGGTTCGTCCCGCGCGTGAAAAGCTAGCGGTTCGTCTCGAACTGGCCATGGACAGGGTTGTTCAGGCATACACTTCGGTACTAGACGAGATTCCGGTGGGCAACGGGCGGCAACTGAGGCTGCGCGCGAGCGAGTACCTTGACCGTGTGTGAGGAGAATGAAGAATGAGTGACGGTGCGATGATGCAGGCCAACGAGTTCAGCAGGCGCAAGAAGCCGTCCGACACGGCGATGTCCGTAGCGGTGCGCGACATCATCAATCGCCTGGGCAAGCTCCGCAATGCCATCAGCACGGGCGGTGACTTCTTCGACCCCCACATTGCTGCGCGCGCCATCGACGAGATCGACGCCGCCGAAGAGCGCGTGAAGGCCGGCATGGGCGTGACGGTCGCGGCTCTGGCCGGCGGAACCGGATCGGGCAAGTCCACCCTGTTCAACGCGATCTCCGGGCTGAACTTCGCCGACGCCGGCGAGCTGCGGCCCACGACGGAGCAGGCCAGCGCGTGCATCTGGAACACCGACGCTGAAGACGTGCTCGACCTGCTGGAGGTGCGCCCCAGCCGCCGCATCGACTACCACTCGCTGCTGACCGAGGGCCAGCACGACCTCGACTCCCTCGTCCTGCTCGACCTGCCCGACCACGACTCGATCCAGGTGCGCCACTCGGTGCTCGTCGACCAGGCCCTGCCGCTCGTCGACGTCCTCATCTGGGTGCTCGATCCGCAAAAGTACGCCGACCACCTCATCCACGAGAGCTATCTTTCGGCCATGCGCGAGCGGCGCGACCACATGATCGTGGTCGTCAACCAGATCGATACGATTCCCGAGTCGGCCCTTCCGGCCCTGCTCCAGGACGTCAAGCAGCTCCTGGAACAGGACGGGCTCTACGACATTCCGGTCTTCCCGGTTTCGGCCATCACGCGGGCCGGGCTCGATGCGGTCATCGACGCGCTGCGGCAGGCAGTGCACGGTACCGAGGCCGTCATCGCCACGACGCAGACGGAGCTGGACGCCATTCGGCGCAGGCTTTCGACGAGCGTCGGCGCGCGCGAGCCGGAGCTGGAGGGCGAGGCCTTCGAGAGGGTGACCCGCTCGCTCGTCGAGGCGACGGGCGCGCCATCCGTGGCGCAGTCCCTGAAGCAGGCCGGATATGGCTTCGGGCAGAATGCCATTGCCACGGCGGACCAGCCGGCGGCCTCCATGGTCGTGGCCTCGCGCGACTGGTGGTTGGCGCACCTGACGCACGGGCTGCCGGAGCGCTGGCAGAACGCCGTCGTCGCCTCGATACCCGACGCAGAAAAGATACGGCGTACGGTGGGCGGGGCCGTCCGCAAGGTGACGATTCCCAAGGTTGGCCGGGCCCTCCCGCTGACGATTGTCGCGCTTGGCCTGATCCTGGGAATCGGCGCTTTCGTCCTCGCGGCGCTGGGTATACCGGACGTCATGGCCGCTCGCATTGGCCTGGCCGTCGCCGGGGTCATCCTCATCGTCGGCGGATGGCTGATCGGCAGGGCCGTGCGAATAAGAACCGGCGTGCGCGCGGCTCATCGGTATAGCGAGGAGTCGTACTATTCCGTCAGGGCCGCGATAGGGAAGTTGCTGGTCGAGCCTGCCGCCGTCGTGCTGAAGAAGCACCGCCAGGCGCGCGAGTCGCTGCAGGTGTGAGCCCGGCGTAATCGTGAGCCCGGCGGAAGCCTGCGATTGTCTTCGTGGCGGGCACCCGGGTGCCCGCGGCTGCGTGCCCGGCTGCCGCCGGGTCGACAGGTTCGGCCGCGCGGTGCATTGCCGTCCCCGAGCCGCCCGCGTGGCTGGCGCCGGGGCGGCACATTCCATGCTTGGCTGGCGCTGGGTCCACAAGCCCGGCTGGCGTCAGGCGCTCCCACGTGCGACGGTCAGGCCCGCCTCGCACGGGCACGACTCGTGAATCCTGAAAGTGCGTCGGAGGGACCGGCGCAGTGAAGGAGTCGCAGATGTCGAATGAAACCTATGTGACCGTGCGCGGATTCGTCGGGGCCGACCCCATGGTCTTTTCCAATGGTGGCGGCGGCCGGACGGCGATCGTCCGAGTCGGAGTGACGCCGCGCAGTCGCAATCGGCAGACGCAGCAGTACGAGGATGGCCCAACGGCCTGGTATTCGGTGCGCTGTTTCGGGGACCTGGCGGACAACGTCGCGCAGACCATTCGCACCGGGGCACCCGTACTCGTGCGTGGCCGCCTGACGCAGCGCACATGGCAGGGCAGGGACGGAGTCGAACGGGTGGAGATGGCGATAATCGCCGACTCGCTGGGCCTTGAGCTGAGCACGGTGGCGGCCACGTATGCCAAGTCGCGCAGGGCCGCGGCTGCGCAGCAGCGCGACAGCGGCCAGTCACCCGCCAATGTAGCGGCCGATCCCGATGCCACGCATCCCGCCGACGGTTTCGAACCGGGCGAGGACGGCCAGGTGGAGGCAGAGCACGCGCGAATGCTCGCCGACGCCTCATAGCGCTGACCGCGAATACGATGGTCCACTCTTGCCGGCTTGACGCTATCCTTATCTGGGGCCGGCCCGGACCTGGGTCGGCATAGACACGCAAGCGGATGGAGCCACGTGGCCGAGTACATTTACCAGATGATCCACGCCTACAAGCGCGTGGGCGATAAGACGATCCTCGACGACGTCACCATGGCGTTCTACCCGGGTGCCAAGATCGGCATGGTAGGCCCGAACGGTGCCGGAAAGTCGACGATCCTCAAGATCATGGCCGGTCTGGACGAGCCCTCGAACGGCGAGGCGCGCCTGACTCCCGGCTATACCGTGGGAATCTTGCAGCAGGAGCCGCCGCTCGACGAAGCCAAGACGGTTTTGGAGAACGTGCAGATGGGCCGCGGCGAGACAATCGCCAAGCTCCGTCGCTTCAACGAAATCGGCGAGCAGATGGCCGATCCCGATGCCGATTTCGACGCGCTCATGGAGGAGATGGGCAAGCTCCAGACGGAGATTGACGCGGCGGGTGCGTGGGACCTGGATGCCCAACTTCAGCAGGCGATGGACGCGCTGCGCTGCCCGCCGCCGGACACGCCCGTTGACGTCCTGTCCGGCGGCGAGCGACGCCGTGTGGCCCTGTGCCGCCTGCTGCTGGAGCAGCCCGACCTCCTCCTGCTCGACGAGCCCACCAACCACCTCGACGCCGAGTCCGTGCTCTGGCTGGAGCAGCACCTCCAGCAGTACCCGGGCGCGGTCATCGCGGTCACCCACGACCGCTACTTCCTCGATCATGTGGCTGGGTGGATCGCCGAGGTCGATCGCGGCCGCCTCTACCCCTACGAGGGCAACTACTCGACCTACCTCGAGACGAAGGAGAAGCGTCTGGAGGTCCAGGGCAAGAAGGACGCCAAGCTGGCCAAGCGCCTCAAGGAAGAACTCGAATGGGTTCGTTCTTCGGCCAAGGGCCGCCAGGCCAAGTCCAAGGCGCGCCTCGAGCGCTACGAGGAGATGGCGGCCGAGGCCGAGCGCACCCGCAAGCTCGACTTTGAAGAGATTCAGATTCCGCCGGGTCCGCGCCTGGGATCCATCGTCCTGGAGGCCAGCGGCCTGAAGAAGGGTTTCGGCCAGAGGGTCCTCATCGACGGACTCGACTTCACGCTGCCGCGAAACGGCATCGTCGGCATCATCGGACCCAATGGCGTCGGCAAGACGACGCTCTTCAAGACGATCGTCGGGCTCGAACCCCTGGACGAGGGCAGCCTCAAGATTGGCGAAACCGTCAAGATCTCCTATGTCGACCAGTCCCGCGAGGGGCTCGACGGCGAGCGGAGCGTGTGGGAGGTCGTCTCCGACGGACTCGACTTCATCCAGGTCGGCAATGTCGAGATGCCTTCGCGCGCCTACGTCTCGGCCTTCGGGTTCAAGGGGCCGGACCAGCAGAAGAAGGCCAGTGTCCTTTCGGGTGGCGAACGCAATCGGCTCAATCTGGCGCTGACGCTCAAGCAGGGCGGCAATTTGCTGCTGCTCGACGAGCCGACCAATGACCTCGATGTCGAAACCCTGTCCTCCCTGGAGAACGCGCTTCTCCACTTCCCTGGGTGCGCCGTGGTCATCACGCACGACCGCTGGTTCCTCGACCGCGTGGCCACGCACATCCTCGCCTACGAGGGCACGGCCGACAATCCTTCGGCATGGTACTGGTTCGAGGGGAACTTCGAGTCCTACGAGAAGAACAAGATCGAGCGCCTCGGGCCCGACGCCGGGCGCCCGCACGCCGTGACCTACCGCAAGCTCACGCGCGACTAGGCGGCACGGGCAGCTGGCCGGGCCACGTGCTCGGCCGGCGCGGTATCGGCAGGGTCGGCTGGCTCGGCCGACGCGCTCGCCCTCAGTCTTCCTTCTTGTCGATCGAACGGACCTTGACCATGCCCTCCTGGGACATGGTCGCAATGTGTCGGCCGTTTTGGAAGAACTTGGCGATGACCAGGCCGCGGCCGTTTTGCGCGGAGGGGCTTTCTAGTTCGGCGAGGATCCAGTCGGACATGTCGAAGTTGCGGTGCCACCAGATCGAGTGGTCGAGTGTGGCGAACGAGGCCTCGGGGTTGCCCCAGTGCAGCCCCGTGGCGCGCATGACCGGTTCGAGCATGAACTGGTCGGCCGCGTACCCGAGCATCGCCCGCTGGAGGAGCTTCGAGGAACCGTCGGGCATAGCCGAGCGCGAGCGGATCCAGATGAGCTGACGCGGCGTGCGCTCCTTGGCCGGCCGCAGGTACAGGTGGCCTTCGACGTGGCGCATGTCCAGCGAGTTCGTCGTCGACATGATGTGGCCCTGCGGGTTGTTGAGGCTCGCGAAGAAATCCACCGACGAGGGCAGCGTCTGCGGGTCGGGCGCCTCGGGCTGGGTGGCCCCGAAGGCCGGCCCCGGCTGGTGGAGTTGCGCGCTCACGCGCGCCGTGAAGATGATCTTGCCGTCCTGGACGGCGTTGACGGTGCGCGTGGAAAACGACCGGCCGTCGTTGAGCTCGACGATGGCGAAGTCTGTGGGCTTGGCGATGAGGCCCGGCCTGAGGAAGGCGGCGGTGATGGAGTTGACGAGCCGATCCTCACCTTCGGGGAGCGTGTCGGCAGCGGCCATTGTCGCCTGGGCCAGGACCTGGCCGCCGTAGACGCGGTCGTTGAGTTGGCGGAGGTTGCTGCCCCTGTAATTTTTGTCGCCAAGCCTTTCGAGTCGCAGAGTGTTGAGAACGCTGGCAAGCGGTTCGACGTTCGTCTCGGGAATCGAAAGGAAGCTCCTCATGTTCATCCTCGGCTTTCAGGGCGTCGTCAACACTGCGCAGACATGCTACCAAAACGTAGCTAGGGCGAGGTGTTCCATCGCAGGTGGCGGAGCCCGCCGCGGCTCGTGGGAGCGCCTGCAATTGCTTTCCGACTCTGGCAGTATAGGCGATATCTCGGTCGGGGACCGGTGCCAGTGCGCAAATCAAGGAGACCTCATGAGTGACAACGCAACCAGTCGCGCCGTACTGTGTGAGCTTGCCGACGCGATGGGTGTTGCCACAGAGTACTGGGCGTACGACGGCAACCGGGCGGCCGTCGACGATCAGACACTCATCAAAGTTCTGGCCGCGCTCGGCGTTGAAGCCGCCAATGAAGAATCGGCACGCCGCGCCATCGATAACGCTCACCTTCGGACCTGGCGCGAAGTCGTGCCCACGTGCACGGTCGTGCGCGATGACCGCGAGTCGCGCGTCAGCATGCACGTGCCGCACGGCAGCGACGTCGCCGTCGAGATCGTCCTCGAAGATGGAGGCTCGTGGATCCTCGATCAGGTTGAAGACTCCACTCCGGCCCGCGAAGTCGACGGCGTGCTGACGGGCCAGGCCTCGTTCACGGTGCCGGCCGGGCTCCCGCTCGGCTACCACACGCTGCGCACCAGGGTCAGCGAAGGGGAGGGCGCCGGCCACGTGCATGACGCGCCGCTGATCGTCGTCCCGCAACGCCTGGAGTCCCCGGCGGAGCGCGGCATACGGGGATGGGGCGTGATGAGTCAGCTCTACTCGGTGCGTTCGCGGGATTCGTGGGGAATTGGCGATACCTCGGACCTGAAGGAGATGTGCTCGCTCTTCGGTGACCTGGGCGGGGATTTCCTCCTCATTAACCCGCTGCACGCCGCGGAGCCCGTCGGGCACATCACGCCGTCGCCCTACCTGCCTGTTACTCGCCGCTTCTTCAACCCGATCTACATCAGGCCGGAGGATATACGCGAGGTCGCCTACATGCCTGCAGACACGCGCGAAGCCATTGCGCAAATCTCGCGGCGGGTCAAGGAAATGTCGCTTGTCAACGAAATCATCGATCGCGATGCCGTGTGGGATGCCAAGCTGCGCTGCCTGCAAATGATCTTCGACTTCGGGCGCAGTGAGGCACGCCAACGAGACTTCGAGCGTTTCAGGAAGGCCGAGGGCCAGGGCCTGGAGGATTTCGCGTTCTGGAGTGCGCTGCGCGAGAAGTATGGCGAGGGCTTCCCGGAGGAGATCGGAGGCCCGTCAACGCCATACGCAGATCGGGAACGCCGCGAACTGGCCGACCGTATCGACTTCTTTGCCTGGCTCCAGTGGATTATCGACAATCAGATGGCCGAGGCGCAGAGCGATGCCATCGAGTCGGGAATGGCGCTCGGGATCTTTCACGACCTGGCGGTCGGGGTGCACTCGCAGGGATCGGACGTGTGGTCGCTTGGCCAGGCCTTCGCCACAGATGTCAGCGTTGGCGCACCGCCGGACATGTACAACCAGCAGGGCCAGGATTGGTCTCAGCCGCCGTGGCGGCCCGACACCCTGCGGGAAATGGCCTACGCTCCGCTGCGCGACACCCTGCGCACCGTGCTCCGCCACGCGGGCGGGCTGCGCGTCGACCACATCATGGGCCTGTTCCGGCTCTGGTGGATTCCCGATGGCAACCCTCCGTCCGCCGGAACCTACGTGCGCTACGACCACGAGGCCATGGTCGGCATCGTCATGCTCGAGGCTCACCGGGCCGGCGCGGTGGTCGTGGGTGAAGACCTTGGCAACGTCGAGCCATGGGTGCGCGATTTCCTGGCCGAACGGGGGATACTCGGCACCTCGGTCCTATGGTTCGAGCAGGACTGGGCCGGCTTCAGGCAGCCGTGGGATCTGCGCCGCGAGACCCTCGTGACCGTCGACACCCACGACCTACCGCCCGTGGCAGGCTACCTGGCCGGTGAACATGTTGACCTGCGTCATCGCCTCGGGGTGCTGGCCGAGCCGCTGGAGAAGGTGCGCGCCGACGCCGCGCGCGAGCGCGAGCGCATGCTCGGACGGTTGGCCGAACACGGGCTCGTCGACGAGGACTCGGACGAGCAGGAGATCATCGAGGCCATGCACCGCTACATCGCCAAGAGCCCGGGCGAGCTGCTGGCCATCGCGCTGGTCGACGCCGTCGGCGAGCGGCGGGCCCAGAACCAGCCGGGCACGAACAACGAATACCCCAACTGGCGGGTCCCGCTGGCTGACGGCGACGGCGACGTGGTCCTCGTCGAAGATCTGGCTGGCAACGCGCGCCTGCGCTCGCTCATCGACGCCTTCACGGCCGAGCTTCGCGACTCGCGCACCTGACGCGGGTAGGCGGTGCCCACGTTCAATGGCTCGAGTACCGTGCTGGCGCGGCATAAAAGGGATGCATAGCCGGGTCGGCGCGGGTACCCTTGGAGGAACTCGCGTTGTGAACCATGACTGGAGGAAACATGAGCGCCAAGGCAGAGAACCTGATCGAAGCGATCGGTGGCAAGGACAATATCAGTGACATCGAGTCCTGTATCACCCGCCTGCGCATTGAGGTCGCGGAACCGGCGAAGGTCGACGAGGAGGCGCTGCGCCGGGCAGGCGCATTCGGCGTCGTCATCCAGGATTCTGTTCTGCAGGTCGTCGTTGGGCCTGAGGCAGATGACCTGAGCGAGGCGATGACCAAGGCCATCGGCTGAGGCCGCATTGGTCAAGCAAGGCTCGGAGCACTGCCGTGATGCTCATCGTTGGTGCGCCGGTTTCCGGCAGAATAATGTCACTGCGCGACGTTCCCGACCCCGTTTTCGCGGCATCGATGATGGGGCCAGGGTGCGTCGTTGAACCGCAGCCCGGGGTGCTGACGGTGCTCGCGCCGTGCAGCGGTACGGTGACGAAGGCTATGCCCCACGGGTGTGTCATTGCCGGCGACGGTGGCATGAGCATTCTTGTGCACATGGGAATCGACACCGTCGAGCTTCAGGGCAGGGGATTCACGTCAATTGCAACCGAGGGCGGCAGGATCGAAGCTGGCCAGCCCATCGCCACCTGGGATACGGGGCCGGCTCTGGAAGGCGGCTACAGCCTGTGCACGCCGGTGGTTGCCATGGGGGTGGACCCCGCGGATACGAGGGTTGTGGCCGGAGCCCGGGTGGAGGCGGGCGATCCGCTGTTTGGAATCGCGGCGCAGTAGAAGTTCGTTTCCGAGGGTGCCTCGTCACGACAGGCCTGCCTCCTGGCGTGCCCAACGCGCGAATCCTCCGGGAGGAAAGGGAAGCCGGTAATGTACGGCGATGAGGTCATCGGCCAGGTCGCCAACCATGTCCACTGTCAGATAGTGCGCTCGAACCGCTTCGACCAATAAACCCAACGTTCCGGTGAAGTCTGCGCGCTCGCGCTGGGCGAGACGACGCGCTTGGGCGTCGTCGATGATGGCCTTGCCGCCCCTAGCTAGGGTCCGGGCGAGCACGGCGCATTCCGCGATGAGTCGCCAACTGTTCCTTCTGGCGAGCGAGCGTAGGACGCCCAGCCACCCGGCCTCGGCGAGGGCACTCAGCGGACCGGTGTCCAGGATGACTTCCCTCTCGGCTTTCATACATAATTCCAGATCTCGTTCTCGTGCCGGGGTGGAAGCTCAGGCAAATCACCGACAGTGGCCGTTCCCTGAAGCAGATCCATCGCGCGCTCGGGGCTCAGGAGTTCGTCGTCGTACAGGCGATAGACCGCGTTGCGATACTCCTCCGGAAGGAATCCGACCCGCAGTTCGTCGGCTGTCACGAGGCCGAATTCGACGATGTCGGCGCGTGTCGTGCGCGCATTTCGGACGGTGTGCTGCATGTCCATGGACACCGTGGAAATCTCACCCAACCGTTTTGCGAGGGTGGCCATGTCAACTCGATATTCACTCGCAATCCGTACTGCCGCCGCCGGGGATTCTCATTGCCCTCCAGTTCGATCCATCGGCTATTGACTTCGGTTTCGGGCAGAAGAAAGGCCCGCGCGAAACGGTCGAGCAGGGTTTCGACATTCCGACTGCTTTCGCCTAGGTGGTAGTCGATAGCGTAGTCGTCGGCTATGAGGGCGTGGCCGAGTTCGTGCGCTGCGGCCGGACGCCGTTTTCCGGTCCGCAAGTCCGCATTGATCACGCTTACGGCACCCCGGTCGAGAAGAACGGTACCCGCGTCTGCCTGCTCGACGCCAAGGTGAGCGAAAAGACCAGGACGCCGAATTGGGCCAGAAGATTGCCGATGTCATGAACGGGCCCGCCGCCTGCAAGGCCTACGCGTTTGCGGCATAGGTCGGCGAGCGCGTCCATGCCCGCGACGTCCTTGCCTTGGTGCGCCCTCTCGGGAAGAACATCCAGCACCGCCGCGAGCCCGGATTGCCTTTCGCCTGCCAGGAACTCGACTTCGCGCGCCATCCTCTCGACCTCGGCATCGATTCGCGCAAGCGGCTCGCGGCTTTCGCCACGATGGGAAACGATTGACGCGGGCGGCTCAGACAGCAACCATTCGACCCTAACGCCGAAGACTTCCGCTAAGCGCAAGCGATTCGCAATGCTCACCTGCCGTTGACCATTCTCCATTTTCGACAGGGATGGCCGAGGGACGCCTATTCTCAATGCCACGTCGGCTTGCGTGAGTCCTCGCCTTTCGCGCAGTCGGACGATTCGCTCTGCGAGTGCTTTTCCCTCCCTATCCGTGTGTTCGATTTTAGAACGCGACATGGGTGTGCGGAACTGTTGGTGATGGAGTGACGCCGAGTGGAGCGAGGCCGGGTGGCCTCGACTTCGGCTCGCCCGGATTACGCTGGGGCTCGCCCCGGCCTAAGACCGTGGGGACGGGCCCCGGTGCTAGGGCGCGGCGACGGGGTGACACGTGTCGGCGACTAGCTGTGGTCGGCGACTGGCGACACTCGCGGTTGGCGACACCGGGCACGAGCGGCGCCGACGTAGCCAGTCGGCGCCGCTCGGCTCTGCGACCGGGAAGCCTGACAGTCCGCAACCGAGAAGCTTGGCAGGCGACGGCACGGGGCGCCATCGGGCACCGTGAGCCGGTCTGCCGCGAGCCGTTCGTATCGAGCTGCTGCGGGCGCGCTGCCGCGTGCCGTTGGTGCCGCGCTGTCACGACCCGCTAGCTTGCCGCGTCGGCCTCCTGGGCCTGGACGGCGCGACGGGCCCGGTCCACCTGCTCGGAGACGAGACGCACGCAGGCGGGTGCGGCGTCGCCATTGTCGGCAAGCCACTTCTCGCCCAGCGCCACGAGGTCGACGCCGAGGTCCGTGCGCCCAGCGAGCGCGATCGGGAAGGCGTATTCGAGCATATTCGAAGCGATCTCCACCGAGTGCGTGTCCCACTGCGCGCGGGCGTCGGCGAAGTAGCGCTCGGCGTAGGGCACCAGCGACTCGGCGCGGGCGCGCCCCGTTCCCAGGGCGAGGCCCCGCTGGACGGCATTGGACTCGAAGGCTCCCGTGATCTCTCGCCACACCTGCTCGCGCACGCCCTCATCGGGCAGGGCCCCGCGGGCCTGTGCCGAGAAGTACTGCCCGTAGCTGGAGGCATCGCGCTCGTACTCGGCGGCAATCCCGGCCTCGTCGACCTTCCCGGCGCTCGCGAGCGCCACGACGATTACCCACCCCCCCAGCGCGGCGCCCCGCAGGCCGGCGGGCCCGCCCCGTCCGTCAAGCCATCCTGCCAGGCGATCGAACTGCTGGTCGTCGACTGCCAGGCGCATGGCCGCAGTGGCGAGCTGGAGCTGGGCGTCCGACCCGGGCCCGGCGGCGTCGACCAGGTCGAAGATCCTTGCCGCGACGTCGGATGCCAGGTTGTCGCGGGTGGCGGGGGCCGAATAGAGATTGACGGCCGTGGTGAGCTGGGCAATGGTCATGCGCATGACGGTGCCGTCGGTCTCGTCGGCCAGGGCCTTCAGCGCGATGGCGACGTAATCGGTCGCGGAAAGCTGCGCATCGCGGCACATATCCCACGCCAAGAGGAGGACGACCGTTCGCGCCAGCCGATCCTCAAAGGCGTCCAGGTGCTCGATGGCGGTCGCGAGCGACTTTTCGTCCAGGCGGATCTTGGCGTAGGCATGGTCGAAGTCGTTGATGAGCAGCAGGTCCGGACGGGGCTTGCCGGCCAGTTCGGCCACCTCCGTGCGCTCGCCGTCGATGTCGAGTTCGGTGGTGAAGGTGCGCACCAACCGCCCGTCGACGAGGTCGAATCCGCCGACTCCGATGCGGTGCGGGCGCAGGGAGGCCCTGCCGTCGGAGCCCTGGACGATGGCGAACGAGGCGATGGTGCCGCCGTCCTCGACGATCTCGGGGAAGAGCGTATTGGCACCGGCCTCCTCGATCCAGAGCTTCGTCCAGTTGGCGAGGTCCCGCCCGGATGCTGCCTCCAGTTCGGTAAGCAGGTCCGCCAGGGTCGCATTGCCCCAGGCGAACTTGGCGATATAGGAGCGCACGCCGGCCAGGAAGGCGTCGAGCCCGACCCACGCGACCAGCTGCTTGAGTACAGAGGCGCCCTTGCCGTAGGTGATCTGATCGAAGTTGACCAGGACGTCCTCAATGTCGCGGATGTCGGCGGCCACCGGGTGCGTCGATGGCAGGAGATCCTGCTGGATGGCGCCGGACTTTTCCGAGCCGAGGAACGTTGTCCAGGCGTGCTTCCACCGCGTGTTCTCGACCGCGGCGAGGTGGCTCATGTACTCGGCGAAGGATTCGTTGAGCCACAGGTCGTCCCACCACTTCATCGTCACGAGGTTGCCGAACCACATGTGGGCCTGCTCGTGGAGGATCGTAATGACGCGCCGGTCAACGATGGCGGCCGTCGGCTTGGTGCGGAAAATGTAGTCCTCGACGATCGTCACGTTGCCCGGGTGCTCCATGGCGCCCATGTTGTATTCGGGGCAGAAGATCTGGTCGTACTTTTGGAAGGGGTAGGGGTGGCCGTAGTTGGCCTCGTAGAACTCGAAGCCCTGACGGGTGATCTCGTAGATATTGTCGGCGTCGACGTATTCGATCAGTGACTTGCGCGCCCAGATGCCCAGCGGGATATCGCGGCCGTCGACGGACGTGTAGACGGATGGCTCGGCGGCCTGGTAGGGACCGGCGATGATGGACGTCAGGTAGGTGGAGATGCGCTCGGTGGCGGCGAAGACCCACCGGCTTACGCCGTCGGTCAGACCCTGCGGTTCGGGCGTGGGGGAGGTGGAAAGGATGGTCCAAGCCGAAGGAGCGTCGACGGTGAAGACGAAGGTCGCCTTGAGGTCGGGCTGCTCGAAGCAGGCGAACATGCGCCGGGCGTCGGCCACCTCGAATTGGGAGTAGAGGTAGACCTGGGAGTCGGCGGGGTCGACGTAGCGGTGCAGGCCCTCGCCCGTGCGCGAGTATCGCATCGTCGATTCGATGCGCACCGTGTTGGTGGCTTGAAGATCAGCCAGCGGGAAGCGGGAATCCGCGAAGGCAGCAGGATCGAGGTCGACGCCGTTGAGGGTGACGCGTTCGACCGACTCGGCGATGACGTCGAGGAAGGTCGCGGCCCCCGGTGTAGCGGTGAAGTCGATCTCGCTGACCGAGGAGAAAGTCGTGTCCGATTGACCGGACAGATCGAGGTGGACCCGGTAGGCGTCGGTGGCGATGACGGCCGCGCGCTCGGTGGCTTCGGCGCGGGTCAGGTTGGTTCCTGGCATGGCTTCCTTTCTTGTCGTAGCACTGTTCCACAGGATACGCGCCCGAGCCCGCGGGCGCCCCTTCGCGCGAGCGCTGGCACTTCGCCGGTCCGAGGCCGATCGGGCAATAGCCTCGGACCGGCTGGTTGGGCCCGCAGCCTGGCCTACTGCCGGGCCTATTGCCGGCCTGCGGCCTGGCCTATTGCCGCGCGCGACGCTCGCGGACATAGGTGGCGATATCGTCGGCGCCGGCGAATAGGCCGATGAGCGCGCCAATCCACCACCATCCCGTCCGTTGCGTGATGGCACAGGCGAGGATGACGAACACGAAGACCAGGTAGGCCAGCTCGCGCACCAGCCTCGGCAGTGACATGGCCTTGGCCTGCCCCCCGGTGGGGTCGGCGGACGGCTTGTTTTTCGGACGGCCGCCGCCCGAGCCACTGCCCGCCCCGGCCTGGCCGTCAGCCTCGGCCCCGTCGTCGGGCGTCGGGGCAGCTGGCGGGTTGTTGCTGCCACGGCGCAGCTGGCGAACGTAGGCGGATACCTCGTCGACGCTGGCGACCAGGCCGATGAGCGCGCCGATCCACCACCACTGTCTATTCTGGGTGACGGCGCATACCACGACCACCGATCCCAGAACGAAAACGAATACTTTTGCTATCAGCCGGATGAGGGGCATGGCTCTATCCTATGCATCCCGTGACGGCGTCGCCTACCCTCACCCATCCCGATGCGTCGGAGCGGTACCACCGCCACGTGCCGCCAGCCAGGCACAGGACCGCGGCGCCCGGGCCGACCTTCTTGGCGAAGAACTTCGCTGCCTTGCCGCCCTTCCTACTCACCCACTTGACGCCGGACCACGTCTTGTCTTTGAGCCAGCCCGCCTTGGATTTGAGCCAGTTGGCGGCGCTCTTGGCCTTGTCCTTCGCGTACTTCGACGCGTTGGAGAACCACGACTTGATGTTGTCCCACCAGTCGGGGTCGGCCGTCACCGGGTAGGCGACGTCTGCCTGCCTGTGCTCGACGACCTGGGTGAGGGTGCTGCCGTCGGCCTCAAAGTGCGTGGGAACCTCGACGCCGCGGGCATCGTGAGCCCACGGCGCATCGACCACGCCGACGATGCTTGCCTCGGTCTTCGCCTCGTTGTAAGCGAAGAGGTAGGCGATCCCGTCCTCGTCGTCGACCTCAATGAAATCGGCCTGCGGGAAGGAGTAGCTGAAGCGCTCGGGGGCCTGCTCGCTTTCCAGGACGGAGTGGACGCGCACCGAGCGGCGCGAGGTGGGGGCGATGCTGAACGAGGTCGACGGCACGTCCCGCGGCGAGACGATACCAAGCCCGTCTTCGGCGGTCAGCTCGGGATCTTCGCCCTCAAGGAGCATCCGGGAATCGTCATCGCCGGAGGTGATTGCTGCCTGCCCGTCGACGGTCTCCAGAACGACGTCGCCCGACTGTGACGAGATGGTCTCGCCATCCAGAGTCATCGTCGGGTCGAGAGAATCATCGGCGGCGAGGCTGTGCCCCGACGACGCACGATCGGACGGTGAGGCGTTGCTGTCGGCCAGCGACCGGCTGCGTCCTGTCGAGGCATTGCCCTCAGCGGGCGACGGGCTGCGGCTGGCCGAGGCGCTTGGCCCGGGCCGGGGCGAGGTGTCGGAGTCCTCGCCGGCCACCGCCGGGGCGGCAGACGAGAAAATGAAGCTCAGCGTGACCGCCGAGGCGATGACGAGCTTGCGTTTGTTCATGGGTCCTCCAAAGATTTGCCCCGGCCGGAGGCGATGAGCGGCCGCGCGGCCGAGGTGCTTGCAACGGTTCGTGCTTGCCACCCTTCCGCACGGCACACGCAGGTCGCGGGTGTGGGAATTGGGAGTGTGGACGGGGTGCACACCGCGGCCACCTGTGGACCGGTGGCGGAAGGGCGCACCCCGACGGAGAACTTGCCGGCACACATGAGAATTGCGGGGTGGCGGTACGGAGGGCAGTGTACTTAGGAGACGCAATCGTGGGTCGAGGGAGCCATTAGCACGCCTGAGCTGTCGGCGAGAATTGTTTTGGATGCGGCCCATGCGCAGAACCGATGGCATGCAAAGGGCTCCCGCGTTCCCCAACCCATGAGAACGCGGGAGCCCGGTCGCCGAGGCCTGAGATCCTTGGGGGCGTCGGCTATCGCAGGTGCTGGGCGCAGCACCAGGTCAAGCGCCGGAACGGAGCGGTGACATGATCAGGGGACTGTCGACGCCGCTCCGCCGGCGCGCCACTCCGCAACATTGCGCCGTCGCCGCGCGCATTGCAGATCGGAGCGGCCTTCACTCGGTGGAACCACCCTCGGAGGCGGAAGCCTCGGCATCCGGGGCTTCCGGATCGCCGTTGACGACCGCCATCTCGTTCGGAACCACCTTGAGGTCCCAGGAGCTGAGCAGTTCACCGGTGGAAATCTGGATCATGTGCAGTTTCTTGGACGCCGGCTCGGTGACGTACGCGTAGTCGCCCGACGTCTTGACGTTCGGCCCTGGCTCCTGCCAGTCGGACTTCTCCTTCCACGGCTCGACGACCTTGACCTTGCGGGTGACCTCACCGGTGTTGGGGTCGATGATGTTGAGGTTGCCATCGTAGGTCAGCACCAGGGCCTCACCGTTTTCGCCCCGCGCCAGGGAACGGAACCAGTACGCCGATCCCAGGTCGACCGTCGACATGGTGGCGGTTGTCGTATCGAGTAGGCCGATGCGCGTTGGGCGTTCGAGTTCGGCGTCCTCATCTACCTTGTAGTCGGTCAGCGTAATCGGTGAGGCTTCGGATCCGAACTGGTTGCCAGACCGCTGATATTCCTCGGGGACCGGGACCTTGTGGAAGGCGCCGTCGCGGAAGACGACCGAGCCATTGGTGCAGCCGAAGGAAACAACGTCGCCGTACTCGTTGTGCTGGGCTGCGGCCTCGCCGTGGATCCCGGGGCAATCAGTGGTCTCGTCGATGACATTGCCCTTTTCGTCGACGAGCTGGATGGTGTTGCGCTCGTCCTCCGTGCCCTTGGTGACAAGCAAATTGCCATTGCCGAGCGGAACCGCCACGCCGTGATGGGCCTCGCCGGTCGATATCGTACTGATCTCGTCGTCCGTGATCTTGCCGTCGGAAAATGCGTCAGACTTGAGTGTCTGGACCGTGCCCTTGCCGTCGGAGAAGACCGACGTGTACCCGTCGTGGGTGACGACGTGGCCGGCCTTTGGGGCCTTGATCTCCGCTTTCGTCAGCTCGGGATCTTTGGTGTAGTAATGGAAATGGTCTTCGTGCGGTTCCTTGATGAGCCCGGTGTCGAATAGGCGGAAACGGTCGCTATCGGTGACGAGGACGTGGCGGCCGTCGCCCGCGGGATTGAGGCGCAAAAATCCTTCGTGCTTGGTTTCCGCCAGGACCTTGCCCGTCGTTCCGTCGAGAGTGACGAGGCCTCCGTCGTGGGAGAGCACCACGCGCGGCTGGAGCTTGGAAACCTCCTTGGCCTCATCGCCTTCGTGCTCGTGGCCGTCGTCGTTTGCCGCCTGCCCGGAGGAGGCCGAGTTGGAGGAGTCGTCCGAAGAGGAATTCGAGTTCGAACAGCCGGCTAGCACGAGTGCGCCTGCCGCGATGAAAGACAGTGTCTTAGCTGTGTGTCGAATGTGCATGACGAAAGGGTACATGAGAATGATTATCGTTTACAACTTGGGGTGGGCGAGGCTCGACCGGCGGGATGGGAGGGGCCGGACGGTGGGGTGGGTGCGAATGAACGAGGTTCGCGATTACCGAACAAGGCGCGATTGCGGCTGGCGGTGGAGGCCGGTGGCGTCGGCGTCGCGGTGACGCCTGCCGAGTCCCGCGTGGCGGTCAGTGCCACGCCGGACTCGGCAGTGTCACAAGGTGTGCCACCTGCCATCAGGTGGGCTCCCAGCTACCAGATGCGCACCCTCTGCGAGGCCGGCAGGTACAGGTCATCGCCCTCCGCGACATCGAATGCCTCGGCGAAGGCATCGACGTTCTTGACGACGCCATTCGTCCTGAACTCCGCGGGCGAGTGCGGGTCGGTGGCGATCAGCGTCTTCAGCCGCTCGTCACGCAACTTCATCTGCCACACCCTGGCATAGCTCAGAAAAACGCGCTGCACGCCGGTGTAGCCGTCGATGACGGGCGCCTCGTTGAGCGACTTGCCCTCGCGCGCCAGCGCGATGGCGTAGGCCTTGAGGCCAATGGAAATGCCGCCGAGATCGCCGATGTTCTCGCCGATCGTCAGCGCGCCCCTCACGTGATGCTCGGGCTCGTCTCCGAACTGCGCGGGGATGTAGGCGTCGTACTGTTCGATGAGTGCCGCCGTGCGCTCCTCGAAGGCGCGGCGGTCGTCGTCGGTCCACCAGTTGGCTATGGCCCCCGTCGCGTCGTACTTCGAGCCCTGGTCGTCAAAGCCATGGCCGATCTCATGGCCGATGACGGCCCCAATGGCGCCGTAGTTCAAAGCGTCGTCGCGATCCGGGTCGAAGAACGGGAACTGGAGGATCGCCGCGGGGAAGGCGATTTCGTTCCACATCGGGAAGTAGTAGGCGTTGACCGTCTGGGGCGTCATCATCCACTCGGTGCGGTCCACCGGCTTGCCCAGCTTGGCGAACTGGCGGGCGTTTTCGTGGCGCGCCGCCGCGCGGATATTGGCCAGCAGATCGTCACCGATCTCCAACGTCGAATAGTCCCGCCACTCGTCCGGATAGCCGATCTTCGTGACGAAGGTGCCCAGCTTGTCCAGCGCGCGACGCTTCGTCTCGTCGCCCATCCAGTCGAGTTGGCCGATGGACTGCCTGTAGGCCTCGAGGAGGTCGTCGACAAGCTGGAGCATCTTCTCCTTGTGTGACGGCGGGAAGTGGCGGGCGACGTACTGCTTGCCCACGGCCTCGCCGAGCACGCCGTCGAGTAGGCCAATGCCACGCTTCCAGCGCTCGCGCTGCTCGGTGGTGCCGGAGAGCACGCGGCCGTAGAAGTCGAAGTTCGCCCGGTCGATCTCCCGAGTGAGGAATGTGGCCCGGGCGCGCAGAATGCGCCAGCGCGTATAGGTCTTCAACTCCTCCAGGTCCGTCTGGCTCCACAGGCGGCTCGCCGCGGCCAGCGCCTCGGGGGCGGTGACGATGACGTCGTCCAGCGCGGGCGCCCCGGCTGCCTCGAACGCTCCCGCCCAATCGAAACCGGGTGCCTGCGCGAGGAACTCTTCCCACGTGAGGGGATTATTGACCTTGTCGGTGTCGCGCGAGTCGACGACGCTCATGTGCGAGGCCGCGATGGCGCTCTCGAGACGAAGGATCACCTCGGCCTGGCCCGCCGCCTCGTCGGCATCCAGCCCCATCGCCAGGCTGAGGAAGGAGGGAACGAACTCGCGGTACTTGGCCAGGACTTCGGCGTGCTGCTCTTCGCGGTAGTAGGCCTCGTCGGGAAGGCCGATGCCCGACTGGCCCACGAAGGTCACGCACCGATTGGGATCGTTGAGGTCCGAGGTGATCGTGTAGTCGAAGAAGCTCGAGACGCCGGTGGCCATGAGGGCGCCGACCGCGCGAGCGAGCTCGTCGTGACTGCGGGAGGTGGCCACGGCGGCCAGATCCGCTTCGAGCGGGGTGACGCCTTTGGCGTCGAGGGTTTCGACGTCCATCCAGGAGGCGAAGAGGGAAGCGATCTTCTGCTCCTCGCCCTGCGTCGGCTTGCTTGCCGCCATCTCCTCGACGATCTCGCGGACCTGGTCTTCGGCCTGGAGCGCCAGGGAGACGAAGCCGCCGATGGAGGAAAGATCCTCGGGGATCTCGGCACTCGTCAACCAGGAACCGTTGACCGCGCGGTAAAGGTCGTCCTGGATGCGCACGCTGGCATCGGCACCGTCGAGGACTTTGGCAAGGGCGTCGTTCGTTATCGTCATGCGCCTAGTTTCTCACGGATCATCGGTGATTCAATTGGGTCGGGCATGCCGGTATCATTACGCATATGCGCGTACACATTGCGGCTGACCACGCCGGTTTCGAATTGAAGACGTACCTCGTGTCCAAGCTGGAGGAGTCGGGCTACGATGTCGTAGACCACGGTGCCAGCGAATACGACGCCGAAGACGACTACCCGCCCATGTGCATCGACTGCGGCGAGGCCGTCGTTGCCGAGCCCGGGAGCCTGGGCATCGTGCTGGGTGGCTCGGGCAACGGCGAGCAAATCGCCGCCAACAAGGTTCGCGGAGTGCGGGCCGTCCTCGCCTGGAATGACGCCACGGCGCGCCTTGGACGCGAGCACAACGATGCCAATGTCATCGCTGTTGGCGCCCGTCAGCACGAGCCCGAAGAGGCCTGGCGGCTCGTCGAAGCCTTCCTCCAGACGGAGTTCAGCGGCGACGCGCGCCACCAGCGTCGCATCGATCTGCTCGCGGACCACGAGGCGCAATCGCGAAAGGCATAGCCCGCCGAAGGCCCTGAGCGCTCGGCCGGGCACCGTTGCCGAGCAGAGTGGGCTAGGGGCAATCGTGACATGGGTGGCCGAGTGAAGCCGCCTGGCCGACGTGGACACTGGCGGGAAGTGAAATTGGTGGGGAATTCCGGTACTGCTGACGTGGGATGCTAGGTGGCTCTTAGTTTCAATCAGAAATTATCGGGCGCTGCGGCTGGCGTGACTGCGGCCGCCGCGGTGGTCTTGGCGTCCATTGGCGACCCCGTGAGCCTCGTCAGCGGCGAGGACGATCCCAACATCACGATCATCGATCCCTTGGATCCTACTTCCGAAGCGGCTGACGAAGGCCCGGAGAACGCCGGCGACCCGGCAGAGACGAACGACGGGGAAGGTCCGGCGGGCGACGGTCGAGGCCCTTCGGGCGGTGCACGCGAGTTTGCGGACGATGGGAGTTCCCGTGGCACTCGGTTGGGGGAGTCCCGCGGTAGCGCGTCGGCCTCGCTGCGCCCAGACGGAGCGCAGACGCATGCCTTGATGGCAGGCCGGACGAGTTCGCGCGCGTCCGGCTCGCGTGGCTCTGACGGGGCGGGCCAGGTCTCATCGACCGGATGGCTCTCCTCATCCGATTCCTCCGTGTTCGGGCAGCAGGTCCGCATTCGAATATGGTCGTCGGCAACCGGGCAATTCGCCGTTTGGCCTTCGGCAGCCCAGGGTACGGTTAGGTCGGGCAGATGGGGTTCTGCCGCGCGCTCTGGTGTGACGCTCGCCCAAGTCGTGGATCGGACGGGGCTCGCCGGCCCCGGTGGCGGGGTGGGGCTTAGTCTGCCCGGTGATGGCGGAGCTGGCTCCGAGCCGAAGGGAGGGGTTTCTGCCCCGGGCGGGACGGCGGGCGGTACATCGTCGGGCAATTCGAGGCAGCCGGACAGGAGGCCGCGCCAGTTCGAGGCAGGTCCGGTTGGCACGGTGCGCAGTGTCGAGGATGTTCGGGTCGCCTTGAGTGCCAGCGAGGTTGTGGTGCTGCGTTCGTCGACGGGCTCCGGCGCGGGCGAGCGGGATCTGCCCACGATTTCCGATCTGATTCACGCGGCGGTGGATACGGCCTTCGAGATTCCGACCGACGATGTCCTGTGGGTCAGCCCGGGTGGCGATGACGCTGCCACCGGAACGCGGGAGGCGCCCTTCAGAACGGTCGGGCGCGCAGCGGGGACGTCCTTGCTCGGCACGGCCATCGTCGTCGACGGTGACGTCTACAGGCAGCAGTACCCTTCCTTGTCCGCCAGTGATGCGACGATCCAGGCGGCGCCCCACGCCGAGGTCTGGATCAAGGGCAGTGGCGTCAGCGCGGTCGACCGGTGGGAGACCGACGGCGCCCAGTGGAAGGTCACTGATCGCCTTCCCAACTTCTGCCAGGCCGACGGCGGCGAGGGTGAGGTCGCGGTTGGTGGTGGCGAGAGTGAAGCCGGCGGTGAGAGTGAAGGCGCCAGCAACGGGGCTGGCGGTGGCGAGCCGAGCGAGGACACGGCGCGCGCCGTCGCCTCGGGGTCCGATCAGGCCCTGCCGGACGAGGTGCCCGAGGAGGACACAGCTTTCGTCGAGGACGAGGCGCCCGTGGAGAACGGCCGCGCCGGTGGGCATGCAAGCCACGCCGGTACCGGGGAGGAGGCGGCCGGCAGCACCGATTCTCTCGCGTCGCAGGTGCAAGACATGGGCACAGGAGCCGCAGCACACCACGAATCCGGCGCGGCCTGGCAGCCAGACGCGGCTGCCCCGCCTGCTGCGGCTGGCTCGGTTGCCTCGCCTGCAGCGGCTGTCCCACCTGCAGCCGCTGCCTCATCTGCCACCGGTGCGGCCGCGTCGGTCAGCGCTGGCGGTGGCACCTCCGCGGTGTCGTCCGCGCGCGGCGACAGCCCAGCGGTAGGCGAAGACTGCGGGAATCAGGGTGGCGCGAACCAGACCGGATCAGTCAATGCTCCCGCCGTCGGTGGCACTTCGGGTGCCCAGGGTAACTCCGAGGCAGCTGCTGTGGACGAGGCCGACGCCAGCTGAGCCAACCGCGATGTGCGGAGCCGCGCGCCGCGCCATGGAACCACGCGCCATCCGCCGTGCCGCCGGACGACCGTGCCGCCGAAGCCGCGCTGCGCCGTGGAACCTCACGCCGCGCCGGACCGCGAGCCCCGGCGCCGTCGGGACCGGGGCGACTCGTCGCCTCTGGTCAGATGTAGATGGCGGGATCGATGGTTGTGCTTTCGTTCGTGCGCTCGCGCACCCTGGCAGGCACTCCCACGGCGGTCGTGTGCGGCGGAACGTCCTTGACGACCACGGCATTGGCACCCACCTGCACGCCGTCACCGACGTGGATCGGCCCGAGCATCTTCGCTCCCGCGCCGACGACCACGCCGTCACCGAGCGTCGGGTGACGTTTCGTTGCCTCGAGTGAAGTTCCACCGAGCGTCACGCCGTGGTAGAGCATGCAGTCGTCGCCAACCTCGGCCGTTTCGCCGATGACGACGCCCATACCGTGGTCGATGAAGAAACGCCGCCCGATGTGAGCTCCCGGATGGATCTCAATGCCCGTCAGCGAACGTACCGCCTGCGATACGAGTCGGGCGGGGACGCGGAGCCTGGGCGACCTGCTCCACATGGCGTGGGCCAGGCGGTGCCCCCATATGGCATGCACGCCGGGGTAGGAGAGAACGACCTCGATGTTCGAACGCGCGGCGGGGTCGTGTTCGCGAGCGGCCCTGACGTCCTCGCGGGCCCGCTCGATGAAACGCGGAATCTTCACTCCCTCATTCCTTTCTGCCGTGCGGGCCTGCCGCTCGTGCTTGGCAGGCCCGCACGGTGACGGACAGTCGGAAGACGTCAGTCGACCAGGCCCTCGAAGAGCGGGGTGGACAGGTAGCGCTCGCCGAAATCGGGAATGATGGCGACGATCGTCTTGCCCGCGGCTTCGGGGCGCTTAGCGACCTCCACGGCGGCCGCGAGAGCGGCGCCGGACGAGATGCCGACGAGCAGGCCCTCGTCGGTCGCAGCCTTCTTCGCCACGTCGATGGCAGTCTGCGAGGGGACGGCGATGACCTCGTCGTAGATGTCGGTATCGAGCACCTCCGGGACGAAGTTGGCGCCGATGCCCTGAATCTTGTGAGGGCCGGCCTTGCCCTCGGACAGCAGCGGGGACTCCGTGGGTTCGACGGCGATGAGCTTGACGTCCGGGTTGTAACGCCTGAGCGTGCGCCCGGCGCCCGTAATGGTCCCGCCCGTGCCGATGCCGGAGATGAGGTAGTCGATCTGGCCGTCGGTGTCGGCCCAGATCTCCTCGCCGGTGGTGCGCTCGTGGATCGCGGGATTCGCGGCGTTGGCGAACTGCGAGGCGAGAATGGCGCCGGGGGTCGACGAGACGATCTCCTGCGCCTTGTCCACGGCGCCCTGCATGCCGAGCGCCGGATCGGTGAGCTCCAGCTCGGCACCGAAAGCGCGCAGAAGGGCGCGGCGCTCCTTGGACATCGACGAAGGCATCGAGAGGATCACCTTGTAGCCGCGCGTAGCGCCGACCCAGGCCAGCCCGATGCCGGTGTTACCGGAGGTAGCTTCGACGATCGTTCCACCCGCGGGGAGTTCGCCCGAGGCCTCTGCCGCGTCGATGATGGCCACGGCAATGCGGTCCTTGACGGAGTTGGCCGGATTGTAAAATTCGAGTTTCGCCAACAGATTCGCATCGGAGCCTTCCGCGAGACGGTTGATGCGAACGAGGGGAGTGCCGCCGACGAGTTCGGTGGCGTTGGCGTAAATCTTCGACATGTGAGTTCCTTTACTGCATTGTGCTTGGATGCCTCGGCGCGGTTTCGTCAACGCGCGAGCAAAATTACCAGTCTGTCATGAGAATGGGCCCAAACGAGGGCGGGCCTGCGAGCGCCGAGTGCATGCGCGTAAGCGCACCGATAAAGCCCGGCGCTCTAGAGACACTGGCAGCAGGCGACACACGGGAAGACAGTGGCGGCAACGGTGAGAGCCATGTCCTTTTCCTAACGTGTGGCGGGTTGAAGCTTCCATAAGGTTGGCACAGGCGACAGCGACCTGTCCAGCCGGTCCGCGGTGAGCAAAGTCGCGATTCGAGGCGGGTGGTTGGCATCGGCGGTGGGTGCTGGCACTGGTGGGCGACGGCGGGCTGCTGGGGCCGGTCGGACTGATCGGCGGGGCGGTGGTCTGCTGGGGCCGCCGACGCCGGGAGGCGGTAGTGCTTGCCGTCGGCGCGATGGTGGATGGCGGACGCGTGAGCCCGGGTCAAGAGGCGGCTACGGTGCCTGCCTCGATCTTGCCGACGGGACGTTCCACCGTTCGCCAGCCGGCGGCCTCGAGCTTGACCGCGCCGGAGGACAGGCGGGCGAGCAGATCCGCCAGGGCTGCGCCATCGTCGCTGGCAACCGTTATGCGCACGCCCTCGGGCAGATACTCGGCCTGCGCCTCGTAGCCGGCGCCGTTGAGTGAGGCCAGGTAGCGCCCGGCGTCGACATGGGTGGCGAGCGCCCTCCAGACGGGCAGGCGCTCGCGGCCAACGACGGCGGCGCCTTCCATGCACTGGCGCACCGAATCCGAGTAGGCCCGCACGAGGCCGCCGCTGCCCAGCAATGTTCCGCCGAAGTAGCGCGTGACCACCGCGACGACATCGACGAGGCCGGTGCCCGCCAGGACGTCGAGCATCGGGCGTCCGGCGGTGCCCGAGGGCTCGCCGTCGTCCGACGAATGCGAGATGGCAAGCGCGTCGGGAACCGAGATGATAAAGGCCGTGCAGTGGTGACGGGCGTCCGGCATGGTGGCGCGACGTTCGGTGATGACTTCGCGGGCCTCGTCGGGAGTCCCGGCCCGGGTGACGAGCGCGAGGAAGCGGGATCGCTTGATTTCCAACTCGTGGGTCAGGACGGTGTCGGCGGGTAGAAGAAGATCGCTCACGCCACCATTGTTGCGCATCATTGCGGGGACGGTGGGGCGGCAGACGGCACGGGGGAGCGGCGAAGAAGGCGCCGGACGGTGGGGTCAGTACGTCGTGGCACCGTGACACGGCGTGGCCAGTGATCGCATCCGGGTGGCCCTGCGACGTGGTGCGGCCCGGCGACGTGGTTTGGGCCCAACGACGTGGCGTGGTCCAGTACCCGACGCCACTCGGGTGGGCGTCGCTGCCCGCGCGTTTCACCCGGCTCGACGAATGACGGACCTCCATCGCACGCCTCGACGGTCGCTGGCCTTGGAGGTTCGTTGACCCGCAGGGAAGGAACGCCGTAGAGTGACCCACTGGATCAGTATGTGACGTTAGAAAGATACGCATGGCCAAGAAGTCGAAGATCGCACGTAATAAGCAGCGCCAGGCTGTTGTGGAGCGCTACGCCGAGCGCCGCGCCGAATTGAAGAAAGCCTCGGTCAACGTCAATCTCACCCAGGAGGAGCGCGACGAGGCCATGGCCAAGCTCCACAGGCTGCCTCGTGACGCGTCGCCGGTGCGCCTTCGCAACCGGGACGTCGAAGACGGCCGTCCCCGCGGTTACCTCCGCAAGTTCGGCCTCTCGCGCGTTCGGCTTCGCCAGATGGCCAACGACGGCGAACTTCCCGGTGTGACCAAGTCCTCCTGGTGAGGGCGGGCCCCGGCGACGAACCGAATGGCGGCTTTCCCGGCTCTCGGGTAAGCTCTTCACCTGTGTGCACGGGCCTCGCGCCCGTGCCGTCGAGACCCACGGGCCGCACAGGGCGGCCACGCGATGAGAGGAGGCGGTAGACATGGCAGTACCGAAGCGCAAGATGTCCCGCAGCAACACTCGCCACCGCCGTTCCCAGTGGAAGGCCCAGCTCACCGAGCTGCAGACCGTCCGCGTTCAGGGGCGCGAGGTGCGTATTCCGCGCAAGCTCGCCAAGGCGTATCAGGCCGGTCTGCTGTCGGACTGACACCAGAATTTGCAAGGAGGGGACTCGGGAAACCGGGTCCCCTCCTTCGTCGTCCCAGGGCGGGTAGGCTTTTGCCCGAGTCGTAGGAGGATGTGGATGCAAGCGCGCAAGATGACGACAATACTGGCTTCCTCGGCGAAGAAGGCGGTGCGGACGGGGCCTATGCCGGGCGCGGAGCAACTGCCGCGCACGGTGGTGGAAACGGCGGTTGACCGGGACAAGGCCGCGGCTCTGGCCGCATTCCTGGGCATCGATGTCACGGACGTGGCGCCGGCAGCGCTTCTCCGGGCGCTGTGCTTCGAGCCGACGATTGACCTACTGGCGGATCGGGCCGTGCCCGTGCCCGTGCCCGGAATGGTGGTGACCGACCAGGCGTGGACCCTGCACCGGCCGGTGCAGCTCGGCACCCGGGTCGAGGTCGAGGCGTGTATCGCCACGATCCGTCGATCGGAGAGCGGGACTGAGGTGCTCGTGCGCGCCCGCGTGAGCGTCGATGGAGAGCTGGCCTACGACGAGGAAACGGCCTACCTCGCAAAGAGGGCGGGTGGAGCCGAGGCGGCGATCGGGCAACGGTGGGACGCCCGCCCGATTGACCACCGTCAGACCTACGGCGTCAACGAGGCGGGGCGCCTCGACCTCGGGCAGAGGGCCGGACTTGCCTCACGGACATTCACCGTGGCCGACACCCGCGCCTGGGCCTCGATCACCGGCGACTCGAACCCGATCCACATGTCCAGCGTCACGGCGAAGCTGTTCGGATACCGGCGAGCGGTACTCCACGGTGCCGCCGTCGACGCGTGGGCGTGCGCGCGCCTCGGCATGGACGGGGGGACGCCATGTTCGGCCGTGGCGCATTTTCGCGCCCCCGTACTTGCCGGAGCGAGGGTCGAGCTCGTGCCGATGGGGGCCGGCGACTTCGCCGTCGTCGACGCCGGCTCCGGCCGCGACCTCGTCCATCTTCGGTTCACGGGAACTGCGGGCGACGTCGCGGCTGGCGGCGGTCTCGTCCTGCCCCGCCGCTCGGACGGCCGCTCCAGCTCGACCGTCATCTCGCGCGGCATGGCTGCCGCCGCGACATGCCACTTTCCGAGCGCTCGCACCCTCATCGAGGACGTGCGACCGTGGCGGCGCCGGTACCGGCAGGCCATGACCATCCTCAGCCGGTACGACGCACCGCAACGGGGCGGTGGCCCCGCACGCGAGGGCCTGGCATACCTCGGTGAGAACCTGCGGTTTTCCGATGGGCGCACCTCGTCTCAGGCGGAGCTCGTCGAGGTCGCGGGCGGTGACGTCGTCGAGGGGACGGGGCAGTCGCTGCGTGAACTGCGGGTACCCGTCGGCGGCAGGGAGCTCGCGGGGGATGAACTGCTTGCCGTCCTGCGCTCGTGGCAGGACGAGGGCAGGATCCGTGCCGGGGCGGTGGATGCCATCGCCGACGTCGTCGCCGATCCGGACATTCTCAACCTCGACGGGTGGACGTTCGCTTGTCTTGGGCCGGGAGCGGAGCTGTCGCCCGCGCCGCATCTTCTGGCCTGGGGCGGCCACGTTGCCGCCGTCGCGCGATCGGAGTTGCCCGAGCTCGCGACCTCCGCCGCCGGCAGCGCCGGCCGACTCTACCTGCCGCCGGAACCACTGGATGTCGTCATCGGCCCGGGGAAGGCTGCCGGCTGGGTCGCGGGCCTGCCTGGCCGCCTGGCGGTGGTCGACACGCTCTATGCTCCCGGCTCGCACTTCCTGTTGGCGGCTGCCGGTGCCGACGTCGTCGAACGCCTCGTCTGCCAGGCGCGGCAGGACACGGCCCTGGCCTGGTACGGGAGCCCGTCGGACGCCTATCTCACGGACATCCCCGTCAGGAACTCCTTCGGAACGGGGCCAGCGGCCAGGGTGCTGCGGGGGTATGCCCGCCTTCGGAACGTGGCTCCCTCGCGAAGCGACGGTGTCTACTGCGGGTATATCGACGTTCAGGGCCCAAACTACGCCGCGGCCAAGCGCATCGGCCGCTGGCGGGCCACCGTCGAACGCGAGGCGGGGCGGACGGTTTCCTACAATGTCGGGCCGCTGTCCATGACGAGGTCGGTGCTCGACGCTCGGGCATTGCGCGCCGCCTACGGGGGAATGGCCAGACTCGGCATGCCGCCACTGGAGGCCGAGACGTCCGCGGTACTCATGGCAGCCCTGCTCGTGTGGGATCTCAAGCATCCCGAGGCGAATGCGGCATCGGCGACGTTTATGACCGATAAGGCGATTGACTGTGGTCTTTTTGAGTCGCCTTATGCGCCGGGCGACCTCATGGGCTTTGCCGTCGGACTCGGAGCGGACAGGGCGGTGCGCGGGTAGGTAGCGCGCGGGTGGTCGACGGTGGTGCGCCGGTAGTCGGCAGGGGCGCGTAGATAGACGGCGCGCGGGAAATCGGTGGGCCGTGCGTGGGAGTTAGGCGCCGGTAGTCGGCAGGGGCATGCAGATCGGCAGTGCGTCGGTAGGCGACGGGCGGCGCTCGGCCGAGCGACCTGCGATCCGGCCCCCAGGACCGGCTGGGACAGCCCGGTCGCAACAGGTAGCCAGACGGAGCGCCGCCGCGTTCCTCACCGCGCGTTGGCGGAGGTGACCAACGCCCGTGCCGCGAATTGCTCCCCCGTGGCTTTCTGCCCCTCAATATCGACGTTCGGCAGGATGCGGTCGAGCCAGCGGGGAATCCACCATGCCCTCGCGCCGAGCATGAACATGACGGCGGGCACGAGCGTCATGCGTACGAGGAAGGCGTCGGCAGCGATGCCGATGGTCAGCGCTATGGCGATGGGTTTGACCATCGGGCTGCTTTCCGGGATGAAGGCCGCGAAGACCGACGTCATGATGATCGCCGCCGCCGTGACGACCTTCGCCGAGCCCGTGAAGCCTTCGCGCACGGCTCGCCGGGCATCGCCCGTGTGAATCCAGACTTCGCGCATGCGCGAGACGAGGAAGACCTGGTAGTCCATGGCGAGCCCGAAGAGCACGCCCATGACGACGATGGGGGTAAAGGACATGACCGCTCCCGTCTTCGCCACGCGCAGGAAGTCGGCGGCCCATCCCCAGCCGTAGACCGCACCGAGCGCCCCCATGGCGGTGCCAATCGACAGCAGGAAACCCGCCGTCGCCACGAGGGGCACCGCTATCGAGCGGAAGACGAGCAGCAGCAGGACGAGCGAAAGTCCGACGACGACGATCGCAAACGGAGCCAGCGCGCCGGACAGCTGGTCGGCGATATCTATGGCGACCGCCGTCTGCCCCGTCACCATGAGCGAACTGAGTCCGTGCCGGCTCTCGAGGTTCGACGCCCGGTCGCGAATGCTCGTGACCAGCTGTGTCGTGGCCGTCGACTGCTGATTGTGCTCGGGGATAATCTGGACGAAGGCGAGCGTGCCGTCCATATTCGGCGTCGCGAAGGCGACGCGCTCGACCCCGTCGAACTGCCCCAGGGACTGCGCCAGGCCGCTCACGCCCGTCAGCGGATCGCCCTCAATGTCCGCGACGACGATGATGGGCGAGTTGTAGCCGGGGCCGTAGGCCTGGGCAATGGCGTCGTAGGTGTCGCGCTGCGCCGTTCCCTTGGCCTGCGATCCGTTGTCGAGAAGGGACAGATGCACCTGGCCCATGGGGATCGTCGCGGCCGCCATGACAAGGACGACGCCAAGGGAACCGAGCGCGGGACGGCGGGCGATGGCGTCGAGCCAGAGCCGCGACAGGCGCCCGGAGCTTGGCCGAGCCTCGCGCCGAGGCGCCAGTTGGCTGCCGGCGAGCCCGGTCAGCGCGGGTGTGACGTGATCGAGACGAGCATTGCCACGAAGACCATGGCGGCCGCGGCCAGCCCCATCGTGGTGAGGAAGGGGATGCGGGCGATCGCGAGTGCGCACAGCCCCACCAGTACGGTGCTGCCGGCGAAGACGACGGCCGAGCCCGCGGTGGCGTTCGCCAGGGCGGCCGCTTGCCTCGGTTCGCTTCCCGCGGCCAGATGCTCGCGCGTGCGCGAGAGGATGAACAGCGCGTAATCGATGCCAACGGCCAAGCCGATCATTATGGCCAGCACGGGGGTGATCGTCGTGATCTCGAAGAACGACGAGGCGAGGAGAATGCCGAGCATTCCGGTGCCGACGCCGATGAAGGCCGAGACGAGCGGCGCACCGGCGGCCACGAGTGAGCCGAGGGTCACGAGCAGAACGATGAGCGCCACCACGACACCGAAGAATTCCGTGGCCGAAAGCTGAAGGGGTGCCTGCGCGCCTATCGTCCCTGAGCGCTGGACCGTCAGGGCGGCGTCCTCGCCCTCGGTGCCGCGGATGAGATCGTCGAGCAACCGCGATACTTTCGTGGCCTTCGGCCCGGGTTCGTCTCCGGCGGCTATCCCTACGGACGTATCCGTCTGGACGGTGACGAGTGCGCTTGTGCCGTCGGGCGAGATCGCATTCGTCTGCTGCGCGAAGGGATCAGAGACCTGAGAGATGCCATCGATGGCCTGGGCTTGCTCGATGAAGGAGCGGATGGCCGCCTGGTGGTCGTCGATCGAAGCGCTTTCGGAGGTGAACAGGACCTGTTCGCTCGCGCCCGCGGCCTGCGGAAGGCGCTCGGACAGGACCTTGAGCCCCTCGATCGACTCGGACTCGTTGATGCGATTGGTGCCCGTGAGGTTGGTCCCGGCCGTGGCGAGGCCGGCGCCGAGCAGCGCGACGACGAGCAGCCAGATCGCGATGACGGTTTTCGCGTGCGTGGCGCTCCATCGCCCAACGCGAGACAGTACAGACGCCATGAGATGTCCTTCCGAGGATTCGACTTTCAGTACGTGAATATATTCGATATAAGAATGTATTGAAAGTTCTGTCGTGGCGATGAGGCGCACCGCGCCAGTCGCGTTCGTTTGGGATGTGCGATGACCGCCGGCCCCGGTGGAGGAACGGTGGGCGCCGGCCCTGACGGTGGGCGACAGCGTAACGGTGGCTGGCAGTGGAACGGCGGGCGCCGCCCCCACGGGCGCAGCAACCTAACGGCGGACGGCAACGGGGCGCCGGTGAACGGTGGACGTCGACGAGCGATGAGCATCCGTCACCCCGTGACGAGATGCGGCCACTACAATGGGCGGCAGTGACCGAGCCGACATCGTGGGGAGCGACGGTGGATACGAGCAAGCCCGTGCGCAAGCGCGCCAACACACGTCAGCGCCTGCTTGACGCGGCGGTCGATGTATTCATAGCTAAGGGCTTCGCCGGAACCCGCATTGACGACGTCGTCAAGAAAGCCGGCTTCACCCGAGGGGCCTTCTACTCGAACTACTCGTCGTTGGACGAACTTCTGCAGGAAGCTCTCGTTAACCGCAAAATGGAGTTCATGAAGGAACTGGGCGAGAAAATCGCTGGCGTTCCACCGTCGCACGGAATCGGCGCAATGGTCCAGGTCCTCGAGAGTCTGCGGCCAGCCGGACGCACGCTGTACATCTTCCACACCGAGGTCCTGCTGTATCGCATGCGCAACCCCGAGTCCGCCGCCTTTGCCAATGTCATCATGGCCGATATCCACGAAGAGCTAGGCGAGATCATCTCCTCTGCCCTGACGCAACTTGGGCGTCGGCCAACAATCGGGGCTGCGAACATCGCCGACCTCCTCTCGGCGATCTTCTTCGACTCGTTGGCCAGGGAACAGGCCGGGCTGACACCCGACGACCAGAAACATATTCTGGCCGAGCTCATTGAGGCGGTCGTCTACCGCTTCAGCGAGCCGATCGGGCGGGTTGGCGGTGATCACCACGGCGGTTGTGGCCCTGGCCAAGGCGCCGAGCACAGCAGCACCGACGCCGGTGATCATGCTCCCAGCATGGACGGCTGACGGGGCCATGTCGCGCAGGCAGCTGCTCCTGGCCATCGCCGTGGTCCTCGTCGAACTCATCGGCGGGATGCAGGTCTACCTGAACCAGTTGATAATGCCGATCATGGCGGCCGATATGGGCGGCGGGAACTACTATGGCCTGATCATGGGAGTCGGGTCGGTCTGCTCGGTGGTGGGGCTTCCGGTAGGGGCGGCACTGCTGCGCCGCTATCATCTTCCCAGACTGCTGCTGGTCCTGACGCTGCTCCTGTGCGCGGGCGCTGTCACCAGCGCGGCCGCCCCCAACATCTGGGTTTACCTGTGCGGGCAGGCGGTGAGGTCGTTCGTGGGTGCGTGCCTGGGGATGACCTCCGCTGGGGCGATCGCCCTGGGCCTGTCGGGAAAGGCCCGCCGCCTGACCCTGGCATTTGCCTCCGCCAGCTGGATCGTCTCTTCGGTGGTCGGCCCCACGTACGCGGCGTGGGTCACCGACCTGTTCTCGTGGCGTTGGGCCATGCTCATGTATCTGCCGTTCCTCGTCGCGGCGCGCTTCGTCATCGCCTTGAACCTCAAGCTGGAGCCAAAAGGCGAGAAGTCGCCCATCCCCTTTGGCAGCGTCCTGCTCATAACGGTGGGTGTCAGCCTGACCATCGTTCCTCTGTCCGGGGTGCCGGGACGCCTGACGATGCTGGTTGGCGTCCTCGTGCTCGCCAGGGTCGTGACCCTCCTCCTTCCGGTCGGTACGTTCACGACGGACGACGTCAGGCGCCGGGCGCTCGCGGTCATGTTCTTCCTGACAGGCTCGTACTTTGCGGCCAACGAACTCGTGAGCCTGACGTATCACGACCTGTTCGGCGCCACCGCGGACCGACTGGGACTCGCCCTTTTGGCTGGAGGTCTGGCCTGGGCCGTCGTGGGTGTCATCTGCGGCGCCAGGCCGGCGAAGGACTACGCGCGCTACCGCTGGCGGGCGGGCACGGGGATACTCCTCATTGCCGTGTGCCTGGCCTTTGTGGCGGCCCTGACGCTGTCGGGAGCGAGCCCGCCTGTGGCGGGAGGCCTCATCCTCGTCCTGTGGACGCTGGCCGGATGCGGGATGGGATTGGCCTACCTCGACACCCTGAGTCTTCTCTTCGAAGAGCCGAGGCGCGACGACGGCCTGACACTGGAGGAGATGGCCGGCGCGTCGGTCATCGTCGAGTCCTTGGCGAGCACGATGTTCGTACCCCTCGTCTCCTCCCTCGTGGCGAGCGCGTTCACCGCCGGCGATCCCGCTCCCAGTCCCGTTCCCTACGGGCTGTCGTGGGCGCTTGCGGCGGTGGCCGCCGCCGTCGCTCTGGCCTATCTTCTGTTCTCGGGGCGGGGCCTTGCCGGGACGGCGGCCCCTCTGCCACCGGCAAACGCGGATTGAATGCGGTTGCCGGGTGGACTGGGCGCGGCCGACCGGATTCGGCGCGGCCGACCGGGCGGCTGTGAGCACCGAGATGCATCTCAGGGAGTCAAGTCCCGCGCGCGGCGTATTCGACGGAGCCGCGTAGCAGCGGTAACGGAGCGAGTGACGGGAATCGAACCCGCGTAATCTGCTTGGAAGGCAGAGGCTCTACCATTGAGCTACACTCGCGTGCCTGATGAGGATAGCAAATGCCGGGCGGGTCGTCACGCCCAGGCCGTGTGAGGTCGGCGGCGCGTCGTGCGCACCCGAGCGTTCATCGCATATCATTGGCAGCCGACGGGGTATGGCGCAGTTGGTAGCGCGCCCGCTTTGGGAGCGGGAGGCCGTGGGTTCGAGTCCCGCTACCCCGACCAGCCGGCTACGGCCGTCACGCCCGCCTGCGATCCGTGTGTCTGCGGCACCTCGCCGGCGGCACGGACGGCCACTTTCCAGCCTTCGCTTCCGATCGGTGGCAGGCCGACGCCTCCGGGCCCGCCCGTGGGGTCGACCGCCCCTGTGGTGTAGTTGGCCGACCCACCAGTGTGGCTGGCCGCGCCGTCGGCGTGACTGCCCGCCCTGCTGACGTGATCTGGCACCCCGTCGTCTTCGCTGTCCGATTCGGCCCTGCCGTCCGGATTTTCGGGAACCTCTTCGCCGCCCGATTCGGCACCGACATGCGGCCGGGCAAAGTCCCCGGATTCGCGTTCTTCCGGCCGGCTATCCTCCGGCCGAGCCTCGTCCCCGAACCGGACTTCCTCCGGCCAGGCCTCGTGCTCGTCCAGTGTCCCATCCGACACGGCGGGCCCGAAGCGCCGGGCAGTGGCGCGCGCGACGTGCTTGGCCCTGTCGCGAGCCCTCGCCAGATTGCCGCGAATCGACTCGGTGGCCGGGTGGTCGGGACCGAGGATCCGCTCGGCGTCGCCCAGCGTGACTTCGAGAATGCCGACGGCCCCCTCGATGTCGCCGGCAGCCGAATACCCGGCCGCCAGGTAGTTTCGCGCCGCCAGCACGTGGGGACTGTCGGCACCGTCGACGCGCTCCCACTCCGCCGCATTCAATTCGAACAGGCCGACCGCCCGCGACGTCTCCCCGTTCATCATGAGCGCCCGCGCCAGGCTGGTGCGGGTGTGCAGCATGCGCTCGTGGTCGGCCCCCAGGTGCCGCGCGACGTTGTCGAGGTTGAGTTCGTACAGGGCGATGGCTCGCGCGAAGTCCTCATTCGACTCGTGGAGGAAGGCCAGGTTGTTGCGCAGCACGAGGGTGCTGTAATCATGGGCGCCCATGACGGCCTCGTGCTCGGCAAGGCTGCGTTCGTACGTGGCCAGGGCCCGCTCGAACTGGCCGGCCTGGTCGTAGGCCTCCGCGAGATTCTTGCGCGCCGCCAGAACGTCGGGGTGGTGGCCGCCCAGGGCGCGCTCCATGTCGGCCAGGGCGCGTTCGTACTCGTCAATGGCCTGCGTGAGTTGGCCCGCCTCCTTGTGCGCGTGCGCCAGGCCACAGCGGGCCGACAGGGTGATTGGGTCGCCGGGGCCGTACAGGCGCGACGCCAGATCGAGGTTGTCCTCGCTCAGGCCGACCGCGCGCTGCGTTTGGCCCGCCGAGCCACAGGCCGCGGCGAGCCGGTCGCGCAGGGCGAAGGCCTTGGCATGCTCCGCGCCGTCGGTCCGCTCGACGGCGCGCAGGCACGCCTCCAATTCGGGGATCGCCCGATCCGGCTGCCCGAGCTTCTCGTAGGCCGCCGCCAGGTGCTGCCGGGCCGACAGCGCCGCGGGGGCATCGGGTCCGACCACGCGTTCGGCGTCGGAGGCCAGCTCCGTGAGCAGAGGCAGGGCCCTGGCGGCGTCGCCCACTCGCATGTAGTCGAGCGCCAGGTTCGTGCGCAGGTCGACGGTGTGCTCGGAGTGGCGACCATGGAGGTCCTCGGCGTCACCGACGGCCTCCTCGTAGGCCGCGATCGCCCGATCGAGCCTTCCCGCCGCCTCGTAGGCACGGGCGAGCCCCGCTTCCGAATCGAGAACCTGGAGGCGATCACCGGACCGAAGCGAAACCTCCAGATTCTGCCTGTGGAGCTCGATGGCACGCGAGGTCTCGCCGGCGTCGGCGGCCAATCCCGCCAGGATGTGCCTGGTTCGGCACGTGTCCGGGTGGCTGGTGCCGAGCAGACGCTCGCGATCGGCCAGGATGCGTTCGGTCAGGTGCGAGCGCCGCGCGGTATCGCCGACGTCCGCGTAGGCATCCGCGAGCCGATCGCGCCACAGGAGAGTCGCCGAATCCCCCGTGCCGTAGGCGGCCTCGGCGAAGGCGACGAGTTCCTCGTAGAGCGCGATCGCCCTGGCGTAGCGGCCCGATGCGCGGCACATCGCCGCGAGGTTGTCCTTCAGGGTCAGGGTTCGCGGGTCGCCCTGGGGCAGCAGGCGGATGTGGGCGGAAAGATTGGCCTCGTGCAGCTCCATGGCGCGCGCCGTCTGTCCGGCGGCCTCGTAGGCGTTGGCCAGATTGTTCTGGGCTACGAGGGTCTCGACGTGGTTCGGCCCGAAGGAGCGAAGCGTGTCGGCAGCCACCCGCTCGAGGAAGGGCAGGGCGCCCGCCGGATCCCCCATGGCGTTGTACGCTCGTCCCAGACTGGCCCGCAGCGCCACCGCCGTCGAGTCGTCTGGCCCCGTTGCCGCCTCCTGGCCCGCGAGCGCCTCCTGAAGCGCCGGTATCGCCCGCGCGTAATCGCCGGATTCCAGGTACGACGTCGCCAGGTTGATGCTAAAGCTCAGCAGGTAAGGGTGGTCCGGCTCGAGCACCCGCCGCGCGTCGGCCAGATTGGCCTCGAAGAGCGGGACCGCACCGGCGAGGTTACCGCTTGCCTCCAGTGCGCACGCCAGGCTGTCGCGCAGGTCGAGCGTGCTGGGGTGATCGTGGCCGAGTATGCGCTCGCGGTCTGCCACGGCCTGCTCGAACAGCGGAATCGCGCGCCCGAAGTTTCCCGCCGCCTCGTGGGCGGAGGCGAGATTGCCTCGGAGTGTGGTCACGCTCGCCGCATCGACGCCTTCGCGGCTTTCGGCCTCGACGAGATTCTGTTCGTACAGGGGCAGCGCCCGCTGGAGGTCGCCAACGGACCTAAAGACGCTGGCGAGGTTATTGCGCAGGACGAGGGCGGTCAGGTCGTCGCGATCCAGCTCGGCGATGACCTTGTCGACGAGCGGCTCCAGGCGCGTGGCGTCCTCGCCCAGGCCGAGGCTGGACGCCCACGACAGGACGAACTTCAGCTTTCCGGCCACATGCGATACGAGGACGTGGGAGTGCGGCTGCTGACAGATGGACTGGAACTGAGCGATGAGCTCGAGCGTGACGGCACGCTGGTATTCGACATCGGCCTTGTCTGTTGGATCGACGGCGTCTAGAACCTCCAGCGCCGGCTGGGCGAGCGCGTTCGAGGCGAAGCGGCCGGCCACGAAGTCCTCGCGGACCACGCGACCCTGCAGTGGGTGGAGGACGACGAGATGACCGTCGCGAGTGACGATGTCCAGATCGTCGAGTGCCTGCAGGCCCACGCGGGAGGCCTCGACATCTGGGGAGAGGACGTCGAGCCAGGTGTGTGGCACGCCCGATTCCGCGAGGAGGGATAGCGCGAGGAGTTGACGGTGGGCAGCGTTGGCGGCGGCCCTGTCGCGCTGGGCGAGCTGGTCGAGGGCGACCTGGTAGGCCATGCGCACGGCCTTGTACACGAGGGAATTGGGTCGGACGGGGGAGGTCGGCGAGCCGGGGGATGCAGGGGTGGCGGTTCGCGATACCGCGCCCTGGACCGGGGTGGCTGCTTCGCCGACTTCAGGCTCGATCTCGCCTGCGGCATCGGCGCCCCGGGCGGTTGCTCGCATCTCGGGCGCGGTGGGCAGCGACTGGGTGAGCATGCGGTGGTAGCCGTCAAGGCTGTAGCCGCGCATTTTGATGGTGGCGGCCGCCTGGATGACGGCTACGGCGACGTCGTCCAGGCTGGCGGCGAGGTCGCCCGCAGCCCGGGCGTCGCTGCTTCCTGCCCGCTCGAGCAGGTACGCCACGGATTGCTCGCGAGAAAAAATGTCACGTTCCGCCACCGACACAACCATCCTCATCACGCTCAAGAAAGCAGCCGCTCAGTAACCTATCCAAGTCTGTGGCCTGTGTGCCAGAGGGAGCGATACCCACGCGGTTTGCGGGTAAGAGGCCGGCCGCCCCCCACGTGACCGCCGCACGGACTGCAGCCATCTTGTCGAGGAGCTCGCGGCCGGCCCGCCCCCGCGTGACCGCCGACAAGCCGAATTGCTGGGAACGGCGCGAGCTATCAGGAGCCGCCTTCGATTCCCTCGTCGCCGCCCGCGCCGGTTCCTGCTCCGCCGTTTGCGGCGCCGGCCTCGTCCTCGTTATCTCCTCCGCGCGCCGCCCGCACCCGGGCGTCGATCTGCTCGACCATTTCCAACAGCTCATCGTCTGCATCCGCCGTGTCCGAAGCGTCCCGCCGGGCCTGGCGCACGAGCTGCGAAGCCTCCTCGGGCCGCCCGGCTTGCGCCGTCAGTTCGGCGAGCATCAGGCGGGTGACGGTCGCCTCCCGCGAATGCGGACCGAGAATGCGGCACTCGGCGTCCAGATTCTCCTCGTGCAGCTCGGCGGCGCGCTCGGCCTGGCCGCCGCGGGCGCAGGCGACGGCCAAAGTCTTGCGCAGCGCGAGCACGCCGGGGCTGTCTTGGTCTTGGATGCGAAGTTCGGTCGCCAGTGCCGCTTCGCCGAGCTCGATGGCGCGCTGGTGGTCGCCGGCCGCACCGTAGGCCCGTGCCAGGTTGCTTCGGGCGACCCTCGTCTCGGGATGATCCTCGCCGAGGACGGCCTGCAGCCCCCCGTGCGTTTCCTCGAAGAGTTCTACGGCATGCGTGATGCGCCCCGCCTCGAAGTAGGCGATCGCAAGATTCTGGGAAGATGTGAGCGTTTCGGGGTTCTCGGCGCCGAGAACCCGCACGCGCCCATCCAGGGCTTTCCGGTAGGCCTCGACCGCAGATTCCATGTCTGAACGCGATTGATGCACGGCGGCCAGGGTGTCGAGCACGGCGAGCGCCTCGTCGGCCTCATTCTCGTCGATGTCGGCGCTCGCGAGCTCTTCGAGCAGCGATATCGCGGCGCCGTACTCGCCTAGCCGCGCGAGTACTCGGGCCAGATTGTGGCGGGTGACGAATGTGTCTGGATGGTCCTCGCCCACCGTCTGGCGAAGATGCGCGAGGTTGAGTTCGAGCAACTCAATCGCCCGGGCCAGTTCACCTATCTCCATGTGAACGAGGGCAAGGCGGTTGCGCTCCTGCAGGCTCTCCTGGCTGTCGGCCCCTGTGACTCGCTCCCATTCGTCCAGGTCCCATTCGAGCGTCTCGATTGCCTGGGCGTGCTCGCCCAGATCGAAGTAGGCTTCTGCCAGGCGCGAGCGCACGGTGAAGTTGTCCGGGTGGTCGGGGCTGTACGCCTCCTGCTGGTCAGCCAGCAGCTCGGCGAGCACGTCGGCCGCACGCGCGTAGTCCCCCGCGGCTTCTAGAGTCGCCGCAAGGTTGCTGCGGGAATCGAAAGTGGAAGGGTGGGCCTGCCCGACAAGGCGGTTCTGGCCCTCGAGCAGCTGCTCGAACAGCTCGAGCGCCCGATCGTAGTCGCCGGCGGAAAGATGGGATATTGCGAGGTTATTGCGCGCTGTCAGGGTGTCGGGGTTGTCCGGGCCGAGCACGCGTTCCAAGTCGGCCAGATTCCGCTCGTTAAGGGCGAGTGCGCGCGTGTGGTCTCCCGCCGAATCGAGCGCAGAGGCGAGATTGTTGCGGCTGACGAGCGTGTCCGGATGGTCCGGGCCGAGGACGCGTTCGTAGTCGGCCAGATTCCTTTCGTGGAGTTCGATGGCGCGATCGTGATCGCCGGCCGAGTTCAGCGACGAGGCGAGGTTGTTGCGAGACCGCAGGGTCTGCGGATCGTCCGGGCCGAGGACGTGCAGTCGGCTTTCGAGGGCGTCTTCGTGGAGTTGCGCGGCCCGGGCGTAGTCGCCGGCCGAATCGAAGGCGAAGCCGAGGACGGAGCGGTACGTCGAGACAAGGGGATCGTCCGATCCGGCGGTGGCCAGAACGGTCCGCAGGTTTTCCTCGTGCAACTCGATGGCCCGGGCGTAGTCGCCGAAGAGCGTGCACGTTTCGCCAAGGCGACGGCGTACGGCCACCGCGTCGCCGCCGTCCGCTCCGCTGGCGGATGCGGCCTCGTCCAGTAGGTCTTCGTAGATCTCGATCGCTTCGACGAGGCTCCCCTGATCGACGAGTTCTTCAGCGAGGTCGATGCGCGCCTCGAAATCGTCCACGTCAGTGGGGGAGGGCGAATCTCCATTCGCGGTACTTTGCGGCTCGTGGGCGGCGGTGTCGCTCATTTTTTCATGGTACGGGCCTGGCGGACCGATCGGCAGGCTCTCTCACGTCGCGACGACCTTCTTGACAATGACGGTGCCCACGGTGGGTGGAGTGTCGCCCCTCGCTTTGGTACGGGCCTGCCGCGGTCCATGACGGCATGGCCGGTGGAGGTTCTTCATGATAGGACCTGTGCTTTGTGACGGCCGGTGTGGTTCTCGATCGTCTGCTGTGTGCTTCGCCACGCGCTCTTCGAGGGGCCGGACCTCTGCCTCCCTCGCGGCCGAGGGCAGGGCCGATGCGGCGTGCCGAAAGGGCTTCCAATGCCCGCGATGGCGGCGCCAACGCATGTCGCTAACCTGATACAACGGTGCGACAACCCTGCTGCATCCGCCTAATAGACTGCACATATGGCCAGGAGGTGCATTTGACCGACAGCCAATCGGATCGTCACTATAAGATCCGTCGGTTGCGGGGTCCAAGGCCACCGCTGCCACCGTCACTTCATGAGGGACGCCCCTTGCCCCTCATCCTCGAAAGGAATAAACAATGCTCTCATCGAAAATTCGCGTCATCGCTCTGGCGGCCGGAATCGCCCTGTGCGCCTCGGCCTGCTCTGTCAGCGTCGAAAAAGACCGGGATGACGACGATAAGACAGCCGCCCCCGTGGAAGTGACGCAGCAGGACTCCAAGCCGACGGACTCGCCCTCCGCGTCAGACTCGGCTTCGCAGGCCGATTCCGCATCTCCGTCGGAAACCCAGCAGCAACCGGCCACGGACGACGATGACGACTCGGACGACTGGAACGACATCCAAGACCCTGACTGGCAGGATGCCGTCGGGCAGACCACGAGCGCCGTCAAGCCCGACCCGACCGGCGCGCTTGCTGTGCAGAACGCAGATTCGAAGGTGCGGGTCGACGAAGACGTCAGGGAGCTTCACGTCCAGGGCTCCGGCAGCGTCGTCGTGGCCGACGACGTGCAGGACCTTGTCGTCTCTGCTTCGAACGTCAAGGTTTACGCCAAGACGGTGGGAACCGTCACCTTCCTCGGTACGGATTCCGAGGTCGTCTGGCACGAAGGTTCTGCGCCCACGCTGAAGATGGATGGCGGAGCGGACAACACGATTCGTCAGGCTCAGTGACATCCGATCGCGTCCCTTGACGGCCGAGCACAGGCACACGGGATCGACGAACGGCCATCGACGAACAAGTGAAGTCTGGGCAACCGGTAAGCTGTGGGGTGTCATTGGCGGCGCCCCACAGCTCTGTTATACGAGGAAAGCCATGCGTCCACACCATCCCGAGGTCCCCAAGCAGAAGGTTCTGCTCGTCGACGACGAGGAGGCCATCACCGACGCCCTCGCCCGCTACCTGGAGCGTTCTGGTTTCTCCGTGCTCACGGCCCGCGACGGCGTCGACGGCCTGCGGCTCCACGACGAGGCCCTGCCCGACATCGTCGTCTCTGACGTGCTCATGCCACGCATGGACGGGCGCGAACTCGTGCGGCAAATCCGCGCTAAGGACGGCTGGACGCCCATCATCCTCCTCACCCAGGTCAACCAGTCCTACGAACGCTCGGCCGCCCTCGACGAGGGAGCGGACGACTACCTGTCCAAGCCCTTCGACCCGCAGGAACTCGTCTCGCGCATACGGGCCGTCCTGCGCCGCACGGCGGCGGGAGCGGCAAAGCCCCTGTCAGCAGCTGATCGGCTCGTGTGTGGCGACCTGAGTGTCGACCGCGTCTCGCGCCGCACCTTCCTCGGCGGGCGGGAACTGACGCTCACGCCCAAAGCATCAATGCTCCTCGACTATCTCATGACCCATCCGGGGGAGCTCCACACGCGCGAGCGCCTGCTCGCGGCCCTGTGGGGCATCGATTTCGTCACATCGACCCGGGCCGTCGACCACCGCATCCGCGAGATCCGCCGTGTCCTCGGCGACGACCCGACGTCCCCTGCGTACATCGAAACCGTTCCCTCCATCGGGTACCGGTTCATCGGGAAGGTGCGGGCGTGAGGCGGCACGACCGTGAGCCGGCCGCCAACCAGGAGACAGCAGCCAACTGGCCGGCCTCCGGCACTCGGGAGGGAAACCTCCGGGAAAGCATGCGGCCGGCGGAGGCCGGCCCGCCGCCGAGTTCTGCGGGTTCGCAGTTCGGTTCTGCTAATGAGTTCCCGAATCCCGCCGGCGCGCCCCTAGACTCCGCAGCTGTGCCAACGGGTTCCGCCATGCCAACGGGTTCGGCAGCCGCGCCCACGGCTTCCGTCGCGGCGGCCCCGCTCTGGCATGCTGCGCCCATGGCCTCGTCCGGATCCCCGGAGACTGCCCGACAGGCGCAGAAGTCGGCGCTGGTCGGCTCGCAGGTCGATCGCGGGCAGGCCGTCGGGCGAAAACGCGCGGGCGGCGGGCGGAGGCGAGGCCCGGTCAAGCGCCCAACGGTGCGTACGCTTTTCTTCTGCCTCCTGCCACTGATAGCCGGTTGCGTCGCGGCGGTGGCATGGTGGACGACGGGCGAGCGCCGCCAACTGCTCTTCGCCATCGAATTGCCCGCGCTGGCCGCCCTGGCGGGTGGGGCCGTCTGCCTCGTCCTCGTCGGCGGCTGGGTCCTGCGCCGCCGCGCGTCGGCCCACTACGCCCGGGGATGGCGCGAATCCGACGCCGCGCAGTCGCTCGCGCACCGGCAGTTCCTGCGCAGGCTCGACCACGAACTGAAGAACCCTCTCACGGCCATTCGGGCCGCCATCTTCGAGGAGGGTGACGCGGCCGCGAGTCGCGGCATCATCGACGCCCAGTCGAGCCGAATGAGCCGCCTGCTGACGGATCTTCGCAAGCTCTCCGATCTGGAGACCGCCGAGATCCACTACGAGGAGGTGGACCTGGAGGAAACCGCGAGGGACGCCGTCGAGGCGGTGTCCCAGCAGCTCGAATCCGCGGGCGAGTCGCGATCCTTCGTGCTCGCCTTCCCGGAGGCCCCCTGGCCGCTTCCCCACGTGGCGGGCGACGCCGACCTCCTCTACTCGGCCGTCTACAACCTCGTCTCCAACGCGGCCAAGTACACAGAGCCCTCCGCGCGCATCGAGATCCGCGGGAGCGAGGAGCGGGGCAGCGTCACACTCGTCGTCGCCGACACCGGCATCGGCATTCCCGCCGACGATGTTCAGACCGTCTGGGAAGAACTCGGCCGCGCGGGCAACGCTCGCGGCCGCCCGGGGTACGGGCTGGGACTGACGCTCGTGGCGACCATAGTGTCGCGGCACGGTGGCAGCTATTCGTTGGACTCGCGCCTGGGCGTGGGAACCCAGGTGTCGATCACTCTGCCCGCCGTGGCCACGTAGGCGGCTAGCTTTCAGGTCTGCCACATCGTCCGACTCGTCGGCCGCGACCGTCGCGCCGTAGATGGCTAGCTGTCCGTGCAGCCGTTCGTGTGGCGCTCCTCAAACGGTTCGCGTGGCGGCGCCCGGACCGGGGACAGGCCTCGCTTGCCGGCCGACGCAGTCGATGCCGGAGGCTGTTGCAAGTGCACGCAAAAGTGCCGGGACGAGCGACCTCGCTCCCGGCACCTTTACGTTTGACGCTCCTTCAGTCTCCCCAGCGCAGAACCTTGAGGCCGTCACTGTCGGAGAAGGACCCCACACAGATCATAATGATGTCAAAAATGACAGCGAAGCCGAGGAATCCAAATGTCAGCAGCCAGACGATTCCGGTTCCAATCTTTCCGACGTAAAAACGGTGGCCTCCGAACTGGCCGAGGAAAATGCACAGAAGGAGGGCGGCCACGCGGCTCTTGGGGCTGATCGCACCGTACGCTGCGTACGGATTCGGTGGCGGAGGATACGCGCCCGAACTGGCGGGATAGGTGGGTAGCTGGTTATTGGCGCCGGGCTGCGGCGCGGCAGCGTAGGAACTCTGAGAAAACGGCCCACTCTGTGAACCGTCAAAATAATTCAGGGGGGTATTAGTCAATGTGCCTACCAATCTACGTTACGTACGTAATGCCCTCAGGCTACAAGAACTCGAACATGATGTCGCGGCGGGTTACACCTCAGGCTCGGGATAGGTCTCACCAAAGGCCGCCGAGTTCTTCGAGCGGGTGGCTGAGGTCGCGCGATACGCCACGGGTAGAGGTGACCGACGAGAAAAGGGTGCGAAGACCCGTGAGCCTTCGCACCCCGATGAGAGCGGTAGCGGCGGGATTTGAACCCGCGGTGGCTATTCACCACACAGCATTTCGAGTGCTGCACCTTCGGCCGCTCGGACACGCTACCGCCGTCAATGGTACATAGAGCGCCGCACCCTTGCCAATTTGCGGCATTGTGGTGGGCGCGGGGCGGGTGCGGTGGTGACCGGTTGGCAACGGTGGCGGACGGCGGCGGGTGACGGTGGGCGAAGGGTCGTGCCGGGCCCGGGCAACCGCGTTGCAAAAGCCGACGTGAGATCGTCCGGGGAATCGCGGCGAACGCCGGCGGTGTCGTAGTATTGAGCGGTATGCGCGCATTCGCCGCGCGCCTGGCAACCAGTGGATGCCGGTCAGTTCCGGCTCCTCAACCGAAACGGGCGGCCACCGCCCCCAATAGCTAACTGGAGAGACCCTAGTGAAGAGCTCCGTCGAAAATCTCGAGCCTACCAAGGTCAAGGTGACCATCGAGGTTCCGTTCGAGGAATTCAAACCCGCGATCGACACGGCCGCCAAGGAAATAAGCAAGCAGGTCAACATCCCCGGGTTCCGTCGCGGACATGTCCCGGCCCGCGTTCTCGAGGCGCGCTTCGGCCGTGGCGTCATCGTTGAGGAGGCCGTCAACAAGTCGCTGGACGGGTACTACGGCCAGGCTGTTGCATCCAATGACCTGCATCCCATGTCGCGCCCGCAGGTTGACGTCACGCAGGCCCCCGTCGAGAAGGGCGACACCTCCGACCTCGTATTCGAGGTCACCGTCGACGTGCGCCCGGAGATCATCATCCCCGACCCCTCCGGCGTGACGATCACGGTCGATCCGGTTGAGGTCACCGAGGAGGACGTCGACGCCCGCCTCGACTCCCTGCGCGAGCGCTTCGGCAGCCTCAAGGACGTCGACCGCGCGGCCGCCCAGGACGACTACGTCTCCATCGACATGGTTGCCACGATTGGCGACGAGGAGGTCGACTCGGTCACCGGCGTGTCCTACCGCATTGGCTCGGGCACGATGGTCGAGGGGCTCGACGAGGCCCTGACCGGGCTCAAGGCCGGCGACACCGCGACCTTCACGACCAAGCTCGCCGGCGGTGAGCACGAAGGTGAGGAGGCCGACGTCACCGTCACGGTCCAAAACGTCAAGGAGTCGGAGCTTCCCGAGGCCGACGACGACTTTGCCCAGCTTGCCTCCGAGTTCGACACGGTCGCCGAGCTGCGCGAGGACCTCCGCGAGCAGGTCGCCAAGGACAAGGCCACGAACCAGGTGTACGCGGCCCGCGACAAGGTCGTTTCCCAGCTGCGCGAGTCCGTCGAGTTCGACCTGCCGACGAACGCGGTCGAAGAGGAAGTGGCCCGCCACCTCGAGCAGGAGGGCAAGGAGCCGGACGACCCGCACGCCGTCGAGGCTCGCGAGGAGACTCAGCGGCTCATGCGTGACCAACTCCTGCTCGATGTGCTGGCCGAGGGCTTCGATGTACAGGTCGAGCAGAACGAGCTCTTCAACTTCATGGTCGAGCAGGCCCAGGCCTACGGCATGGATCCCAACCAGTTCATCCAGGCCGCGGCGCAGTCCAATCAGCTCGGCGCGTTCGCTTCCGAGCTCGCGCGCGGCAAGGCGGTCCTGTCCTACCTGCGCCTGGCCACTGTCGTCGATACCGAGGGCCAGAGTGTCGACGTCGTGTCCGTCATCGGCGAGGCCCCCGAGGGGGAGAAGGTGCCGCAGTTCGGCGTCGCGCAATCGGCCGCACGGGCCGGTGGCGAGGCTGCAGAGGCCGAGGCCGCGAAGGTTTCGGGTGAGGATGGTGCATTCGATCCCGCTTCGGCCAAGGTCGACGAGGTCATCGCCTACGTCGCCAATGTCGATGACGAGGAGAAGGCGCGGGTCATCGAAGCCGAGAAGGCCGGCAAGAACCGCAAGACGCTCCTGGAAAAGCTCGAGCGATAGGCGGCGGGCCAAGAGCGGTCAGGACGTGTAGCGCGGGGCGGGACGAGGGCTCGCCCCGCGCTCGCGTTTCTGTCGGTGGCTCCTTGCGGGTCTGGTGCCTCGCGCATGCTCAGTCCGTCGCGCGCAGGCCTCGCGCCCGCTCCGATGCCCGCAGCAGTCTCGCCCAGGGCCAGCGGCAGCGGCCCCAAGGCCCAGCGGCAGGCGGGGCGTGGCCGCCCGGCCAGTGGAACCTCGCCGCCCGCGTCGCGCGTCCAATGGGCGCTCGCGGACTATGCGCCGTTAGCGAAAAGGCGGGAGGCCGGGGCATAGAAGCCACCGTTTCACGGTTAAGGTTCAGTGGTGGAAATGACTGCACGTCGCCTGGCGTGCAGCTGTGAAGACAGTTCCGGGCTAGGCCCGGATGAGGAAGGACAGCGCGTGAGCACAACTCCCGCAATGCAGGAGTCCCGCCAGCAGGGCTTTGGCCTGGGGGACTCGGTATACAACCGTCTTCTGAAGGAGCGCATCATCTGGCTCGGTGACGAGGTCCGCGACGAGAACGCGAACATCATCTGCGCGCAGATGCTCCTGCTGGCCGCGGAAGACCCGAACAAGGACATCTACCTGTACATCAACTCGCCCGGCGGGTCGATCACGGCGGGCATGGCCATCTACGACACGATGCAGTTCATCAAGCCCGATGTCGTCACCGTCGGCATGGGCATGGCCGCGTCCATGGGCCAGTTCCTGCTCACCTCCGGCGCGAAGGGCAAGCGCTACATCACGCCCCATACCCGCGTGCTGCTGCACCAGCCGCTCGGTGGCGCCGGGGGGACCGCCACGGACATCCGCATCAACGCGGACCTCATCCTTCAGATGAAGATGGAACTCGCCTCGATCACCGCCACGGACACCGGCAAGACGGTCGAGCAGATCCTCGAGGACTCCGACCGCGACCACTGGTTCAACGCCCAGGAGGCGCTCGACTACGGATTCGTCGACCACATCGTCGCCAGCGCGCAGTCCATCGGCCAGAATTCCCAGGAGTGAACATGACGAACCTCAATGCCGGCATGCCCACGGCTTCCCAGTTCGGCGGCGGCGCACCCGCCATGCCGTCCGCGCGCTACATCCTGCCCAACTTCGAGGAGCGCACGCCCTACGGATACAAGCGTCAGGATCCGTACGCCAAGCTCTTCGAGGACCGCATCATCTTCCTGGGCGTCCAGGTCGACGACGCCTCGGCCGACGACGTCATGGCCCAGCTGCTCGTCCTCGAGTCGCAGGATCCGGACTCGCCCATCACGATGTACATCAACTCGCCCGGAGGCTCCTTCACGGCCCTAACGGCCATCTACGACACGATGCAGTACATCAAGCCGCAGATCCAGACGGTGTGCCTTGGCCAGGCCGCCTCCGCCGCGGCCGTCCTGCTCGCCGCCGGGGCCGAGGGGCGCCGCCTCGCCCTGCCCAATGCGCGCGTGCTCATCCACGAGCCGGCCATGGAGGGCATGCGCGGGCAGGCCTCGGACATCGCCATCGTGGCCGACGAGCTCGAGCGCATGAACAACTGGCTGTGCGACACTCTTTCCTTCCACACGGGCAAGCCCGCCGACGAGATCAAGAGCGACATCCAGCGCGACAAGATTCTCACGGCCGATGCCGCCAAGGAGTACGGCCTGGTCGACCAGGTGCTCACGCCCAGGAAGACGAAGCCGACGCCCTGACGGTGCCGGCCCGGGGCCGTGTGCGTGAAGCGATTCGCAGGGCGTCGCGTTCTGTTTCGAATAGGTGGACCCCGCGGCCGTGTGGATAATGCTCCGGTCGCGGGGTCCTTCGTCCGGTTGGGCCGGGCGTGGCGCTCCCTCGTGCGGGGACGGGTGCTGTCTCGCAATGATGTTCGCCTGGAAAAACCGAACGTGGCCCGGGTAACCTTTCTCACGAAAACCCGCGTCGCAACGTGACGCCAGCGGCTTTCGATGCGAGGATGGCTGTGGTTTAGCGGCGGAAGGCGCCGCTCTAGGTTGTAGGGAGAATCAATGGCCCGTACGGCAGATGCAGCAGATACGCTCAAGTGCTCGTTCTGTCAGAAAAGCCAGCGGCAGGTGAAGAAGCTCATCACCGGTTCCGGCGTCTACATATGCAATGAATGCGTCGACCTGTGCAACGACATCATCGCCGAGGAACTGGCCCACGACGAGGACAACTTCTCGCTGGACTCCCTGCCCAAGCCCAAGGAGATCTACGACTTCCTCAACGAGTACGTCGTGGGGCAGGACGCGGCCAAGCGCACGCTCGCCGTCGCCGTCTACAACCACTACAAGAGGATCCGCGCCCAGTCCAGGCCGCAGCGCAAGGAGGCCGACGAGGTACAGATCGGCAAGGCCAATATCCTCCTGCTCGGCCCCACCGGCACGGGAAAGACCTATCTGGCGCAATCCCTGGCGCGCATGCTCGACGTGCCCTTCGCCATCGCCGACGCGACGGCCCTGACCGAGGCCGGCTACGTGGGCGAGGACGTCGAGAACATCCTCCTCAAGCTCATTCAGGCCGCGGACGACGATATCAAGCGCGCCGAGGTCGGCATCATCTACATTGACGAGATCGACAAGATTTCCCGCAAATCCGAAAACCCCTCGATCACCCGCGACGTCTCCGGCGAGGGCGTGCAGCAGGCACTGCTGAAAATCATCGAGGGCACCGTCGCCTCCGTCCCGCCGCAGGGCGGCCGCAAGCACCCTCAGCAGGAATACCTGCAACTCGACACCTCCAACGTGCTGTTCATCTGCGCGGGGGCATTCGCGGGCATGGAGGAGATCATTTCCTCCAGGGCGGGACGCCGCGGAATCGGCTTCGGATCGCAGCTTCACGACGCCGACCACGGCAGCGAGATCCTGGCCGAGGTCACGCCCGAGGACCTGCACAAGTTCGGGCTCATCCCCGAACTCGTCGGCCGCCTGCCCGTCGTGGCGGCAACCGAGGAACTGACCGAGGACGACCTCGTGCGCATCCTCACCGAGCCGAAGAATGCCCTGGTCCGCCAGTACGAGCGCATGTTCGACCTGGACGGGGTTCGCCTTCAGCTCGACGACGACGCCGTGCGCGCGATAGCGAGCGAGGCGCTTTCGCGGGGAACGGGAGCGCGGGGACTGCGCTCGATCATGGAGGGGCTCCTGGCCGACGCCATGTTCGACATCCCCTCCCGCCCGGACGTCGAGTCGATCGTGTTCGACGCCGCGACGGTTGCCGGCCAGTCCACGCCCAAGCTCGTGCTCAAGAAGACCGCCAGCGGCAAGAGCGCCTGAGGGGTCGGTGATGGAGGAAAGGCACCGGCGCATGCTCGGCGAGTATCGCCAGACGATCGACAACCTCGACGCCGCGATCGTCCATCTGCTCGCCGAGCGCTTTCGTTGCACGCAGTCGGTGGGCATGCTCAAGGCCGAGGCCGGGTTGCCCGCGTCCGATCCCGAGAGGGAGGCACGCCAGATTGAGCGCCTGAGGGCCCTGGCGTTGGAGTCCGGGCTCGACCCCGTCTTCGCGGAGAAGTATCTGCGCTTCATCGTCGCCGAAGTCATTCGCCACCACGAGGCAATCGCCAGCGAAAGCCGGGAGTGAAGGGGAAATCCGGTCGTGGGTGGTCGGTCGAGCAGCCGGGCGGTAGTAACTTCCCTTGTCGTCTCATTTCCTGACGTAGCAATCGGCGGCCCACATAAGATCGTCGTATGAGTGACCCCCTCATTGATTCCCTGTTGCGCGCCGTCGAATCGTCGCCGGACGACGTGCCGCTTCGCCTTCACCTGGCCGATCTCCTCGTCTCGGCCGGGCGTGAGAACGAGGCGATCACCCACTGCGCGATAGCCCTCCAGCACCGCCCGGACAGTGCCGAGGCCCGCGGCATCATGGCCAGGGCACTGAAGCCGGCCGAAGGAAACGCCGGCACGGTGGATGGAGGCGTGGAGGCGTCGCAGTCGGCGGGCGGTGCGCCGATGGCGGAGTCCGTGCGGCGCGAGCCACAGCCGGGAGGCAGGGTCGAGGATGCTTCGGTGAGCGGCACGTCAGCCGCGGTGGGCGAGCCGCACGGCGCCGAGCCGCTGCCTGGCGCCTTGGACGGGCCGCGACCGGAAGCCGATCGCCAACCGGAAGCCGATCCCGCTCACGAGGCCTTTGACTGGAACAGGGCCGAGGAGGATCTCGGCGTCGGCCCGGCTGCGCCGTTTGTCGACGGCGAGGATATGGGCGCGGCACCGCCCACGCCGCAGAGGGTCGAGCGCGCCGTCAGCGACCAGGGCGCCGCCCCCGAGGACTGGGAGGTCGAGGCACCGTCAATCCGCCTGGCCGACGTCGGAGGAATGGACGACGTCAAGCAGCGCCTGGAAATCTCCTTCCTCGCGCCGATGCGCAACCCCGAGTTGCGCAGACTCTACGGCAAGAGCCTGCGCGGAGGCCTGCTCCTGTACGGCCCACCCGGCGTCGGCAAGACCTTCATCGCCCGCGCCGTTGCCGGTGAGATGGGCGCCAATTTCATCAACGTCACCATCACCGACATCCTTGACCAGTTCATCGGCAACTCGGAGGCCAATCTCCACGCCGTCTTCGAGCGTGCCCGGGCCAGCACGCCGTGCGTCATCTTCTTCGACGAGCTCGACGTCGTTGGCCTCAAGCGAACCCTCAATCGCACGTCCGGCCTGCGCGGCGTCGTCAACCAACTTCTCCAGGACCTCGACGGCCTCGATTCGGACAACGATGGCGTCTACGTACTCGCCGCCACCAACGCCCCCTGGGACATCGACGCCGCCCTGCGTCGGCCGGGCCGCTTTGATCGGACCGTGCTCGTGCTCCCGCCCGACGAACCCGCCCGGGCCGCGATTCTCTACACGCACCTGAAGGACCGCCCCGTCGAGGGCATCGACCTGGCTCGCCTCGCGCGAGCCACCGACGGGCTGACCGGCGCCGACCTCGCCCATGTCTGCGAGACCGCGGCCGAAAAGGCCCTCATGGACAGCCTGGCCACCGGGGTGACCCGAATGGTGCAGATGCGCGACCTCCTGGCCGCCATTGGCGAGGTCCGCCCCTCCGCGGGGCCGTGGTTCGACATGGCCCGCAACGTCGTCGCCTACGCCGACCACTCCGGCGAGTACGAGGATCTGCGCACGTGGATGCGAAAGCGCAGGCTCCTGTGAGCGGGGACCAGCAGGACGACTACAGCCGGCAGGCGACCATGGCCATCCAACTTGCCGAGCTCGGCCAGGACGAGCGCGCCATGGGCATCCTCTTCGGGCTGCTGCGCCAGTACCCCGAGCGTGAGTGCGATACGCAACTGATCCTCGTCGACATCAACCTGACAGCCGAGCGCAACGAGGAGGCGCTCATCTCAGCCCAGCGGGCGGTGGCATGCGAGCCCGACGACGCCCAGACCCACAAAGCCCTTGCCCGCTCACTGGCCGCGCTAGAGGACTTTGCCGGGGCGGAGCGCTCGGCCAGGACCGCTCTCCGGCTGGATGGGGAGGATGCCCGCACATTCGTCGTGCTCGCCCAGGCCCTGCACGAACAGGGCAGGCGGGACGAGGCGCTCGCCGCGTGCCGCGAGGCGTTGCGCCTGGACCCCGAGGACCCTTTCGCGCACCACCTCCTGGGAGTGGTACTCACCAAGGTCGACGCGGCCGCGGCGGAGCGGGAGCTACGGGAAGCATTCCGGCTCGACCCCTCGCTGCATCCCGTCCTCCTTCAGATGGCGCTCGTGCGCGTCAAGCGCGGCGACGAGGTCGGTGCGGCTCGCGTTCTGGCCGACGTCGCCGCGCTCACTCCGAATGATCCGACCGTTCGCGGCGTCATCAATGTATTCGTCACCCGGCTCGTTCACACCGTGCAGCTCGCCACCCTCGTGGGACTGCTGGCGGCTATTCCCGCAGGGTGGATTGTCAGCGCCTTCGGTGGCGGTTCGACCACGCAGGCGTCCGCGCTCGCCAGCGTTCTGATGGGAGTATCCATCGTGACGGTAATCAAGGTGGCAAGGCAGCTTGGCGCGCTCACCGACGCGTTTCCAGGGGGAGGCCGCCTCCTATTGAAGACCTATGCCAGGAGCCACCGGCCCGTCGTCATTGTGGCGGTGGAAATCGTGGCTGTGTGGACGCTACTCGCCTACGGTATCTTTCGCATAGCGGTGGGAGACACGGGCTACCTCCCCCTGGTAATGTTCCCGTCCGCGTTTGTGAGCGTCATCGGACTGGTTGTCCTCGTTCGCCAGGTCGACCGCGAGTTTGGCTGACGCAATCTGGGTGGCGGGCGTGCAATTGAGGCCCGGCACCGGTTCGATATCGATGCCGGGCCTCGCCCGGTGACTTCCAGCTCCGGGCGACGCCTAGCTCTGGTAGAGCTTTTCGATCTCGGCCTCGAAGTCGGCGATGATCAGGGTGCGCTTGGTCTTCATTGACGGCGTGAGGTAGCCGTTGTCGACCGTGAAGTCGATGGGCAAGATGCGGAACTTGCGGATCGACTCGGCGCGGGATACGGCCTGGTTGGCGCGCTTGACGGCCCGGTCGATGGCGGCGATGATCTGCGGGTTGGTGGCCGCCTCCGTCACGCTCATATTCTCCATGCCGTGGTTGGCAAGCCATCCGCTGAGCATTTCGGCGTCGAGGGTGACGAGCGCGCCGACGAAGGGTCTCTTGTCCCCGACGACCACCACCTGGGAGACGAGCGGATGCCCGCGCAGGCGGTCTTCGAGCAGGGCCGGGGCGACGTTCTTGCCGCCCGCCGTGACGATGAGTTCCTTCTTGCGGCCGGTGATGAAGATGAAGCCGTCGTCGTCGATCTGCCCGAGGTCGCCGGTGAGGAACCAGCCGTCCTCGGTGAAGGCGGCCGCCGTGGCCTCGGGATTGTCGTGGTATTCGGAAAAGACGTGGTCGCCCTTGCAGATGATCTCGCCTTCGTCCGTCACCGAGACATAGCAGCCCGGGTAGGCGGGGCCGACGGAGCCGATGCGCATGGCGCCCGGCACGTTGACCGACGTGGGGGCCGAGGTCTCCGTCAGCCCGTAGCCCTCGTAGACGAAGATGCCGGCGCCGCGGAAGAAGTGGCCGAGCCGCTCGCCCAGCGGCGCGCCGCCCGAGATCGAGTTCTTGATGGCCCCGCCCAGGAGCGTGCGCAGCTTCGAGTAGACGAGCCGCTCGCCCAGCGCGTGGGAGGCCTTGAGTGCGGCCGAGGGGCCGGCATCGGTGTCCAGGGCGCGCGAGTAGGCGATGGCGACCTTCGCGTAGTGGCGGAAGAGACGGAGCTTGACGCCACGCCCGGCATTGGCGTCGGCGGCGTTGTAGATCTTTTCGAATACGCGAGGCACGGCCAGCACATAGGTGGGCTTGAAGCCCTGGATATCCGTCACGAGGTTTTTGGCATCGGGGCAGTAGCCGATGATATTGCCGGCGTACAGGGCCATGAGATTGATGAAGCGCGCGAAGCTGTGCGCCATTGGCAGAAAGAGGAGAGTGCGCTGCTCGCCGGCGACGATCGTCGAGAGGTTGTCGTCGAGGGGCCCGTTGATGGCCACGTGGAGCAGGTTGCGATGCGACAGGCGCGCGCCCTTGGGCATGCCCGTGGTTCCCGAGGTGTAGATGATGGTGGCGAGGTCATCGGCCTTCGTCGCATCAATGCGGCGGTCGACTTCCTCGTCGAGCTCGAGGCTGCCGAAGGCCGCGATCTTTCCCTGGGCATCGTCCTCAATGACGAACACCTCCTCGAGGTGGTCGACCTCGGCCTTGAGGGGAGCGAGTGAATCGTACAGGGCGCGGTTTTCGGCGATGGCAAAGCGGCAGTGGGAGTCCTCAATGATCCAGCGGGCCTGCTGCTGCGAATCGGTTTCGTAGATCGGGATGGCGCAGGCTCCGGCGAACCAGGTCGCCAGGTCGAAGAGCGTGAACTCATAGCGCGTGTGGCACATGAGGGCGATGCGGTCGCCGGGCTGGACGCCCATGCCGATCAGGCCGCGGGCAAGCGCGCGGATTTCGCTTTCGAAATGGCGCCACGTGATGGGCACCCACGTGTTGATCGATGACTTGCGTTCGATCACCGTCCTGCCCGCGCGGTCCGTGGCGATATTGCGCATGACCCACGGGATGCTCATGGTGTCGCTGATGGTGATCTTGCCGGGGCGGAACGCGACGCGGCGCCCGTCCATCTCGATGATGTTGCTCATGTGGACCTCTCTGAACTTACCGTAGTTACGATAACGTAGGTCGGCTCTAAGTGAAGACTTGAATGGATACGGATGTTGTCAAAGTCTCAGCGGCACGACGATGCCGGCGCAGGCAGGGTGGCGATGCCGCGTCGGGCAGGATCGGGCCCACGCCGGGCAGGACGACGCTGGGGTAGGCGGGGCCGGGCGGGCGGTGCCGGCTCGGCGCCGTGGATTCCGGCGGTGAGCGGGCGGAGCCGACGGGGCAGCGGTGAGCGGGCGGCATCGGCCCGGCGGGCGATGGTGGGCGCCGACCGAGCGACGTCCGTGGGGCCCGGCGTCGAACCGGACCCCGCGAGCGGGTGCTAGGACGTCTTCGGCGCCGGCTTCTTCTTCGGCTCGGGCGGATCGAGCACGTAGGCTGCCACCGCCACGGGCCCTTCGGCGTCGACCACCGTGAGATCGCAGCGAATGTGGGCGGCCCGAACGAGGTCGCCGGCCACCGTGTCGAGGCGCTCGCGATCGGCGGGATCGACGGCCAGCGTGACCGAGGCATACTTCGTGCGCTGGGAGACCTTGTTCTCCGATTTGACCTTGCGCAACGCGGTCAGGGCCTCGCCCGCCACTCGCAGGACCTCGGGGTCGGCGCCACGCGCTGCCCGGCGGAGCTGTGAGGCATCGGGCCAGGCGGCGCGATGCACCGAGCCGCTGCGGTACCAGCTCCACACCTCGGCCGTCGCGTAGGGAATGAAGGGTGCCAGCAGGCGCAGGAAGACGTCGATGGCGATGGCCAGCGCCACCCGTGCCGAGCGCGAGGAGGCCTCATCGGAGTAGGCGCGGTCCTTGACGAGCTCGAGGTAGTCGTCGCAGAACGTCCAGAAGTAGGCCTCCGCCAACTCGAGGGCGCGGGTGTGGTCGTACGTCTCGAATGCGGCCGTCGCCTGCTCGACGACGTCGGCCAGGCCGGCCAGCAGCGCGAGTTCGATGGGCTCGGACAGGGCATCGGCATCGAGTTCGACGGCGGAGCCCTCGCCGGCCATCTGCAGGGCGAACTTCGAGGCGTTGAGCACCTTCATCGCCAGGCGCCGCCCGATCTTCATCTGCTGCTCGTCGTACGTGGCGTCCACGCCGAGGCGGGCACTCGATGCCCAGTAGCGAACGGCGTCCGAGCCGTGCTTTTCCAGCAGGTCCATGGGCGTGACGACATTGCCCTTGGACTTGGACATCTTCTTGCGGTCCGGGTCGAGGATCCAGCCCGAGATCGCCGCGTGCCTCCACGGGTTCTCCCCGAATTCGAGGTTCGCGCGGACCATCGAACTGAACAGCCACGTGCGGATGATGTCCTGGCCCTGCGGGCGCACGTCCATGGGGTAGACGCGCGAGAACAGGTCCTCGTCCGTCAGCCAGCCGCCCGCGATCTGGGGCGTGAGCGAGGAGGTGGCCCACGTGTCCATGACGTCGACCTCGCCCACGAAGCCGCCCGGCTCGCCACGCTGGCCCTCGCTGAAGCCTTCGGGCACGTCGCTCGACGGGTCGACGGGCAGCTGGTCCAAGGATGGGGAGATGACGGCGTCGTAGTCGACCTCGCCCGAGGGCGTGACGCGGTACCACACGGGGATCGGCACGCCGAAGAAGCGCTGGCGGGAAATGAGCCAGTCGGTGTTCAGGCCGCCGACCCAGTTGTCGTAGCGCACGCGCATGAAGTCGGGGTGGAAGGCGAGCTCGCCGCCGGCGTCGAGGAGGTTGGCGCGCAGCTGCTTGCCATTGGCTTGCGCGTACTCGCGCCCGCCGTTGCGGATGTACCACTGGCGGGAGGTGACGATCTCCAGGGGCTTGTCGC